>JAZRGU010000001.1:0-62728 GCA_045644385.1 Christensenellaceae bacterium
ACGGCACAATATTAGGTTAATTTAAAAATAACAAATCAAATACAAGTAAGACTAGGCAAACGCCCGAAGATAAGAGTTTACATCTTTTCAAGGCTTTAACAAAGTATTACACTATATTTACTTGCTATTATACGCCGTTTATTGTGACGGAGACAAGGCGACGGCACAATATTAGGTTAATTTAAAAATAACAAATCAAATACAAGTAAGACTAGGCAAACGCCCGAAGATAAGAGTATACGTCTTTTCAAGGGTTTTAACAAAGTATTATACTATATTTACTTGCTATTATATGCCGTTTATTGTGACGGAGACAAGGCGACGGCACAATATTAGGTTAATTTTAAAATAACAAATCAAATGCAAGTAAGACAAGGCAAACGCCCGAAGATAAGAGTATACGTCTTTTCAAGGGCTTTAACGACGTATTACGCAGTATTTCATTTGTTATTTATTAACCGTTTATTGTGACGGAGCCTTATTTTAAAAATCATCGTCTCCGTAAAGATAGTCGTAATTTAAATTATCGCTTGTTATAGTTTTATCTTCTTTGCTTTCGTTAATTTGGCTATTTGTACCGTCTTCTTTACCTGAATTTATACACGATAAATACAAATCTCTTACCTTTTTTATAGCCCTTGTTGAACTTTTAAAAAACTTTGCAAGTTGAGTTTTGTTTACTTCTTGTATGGTTTTAGAAACTTCAAACATAAGCGCAGATAAGGCGTATTCGTCGTCTACTTCGTTTTCTTTTCCGTTAAACACTAGCGCGCCGTATACTTCGTACGCCCCGTCTTTTAACCTTGAAAAATCTTCGCAAAAAGCGCAAACTTCCGACACCATAAACGCGTACGCTTTTTGAAAAACTGCGCCGTTATCTCCGTAAAATACGACTTTATCTAGTTTAAATTTTTTAAATTTAGCGCCGAAAACAACGCTTAATTCGCCGTCGTAACCGTCTAAAATAAAGCACGATATTATGGCCTTTTTAACCGTTTCGTAAGTGCTGGTTGATAGTAGAGCCTTTTTTAAAAACTCGCTAGACTTTTGACAGTTGCTTTCAAACAATAAATCTACCGCCAAAAAACATAATTTTTCGTTTGTAGAGCCTAAACAATACTCGCATAAACTTAAAAATTCGTCGGTTATTTTAAAAGATTTTTTATTTTTTAGTTCAATTAGTTTTTGTAAAACTTCAAGTTTAGCGTCGTGTTGCAAATCAAACATAAACTCTAATTTTTTAATTCTTTTGTTTGATTTTGCCTTTATTATTGCACTATCACAATAATTTGCGTAACTTTTAGAAACGTAGTTTTTAGTTAGCCTATAATGTTTTAAAAAGCACTGTTTTGCGCCTTCAAAATTCTTTAAATTAAACTCCAAAAACGCTAAAATATACGTCGTATTAACGTCGTAAGGCTTTTGTTTTAATTGCTCTAACGCAAGCGTTTTTGCCGTTTTATAATCGCCAAAATCTTCAAAAACCATAACGGCTTTAACCCTTGCTTCTTCATTTTTAATAGGAAAACTAGCGCGCAATTTTTCTATATAAAAACTCGCCTTTTCCCTTTCGTTAACAGCCTTGCATATGCTAACTGCATTACATAACGCCGTAGCGTTATTTGGGTCGGCTTCAACCGATTTTTCTATACAATTAACGGCTTTAATATTATCTTCTAAAAAGAAATGCGCTATTGCCGTTTGCATTAACGCTTCGCTATAAAATTTAGACTCTTTTGGCACAACTTTTAAATTGTCAATAACGTCTTGATACTCGTTATACTTTATTAAATCGTAACAATAGGCAATCAGTTTAGAAAAATTTGCGTCTTTATACGGATACGCTATATAAAAGGCTTTTTTTACGTCAGTAACTTCGTTATAAAACTCCCTAACGACGTCGTCGTACGGATATAATTGCCTAGATTTTGACGTTACTTGCAAGTTAAAATAATATTTGGCGTTGTTTAAATCTTTAAGCCTAAAAAAAGACGCGCCAAGCCCGTTGTATGCCCGCACGCATTTATTTGGACTACATACCGAAAGGTAGTTATACCAACTTTCAATAGCCTCGTGATACATTTCCATTTTATAGTACACGGTGGCGTAAAGTTGATATAAAACTTCTTTGTTTTCGCCGTTAGACTGCATACGCCTAATTGCGCTTAACGCACCTTCGTAGTCGCCCTCTTCAACCTTTTTTGAATAAAGTTTATTAAGTGTTAAATTGTCATAAGTAGCAGTATAAATTTTTGCCATTTTATTTGAACAGTTTTTCTATATCTTCTTGCATATAAACGTACGTTTTGTTGCAATATTGACAACCGACCTCTATTTTTCCTTGCTCGTCAATTATAGATTGCGCTTCTTTTATTCCAAGCGAAGTTATTACGTTGTCTATATACCTTTTACTGCACACGCACTTATACTTTACTTCGTATTTAGTAAATTCGCTACCTTTAAAATATTCTTTACATAAATTTTCCGCACCTATTCGTTCAATTATAGTGCTTACGTTAGAAAAATTAGAAATAATACTTTCGGCACGCGCAATTGCTTCTTCACTGCAACCGGGCATAACTTGCATTATTACCCCGCCCGCGCCTACACAAACGCCCTTGCCGTTAACTTTTACGCCCAACGCCATAGCCGTTGGAGTTTGCTCTGACACCGTATAATAATACGCAAAATCTTCGGCTATTTCGCCACTTATAATTTTGCTTGAACCCGTATAAGGCTCTTTTAAACCCATACTTTTTATAACCGTTAACCTACCTTCGCCAACAAGCCCTTTAACGTCAAGTTTACCATTTGGTTTTAACGGCAAATTAACGTGGGGATTATCTATGTATCCACGCACGTTAAGATTACTATCTGCACTTACTATTATATGCCCGCCAACTCCGTTTCCGCATATAGTTACAGAAAGCCTATCACCTTTATTTTTTAAATTTGACGCCATAAAAAGCGACGCCGTCATAGTCCTTCCAAGACCTGCGGCGGTTAACGGAGTAAGTTTATGAAATTTTATGGCTTTATTCACGATTTTAGTAGTTTCAATTACGGTAAGTGAAATATAGCCGTTTTCAATTAAAGTTTTATATAATGCGTCCATAACTATTTTTTTATTGCCGTAAACACAGCCCTCGTACTATTAGGTTTAAATTCGCTAAAAGTTTCGTCCGTTATATCAATTATTTTAAAACCGCTTTCTTCTAATGCAAGCGATATATCGTTAACGCTGTGGCAATACTGAATTTGCTCTTCGTCGTAACGGCGGTATAACTTGCCCTCTTTTTTAAAAAAAGTTAAAGATATAGAAAGTTGTTTTTCGTTTTTGTTATATTCGCTAAACCACATATAAGAAACGTCAAAGTCGTTGTCGCCGTACATTTGCCCGTCTAAAACGCTTTGCATTTTATATTCGGTAGAAACGTCAAAAACCAAAAGACCGCCTTTAACTAAACACTTGTTAAAAGAAAGCAAAGTCTTTTTAATATCACTTGGCAAAATATAATTAAAACCGTCGTTAATAACCGTAATAAACCCGACTTTTTCTAGACTTTTTAACGACTTCATATCCTGTTTTATAAAATTAATATTATAGCCTTCTTTTATAGAATTTACTTGCGCGGTTTTTAGCATTTCTTCGCTAACGTCAACCCCAATTACGTCGTAACCGGCGTTTTTTAACTTTCTAGTTACCGTACCGCTTCCGCAAGCGCAGTCTATCCCCGTGTTTAACGGAGAGTATTTTTTTACCGTTTTTATAACGTTGTTTATCCACGCGTCGTAACTTTCGCCTTTTATTAAATCGTTATAAAAAGGTGCTAAAATTTTATATGGCAAACTCATTTTTTACCTTTGTTTTTGTTCTTCTTTTTAGTGTTTTCTTTTTTTGTAGATTGTGCTTCGCCTTGCATAAAATCGTCAACTTCGCTTTCAATATCGGCATAGTCGTTTTTATGCTCTTCCGCGTACCTATCGCTATCTTCAATCATAAGTTTTTTACTTTCTGCAAGTTTAAGTAAGTCCGCGCGAGAATAAGATTCGGGAAGTATGGCAATTTCAACGTCATAGTCCGTTATAGGTTTAACGGGCTTTGCAGTCATATTAGATTTTTTATACACGAATTGTTCGGGGGCTAACGAAACGCCGTCTTTATAAATACCCCTATACTTTTTAGCGCCGGCAACCTTGTCGTTAATAAACTCGTCAAATACCCAATGGCTGTAATTCGTCCAAATTAAAGTAAACACTGAAAGCGAAATAAACACCACTAAAAGCACGCCCATTGCAAAGAATATAGACGTTATATCCATAAATAACAATACAAACGGCAATGCGCCTAACGCCAAGAAAAATGCGTTCATAGGCAATAAACCTAACGCTAAAATTACGCCGTTTGATAAGTTTTGCCAAAATTTAAGTTTGTACGTTACGCCCATAGTTAACATTAAAAAATATACGCAACTAGCAAAAACCAAGAAAATATAGCAAACTATTTTTGAAATTTTAAACATTATTCCACTTGACGCGTTTAACGATAATTGATAATTGGCTAAATCAATGGATATAAACGTAAGTCCAAATATAAGCACGAAAAACAAGGTGGTTAAGAAAATCCATTTATAATTCTTTTTTACACCCGTCCAAAAATCGGAAGTTACGAAAACGCCTTCCGTCCAAACCATATTTCTCATTACGTAAAATCCGCCCGATAATCCTATTGAAGCAATTAAAGATAACGGCATCATTAAGGCAAAAATTACCATGTCGGTATACAAAACTATTTCTTGCTCTCTTCCCGCAAGCATAGGGTGCATAGGATAACCTATACCCATATTTTGAGAAAACGGAGCATAATAAGACTGGTTGCTTATTAACATCGTTCTAAACATAAACGCCAAAAGCATAGGCGAAATAAACAAAACCATAAGCAAGTTGATTTTTAATAATTTAATGATGTTAGTTGTAAACAAACTCCAACCTAGCGCCCATCTGTTGCCAGGCATAGTTTTTCTTGCATAGTCTTCCGACCTTTCTGGGCCTTCTATAATCCTTGCAAATATACCTTTTTTCTTTCCTGCCATAATTCCCTTTTTTGCGCCCTTATTATTTTGACGCCATTTTACTATTATGCACCATTATGCACGCCCTTTTTGAACGGCATAAACTCGTCCATTATATATATAATATACTGTTTGCAAAAATTTTTCAATTGTTTTTAGACACATTAGTAAAATTAATTAAAATATCTAATAAATTTTTGCAAATTTTAGCAAACTTTTAACAAATTTTTAAGGTTTTTTTATTTTTTGCCGTAAACTAAAATATTTATATAAAATATTAATATTTTGCTTGCATTTATAAAAAAGCGTGGTATAATTATTTAGACGTGTACCATACGGTAAACGCCGTACAAAAAAATTATTTTGATTAGGAGAAATTATGAAATTTTATCACGTTTACAACGACGAACATTTTAAAGGGTTAGAAATAAACGGACTTATTAATAAAGATACTGGTTTTAAACTCCAACACGACTTTCCCGTACCGTTTGACCTAAAATTTAACGTTTACGCGGCAAAAGGAACTAAACTTTATAACTATATTAAAGACAACAAGTTCCCTTTCTACGTTGACAGAATTTGCGGTGGCACTACTTGGCACGATTACGTTTTTGATAAGTCGTTAGTAGAAGAATACAGAAATATGCTTGGAAACGACTTTTTAGGTTTCCAACTTCACGAAAGTGGCTCTAACAGGCGTTTTGCAGAATGGCCAAGAATGATTAAGGCTATGGGCGGAAGTAAAGGTCCGTACGATTTAAAAGAGTTAAGTGAACGTATGATAACTTCTAAACAAACGTTGCCTGACGGAACTAAACTTCACAGATTTTCACAAGATAACGTTTATTACTACGCCAATAAAGTTTACGCTGAAACTTGGCAAGAATTTACGGAAGAAATGAAAGAAATGTTTACCCGTAGAATAAAAGATACGTACGACAACGTTTTACCTTGCGACAGTTACTTTTTAGCAACTAAACTTCAAAACGATTTAGGTATGAGAACGTTTATGCCGGAAGTTGGCTGTCAAATTCCTTGGATGCGTATTGCCGTTGCACTTGCGCGCGGTATGGCATTGGCTAACGGCAAAACTTGGGGTACTTACTACGAATGCTGGCGTGAACACGACCCTAGCACTTATTCTATGCCTTGCTTTAACAGCGACCCGTCTAACGAGTGGTACTTATCGCAAGAACAACACGGTGACGATTTTACTACCTTTGGCGAAAACGGCGGTAGTTCGCGCTTACTTCAAAATCGTATTTACTACTACTCTTTAATGAGTGGCGCAGATTATATGGCGGAAGAATGGGGTCTTAATTGTAGTTACAGCGATATGAATTCTTACGACCTTTCTACTTACGGCTTAGTTAAAAAGAACTTTATTAAAACTGCCGAAAATTATAGGGGTGTTAAGGCTGTAACGCCTTTTGCAATAGTACTTCCTAAAAAATACAGTTGCGTAGAACTCGTTTTAACCAAAGAAGCGGCAAAAGAAGCCGTAGTTGGCAAGCATAGAGACGTTTATATGGGTTCTCCTTTAAACGCAGAAGAAAAAGCTTACTTTGGCCACGTTGAAGACGTAATTAAGTTAATATTTAACCACGCTGGCGAAACTTACGGAAACGAAAGCCATACTATTACAAACTCTAAATTCCCTGACGTGTTTGATATTATTTACGAAGATTGCAGTGAAGAAACTTTTGCTAAATACGAATATTTAATTGACGCAACCAAAGATAGCGACTTTAAAAACGCTAAAAAAGATAGCAAATATAAAATTATTGAATCTTGCGATTTAGACAAGTTTGAATACGAATTAAAAACTCTTATTAAAGAAGTTATGCCTTGCTACGTAGACGGGCTTCACTGGCTTGTTTCTTACGACGAAAACGGCAAGCGCTTCTTAACTATATTTAACAACGAAGGTAACACTCGTAGCCACGAATACGGCGATATTATAGACCATAAAGCCGACGCGGTAGTTACTTTAACGTTTAAAGACACAACGGTTCCTAAAATCGTTAAAGAAAACCCAAATACTATAAGACTTAAAAAGATTGACGACAAGACCTACTCGGTAAAAGTTTTAGCAACGGGATTTGGAATTATTGAATTTTAATTAAACTTTTAGCGTACCACTTGCCTAAATTAAGGGGTGGTACGTTATTTACAAAAAAGGTGTTATTATGGAAAATTTTAAAAGTGAAAACTATTATGATTTAGCACTTTACTTAACAAAAGAATTATGCTCTATACCAGCCCCTTCTCATCACGAAGAAAAAAGGGCGGAATATATTCTTAACTATTTAAAAGGTATAGGCTACGACAACGCTTATATAGACGAAGCAAAAAACGTAATATGGGATATTAAAGGAAACACGGATAAATACGCTTTAATTATTGCGCATACGGACACGGTTTTTCCAGACACTACCCCAATGCCTATCGTTGAAGACGAAACTTATTTATATTGCCCCGGCGTTGGCGACGATACCGTTTGCGTAGCCATAATTTTAGCGGTTTGCAAATATTTAAAAGACGTAAACTACAAACCAACCACTTCCCTATTATTTTCGGCAAACGCTTGTGAAGAAGGTTTAGGAAATCTTAAAGGCGTAAAGCAAATCTTTAAAGATTATAGCGGAAAAATAGACCACATGTTTTCAATAGACTGCGGTGGTTTTAGCCATATTTACAATAAAAGCGTAGGCTCGCATAGGTATAAAGTAGCGGTTACAACAAAAGGCGGGCACTCTTACGGCGCTTTTGGAAACCCAAACGCCATAAACGAACTTTCTAAAATAGTTACGCAAATTTACGAAATTCAAGTTCCTAAAAAAGAAGGCACTAAAACGACTTACAACGTAGGAATTTTTGAAGGCGGAACTTCGGTAAACACTATATGTCAAAAAGCGGAAATGCTTTGCGAATATAGGTCGGACGATTTAGATTGTCTTAATATAATGAAAAATAATTTTGAAACCATTTTTGAAACGGCTAAAAACAACGGCGTTGATATACAAGTTGAATTAATTGGAAATAGACCTTGTATGGGTAACGTAGACGAACAAAAAATGCAAGCGCTTTCAAAAAGGGCTATGGATATTCAACAAAAATATTCCGACAAGCCCGTAATAGGATGTTCGGCTTCTACCGACTGCAATATTCCACACTCTTTGGGAATACCTGCCGTTTGCATAGCCGGATACGTTGGCAAAGGCGCGCATACAAGAGAAGAAAGGATTGAAAAAGAATCAATAAAAACGGGATTAAACGTTTTAGTAGATATTATAAAAAGTGAGGAAATATAATGTTAAAAGTTACAGCAGTTGGCGATTGCGCCATACAAAAACATTTGCCTAAATATTATGACGGCTTTAAAGAATTAAAAGATTTTATAGCACAAGGCGACGTAAGGTTTTTTAACCTTGAAACAACCGTAAACAGAGATTGCTTTGCATACGGTTTTAGCGGTGGCACTTGGCTTAGAACGGACGAAACTATTTTAAAAGACACGCTTGAATACGGCTTTAACGCTACTACGTTTGCAAACAATCACTGTATGGATTATGGTTTTGACGGTATGCTTCAAACGATAGACAATTTAAATAAAATCGGCTACGTTCACGCAGGCGTTGGTAGAAACTTGACGGAAGCGTCTTCTCCAAGATACGTTGACACTCCAAACGGTAGAGTTGCAATTATTGCTTGCACGTTTAACTTTGCGCCCGGCGCGTTTGCAGGCGAACAATCTAGATTAATTCCAGGAAGACCCGGCGTAAACGGCATTAGGTATACTAATAAAATAATTATAACCGAAGAACAAGCAAAAACCATTAAAGAAATTGCCGATAACACTTTAATAAACGCAGGAAACGAAAGTAGTAGAAAAAGCGGTTATTTGCCACCATTAAAAGAGGGTATAGTTGAATTTGGCTCTACGAACTTTGAAATTGGCAAAGAAAACGACATTGTTTCGGTACTAAACGAAGAAGACGTTGCTCGTATGAAAAAATACATAAAAGAGGCTGAATTCCAAGCAGATTACGTATTTATTTCTATCCACCAACACCTTTCTTATCGCGGTGAAAGCGACCAACCTGCACCATTTTTAGTAGATTTTGCACATATGTGTATAGACGCTGGTGCACACGCGGTTATAGGTCACGGGCCACACAAAATTCAACCGCTTGAAATTTACAAAAAAAGACCTATTTTCTATTCTCTTGGCGACTTTATTCTTCACCTTGAAAATTGTGAATTAGCACCAGAAGACTTCTACAATAAATTTAATCAAACGTCTGCAAACAGCATGTACGACTTATTTAAGGCTAGAACGCGCGATTTCACTTGCGGACTTCAAAGAATTAAAGTTATGATGGAATCTATCGTTCCATATTTTGAAATGGAAGACGGCGAAGTTAAAAAAATTGAACTTATATCGGTTGAATTAGGTTTAGGTCAAAAACACTCGTCTATCGGTTGGCCAAAAATTATTAAAGACGACGAACTTTTAAAACGTTTTGCTACCTTATGCGAAAAGTTTAATACAAAAGTAGAAATTAAAGGTAATAAAGCAAGCATAGTGCTTTAAAAGGTAAAAAATGGTAAATTTAAAAGATTTTATTAAAGGCGACGAAGTGCTTTATACAAAAGCCTTTCAAGACGCAATAGACTATTGCTATGAAAAAGGTGGCGAGCCTCTTTACGTTCCATTTGGCGTTTACACGCTTGGCTCGGTTAGTTTAAAAGATAACACCACCATTATTTTTGAAGACGGCGTTAAAATTTTAGGCTCTACTAATATTCAAGACTTTTTTGATGAAGAGCCTATTCTTAACAGTTATCAAGACTTATCTCATAGCAGTTATACAAGGTCAATGTTTTACGCAAAAAACGTTAAAAACGTAACTCTAAAAGGTAATGCTACTATTGATATGCAAAGCGCTTGGGACGTTAATAAAGTTAAAAACTGCAATAGTAGAAGAGGCGCTAAAATTATTGCGCTTGACGGTGTTGACGGCGTAAATATAAGCGATTTAAAATTATTAAACGCAACGGATATCGCCCTTTTATTTGGTCGCTGTAAAAATTGCTTTATTAAAGGCTTGTATATAGACACGCACATTGACGGAATAAGTCCAGACGGGTCGGAAAACGTTGTAATATCTGACTGTATAGTTATATCTGGCGACGACAGCATAGTGTTTAAGTCTTCTTATTACGACGGTAAATTATCGCCTTGCCAAAGAATTACGGTTACTAACTGTATTATGAAAAGTAGGTGTACTGCGCTTAAAATTGGCACGGAAACTAACGGCGATTTTAAGAATATAACCGTTTCTAACTGCGTTATTTACGATACGCGCTGTATGGGTATAGCCGTTGAAAGTTGCGACGGCTCTCACGTAGAAGGCATTATTATTGACAATATAACTATGCACAACGTGGCTTGCCCTATCTTTGTTTTTGCAGGAAAGCGTATGCGCGCGCCCGAAGATATGCACGAAAGTAAAATTAGCAACGTATTTATAACTAACGTGTTTGCCGACACGCATAATGAGCCGTACGAATCAAAATATTTTGCTTATTCAATGAAAGGAAGCACCAAAGAAGATTGGCACGAAATTTACGAAAAGAACTTTTGCTTCCCTAGTATGATTGTAAACTACACGTCTAACCCAATGAATAATATAGTTTTACAAAACGTTAGCGTTAAGGTTGTTGGCGGTAAAAAGATGAGTGATATTAATTATAAACACAACCCAACGGGTACGCCAAGCGACGAAATGTTTGGTCCTACCCTTCCTTGCTACGGTTTATTCGTTGTAAACACGCCAGATTTAAAACTTAGCAACGTTAAATTTGAACTTATTAATCCAGACGAACGCCCTGAAACGTACGTTGAATAAAATAAAAACAATAAAAAACGACCAAACTTACCGAGTCCCTACAAGGGATTTTTTCGGGAAGGCTGTCCTTTTTAAGAGTCAGGCGTGGCGTGATGCCACGCCTTTTCTTGTGTAAACAATAAACCCCCAGATAGTCTGGGGGTCCAGTAAAGGTTTACCGTTGAGAAAAATCCTCCGTTTGTGTATAATAAAAGTTGCGACCTGCCAGTTGCAACCAATAAAACAAACGGAGGATTTATGAAAAAAGAAATTTTCACTGGAAATAGTTTAGCACATACAAAATGGAATTGCAAGTATCACATAGTATTTGCGCCAAAATATCGTCGAAAAGTGTTTTTCGAGGATAAAAGGCAAGAGATAAGGGATATACTGCGTACGCTATGTAAATGGAAGGGCGTAGAAATAATAGAAGGAGAAGTATGTCCAGACCACATACATTTGCTTTTGTCTATACCACCCAAAATTAGCGTTTCGGGGTTTATGGGGTATCTAAAAGGAAAAAGTAGTTTAATGATATTTCAAAAATATGGCAACTTGAAATTTGCATACCGAAATCGCGAATTTTGGTGCAGGGGATTTTATGTTGATACATCAGGAAAAGATACGAAAGCAATTAAAGAGTATATTAAAAATCAGTTAGAACAAGACAAACAAGCAGACCAGTTAAGTATATTTAACCCCAAAGACCCGTTTACGGGTAGCGAGTAAAAGGTGCAAGACTGGCAGGTCGTTTAAATACGCACTTGTGCGTAAGCCAGAATAGTTTAGGGCTAATTGCCCGAAAATGAAAAACCACCAGCTAGGCTGGTGGATATTTATTATACTATTTAGTTTTCTTCTTCTAAAAACCTATCGAAGTCAGGTAAATCAATGGCTTCGACAAAGTTGTAAATAATTTCTATTGTGTGTACGTAACGTCCGTCAACCTTTACTTTTTCGTGAATAATAACCTTATCCACGAATGCTCGTAAGATTTCAGGTGTCAATTCGTCAAAATCACTATATTTTTTAACGATAGCCAAAAACCTTTGTATGTTATCATATTGGGTTTTGGCTTTTTCTATTTCTGCCTTTAAGAAGTTGAGCCTTTCGGTCAACGTCTTTTGTTCGACTTCATAATTATCGCTCATTTTTATATAGCGCTCTTCGGAGATTTTTCCTGCAAGCGTTAATCTTCTTCTACGGATATACTCTCCAAGCGTAAAACCACACGTTAAGCTGTTTTGTTTCCCTTTATGCAAAACGACTTTGGTCAACGGGAAAGTCAATAGAAAAATTTCTAAACTTATAAACAAAAAATGACAGATCACAAAATTGTAATCTGTCATTTATAATTATAGATTAGATATAACTTCTAATTTATTAAGCCATATGCGCTTCAAACACTTTTTCAGTTTCGTTCCATTCAACAACGAAACCTTCATTCATACAAACAATTCTAGATTCGTCGCCTTCAGTATATTCATAACCTTCATAAGGAACGAATGTATATAATGTGCTTTCATTTACAGTAGAATTGATTTTGAATGAGAAATTAAACCCTTCTGCAAGAGATATAGTCTTAACGTTTTGGGAAACTGTAAGCACGATTGGACGATCCAATTTGGTTGCGCCGTAAACTTGTCCTAAACCGCCATCGGTACTAATTTCATAATCAATATCAGCACCATTATCATTATAAATTTCACCACCCAATAAACTTATGGAAACGTTCCAAGCGTAAAATGCGCCGTGACCGTTATCTGTAACGTTGTTGTAAACCTTACCACCTTCCATAATAAACGTAGAGTGAGAGTTAAATCTAACTACTGCGCCAAGGTCTCCAGATGTGTTGTCGTGGATTTCCACGTCGCCAGATACAACAATTTTGCTCCATTGCAATGCACAGTGAATAACGCCACCTGTGGTTGTTGCACGGTTGTAAGCAATTTCGCCACCGTTTAGGTAAACTTCGGAGTTTTTAAAATCCCAACCAGAGCCTTGGCCCAAGTAGATTGCTCCACCAAAGCTAGAGGACGTGTTGTAATTCATTTTACCGCCGTTCATAACAAACGTACCAAAATTGTTTACAAAACGGATTGCGCCACCTGCCCAATTTGCATGGTTACCACTAATTTCGCCGTCGTTAAATTCGATGCTTGTACCACCGTAGATTGCACCTGCATCCGAACGGTTGTTGATGATCTTTGCGCCATTGATGATAAGCTTGCCGCCTTGACGCGTTGCAAGAGAAATAGCATTTGCACCATCGTTGTTTGCCAAAACTACGTCTTCACCAAGAGTAAGTACTGCATTGCCCTCGGTAGTAATCAAGGTGCCGGTTGCCTTTACGCCAGTGTTAGTTTTGTTTTGCACTCCGTACAATGCTTGTTCGCCATCTTGTACAGCAAAGGTTGACACGGATTCTTGCCAAATTGCACCACCATCAATAACTACGTCTTCAAGTGTAAGGCTGCAGTTTGTCTTTACAGTAAAGATGTTGCCTGTGTAACCATCTTGACGTGTAATTTCGTTGCCATTACCATAGATTACTGCATTTGTAGTTACGTCAACTTGTTGTGGAACAACAATATTACTTGTAAGTGTTACTGGCTTGCCCGAGTTTAAGGCATTAACAAATTCGTTATAAGTTCCTGCCAAAACGTCGTCAGGTGTCTCCGCATTGCCTTGGATTGCTTCTACACTAACTAAAATTTTAGCAATTTTTCCCATAAGTTCTTGACCTTCCGCTGTTTCGGGAAGTTCAATCACAAGACTAATCGTTTCAACGTCACTAACAGATGGGTCAAGCACAGCCCACGAAGAAATCTTTGAGAAAGTGAAATCTTCATCATTTACACTAACTTCAAGTGCGTTAAACAAAGTTGCGTCTTCACTGAGATTTCTAACAGCCGTTCTATATTTTACAGTAACGTTACTATTATTAGTTATTTTAACATCAAATTTGACAGCATCGCCAGGAACAATTTTGTCAAGAGTTAAAACGTCGCCGACAAGAGTTGCACTACCACCCAAGCCATCAAATTCCGTTGCGTTGTCAACTACGGACGTCCAATCCTTTGTCAACGTCTTGTATTCAAAGTTTTCAACGGTTGCCTTTACCTCAACCTTACCCGAAGTAACGGCAATATTAACTTTACTTTCACTTGTAAATAAAGCAAAAGTTGAACCTACAATCATACTAGCACAAAGTGCAATTGTTACTAGTGAAGATATAATAAAATTTTTCTTTTTCATTTTTTTACCTATTAATAGGTAGTTCCGCAGGAACTGCGGAACTACCACAAATTCTTAAACTTTTATATTTAGCGATATATTTACACTACTTTATTATCAAAGAGCTGTTTGGACCATACGTACGGGTGCCACAGTTGATTCTCGTGCAATTATCTAAAACAACTGTAGTGCTATACTCAGATTCACTGTAGACATTTATACAGCCACTACTAATAACACCCATAGATGATTGAGTTACATCAGTATAGTCAAACGTACAACCGTTAAAGTTATGAGTTCCACCCATACCCTCAACAAAGCTCCTCGAAATAAGACCTGAAGTTGCCTTTTTAAACGTGCACTCATTGAACTCTGCAACGCCGTCAGGTCTATCAACAAAATTGGTGATTACTGAACCGGTGAAATGGCAGTTGTTGTAAATAACAGAATTAGGACCAGTTGCTTCGCTACCAATCACCAAATTCTTGCCAGCATTATCAAAATTACAATTTTCAAATACTATCTCATCATTAGCACCGGCACTCAATAAAATGTAGTTACCGCCACGATGGGTAGGCACAAACGTTGCACCCTTAATGGTAATACCAGCAGGAATTTCCATAGCAGCCGCAGTGCCGTTTGGCATAACTTCAGTAATATCAATAGTCACGCCTGTTGCGTCAATTTTGTCGCCTGCACTTGCGTTTACCAAAGCTGCGATAAACTCTTCTGCGCTAGAAGCCTTAATTTCGTTGAAAGTTTCGGCATTGCCTTGAATTGCTTCTACTTTGTAAACAATTGTGCAAGTTTTTTCTTGATAGTCGTTGCCGGCATCTTCGGGAAGCTCGATTGTTACAGGAACAACAACGTCTTCCGATCCTACTGGGATGGATTGCCATTTACCAACGTATTCGCTACCGTTGTAGCTTGCCAAATTAGCAATATCAACTTTTAGTCCAGCAAACAAACCATTATCGTTTACACAACTGATGATTGTGCGATATTTTACGGTTACTGTGCTTTCGTTTTTGACAACGATATTAAACTTGATTCCATCGCCAGGAACAAATTGTTCAAGTGTTAAACCTTCTTCACCGAAGGTTGCAATGCCTTCGTACATATTGTCTTTACCGTCTTCATATTCGGTATCATACAATTGTTTTGTTTGAACTGAATCTTCATCAATGTTTGCAACAACGCTTACTTTACCTGAAGTAACTGCGATATTAACCTTGCTTTCGCTTGTAAATAAAGCAAAAGTTGAACCCATAAGCAAGCTTAGACAAAGCGCAATTGTCGCAAACGAAGAAATTATAATATTTTTCTTTTTCATTTTTTTACCTATTAATAGGTAGTTCCGCAGTTCCTGCGGAACTACCACAAATTCTTGATCTTTAATTATAGTTCTTACGCCATAAGCCTTTCTTAGCTAATAACGTTAATAGAACCACCGTTCGTACACTTAGTATCCAACAATTGAGTTTGTATTTGAGCATCAACCGTCTTATTTATAGTTACACCACTAACAGTCCAATTTGTTGTACCACGGTTCACCATGATACCCCAATTTTGGTTTTGCGCAACTTCAGTAAGGTCAGAATCTATATTGAAGATGCAATTTGTAACCGTTATAGGCGTTGAATTCGAACGAATCAAATAGAAATCATCATCAACATTAGCAGAAGTTAACGTATCATCAAATGTACAATTAGAAATCGTAACGCCGTTACCTGCTTGAACATTAATTCTAGAACTATCAAGATTACAATGATCAATCACTAAACCGGTAGCGAAATTTCCTAAAAGTTGCATACCAGCATTTTCAAATTTACAATATTCAATCTTCGACGTACCAGTTCCGTTACCTCTTGCAGACGTAATGCCGTACTCTCCATCACCAATAATCGTGCATTCTGTAAGCCTAAGGCTCTTAACGTCACCAACACTAATGCTGTGATTTTCAGCCGAAGCATGGTCAAAAGTAATACCTTCAAATGCAATGTTTGCATTATACATAGTAGCTGCAACAGTTTGCTCACGATAACCTAATGTCACAGTACCCGTAATAACAGGTTTAACACCATCTAACGCTTTAATAACTACGTCACCACCCGATTTGCCAAGATTAGCAACCGTAATATTAATATCGCCAGCATATTCGCTTGCGCCTAATGCGATAGTTGTTGTTTGACCAACTGGTGCATTTTTAATAGCGTTAAGTAATTCACTTGTATTAAATACAACTGTTTCGCCGTTCATAACGAACGCACCTAAGTTACGTCCGTAAATTTCACCAACGTTCTTAGCATTCAAACTACCTGCAACATCAATATTTGCAACGGTGCAATCATTCATAGTAAGAGTTGCTCCACTACCGATTGTTCCAACAACTTTACCAGCATAATGTCCATTAGGCTCAGAAGCGCAATCAGCAAGTGTTACTGTGCTTGTTTTCACGTCGCAATCAGTAACAGTAACTGCACTTTCGATATGTCCAAATAATACGCCAGAACTCTTTGTTCCAACTACGGCAGCTTCTTCCACGTCTACGTTAGTAAGTGTTACTAAACCTTGAGGATAACTATCAACAATTGCCGAATATCTACCATCGGTGCCAGCTTCGGTCTTCGCATTAACAAATTTAAGGTTAGATACAGTCAATGTTGAGCTTGTTGAAGTATAAAACATTGAATCGCCAGCTGCACCACCGTTGTTTTTAACTGTATTGCGTTCGAAACGTACGTTAGAAATGGTATGGTTGTTTCCAATAAATGTAAGGTCTGAATACCATGCAACAAGTGATTTAATCTCTTGATTTTGCATATCTAAATCAGAACAAAGTTCAATTACAGTATCTTCATTAGCAACAAAGTTGCTTAAAGCCATTAAATCATTTGCACTATATATGTAGATAACGCCATCTTCAGGATTTTTTACTTGAGCATTGCCCTGAATAGCTTCTACTTTGTAAGATACGGTGCAAGTTTTATCTTGATATTCGTTACCAGCATCTGCAGGAAGTTCAATAACTACAGGAACGATTGCATCTTCAGAACCAACAGCAAGTTGTGCCCAATCAGCGACGCATGTTATGCCGTTATAACCTACCTTATCCCCAATGGTTACGTTGAGACCAGCAAACAAACCATTATCATTTTCGCAACTGATGATTGTGCGATATTGAACGGTTACGTTGCTTTCGTTCTTAACAACAATATTAAATTTAATTCCGTCGCCAGGAACGAACTTTTCAAGAGATAACCCATCTGAATTGAAGGTTGCAACACCTTCATACATATTGGTTGCGCCTTGAGAGTAATCGGTATCATACAATTGTTTTGTTTGAACTGAAGTTTCGTCAATGTTTGCAACAACGCTTACTTTACCTGAAGTAACAGCGATATTCACCTTGCTTTCGGAAGTGAACAATGCAAACGTTGCACCAGCAATAAGGCTTACGCAAAGCATAATAGCCAAGATTGCTGAAACAAGTACGTTTCTTTTAATCGTTTTATTCATAAAACTTTTTCTCCTAATTTTAATTATTTTTATTTATCCTAAGATAAACCACTTTAGTTAGCCGTAGTTTTTTGAACGGCATTTACCAACAAGTCAAACTTAACTTCTTTATCTTGCGCGTCGTTATTTACGTCGTCATCATTGATGAATTGAATTTTTACGGTAAATTCTTTCGCCGCATCATTCTTCGCCATCGTTTGCGTTGAAATAACCGCTTTGCCGTCTACCGCATATTGGTCAAGCGTACCCTTGTCTTCGCCGTCGATATATACTTTCAACTGCTCTGCTAAAGCATTGCTTGCGCTATTTAACTTAATGATTACGTCATATGTAAATGCAACGTCACCATTGTTAGTAAGTCTAAGCTTTGCTTCGTATTCCGAACACGGTACTACTTTCTCGTCTTCAATACCGAAAACGTTATCATCTGCGGTGTTCGTGTCGGTAAAATCAACGATGGTCGTATCAGGACCAGCCGTTACCAAATATCCAGTTTCATTGCCAAGGTAAGTTTTTGTAAGACTGATTCTTTCTAACTTAACTTGAAGCGTACCAGAACTTAAATGGTTTTCAACCGTCACGTTATCACTCCACAGAGCATACGTTCCGCCAACAATCATCGCTGCACATAACATTATCATTATGCACGCAACAAGTAGTGTTCTAACTTTGCTCTTGCCCATTTGCCTGTCCTCCTTGTTCAGATTTATCTATTTCGCTTGATTGAGATTTCAAGCGATTGGATACTAAATTATTCTTCTGTCGTAGACTCATATTCACGTGCTTCTAAACGTCTTTCTCTACGACGGATTTTCGCCTGTTCTTTTCTATACGCTCTTTCTTCTTCAATTGCTTTTACAGCAATTCCAATACTGTCCTTAACAGCAGCACAAGATGCTTCATCTATAACCTTAATACTTGCAGGCGCTTGTTTCATAGCAACCTTATTATCGTTAACGTACGTCTTAAAGGTTAAGTTGGAAATAACAAGTTCGCATATTACGATTCCACGCTTAATTTTTAATCTTACAAGACGGCTCATACCCACCTTGTATTCTTCATAATTTGCGTTCTTTATTCTTTTGCTTCCCTCAACCGCCATAGCGCATTTTACTATTTCATCATAATAGCCTTTATATTCAGGCGTAAGTTCTAAATATTTTTCTTCAAGCGTTTGGGTAGCTGTTGAAAAAACAACTGCTGAATCATCATTAACGGTGGTCGGTGCCATTTCTTCTACCACAGCGTTAGGCGCAACGGAAAGCACCTCAGTAACTTCCGCAGGTTTTACTACTTCCGCTGGTTTTACCTCCACAACTGCATTTTGATTATTTTTCTTTTCACGACGTTCTTTTTCGTCTAACACAACGTCACGTGCAATAACGAACATACAAAACATTCCCATCATAACTGCCATAATTATGAATATGTATATAAGTGCTGTCATTTTATTCTTCTCCTTCCACAGGTTTATTTTTTTCGGTGTTTTCTATAATCGGTTCTGTGTCTTTAACCGTTGATTCCGTAGTTTCACTATGGGATACATCTTCTTTTATTTCAGTCGGTGGTGTTTCAGGAACCACTATTGGCTTCTCTACTGGTGGTGTTTCTGAAACTTCTACTGGAACCGTATCATTCTTCTTATTTTGCAATTCCGCAAGTTGGCGTTTTAATTCTTCTATCTCGTCATCTTGTTTTTTCTTTTCTGCTTGCAATTTTTCCTTCTTATCCTTACCGAATACTTTTACAAGCCGCATTACTTCAAAAGCGATGATAATAAGACACGGGATAATTATTAAGCAAACAATCCCAACGGGTGTTTTGAACGCATACACGAGTAAACCCAACACATAGCTTTGCCCTGTCACTTTACCAATGATATAATTAGGACTATCTGTAAGCGATGTATCTATCGTTTGTTGCATAAGATCCGTTTCAGCGTTTTTATTGTCACCCTCAAGCGTTATGATATATCCGCCCGTTGTTTTTTCTTCAATATTAACAATACGGTGTGTTATCGTTTCCTGTCTACTGTAAACATACTTAAACGTTAACACGTCGCCTACTTTTAAACTTTTATACCATTCGGCTTTTTCTTTTTCCGATTCTGGGGCAACGTCTACAAATATACAAGATTTAACACGTATGCTCTTAATCTCAAACTTGCTAACGTCAGTTAATTCACATTCTTCCATTGAGTCGGACTGAACAAATCTAAGCTGATACCCAAAAACCGTAGCCGTGCCGTCGCTGTCTTTTTTTGACGTGATGCTTATAACCAATACAAACATCACAATCGCCATCAACAGATACACTAGAACGTTGCCTGTTATTTTTAAGACTTTTTTTACAATAGCTTTTTTATCTTTCATATTTTCTTTACTCATCATTCAACAGTTTTCGCTTCGAGTTCTATGTAGAACACAACGCTTACCCCTTGTGCTTCATTACCAACTTCAATCGGCATGGTATACGATATTGTTATTTCCGTTACACCTGTACCAAGAGAAATCAAATCGCCTTCAAGTAATTCATTTAATGTTTTATTAATTGAAGACTCGTTCGTTTTTATTTTTACTTCTATAAAGTTTTTAAGAGTTCCGTCATTATCGCCATTAAAATCAAGCGTAATCAAATAGTCTTTTATATTATCTCCAGTAAACGAAATAACGTAATCCTCTGTCTTTCCTGGATATAGCCCATCAATTTTTGCTTTTAACGTTTTAGTGGTTGCCCCGTCAATCTCTATAACGGTATTTTCCTTTAATTCATTGTTGTCGTGTATCGTTGTGAACAGAACAACGCCCGTTAAAGTTAAGATGATGGAAATGATTATTAAAATGAATTTTAACTTGTTGCCTTTACCCATTTCCTCCTCCGTTCTATATGTGAATAAAACAAATCATTTTGCTTTATTCACACTCATTTTAGAGTAGTAGTGTTTTTACATTACTTGTATCTGGATTCTTTAAGTATGTCATCAACATACAATATAAAACGTTAAAAACGTGCGGTCTATTTTCTTCATCATTAGCAAGCACTCCGTTATAAACCCTTATAGCAAAATCTAATAAGGTTGTAAATATGCTGTGCATAACAGCCGACACGTCAGCCTCTTCTATAAATAACGGCTTGAACGCCTCCACTATAGAGTCAAAATGCTTGTGATGTTTTTCTAACACTTTGCCCTTAAAATAAACCGAAAAATAATAACGCACGTAGCATCTACAATGAGCTTCATTTTTTAACACAAAGTCCCACAGTTTAAGAAAGAACTCGTAAAACTTTTTCTTTTCGTTAGTATCAACACCCCACGAAACAGCTAGTGCCGTTCTCGCAGCTTCCGTAATTTCTTTATCTAAAGTTAAAAACGCCGTTTCATATAAATTTTCTTTACTTCCAAATAAGCGATATATGTAAACTTCATTCATTTTAACTTCTTTCGAGGGTTCTCTGTAATACGCTAGATTTTTTGTCGTTGCTTTCTCAAAGCCACCTTCTGCAATTAAATGAATTGCATTATCTATCAAAATCGCTCTAATATCTGCTTCTCTTTCCATTCTCCCCACTCACATACAAACACAGTTAGATGTTCTTTGTAGCAAACACTACACCTAGACCATAAAAAATACTCCCATACAAGGAGTAGCTAACACAGGCCACAACTCAAAAACAACGTAACGCTTGTTATGTTGCCCCCAATTGTAACACATAACGCTTGTTATGTTGTAAAAATCAAATGAGAACTTCGTTTATGAGAAACTTAAGATGAAAAATTGCATAGCAAAATAGCCTTTCCTTTTCAAATCTAATCTGATTTGATAGAAACGGCTTTTTCACTATGCAAAAAATAAAAATTATTAAAAAAACTTCTTATATATGTATGATAATTGCTTGCATAATTATATGAATTATGCTATTATAATGTCTCGAAAAAAGTTCTTTACATTACAATAAGCAATGTTTGAATACATAACAAGCGTTATGTGATAGGGGCGGCGAAAGTCGTTCTTTTTTTATATTATTAAGCGCATATTTTCCATCTTGCGTTTATGCTCAGTAGCCGTTGTAATAATATAGATTCTAGTTGTGTTTATGCTGGTATGACCAAGAATGTCTGCAAGCTTAGCAATATCCTTTTCAATGCCGTAAAACGTTCTAGCAAAAAGATGCCTTAAATTATGTGGAAACACTTTCGTTGATGAAACACCAGCATCCTTACAAAGTTCTTTCATATCACGCCAAATATTATGACGGCTGATGTTTTTTCCGTTTTTCGTTATAAATATTGCCCCGTTTTGTATTCCACGCTCCCTTATATATCGTAAGAGTTTTTTTCTCAATTCTTCCACAATAAAAATGCGTCGATTCTTCCCTTTACAATTCACGAACGCTTCGCCTTTTTTCACCGCCTCAACTGTAATATATTGCAACTCACTAACTCTAATACCAGTGCCACATATCGTTTGTATAATCAAATTAAGTCTTTCGTTTCCATTCTTTCGAGACGCCTGTACAAGTCGAATATAATCCGCTTTTGTTAGTTCCTTTTCTTCGGGACAGAAAGCGGATTTTTGTATTTTATATTGTTTTACACACAAATCATACCAACCACAAAAACGAAAAAAGACGTTGACTGCCGCAATCATTGAATTTGCACTTGTCACAGCGTGCGAACTTATGAGTGCATTTTTATAATCTAATACAATACTCTTAACTACTTCTCTATTTCTCACAAACTCATAAAACGTTCTCATATCGTGCAAATACTTTTCAATAGTTGCGTTGCTTCGTTCTTCACACACTAAATAGTCTTCAAATTGTCGTAATTTCTCTTGATTTAATTGTCTTTTCATTTTAGTCCTCCATATATAGTTTTCTATAATTATTTTACTATAAACAGAATTTAATACATTAAATTATTGCATTACAAAAAAGAAAAATCAGACTCCAATTTGGAATCTGATTGTTTCTCCGCTTGAAAGTGCAATTTCCTATAAATTTTAAATTTTCTAAAAATCCCTTATACGGAACGCCTTTTTGGTCGTTTTTTTATTGAACTACTAACCTACCTACTTGCTTGCCCTTGACGTAAATTTGTTAAGATATTATAAATAATTGTTAAGTATATGCCACAATACCTTTCGTCAACCGTCGCCAGCCACCTTTCCTTTCGGCTAAAAATACAGAAAGGTTTTTAAACACGTACGCCAAATAAACGGCAAAAGTTGGCTGTCATTTTTTTTACATTTCGTTAAGCATATTTTCAATAGAAATTCCGTATCCCCTTGCGCTGTCGTTTATAAACACGTGGGTTATTGCCCCAACGATTTTACCGTCTTGCAAAATTGGACTTCCCGACATACCTTGAACGATGCCACCCGTTTTTTCTATTAAAGTTTTGTCGCAAATTTTTACAACTAAATTTTTTCCTTGTTTTCTTTTTAATTCAGTTTTAACAATTTCTATATCGTAATACTCTGAATTTTGCCCTTCTACCGTACTAACTATTTGAGCCTTGCCTATTTTTGCCGTGCCAACTTCAACTTCTTTATAGTTAGTAGCGTCAAAATCGTTAATTTTACCAAACATACCAACGTTTGTGTTTTTAACTATTTCGCCTATCGGTTTTTCATTTAAAAACAAGCCTTTTAACTCGCCTGCTTTTCCCCTTATGCCCTTTGTAATACCTATTACGCTACAACCGTAACACTTACCGCCAATAACGTCAAACATAGTGCCGTTATCGCTTACAACGGGGTGACCAAGCGAAGCAAAATTGCCGTCTTTATCTATAAACGAAACAGTTCCTAAGCCTTGCAAATCTTCCCTTATAAACACGCCTATTTTATATAACCCGTTTACGTCTTTTTGCGGATATAAGTTAAAGAGTTTTAAATTGCCACACCTTAAAACTTCTACTAAAATTGCACCGTTTTTATACCCCTTTAAACAGTCTGATATATCGCTTGCACAATTTATGTGCTTTCCGTCCATACTAATTATAACGTCGCCCTCGCATAAACCTGCGTTTTTACAAGGCGAAACTCTTCCTTCGTTTGAAATAACTTCGGTTATTCCTATAATTGTAGCACCGCGCGTTTTTAAAGTAAAACCTGCGGTAAAACCGCCTAAATACACGCTTTGATTACTATTTGCGTATACGCTAGACGGCGCTATTAAACTTAAACATATTAAAATTATTGCGGTAAAAATTAAACCTAATTTACGCTTTTTAACCATATAAACAAAGTATAAGCAAAATTTAGGGTTTTATACTTTTGATATAATAAAAAATGCACCCTAAAAGTTTTGTATACTTTTAAAGCCATTTTTTACCCGCGGTTTTTTATAATAAAAAGACTTGCAAAAGTTTAGGTTTTTTTGCAAGTTCTTTGTTGTTTTATAAGGTTTTTACGGCAATGGAAGTGTCAAATAATTTCCAAGGCGTTAAGTCTTTTGGTGGCTCTACTTTAAAAACAAGCCTTTCCTTAGTTACGGGGTGAGTAAACGCTAAGGTTGACGCAAAAAGCGCTAAATTGCCCTTTACGGCGTTTACACCGCCGTATCTCATATCGCCGAATACGGGGTTACCTAAATAGCTCATTTGAACTCTTATTTGATGGCTTCTTCCCGTGTGTAATTTAATTTGCGCAAGCGATAAGCCGTTTACTTCTTCAACTATATTATATTCTAGTTCGGCATATTTTGCGCCTTCAACGGTTTGCCCGCAAACGTATACGGTATTAGTTATAGCGTTCTTTTTTAAGTAGTTTTTTAAAGTTTGGCTTTTAACTTGGCAAGTTCCAACTAAAACTGCAAAATACGTTTTTTCAAAGTCGCCGTTTTTCATTTGTTCTGAAAGCCTTGCCGCCGCTTTTGACGTTTTTGCATAAACCATAACTCCGCCCGTTGGTCTATCTAGCCTATGCACAAGCCCTATATAAACGTTGCCAGGCTTGTTATCGCGCACTTTTATATACTCTTTAATGCGCGTAAGCAAATCGTCGTCTTTACTATCGTCTGCACAAGACGGCATATTTTGTTCTTTTACCACAACTATAATGTGATTGTCTTCATAAATAATAAGGGGGTTTTCCATAAAATATCCTCTTTTTAAACGCCTTCGTTTGTCCAGATGCCAGAACACCCACACGGAAGCGCTATATTTTCGTCCGTTGGCAAACCGACTTCGTACGCGTCTATTTTACCACCGAATTGCTTCATATTAAGCGTTAAAATGTTCTTTATTACTTGCGGTTGCAAACCCGTTGTGTAACTGTTTATTAAGAAAAACAACGGATTGTCGCTTAACACTTCTTGGCAAGTTTTAACTAAATTAAAAAGTTCGTTTTCTATCTTCCAAGTTTCGCCGTTTGGACCTCTTCCAAAACTTGGTGGGTCCATAATTATAGCGTCGTACTTTTTGCCACGCCTAATTTCACGCTTTACAAATTTTAAACAGTCGTCAACTATAAATCTAACTTTTGTGTTATCAACGTTTGAAAGTCTACAATTTTCGCCTGCTCTTTCTACCATACCTTTTGCTGCGTCTACGTGGCAAACCGACGCACCCGCCTTTAAACAAGCAACGGTAGCACCGCCCGTGTAAGCAAACAAATTTAACACGTTTATAGGTCTATTAGCACCCTTTATTAAAGTTGCCATTTTATCCCAATTTACCGCTTGTTCCGGAAACAAACCCGTGTGTTTAAAACCCATAGGTTTTATTAAAAATTTAAGGTCGTTATAGCAAACCGTCCACTCTTGTGGCATAGGTTTTATAATATTCCACTTTCCGCCACCCGTCTCACTACGACAGTATTTGGCGTTAAGCCCTTTATATCCGTCCATATCAACGGAATTTGGCCATATAACTTGTGGGTCTGGGCGAAGTAACACTACGCCTTTCCAACTTTCAAGTTTATAGCCGTTTCCGGTTGCTATAACTTTATAATCTTTCCATTTAGTGGCAAGTTCCATTTTTTACCGCCTATACTTTTTCTACGCCTAAAACAAGTTTTTCGTTAGAGATGTTCCACTCTTTTACGTAGCCTTTTACTTCGCTAGTTAAAATTAAGTTTTCAGCCAAAACGTCTTCACAAATTTCGTTTTTGTTATTAGTTAAAACTTTTAACGCATTGCCCGTTGCTTGACAGTATAAATTAATTCTATCAACTACTTCAAAGCCGGCTTCTTTACGCATAGTTTGAATTTTAGAAACAATCTCTCTTTCAATGCCTTCAAGCAATAAAGCCTCGTTTATATTAGTATCTAACACCACCGTAACGCCGTTTTCTTCCGCCGATATATATCCCGCTTTACTTTCAGAAGATATTAAAAGGTCGTTAATGGTAAATTCAACTTCGCTACCTGCAAGTTCAACTTTAAACGTTTCGCCTTTTTTAACCGTGCCAACTACAAGCGCAGTGTCGCAAGTTTCTAAATAGTTTTTAATAGCGCCTAGTTTTGCACCGTATTTAGGGCCTAAGGTTTTAAGTTGCGGTTTGATTTTATAAGATACTAAATTATCGGTATCGTTTAAAATTTCAATATTTTTAACGTTCAACTCGTCGCGAGCAATAGTTAAAAGGTCTTCGTTTAAATCTAACGCCCTTTGCGTTGAAACGTAAACGGTTTTTAAAGGTTGACGGTTTTTAACGTTTGCCGTGTTACGACAAGCACGCCCTGCAACTACTATATCTAAAACGACTGCCATACCGTCTTCTAATTTTTTATCAACGGCGGACGCGTCGTATTTAGGGAAGTCGCAAAGATGAACGGATTTTGGCGCGTCTTTATAGAAATTAGGCACTAAATTAAGGTACATACTTTCCGCCATAAAAGGAACGTATGGCGCGGATAACTTAGCAAGCGTAACTAAAACAGTGTAAAGAGTTGTGTAGGCGGAAATTTTATCGTCCGTCATTTCCTTGCCCCAATACCTTTCTCTACCACGGCGAATATACCAGTTAGAAAGGTCGTCAACGTACTCTTGCAACATTCTTGAAGTTTCAAAAATTTGATAATTATTTAAGCCTTCGTCTACGTTTTTAACTAACGTGTTAAGTTTAGATAACGCCCACTTATCCATAAGCGATAATTTGCAACTATCTAAACTGTATTTTGACGGGTCGTATCCGTCTATATCCGCGTATAAAACGAAGAAAGCGTAAGCGTTCCACAAAGTTCCCATAAATTTACGTTGAGCCTCTGAAACTGCATCTTCGTAAAATCTTGACGGTAACCAAGGTGAAGAACTTGTGTAGAAATACCACCTTACAGCGTCAGCACCTTGCTTATCAAGCACTGTCCACGGGTCAACTACGTTTCCTATATGTTTAGACATTTTAATTCCGTTTTTATCGTTTACGTGTCCTAAAACTATACAGTTTTTAAACGAAGATTTTCCAAACAATAACGTTGAAATAACTAAAAGCGTATAGAACCAACCTCTCGTTTGGTCAATTGCCTCGCTTATAAAGTCGGCTGGGAATTGCTTTTCAAAAAGTTCTTTGTTTTCAAACGGATAGTGAAGTTGAGCAAAAGGCATTGAGCCAGAGTCAAACCAACAGTCAATAACGTCTTTAACCCTAGACATAGTTCCCCCGCACTCACAAGCAAAAGTAGGCCCGTCAATATAAGGTCTATGAAGTTCTATATCCCCTTTTATGTTGCAAAGGTCTTTAAGTTCTTGTTTAGAGCCTATAACGTGAGTTTTTCCACACTTATCGCAAGTCCAAACGGGAAGCGGAGTTCCCCAATATCTTTCCCTTGAAAGACCCCAGTCTATAACGTTTTCTAAAAAGTTACCCATTCTGCCAGACTTAATAGTTTCAGGCATCCAGTTAACCGAATTGTTAGACGCTATAAGTTCGTCTTTTATAGCAGTAGTCTTTATAAACCAACTACCGCGGGCGTAATAGATAAGCGGAGTGTTACAACGCCAGCAGAACGGATAACTATGAGTAAAGTCCATAGCCTTAAAGAGCAAACCGCGTTTTTCAAGGTCGGCAATAATTAACTTGTCGGCATCCTTAACAAAAACTCCTGCTATTTCGCCACACTCTTCCGTCATTTTACCGCGATTGTCTACAAGATTTACAAATGCAATATTATACTTTTTGCATACGCGAGAGTCGTCTTCACCAAAAGCAGGCGCGTTGTGAACTATACCCGTACCGTCGTCCATAGTAACGTAATCGTCTTCAACGCAAATATACGCTTTTTCGTAAGAAGGTATTTTTGCATAACCGTATAAAGGCTCGTACTCGCAATATTCGTACTCTTTGCCTAGTTTTACGGATAAAACTTCGTAATCTTCAAAAAGAGAAGATACTAATTTTTCGGCAAGAATATATTTAATTCCGTCCTTTGCTAAAATGGTAGCGTAGTTTTCCTTTGCGTTAAAGCAAAGCGCAACGTTAGATGGAAGCGTCCAAGGAGTAGTTGTCCACGCTAAAAAGTAAAGGTTATCTTCGCCTTTAACTTTAAACTTAACGTAAACGGATTTTTCAGTTACGTCTTTATATCCTTGCGCAACTTCGTGCGAAGAAAGCGCAGTGCCACAACGTGGGCAATAAGGAACGATTTTATATCCTTTATACAAAAGCCCCTTTTCCCAAATTTTTTTAAGCGCCCACCACTCCGACTCAATGTAGTCGTCGTGATAAGTTACGTATGGATTGTCCATATCGCACCAATAACCTAAACGGTCGGACATCTCTTTCCACTCGGTAGTGTATTTAAACACCGAGCCTTTGCACTCTTTAATAAAACTTTCTATACCGTAATTTTCAATATCTTGCTTTCCGTCAAGCCCTAATTTTTTTTCTACTTCAAGTTCAACGGGAAGACCGTGAGTATCCCACCCAGCCTTTCTTAAAACGTGTTTTCCTTTCATCGTTTGATATCTAGGAATAATATCTTTCATAACACGCGTTAAAACGTGCCCTATGTGTGGCTTTCCGTTAGCCGTTGGAGGTCCGTCGTAAAAGCAAAATTCTTCGTTGCCTTCGTTTTTAGAAATACTTTCTGCAAAAATATTATTATCGTTCCAAAATTTGATAATTTCTTTTTCTCTGTCTAAAAAGTTGAGGTTGGTGTCTACTTTTTTATACATTTTTATCTCCTTTAAAACGCATTAGCGCTTTAACATTATTAACTATTTTAAATATATTTTCTTGCTAAATTTTCACAAGCATTATTACTAAACGATTTTACGTAGTAGCAATAAAAACAACTTGCTACGAAATAAAAGCGGTTAGTTTTAAATAAGACTTGGCAAATGCAAGCAAGGCGCGGCTTAATCACGAAGACAAGAGTATACGTCTTGCCGAGTGGTAAAGACGTGATTTGCGCAGGATTTTACAAGTATTATTACTAAACGATTTTACGTAGTAGCAACAAACAAATAAAAAGGGTCTATTCGTTAAGAGACGAATAAACCGCGGTACCACTCTAATTAAGCAAACCTAAATTTGCCTATCTTTAACATTTAACGCATTGTTTACGGGCGAAACTACTGCTACTTCGTAACGCCGGCTATAAAGTGATGGGCTTAACTACTTTGCTATTCGGGTTTCAGCATATCCCAAACTCTCTTTAAACAAATTGTTAATTAAACCGTCTTTAATAATTGCCTTTAAAGTGTATTTTATTGTCGTTTTATATATTTTAACAAATAAATTATATTAAGTAAAGCAAAAAAGCAATATTTTCACAATCAAATACTTGATTATTCGCCAAATTTATAATAAAATATTATTGCTACGATAGGTGGGGAGTTAGCGGTGCCCTGTAACTTGCAATCCGCTATAGCAAGGCCGAACACCCTTCTAGGTTTAATTTATGGGATACAGCGCAAAACAAGTAACGTTGATTATAAGGTCTTATGCAATTGTTTCCTGTGAACCGTGTCAGGATAGGAATATAGCAGCACTAAACAGATAAAATAATGTGCCATAAGGTTGCTTTGTAGGAGTTGGCTATTTTGAAAGCGGTCCGGTAGGTTTTATCAAAAAGGGCTCGTAGTAATTTTATAAAGGTAGGTTTTAGCAACGCTGTTAAAACCTTTTTTAATAAGTATGATTAAATCTAATTTACAAACAATTTTTAATAAAGTTAGTAACGGCAACTGTTTTAACGAGCCTATAACCGTTGTTGGCGCAACCAAATTTCAACCGCTTGATAAAATTAACGAAGCCATTAGTTGCGGTTTAAAAGATATAGGCGAAAACAAAGCGCAAGAATTTAGAGATAAATTTGACGGGGTTTTACCAGTAAATTATCACTTTTTTGGTAGGCTACAAAAAAATAAAATTAAATATTTAATAGGCAAAGCCTACTTAATTCACAGTGTAGACGGGTTAGATTTATTAGAAGAAATTAACCGCCAAAGCATAGCAAAAAACACAGTTACTAACGTTTTATTAGAAGTTAATTTGGGCGAGGAACAAAAAGGCGGACTTTCTTTTATAGAAACCAGCGAAATATTAAAACAACGCACACTTTTTAACGGCGTTAAAATTTTAGGCTTAATGGCTATGCTACCTAATAGCGACGACGAAGAATTATTAATTTCTTTACTAAAAAAACTACGCGCTTTTTACGACGAAAATAAGGCGGAATACGGCTTTAAATATTTATCGGTAGGTATGTCTAACGACTATTTGCTTGCTATTAAATACGGTAGCAATATGGTTAGAATAGGCACTAAAATTTTTGGAGAAAGGTATTGAACTTTTTAAATACCGTAAATGAAAATTTACAAGGTACGAAAGATATTAAAACTGTATATCCAAAAACTTTAACGGACGTAGAAGCCGTTATTGACGATATAAAACGCAACGAAATTTTAATTGGCATAGCCACGTTAAAACAAAAAGACAAGCAACGTTTTTTAGACGTTTTGTGCGGTGCTTGCTACGCGCTTAATAAAGGCATTTGCCCTATTAACAAAGAAATTTATTTAATAGTAAACAAACAATAAAATCTCAAATTAGTTTTTTCTAATTTGAGATTTTTTTTATTTTAGTAAATAAGCAAATGCTAAAAAATTATGCCGTTTATTTTGTTACCGCTATTTCTTTTTTTATTTCATTTATTTTTTGATATCGCTTTTTTGTTGCCAAACCTCCGCGAATATGCCTTTCTTCTAAATTAGTTTTTAAAACGGCTTTAACTTGGCGGTACAAATTAACGTCTAAATAATAAAGTTTAACGGTAACGTCTTTATGTACGGTAGATTTACCTACCAAAAACGCCTTTGCCGTTTTTCGCACGGTGGCGTTGTGCTGTAAAATATATTTTGCTTCGTCTAAAATTCTTTGATTTTTATTTTCTATAAACATAATTTCACCAGTAGTAAAATATATGCTTATTTTTGCTTTAATATGTTAATTTGCTTTTAGTAGGCTTGCTCTTTTGTAACTTTTTTTGGTTATAAACGCAGTTTTTCCTAAAAGAAATACGTTTAAAATTATTCCGTCTATAAACGACTTTACCATTAAATAAAGCCAACTTAAAAAAACCAAAATTGTGGCAACAGCCCCGTAAATTTCGCTATATTTAGCAAAATATTTTATATACAAAAAAAACACCGCGCTTGAAAAAAGCGAAACGGCACAAGTATACAAGCAACCCACCATAATTTCCCTTAAAGATATTCTATACGGGCAAACGTAAAAATTTATAACTAACGCTAGCAAAAATATGGCTAAAATCATAACTAAAACGTTTACTATTGGAAATATTACGCCACCAATTTTAACTTTTATTAACGGCATTAATATTAAGTAAATAGTAGACGCCAAACAAAAAACGCATATTATAAAAAAAGTTAATAATATTGAAGTTGCTCTTTTAAAAATTGAGTTGTTAGAAGTGTAATTATATATAAACTCTCCGCTAGATTTTAAATGAAACAATATGTTTGCCGACGAATAAGTTGCAATAAATATGGCAATTATATTGCCCGTTTTGCCTAGTTTTTTTGCAGTTTCGGCAACGTAAAGCGCAACGTCGGTCAGTTCCGGATATATAAAAGGCTTTATTACGTCTATTAACTCTTTTCCTATAACAGATAAAATTAAGGTGCATAAATACGCCATAGGCACAATGCCAAATAGCGTAAAATATACGATAGAGCCCGATAACGTAGCGCTTTTTTTAGTATTTGTAAATTTAAGATACTCGTTTAAATTAAAGCCTTTTATGCCCATACGTTAAGTATGCCTACTTTTAATTTTTTTAAGCACAAAAATATATATATTTTTAACTAAATAATACGCAAGTTTAAACTTTTGCTATAAACAAGGCTTAAAACTTAATAGCAATATACATAGTGATTTTAATTCAAAATAAAAGTGTAGCCCACCAAACTTTGCAAAAGCGAAACGTGGTGGGCATCTATTGTCCACAATAATTAAGTAAAGTAGGTGATATTTTTAGCCGTACGGCTAAAAGTGATATTGTTTACACAGTAAACAGTGTAGCCGAGCGTAGCGAACGCCAACTGCGTAAGCAGTTATATTTTGACTTGCAGTCAAAGTTATATTAAATAAATCCTTAACTTGCCGTTAGGCAAATATCACTGCCGATAGGCAATACAACTCGTCGCTAGACGAATATCGCAAATCCGTAAGGATTTATTTAGTTGCCAAATACCTTATAGGGATTTGGCTATCCACTAAACTTTTTTAATTCTTTTTTTAGCCTTTCTACTATCTTTTTTTCTAAACGCGATATGTACGATTGCGAAATGCCAAGCATATCGGCAACTTCTTTTTGAGTTAATTCTTCTTCGCCGTCTAACCCAAAACGCAAACTCATTATTTGCCTTTCGCGAATATTTAATTTTTCTAGGGCAACGCGTAAAACTTTTCTTTCGGCACTGTCTTCACTGTTTTTATAAACTATTTCGGGGTCCGTACCTAAAATATCTGAAAGCAACAATTTATTTCCTTCGTAGTCTACGTTAAGCGGTTCGTCTAGCGAAATCTCCCCTTTCAGTTTAGAAACTTTACGCAAATGCATTAAAATTTCGTTTTCTATGCAACGCGAAGCGTACGTTGCAAGTTTAATATTTTTATCGCTATTAAAGGTGTTTACGGCTTTTATTAAACCTATCGTGCCAACGGAAATTAAGTCGTCTAAATCAACGCCCGTATTATCAAATTTTCTTGCAATGTAAACTACAAGCCGTAAATTATGTTCTATAAGTTCGCCTTTTACGCCTTTTTTGCCAAGCAATAACTCGTTAATTTTTTCTTGTTCTTCTTCGCTAGTGTACGCCTTTGGCAAAATTTCGCCACCGCTTAAATAAAAAACGGAGCTTTTATTTTTACAAAATAAACTTTTTAAAAAATCTTTAATTTTACGCAATAATTTCATATGACTCCTTAAAATAATGCAGGGTGCAATAAAAGGTCGTATTCACTAGCAAAAAAATCTTGGCTAGATAGCCCTATAACCACGTTTTTTATAGTTTTTAAATTTTCTCCGTTGTAAACAAGCAGTTTATCTATTACGTACAAATTTATGTTTCCGCTTCCGCTAACCGTTGAATAATTTACTGTTCCGCCAAATTTTAAATTTTCTTGGTTTAGTTGTTTAGACAGATTTTTAGACGCTATTATAACGGGCAGTCCGCTACCGTTTTCGTAAAGATGATTTCCACTATCTATAAACCCTTTAACCGTAAACCTTTTATCTTTAACTACAATTATGCACTTTCGCTTAAAAGAACAAATATCTTTATTTATAAAAACTGCTTTTATAAGTTTTAAAATTAATAAATACGCAATAAAAACTATTAAAATTGAAATGCCAATAGGCATAAAAGAGTTGTAATTAAGCGAAAAATACACTTCGTAATTTATGCCCGCAAAAAAGAATATTGCAATTATAACCCCGCCCATTAAAAAAGTGTAAAGCATAAAAAACAAATAGTTTATTGCAAACTTTTTATACGTAAAGTAAGACATAGAAGTACGCGCCATAACCGCTCCAAGCAATATTTTAACTATAAAGTTATATATTGTTTTTAAATTTAAAAGTGGCATTATAACCGCAAAAACCACGCCTATTATGCTTGCCGTTAATATTCTAAAAAATCCGCTTTTTACCCTTGCAGAATTCGTTGACAGTTTTAGTAAAATAAAATCAATTATTAAATTGTCTAATATAACATATTCTACGTACACTTGCATTAGAAATGATTTTACAATAAATTGGCAATAAAAAAAGAGTACATTTTGTAATAACGTACTCTTTTTTGTCTTTTAAGTTAATTACTCTTGTTTAGCGCCGTACGGAAACGTTGACTGCTCGTCCGTTAACTTCTTGCAATCGTATTCACCGTCGCCCGTAACTTTATCTTTATCGCGCATCATATAAACGTTTTCAAATTTAACTTCGCTATTATTGTTACCTACAAAGGCAATTTCGCGCACTCTTATATCGGTTGCAAAGCCTATGCTAAACGTTTTTGAATAGTTATTGCCTTCATACTTTTTATCGCCAAGGTCGGTATCGTAAATTTTAACCCAACCGTCACCATCTTTCTTTAATGCTTTTGCCGTTAATTGATATTGCTTTAATTCCCTTACGCCCGCCAATCCTGCGCCTTGCCTAATTAAAATAGTTGTTGAATACTCCTTAAAATCGGAAAGGTTAAGCCAAATTTCGTTAACGCCGTCGTTATTAGTAACGGTTGTATCTACAACTATAAAAGAAATTGCAGGTATGCCCGTTTCTTCGTCTACAAATTGTTCGGGTTCCCAATACGTTTTGGGGTTGCCTTTTACGTCGTAAGAGCCGTTAAAAGTTGAAAGCACCCATTTATGATAGCATTTTGGGTTTGCAGGTGCAAAAGAGTCTATAACGAAGCAAGCCGTTACTATAAGCAATAAAACAAAACCTATTTTAATGTTTCTTCTAATAAAAAAAAATTTCATATTATCCTTTTGCGAGTTTTTCTAATTCGCGCATAAACGTAGAAATATCTTTAAACGAACGGTACACCGAAGCAAATCTTACGTATGCAACCTCGTCAATATCTTTAAGTCCGTTCATAACCATTTCGCCAATTTCTTTTGACGTAACTTCTTGGTCTAACGTATTGTAAACTTGTTTTTGAACGTCCTCTACCAACTTGTCAATTTTATACATAGGAACGGGGCGTTTTTCGCAAGCCTTAATAATTCCGCTTTTAATTTTGCTTGGGTCAAAAGCCTCTCTATTACCGCCGTTTTTAATAACTAAAACGGGGGTTGTTTCAACAGTTTCGTAGGTGGTAAAACGCCTACCGCATTTTATGCACTCTCTACGACGGCGTATCATAGTATTTTCATCAGTAGAACGAGAATCTATAACCTTACTTTCTACGCAACCGCAATACATACACTTCATAAATAAAACCTCTTATCCTTTTTTATAATTTTATCACATTTATAATTTTTTGCAAGTGGTTTTATGCTATTTTTAAAAAATAACCACATTATTTTGTGTTTTTTGGTTTATTTGACGACAATCTGTTGTGACATACGCCTTTTTTGTCAAAATCGTTTGACACTGCGTTTGACTTTTTATTTTTTAAGTTGGGCTTATTTTTTTGATTTTCTAACCCCACTAAAACGTACGCTTTTTTAATAGTATCCCTATTTTTTGGCAATCTATACTGAAGTAGAGCCCTTTGCATACTTTTTTCTTCTTTTGACGACGGTACGTACACGGGTTTTAAAGTGTCGGGGTCTACCCCCGTATAATACATACAAGTCGCCCTAGTGGACGGCGTAGGATAAAAATCTTGAACTTGTTCAGGCATATAATTAATGCTTTTTAAATACTCGGTTAAATTAACGGCGTCGCTTAATTTACAGCCTGGGTGCGAAGATATTAAATAAGGAACTAAAAACTGTTTTTTGCCTTCGCTTTCGTTAATTTCTTTATAGCGTTTTGAAAATTCTTTATAAACGCTAAACGACGGCTTGTTCATAATTTTTAAAACGTCGTCAGAGGTATGCTCCGGCGCAACTTTAAGTTGTCCGCTAATATGGTGTTTTACAAGTTCTTTTAAAACTTGCTTGTTGGCGTCGTACATTATGTAATCGTATCTTATACCGCTTCTTATAAACACTTTTTTTACGCCGTCTATTTGCCTACACTTTCTTAACAAATTTAAAAATCCGCCGTGGTCAACTTCTAAATTTTTGCAAGGCTTGTTCCCTATACAATAACGGTCTTTACAAACGCCGTTTTTTAATTGATTTTTACAAGAAGGCTCTCTAAAATTAGCCGACGGCCCTGAAAGGTCGTGAATATACCCTTTAAAGTCTTTATCTTTCGTTAAAAGTTTTACTTCTTTAATAATAGACTCGTCGCTTCGCTTTTGTATGGCACGCCCTTGATGATAATTAATGGCGCAAAACGAACAACTTCCAAAGCAACCCCTATGGCTAGTTACGGAAAACTTAACTTCTTGTATAGATTTAATACCGCCTTCGCTTTCGTAACAAGGGTGATAGGTGCGCATATACGGTAAAGAATAAATTTTATCCATTTGCTCCACGGTTAAAGGATATGCGGGTTTATTTTGCAAAACTATTTCGCCGTTTGATTGAAGTTGAAATAAAACGCTTGCGTTTCTTGCGTCCGTATTCCTACCTTCTTCTTTAAACGATTTTGCATAGTTTAACTTGTCGCTAACTATATCAAAATAACTTGGAAGTTTTACGTACCCTTTATTTAAAAATTCCGCCTCGCTTTTTTTATCGCATCTAACGCACGTGCCGTTTACGTTTTTAATTTTATTTAAAGGTATTCCGTTTTTTAACAGTTTTAATACGTCCCAAATAGGATTTTCGCCCATACCGTAAATTAATAAGTCCGCACCGCTATCGGTTAGTATTGACGGCATAATTTTATCCGCCCAATAATCGTAATGCGAAAAACGGCGAAGCGAACACTCTATTCCACCTATTATAACAAAACTGTTTGGAAATAGCCTTTTTAAAGTTTTAACGTACGTTGTAACTTGCCTATCGGGGCGTTTTCCACTTTTGCTTTTTGGAGAATACACGTCTTCATTTCTAGGTCTTTTTGCAACCGTATAGTTGTTAACCATACTATCTACCACGCCACCGCTAACTAAATACGCGTACTTTGGCGTTGGAAAGGCAAAATAATCTTCGTCTTTTAAAGGTTGCGGAATAATTCCAATAGTAAAACCCTCGCTTTCTATTAAGCGAGAAATAACGGCGTGTCCGTATGTGGGGTGGTCAACGTAAGCGTCGCAAGAAATCATTATAAAATCTAACGATTTATCACCCGTTTCTTTTTTTGATATAGGTAAAAACATAATATTTAAAATTTTATGCATACTTTACGTATGCTAACGTTTATAAGAGTTGCTGTTATTACTTACGTTATTGCAATTAACGTATATTCATATATGCTTATTTTTTTTCAAAAAAAACAAGTAGACGAAAACTTAAAATCAACTATTAAAGATGCCAAATTGTTCGTTGCCGGTTTTTTAGGCGGTGCGCTAGGCATTTACGTTGCGATGTTTATATATTCGTATCGCTTGCAAAATTTATTATTAATGGTAATAATGCCGTTACTTATAGTGCTAAATTTTTACCTTATAATAGTTGGTTTTATGAACGATTTTGGCTTCGTTTATCAAACGGTTGCTTAATTTTTATTTTCGTTTGGAAAAATTTTTGCAATTAATTCGGCAGTGGCATCGTAACCTGACTGATCTAAACGGAACTTTCTTGCAGCCGTTTCTATAATTACGGGGATATTTCTACCCGGTTTTACGGGCATAGTTATTTTTGGAAGATTAACGCCTAAAATATCTTCTTGTTGCTTGTGTCCTAGCCTATCGTATTCGTTATTGTCTTCCCACTTAACAAGTTCTACAACCATATCAATGGTCTTTGCTTGCCTTACTGAACCGGGGCCGTACGTTTTTTGTACGTTAATAATACCAAGCCCCCTAACTTCCATATAATATTCAATGTTTGCAGGCGGTTTTCCTATTAAACTTTCGCCCATGTTTTTAATTACTACGGAGTCGTCTGCAATAAGTCTATGTCCGCGCGTTATAAGTTCAAGCGCAGTTTCGCTTTTACCTATTCCCGCTTTACCCGTAATTAAAATACCTATACCAAACACTTCTACAAAAACTGCGTGAACGGTGGTTGTAGGCGCTAAAAGTTCGCTTTGATAATTTATTAATTCGTGAACTATAACGGCGCTAATTTGTTTTGAAAGTAAAACGGGACAACCGTATTTTTTTGCATAAAAAATCAAATCGTCCATTATAGATAAATTGTTTGCAATAATTAAACACGGAATATCTCTTTTAAAAAGTTCGTCTAAATTCTTTTGGCGTTCTTGGCTGTTCATAGAAAGCAAATAGTCGTGCTCGGCGTTTCCTATAACTTGCACTCTTTTATGGTCAAACCTATTAAAATAACCAGTTAATTGAAGCCCCGGGCGAGCAACGCAAATTGAACTTAAAGTTATACTATCTCTACCTTCGTAAATTATTTCTAAATTTAACGCCCTACAAAAACTTTTAACGCTAACAGTTTCCGTATGAACGTTAAGGTCGGTTTTTTCGGTATTAAAAACTTCCATTTGTAAAATACTCCTTTATTTTTATCGCTAATTTTTCGCCTATTCCGCCTACTTTACACAACTCTTCAACAGTTGCGTTTTTTATAGACTGAACGTCTTTAAACTCGTTCATTAAGGCGTTTCTTTTTAACTTTCCTATTCCGTCAATATTATTAAGCACCGATTTTAACGAATTTGCCGTTCTTAAATTTCTATTAAAAGTTACTGCAAATCTATGCGCTTCATCACGCAAACGCTGTAACATTTTTAAACAATAATCCGTTCTTGGAAGTATTATAGACTGGCTATTATTTACCGTAAAAATTTCTTCTTGTTTTTCGGCAAGCGAAATTAAATCTACGCTTGGCGCGTATTTATCAAACAACTCTTTTACGGCAAAAAGTTGACCTTTTCCGCCGTCTATAACTACTAAATCGGGAACGTCCGCCTTAAAATTACCGTCGCTTTCGTTTAACTTTAAAAGCCTACGGTGTAAAACTTCACGCATGCAGGCGTAATCGTCGTTACCGCTAACCGTTTTAATTTTAAACCGCCTATAATCGCTTTTAGAAGCGTTACCGTCTATAAATACGACCATAGAGCCTACTTTATCTACACCGCTTATGTGCGAAATATCGTAACACTCTATGCGTTTAGGATAATTTTTTAAATTTAATATTTCCTTTAATTTGGCGCAGGCTATATGAGTCATATCGTCTTTATGCTTAACTTTATCTATTTGCCTTTCCAAATAATCTTGCGCGTTTTTTTGCGCCATATCTAAAAGTTGTTTTTTTACGCCTTTTTCTGGGTTTGTAAAACACACTTTTTTGCCTTTTAATTGAGATAAATAACCGCTTAAAAACTTAACGTCTATATCGTAATTAGAAATAATTATTTCATCTGGAATATCTTCGTTTTGACTGTAATAGCGGTTTATAAATTCTTCAAGTTTATCGCTGTCGCCTTGCGAAAGAGTTTCTACGGAAAATAATTTTGCGCCTAACATTCTTCCGCTTCGTATAAACAACATACTTAAAGACGCGTAAATTCCGTCGCTTGAAACGGCTATTACGTCGGCAGACAACAATCTGTTTAAAGAAGTTATTTTTTTCTCTTTAATTTTTTGTATCATCTTTAATCTGTCGCGATATTCGGTTGCCTTTTCAAACTCTTCTCTTTCGGCGGAAGCCGTCATTTTTAATTGTAAAATTTTTTCGGCGTCGTCGGTGTTGCCGTTTAAAAAGTCTATTGCCCTTTTAACGCAATTTAAATACTCTTGCTTGCTACACCTTTTTGAACAAGGCGCTAAACACAAGCCTAAATGATAGTTTAAACACTCTTTTTTTTGTTTTTGCGCGCTTAAATTTGATTTGCAAAGCCTTAATTTATAGGCGTCCGTTATTATTTTTAACACGTCGCTTGCGCTTACGTTTAACATATAAGGACCAAAGTATTTTGCGCCGTCTTTTTTGATTTTTCTAACTATCGTAAAACGCGGAAAATCTTCTTTTAAATGAACTCTTATATACGGATAAGTTTTATCGTCTTTTAACAAAATGTTATACTTTGGCTTATATTTTTTTATTAAGTTATTTTCTAGCGACAAGGCGTCCGCTTCCGACGAAGTTAAAATATAATAAAAGTCGCTAATATTACTTACCATAGCCATAACTTTATTCGTTTTAAAGCCGTTTTTAAAATATTGAGTTACTCTATTTTTTAGGTTTTTAGCCTTACCAACGTAAATGACCTTTGCGTTTTCGTCTTGCATTACGTACACGCCCGGCTCTTTTGGAAGTAGGGCTATTTTTTGATTTATTTGGCTACTTCTCATCTATATACCTTAACAACTCGCTTTTTTCGTTCTTTACTTCGTCGTATATAACCGCCTTTAATAAAAAGTTTAACTTCTCTTTAATTTGAGCGCCGTTATATCCTAAATTTTTAACGTCTTGCCCGTTTACGCATAACTGTTTTAAAGTGTAACACTCTTTGTTTTTAATAACGTCTTTTACCGTGTTTAAATACGCCCTTGCGTTTTTTGCTCTAACTTGCGAGTATGGAAAAGCGTGAGCCAAAGCGTCCCCTACTCTAACGTGCGTTAAGAGTTTTAAAAATTCATAAGAATACTTTGACATTTGCATTTTTATTTCCGACCTAGTTAATTCGGTTTTAGAATCGTGCAAGTAAATTAAACTGTTTACGGTAGATATAACGTAACTTTCCGCCTTAAAATGCTTTAAAATTTCTACCGCGGTTTTGGCACTTTTAGTTTGATGCCCGTAAAAATGCCCTACGCCGTCGCCGTCTCTTGAAAAGCAAGACGGTTTTTCTATATCGTGTAAATATAGCGCCCATCTAACTATTTTATCTTTTTTAGAAAGCGAAACGCTTTTTACTATATGCTTGTAAACGTCGTATTTATGGTATTTGCTTTTTTGCAAAAACCCGTCGCAATCTTTTAGTTGTGGAATTAAAGTAAAAAATACTTCTTTAAACTCTAACAAAACGGACTCTACCGCGTCGCCCAATAAAATTCCAGTAAGTTCGGAATATAGCCTTTCAACTGAAATATTCTTTAATAAATTAGCGTTTTTTAGTATTGCAATTTTTGTGTTTTTTTCAATTTTAAAATTAAGGCGTGAAGAAAACCTTAACGCGCGCAAAATTCTTAACGCGTCTTCTTTAAAGCGTTGGTCTGCGTTTCCAACCGTTTTAATTATTTTATTTTTAATATCGTTTTGACCGCCGTAAAGGTCTATTATACCTTCTTCTTCGTTATACGCCATAGCGTTTATAGTAAAATCGCGCCTACTTAAATCTTCGCTTAAATTGGTTACGAAATTTACGCCGTCGGGGTGGCGGTTATCGGTATACCCAAACTCTTTTCTAAAAGTGGTTATTTCGTAATTTTTGCCGTTTAAAACTACGGTAACCGTGCCGTGCTTTAAACCCGTTAACACTAATTTATAATCTTTAAAACACTCCGTTACTTCATTTGGAGTGGCGGAAGTAGTTATATCGGTATCGCTACATTTTTTGCCCATTAAAAAATCGCGCACTACACCGCCTACGGCATACGCTTTATGTCCGCAAGTTTGAAGGCGTTTTATTAAATTTTGCGAGTCTTTTGATATAAACATAATTATAAATTTTTTGCTATTTCCGCAATTTTTCTTAACCTGTGATTTAAACAACTTTTGCTAATGCCCATTAAACTTGCAAGTTCGTTTAAAGAACTTTCGGAATACTGTTTTCGCATTATGGCAACGGTTTTTAAGGGCGCTGGCAAAATATCTAACCCAACGCTTTCTTCTATGGCGTTTATACTGTTTATGCTGTTTATTGATGCGTTTACTTGCTTTTCTATGTTCGCCATTTCGCAGTTTATACGCCTGTTAGTTTCGTTTCTAATATCCTTTTCTATCATTATTTCGCTTAATTCAAAATAACTTTTTTTTGCGCCCATATAAAATAATAGGTCGCAAATATCTTGCCTGTTTTTAAAGTATATAACCCAACTTTCTTTTCTAGCAACAAGCCTTGGAATAAAACCTTCTTCCGACAATATAACGGCAAAATCTTGCGCCGTTTGATAGTTAGAAAAAACAAACTCTAAATGATAGCCCGTTTGAGTTTTTAAATCGTTTTTTGGAACGGTTATACTACCGCTACCTATAAACGCGCCTATAATATACGCTTTTTTACAACAACTATTTTCAACTAAATACTTGTCTATTTTTAAATTTACAATAGTTCCGTTTTTATCGTTAAAAATTATTCCTAAATCAATTAAAACGTCGCTTGAATTAGAATTTAAAAAACGCAACGTATATTTGCTTCTACCCTTTAACTTGTCCGCAAGTTTAGATATTTCGGCACTTTCGCCGTAAACTATCTCTAAAATTTTAGCAAAATAGTCGCATGCTTGTTTGTTTTCAGTTATTATTTCAAAGCCTAATAAACCGCCGTTAATAAAAAGCGTTCCCGCACCGCGAACAAAAGCGGAAAGCGCGGAAATATTGCAACAAGTTTGCTCAAAACTAGTTGATAATATTTGCTTTTTTACTTTTTCTGAAAAAGATTGGTTATTCATAATAACTTGTCCTTATAAGTGCTTTTTATACTCGTTAAATCTAGTAAACGTAACTTTATTTCCGTTTATATTTTTTATTTTATCGGTAGGGAATTTAGTTCTTTCTATCATTTGTTTTGCTAAATTTATATTGCCTACGTTTTCGTGAACGTGCGCGTCGCTATTTATAACGAACTCTACGCCCGTATCGGCTACCTTTAACCACTCTTCGTCCGTTAAATGAATTTTTCTTGCGTTTATTTCAAAATAAGTTCCGTAATCGTAGCAACATTTAGCAACTTCAACGGCGTCGGCATAAACGTCGTATAAAGGGTGCGTTAAAATATCTATTGGGTTAGATTTTATTGCGTTAACGTAAACTTTGGTGTTTCGCTTTATAAGTTCTTTTGACGGCTTTATTTTTAGTTTTTTAACCGCCATATTTGCGCCAAGTAGTTTAAACCACTCCGCCAAACTATCGTATTTTATAAACTTATGTATGCCTGCTAAATACACGTCAAACAAGTTTACGTAGTCTATATAAAAGTCCGTTTTACCGCTTACGCCTAAAATATTTGTTTCCAAACCGAGCAAAACGTTTACGCCCGTTTCTTTACTAGCGTTTTGGCATAACAGTTTTATTTTATCTACTTGGCTTTTTTTAACGGCAAAACAGCGGTGCCCGTAGCCGTGGTCCGTAATTGCTATTTCTTTTAGACCAATCGCCTTTGCTTGCATCGCGTTTTGAATTATACTACTTTTTCCGTGGCTAAAAGTAGTGTGGGTGTGATAATCTGCCGTTATAATCATTTGAATTTCCCAAGATAAATAATTTCTTCGTTTAAAATTATTTGCCTTTTTTGATATACTTTTTCTTTTACGAGTTTAATTAGTTCGTAAATATCTTGCGACGTACAGTTTTTTTCCGCAACTATAAAGTTGGCGTGTTCTTCCGAAATTTTAGCGCCGTTTATTCTATAACCCTTTAAGCCGACTTCGTCTATTACTTTGCCTGCAAAAAAACCGTCGTTTCTAAAAACCGAACCGCAAGTTTTACCCTTTGGATTTTTTCTAAAACCCGTGTATGCTTTTATGCGTTCTAAAATAACGTCTTCTTCATTAAATTCCATTTTAAAACAAACTTTTATTACGGTTTCGCCATTTAAAAATTTGCTAGTTCTATACCCGAATTCGCACTCTTTATTAGTGTAAGTGCCGTTTTCGGTGATAACGTATTTTACAACGTCTGAAATGCTTTTATTGTAACAACCTGCGTTCATTGCAACCGCACCGCCAACGCTTGCAGGAACACCTACTAAAAATTCTAGACCCGAAAAACAATTATCCGTCATTTCCTTTATTACGCTAGAAACTTTAACGCCACAATCAGCCGTTAATAAATTACCTTTAACAACAATTTGACAAACGTTTTTAGTGGATATAATAACGCCGTCAAAACCACCGTCGGAAATTAACACGTTGCTTCCACCGCCCAATACGAAATAATCGTAATTGCCTTTAACGAGTTTTAAAACTTCAATTAATTCTTGTGATGAACGCGGAAAAACGGCGATTTTTGCGTTACCGCCCGTACCGTAACAATTAAACGTTTTTAAATTATAATTTAACGCGTTTGGAATATCTTTTAATTGCAAAGACAAAAGTTGATAATTATTTGACAATATCTTTTCCCCCTTATTATAAAACATTTACTTATTTTTTACAACTGTTTAATAAATTTTAATAACTCACTCTTGTTATTTTTACCGTTAATTACGTTTTGAGCCGTCTTTTTTGCCGTTAAAATATCGTTTTTGCTAGCAAACGGCGACATTGTGTATTCCGTTTTAACTTTTTCTAACTCGGCGTAACTTTCGTTATCGCTATAAATTCCGTCAATATTAACGGAAAGCATTTTAACGTCGGTCAACGTTTTTTGAATATCTTTGCTTAACAAATAATCTATAAAACTTTTTGCGTACTGCCTTTTTACTTGGTCGGTTGACGTTACCGCCACGTATTGATATAAATCGCTATAACTTGTAAGCGGTGTTGCTAAAAATTCTTCGTTTCTGTTTTGAAGCCTAACGACGTCTCTTTGAGTGCCTATAAATTGACAATCGTTACCGTCTAAAAACGTGCTATAAGCCTCTTTTGGACTTTTTATAATTAAATTGCTTGCTTTTAAATCTTCTAAACACAAGGCTATTAACGCAGAGTTGTATTCGCCCTCGCTTACGATGGTTTTTTTGTAATCGCCTTGCCCTTTTTTAATTAAAAAATATCCGCCTTTACACCAAGCGGTAACGTATTGCTTGCCGTTTATTTGCCCCGCATTAAAATTGCTTTTGGAATTTAAAGCGTACAAGTTGTTAACCAAGTTTAAACCGCAAGCCCCAAAAGAAATAACGTCTGGAAAGTCGTTGTTTTTTAGCGAGTTAGTTGCGCTTTCTACGGTGTGCGCCGTTACCAAAAACAAAATTCCGCTATGGCTTTTTGTAAATTTATTAGCGACCTTTTTTAAAAAGGAGGTTCTACTGCCAACTCCACCTTCAAACGAGTCTATTTGCCAAACGGTTAATATTGCTCCGTAATTTTTTTGTTCCGTTTTTACGTAATTTTTTTCTTTTAAAAAAGGCAATAGTATTATTGCAACAACTATTAAAGCCCCCATTAAAATTGCCGTTAATTTTTTCATTGTTAAATCTCTTATATATTAATATGCTACAATATTTTTTGGTATGAAAAAAGCGTTGCAATTAATGCAACGCAAAACGTATTTTTTATTAAGGCTATGACACAATATAAGGTTGATTTAAACGGGTAAATCAAACACTAAAAAAACGAGGCAAACGCCCGCAGATAAGAGTTTACATCTTTTCAAGGGCTTTAACGAAGTATTATGCCGTGTTTAATTTTCACGTTATCAACCGTTTGTTGTGACAAAGCCTTTATTAATTACGCCTTATTTTCTTTTTTATCAAAAATTTTAGCCAACTTTTCAAGCAATGGAATTATCAGCGCACCTACGCTATTTCCCACTATAACGAAACCCAAATATAATATTACTTGTAAAGACACTACGCCCGATACTACAAAGTAAAACATATCTGCAATAGAGTGTTCAAAACCACTTAAAATAAAGGTTGGAATAGATATTAGTATGCCCAAAAAATTATCTTTTTGCTTATAAAAGCGAACGGCTATATATATAAGTGAACCGCAAAAAAATCCGCGCACAATAGTGGAAATTATGGGTTGAGTTAATTTTTTTTGACATATGGCTACGCTAGAAGATATTAATTCTTGGCTAACAAGGCTTGCAATTAAACCAAAAATGACGCAACCCGTTATATTTCCTAGTAAACAACACAAAACTCTTAAAAATTTGTTTACGGTAAAATCTTCTAACACACCGCCTATCTTACTTGTAAATAAAGAAAATTCAAAAACGCAAACGGCAATTAACGCTATTGAAAACAGCAATGCGCCTATGTACTTATTCTCTATCGTTAAATACGCGCACCCACCTATTGCTATGCCAAGAGTTGCAAGTATTCCGTTTATGTAAACTTTAAACATATATTCCCCCTAAATTTATATTTTAATATTAATTTTTATATGCTACGTTTGTAATTTTTAACCGCAATATCAGTCTTTTCTTCCCGTCAAACGACCAACGCCGTTTAGCGCGTCAAAACCGTTTTGCCTTAACGCTTCGTAAAGCGTTATTGCAACGGAATTTGAAAGGTTTAAACTGCGAAGTTCGCCCCACATAGGAATTCTTAAAGTATGCTCGTAATACTTTTTTAAAAGCGGTTCGGGAAGCCCGTGCGATTCTTTTCCAAAAATTAAAAAGTCGCCGTCTTTAAACTTTGCGTCGCTATAAACTTTATTGCCTTTTGTAGACATAAAGTAAAAGTTGTTGCCGTTATAGTACTTTTCAAAAAGTTCGTCTATGCTATCTAAATAATGTAAGTCTAAATATTGCCAATAGTCAAGCCCTGCCCGTTTTAAGTGCTTGTCCGTAATTTCAAAACCAAGTGGACGAACTAAAAAAAGAGAAGTGTTAGTCGCCGCACAAGTTCTTGAAACGTTGCCTGTATTTTGAGGTATTTCCGGTTCTACCAAAACCACGTTTAATTTCATAAAATTTTAACTCCTCGTCGTTTGACGGTTACTAATCTAAAAGATTTTTTTGAAGGTACTGTAATTAGCGTTTCGCCTTGTGGACTTTTTCCACAAATTTCGCCGTTTATATCGCTTGCAGTTACCATATTTTTAGTAATGGAAATCATAGGCACTCCGTAAATATAAGAGTACGCAGGAAGCAAAAAATGCTCTTCGCTTTTAGCAAAATTATCAGACACGTTAATTATTAAATCGGCATTGCAAAGCGCCATAGCCTTAACGCCGTCCGCATCAATTATATCGCTACCAACGGATATACCTATTTTACCTACGCTTGTATAATATACTTTATATCCGCAACCGCAAGAAAGGTCGCCGTCTTCAAAGCAAGTTGACATATCGGATATTCCAAGCAACTTTCCGCTGTCGGCAACTACGCACGACTTGCGAATTATTCCGTAATTATCAGTACAAGCGCCGGATATAAATACTTTTTTATATTTTTTTGATAAGTTGGCAAAAGACGGCAAAACGCAACTTTTTCCACTTAATTCTTCCTTATAATTAACGGTTTTTAACCCGTTAAAACCAAAAACTACTACGTCGCACCCTAAAAAAACGTCGCCGTCCACTTTTAAACAATCACTTTTTAAATTGCAATAAACTTTAACCATAAAATACCCTTATATATTATACTTAAAATTTATTAAAGTGGTGCTACTACATATTATTAATTATAACTTCTTTAATCTGGTCTGAATTAGTTGCTTTAAAAACTATATCTTTTAGTTTTTTTGAGTCCCTAATTCCTTTTAAATAAAACGCCATTTGCTTTCTAAAAACAACCGCCGTGCGTTCATTGCCTATTCTTTGTTCAAGCAAGGTTAGATGTTTTAATACCGCGTCTTTAAACGAAATTTTAGGGGCAATACCCGTTATTTCGCTAAAAATCATAGGATTGTTTATTGCTCCGCGTGCAACCATTACGCCGTCCGCACCCGTATTTTGCATTAATTTATCTGCGTCTTGCTTGCAAAAAACACCGCCGTTTGCTATTACGGGAATTTTTACGGCGCATTTAGCCTTGTAAATTTCGTTATAGTTTACTTCGCCTGAATATATAGCCGTTTTAACTCTACCGTGAATAGTTATTAGTTTAGCACCGCTATCTTCGCACATTTTTGCAAAATCACGAGTTATAAATTTGCCTTCTTCTAGACCTATTCTAAATTTTACGGTAGTCGGCTTATTGCTTTTAGCAACGCTTTCAATAATTTTTGAAGCCTTGTTTAAATCTTTTAAAAGCGCGCTTCCCTCTCCGTTATTAAAAATTTTTGGAACGGGGCAACCCATATTTATATCAATTACGTCAAAATCTTTTAAATACTCGCTTGAACTTGCCCAGCCCATAACATTAAAATCTTCGCCAAAAATTTGAACGGCTTTTAAAGTTTCTTGCGGATACGTATATAACAGTTCTTTTGTGGCGTTTGCATTATACATAAGACCTTTGCAACTTATCATTTCGGTAAACGTTAACCCCGCGCCAAAATCACTGCAAATAACGCGCATTTCGGGACTAGAAAAACCGGCAAGGGGCGCTAAAAAAACGTTGTTTAAAGTTTTTACGTTTCCTATACTTATGCTTTTTATTTCCAAATTAAACTTCTTCCTTTATTTTTAAATAATAGCCGTCAATTTCTTTACTAGTCATAGTTTCTAGATTTTTACCGTCTTTTAAAATTGCTTGTTCTAGTTTTTTAAACCTAAAACAAAACTTATCTACCGCTTTATAAAGCGCAGTTTCGCCGTCTACACCCAGTTTTCTTACTACGTTTACGGCGCTAAACAATAAATCGCCACACTCTTTTTCTATTTCGTTTTGGTCGTTATTATCGCACGCTTTAACGACTTCGCTTGCTTCTTCTAACAGTTTAGATAGCGCGTCTTTATACGTTTCAAAATCAAAGTTAGACTTACTAGCCCTTGAACCTACTTTTTGCGCGCGCATAATTGCAGGCAAGGTGCGTGGAACGCTATCTACGTAACTAAACGCGTCGCTATACCCCTTTTCTATCGCCTTGTTTTTATTCCAAGTTTCAAGCGCGCTAAATTCGTCACTAGCAACGTCTTTACCAAAAACGTGAGTATGCCTTGAAATAAGTTTATTGCAAATAGCGGAAATAACGTCGCTTTTAGTAAAAGATTTTTCTTCTTTTGCAAATTGAATTTGAAAGGCGGTTTGCAATAAAACGTCGCCAATCTCTTCTATTACGGCACTTTCGTCCCCACTATTTATGGCGTCTATTAATTCATAACACTCTTCTATTAAATTTTTTTGAACGCTAAACTTGGTTTGAACTTTATCCCAAGGGCAACCGTTTGGGCTTCTTAACGCTTGCATTATAGTTAATAAATCGTCAAAATCAAAGCGGGTTTTTTCCGTTAGTTTAAGTTCTTTAAAATAAATGGCAACGTCGTAAGAGTATTCGCTTTGCCTATCAATTTCGTATAATTTTACGTTGCTTGTAAATTTATTAGAAGTAAACACAACGTCGCTTTCTTCGCCAAAATAATCGGATAATATAAGTTTAATTTCGCTTGCAAGCGACTTAGAGTCTATTGCGTACACAACAAACGGCAACGTTGGTTTAAACCCGTTTTTAACGTCGTACGCCGAGCAAAAAGTACAGTTGGTTGAAACGGCGTTTGCCCTTTCTAAACACTTTGCTCCTGCGGAAATTCCCGAAATAACTTGCACGTTTTTATACTTTTTTAAAATTTGCAAGCAAGAATTATCTTCGTAAACGCTTCCGTCAACGGCGTAGCAAACGTCTTCTTTTTTAGCAAAAGAAATTACCGCATCGGCTAAATTTTTATTTAAAGTATCAAAATTTCTACTCTTTTTATAAACGTCGTCTAAAAAAGTAACGCTAAAATCTTCTAGCAAGTTGCTAGAAGAAAGCGCGTTTTGAGTTCTACATATAATTTTTTTTGCATTTTTTAAAGCGTCTATCGCTAAAATCGTTACGTCGCCTTTACTTATGCCTAAACCAACTAGCGTTATTTTGTTCATATTTTTTTTACAAGATTTTATTAGTATTTTTATTAAACCTTGCCTCGCTACTTATAATATATACTAAATTTATAAAACAAGCAACCAAATAACAAACTATATCGCTTATAATAACGCCAAAAATATTAATGCTAGAAAAATTTAATAAAATAATTGAAAGCGGTATTTTAATTACGCTTGCAATCAAGCAAGATATCGTAGACAGTTTACACTTTCCAAGCGAAATTAAAACTGACGCCGTTGTTTGCATTATAGGTAAAAAAAACACGGATAAAGACGATAGTTTTAACAAGTTGATAGTAATACTTGCCTCGTTTATATTAAAGTTTTTATATAGCACCGTTACTACGGTTTTTGCCCCAAAAAAGAAAATTACGGCAAAAACGAAAGAAGAAACCGCCGTATAAATTATTGCTTCTACTATTTTTGCCCTATAATTTTGACCGTTATTTTTTTTAGAAGCAATTTCCGGAACGGACGTAACGGCTATGCCGTAGCAAAGCGCTATCGGTACGCCAACTATGGACTCTACCGCACCCGAATAAAGCCCGAATAACGAAGTTGCGCTAGTAGTGTATTTGTTTAAAATATTAACGATATAAAAACTTTCTACGGTACGAGTAGTTGGCAAAATTAAAGTGCATAACATAATTGGAACAACGGTTTTTAAAACCATAGAAATTTGGCACTTTTGATTAAATAAAACTCTAAATCCTCCGCCTTTTACCTTTTTTAAAATTATAAAATAAACGCACGTTACTATTTCAGAAGCCGTTACCGCAACCGTAGCAAAAGTTGCTAATTTAATTACGCTACCTTTTACAACGTAACACAAAAAAAGCCCTACGGTAAGTTTTACAACCTGCTCTAATATTTGTGAAACGGCAGTAGGCTTCATATCGCAACCGCCCTGAAAATACCCCCTAAAACAGCAAATTACGCTTACCGCTAGTATAGACGGAGCAATGCTAATATAACAGTTTTTAGCCAAAATATTGCCTTGAATTTTAGCAATTTGAAAAGAAAACACCGCCATTAACAAACTTGCAATAAAACTTATAGGCACAAAAAAACAAAGGGCGGATTTTAAAACGGAATTTGCGTTTTTACCTTCGGCTATAAGTTTAGAAATGCCGTTTGGCACACCCGTTGACGACACCGTTAAAAGTAACGAATAAAGCGGAAAAACCATTTGATATAAACCTATACCCTCCGCACCTAACGCGTTTGTTAGCGGTATTCTATAAATTGCGCCTATAACCTTTGTTATAAATCCGCCTATTGACAAAATAAGCGCGCCTTTCAACAACTTGTTTTTAACCCTTATCATTATGTAAATTTTAATTATACGTCGCCGTAAAATTCACTTAAAATTTCGGTAGCAAGTTTTATAATTTTTATATCACCGCCGTCTATAACCTCGTCTTTATTAGTGCATAGCATAGCAATTAAACCTATTGCGTTTTGCTTTTTATCTAAAATAGGCATTAAAATTTGCGCGCTAAACGTCGTTTCGCTTTGTTCTGTTATTTTTATAAGTTCAATGCCGTCTTTTATAGATATAGAAAAACTTTGCTTGTTTTTTATAACGTTGTAGGCGTCTTTACTTAAATTTTCGCCCTTTAAAAAACTTGCGTTTTTTGTGGCTATAACCACTTTTTCGGTGTCGCAAACGACCATACTTTTATTAGTTACCTTGCTTATACTGTTTAAAATAACTTCTGCGTTTTTGTCGCAAAAACTAACCGGCGAAAACTTTTTTATAATTATTTCGTTTTGTTGATTTAAAATCTCTAACGCGTCGCCCGTATTTACTTTTAAAACTTTACGCATTTCCTTTGGCAAAACAATACGCCCAAGTTCGTCTACCCTTCTAACAATACCCATAATATCCCCCTTGTATATTATAAGTTTGTTTAAAACGCCTACTTATATGCAAAAAAAAGTTTATATCCTTAACGAATATAAACCTTTTATTTATGAATTTATAAATTCTAAAATTTTACTTGTTTGAACGGCGTAACTTGAACTAAAAACGTCGCCCTCTAAAACGCAGGCAAAATTTATTCCAACTATTTGGTACGAGTAGTTTAAAACCACCCCTCCCGACGAGCCCGTATCTATCGGCGCGGTATGCTCTAAAACTTTAAACTTTACGTTAGACTCTTCTTTTTTAGCATTGTCCACTTCTACGTATAGGTAGTTTTTAACTTTGCCCAAAGTTACGGCGTTTATTTGACCGTTAGGTCTACCTATTGCTATTACTTTTTGATTAATTATAGCGTCGCCACTTGAAAATGTTAAACTGCTATAATCGTTTGGCGTAGTAAAGGTAAGTATTGCTAAATCGTAGTTTGCGTCTTTTTTATAAAGGACTGCGTTAACTTCGTTTCCGTAACAGTCTTCTAGCATATAATAGTTGCCTTCGCTAACTACGTGATTGTTAGTTAGCAAATAATAGGTAAACGCACCGTTTTGAGTTTCTTCTTTTTGATAAATTACGGCACTACCTTGCGCAACCTTATTGGAACCCATTAAAATTCGCTTATATACGTTTACGGAAAAGGTTGCCGTTATAATTTTGTTTTGCGTTATTCCGTTAATTGCGTCTACGTCTTGCGAAGTAGATAAACTTATACACGAAGTTGAAAACGTAAACGCAATTAAAACTACAAATAAGCACGCTATGTTTTTTAAACGCTTCATACAGTTATTATACCACGATTTTTACTTATATACAATATTTTAATTTATTGCGTTAAAATATTTTTATAGTTAATAGTTTTAAATACTTTATTTATTAGACGAGCAACCGCTTTTAGACGGACAATTTTTACAATTACAACCGCAACCGTTTTTGCCTTTCTTTTTATCTATTATCCCTTTAACCGTTACGCTTAAAACGAAGGTACAACAAAAAACGATTAATAATATTTCAAAAATATTCATATTATATTACCTTTAACCTTTTATTTTTTATGTTTATAAACGCTACTACAAACGCTAACGCTACTAGCCAAACAAACGCAGTCCACCACCACGTACCAATAGTATAAATAACCGTAGATACGATATACGACGTAACAATCCAAAAAAGCATAGTGTTTTTAAAGAGTTTTTTGCTAGACAATTCGCTTTTAGCGGTTGCAACGGAAGCAAAACAAGGAATTGTAGTCATATTAAACGCTATAAACGAAATTAATGCAGGTATGCTTATATTAGTTGCTTCAATCATTGCTTGAACGGCGTCAACGCCGTCTTCATTAAATGCAGTAAATAAACAAGTTGCCAGCGTTGAAAACGTTGCTATAACGTTTTCTTTTGCAATTAAGCCGATAATTGCAGAAAGCACGAACCCCCAACCAAAACTTCCTAGTTGACTGCCAAATCCAAGTGGCGTAAATATAGGTTGTAATAGTTTACCAATGCCTGCAAGTATGCTTTCGTTAATTTTATCGTCGCTTAAAAACGACCAACTAAAATCAAAATGAGTAAGCACCCAAATTACTATGGTTGACGCTAATATTATCGTAAACGCCTTTTGAATAAAGTGTTTTGCCTTATCCCATAAAAGACGCATAGTATTTTTTAGTTGTGGCAACCTGTACGTAGGTAATTCCATAATAAACGGTGGATTTTGACCTTTTAAAGTAGTTGCTCGCATTAATAATACGCTTAAAATTGCAACGATTATTCCTAGTAAATACATAGAATACGTTATAACGTCGGCATTTTTAACGCCGTAACAGGCAACTATACCGCCGCTTATAGCCGTTAAAATAGGCATTTTTGCACCGCACGAAAAGAAAGGAATAACTCTAACGGTTGCAATTTTTTCTTTTTCATCACTCAACGTTCTAGTGTTTATCATAGCGGGAACGGAACAGCCAAAGCCCATAATCATAGGCATAAACGCCCTGCCCGACAACCCGAATTTTCTAAACAATTTGTCTAGTATAAACGCAACGCGCGCCATATATCCAGAGTCTTCTAATATAGAAAAGAACATAAACAAAACTAATATCCACGGCAAAAAAGATAAAACGCCTTTAACGCCGTCTATAATGCCGTTGTTTATTAGCCCAATAGCCCACGATGAAATAGGGCTGTTTGAAACTAGGTTTTGAATAATTCCAAAAAATTCTGAAAGAATTAACTCGTTCCAAACGTTATTTATTGCACAACCAAAAGAAAAGACTGCGCCGTCGTAAAAACACGATAGTATTTTAACGCCGTAATTTATAAAATCACCGCTTTGCGTTATAAGTCCTAGTTCTTCAAGGGTGGGCAAACTAAATATTGCGCCAAGATATAAAAAATCTTCGGAAAAAGTTAAGTGAAATATAGAAAATAATATAACTAAAAATATCGGTAACCCAAAGTATTTATGAGTTAAAATTTTATCTATTTTATCCGACTTTTTGTCTTTAAAAATATTAGGATTTTTCCTTTTGTATACGGGCGAAAAATATTTAGTTATGTATTTATATCTTCCGTCGGCAACTAGTGCTTCGTAGTCCGTGCCGAAAATATCGTGCTTATAAACTTCTTTAAAATCTTCTACCATCAAAGACGCGTCTTTGTGCATAGACTCTTCAAGTTCATCGCTTTCAATTAACTTTACGGCGTGAAATAAAGGGTTTTTAACGTTTTGCCCCTTTAAAGCAATCGTTACGTCGCCTATTACATGGTCAAGTTTAGTTTCGCAAAGCACGGTTTTACCCTTTCGCTTATTTTTACAAGCATCGTAAACCCTTTGCATTAAAAGGTCTAGCCCAACTTCTTTTAAAGCCGAAACTTTTACTACGGGCAAACCTATTCTTTTTTCAAGTTCAACCTCGTCTATCGTGTCGCCAAATTTTTCAACTTCGTCTATCATATTAAGGGCTATAACGATAGGCACGTCTATCTCCATAATTTGCGTTGTTAAATACAAATTACGTTCTAAATTGGTTGCGTCAACTATATTAATTACGCAATCGGGAGACTCGTCTAATATGTAATTTCTTGCAACAACTTCTTCGGGAGTATATGGCGAAAGTGAATATATGCCCGGCAAATCAACTACGCTTATAGGCTCTTTTTGTTTTTTGTATACGCCTTCGCGCTTATCAACGGTTACGCCCGGCCAGTTGCCAACGTGCGCTGTTGAGCCCGTTAAACTATTAAAAAGAGTAGTTTTACCACAGTTTGGATTTCCCGCAAGTGCAACCTTAATCATTTATTAACCTCCATTAAAACACAACTTGCCTCACTTAAACGAAGCGTTAATTCATATCCGCGTAAAGTTATTTCTATCGGGTCGCCAAACGGCGCGCGCTTTCTTAAATAAATTTCTACGCCAGGCGTTATTCCCATATCAAATAAACGCCTTTTTATTTTGCGGTCGGCCTCTACGGTTTTAACTATGCCTTTATCGCCTATTGAAAATTTGTCTAACGTCTTTTCCATTTCAACCTCCTTAGTTAGCATACGCTAACCGTACTGCAAAAAATGAGTTAGCCTATGCTAACTAGTATAAGTATATCCCATTTTTCGTTGTTTGTCAACAAAAAATTCAGGCATATAAATTAAATTTATAAACACTTGAAACAAAATTTATTATGTGCTATAATAATTATATAATAATAAAGGTGAAATTATGAATTTACAAGAATCAGGGCAAATGTATCTTGAAACGCTGTTAATATTAACAAAAAAAATGCCGTCGGTTAGGGCTATTGACGTTTGCGAATATATGAATTATTCAAAACCAAGCGTAAGTAGAGCAATGGGGCTTTTAAAAGAAGGCGGATATATTAAAATAGATGCTAACGGTTATATAACTCTTACGCAAGAAGGTAAAGAATACGCAAAAAAAGTTTATGAAAGGCACAACGTTTTACACGAATTGTTAAAAATCATAGGCGTAAGTGAAGAAACTGCGCTAAACGACGCGTGCAAAATAGAGCACGTAATTAGCGAAGAAACTTTTAGTTGTTTAAAAGAATATATAAAAGATAAAACAAAAAACGGTTCAGTTTAATTATACTGAACCGTTTTTAACTTTTTGCATATAGGTTTCTAGTATGTACGACGCGGCAATTTTATCAATTACAGCCTTTCTATCGGCGCGCTTAACGTCCGCCTCTAACAAAATGCGCCTTGCTTCAAGAGTTGTAAACCTTTCGTCTTGAAAAACTATTTTAATATCCGTAACCGTTTTTAATTTTTCTACGAAAGACTGTGTTTTTAACGTTTGCTCGCTATAAGAGCCGTCAAAGTTAAGCGGTAAACCGCAAACTATAACGTCGGCATTTTTTGACTTTGCCAAATCTGCCAAATACTTTACGTCTTTTTCAAAGTTTTTTCTGTAATAAGTTTCAAGCGGAAGTGCCATAGTTTCAAAAACGTCGCTAACGGCAACGCCTATTCGCTTATCGCCTATATCAAAAGCAATATATTTCATAACTCACCTTTTTTTTACAATTTGTGTATAAATTCTACATAATTTTACATACTGTTTATAGCCTAAAAAGGCTACGGGGGTAAAATGGACGGAAAAATGTTTATACTAGGTCTTGCTCTTGGTATGATTGGTGGCGCAGTTATAGTTGCCAACTCGCAAAAAGCAAGAATATTAGTAAAAAGCGGACAACAAGAGGTTATGCGTAAAGCCGAAGAAATGACAAAAGACATTTCTAAGGAATTAAACGAAGAAAAACACTCTAAGTCCTAAATTAATTAAAAAAACGCCTTGCTGTTAAGTAAGGCGTTTTTTACTAACTTATTTTGTCAAATTAAAAATAGCGTTTTTTAAAATTTCAACGACCTTATCAACTTCTTTTACGGTATTGTTTTTACTAAACGTAAAGCGAATTGAAGAAAACGCCTCGCTTTCAGTAAGCCCTATTTCGGTTAATACGTGAGACGGCTCTATTGAGCCTGCCGAACACGCCGCACCCAAAGACGCGCAAACGCCGTTCATATCTAAATTGGCAAGCAAAGCGTTTCCGTCTACGTTTTTAAACAACACGTTAGCGTTGTTAAAAAGCCTATTTTCTCTACTGCCGTTTAGCGCGGTATTTTTTATTTCAAAAAGGACTTTATCTATAAAATAATCTCTTAATTTTTTTACGTACTCGCCGTCTTTTTGCAAAGTTTCCCTAGTGTATTTTAAAGCGTAGGCAAGCCCTATTGCGCCTGCAACGTTAGAAGTTCCACCGCGAAATCCCCTTTCTTGATGACCGCCCGTTATAGTTGGCGAAATTAAAGTTCCGCTTTTTATGTAGGCACAACCAACGCCTTTTGGTCCGTTGAATTTATGCGCCGAAAACCCTAGCATATCAACGCCAAGTTCGTTTACGTTTACGTTAATTGAAGGCATTGCTTGAACGGCGTCGGTATAAACTAAACAACCTTTTTGATGAACTTTATCCGCCATTTCCTTTACGGGCTGAATAGTTCCTATTTCGTTATTACAAAGCATTAAAGAGCATAAATACGCCCCGTCCGCATTAGCGTAAAAGTCGTTTGCGTTTACAAATCCGTCTTTATTTGGCGAAATTAAAATAGTTTTTACACCTTGTTTTTCAAGTTCGCTTGCCGTTTTTAAAACTGCGGAGTGTTCAATAGAAGATATTACCAGTTTGTTTTTATCTCCGTTATAAAGCCCGCGTAAAGCCAAATTGTCTACTTCCGTAGCACCGGAAGTAAAGTATACTTCGTTAAATTTTGCGCCTATTAAACTTGCGGTAAGTTCCCTTGCCTCGTCAAGCCCCTTTACCGCTTGCCTGCCGGCAAAATGTAACGAACTTGCGTTACCGTATATTTCAGTTAAATACGGCGTCATTTTTTCTAACACGCGCTTATCTAACGGAGTAGTAGACGCATTGTCTAAATAAATATATTCCATAACCGCTACCTATTAAAGTTTTCTTATTAAGTCAACGGGTTTTTCTTTGGCTATTTTAATTATAGGAAGCAACGACGATAACACGCCCGTTACTATACTAGAAACAAAGATTATAATAACTTGCCTAATTTCATAAATTGCAAAGTTAATAGTTAAATTCATTACTTCTACTACGTATTTGTTAACTAATCCGCACGCAAAGTACGCAAGTAACGTAGCCAAAACGCCGTTTATTAAAGATATAATTAAACTTTCCGTAATAAACATTTGGAAAATATTTTTTCCGTCCGCACCCAAAGCCCTTAACACGCCTATTGATTGGCGTTTAGACATAATACTTGCAGAAATATAGTTAAATAGCATAAATACAGCAAAAATAGCAAGAACTATTGATACGTATAAGAATAATTGGAAGAATTGGTCTACGAATTGCTTACTTTCGTCTACGCTTTCTAATACGGTATTTTTATGCCAATTTAAGCGAAGCCCTTGTTCCACCGACATTAATTTTCCAAGTTTAGAAGATGAAAAATAACCGCCGTTGTTAACTGAAATAGCCTTTGAATATATGCCTTGCTCCAAAGTTATTCCAAAGTTTTGTAAACCTTTATCCGAAAGCACTATTGCGCCCCAGTTTTCGCCGTTATACGTTCCTACGGCAAAGTCGGTATTTACGTCAAAATACACGCCTTTTACCGTCAACTTTTTCTCTTGATACGGATATCCGCCTCTTTTAACGTTAACCGTTAAAGTTTTTTCGTCAATTATACCGTCGTCGTTACTATCAAAAACACCTACTTTACTGTCTGCATAGCGCGACATTTTTTCAACCGTTCTTAAAACTTCGGCAAGCAACTTTCTTTTTTCTTTTTCGTCGGTAGAATTTTGTAACGTCGTAATTTTTCTATCGGCTTCTTCAACTTCCGTTGCTAACCCGACGGGCGCATCTTTGTCATTGTAACTAATGTTCATAAATTCCGTTTTAAACAACGCCTTTAAATTGTTTATGTGAATTAAAGTTTCGTCTTCTTTTAAAACGGGGTCTGATTGCGTGCCGTTTTTTAAATCGTCAAACAAAATAGTGTTTGAATATTTAAAATCGTTTACGTTGTAAAACCTATAAGACATAGTGTTTTCTACTCTATAAGGCCCGTTTATAACTGAACCCGTGTATACGGTGTTGTCCGTATAGTTATCTACGTAAGTAACCACCCTTTTGTTTGAATCAAGTTGATAATCAACGTAACCTTCGCCTACAAAAATATATAAATACGCACCCGAATTAAGATACGTTGTTAAATCTTTGTATAGCGCTTTGGTAGCTTCGCCACTTGGAACTAATTTTAAATCTTCGTATTTTTCTGGGATATTGCCACATTCAATTATAGAAGTTATAGTATAAATTTTAACGGCGGAACTAGAAAGTTTAAAACTAACGCCTATTAAATCGTTCATCGTTTGAATAGGTTTACCTTCAAACGTGTCCATATTGTTTGCGTCAAGCCAAAATAGTATAGCCTCTGCCGTATAAGTTGAAATTCCAACTTCTATACTGTTTGGTTTTGCCGAATTAAACGTTGGGTAAGAAGAACCCGCTAAATCTAAAATTTTAAAGTTAAAGCCGTTTTTATCTATAACTTTATTGTTAAAGTCAATTTCACTGTCTTTAAACTCTAAAATACCGCTAATATTAGTGGAGTAATAATCTTTACCTGTTGGATTTTTAGTTCTAGATATACCGCTTATACTAGACTGCTTGTTAAAGTTTTCACGGCTAGTCATAACGGCAACTCTTTCGCTGTCGTCTATATCGTAAACGCCCCTAAAATTATAACCCGTTTCCGCGTTTAATTTATCTAAATAATTTTGAGACATTTTTATTGATGCGTCTAAATAGTTATCGTCGCTTATAGAAGCGTGAATTGCAACCTCGTTATAACCTGCCGTACGCAACATATTAGTTATAACTTTTTCGCTAGAAAAAGACGCAACCGTATCAAAAAGCCCGAATACCGAAAAGGCAACTACTGAAAGCAAAATAGTCATAACAAGCCTAAACGGTTTAACTAAAAGTGATTTTAAACCTAGTTCCATAGAACTTTTTAACTTCATTTTACTGTTAATGAATTTTACGGGTTTTTCCGGCGATTTAATTTTAACTTCGCCCGTCGCCTTTTTTTCTTTAACGGAAATTTTTTCTATTACGTTTATTTTCTTTTTGCTTTTTATAGCGTCAACGAGTTTAGCCGTTTCTTCTTTATTTAATTCGCTACCATTTTTAACGGCTAATTCTTGCTCGCCGTCGTAAACGTTGCCGTCAATTTCTATTTCGCTTAAAGTTACGTCTTCAACGATTTTACCGTCAACTAACCTAACTATTCTATCCGCGTATTTTTCGGCAAGTTCCAAATCGTGCGAAACTACTATTACTAGTTTTGTTTTAGAAAGTTTTTTTAACGTTTCTATTACTTGAATTCCCGTTGCGCTGTCTAAGGCGCCGGTAGGCTCGTCCGCCATAATAATATGCGGGTTTTTAATGAGTGCGCGCGCTATGGCAACTCTTTGTTTTTGACCGCCTGAAAGTTGAGACGGCTTACGGTTTCCAAGCCCTTCCATATCAACTACTTTAAGCATATCTTCAAGAACTTTTACGTCCGTTTTGCGACCTTGAAGTTCGTTTGCCATGCCAATATTTTTTTCAACCGAGTATTCGCCTAAAAGATTGTATTCTTGGAATATAAATCCAACAAACGTGTTTCGGTAACTGTCGTAATCGGCGGTGTTAAATTCGGAAAATTTCTTTCCCTCAATTATAATATCGCCTTCGTCAATACCGTCAAGCCCGCCTATTACGTTAAGCATAGTAGTTTTACCGCTACCGCTTTTACCCGTTATAAACACCATACCCGTGCTAGCAAATTTTATGCTAACCCCGTCAAGGGCGGAAGTGTCGCCCGCTTTGGTTGTGTAAACTTTTTTTACGTTAACTAATTCTAACATTTTCCCTCTGTATAACAGTCTACTGCTGTTATATAATAAAATATACGTTATTAAGTATATCATAGCACGTTAAAACTTAGCAACTATTTAATTTAAATTTTATAAAATTTAAAATATTTAGGCGTTTTTTAGATTTATAGAGTCTAAAAATTCCTTAGTTATTTTATTGTTTTTAAATGTTTTTAACAATATTTCTTTTATTTTTGCGTTTTCTTTTAACAGTTTATCAACTTGCTTTTCTAAATTTGCGTTTTCTTGTTTTTGCTTTAAATAGGCGTTTTGCAATATTTTGTCTATTCCGTTTTCTAACTCGGCTTGCTTTTTTACTTGCAAATTGGTTTCGTAAGGGTTTTTGCACTTGCCTTTTTCACGCTTAACTTCTTCAATCACCTCGCATACTAAACTTTTATTATCTTTAATTAAATTGCGGTATTTATTAAGGTAGCGAAGCGCTAATTTTTCGTTGCCTTGCGCTAAAATAGAAATTGATTTTCTAACTGAATTTCCGCTTGTAACCAGCGTTAAAATTGTTTTTAAAAGCCTTTTTTCTTCCATTTTAGTAAACTCTAATATTAGTTGCGGAAACATGCTTTCGTCTACGCCAAGTTTAAGCCTTAACTTTTCGTTATTTTTGCAACTTGCAATAGTTTTATAATAAAAATTTCTAACGCTTCCTTTTGCCTTATTGCTTTTTTTAGAAAATTCTTCAAAAGCAAACAACAAACTTTTTCCGTTACTTTTTGCGCTTTTTACAGCGTCTATTAATTGTTGTTTTTCTAACTCGCTAAATCTTGTCATAATAATTTTAGCCTCCTTTAAAAAAATTATTGACAAAATTTAAAGTTATAATACATACGCAAAATTTTTAAATAATATAATTTTATATGAAATCATTTTTTTATTGCGATAACGGCGCTTATTTAAAATGTAACGGAAATTTTTTAGGGGAAATTGACTGCAACCTAAAATTTTGCGACGTGCCACAAAATTCGCTTTTAGAAATTTTGCCTAAAAGTAAAAATTATTTGCCCGTCTATTTAAATTCTAACGATTATTTTGGCGAGTTTACGGCAAACTTTAACACCTATTACGTATTTAAAATAAACCTATATAAAAGGCGAAATTTACCTTTTAAACTACTTTTGCAAAAAAGTTTTTACGAAGCGGGAAACAACTATACCGTAACCGTTGTAAGCGACGGCGTTTTAAAGTTTTATTTAGACGGAAGCGTTTACGCGTTAGACGAACTGCCCTTAAACCCCACAAGCATAGACCTAAAAATTAGCAACGGATATCTTTTTTTGTCTTTTTATTCTAGTAAAGTTGCCCTTTTTGTATACGACGTTAACACGTGTAACCTTGTTTTTAAAGATTTAGTAGACAATTTTGAACTAACTTCTTCTTTAATTACTACTAGTTATAAAACGTGCGGAATAAAACTTACCGTCAAAGAAAATTGGGATATTAATAGCGGATTTTTAAAAAGAGAAAAAAGCGTGCAAAAAACGTCTTTATTTTATAACGTTAACAAAAACCTTTTACCAGTTGTATTTTTAAATTTATTAAAAGAAGACGGCGACGTTTTAGACTTTTTACACCCAACTTTAAAAGATAGAGTTTTAGATTTAAAAAATTTTTTTTCTAATTTTGAAACGGCTTGCTTAAATCCGTTTAACTTTAACGAAGTTTTAGTGTTTTACAAAGAAAAATTAAGCCGTTTTTGCTTTGAATTTAGCGAAGATAAAATAATTAACGTTATAGAAAATAATTAAATTAAACCGCAAAAATTATTTATTTAGGCTTTTTTGTTTATTTGCTATTTGCAATTTTTATTTGCTTAACGGCAAGTTGTGATTTTTTTTATATAAAGTATAAGCCACAAACCCTTTCGGCAACTAATGTTGCCACCTTCCCTTTCAGTTAAAGGGAAGGCTTTTTTGTTTGCGTTGATAATTTATTTAAATTTGCTTCCACTTGATGTGCAAGGGGAAGTGGCGCAAATATGCGCCGATAGGGTTTAGTTGCTTGTTTTATTGCGGTAGTTATTTAACAATGGTAAAGAAATAAAGCACAAACACCGCCCTAATATTATTTTTTTTATATAAAGTATAAGCCACAAACCCTTTCGGCAACTAATGTTGCCACCTTCCCTTTCAGTTAAAGGGAAGGCTTTTTTGTTTGCGTTGATAATTTATT
>JAZRGU010000002.1:0-293938 GCA_045644385.1 Christensenellaceae bacterium
ATGCCCGTAATTGAAGACGGCGAATTAGATGGTGAAAATGAATAAAATTTCGGAGGAAATATGGCGGTAAAAAAAATTCCTATGCGAACTTGTATTGCGTGTAGGCAAGAAAAACCAAAAAAAGAACTTATAAGAGTTGTAAAAAACAAAGAGGGAGAGTTTCGCCTTGATAAAACGGGTAAATTAAACGGGCGCGGTGCGTATATGTGTAACGACAAAGCGTGCGCTCAAAAAGTCGTAAAAAAGAAATTGCTTTCTCACTCTTTTGAAGTAGAAGTAGGCGCAGAAGTTTACACTATGATTGAGGAGGAGTTTTTTGGTGAATAACAGTAAACCGCTAACGTTTATCGGTTTTGCAATTAAGGCTAGAAAGGTTAGATGTGGCGTTGGTGCAATAAGCACTTTAAAGGGTAAAGTTCCCTTGCTTATAATTTGTTCAACCGCAAGCGACAATACTTTTGACGAGGCAGTTAAACTTTCTAAAAAACTTTGTAGCAAACTGTTAGTTGCAACAAACGTAAAAGTTGAAGACGTTGTTTTTAAAGATAATTGTAAACTTATTGCAATAAGCGACGTTGCACTTGCAAAAGCGATAATAGACAATATTGATTGTCATTTCACTGAATATTCGGGAGGGTACGGTAATGAGTATAGAAAATAAAAACGAAGTTAAAAACTACCAAAATGTTAAAGATTTAAAAGCACTCATTAATAAAAACGAACTTGTAAATCAAACTCAAAATGCAAAAAATATTCTTAAATTAATAGAAAATAAAATAGCGCAAAAGGCTAAACTTTTAGCGCAAGCAAAAAAAGAAAGTGAAACCGCTTTAAAGGTTGAAGAAACCGTAGTTTTAAAAGAAGATGCTCCTAAACAAGAAGAAGCGCCTTTAAACGCAGTTGAAGATAAAAAAGAAGTTAAACAAAATATTAAGGAAGCCGACGTTAGCGCTACAAGCGAAGTTGTAAGCGAAAATAAGGTTGAACCTATAAAAAAAGAAAAGGAAACTAAACAAGAAGTATCTCCACAAGAGCCTGTTGAAACAAAGGTAAGTAACGCCCTTAACGAACCCGTAAAGCAAGAAAAGAAGGAAGACGTTATTATAAAAACGGATAATCCTAATATTCAAATTATTAACGGCAAAAGGGTGTTCGTTCCACAAGTTAAGCCAAAAGAGTACGTTGCAAAAGATAACGATAGGCAAAAAAGACCTATGGGCGAAAGAAGACCTTTTGATAAAAACGGCGAGAAAAAGCCTTTTGACGCAAATGCAAAGCGCGAATTTAACAGTGGCGATAAAAGAAAACCTATGGGCGATAAAAAGTCTATTATAGGTTCAAGTTTCGTTGCTCCGCAACCTTTTATTGCAAAAGAAAATTCTAAATCTCAAAGAAAAAAACCTGTTGAAAAAAATAACTACGAAGATAAAAAAGTTATTAATAAAAAGTCTTTAATTAAAGGACAAATGTCTATTGAAGATTTTGACGAAGATAAGACGGGTTACAGAAAAATGAGAAAGGCGAAAGACAAGCGCCAAGAAGAAAAAGTAAACGCTATTAAAATAGAAAAAGCGGTAATTAATAAAGAGATTGTTTCCGTAAAAGAACTTTCGGAACTTTTAGGAATAACCGCCGTAGAAATCACCAAAAGATTGTTTAAAGAAGGTATTTTAAAAACTATTAACGATTCAGTGGACTACGATACGGCAGGTTTTATTGCCGCCGAACTTGGCATTGAACTTGAACTTAAACTTGATAAAACTGCGGAAGACGTGTTGACGGAAGGCTTTAAAGAAGAAAAAGAAGACGAGTCTAAACTTATAAAGCGCGCGCCAATCGTTACGGTAATGGGGCACGTTGACCACGGTAAAACGTCGCTTCTTGATAGAATTAGAAACGCTAACGTAACCGCGGGAGAAGCAGGCGGTATTACGCAACACATCGGCGCGTATACGGTTAGCATAAACAATCAGTCAATTACGTTTTTAGACACTCCTGGACACGCTGCGTTTACCGCAATGCGTGCAAGGGGCGCTCAACTTACTGATATTGCCGTTATAGTCGTAGCGGCAGACGACGGTATAATGCCACAAACCATTGAAGCAATTCACCACGCAAAAGCGGCAGGGGTTTCAATAATTATTGCGGCAAACAAAATAGATAAGCCTACCGCCGATATAGAAAAAGTTAAAAAAGGTCTTGCCGACCAAGAAGTTTTAGTAGAAGAATGGGGTGGCGACGTTGCCTTAGTTCCCGTATCTGCAAAAACGGGCGCTGGTATAGACGAACTTTTAGAAACTATTTTAGTTACGGCTGAAATTAAAGAGTTAAAGGCAAATCCAGACCGTATGGCAAAAGGCGTTATAGTTGAAGCAAAACTTGATAAAGGTAAAGGCCCTGTTGCAACGGTTTTGGTACAAAACGGCACGTTAAAAGTTGGCGATTATTTAGTTGCCGGCACAATTACGGGTAAAGTTAGGGCTATGATAGACGATAAAGGTAGAACGGTTAAAACTGCCGGTCCGTCTACACCTGTTTCCGTGTTGGGCTTAGATAGCGTTCCAAACGCAGGCGACTTTATTTATGCGGTTGAAGAAGCAAAACTTTCAGTTTTAGTTGCTAACGAAAGAAAGAATAAAGAAAGAGAAGATATGATAAGAGAGCAACAAAAAGTATCGCTTGACGACCTTTTCTCAAAAGTATCGTCGGGAGACCTTAAAACTCTTAACATCATAGTTAAAGCGGACGTTCAAGGCTCGGTAGAAGCGGTAAAACAATCGCTTAACGAACTTTCTAACGAAGAAGTAAAAGTTAGCGTTATTCACGCCGCTGTCGGCGCAATTTCCGAAACGGACGTAAGTTTGGCAGATTCTTCTAATTCTATTATTATCGGCTTTAACGTGCGTCCTGACAGTAAGGCAAAAGCGCTTGCTGAACAAAGCAAAATTGACGTTAAGTTATACCGCGTAATATACGAAGCCATTGAAGATATTAAAAAAGCGCTTAAAGGTATGCTTAAACCTAAATTTAGCGACGTTTATATGGGTAAAGCCGAAGTGCGCGACACGTTTAAAATTACGGGCGTAGGCACTGTTGCAGGTTGTTACGTTACGGACGGTAAAATTTTACGCAGTGGAAAACTTCGCATTTACCGTAACGACGTTATGATTTGCGAAGGCAACGTTTTACAATTAAAGAGATTTAAAGACGACGTTAAAGAAGTTCAACAAAACTACGAGTGCGGTATTTCTATTGAGAATTTTGACGATATAAAAATTGGCGACTTTATTGAGTGTTATAGCGTAGAAGAAAAAAAGGATTAATATGAAACCAAAAAGAACGGATAGGCTTTCAAGCGAGTTTAAAAAACTTATTTATGAAATTATAAGAACGCAAATTAACGTTCCAACGATAACGGAAATGTTTTCTATAACGGACGTTGATTGCGCGCCTGACCTTAAAAACGCAAAAGTTTACGTAAGCGTTTATTCAACTAACCTTGATAAAAAGAAAGCGACTTTTGACGGAATTAAGGGTGCGTCTTCTGAAATTAGAAAGATTTTAGCGTCTAAAATGCACATTAGATACGTTCCCGAACTTCATTTTTACGAAGATGAAGCGCTTGAATACGGCAATAAAATTGATAAAATTTTGAGTGGTATAAAATACTATACGAAGGAAGACGATGATGAAACTGTCTGAAATCGCCCAAAAACTAAAAACGGTTAAAAGTGCGGTAATATTTAGCCACAATCGCCCAGACGGCGATACTATCGGCTGTGCTACCGCGCTAAAACTCGCGCTTGAAAAATTAGGCGCTAGCGTTACGCTTTGTTGCGATAGCGTAGTGCCTGAAAAATTCCATATTTTTAAGGGCGCAAGCGAGTACGTTAAGTCAAGCGAGATTAATAAAAACGTTGACGCGTTTATAGCGGTTGACTGTTCTTGTAGCAGTATGTTTGACTCGGCTTATAGCGTTTTTGCGTCTTTTAAAAATACTTTTAACGTAGACCATCATATTTCTAACGATAGATATGCAAAATACAACTACGTTGAAGATAAGGGCGCTTGCTGTGAAATCGTTTACGAATTAATTAATCTTTTAGGCGCTAGTATAGATAAGGATATTGCAAACGCCTTGCTACTTGGAATAGTTACCGATACTGGTGCGTTTGCTCACTCTAACGCAAGCGAAAACACCTTGTTAATAGCGTCAAAATTAGTCGCGCTTGGTGGAGATTTGCACCTTATTATTAAAAAAATGTTTAAGGACCAAAGCAAGCAAAGGGCTGCTTTATATTCGCGCGTAATATCTAAAATGCAATATCATTTAGATGATAAAGTTGCCGTTTTAGTTATAGAAAAAACCGATTTAACGGCTTGTAACGCAAACGATAGTATGACGGAAGGCTTTATTGATTTTCCTCTTACCGTAAGGACGGTAGAGGTTGCTATTTCGCTACTTGAAACGGGCGATAAGCAATATAAAATTAGTTTTAGAAGTAAAGGCAAAGTTAACGTTAACGAAATTGCCTCTATTTACGGCGGGGGCGGGCATATACTTGCTAGTGGCGCTATGATTAGAGGGTATAAAGAAGATATTATAGACAAGTTAGTTTATAACGTAAAACAAAGACTTTAAAATGAACGGATTTATAAATTTGTACAAGCCGAGTGGAATATCCTCGGCTAACGTTTTAAATACAATAAAAAAAAGATTTAAAGGGTATAAAGTTGGGCATTTAGGCACTCTTGACCCCCTTGCCGAAGGCGTTTTACCCGTTGCAATAGGAAAATGCACTAGGCTTTTTGACTATACGCTAGATAAAATTAAAGAATACGAAGCCGAGTTTACTTTTGGATATCAAACGGACACTCTTGATAGGGGTGGCGTAGTTTTATATAATAACGGCGCTTTGCCAAGTTGTAAAAGCGTTTTACAAAACGTAAAAAAACTAGTGGGAAAAGTGTCGCAAATTCCACCTATTTACAGTGCAAAAAACGTAAACGGTATGCGTAGTTACGAACTTGCAAGAAACGGCGTAAGCGTAGAGTTAAAGCCAAAGCAAGTTGAAATTATTAGCATAGATTTAATATCGTTTAACGAAGCAAGTGGCGTTTACAAATTTAAAATTGCTTGCAAGGGCGGAACGTACATACGTTCAATTTGTAGAGATTTAGCGTCTTTATTAAATACTTACGCTACTATGACTGAGCTAAAACGTACTAAAAGCGGATATTTTAGCGTTCAAAATTGCGTTTTTGTTGACGACGTTAAAAATTGCAAAAACGTAACTTCTTTATTAGTTAATCCAAGCGACGTTTTAGACTATCCTACGTTAGAAATTACAAGCGGTAAAGAGTTAGACTTAATTTGCGGTAGACCTTGCTCGGTTGTAGTAAATAACGGACTTTATAAAGTGTTTTGTAACGGAGTGTTCGTTTGTTTAGGCTACGTAGAAAACGGCAATTTAACTATTAAAGTTTATATGAAAGATTAATATGGAAATTTTTGAATTTGGGTATAAATATAGCGAAAAATCAATAATTTGTTTGGGCTATTTTGACGCTTTACATAAAGGGCATAAAAGCCTTATTAATTACGCAAAAACGGTTGCTGAAAAAGAAGGTTTAAAATTAGGCGTTTTACTTTTTACGGGCAATAAAAGTGAAAGCGACGTTTTTACTTTTAACGAAAGAATAATTATTTTAAAAACTCTTGGCGTTGACTTTATTATTTACGCGCATTTAGACAGTGAGTTTATGTCTATTTCGCCAAAGCGTTTTACAGACGTTTTGTTTAATAATTACAACGTAAAAAGCGTTGTTTGCGGTGAAGATTACACTTACGGATATATGGCAAAAGGCAACGTTAGCACCTTAATAGAAAGTGCTAAAGAATACGGAGTTAGCGTTTTTAAAAAGCAAAAAATTTGCGATAAACATAGTCAAGTTATTTCTACTACAAGAATTAAAAACTATTTAAAAAACGGCGAAATTAGCGTTGCAAACGAACTTTTAGACGGCAATTATTTTATTTTTGAAAAGGTGTTAAAAGGTAAAGGCGTTGGTAAAAACCTTGGTTTTCCTACTGCAAATATGATGCTTTCTAGCGATAAGTTTTTAATTAAACAAGGCGTGTATTTAACGTTTGTAATTATAGATAATAAAATTTATTCAGCATTAACAAACGTTGGAAAGCAACCGACTTTTAACGGGAATAATTGCGTTATAGAAACTTATATTAACGGTTTTAACAAGGATATTTACGACAAGTATTTAACGGTTTATTTTGTAGATTTTTTGCGAGAAATTACACGGTTTAGTTCAACTAGTAAGTTAATAGAGCAACTAAATAAAGACAAGGAGTTATTAAATGATTAAATTTGGGCCAAGTGGAAATGGCGAAGCCTTTTACGCAAGCGGTAAATCTACTAGCATAGAAGCAAGCGAATACGTTAAAAGTTTAGGTCTTAACTGCTTTGAATATTCGTTTGGAAGGGGAGTTACTCTTTCTGAAAAAACCGCCGTAGAAATAGGCGAAGCCTTTAAAAAAAACCAAATTGAGTTAAGCATACACGCACCGTATTTTATAAATTTTGCAAGCGTTGAAGAAGAAAAGGTCAATAATTCCTACGGCTACGTTTTAAAATCTTTAAAATACGCAAAACTTATGGGCGCAAAAAGAGTGGTGTTTCACCCGTCAACACAAGGAAAACTTTCAAGAGAAGAAGCCGTTAATATAACTACTGAAAGGCTTAAACGCCTTGCCGTTTTAATTGATGAAAACGGATATTCCGATATGCTTGTTTGCCCCGAAACAATGGGCAAGTTTGCTCAAATTGGCACGGTAGAAGAAGTTGCGGAATTTTGCACTATTGCCCCGTTTTATATCCCTGCAATAGACTTTGGGCACGTAAATGCACGTGGTAAAGGTTGTTTAAAAACGGTTGAAGATTTTTTAAACGTGTTAACTATAACTAAAAACGTAGTCGGTAAAGAAAAACTTGATAAATTACATATACATTTTTCAAAAATTATGTACGGCGATAAAGGCGAAATTAAGCACCTTACTTTTTTAGACGACGAGTACGGACCTGATTACAAGCCGTTTTTAACTGCAATAAAAAAAGAGGGTATTAACCCTTATATTGTTTGCGAAAGCGCAGGTACGCAAGACGTTGACGCTAAAATGATGTGCGACTACTATAAAACTTTATAGAATAACTAAATGCGGTTTACTTAACTAGGTAGACCGCATAATTAATTACGGCTGTTTACTACTCGTTGTAAATTTTATATAAAATAATAAAGGCGGTTACCAAATTAAGTATCCGCCTTTAATATTAAACTTTCTTTTTAGAAACCGTTCTATAAACGTACCATAAAATTACCATAATTTGAAACGGAATTGCAACTAAATACAGTAACGTTATATGCTCAACTACGTTATAAAGGGCTAAATGTAAGCATAAAACCGTTGTCCAAACTATGCAACAAATTGATGTAAACTGAAAAATTCTGTTTTTATAAACGCAAGCAAAAACGAGTTCTACTATTGCCGAAGCGGGTATTGCAATTATAAAGCATATCCATAGTTTGTTTGCACTGGGTAGCACCGCTTTTAAAACGAAAAACGCAATTAAAGCAACTAGCCAAACTATACAGCACGACAGCGTTGGAATAAAAAATTTGTTGGCTTTATTCGTGGGCGCTTTAATTTTTTTAGATGGAAAAATAAGGTCGTTTAAAGTAATTCCGTAGATGCTTGCAATAGCGTTTAAAACGTAAACGTCAGGAAGGCTTTCGCCACTTTCCCATTTTGAAACGGACTTGTCTGAATAATTAAGTTTTTCGGCAAGCGCTAACTGCGTTAAGTTGTTGTGCTTGCGGTATTTAACTAAATTTTCGGCAACCTGTTTATTAAATTGTTCTTGCGAAATTACGTTGTTCATAATTAAATTATATACTAAATATCATTAAAATCAAGCGTTTTTAATTAAAGTTTTGTAAAATTTTGTTCATTATTTAAAATTGCGCCAAATTTAAGCAAATATTATAGGGCATTTTGTTGTTTTAAAGTTGACTATTAACTTACCTTATGTTATTATATATAAGTAAAAGTATGAATAAAACTGTTACGCTTATTTTAGATAGCGATTTAATCTATTATTTTATTAATTTTTCAGTAGACGACGGCGTGCTTATATTAGACGGGGCAAATAAAACGCTTTTCGTAGATTTACGCTATTACGAAGGCGCTAAAAATTTACCTAACGTAACGGTAATTTTATACTCTTGTTTAAAAGAAGTTTTTGATTATTTAAAAATTAAAAACGTTAGTAAAGTAGGGTTAGTTTTTGAGTATTCAAATGCTAAAACGTTAAGAAGTTTAGAAGAAAACGGCTTTACCGTTTTTGATAACGGCGAGTATATTTTTGAAAAAACGTCAATAAAAAATAATAGCGAAATTGAACGCATTAAGCAATCTTGCAAAATTGCCGAAGTTTCTTATAAACAAGTTTTAAAAACGTTAAAAGTAGGCGTAACGGAAAGAGAAGTTGCTTCTACGCTTGAATATTATTTTAGGCTTAACGGTGCGGAAGACAAGTCTTTTAACACGATAGTTGCCTTTGGCAAAGGAAGTTCAATTCCCCATTATAAAACGGGAAACGTTAAGTTAAAAAACGATATGCCCGTGCTTTTTGATTTTGGTTGCAAATATATGGGATATTGTAGCGATATGTCGCGTTCGTTTTATTTTGGCAAAGCACCGCAAAAATATATACAAGCGCATAACGCCGTATACACTGCGCAACAAACGGCTATAAACGGTATTAAGGCGGGAATTAAGGCTTGTGAAGCGGACGCTATTGCAAGAAATTATTTAAAATCGGTTGGGCTAGATAAATACTTTACCCACTCGCTTGGGCACGGAATAGGCGTAAAAATTCACGAAGAGCCTAGATTAAGCAAAAGCGGAAGCAAAATTTTACAAGAAAACAGCGTGTTTTCAGTTGAGCCAGGCGTATATTTTGAAGGTGAGTTTGGCATAAGAATTGAAGACACCGTAATTATAGAAGGCGGAAAAGCGCTTTCACTTATGAAAGACAAAGTTGTGCAGGAATTTGCGCAAATAAAATAAAAAATTTTTTAAGGAGATAATCTCTTATATGGTATTAGCAGGCGATTTAAGAAAAGGCGTAACGATTGAGTACGAAGGCAAAATTTTTACAGTAGTAGACTTTTTACACGTTAAACCTGGTAAAGGTGCGGCGTTTGTTAGAACTACTTTAAAAAACGTAGTTGACGGTAAAGTTTTACAAATTACTTTTAACCCTACGGAAAAGTTTGAAAACGCAATAATAGAAACTAAAAAAATGACGTATTCTTATACGGACGGCGAACTTTATTATTTTATGGATGAAGAGTACAATATGGAGCCACTCAACTACGACCAAGTTGAAGACGCGCTTAAATATATTAAAGAACACGACCCCGTTACCGTTAAATTCTACAAGGGCAAAGCGTTCTCTGTTGATTGCGAAAACTTCGTTGAGCTTTTAGTTACGGAAGCCGAGCCAAGCGTTGCTGGCAATACTGCTACTAACGCAACTAAAATCGTTAAACTTGAAACAGGTATTTCTATTCAAGTTCCAATGTTCGTTAACGAAGGTGACGTTATTCGTATAGACACCAGAGTTGGTGAATATATGGAAAGAGTTAAAAAATAATTTATTTTGCGCCCGATAGAGTACTATCGGGCAATTTTTTAAATATGAAAACAGTTTTAATAACCGGTGCAAGTAAGGGTATAGGATTTGAAACGGCAATAAAGTTTAGCGAGTGTGGTTATAACGTAATTGCAGTTTATAATAATTCCGAAAAAGAAGCCAAAAAACTTTTAAAATATAATAATATTCACATTTTTAAAGCGGACGTAAGTAACGAGTGCGACGTAGAAAATTTATTTGACTACGCAATAAAAACGTTTAAAAAAATAGACGTTTTAATAAATAACGCAGGTGTTGCATTAGAGCAAAAATTGCTTATTGACGTTACAGAAAGCGAGTTTAACAAAGTTTTTAACGTAAACGTTAAAGGCACTTTTTTAACTACTAAATGCGCCGTTAAAAATATGCTTAATTACGGTGGAAAAATACTTAACGTTTCTTCCGTTTTTGGCGTTGTTGGCGGTAGTTGCGAAGCCGTTTATTCCGCTTCTAAAAGCGCTGTTATTGCGTTTAGCAGGGCGCTTTCTTTGGAACTTGAAAATTCTAGCGTTGCAATATGCTCGCTTATTTTAGGGTTTGTAGATACCGATATGAACAATCATTTATCAATTAGCGATAAATTAGAATTTTTAAAAGAGTGCGGTTTAAATAAAATGACTACTCCTAAAATGGTGGCTCAAAAAATTTACGAAATTAGCGAAATTAAAAACCAAGATATTCAAGGTAAAAATTTTCCTATATACGTTGGAAACGCGTTAGACGGCGTAAATTTTTAAAAAGAACGCAAGAATTTAAAAAGAACGCAACGTTTTATAAATTACAAAATAATTTTAAAAAACAAAAAAATAATTTTAAAAAAGGCGCTAGGTTTTACAGTATTAAAAAAAATACTGCATAACTTTAAAAAATTTACACAAAAAAAAGGTTTTTTTAAAATATTATAGTATATATTAAGTAAAGAGTTGTTATATGAAGTCTACTTTTAACATAAAAGAAAACATCTATAAAAAAGAAGAAGCGTTTTTATCTAAATATTCAACCAAGTCAAATCAAACTAAGGGCAGGGCAAAATTTGAAGAGCCTTGTCAAATGCGAACGGAGTTTCAAAGGGATAGAGACAGAATAATTTATTCAAAGGCGTTTATTCGTTTAAAAAACAAAACGCAAGTGTTTTTCTCGCCAGAGGGCGACCATTATATGACTCGCCTAACTCACACGCTAGACGTTTGCCAAATTGCCCGTTCAATAGCAAGGGGGCTTTCGTTAAACGAAGATTTAGCGGAAGCGATTTCTTTGGGGCACGACTTGGGGCATACGCCGTTTGGTCACGCGGGCGAAAGAGTGTTAAACAAACTTTGTCCGTTTGGCTTTGAACACAATAAACAGTCTTTGCGCGTAGTTGAAGTTTTAGAAAAAGACGGGCAAGGTTTAAACTTAACCTTTGAAGTTAAAGACGGTATTTTAAACCATAAAATAAGCGGAAATCCGTCTACGTTAGAAGGTAAATGCGTGTCTTTTGCGGATAGAATAGCCTATTTAAATCACGACGTTGACGACGCCGTTAGGGCGGGCATAATAAGCGTAAACGATTTGCCTAAACGCGTTAAAGAAGTTTTGGGAATAACTTCTAGGCAACGCATAAACCGTATGATTTCTTCTATTTTAGAAACAAGTTTAAACGGTAACTTTGTAAATTTAGGTGAAGAAGTTAAAACCGCTATGGACGAACTTCGTCAATTTATGTTTGAAAGGGTTTATTTTAGAAGCGACGCTATGCTTCAAGAAGAAAGGGCAAGTAATATGATAAGCAGTATGTATAATTATTTTTGCCAAAATACTCAAAAATTGCCTTTAAACTATAAAAATTTATTAAACGATTACGAAAAAGAACAAGTCGTTTGCGACTATATTTCTAGCATGACGGATAGGTACGCAATAACGGTGTTCCGCACTATTTTTGAACCAGAGAATTTCAATTAAAAGGTTAAATTATGGCTGTTTTAGACGAAAAGTTTTTAGAAGAACTTAAAAGTAAATGTAATATTGTTGATATCGTTGGACGGTATTGCGTTTTACAACGCAAAGGCTCTTCTAACTACTGGGCGCGCTGTCCTTTGCCGGGGCATAGTGAAAAAACGCCTTCTTTTACGGTAAACGAACCCGGTCAATTTTACCATTGCTTTGGCTGTGATAAAGGGGGCGACGTTATTAAGTTTATTGAAGAAGTAGAAGCGCTTTCCTTTTACGAAGCCGTTAAATTTTTGGCTGAAATTTGCAAAATGGATATGCCTGTAAGCGACGATTTTAACGAAGCCGAACTCAAAAAAAGTAAAGATAAAAGGGACAGGCTTTACGGCGTATTAAAAGAAACCGCGTTATTTTACGTTAATAATCTTAAAAGGCAAGAAGCAAAAGAATACGTAGAATACTTAAAAAAACGTGGGTTTACAAGCGATACCGTAAGGGCGTTTGGAATAGGTGCGTCGCTTGACTATAACGAACTTCCAAAATATTTAAAATCTTTTGGCTACACCGAGCAAGATATGTTAGACGCTGGCGTATGCCAAAAAAACGATAAGGGAAATCTTTTTGATAGCGAAGCAAATAGGCTTACTATTCCAATTATTAACGCAATGAGTAAGGTGGTTGGCTTTACGGGTAGAGTTTTAAAAACCACTAGCGACAAAATTGGCAAATATAAAAACACAAAAGAAACTCAAATTTTTATTAAAAAGAAACTTTTATTCGGCATAAACAACCTTAAAAAGTTAAGAACTGAAAAACAAATACCTTTCGTTATTATGGTTGAAGGGAATTTAGACGTCGTTTCTCTTTACCAAGCGGGGTTTACTAATACGGTTGCTTCTATGGGCACGTCTTTAACGATAGAGCAAGCCAAACTTTTAAAAAGGTATACGGACGTAGTTTACGTTTGTTACGACGGCGACACTGCCGGTCAAAACGCAACTATTCGCAGTTTTGATATTTTTGCGGGCGAAGATTTTGAAATAAAAATAGTTCCGCTTCCACCTAATAAAGACCCAGACGACGTTATTCGCGAAGGCGGTAAAGAAGCATATCAAAAACTGTTAAACGGCGCAATGCCACTTATAGACTTTAAGTTAAAAGCAATAAAAAACGGCAAAGATTTTAGCGACGTTTCCGATAGGCGAAAATACGTTATGGAAGCGCTTGAATTAGTTAGAACGGTTGAAGACGAGTATTTAAAAGAAGAACTTTTAACTCAAATAAGGGACGCTTCCGGCATAACTTACGAATCTTTAAAGCGCGATTTAGAAAAGGGCAAAACGTCAAAAGAAAAATCTACTAAAACGGTTGATTATATTGAAAAGCCGTCTAGCCTTATAGAAATGGCGGAAAGGTTTATAATAGCGTCGTACGCGTATAAAAAAAGTTACGCCTTAAATAGCGACAGTGGCGACTTGTTTTTTAACGATAAATATAGGGAAATTATAGCGGAAGAAGTTGTATTTTTAGGCAATAATTTTGAAATAAGCGAACTTTATTCGTTAGTAAAAGAAGACGGGCTTGCGGAATTAAACGCAATATTATCGGCGGGCGACTTTATTTTTGATAAAGACGGCGAAGAAAAGTATTTTAACGATTGTTTAATAACGTTAAAAAAATATAATTTAGAAAATCAAATTTCTAAACTAAACAAAGAATATTCTAGCGAAACTGATATTAAAAAGCGTAAACAAATTGCGCTTATACTGTTAAAATTGACGGACAAATTAGCCGAACTTAAAAACGGAGGATAAAATGAGCATTTCTGAACAAAAATTAAATGAATTAATCGTAGAACTCGTATGCGAGTATCAAGAAAAGAAAACCGTTGCGTCAGACGACTTAATGGATAAAATTGACAAATACGACTTTTCTCCCGAGCAAATAGAAACTCTATATAACACGTTTAGAGAAAAGGGCATAGAAATTTTAGATACATACAATATTTTAGCAAAAGACAAAGACCTTATTTTGCAACTTGAAAAAGAAATTTCTATGGACGACCCCGTTAAAGTTTACCTTAAAGATATTGGTAAAATTGCACTTTTAACGACGGAAGAAGAAAGCGAACTTGCAAAATCTATGATGGACGGAAACGAAGCGTCTAAAAGGCGTCTTTCAGAGGCGAATTTAAGGCTTGTAGTTTCTATTGCTAAAAGATACGTTGGTAGGGGTATGCACCTTTTAGACCTTATTCAAGAAGGTAATTTAGGTCTTATGAAAGCCGTTGAAAAGTTTGACTACACAAAAGGCTTTAAATTTTCAACATACGCTACTTGGTGGATAAGGCAAGCCATAACCCGTGCCATTGCCGACCAAGCAAGAACTATAAGAATACCCGTGCATATGGTTGAAACTATCAACAAGGTAGTTAAAGTTTCTAGGTTGTTAGTTCAAGAATATAACAGAGACCCGTCTCCAAAAGAAATTGCCGATTATATGGGCATTAGCGAAGAAAAGGTTATAGAAATTCAAAAAATTGCGCAAGACCCCGTTTCGCTTGAAACTCCTATCGGAGAAGAAGACGATAGCAATTTGGGAACGTTTATTGAAGACGAAAACGCAACTTCTCCAAGCGACCAAGTTGCCGCAAATATGTTAAAACAACAACTTATTTCCGTGTTAGACACTTTAACTCCAAGAGAAGAAAAAGTGCTTCGTTTAAGGTACGGTATTGACGACGGCAAGCCTAGAACGTTAGAAGAAGTTGGTAAAGAGTTTAACGTTACAAGGGAACGTATTCGTCAAATAGAGGCAAAGGCGCTTAGAAAACTTCGCCACCCGTCCCGTTCTAAAAAATTAAAAGAGTATTTAGAATAATGAAGTCTAGATTAGACGTACTGTTTTCACTTGTAAAAAGTGGTAACGTTTTTGCCGACGTAGGTTGCGACCACGGTTTAGTTGCTAAAATGGCGCTTGACAGCAATAAATTTAAAAGCGTAATTATATCCGACATATCTAGCGCAAGTTTAAATAAGGCTGTAAATTTACTAAAAGACTACGGCGATAAAGTTAAATCTTATTTGTGCGACGGGCTTGACGGTTACGACGGGCTTTGCGACGTGGTTTTTATTGCTGGTATGGGCGGAGAAGAAATTTGCTCTATTGTAAATAAAATAAAAAATTTGCCTAGTCAGTTCGTGCTTTCGCCACAAAAAAATTCCGAAAAGGTAAGAAAAACTCTAATAGAACGCGGTTATAAAATAGAAAAAGACTTTACTTTTTACGACAAAAAGTATTACGACGCAATTTCCGCCGTTTTAGGAAACGATAGTTATAGCGAGTTAGAACTTATTTTTGGTAGAGATAACGTTAAAGATAAAGGCGAGCATTTTGTAAACAAACTAAACGGCGAACTTGATATGATAAGCGAAATTAAAAGCAAAAGTTTAATTTCTAAAAGTCAATTAAAGTCTTTAAACGATAGGGAAACTTTAATTAAAAAGGTGCTATATGAAAATTAAAGAATTGTTTAGTATAACAGAAAGTTTTGCGCCTGTAAGCATATCTAACGAATTTTGTAGTAAGTATAACGCAAAAGATAATAGCGGAATAATAGTGGAAACTAGTAAAGATATAAACAAAGTTCTTTTTGCGCTTGATTTAACGTTAAAAGCGGTAGATTTTGCTATAAAAAACGGGTGCGACGCTATAATAACGCATCACCCTGCAATATATTATCCGCTATACTCAATTAGTCAAAATTCGCCCTTATACAAGGCGATTAAAAACGATATAGGCGTAATATCGTGCCATCTTAATTTAGACGCGGTTAACGGCGGTATTGACGATTTGTTTGCAAAAGGTCTAAAAGGAAAGGTGGTAAGTTGCGTGTACGAACTTTCTAACGGTGCTAGTTACGGTAAAATTAGCGAGTTTAACGGCGTTACTTGCAAAGAACTTATTGACGCTATTAAAAGCGAATTTAACGCAAAAAGAATTTTATTTTACGGTAACGATAGCAATAAAATTTATAAATTAGCAAGTTTTTGCGGTGCGGGCTTATCTGAAAGCGACGTTGAAAACGTTGACGCCGACGTTTACGTTTCTGCGGACGTAAAACATAGCGCTATCGTTAAGGTTTTAGACAAAAACAAAAACTTAATAGTTTTAACGCATTACGCATCTGAAATTTACGGTTTTAAACAGTTTTATTATAACGTTTCAAAAAAATTAGACGTTAAATCTATAATTTTTGAAGAAGATTATTATTTATAAAATACCCGTTAAGGAGGTAATATATGAACAAACAAGTAAAATACATTTTAGAGTATCAAGACGTAGACAAACAACTTAAAGACATAGAAGATTCTTTAAAAAAGAGTGAAGAGGCGCAAAAATATTATGGCGCAAGTAAGTTTTTAAAGTCGGTTGGCGAATTAATTTCTAATATAGACTTAAAAGCAAAAACTATGATTGAAAGTTATAACGCTACGTTAGAAGAAATTAGCAAACTTCAAAAAGTTGCCGAAGAATATTCTAATTCAGTTGACACTTGCGAAAGCGAAGACGAACTTAATTATTTAAAAAAGAAATTTCAAGAAACGGTTAACGCTATTAGCCAAAAGGAAACTGCGGTTAAAAATCTTCATAAAAGCGTAGACGACGTTTTTAAAGAATTTTCTAAACTTCGCGAAGATACTGCAAAAATGCAAGCGCAATACAACGAATATCGCCCTAAATTTAACGAGTTAAAAAACTCTAAAATAGAAGAAGTTAATTCTTTAAAATCTAAACTTTTAGAAATTGCTAAAAACGTAGACGATACTTTAATGAAAAAATACACCGCAAAAAGAGAAGATAAAAAATTCCCGATAGTATTTGGTGTAGACACTTCTAAAAAAGATTGCTATTGTCCAGCGTGCGCAACGGGTATGTCTATTAGCGCTAAAAACGAGTTGGTACAAGGTAACGTTAAAGAGTGTGAAAATTGCAGAAGGTTATTGTACTCGTTATAACGCAAAATTAAACAAAAAATCTACAAATTAAACAACTTATTACAGTTGAAAACAAACAAGCGGTTAAGGATATAATTATTGCCTTTACCGCTTTTTTTTCTTTACATTTTGTAAAATATACGGCGGAAATGTAAAAAACTGTTTCAGACGAGCCAAAAATAGTTGAGGCGCAAAGAGTAATATAACCGTTAGTACCGTGTGCTTTTATAATTTCCGATAAATACGCCAAACTACCGCTACCGGAAAACGGCTTTATAATTATTAATTTTATTAGTTCCTTAGGAACTCCTAAAAAAGTAAAAAAGGGCGTTAATAACTTTATTATTAAGGCGCTTAATCCACTTATTTCAAAAATTTCGGTCATTAATAAAATTGCCAAAATATTAGGCATAATTAGTAAAGTTAACGGCGCGCCTTTTTTAACGCCTTGTATAAAAGTTTCGTATACGTTTATTTTTTTTATAACGCAATATAAAAACAGTAAAAAAATTAATAAGGGTATAATTATTGCAGTAAACTTCATTTAAACACCTTGCATAAAGTTACGCCTATTACGGTAGAAATTAGCGTTGCAATAAGCGAAGGTAAAAATACGTAATAACTGTTACTACACCCGTTTTCCGCTAAAAGTTGCATAACGGACGTAGGAAGTATTTGAATTGACGTTGCCGAAATTACAAAAAGCATAGTTTTGGCTTGCTCGTTGTTTTCGTCTTCTAAACGCTTCATAGCATCTATTGCAACGGGCGTTGCTATACCGCCTAAACCTAAAAGGTTGCACGATAAATTCAAACAAATTAAATCGTTAGTAGTTTTGCTTGTTTTTCCAAATAAAAATTTAGTTATTGGGCTAATTAATTTTGCTATTTTTTCGTTTAATTTAGATTTTTCTAAAAGTTCGCTAAAACCGCACCAAATTAGGTATATAGAAAGTAGGTTAATTGAAAGCGAAATAGTTTTGTTTGCGGAAGTTGAAAAAGCCGTAATTAAACTACTTGGGCAAAAAATGGTAATAACTAATAACGAAACAAGCATTATAATGCTAAAAATTGCGTTCATAGTTAATTTTATGAAAAAAGCGTTTAAATTATAAGCGTAAATTGAGTTTACAAAATAAAATAATTATTATATAATAAAATATAAAGTTTATATACATATCTAAAACTCGCTTATTTGGAGGAATTATGAACAGTAATAAGTTTTACATTACAACACCTATATATTATCCTAGTGGCAACTGGCATATCGGGCACTGTTACACAACCGTTGTGTGCGACGCGATTGCTAGGTTTAACCGTATGCTTAAAAAAGACGTGTTCTTTTTAACGGGAACTGACGAGCACGGTCAAAAAATAGAAAAAAAGGCGAGTGAAAAGGGCTTAACGCCTATTGAATTTATCAATCCGCTTGTTGACGGGCTTAAAGAAATTTGGAAGGAACTTGACGTTTCTTACGATAAATTTATAAGAACTACGGACGATTATCACGTTTCCGCCGTTCAAAATATATTTAAACAACTTTACGATAAAGGCGAAATTTATAAGTCGGAATACGAGGGGTGGTATTGCACGCCTTGTGAATCTTTTTGGACTGAATCTCAATTAGTAGACGGCAAATGTCCTGACTGCGGTAGACCCGTTCAAAAAGGTAAAGAAGAAAGTTATTTCTTCCGCCTTTCTAAATACGCGGATAGAATTTTAAAATTATATCAAGATAACCCCGAATTTTTACAACCAAAATCACGCGTTAACGAAATGGTTAACAACTTTATAAAGCCGGGGCTTCAAGACCTTTGCGTTTCAAGAACTACTATTAAATGGGGCATACCCGTTACGTTTGACGAAAAACACACCGTTTACGTTTGGGTGGACGCTTTAACAAACTATATTACCGCTTTGGGTTACGGCTCTAACGACGATACTTTATATAAAAAATATTGGCCGGCAGACGTTCAAATGGTAGGTAAAGAAATAGTTCGCTTCCACACTATAATTTGGCCCGCAATTTTAATGGCGCTTGATTTACCCGTTTCTAAACAAGTGTACGGCCACGGTTGGCTTTTAATAGGTGGCGACAAACTTTCTAAATCAAAAGGCGAAAACATCAAAACTGAAATTACTGACCCAAAAGAACTTGTAGACAGGTACGGTTGCGACGCGTTAAGGTATTTTTTACTTCGTGAAATTCCTTTTGGTAACGACGGCGTTTACACTAACGAAAGTTTACTTAAAAGAATTAACGGCGACCTTTCAAATTCGTTTGGCAATTTAGTTTCTAGAACAACCGCTATGATTAATCAATATTTTGAAGGCGTTTTGCAATCTCCAAACGAGTATTTAGACGTGGATAAAGAAGTTATTTCTATGGCAAACGGCATACTTAACGTAGTTAAAAAGAACGTTGACGCTATTGACGTGCCTAACGCCTTAATAGAAATATTTAAATTAATTGAAAGGGCAAATAAGTATATAGACGAAACCGAGCCATGGAAACTTGCAAAAGAAGTTGACGGCAAAGAAAGGTTAAAAACAGTTTTATACGTTCTTTCGGAGTGCATTAGAATTAGCGCAATTATAATTAAGCCGTTTATAACAAAAGCGCCCAATAAAATTTTAGGATATTTTGGAATTGACGGCGAAAGCGAAAACAATTTTGACAATATTGCTTTTGGTTATCTTAAAGGCGGTACAAAAGTTTTAAAAGCCGAGCCTATTTTTCCTAGAATTGACGTAAAAAAAGAAATTGCCGAAATAGAAGCAATGATGTTAAATAGGCATAAACAAGACTTAAAAAACGTTGAAGTTATAAAAGAAGAAAAAATAGAACATAAACAAGAAATTGAAATTGACGATTTTTTCAAAACGGAATTAAGGGTAGCGCTTGTAGAAAAGTGTGAAAAGGTTGAAAAATCTTCTAAATTATTAAAACTTTCACTTGACGTTGGCGGTGAAAAAAGAACTGTTGCTTCGGGTATTGCCAAGTATTACACCCCCGAAGAATTAGTTGGCAAAAAGGTCGTTTTAGTTTGCAACTTAAAGCCTGCTAAACTTTGTGGCGTGTTAAGCGAGGGTATGGTTTTATGTGCGGAAAAAGATGGTAAAGTAGTGCTTGTTACACCTGAAAAAGACTTGCCGTCGGGGGCGGAAGTTTGTTAAATTTAGTTGACGTACACGCGCATTTATCTGACGATTTAATTTTAAATAACCTAAACGAATATAGAAAAGAGTATTTAAACAACAACGTAAAAATCGTTATAGATTCGGGTTGCGAGTTAAAAATAGTTAAACAATGCCATAAAAACGCCGAGGCGTTTAGCGAAGTGTATTTTACGGCTGGGCTTCACCCACAAAACGCCAAAATGATAGAAGATATAGAAGAAATTGCAAAATTTTCTAATCATAAAAAATGCGTGGCAATGGGCGAAATTGGGCTTGATTATCATTACGAGCCGTTTGATAAAGAACTTCAAAAACAAGCCTTTATAAAACAGTTGGAACTTGCAAATTTTTACAACGTACCCGTAGTTATACACTCGCGCGATGCGTGTTTAGATACCGTTACAATTTTGCAACAAAACAAGCACTTACTTAAAAACGGTTTTTTAATGCATTGCTATTCCGAAAGTTTAGAAACTGCAAAAATTTTATTAAAATTGGGCGCGTATTTTTCTTTTGGCGGTTCACTAACGTTTAAAAACTCTAAACGAATAGAAGTTTTAAAAAACTTGCCGTTAGATAGAGTTTTAATTGAAACGGACTGTCCGTTTTTAACGCCCGTTCCGTTTAGGGGGCAAATTAACAGCCCTAAAAACGTCAGCATAATTTACGATTTTATTTGTGATAACTTAGGTTTTGATAAAACCGTTTTTGCTAGCGCGGTTTATAATAACGCATTAAATTTATTTACAAAAATTAAAGATAACGTTTAAAAATATGTAATCGGGCAACAACTTGCCCGAGTTATCATTTGTAAAGGTTTGTAAACTTTGATAAAAATTATCAAGTTGTTACAGTTTTAGTTTATATAGGTTTAATTTAATTATTTATGGATATAAAAAAAGTTTTAAAAGAAAACAACTTTATATTTGAAAAAAAGTTTGGGCAAAATTTTTTAACGGACTTAAATTTGCTTGGCTCTATCGTAGAAAAATCTAACGTAAACAAAACGTCAACAGTCGTAGAAATTGGCGTTGGCGCGGGTACCTTAACGGGCGAGATTGCCAAAAGGGTAAAAAAAGTTTACGGTTTTGAAATTGATACTAAATTAAAGCCTATTTTATCTACTACCTTGCAAGAATATTCAAATATTGAACTTGTTTTTAAAGACGTTTTAAAGGTTGGAATTAAAGAACTTGAAAATATAGTAGGGTGTAATTATACGGTTATTGCAAATTTACCTTATTATATAACTACTCCTATAATTATGGCTTTTATAGAAGAAAGTTCGCTATGCGATAGCGTTGTAGTTACCGTTCAAAAAGAAGTTGCCGAAAGAATCGTTGCAAAAAGTTCCACTAGCGAATACGGAGCAATAACGGCTAGCATAAACGCCACTTGCGATAGCGAGATTATAAAATACGTTGGTAGAGAGATGTTTTATCCCGTGCCAAACGTTGATAGCGCCGTTGTAAAAATAACCTTTAATAAAAATAAATATGATATAAAAGACGTTAAAAAGTATAGAAGCCTTGTTAAAACCGCCTTTTGTATGCGAAGAAAAACGCTTGCAAACAATTTAATTAAAGGTCTTAATTTAAATCGTGAAACGGTAGAAGGTATTTTAACGGCTTGCGGTTTTGGTTTATCGGTTAGGGGCGAAGCCCTATCTTCATTAGACTTTGTTAATTTGTGTAACTATATGATACAAAATAATTATTTGTAATAAATCTTTAAACTTTATTTTTTAACTATTATCCGCGTGGCAAAGCCACGCGGAGTTTTTATATTTTAAATTTCATATCCATATATAAAAAGCGTTAAATTCTTAAAATACAGTACGCAAAAAAGTTTGTATATGGGTAAAATTATAATTATCGTTACAATGCTTGACAATTAGTCGGGGGGTATAATTTTCATAGAAAAAATAAAATTTTGCTAGTTTTTTTTGTTTGTAAATTTTATAAGAGAGGTTTTTTATGAAAAGGTTTTTGGCGATTTTATTTGCTACGGCTATGTTCATAACCGTTGGCTTAACGGTTACGGGTTGTAAAAAAGACACTCACGAACATACCTATTCTGAAGAGTGGAGCACAAACGTTACTCACCACTGGCGCGTTGCAACTTGCGAGCACACTGATGAGATTGGCGAAAAGGCAGAACATGCTTTTGGCGAAATTATAGTTGATGAACCAGCAACGCCTATCAAAAAGGGTAAAGGGCACAAAATTTGTTCAGTTTGCGGTTTGGGTTTATACAACCAAGTTGTAGATTATACCTACGACCCAAATTCCAAAGCAACTTTGGTTTTTGACGTGCGTGGCGGTCAGCCTATTGACGACCTTACCGTTAATGCGGGTACAGTTGTTGACTTAACGCAATATACCGTTCAAAGAACTGACGGTACTAATTCTACTTTTGAAGGTTGGATTGTTGGTGGAGAAAAAGTTGAATCAATAGCCGTTACGGGCGATATGGTTGCACACGCTTCATATTCGTGCGACGTTTACCAAGGAAAGCAAAGCGTTCAAATCGGCAGATATCCACAAACGCTAGTTAAAGACCAAACGATTATTGCTGAACTAGATAAATTAGAGTTTGGCAATAGAAACTCAAACGGATATTACGAATATCAAGGCGAAGAATACGCAAAACAAACTTGTGTTTTTGACTCTAACTTCGGTTACGAAAAGGGCAAGTCATGCTACTTTAAAGTTGAACCTATTACTTGGGTTAACGTTGGCGGAGTGTGGACTACTTTACAAGTTATAGACTTTTCTTATAGTTACGAATTCCATGGTCTTGATATTTTAGAATATTTAAACACCGATTTCTATAATAGTCTTGATGCAAAAGAAAAGGCATTTATTGCCGACACTAAACTTAACGATGCAAACCCATACAAGTTCTATCTTTGGAACGTTGACAAATTTCTGGCAAACCACCAAGACCAAAACGATAGAAAGTTAGTATTAACGTACTATGCGCTTTGTAGAGATGATACTGAATTTTATAAAACAGATAAATTTACAACTAACTACTGGCTTTTAAACCCTGTTAACAACACGGTTGACGTTGTTGACGTATACAACTTTACGGGTAATAGCTTTAACTTTGACCTTGATTGGCAAGCAAATAAACTTTATACGGGAAAAGCGGGTGTTAGACCTTGCTTTGGCTTTGATTTTAAAGGCATTAAGCAAATGCAAGGCGATGAAACCGTTCGCGTTACTTTTGAAACTAACGGCGGTGAAGAAATTGCAACTAAAACTTTAATTAAAGAACAAAAATATAATCTTCCAACACCTGAAAGAACGGGTTTTGAATTTAAAGGTTGGTATAAAGACGCTGAATTAACACAAATCATTAGCGCATATAACTTTACTAGCACAAAAGATATTAAACTTTATGCAAAGTGGGAAGAATTGCCACCTTTTCCAGACGTTTATACTATTACTTATGAATTAAACGGCGGTACTTTCAATACGCCTAGCCAAGTTAAAAACGAGTATACCGAAGGCGAAACTTTACAAAATATTACGATTACGATAGGTCAAGGCAAATATTTTGGTGGTTTATATTTTGACGAAGCGTTTACTAACAAAATAAGCAATCGCAACAATTATAAGCCTAAAAAAGATATAACGTTATACGTTCAATTAAAAAATCTATAAACGTAAAATAAAAAAACCCGCTTGGTTAACCAAGCGGATTTTTGTTATTTAGCGTTCTTTTTTAAGGATTTTTGGTTTATTTTCCTAGTTCTTTCGTTCTTTCAAAAGATTTTTTAACGGCGGATATAACTACGTTTTCAAAGTCGTTAAGTTCTAGGTTTTTAACGCCTTCTATCGTGCTTCCGTTAGGGCTACAAACGGCGTTTTTTAAATCGTTTGGCTCTTTGTTGGTTTTTATTGCAAGCGTACTTGCACCTAAAACTGTTTGCCTAGCGTACTTTAATGCTTTTTGGCGATTAAGCCCACATAACTCGCCACCTTTTGCAAGGGCTTCTATAAACATATATACAAACGCGGGTCCGCAACCCGAAACGGCGCAGCCGGCGTCAATAAGGCTTTCGTCTAACTTGTCAATTTCGCCCGTTTTTTCCATAAACTTTAAAAATTCGCTTTCTTTTGCTACGTCAACTAATTCGTTGTGGCAATATAAAATCATACCACAATTAACTGCAACGGGTGTATTTGGCATAATGCGGATAATAGGGCAGTTTTTAGGTAAATTTTCTGCAATTTTTTCTATTTTAACGCCTGCCATCATAGAGATAATAACTGGTTTTGTTTGCCTAGCGTTTAAATAGTTATACATAGAAGCAAAAACTTCGCTTAAAAGTTGTGGTTTTATTCCAACGAATATATAATCGCAACAAGTTAAAACTTCTTTTAAATTAACGCTTTTTGCGTTTATTTTTAGCGCTAAACTACTAGCCAATTCTTCGTTTTTATCACATAAGTATAATTCTTTTTGTGCGTCACAGCAACTTATTGCGCTTGCAAGCGCACCGCCCATGTTTCCACAACCAATAAATCCTATCTTCATAAAAAAACCTCTTATCTAACTTGACCGTTTCCGTAAGCAATATATTTATAAGTAGTTAGTTCGCTTAAACCCATAGGCCCGCGCGCGTGTAATTTTTGGGTAGAAATTCCCATTTCCGCGCCAAGACCAAATTCGCCACCGTCGGTAAATCGGGTAGAGGCGTTTACGTATACGGAAGTACTGTCTACAAGCGTAGTAAATTTTAAAATTGCTTCTTCACTGTTTGATATTATCGCTTCGCTATGACCCGTTGAGTGATTAGAAATATGTAAAATGGCTTCGCTAACGTCGTTTACTATTTTAACGGCTAAAATATAATCTAAAAACTCGGTGTCAAAATCGTTTTGAGTGGCTAGTTTTCCGTCTATAATTTTAGCGGAATTTTCGCAAAGCCTTAATTCTACGGGTATTTTACCTTCTTTAATTTTATCGTCAACTAAAACTTTTTTTAATTTTGGCAAAAATTCTTTTGCAACGGCTTTGCTAACTAGTAAAACTTCTTCTGCGTTACAAACTGACGGACGGCTAGTTTTAGCATTATTTACGATATTTAGCGCCATATCTAAATTTGCGCTTTCGTCAACGTAAACGTGGCAAATTCCCGTACCCGTTTGAATACAAGGCACTTTTGCGTTGTCAACGCAAGCCTTAATAAGCCCAGCGCCACCGCGTGGAATTAATAAATCAACGTAGTTAGTTGCCGTCATAAGTTCGTATGCGCTACTACGGGTAGTGTCTTCTATTAAACTTATTGCCTCAACGGGAATAGAGCATTTTTGCAAGCCTAAACGCATAGCGTCAACTATTGCTTTTGCAGATAAATACGCCTCTTTTCCAACGCGTAAAACGCAAACGTTAGAACTTTTTAAACACAATGCCGCCGCGTCCGACGTTACGTTTGGCCTACTTTCGTAAATTATAGCAATAACGCCAAGTGGAACGCTAGTCTTTTTTATAATAAGCCCGTTTTGGTGATTAAAAGTTGAAATAACTTTATTTACAGGGTCGTTAAGTTTAACAACGTCTAAAATTCCTTGCGCCATTGAATTAATTCTAGCCTCGTTTAGTTTTAAGCGGTCAATCATAACGTTAGAAATTTTACCTTTTGCATTTTGCACGTCTTTTTCATTTTGCAAAAGTATATTATTTGTATTTTCTACTATACTTTTAGCAATTTGTTGAAGTGCTTCGTTTTTTTGCTTTTCAGTTAGCGATGCTATTACGTTTTTAACGCTTTTTGCTCTTTGCAAAATTTCAGTAGTCGTCATTTTTTAATAAACCTCGTACCAACAGATTTGCCGTCAATAATATCGTATAAAATATTAGGGTCGTCGCCACTAGCAATAATCATATCCGCGCCGTTTTGCGTACAAATTTTTGCAGCGTGTAATTTGGTTATCATACCGCCCGTGCCAAGCCCTGAAACGCTATTTCCGCCAAGGGCAATAATTTCATTTGTCATTTCTTTAACTTCCGGTATAAGTTTTGCGTTTTTGTCGCTATGTGGGTCGGCAGTGTAAAGCCCGTCAATATCCGAAAGTAATATAAGTAAATCGGCTTTAACGGCGGTAGTTACTATTGCGGCTAACGTGTCGTTATCTCCAATAACTATTTCGTCGGTAGCAACGGTGTCGTTTTCGTTTACTATTGGAATAACGCCAAGTTCAAGTAGGCGTTGCATTGTATTGCTAAAATTAACGCGCCTATCTTCGTGGTCAATATCCGCACCAGTTAAAAGCACTTGACCAACGGTATGATTGTGCTTTGTAAAGAGTTCGTCGTATTTATACATAAGTTCGCATTGACCAACCGCTGCGGCTGCTTGCTTTGTTGGAATATCGTCTGGTCGTTTAGAAAGCATAAGTTTTCCAACGCCCATAGCGATTGCGCCCGACGAAACTAAAATAATTTCGTTGCCTGCATTTTTAACGTCGCTAATAACTTTGCAAAGTTCTTCTATTTTTCTAATATTTAAATGGCACGTTTTGTACGCTAGCGTAGAAGTGCCTACTTTTATAACAATTCTCATAGTTCTACCTTTTATAATAATGGAATTTTTGCCAAATAAATAACGTCTTTTCTTTCAGAAGCGTCGCCTTCGGCAAGAACGAAAGCCTTTTTGTGAATAATTCCGCCTGCTTTTTTAACGAGTTCTTCAAGCCCTAAAAGAGAAGCGCCGGTTGAAACAACGTCGTCAACTATACCTACTTTTTTGCCTTTAATAAGTTCAACGTCGTGCCTAGAAAGGTATAATTTTTGTTCCGTTCCCGTAGTTATAGACGATTTAATAGTTATTTCTATACCGTCTTGCATATATAATTTTTTAGATTTGCGCGCTACGGCGTAGTAGGGTTGGTTTAATTCGCGCGCGGTAACGTGCGTTAATTGTAAACCCTTTGATTCCGCAGTAATTAAAACTTCGCAATCTAAAAGGTGTTTTGCAAGTTCTTTACCGCAATGCTCGGTAAGTTCTGCGTTGCCGTGAAGATTAAAAAAAGCAATATTTATTCCAGACGGTAACGGTAAAATTGGCAAACTTGCCTCGTATCCGTTTATATCAACTTTAAATACGTTGTTCATATTAGCACCTCTTAAATTTTATAATAAACTTAATCGTAAATATACTTTATATTTACGTTAAATATAATTTTAACACATTAATTAGTTAATGTAAACTTTTTTGCCGTTTTTTTACCACTACTTTTAAAATAAAATCATTTTAAACGGCGCAACGTAATATTATTTAGGGGTGGCGTATGAAAAGTTATAGTAAAAGTAGCAATCAAGTTTTAAAAGAATTATCGTCTTCTACAAGCGGATTATCGCATAAACAAGTCGTTAAAAATAGGCAAAAATACGGCTTAAACGCAATAACTAAAACAAAGGGTAAAACTCTAATAAAAAGAATTTGTGAGGCGCTATTAGAGCCTATGCTTATAATTTTAGAAGTTGCCGTAGCAATAACCGTAGGTGTAAACGTAGGCAAGGCTTTAAAGGGCGTTGAGTTTGATTTTTACGAGTGTATAGGCATAATTTTTGCAATAGCGTTAAGCGTTTCGTTAACGGTTATTATGGAAGGTAAATCTCAAAAGGCGTTTGACGTTTTAAACGGTTTTTACGACCTTTTAACCGTTAAGGTTATGCGTGAAGGTAAAATATTAACTATTAATCAAAAAGACGTCGTAGTAGGGGACGTTATATATTTAGAAGCAGGCGATAAAATAGTTGCCGACGGGCGTTTAATTTCCACGGCAACGTTAGAAATAGACGAGTCGGCTTTAACCGGCGAAAGCAATTCCGTAAAAAAGTTTGCGGACGTAGTATTGCCTGAAAAAACACCGCTTGCCGAACAAAAAAACGTTGTTTTTAGCGGAACTTTTGTAACTAACGGCAGTGGCGTAATGGTTGTTACGGCGGTTGGCGATAATGCGGAAATAGGCGTTATTGCTTCTGAATTACAAGTAAAAAACAGTATTTCAGCGCCGTTACAAGAAAAATTAAATAAGCTATCAAAATTAGTTGCCTTATTAGGCGGTATTGCTTCGCTTTTCGTTTTAATGCTTTCCGTAACTAGGCTTTTTGTTACTAACACTTTTTGTTTTGACACGTTGCAAGACGCGTTTTTATCTTCAATAATTTTAATAGTGGCGTCCGTTCCCGAAGGGCTTCCTACAACGGTTGCCATTGCGCTTACTTTAAACGTTGTAAAACTGTATAAGTCAAACGCTTTAATAAAAAAATTAGTCGCGGCGGAAACGGTAGGTTGCGTAAGCGTTATTTGTTCGGATAAAACGGGTACTTTAACTGAAAATAAGTTAAAGGTTAAAAACGTGGTTTGTAGTCAAAATAGTAAAAAAGATATAGCGTATAACGTGGCTATAAACTCTACTGCCGACGTCGTTATTAAAAACGGCACTACCGAATACGTTGGGCAAGCGACGGAGGCGTGTTTACTTGAACAAACTAAAAAATTAATAGGGCAAAACTATTTAAGCATAAGAAGTGCTTATAAAGTTATAAGTAGAGTGCCGTTTTCGTCTGAAATAAAATATATGTCTACAACGACAGTTATTGATAATAAAACGGTTACGTTTTTTAAAGGCGCGCCCGAAGTTTTACTTGAAAAATGCACTTTAAATAAAGAACAAATTTCTTTAATAAAATCTAATATTCAAAAAGAGCAAGAAAGTCAAAAAAGAGTTATCGTTTTTGCTCACAAAGAAGAAAGCGACGCCTTAAACGCCCTTTATTACGACGGTTACGCCGTTATGGCTGATAGCGTTAGGAAAGACGTTTTGTCTTCCGTAAAAGACTGTAAAAAGGCAAATATTGGCGTCAAAATGCTAACGGGCGACAATTATTTAACGGCTTATTCAATAGCAAAAGAGTTGGATATAGCGTCTAATAAAAATCAAGTTGCCGTGGCAAGCGATTTAGAAACGCTTAACGACGAAGAGTTAAAAGAAAAGTTAAAAAATATAACGGTTATAGCAAGAAGCACGCCAAAATTTAAACTTAAAGTAGTTAGATTGTTAAAAGAAATGGGCGAAATAGTAGCCGTTACGGGCGACGGGATTAACGACGCACCCGCTATAAAACACGCCGATATAGGAATTAGTATGGGCGCGGGTTCTGAAATAACCAAAGAGGCTAGCGATATAGTTTTATTAGACAACTCTTTTTCAACTATCGTTAAGGCAATATCGTTTGGAAGAAATATATATCAAAACTTTCAAAGGTTTATAAAGTTTCAACTATCGGTAAATTTAACCGCCGTTTTGTTTATAATAGTTACAATGCTGCTTGGCTTTAAAAATCCGTTTAGCACGTTGCAGTTATTGTGGATAAATTTAATAATGGACGGACCGCTTGCACTAACTTTGGCGCTAGAACAAAGGGGATTTGAATTAATGGATAAAAAGCCCGTTAAAAGAAACGACAACATTGTGTCTAAAAAGATGCTTGCAAGTATTGTTTTTAACGCGTTTTTTATGTGCTTTGCATTAGTTTTGCAGTATCAATTAAATTATATTGATTGCTCAAAAAACGAGATGTCTACGGTAATTTTTTCACTTTTTACGTTTTTTCAGTTGTTTAACGCGTTTAACTCAAAAGAACTTGGAAGTAAAAGTGTTTTTAGCCACATTTTTAGCAATAAAATAATGCTAGTAGCGTTTTTAACTACTTTTGTTTTGCACGTATTATTATGCCAATTTTTCGGTGGCTTTTTTGAAACCGTACCACTTTCTTTTACGGTTTGGTTTAAAACAATTTTAACTGCGTTTTCAATTATTATATTGTCGGAAATAAGTAAATTTTGTTATAGGTTTATTTGCTTGTTTAAAAAAAATGACAAAGTATTTATTAAAACCTTAATTAAAAGTAAAAATAATGCATAAACTTGATATTATGAGTGAAATAAAAATAACCGAAAGTGGTAAAAACAGCAAGAATATTTTGTATATATACTCTTGTTTAGACGAGTTTATTAGCGGTATGAATTTTAAAGCCGAAGTTTTTAACGGCAAAAATAGATGCGAATTAAAAATTGACGTGCCTTGCGGATATTTAGACGCTTTTACGGTAGAAGCAATAGATAAAATGGCGGACGTTATTGCAATTAATTATAAATATTCTTTTTTTAAAAGGAATATAAAGGTAAAAGGGTTAACAAGCGACGAAATTGAACTTTTGTTAATTGCCTTAATTTCCGCCGATATAGACGAAGACAAAAGATATATTATAAAAAGGTTAAAACTATTTGACGAATACGCTATTGACGGAATATTTAATTTTAGAATGAAACCTTTAAAAGAAAAGTGGATTGAAATTTCTAGTTATATTCCAACTACTTTTGCGTCTGGACAATTAAAAGATTTTATAACCTATTTAATAAAAGACAAAACGGGTAAAAGGGTGTACGTTGAAAACACTTGCGTTTACGATAAAAAGTATACTGCGCTAAAAAGGCGCGATTTGCTAGTTAGCGATAGTGGAAATCTTGGAATAATTAAAGAAATTTTACTTTCAGGGGCGGGCGAAGTTGAACTAGCGTGCAAGGTAGACAGTTACAACGAAAAATATATAAAGGAGTTTTACGGAAACAAGGTTTATTTTTCTGAAAGTTATTTTCAAGAAGTTAAATAAATAGTTGACAAAAAACGTTAGCAGTTATATAATGTGTGTAAATTAATGGCGTTATTTGAGACAAGTAGCCCTTAATTTCGTTATAGAGAGTTGCGTTTGGTGAAAGCAATACGAAGTTAAGATAAGTGAAACCACTCAAACGTAGCCGAGTTTACGCGTACTTTAACGCTAACAAGAGGCCGAAAGGCAAATTAAGGTGGAACCGCGGTAATTATCGCCCTTAAACGCAAGTTTAAGGGTGTTTTTTTTCGCTAAAAGGAGAAATATGAAAGTTTATTTACCTAACGATACTGTTATTGAAGTTGAACAAAAAGCAACGGTTAAAGACGTTGCCTTAAAAATAAGCGAAGGTCTTTTTAGAAACGCCGTTGCAGGAAAGGTTAACGGCAATTTAGTTGATTTATCGCACGTTGTTAACGATGGCGACGCCGTGCAAATTATAACTATGAAAGATAAAGAAGGGCTAGAAATTTACCGCCACACGACTTCTCACGTACTTGCGCAAGCAATTAAATCTATTTTTCCAACTTGCTCGCTTGCAATAGGTCCGGTAGTAGAAAACGGATTTTATTACGACGTTGACTTTAAAACTCCAATAGTATTTGAAGATTTACAAAAAATTGAAGCCGAAATGCAAAAAATTATAAAAAGTGATTTGCCTATTGAAAGGTTTGAACTTCCTAGAAACGAGGCAATCGCTTTATGCAAACGCTTTAAAGAGCCGTATAAAGTTCAATTAATAGAAGATTTACCAGAAGACAGTGTAATTTCTTTTTACAAACAAGGTGCGTTTACCGACCTTTGCAGAGGTCCGCATCTTCCTTCAACGGGCAAAATTAAAGCCTTTAAATTAACTTCGTTAACGGGCGCTTATTGGCGTGGCGATAGTAAGAATAAAATGCTTACTAGAATTTACGGAACTTCTTTTGAAAAAAAGAGTCAACTTGACGAGTATTTAGAAAAAGTAGAACAAGCAAAACTACGCGACCATAATAAACTTGGTAGAGAACTAGGTTATTTTACGACGGTAGACACTCTTGGTCAAGGTCTTCCCGTTATGCTTGAAAAAGGCTCTAAAACAATTCAAGTTTTACAGCGTTTTGTTGAAGATTACGAGCAAAAACAAGGCTATATTTTAACAAAAACTCCACTTATGGCAAAAAGTGACTTTTATAAAATTTCGGGGCACTGGGACCATTATAAAGACGGTATGTTCGTTATAGGCGACGAGAAAAAGGATAAAGAAGTTTTTGCGCTTAGACCAATGACTTGTCCTTTCCAATTCCAAGTTTATTTAAACAAGCCAAGAAGTTATAGAGATTTACCTATGCGCTTTAACGAAACTTCAACTCTTTTTAGAAATGAAGAAAGCGGTGAAATGCACGGCTTAATTAGAGTTAGGCAATTTACCATTAGCGAAGGGCATCTTGCTTGTACTCCCGACCAACTTGAAAACGAGTTTAAATCTTGCGTAGACATTATGCTTTATATGATGAAAGCGCTTGGGCTTGATAAAGACATATCTTACCGTTTTAGCAAGTGGGATAAATCTAACAAAGAAAAGTATATAGGAACGGAAGAAGAGTGGGAAAACGTTCAAAACTTAATGAGAAACATTTTGGACGATATCGGCATTAATTATACCGAAGCCGATGGCGAAGCCGCTTTTTACGGACCTAAACTTGACGTTCAAATTAAAAACGTATTTGGTAAAGAAGATACTCTTGTTACTATTCAAATTGACTTTCAACTTGCAAAGCGTTTTGAAATGGTTTATACCGATAGCGACGGCGAAAAGAAATATCCGTACGTTATCCACAGAACTTCGCTTGGTTGCTATGAAAGAACGCTTGCTCTTATTATTGAAAAGTATGCCGGCGCGTTGCCACTTTGGATTGCTCCTTTCCAAGCAAGTATTTTAGCGGTAAACGACAGGTGCGAGGAATATTGTAGAAAATTATGGTCTCGCTTACTTGACGAAGGCATAAGGCCAAACCTTGATTTACGCGCTGAAAAAATCGGCAAAAAGATTAGAGATGCTCAACTTGACAAAGTGCCTTATATGTTAGTTATAGGCGATAAAGAAGTTGAAAACGGCAATACCGTTGGCGTAAGGCATAGAAAATTAGGCGATTTAGGTCAAATGACTGTTGAAGAATTTATCGCTAGGGTAAAATCGGAAGTTAAAGAGTTAAAACTTGACTAAATTTTTAATAAAGCCTTTAAAATTGTTTGACAATATTCGGCGTGTGTGTTAATATGGTTACAACAAGCAGAAGTTAACCCTTCTCGCCGGCAACCATAGTTCGCTGGGCGCATATTGCATTAAACGCTTATAGGCGTATTTTGTAACGGGTTACTTTTGTAATCCGTTAATTTTTTTATAGGAAGGTATACGATTATTAAAGAGCAACATCAAATTAATGATGAAATAAGAGACCGCGAAGTTAGGCTTATAGGTAGTGATGGCGAGCAACTCGGCATCGTTAGTGGGCAAGAGGCTTTAAGGATAGCCTACGATAAAGATTTAGACCTTGTTAAAATTTCTCCAAACGCAGTTCCACCGGTTTGTAAAATTATGGACTACGGTAAATTTAAGTTTGAGCAATTAAAAAGGGCTAAAGAGGCGCGCAAAAATCAAAAAATCGTTGAAATTAAAGAAATTTGGCTTTCAATGACTATTGACGTTGGCGACCTTAACGTAAAAGCAAAACAAGCGTCAAAGTTCTTACAAGCAGGCAATAAAGTAAAAGTTTCTATAAGAATGCGCGGTAGGCAAAACGCACACTCCGACTTGGGTGTTGAAGTTATGCAAAAGTTCTTTAACCTTGTTGAAAACGACGCCGTAATGGAAAAAAAGCCGTTGCAAGAAGGTAGAAATATTCTTATGATATTAGGGCCAAAAGCCTAAAAGTTTAGCCGTTTACGGCAACGTATATTTGATAATTAATTAGGAGGACATTTTATATGCCAAAAATGAAATCGCATAGCGGTGCTAAAAAGCGTTTTTCGCTTACAGCGACTGGTAAAGTAAAAAGAGGTCATCAAGGTAAAAGCCACATTTTATCTAAAAAGACAACTAAAAGAAAGAGAAGATTAAGAACGACAACTTACGTTTCTCTTACACAAGAAAAGACTGTTAAGTCAATAATTCCTTATAAAGGTTAAAAAGGAGAGTAGTAGTTATGCTTATTAAAAGAGGTGTTAACGCTGTTAAAAAGCGTAGAAAAATAATGAAACTTGCAAAGGGTTATTACGGTAGCAAAAGCAAACTTTATAGAGTTGCAAGAGAAGCCGTAATGAAATCTTTAAGTTATGCTTACGTTGGAAGAAAGCGTAGAAAAAGAGATTTTAGAAAACTTTGGATTGCTAGAATTAATGCCGGTTGTAGAATTAACGGTATTTCTTACAGCAAATTTATGTATGGTTTAAAACTTGCTGGAATTACTTTAAACAGAAAAGTTCTTGCTGATATGGCTATTAACGATGAAAAGGGCTTTGCTGAACTCGTTGCAACGGCAAAAAGCAAAATCTAATTATAATTGCAAGGCTGTTGATTTTTAATTGACAGCCTTTGTGTTTTATTAAAACTGTTAATATGGTTTATTCGTCAAAGCAAAATCCTACAATTAAGGCTATTGCTCTTTTAAAAGATAAAAAACATCGCGTAAAAAACAACGCTTATATTGCGGAAGGTATTAAAATGGTAAACGACGCTATTGCGTTTAACTTGCCCATTATTTACGTTGTAATTACAAGCGAAGCGTTAGTGCATTTACACAAAACCGATGCACGCGTTTTGGTTGTAACAAACGAAGTTTTTAGTTATATTTCCGACGAAACTACTCCACAAGGCGCACTTGCCGTTATTAAAATGCCTGATTTAAGCGTTGTTAAACCGCAAGGCAACTGTTTGCTTTTAGACGGTGTTAGCGACCCTGGTAATTTGGGTACTATTATAAGATGTGCTTGCGCGTTTAATTATAAAGACCTGTACTTACTTAACTGTGCGGACGCGTTTTCTAATAAAGCCGTTAGGGCTAGTATGAGTGGAATATATAACGTAAATTTGCATAAAGGCGATTTTGAGTCTATAAAGCAAGCGCTAGACGGTTACGAAATTATTGCCGGCGATATGGGCGGAAAAAATTTGCGTGATTTTACTGCTTCTAGTAAATTTTGCATAGCGGTTGGCAACGAGGCAAACGGTCTTTCAAAAGAAGTTAAAGATATTGCTAGCCACGTTGTAAAAATTGAAATGGAAGACGTGCAAGAGAGTTTAAACGTTGCAATAGCGTGTTCAATTTTGATGTATAAATTAAAGTTTTAATTAAATTTAGCGTAAAGGAGAATTATTATGTCTGGACATAGCAAATGGGCTAATATTAAAAATAAAAAAGCAAAAACCGACGCTGCAAAGGGCAAAATTTTTACTAAAATAGGTAGAGAACTTGCAGTTGCCGCAAAAAACGGTGCAGACCCGTCTACGAATAGTAAACTTGCCGATATTATTGCAAAAGCAAAGGCTGCTAATATGCCAAACGACAATATTATGCGTAGCATTAAAAAGGCGGCAGGTGAACTTGGCAACGTTAATTACGAAGTTAAAACGTACGAAGGTTACGGCATTGGCGGTAGTGCGGTTATTGTTAAAACGCTTACCGATAACGTAAATAGAACCGTTGGCGAAGTTAGGCATATTTTTGATAAGTATGCAGGCAATATGGGAACTTCGGGCTCGGTTTCTTATATGTTTGAAAACAAAGGCGTTTTAATTGTTGAAAGAACCGTTGATTTAAGTGAAGACGCTATTATGGAAATGACGCTTGATTCCGGTGCGGAAGACGTTATTGTTGAAGAAGACGTTTACGAAATTAGAACTGCACCTAGCGATTTTTCTAGCGTAAGAAAATATTTTGAAGAAAAGGGCATTACTTTTGACGAGGCCGATATTTTAATGATACCTAACGACAAAATTGAGTTAAATAGCGACCAACTTGTTACTTTTGAAAAAATGCTTGACGCTTTTGATGATAACGACGACGTTCAAGCCGTATATCATAACGTTGTTTTACCAGAAATTGAAGAAGAAGAGTAAAAAAAATATCCCCACAAACGTGGGGATATTTATAGATAACGGCAAATTTTGCCACGATTTTTTAAAAAACCCACCTGTGCCGTTATGAAAAAATTATTAACCCCGCTTTTAGCAAGGTGGGTATTCTGTTTTAAAATTTAGACTTTTCGCATAAAGTGGACTGCATAAAGCTAATATCCGCGAAATACGCATCGTTTTAAAAACTCCGAATTCCCTTATTTTAAGATGTGGAACAACAAACTTTTCACTCGTACACTGCAGGCATAATTAGTATAATACAAAATTTAATTTTTAGTCAATAAAATATAGGTTGTTTTATGAAATTTAATATTTTAGGTAAATACGGTCCTTTTTCGGTTAACGGTGGGGGAACGTCGTCTTATTTAGTTCAAAGCAATAATAATGCAATACTTTTAGATTTAGGTAGTTCTTGCGTTTCTAAAGCGTTAAAATTGATTGACGTTAATAATTTAACGTGCATTATAATATCGCACACTCATTTTGACCACGTTAGCGATATTGGAGTTTTAACGTACGCGCTTGATTTTTTACGTAAAAAGTTGCCTATTAATTTATATATTCCAAACGACGGTAGCGACGTTTATAATTTTATTAAGGCAAATAAAAACTTTAACGTTATTGACGTTTGTGAAGGCAAAATTTTTAAAGAAGGCGAATTTGAGTTTGAATTTTATAAAATGGAGCACCCCGTTCTTTGCTACGGCGTTACTATTAAAAAAGGCGATAAGGTTTTAGGATATACGGGCGATAGTAAACTTACTAAAAACGTAGAAAATATTGCTAAAAAGTCCACTGTTTTGATTGCAGACGGCGCGTTTTTAGAAAAAGATTTTAACCAAAATAAACCGCATATGTCGGCTAAGCAAGTTGCGGAAATTGCAAAAAAATATAAGGTTAAAACGATAATTTCGCATATAGGATATAACTATTTAGACGAAGAAGTTGAAAACGAAGTAAACGAATATTCAGAATTCGTTTTTGTAGCAAAAGAAGGAAAATGCTATAATTTATGATTGATAATCGCGGTAAAATTTACAATTTTAGACCTATCGTTATAATTTGCATATTTTTAATGCTGGGTATATTGTTAACTGCGTTTTCAGTTTTAAACCTTTGGTTTTACGCCATTTGTTTAGTGGTGATTTTATTTGTATTTTCTTGTTTTTTAATTTATTATATTTTTGTTAAAAGTAAAAGGCACTTCATTATAACGTTGATACTATTAATTTCAACGTTTTTGGGTGCTTTTTTATCGTTTATTCCTATAAATAGCAATATTAATTCAAATTTAAGCGGAACGTTTTTAATTGACGGCGAAATTATTGAAATTAGTAGTTTAGAGCAAACTGATACGAGTTTTGAAAGCAAAGTTATTGTAAAAGTTAAAGACGGAAAGTTAAAAGGCAAAAACGTATTGCTTTATTTAACTACTAACGTTGAAGTTTATAAAGGTTATAAAATAACTTGTAACGCTAATATTACAAAGCGTAATATATTTGATGGCGCTATTAGAAACGTAAATTTTATTAAAAAAGGAGTAAATTATCAAAGTTTTACTTGTACTAACGTTATAATAGACGGTACTATTGACAATTTAATTTTTAAAATTCAATATAATTTGCTAAACGTTTTAAAAAATTCGCCCGCTAAAAATTACGGTTTTATTTTTGCTTTACTTACGGGCGACACTAACTACGTTAACGCAAACACGCTTAGTCGTTTTAGAGATACGGGCGTTGCGCATATATTTGCCGTTTCGGGCTTACATATCGGCTTTTTATTTGCCTTTTTAACTGCAATATTTAAATTGTTTAAATTTAAGCGCTTTACAGACTATTTATTAAAAATGTTTTTGTTATTCTTGTACGTGCTGTTTTGCGGAAGCACGGCTTCTTGTTTAAGGGCGTTTATAATTATTTTAACGGCTAATTTTTCTAAAATTTTAGGGTATAAAAACGATAAATTAACAACCGTATTTTTAAGCGCAATTATAGTTTTACTACTTAACCCTTACGATTTGTTTAGCGTCGGATTTTTACTGTCGTACACCGCTTCGCTTTCTTTAATATTTTTAACTCCAAAATTTGAAAAGGCGTTAATAAAGTTTTTACCAAATAAGGTTAGTAAGTTTATAGCGCCTTATTTATCCGCTTATTTTGGCACTATGCCTATAATAAACGATAGTTTTGGAAATTCTACGGCGCTTTCTATGGTGTTTAACTCTGTTATAGTGCCGTTTATGAGTTTTATATTTATACTTTGCTTTACGTCTTGTATAATAGTTTTAATTTTTAATAACGCTAGTTTTATTTTAGTTGTGGCGGACTTTTTTGTTGGGCTTATTAGGTGGTTCGTTGAAAAATTTTCTTTTATAACTACGCTTTCGCTACGTTTTACTTTTGGCGTTAGCGCGTTGTTTTATTATTTTAACCTAATAATTTTAAGCGGAATTTTTAACGTAAAAACAAAAACGGTTAAAATTTTAATAGTCGTTAATAACTTAGCGTTTATTACGGCGTTTATAATAATAAATTTTATATAGCATATAATAAATATTGCGCATATACCTTGATTTTTTAATTAAAAAGTGTTAAACTTATTTAGAGGAACAAAAGGTGAAATTTTCGGAATTAAAAAAGAGTACTGCAACGGGCGCTTGCCCTATATATTACGTTGAAGGGGAAGACGCTTTTTTACGAGAATCTTCGTTAAATATTTTAAAGCGCGCTTTTTTATTAGAGCCAGATTTTAACCTTAATAATTTTTTAGGTTCAGATTTAAAGCAAGATTTAGAAGTTTTTTTAACCGCCGTTAGAAGTTATCCGTTTATGAGTGATAAACGCTTTGTTGTTGTAAGGGAGTATTATCCTACGGCGCAAGAGTTAAAAAACAAGAATTTATCTGCTGTTTTTAATCAGGTTGAAGAAACCACCGTTTTAATTTTTATAAACCAAAACAAGTGCGAGGCGTTAAAAAAACAACCCAACGTTACGTTTGTAGACTGTTCTAAACTAGACGCAATAAGCATTATTAAATACGTTAAAAACGAGGCTTTAAAAAATAATATAGTAGTTGATAACGGCGCTATTAATAAGTTAATAGAGTACACGTCTTACGATATGACTAAAATTAGCGTTGAATTATCTAAATTAATTAGTTACGTTGGCGATAACGGTTATATTGATGAAGACTCGGTTGAAAGCGTTATTGTTAAAGACACCGAATACGAAGTTTACGAACTAACTGAACAAATTGCAAATTTAAATTACGATAAAGCGCTTGAAACGCTTAACGAAATGTTAAATAAAAACACCGATAAGCAAAGGCTTTTTATATCAATTTATTATCATTTTAGAAGGCTTTTGCACGCGTCGTTATCGCAGTGTAGCGATTACGAACTTGCTCAAATTTTATCGGTTAAAGAATTTGCCGTAAAAAAGGCAAGAATTCAATGTAAAAAGTTTACTTCTAAACGCTTAAAGGCAATATGCGATAAACTCGCTTATTACGACACGGCTTTTAAAAGCGGAGAACTATCGGTTGACACGGTTTTATGGAACACCGTATTTAGCGCGCTAATTTCATAGTAAAGGGGATAATATGAAACATATAATTGAGTTTTTTCAAAATAAAATAGTTCCTATTTATAGCAATATTACCGCTATTGGAATAGTTGAACACGTTTTTATTTTTTTGTTAATATTTTTGCTTTTTAACCTTTTGTCTAAAAATAACGCAAGTAAGGTTAAAGTATGGTTTACTTTATACGTAATTATAGTTACGGTTATAGCAAACGTTATGGATATTGACCAAAACGGATATATTTTACTGTTAACGGCGTTTGTTATGTGCGTAATAGTTATGTTTTCTACTGAAATTAAAAGAAGCATTTGGAATACAAAACCTATTAAAAAAGTGGCTACGGACGCTACTAGTTTAACAAAGCACTCTACTAAAAACGTTAATAATTATATAAGCGAGATTATTAAGGCGCTACAAAATATGTCTAAAAACGATATAGGCGCAATAATAGTGCTTTCTAACACAAAAATTCCTAGCGCAATACTTGATAGTGGCGTTAAAGTTGATAGTGATATTTCTAGTGCTTTAATAGAGAGTATATTCTTCCCAAAATCGCCACTTCACGATGGTGCAATTATAATTCAAAACGATAAAATTCAAGCGGCTGGCTGTTTTTTACCGTTATCGCAAGAAAGTGATTTGCCAAAAGAACTTGGTACAAGGCATAGGGCGGGCATAGGCGTTACGGAAGTGTTAAACGTAACTGCAATAATAGTTTCGGAAGAAACGGGCATTATATCCGTTGCAAGAGGCGGTAAAATAACGCGTTATGCTGACTCTGAAACGTTAAAAAGCATTTTAAACGAATATTATTGGCAAGATTTATTAGTAAATAAAGGAAAGGGGGTTAAATAAATGAATCAAAATAACGAAAAAAGCGTAAAATCTAAAATTTTAAGCACTTGTGTAAACATTTTACTTTCACTTGTAATATCCTCTATCGTGTTTATTACTTTAACATTAATATAATTTGTTTTATTAATGCTAGCCATTTAAACGCCTTACGGCAACAATTTATATTATAATAAATAATAGCGTTTATGCTTACGGTTTAACCGTAAGCATATTTTTTTTGCAAAAATTTTAAAAACGACAAAATTTTTATAAATTTAACACAAACTATCATATTTTTTACTTTTAAAACTTATATACTATAACGGAGACGTAAAAAATGCAATTTTATAAAAAAAAATATTTTGTTGTGTTTGTTTCACTTTTATTAGTTTTAGTTCTTTCAGCGCTTAACTATAAAACGGGGGCTAGTTTAGTTTACTTTAACGGTACTGTAAGAAAACTGCCTATTTATAGCGTTGATAGGCAAGACGATAAAATTTCTATTTCGTTTGACTGCGCTTACGGTGCTGATTACACAAACGAATTGTTAGACGTTTTAGATACTTATAACGTAAAATGCACCTTTTTTATGGTTGAGTTTTGGGTTAAAACGTTTCCGGAAATGGTCGTTGAAATTAAAAAAAGAGGGCACGATATAGGAACGCACTCTAAAACGCATCCTAATATGAGTAAACTTTCTAGGGCGCAAATTAAAAGCGAACTTGAAAGTTCCATAAACGCAATTATTACGCTAACGGGCGAGCCTGTAACGCTATTTAGACCGCCTTACGGAGATTACGACAACGACGTTATAGACGTTGCAAGCGAACTGAACTTATACACTATTCAATGGGACGTAGACAGTTTAGATTGGAAAGATTTATCCGCAAGCGAAATTTCTAGCAGGGTTATTAATAAAACTAAAAGCGGTTCAATAATACTTTGCCACAATAACGGTTTACATACGGCAAAGGCTCTACCAACTATACTTTCTACGCTAAAAGGTAACGGTTTTGAATTCGTGCCTATTAGCGAGTTAATTTATAAGCAAAATTACACGATTGATTCCTTTGGCGTTCAACACGAAAAAGGCTAAATAACAACGGAGGTTTACATTTTGGAAAAACAAAACAATAAAGTCTACATAAAAGGCGAGATAGTTACAGAAGCAAAATTTTCACACGAGGTGTACGGCGAAGGGTTTTACGAAATGGATATTTTGGTAAAAAGATTGTCTGGTCAAGCGGATATATTGCCTATAACTATTTCGGAAAGGTTAATTGAAAGCGGAAATTTAAAAGTTGGAAAAGAAATTTCGGCGCTAGGTCAATTTAGAAGTTATAATAAGCAAATTGACGGAAAATCAAAATTGATGCTAACCGTTTTTGTTAGAGAAATTGTTGACGGCGAACTAAATAAAAATCCAAACAACATCGCTTTAACGGGATATATTTGCAAACCGCCCGTATATAGAACTACGCCTTTTAACAGAGAAATTGCCGACGTTTTAGTTGCGGTTAACAGGGCGTACAATAAAAGTGATTATATTCCGTGCATTGCGTGGGGAAGAAACGCAAGATTTGTTAAAAATTTAAGCGTCGGCGAAAAAATTGCAATTTCAGGAAGAATACAGTCAAGAGAATATCAAAAAAAGATTAGCGAAGACGAAATTAAAACGCTAACCGCGTACGAAGTTTCCGTTTGTAAACTTATGGCTTACGATAACGCTGATAATTTTGACATAGATAAAGAGTTTTTTAACGAAAGCGTGTTACAAGAAAAAGAAACCGTTTGATATTGACAATAAAATATAGCAGTGTTATAATAAATGCGGATAATGTTTATCCGCATTTTTATATGAAAAAAGTATACGTTTTTGCCGACACGGCGTTTTTAATTGAATATAAAAGTTCTTACACGGAATTGTTGTTTAAAGATTATTTATCTAACGCTACGCCCGAATTTACTATTTTATTGCCAACTAAAAAGCAAATAGAATACGAGGCTAATATTAGCGGTATTAACGATTACGACGTTTTAGAAAACGCTTACTTACTGCGTGAAGTGTCTAAATATTTATTAGAAAATAAAAACACAATATTGTTTCACGCTTCCGCAATAAAATATAAACAAAAGGCGTTTTTGTTTACGGCGCCTAGCGGAACGGGAAAGTCTACGCACACAAAAAATTTAAAGTTATTATTAAAAGACGCGGTTAGTTACGTTAACGACGATAAGCCTTTTATTTCGCTTTGTAGCGACGGGCAGTTTTACGTTTACGGCAGTCCTTGGTGCGGAAAACATTTTTTGGGTAGCAATCAAAAAGTGCCTTTAAAATCAATAATTTTGCTAAATAGGGCAAATACTAACAGCGTGCAAAAAATAAGCGGTAATACGGCTTTAAAAACACTTGTAGAGCAATCTTCGTATCAAACTAAAATTGGTAGCGTAGATAAGTTGTTTTCTATTTTTAGCAAATTAATTACAAGCGTAGATTTTTACAAACTTAACTGTAATAAAGAGTTAGAGTCTGCAAACGTTACCCACAAGCAAATTTTGGAGGATTAATATGAAAATTAATAAAAATTTTGTTATAAAAAAAATGACGGAAAGTTTATACGTTGTAATTCCCGTAAACGAAGCGTCTAAAAAATTAAAAGGGTATATAAATTTGAACGAAACTAGCGCAAAACTTTTTGAAATTTTATATAGCGGCGCTACGCTTGACGATTTAGTTAAATATTTAATGGATAATTACGAAGTTGAAGAAAGCGTTGCTAAAACCGACGCTAACAATTTTGTTAACAAATTAAAACAAATAGGTGCTATAAATGATTGATAATTTACTTGAAAGCACGCTTATAAAAGACGGTTTTATTATAACCTACATAAAGGGTACTAGTATGAATCCTATGCTAAAAGAAGGGCGTGATAGGGTAGTTATTAAAACGTTAAAAGGCGAAATTAAAAAAGGCGACGTAGTTTTATATATGCGCGAAAACGGCGCTTACGTTTTACATAGGGTTTATAAAGTTACGGGCTCTACGCTTGTTTGCTGTGGCGACAATCATACCGTGCTTGAATACGGCGTTAAAAAAGACGGCGTTTTAGGTATTTTAACGGGTTACTATAAAGGCAATACTTTTGTAGACGTAAACAAAAATTTTAGTTATAAAGTATATAAACTATTTTGGGGCGATAGAAGAAATTTTAGAAATTTTATATTTAAAATAAAAACAAAAATTAAGAGAATAATAAAAAAATAACTCAGTTAATTTACGTTAAAAACCACTGAATAGTCGCTATTCACATAGTGAATTGCGACAACTAAATAAATCTTTACGGATTTGTTATATTCGCCTAATGGCGAGTTATATTGCCTACGGCAGTTATATTTGCCTTTCGGCAAGTTATGGATTTATTTAATATAACTTTGGCTTTGCCAAAATATAACTGTTTGTACAACAAACAATATAACTTTTAGCTACAATGTAAAAATATTACTTGTTTAACTTAATTATTTGTAGATAAAAAAAGCCTACTATATTTCGCTTTTGCGAAATATAGTAGGCTTTTATAATACCCAAAATAAATATTTATTAGTTATATTTTTAGCCTTGTTTTTTTATTTATCGTTTGTTTTAAATAAAAGTTTGTATTCTATAAACAATGCGCTAAACGTTAGCGTAAAGCCTATTAAAATTATCATTATAGAGTCCGTAACGGTTTTTTTGGCGTTTTTGCCTATCGTTGCGTTTGTTGTTGTTTGCGCTATCATAACGTGGTTGTTATTTTCAGTTAAATATCCGCTTGGAACGTAACCGCAAGGCTCGCCGTTTTCGGTTAATGAAATAAGCGTAAAGGCTTTGCCGTTAAACTTATATTCTTTTATTGCAAAAACTTGGGTGTCTTTTTGAATTTTATTTAACGCATAAACTTCGTCGTATACGGGTTTAGATAGCAAATACTCGTCGTTAGTAATATAAAACTTTTTATTGTTTAAAAGCGTTTCGGATATATTAAAATTAGCGTAATTTTCTTTTGAAATTATAGTAGCGTCAACGGTTGTTCCAACTTGCGCGCTTACGGACGTTTGCCTTACAAGAGCAACTACGTTACTAGTATACGCAATTAAGTAATACTCGCTTCCTATTTCGGCAATTAACGGATATGACCGCGCCGTGTTTAGTTCGGTTATAGGCTCAATATTTGCATTAAAATATTTGTTGTTTGCTTCCAAAACGTAATCGGAAAGTTCAACTTTAAACAATTTTACGTTTTTTGTTACCGTTAAAAACTTTACGTCGCTAGTTATAGATTTTTCGTTTACGTCGTTTGCGCTTATTGCGGAAAGGTTAGAAACGTTTAATAATTCGTCGGCATTTTTTAAAATAGACGCGTTTGACAAATAATATACGTTATTGCTTCTATACGATAGCGAAAAATCTTTAATTAGGCTTGCGTTTAACGGGTCAATAGCGTAATTTTCGCCCTTAAAAGTGTTTTCCGCTTTGTTATAAATAAATTTAGAAACGCCGTTGTTATCTTTTAAAATATAAACGTTTCCTGCAAAATCAGTTTGCATATTTATAGGCGCACCGTCTAGCGTAATAGGCGCGTTAACGCTTACTACGTTAGCGTAATATCTAATTAAATTATACGACGACGGGCTTTGCGCGTTTTTGCATAAAAGGTAAACGTTAGAAAACACGTCTACACTCATTTTTTCTATAATGCCGTTAATTTCTTCGCCTTTGGTGAGTTTTTCTACTTTAATTTCGGTTAATCCGTTAGTTAAACTTGGCATTACTATTTGGTAAATGGTAGAATAATCAAACTCTAAATTTGCGCTTTTTGCCGTGTGAGAGTAGTAAAAGTTGCCGTCTAAATAATCAAGTGCGGTTATATGGTCGTTTTGAATAGGGGTAAGGGCAACTTCTAGCGTGCCGTTGTTTTGTTTATATAAGGTAAGAAAAGTTCCGTCGTATATAAGCACGTGTTCATCAGAGCATACGAACTTTTCTATTTTATATTCGGGGTTGTCTTTATATAAAAAAGATAAATCAATTTTTTCAAACTCGCCGTCGCTATTAAGCGATTTTTTTAATAGACGTTTAGTTTGAGTTTCGTTAATATTAGAAACGTCTAACGCGTAAAGATAGTTTTTACTAACGAATATTCTTTCCGCCTTGTTAGTTAAGCGGTAGTTTGCGGTTGACTCGGTAGTTATAGCAAAGTCCGTAAACTTTAATAAGTTTAGGTCGTATTCTTGAATTGCGTTAAGGGTAGAGTCTGCAATTAAAAGGTTTCCGTCTTTAACCGCTAAACCTTGTGGCGAAATTAAATTTCCAAGCGATAGGTTAGTGCCTATATTTAACAGTAACTGCGGTTGCTTGTTTTTGGCAACTTGTAATTTATAAATACCGTCTGTAGTAGAGTAGTATAAGTAACCGTTTAAACAAGTTAAACTAATTGCCGTTTTTATTTCTTTATTAACGATTTCGTAATTAGTGTTGTTTATAAAATCGTAATAGTAAAAACCGTTTGCGTTTTGATAGTAAACGTTTTTATTTTCGTCAACGTAACCTATTAAAGACTCCGCTGAAACGGTATGTCCAAGCGTAAAGGTTAAAGAATTGTTTTGAATAGAAATCGTGTAAAGTTTAAGCAAGCTGTTGCTATTACAAAGAAGCGTGTTTCCGTTTACGCTTATAAAATTTGACGCGTATACGTCCGATTTTACAGGTTCGTTTTGTAAATTGTTAACGTCAAAATAATATACTATTGAATCGCTAACGTATAAAACATAGTTTTTATACTGCTCTACGCAAGTTATATTATTGATTGTTGAGTGCGTAATTTTTGCGTACTTTTTTTGCTCTTTATTGTAAACGACTATTGAATTAACGTCGTTTTGATTATTTTCGCTATCGTCGTAATATTCAGAAAAAGCGTAGTTACCGTCGTCATAAGAAATAGCAACGGGAGAATTAAGGTCGTAAAACTCAATAGGGGAAGACGGCAAGTAAAATTGAGTATTTAAAGTGGTTACGTTGCTTGCAAAAGCATAATTATATTTAACGCCAAAAAGCCCCGTTAACAACGTTGCAACAAGCAAAATAAATAAAGTTTTTAAAGACCTTTTTCTCATAAAATACCGCTTATATATATATTTACATTAGTATAACATATACAAAGCGAAATTTTCAACTGTTTTTAATTTTTTGTAATATTTTTTTTATTTTTTAAAAAATTGACAAATTTTGTCAGTTTATTTTTATATAATAAATGCGAACAAATGTTCTAAAACTTAAAATTATAAACGTTGAAATTTTAAAATTCAACAGTTAATGACATATTTTATACAAAATTGTTTGAAAAATAATTTATTTTGTACAAAATAGTCATATTGTGTTGCTTTACGTCGTAATAACACATTATAATTTGGGTGTTACAAAATTTTGGAGGTACTTATGGACGCTTACGGAAAAACCATTTTATCTTGTTATACGTTATTAGATAAAATAGCAATTCAACTAGAAAATTTAATAAAAACACGGGCTCGCAATTCGTTTTACGATTATTCTGACGCTTTTGCGCTATCCGATAGAATTTTAAAACTTGGCGAAGTAAGAAAAGATTTGTTGTATTTAAAACAAATAACAACTGAAATTTTAAACGAGTTATCTAATGAAGATAAAGAGTTAATTTCGTACAAATATTTTAAAATAGTTCCAAAAAACGAAGATTTTGACCATACTTCTAGAAATTATTTTAGAAAGCAAATAAAGGCGTTAAAAAAGTTTACCTCTTTATTAAAAGCAAAAGGGTTTACGGAAGATTGGTTTTTTAACAATTATTTAAAAATCTCTTTTATATCAGGTTTGCATCAAAGAATTTTAAACGAAGAAGGAAAAAAGCACTCGCTATAACTTTTCTTTTTCGTAGTTTGAAATTAAAAAGCACTCGCTATAACTATTCTTCGTCTTCGTAGGAAAGGGGTTGCTTTTTATATATTTTGTTTTTAGAAGGTTTAAAAAGCGCGTAAACAACGGAAATTGAAACGATAGATATTCCAACTATAATTATAATTTGCAAACTTTCGCCTTTTAATGAAGACGGCGCTTTTGTAGGTTCTTCTTTTGGGGTTTCGGTTATTTCTTCGTTTTCATCTATTATGGGGTCGCTATTTTTAGGCACGCTAAAAGAATTTATAGAGTTTATATCAACGTAACCTAATTTATTGTTGCAGTAAACGTAGCATAACGTGTTTCCGCTATCGTTAACGATGCTTCCGTAGTAAGTCATAAAAGTTTCGCTTGGCACGTTAAAATAGGCAGTTTTTAAATTGCTGTCGTTAAATAAAATGTCTGAAATTTTAGTTGAAATTCTTATTACGCTAAACGGATTTGTGGGAATTGTTGTTGAAGGCGTTATTTCTTCAAGTTTCATATATCCCATAATAACGGGGTAGTTAAAATTATCGTAACCGTAACTGACGCGTGCGTGCGTTGCAGTTAAACTTTCTATTTTAACGTAATAGGTAGACGGCACTTCAAAAATTTTTTCGTTAAAAAGCGAGTCTGCGTAAATATACGTGTTTTCGTTTAAAACTCTGTAATACTCGTTGCCGTTTGCATAGGCTATTTTTTGATTAAAAAATTTATTAATAAACAATATATCGGCAAAGCAAAAAATTATTGCCGTAAAAACTACAAATTTTTTCATAATACAAATTATACAGTATAGCGCTTAATATAAAATGTCGTAAAAAATAGAATTTAAGGTAAAAAAGTCATAATGGATAATTCGGTAATTTTAAAAATAAAAGAGATAGAAAAAGAGCAAAAAAGGCGATACGACAACAACTTAATACTTCGCTATAATACGGGTAAAAAAAAGCACAAAAAACAACTTGCGTTTCACAAATGCAAAAAGCGTAACAGGTGGGTTTTTGGTGGAAACAGAAGTGGAAAAACGGAGTGCGGTGCTGTTGAAGTTATTTATATGGCGCGCGGAATTCACCCTTATAGAAAAAACAAAAAAGACGTTTTTGGTTGGGTGGTTTCGCTTTCTCAACAAGTTCAAAGGGACGTTGCGCAAAGCAAAATATTAAAGTATTTAAACAGCGATTGGATTGTAGACGTAACTATGCTGTCGGGCAAAAAAGACAGTTTAAGTAGCGGAATTATAGACCAAATAAAAATTAAAAACGTGGTTGACGGAATATCCACGATTGGCTTTAAAAGTTGCGACCAAGGTAGAGAAAAATTCCAAGGAAGTTCGCTTGATTTCGTATGGTTTGACGAAGAACCGCCAAAAGATATTTACGACGAGTGTAAAATGCGCGTATTAGATAAGCGCGGTGATATTTTTGGAACTATGACGCCACTTAAAGGTTTAACCTTTATTTACGATGAAATTTTTTTAAATTCATATAGTTCAAAAGAAGTGTGGTACGAGTTTATTGAGTGGGCGGACAATCCGTTTTTAAATAAAAGGGAAATAAAAGCACTGTCTTCAACTATGAGTGAACGCGAACTGTTATCTAGAAGATACGGCGAGTTTAACAGTGATTTTGGCAGGGTTTATACTGAATTTGACGAAAACGTTCACGTTATACAGCCCTTTGACGTTCCTTACGATTGGCAAGACACGATTTCTATTGACCCCGGGCTAAAAAATCCGCTGTCGTGCCACTTTTACGCCGTTGATTACGACGGAAACGTTTACGTAGTTGCCGAGCATTACGAAAGCGGGTTAGACGTGTTTGAACACTCAAATAAAATTAAAAAAATATGCAATCAAATTAACTGGCGCACCGATTTTAACGGAAAGATTAACGCGCTTATTGATTCGGCGGCAAACCAAAAGACACTTGCTTATTCTAAAAGCGTTGCCGAATTGTTTTACGAAAACGGAATTAACGTAAACACAAACGTTAATAAAGATTTGTTTTCTGGCATTAATAGGGTAAAAAGTTATTTTAAAAGCAATAAACTTTTTATTTTTAAAAATTGCGTCAATTTAATAAGGGAGTTAAAGGGGTATAGGTGGGGAAACGGCGATTCGCCTATAAAAAAAGACGACCACGCCCTAGACGAACTGCGTTATTACGTTATGACTAAACCGCACGTAGATAGACCGCAAAAAAAATTGACGGACGTGCAAAAAGATAAATTAAAACTAATAAAAAGTAAAAAAAGAGCAAGGGGAGGTAGTTACGGATAACACTGTTAAAGAAGCGCTTAAAAAAAGGGCGCTAGGGTACGATACTTGTGAAGTTACCGAAGAATACGGCGATAGCGGAAACGGAGAAATTCGTATGCTAAAAAGAAAAGTAGTTACTAAAAACGTTCCGCCGGACGTGTCGGCAGTTAAACTATTAAAAGAATTAGACGGCGGTTTTGAAGATTATAAAAAACTGACCGACGAAGAATTGGAAAATGAAAAAATTAGATTAATTAACTTAATCGTGGAGGAAGAAAATGAAAGTGGCAAAAACTAAAAAAACTATTGCGTGCGATATGCTAGGCTGTTCAAATTTAGCGGAATTTAGCATTAAAAACGAAGAAACAATAAGCGATAATTCGCTTTACGTTTGTAAAACTTGCGCAAAAAATTTGTACCTTGAATTAGGCAAGCATTTTAACGCTTTGGAGGGAAAAAATGTCAAAAAGTAATTTAAAAACTAATGGCGAATTTTATAAAGAAGATTTGGTTAGCGCCGTTTTAGAAGATTTTGAAACTAGGCGAAAAGAAAGAAAAAATTACGAAAGGCAATGGCAATTAAATTTAAATTATTTGGCTGGCAATCAATATTGTGAAATATCGCCAAACGGCGAAGTTCAAGAAGAAGATAAGTTTTACGGTTGGCAGTCTCGCAACGTGTTTAACCATATTGCGCCAATTATTGATACAAGGCTTGCAAAATTAACTAGGGTTAGACCGTCAATGTCCGTTAGGTCGGCAAGTTCAGAAGAAAGCGATATAAAAACGGCTATGATTTCATCGGATATACTAAACTCTACTTATTCTAGGTTGGGGCTTGATAAAATTATTGCAAACGCAACTATGTGGTCGGAAACTTGCGGAACGGCTTTTTATAAAATTTTATGGAATAAAAAAGCGGGCAAAAAAATAGGAACGACCGATGAAAAAACAATTTGCGAAGGCGACGTTGTAGTTAAGGCGATTTCTCCGTTTGAAATATTTCCAGACTCTTTGTTTCATAGCGAATTAAGCGATTGTAAAAGCATTATTCACGCTAGGCCTTGCCTTGCTAGTGAAATTAAAGAGGAGTACGGCGTTGACGTAAAAGGCGAAGATATAGACGTGTTTACTTTTAACGGCAACGGATTTTCTAATAACGGCTTGTACGCTAAAAAAGACGTTTCTTCCGTCGTTCACGATAGCGTTTTATTAATTGAAAAATACGAAATGCCAAGTCAGTTATACCCAAACGGTAGAGTTATAGTGGTTGCAGGTAACACCTTGCTTGCCGCTAGCGACTTGCCTTATACCAACGGTGTAGACGGTTCTAGGGGTTTTCCTTTCGTTAAACAAAATTCGGTAACTTTTACGGGTAGTTTTTTTGGCATAAGTTTAATTGAAAGATTAATTCCAATACAGCGTTCTTATAACGCCGTTAAAAATAGAAAGTACGAGTTTATGAATAGGGTTAGTATGGGCGTTATTAGCGTTGAAGACGGGTCTATTGACACCGACGATTTATTAGACGAAGGTTTATCCCCTGGAAAAGTTATTGTTTATAGGCAAGGTAGTAGGCCACCGCAAATGATGAGTACCAATTCCGTTCCGTTAGATTTTACTTATGAAGAAGAACGTTTAACTTCCGAATTCGTTACTATATCTGGTTCAAGCGAAGTTTCTAGAAGCGACGCTTTTACTTCTACGAATTTATCGGGTACGGCAATAGAACTTTTAATTGAGCAAGACGAAACTAGGCTTTCAGTTACCGCTGAAAACATAAGAACGGCAATTAAAGAAGTGGGTAGGCACATATTAAGGCTGTTTAAACAGTTTGCAACAACAACGCGTATTATGAAAAGTGCGGGCAGTTCAAAAACCGTAAAAACGTTTTATTTTAACAGTTCCGACATAACTTACGACGATATAATTTTTGACACGGAAAACGAGTTAAATCAAACGCCTGCGCAAAAGAAAAACGCAATACTTGAAATGTTAAAAACGGGGCTTTTATCGGACGATAACGGCAACATTAACGAAAGAAACAAATCTAAAATATTAGAAATTTTAGGTTACGGCTCGCTTGATAACGCGCAAGATATTAACAATTTACATAGAGGCAAAGCCGAAAAAGAAAATATAGACGCATTAACTAGCGAAATAACCGTATCTAATTACGATAATCATTTAATTCATATAGACGAGCACACGCGTAAACTTTTAGAGTTTGACGTAGAAAACGAAGGTAATATAGAGCATAAAAAAAGGTTAGAAAAACACGTGCAAGAGCATAAAAATCGCCTTTTAAAAACTAATCTTAACGAAATAGCAAGCGAGGAAAATTTATAATGGAAAGCGAAATAAAAGCGGGAAAAACTTTAACTAATAACGAGGCCAATTTAGATAATGATGCGCAAACCGCAGGGGCGGAAGAAGATTTGGGCGCTAACAGTTTAGAAAATTACGGTAAGTTTAGTAACGTTAAAAGTTTAGTTGACGCTTACAATTCTTTACAATCTGAATTTACCAGACGCTGTCAGAAAGTAAAAGAATTGCAGAGGGAGTTAGAAATTTCTAGGCAAGGCAAACAATCTTATTTAGACTTGCAAACCGACGATATAGAGAGGGAAAAACGTCAAATTTGTGAGATTATTCCACAAAGTAAAAACGTTATAGATTCGCTTGTTGAAATAGCCGATGCCAACGGCGACGATAAAAATGGGCGCTTATATAGGGCGTATGCGGAACTTTTAATTAAACAAAAAGATGAAAGCGATAAAATTAATAATTCTTACGACCATCTTATTAAAAAAATAGAAGAAACTCCGGCTCTAAAAGAAGAGATAATTCGCAACTATCTTAAAGATATTAACGGTAGCGAACCAATCGTCCATTTAACTTCGGGAAACGGTACGGCGTTTTTAACGCCTCCGTCAAAACCTAAAACACTGTCCGAAGCAGGTGAAATTGCTCGGGAAATTTTAGAAAGACACAAGGAGTACAATAAATTATGATTACAATGAAAAATGCTGACGACGCTTTAAAATCCGCATATTTAGGAGTCGTAAGCGAACAATTAAACACGGCTATAAATCCGTTACTTGCCAAAATTAAACAATCGGCGTCCGACGTATGGGGTAAAGAAGTTAGAAGACTTGCTCAATACGGAATAAACGGCGGTATAGGTGCTGGTGAAGAAGACGGCGATTTACCGGAAGCGGCAGGCAATAACTACGAACAATTCGTTCTTACTTTAAAAAACTTATACGGCACTATTGAAATTAGCGATAAGGCAATTAGGGCAAGCGAAAACAGTTCGGGCGCTTTCGTAAATTTATTAAACGCTGAAATGGAAGGGTTGTTAAAAGCGTCTTCTTACAACTTTGGCAGAATGCTTTTTGGCGACGGTTCAGGTATTTTAGCAAAAGTTACCGAAATAACTAACGGCGTAATTAAAGTGGATAGCGTTAAAAATTTAGTTGAAGGTATGGTGGTTGATTTTAGGGCTTCTTCGGACGGCTCTATTATAGCAAGCGCCGGCGCAAGAAGAATTACCGCCATTGACCGCGCAAATAAAACTATATCGGTTACGGGAACTACTCTTACAAGCACTACCGTTCCAGCAAATAGCGTTATAACCGTTCAAGGTTCGTATAATCAAGAAATTACGGGTTTAGGCGCGATATTTAAAACTACGGGCGACCTTTACGGGTTGTCAAGAGCAACTCATAAATGGCTTATTCCGTATATTAAAAACGACGTAGGCTCTATTAGTGAAACGGTAATTCAAACGGCTATTGACTATCTAGACGAAAACGCGGGTAGTAGAGTAAACTTTATAGTTTGTTCAAGCGGTGTAAAAAGGGCGTTCCAAAACCACTTGTCAACTTATAAACGCAACGTTGACGTGTTAGACCTTAACGGTGGTTACAAGGCTATTTCTTATAACGGAATTCCTATCGTTTCGGATAGATTTTGTCCAGAAGGAACTATGTATTTGTTAAATACCGACGACTTTGTTTTGCATCAACTTTGCGATTGGAAATGGCTTGAAGGCGAAGACGGTAGAGTAATTAAACAAGTTGCCGACAAACCCGTATATAAAGCGACTCTCGTTAAGTACGCAGACCTTATTTGTTCGCGTCCTTGCGGTCAAGCAATGCTTACGGGTATTACGGAAGCTTAATTAAAAGGAGTAAAAAATGACGGTAAAAGAAATATTAATAACCGCCTCTACGCTACTTGAAAGAGGCGATATAAAAACTTATTTTCAAGGCGGTGCGGTTGACGATTACACGCGTGTAGAAGAAGATGCAAACTTATTGCTTGATTGTTATAATTTGGTAGAAGAACAAATTTCTACCGATTATTACAGGCTAAAACACACTCAATCTTTTACCGTTTCTAACGGCGTGATAGAGTGTAAGGAGTTTAAGTATAATCCGCTTGCAATTTTAAAAGTGCTTGACAAGTTTAAAAATAACGTTGACCTTGAAATTAAACCCGACGGAATTTATACTAGCCTAAAATACGTTGAAGTAACGTATTCGTATTTGCCAAGTAAAAAGCAAATTGACGGCGTAAGTGAGTTTGAACTTACGCCTATCTCGCCAAGAATACTCGCTTATGGCACGGTTACAGAGTTTTGTTTAATAAAGGGTATGTACGAAGAAGCCGTAACGTGGCACAACAAGTTTATTAATTCTTTAACTACGGCAATGGCTAACAAAAAAGTAAAAAAAATTAAGGACAGAAAGTGGCTATGATATATTACAAAAATAGTATAAGCGTGCCAAACGTTATAAAAAAAAGAGTTACCGTTAGTGATTTTAGCGACGGTTTGGGAAGCGGTAAAGACGGTGGTTTAAAAAATCTTTCAAACGCAAAATACATATTTAATTTTGACGTTAGTAGCGGTGCTTTAAGCGCTGGCGTAGGTTTAAAAGAATATAAAATTAACGGCAAACCTTTTGCGTTAGAAGACGGCGTTTTTCCTATAAAACTATATTATTACAAGCGTTACGATTACGCAAATTTTAAAGACGACGACAGAGTTTTGTGTTATGCGTCAAACGGGTTTATATATTGCTTAAAACTCTTTGTAGAAAATTCGTGTTTTACAAAAACTCAAATTCAATTTAATTCAATTCCAACGGCAATAGAGTACAAGTATAACGACGAAAACGTGTTGCTTATGTCTTCGCAAGAAGATGAACTTTACGTTTTTAACGGCGACGATGTCGTTAAAGTTGACGACGCGCCCAAAATTAGTTCTATGTGCGTTCATAACGAAAGAATTTTTGCAACGGAAGGTAACGGAAGCACTTCGCTTTGGTTTTCAGACGATTTTAATCCGCTTAATTGGTATATATCGCTTGACGAAGCCGGTTTTATTGATTTTCAAGACGAACGAGGTGCGCTTTTAAAAGTAATTAGTTTTTTAGACTACGTTTACGTTTTTAGAGAGTTTGGCATTTCTAGGCTTTCGGCGTTTGGTTTGCAAGAAGATTTTAGCGTTTCTAACTTGCACTTTAAAGTTGGTAAAATTTACGGCGATAGCGTTACCGATTGCGGTGAACACGTTTATTTTGTTTCTACGGACGGAATTTATCGTTTTAACGGCGTAGACGCTGTAAAAATTTTAGAGTGTTACGACGAGTTTTTAATCGGCGTAGATAATAGCGACTGTCAAGGCGTTTACGATAATCAAAAGTTATATTTTAACCTAAAAATGAAAATAGACGGCAACGAAGAAAAAGTAGTTATCGTTTATAATTTAGAAACAAAAACTTCTTACGTTTTAAGGGGTGCTAAAATAAGTTGGCTTTGCCCATTAAAAAATAGCCAAAAAACGCTTTTAGCAGTATATAATAACGGCGAAAAAGTTGCTACCGTAGTAGACGGCTACGGAAAACTGTTTAACAAACCGCTTAAAAAAGTGTGGCAATCTAACGTTACGGATTTTTCTATACCGTCAAAAAAACGCTTGTATAAAGTTAGCGCAATTACAAAAGGCGATATAAAATTAGAAGTTTTGTGCGACGGTAAAATATCTAAATACGATATTAAAAGAAGTTGTCAAGACGTAAAGCCTTTCGTTAAGGGTGAAGAGTTTGCCATGAAAATAATTTCGTATGATAACGACCCCAAAATTATAAGACCAACCTTGTATTTTTCGTACTGTAAGGAGGATTTATGGTAGAGGTTGACTACGGCAAACTAGCGTACGTAAAAAACGTTGAACTTGAACGTAGAATTAAAGAGTTAGAGCAAAAATTAAGTGAGTTTACTTATAAAGAAATTGAGTTAAAATACGTAAATCAAGCGGGAGAAAACACCTTTAACAAAGAGTTTAAAGTAGAAGTTTTTAAAGAAGATAAATACGCATTAAACGTTTCGCTTTACGTTAGGGCTAACGATATTTTAAACGCTAACGCAGAAATTTACGTTAACGGAATAAAGCGCCACTTAAAAAGCGTTCAAGTTAAACAAAACGTTTCGTACAGTTTTGACTGCGCGTTAGAAAAAGGGACTAATATAATTGAAATAAAAGTTGTTTCAGATTTAGAAACGCCTATTTTAGAAAGTGCAAAAATTTTAATTAACGGCGCAATAGATTACGCAAACGTAAAAAACCATATATCTTATATTGACGACGTAAACGTAACTTTTATTTTACATTTAAACGAAAACAAAGCGGTGCTTTATAAATATTCAGCAGACGGTTTTTGGGCTAAAAAAATCTTTTACGACGTAAGCGACTGTAAAATTTGCGGAAGTAAAAACAAGGTTGTGTATATTTGTTACGTAGACGGTAACAAGCGTTTAAAAACGTGCGTTTATAACGATGCAACGCAAGAAGATGCAACTTATGATTTAGGCGTTGAAGGCGTTTCTTCCGTTGCGGGCGTGCCTTACGGCGACGGGTTTAAAATATACTTTTCACGCCTTGCTAAAATTTACTGTGGCGAATACGTTGAAGGTCAAGCCTTTAACCCTTTATATACGGGAAGAAAAGGGCTTGAAGTGTATGCCGACCCGTTTGTTCCCACTGCGTTTATTATAGTTGATAATTTATTAAACGCAAAACTCGTAACCGTTTAAAGTTTCCCCAAAAATAATAAACGTAAAAACCACAAGGAGAGTTATGAGTACGATAAATTTAGAATACGGAAAAAATTATCATATTAACAAAACGCAAAACGGATACGTAGTTACGTACGTAAATAAAGGCAAAATGTATAATCAAGAAATTGAAAACGGAGTGTTAAAAAAACCTACGGTAGTTGATTATTGCGACGAAGTAGTTCCGCTTCTTGACGGCTGTGTTATAAAGCGCAATAGAGAAATTTTATTTATTTATCAGGAGTAATATGTACGGAATAGAGCAAAAAATTTTAAATTGGCTAAAAGGTTTAAAAAATCAACCTGTTGCCAAAAACGAAAACGTTAAAGTTAAAAAAGCAAGTTCTAATTTAGATGAGCAATCTTCTAGCGAAACGGAAAATAAAGGCGATGAAGTAACTACAAGCAACGATAACGGCAAGTTAAATAGAGATGATTTAATTAAAAATTTAACGTCTTATAGAAATAGGCTTGACGGCGTTATTGACAATACTTTTTTAAATAAATTAGAATATACGCCAAAAACGGACGAAGAAATAAGCGATGAGGCTGAGTTTTATGCAAACAGCAATTACGATATATCAAAAAACGCGTTAGATAGCGATATTGATAAAAAGCGCAATGAAGCCAAAGAAAACGAAAAAGAAATTAGTAGTAAGGCTACTAACAGTAAAAACGAACTAGATAATATGTATGCTTCATTGTATAAAAACGTTGAAAGCGAAGCAATAAAAAGGGGAATTTCGCGTTCGTCAATCGTAGCCGAGCAAATAAAAGAACTTGGCGCGCAAAAAATTCAAGACTATTTGCAAGTTGATAAAGATACGGCAAACAGTTTAGAAGAAAACTCTAATAAATTAAAAGAGTACGAAAGCGAATACGCTAGCGCCATACAAAATTTAGAACTTAAAAAGGCGGTAGAAACCAAAGAAAAGATAGACGAGTTAACCGAAAAGCAAAATAAAAAAATAGAAGAAGTGTTAAAATACAACAACACTATTAACGAAAAAATTTATAAATTGCAAAAAGAAGGCGTTACGGTTCCAGACGAAGAAACTTCTGCAAAGTATAAAAGAGAGATGCTTTCGCTGGTGCTTAACTATTATTATTCTATGCCAAAAGAACAAGCCATTAAAGAATTTGAAAGCGATAAAGACGTTCAAAAACTTTTAGGGGGCTTATCTGGGGTGGTGGAAACTTACCTTAAAGTTAACGTTAACGAATAAAATTTAATTAAAAGCGGTGGTTAATAAATAAAACTTATTATATTTACCGCTTTTTTTAATAATTAATTTTAAACGGTTGCAATAAAATAACATATATGATAGAATTTTAACGAGGGAATTTATATGAAAATTACAAATGCAATAAAAATAGCTATGGCAAATAAGTTTTTGTGTTGCAAAACGCTTTTATATAAAGCGGTAATCGTATTTTTATGCGTATTATCTTTATCTTTGTTTGCTAGCATAGTTATAAACCCCATTTTAAACAGTGAAGAAGTTTCTAATATTTTAGATACCATGCGCCAAATAGTTAAAGATTTTTTACTTATGAATCCTAAAACGGACGGCTCTGCTTATAGCGAAGCGTTAAAATCATCTTTTAACGTCCTTTTAGATTTTATTAAAAATATGACGGGTGAAATCTTTTGGGTTTCCCTTGCTATGGTTGTAATAGTATATTTAACGGTATTTTTACTTGGCCTTGCAGACTATTCAATAGGCGTAAACGTAAACGAGCATATGACTAGTATTTTACACGCTGGATTTTTTGGCACTTTGTTTGATAATTTTAAAAAGGCGTCAATTTATTCGTTGTATAGAACTTTACTTTTATTCGTGTATAACTCTATCGTTTTTTCTGTGGTTGCAGTAGTCGTTATTTATACGTCAAAATGGTTTGGCTTATACACTATAACGGTTATATTTTTTATATTCTTTGTTAGCAACGCGTTAAGGTACGCTTTTACGGGTTTAGTATTACCTAAAATGGTTTGCGAAAATAAAGGCGTAATTACGGCTTTTAAAGAAAGTATAAAACCTAGCGAATTTTCGCAATTTGCGTCTAGATTTCTTTCTTATTTATTAATGTCAATTACGGCGTACGTTATATCTTGCCTTTCTTCACTTATAACGTTTAACGTTGCGTTAATAGTTGTAATTCCGCTTTCATCGGTTGCGTTTACAAGTTTAAGATTTATAGATTATTACGCAATTAATCAAAAAAAATATTACGTAACTTACGACGAAATTGTAGTTCCAAAACAACTTCGCGAAAACGACGAGCATTTACTTAACAAAGTTGATATAGATTAATTTAAAAGCCATTTTTATGGCTTTTATTTTTTTAATTTTAACCTAAGCGTTAATTTTTACCGTAATTTAAACGTTTTATATTTTTTAAAAAAATAACAAATACCTACTATAAAACGTTGCGTTAATTATTGCAGTGTGATAAAATATAACTATTATGGAGGTGCTAAAATGATAAAATACTCAATTATGCCGTTAAACAGGTTAAGCATTCAAGAAATTTGCGACGACGTAGAAAGGCAATATAAAACGGGCGTATCTACTTGCGTTTTATTTAATATGCCTATTAACCCTACGGGAGACCCCGTTCAAGATAGGGCGGAATCGCATTGTGTAAAATATAGAAAAATTAAAAGTGAACTTGACAAGCGCAATTTAAAAAGCGGTGTGTTAATTCAGTCTACTATTGGGCACGGGGAATTCTTTTATTCAATGAATCCTGGTCACCCTTTTTCTAAATACGTTAACTTAAACGATGGTGCTGAAACTCCAATTCCATGTTTATTAGACGAAGATTTTAGAAAATATCTTTACGATTCCGTAGTTAAAATTTGTAAATGCGGTCCGTCTGAAATTATGATTGACGACGATTTTAGACTTATTTCGGGTAGAGACGGTTGCGGTTGCGGTTGCGAAAAGCATATTAAAATGTTTAACGATTACGCAAAAACTTCACTTACAAGAAAAGAAATTTACGATATTATAAGCGGTGATAGTGAACTTTCTAAAACTTATTCAGATATAATGTTAAAAGTTCAAAAAGATTCGTTAATTTCAACCGCTAAAATTATAAGAGACGCTATTGATAGCGTTGATAAAAATATTCAAGGCTCAATTTCAACGGGCGGTGATGCTATTAAAGAAATTGCAAGGGTAATGGCTGGCGAAAATAAGCCGTCTATCGTAAGAATAGGCAACGGCTCGTACGGACCAAAAATTATAAACACGTTTACTTTTGCATTTTTTAGAGGTGCTACGCAATATCAAGATATTAAAGACGACGTAGATTACGTTTTAGCCGAAACCGACACTTGTCCGCAAACGGTATTTTCAAAAAGACCTTCTCAATTAAACGCGCACTTTATTTGCTCAATTTTAGAAGGGTTAGACGGTGCTAAACATTGGATAACAAGGTTCCAAGAATACGACCCTATTAGTTTAAACGATTATAGAAATGAACTTGCTAAATACAGCGGTATGCACGAAACTTTATATAATACTATAAAGGGCATTAAGTGGTCTGGCTTTAAAATTCCTATTTATAAACATAGATACGAAGGTTTTAAAGTTACACGCGCGTACACGCACAACCGTTTTGGATATATGGTATTTGAAAGGCTTGGTTTACCAATGTTTTTCTCTCACGATAACACGGGTATTACGTGCTTTAATATGCTTTCTGATTTAGCCTTTGACGACGACGAGTTGCTTGAACAGTTAAAAGGTAACTGTATTATGACTGCCGACAGCGCCGAAAGAATAATTGAACGTGGTTTTAAAGATTATTTAGGCTTTGAATTAAAAGAGTGGGACGGCGAAATGGTTAACGGCGAAAAAGTTGAGTATAACGACAGTATTCTTCAACTTCCCGTAGCAAAAAGAAAGTTTGTTATTAACGATAATAACGTAAAAGTAAAATCTTCGCTTGTATTTAGAAATTGGAACGACGACGCTAAAATAGTTGCTCCTGCAAGTGTTGAATACAAAAACAAATTAGGCGGAACGATTACTGCGTTTTGCGGAGAAGTTACTTCGTCGGAAGCGTATACAGTTGGCTTTGGTTTTTGCAATTACTCGCGTAAATTACAGTTTATAGACATATTAAAAAAATCGGGAGAATTGCCTGTATATTGTGATAATTTAGACGAAGTTTATTTAAAAGTTGGTACTTTAAAAGACGGTAGAATTTTTGCAGGTGGCGTAAACATTGGTTTAAGCGAAATTGAAAGTTACAATTTAGCATATCCAACTAAACCTACAAAAGTAAACAGAATTATGCCAAACGGCAATATAGAAAGTATTCCTTTTGAATATAAAAACGGCATAATCGTAACAAACGTAACGGTTAAAACTCTTGAACCTATGCTTTTAATTATTGAATAAAAAATTACGCACTAACTACGGTTAGTGCGTTTTTTATAACGCAAAAAAATTTGCGTGCATATTTAAGCACGCAAGGTTTTATTTATTTTTTATTTTTTGCCCATTGTTTCATACGCAAATCTTTTGAAAGAATTTTTTTGCGTAGTCTTATAGATTTTGGGGTAACTTCTAAAAGTTCGTCGTCGGCAATAAATTCCATACATTGCTCTAAACTCATTATAGTTGGCGGTATGAGTTTTAAGGCTTCGTCGCTACCGCTAGCACGGCTGTTAGTTAAGTGTTTTTGCTTGCATACGTTTACAACTAAATCGTCTTCACGAGAGTTTACGCCAACTATCATACCTTCGTAAACTTCTAAACCGGGGCTAACGAAAAGGGTAGTTCTTTCTTGTGCGTTAAACAAACCGTATTGAGTGGTAGTTCCGGCTTCAAAACACACTAGCGAGCCTCTATTTCTTTCTTTTATATCGCCTTTATATTCTTCGTAACCTAAAAGGATAGAAGACATTGTGCCAAAACCTTTGGTGTCCGTTAAAAGTTCGTTTCTATATCCTATTAAGCAACGGGACGGAATTTTAAAGGTTAATTTTGTTTCGCCTAAATCGTTTGCGTCCATAGAAACTAACTCGCCTTTTCTTTCGCCAAGTTTATTCATAACCGCGCCGACGTAATCGTTTGGAACTTCAACTACCAATTCTTCAATAGGCTCGCATTTTTTTCCGTTAATTTCTTTAAAAATAACTTTTGGTCTAGATACTTGAAACTCGTAGCCTTCACGCCTCATTTCTTCTATTAATATAGAAAGGTGAAGTTCGCCTCTGCCGTATACCTTAAACGTGTCGGAAGACTCGGTTTCTTCAACTCTCATAGAAACGTTAGTTTCTATCTCTTTAAAAAGCCTTGCTCGTAAGTGGCGCGACGTAACGAATTTTCCTTCTTTTCCTGCAAAAGGCGAGTTGTTTACTATAAACATCATACTTATAGTAGGCTCGTCTATCGCAACAAAGGGTAGCGGTTCAATTACGTTAAGAGAGCATATAGTTTCGCCTATATTAATTTTTTCTATGCCCGAAATTGCAACTATATCGCCAATAGTTCCGCTTTCACACTCAACTCTTTTTAAACCTTCAAATTGATATAATTTGCCAATTTTTGCATTAGAAGTTTTACCGTCCGTATGGCAAATGGTTACCGTTTGCGCGTCGTTAATTTTACCGCGAACAATTTTACCTATGCCAACTCTACCAACGTATTCGTCGTAGTCAACGTTGCATATAATCGTTTGTAAACCGCCGTTTTCATCGCCAACGGGGGCGGGAACTTCGTTTATTATAGTGTCAAGTAGCGCCGACATATCGCTTGTAGGTTGCGTTGTTAAACTTGCCCAACCGTGTTTTGCGGAAGCGTATACCGTTTTAAAGTCAAGTTGGTCGTCGTTAGCGCCAAGTTCTATAAATAGTTCTATTATAGAATCCATAGTTTTGTCTAAATTTCCGCCCTTGTCAATTTTGTTTACAACGACAACGGGTTTTTTATTTAGATTAAGCGCCTTTTTTAAAACGTATCTGGTTTGTGGCATACAGCCTTCAACGGCGTCAACTATTAAAACTACGCCGTCTACCATAGATAGTATGCGTTCAACTTCACCGCCAAAATCGGCGTGGCCGGGCGTGTCTATAATATTAATTTTAGTGCCGTTATAATGTACTGCGGTATTTTTTGCAAGTATGGTTATTCCGCGTTCACGTTCTAAATCGTTGCTGTCCATAACCCTATCTTGAACTACCTCGTTACTTCTAAAAACACCGTTTTGTTTTAAAAGTGCGTCAACAAGAGTCGTTTTGCCGTGGTCTACGTGTGCTATAATTGCTATGTTTCGTATATCGTTTCTAGTATTCATAAAATAATTCCTTTAACGAAAGTATTTTAGTATTTTGTAAAAAAAAAGTCAAACGAATAATACTATATATAGAAATATAAATATTTTTGGTTATAAAGTATAAAATAAAAAAATTTTTTAATAAAATGTAAAATAAAGTAATATTTTAGTTGATTTTTTATTTTGTCACTGTTATAATGGTATAAATTAAATTAAGTCAAAAGACGTTTGCGGAAGTTTACAACCGCAAATTGATGACACTCTGGAGAATCTCGCACGTAGCGAGTGCCGAAGGTGCAAAAGGCAACCCCTTGAATCTCTCAGGCAAAAGGACAGAGCAGGCAAATTTAAACCGCTTGTTTTTTGTTTATACCAGAGTCGTCAAATTTCTGACGGCTTTTTTCATTGGAGGTATTTATGAAGGCAATTTACGACGTTCTTAATTGGATTGACGGTAATATCCTTTGGGGTGTACCAATGCTAGTATTAATTATTGGCACTGGATTATTCGTTTCTATTAGAACAAAATTTTTCCAAGTTAGAGAGTTTGGTTACGCTTTAAAACAAACTATGGGTAAAACAATTAAGTTAATGGCTGGCAAAGGCAATGCTAGCGTAAATAACGAAAAGGCAATTAGCCCGTTTGAAGCGTTTTGTACGGCTGTTTCAGGTACGGTAGGTACTGGTAATATCGTAGGCGTTACTACGGCTATTATTTCAGGTGGACCTGGTGCTGTTTTATGGATGTGGATTTCCGCGTTTTTTGGTATGGTTACTAAATATGCCGAAATAGTTTTGGCAATGTTCTTCCGTAAAAAAGACGAAAAGGGTGAATTTATAGGCGGTCCTATGTATTATATAGAAAAGGGCGCTAAAATGAAATGGCTTGCCATTTTATTTGCCGTGTTCACTATGCTTGCCGCTATCGGTATGAGTTCAGTTCAAGCAGATACTATTCAATCTACATGGCAAACTACTTTTAAAATGCCAACTTGGGTTACTGCTATAATTATTGCCGTAGTTACGGCACTTGTCGTTATAGGCGGTATTAAGCGTATTGGTAAAGTTGCTTCTATTTTAGTTCCATTTATGGCTATTTTCTTTATTATAATGGCGCTAATAGTCGTTTGTGTAAATATTACGGAAATTCCTAGCGTATTTGCTTCTATCTTTTCAAGCGCGTTTACTGCAAAATCAGCTGTTAGTGGTTTTGTTGGTTACGGAATTATGCAGGCAATGCGTTTTGGTTTTGCAAGAGGCGTATTTTCTAACGAGGCAGGTCTTGGTTCTTCTTGTATTGCTCACTCTTCTGCGGACGAGGTTGAACCCGTTAAACAAGGTTTATGGGGTATATTAGAAATATTCGTTGATACTTTTATTGTTTGTACTTTAACGGCGTTATTCGTTCTTACTTCCGGCATTGTTCCGGTTGCGGGCAACGGTGCGGCTACGGCTCTTAACGCGTTTACTAGCCTTGGCGGAGTTATTGGCGAAATATTTAAATACAGTTACGCTGTTATATTGCCACTTTTTGCGTTTTCTACTATTCTTGCTTGGGCTGTTTACGGCGAAAAGGCTTGTCAATACGTGTTTGGCAAAAAGAGTAATTTGGTATTTAAAATTGTATACGTTATTATGATTGTTGCAATGGCTCTTGTTACTTTCTTTGGTGGAGATAACCTTGGTGCAGACTTTGTATGGCTTATTTCCGATATGACTAACGGTTTAATGGCAATACCTAACCTTATTGGTATTATTGCTCTTAGTGGTTTACTTGTTAAAATTACTAAAAACTTCTTTGACCGTAAAAACGGTTCTAACGTTGCTCCTATGCTTTCCGCTTACGACGACGTTAACGCCGAATTAACAGAAAAGGTTAAAGACGTTGTTATAGATTAATTTAAGTTAGATAAAAAAGTTTCTACCTTGCGTGGAAACTTTTTTGTTTAAATTTGTAAAAAATATTGTAAAAATATTAAATTTTGCGAATAAAATAGTTGCAATATAATTTTTGTTGTGTTAATATATATTGGTAATTGAGGCTGAAACGCCACGCTGTAATACGGATAGCAAAATATTTGTTTTTTTACTAATTTTTTGCTTGACAAACTATTTAAAGTATTGTATTATAGTTGAGCATTCAGTTTTTGGCGGGGTGTAGCGCAGTTGGTAGCGCACGTGGTTTGGGACCATGGGGTCGCACGTTCAAGTCGTGTCACCCCGACCATATTTCTCAAGGGCCTTTAGCTCAGTTGGTTAGAGCGGTCGGCTCATAACCGATTGGTCCGGGGTTCGAGTCCCTGAAGGCCCACCAACATAAAAATACAATTAAATGGCAACGGCCTGGTAGTTCAGTTGGTTAGAACGCTAGCCTGTCACGCTAGAGGTCAGGGGTTCGAGCCCCCTTCAGGTCGCCATTTTTTTTGCCTCGGTAGCTCAGTCGGTAGAGCAGGGGACTGAAAATCCCCGTGTCGGTGGTTCGATTCCGCCCCGAGGCACCACATTTATAACATACTTTTTGCTGGCGTAGCTCAACAGGCAGAGCAGCTGACTTGTAATCAGCAGGTTGTGGGTTCGATTCCAATCGCCAGCTCCATATATGGGGAGGTTGCCGAGCGGCCAATGGCAACAGACTGTAAATCTGTCGGTTTTCACCTTCGATGGTTCGAATCCATCTCTCCCCACCAGAAAAAAGCACACATTTGTCTATCAGACAATGTGTGCTTTTTTCAACGAAATTTGCCCTTGCGGGCAAGTGAAATATCTACGCTGTGAAATATTTGCTCCGCAAATGTGAAATATTCGCTGACGCGAATGAGGCAAATTTCATTTCACATTGCGACCAAAGGAGCAATATTTCACAATGTGCGACAGCACGTTATTTCACATTCGGCGTAAGCCGAATAGTTCACTTGAAAAAATATTGGATTTATGATATAATATCTTCAAAAAGGCGGTGTTATTATGGCAGATTCCAAACTTCGTGATCTATCCACAAATTTTGCAGTTAAAGTAATTAAGTTGTGCGATAGCGTAAAAGGACATTATTCTCTTGTAAATCAGTTAGAGCGTTCATCAACCTCTATCGGAGCCAACATTCACGAAGCGAATTATGCTCACAGCAAAGCCGACTTTATTGCCAAATTTCAAATCGCGCTGAAAGAATGCTACGAAACGGAATATTGGATTGAATTGTTTGTAAAATCCGAATTGCTTAACCGTGAGATAGCAAAAGAACTTTATAATCAGTGCGGAACGATTCGCAGAATGTTGATTTCATCAATCAATACTGCAAAGGAGAATGCAAATGACAAAAAATGAGTTTTACAAGCAATGGTTAGAACATTTTGCAGTTGGAATTCCCCCGAAAGACTTAAAAAAATATTCATACCTTTTTACTGTTCTTTCGCAGAAAAAAGCACACATTTGTCTACCAAGACAATGTGTGCTTTTTTCAACGAAATAAATCCCTGACGGGATTTGTGAAACAGGCGTATAATTGCAGGAGCAATTTTATTAATCAAATGGATTATAGGTAAAATGATTAAAAAGTAATCTAATTACAATTTAGCAAAATTATATTAAACAACGGCTGTTTCTAGTTTAGTAAAGAAATAGCCGTTATTTATTTTTATTGTTAAATTTTTAAAAAACGCTTTATTTATATTCGCTAGGCGAAACGCCAAATCTCTTTTTAAAATTTCGGTAAAAAGTGCTAAAATCTCTATATCCTACGTCCATTGCCGCTTCAAAAACTAACTTTCCCGATTTAATTAAGTCCGCAGCCGCTTCAACTCTTTCGCGATTTATATATTGATTAAAAGTTTCGCCGGTAATTTTATGAAAATTCTCACAAAAAGAAGATTTAGACATGGCAGTTCGTTGCGCCATTTCTTGTAAAGTTACAGGCTCGGAAAGGTGGTTTTTTATATGCCCTATGCAATGAACTATTGTCTCTCTTTCAGAAACAAACTTTACGCTTTCACATCTATCTTCAAGATAAGCGCGTGCAAAAATGCAAATCAAAAGTGATAAAGACGATTTTATTAACTGGTCTTTTCCTAATATATTAGAAGAAAACTCTTGCATTATTTTTTGTACTAAAACGTCTACCAGCGTTACGTCTTCTAATCTTAACGCTAAACTAGGCTCAACGCTTTTGATAGAAAGGTTTTTAATAAGAAGTATAAAATCTTCAATTAGTTTGTTGTTTTTTGCTACGTCTCTAATATAACTTGGCATAAACGAAATTGAGTAAAAGCATACGTCTTTTGACGCTTTTTCTACGTAATGCGGTAGATTTGGCGGTATAATAAAAACGTCCCTTGCTTTTAATTCGGCACTAGTGTTTTCAATGTGGTGTATTAGCCTACCACTTTTTAGGTAGTATATTTGATAATATTCGTGTTGGTGAAGAAATAGTGCTTCTTGCGGTTTGGTTATTTCTTTAATATGAAAGTCTTGTGTAGCGTTTGAATAGTACGATAGAACAAATTTTTTTATATCCATAGTTTTTGTTTTTTATTTATAATACGTTAGTTTTTGTTTTTCTTTATAATACCACAGTTTTGGACTAATTGCAAGGTTTTTCATATAATTTGCAATGTTTACGTAGTAAAGTTGTGATAAAATAAAAATACAATGTTTTATTATTAGAATATTGGAGGAATTAGATATGAAAATAGTTGCACTTTGCGGTCTTTTAGGTTACGGCTACAATGAAGAAGCATTAAAAATTGCCTTTTCTGAAAAGGTAGATTTTTTAGGGGTTGACGCAGGGTCTACCGACCCAGGTCCGTTTTATCTTGGTAGCGGAAAGTCCTTTACGGATAGGTCTGCTGTAAAAAGAGATTTATCTTTGGCTTTACCACTTGCACTTAAACAAAAAACTCCGTTTATTATCGGAACTGCCGGTGGGGCAGGTAGTAATTTACACGTGGAGTGGTTAAAAGAGATAATTTGTGAGATTTCTAGCGAGTTAGGGCTTCATTTTAAACTAGGCACTGTTTATTCAGACGTTACAAAAGAATACGTTTTAGAAAAGTTTAACGCTGGAAAAATTAAGAATTTAAGCGATGAATTTCCGCTTACGGCTAACGATATAGAAGAAAGCGAAAGAATCGTTAGTCAAATTGGCGTAGCGCCGATTATCAAAATGCTTTCCGACGGAATTGACGTTATAGTTCTAGGAAGGGCTTGCGATACGGCTATATACGCAGCGCCTTGCATTATGAAAGGTTATGATGAAGGTCTTGCATTTCATATGGCAAAAATTATGGAGTGTGGCGCTATGTGTTCCGAACCCGTTGCGGCGGCGGACGTTATGCAAGCGTATATTTACGACGACCATTTTGAACTTTGTCCTGCTAATCCGATGCGTAAATGCACCGTTGATAGGGTAGCGGCACATACTTTATATGAACAATCTAATCCATATTTAATTTTTGAGCCAGACGGGGTATGCGACCTTACCAATTCAAAGTTTATTCAAAAAGACGAGCGCACGGTAAGCGTTTATGGCTCTATATTTAAAGAGGCGGAAGTTAAAACTTTAAAACTTGAAGGTGTAAAACGTTCGGGATATAGAACAATTTCTCCCGCTACGATATTTGACCCGTTAACCATACAAAATTTCCCTAAAATTGTGGAAATAGTAAATGATTTTGTTAAAGAAAACACAAAAAACACGCTTCCTGAAAATAGTTACGTAGTCAATTATAAAACAAACGGTGGAGTTGATAGTTCGCTAGGTGTAATAATAGACGTAGTTGGAAAAACGCAAGAAATTGCCGACACTGTTTGCGCCTTAACACGCAGTAGAATGCTTCATTGCGATTACGAGGGTAGAAAATCAACGGCAGGAAATTTAGCATTTCCGTTTTCGCCGTCGGATATTCACGTTGGCGTAGTATATGAATTTTCTATTTTTCACGTTGCAGAAGTAGATTCGCTTCTTGAAACTTCAAAATTTACAGTGGAGGAGATTTAGTGTTATGAAAAAACTCGTTGATTACACCAAAATATTAAGAAGTAAAAACGCTGGTCCACTTTTTATTACGTTTGACTTAATATTTAGCGGAAGCGACAAAATGAATTACGTGCTTGAAAAGTTAAAAAAATGCGATATTGCTTGTGCGTACGGTATAGATGAAAAAGATATAAGCATAATATCGTACGGAGTAGTGAATTCAATAAAAATTACTTTTCCTCGTAAAAATATAAGTGGAAGTTTGTGCGACGGCGATATATACGGTTGTCAAATGCACATGCCACTTGCAAATATTTTAGTGGAGGAATAATATGAAACAATATAGTAACAACAAATTAAAATTTGGTTGGGCAGAAGAAGATATAACTCCAAGCAAAAAAGTTGCGCTTGCAGGTCAGTTTGCGGAAAGGATTTCAGAGTACGTTGAAAAACCTATAACCGTTACTGCGTTATCAATTAAAAGTCAAGACGACCACGTGGTTTTTGTAAGTTGCGACCTTGTAGGAGCCCCCGCAAATTTAATAGACGCTGTAAGAGAGAATTTTAAAAATAATACTTTTGGCATAGACCCAATGAAAATTATTCTTAATGCAATTCATACTCATACGGGGCCTGAATATCCACGCACACAACGTACGGCTTTGCCGTTTTTATCAAGCACCCCTAAAAAAATAATAACTTCGTTTTTGCCTAAGGGGAAAAAGTACGTTGAAAAAGAAAACGTTTCACAAAATGCCGATATTGAATCGCCCGAAGAAACTTTTGCATTTTTCGTTGAAAAAATAACTAAGGCTATAATAGATTCTTGGAAAAACCTTGATTACGGAACGTTTGCAAACGGCTTTGGAAGGGCGGCGGTTGGAATGTGCCGTAGAGCCGTTTATTCCGACGGGTCCGCGCAAATGTGGGGAAACACCGATACTGCTAAGTTTACTGAAATTGAAGGTGGAAACGATAGCGGTATAGAACTCTTATACGTTTTTGACGCTAATTCTAGCATTACGGGTATTATAATCAATCTTGCTTGTCCTGCTCAATGCGTTCAACATAGGTTATTTTTATCGCCTGATTTTTGGGGAGAGGTTAAAGTTTTACTTAGAAATCGTTTTGGCAAAAATATTTACGTGTTGGCGCAATGCAGTTCGGCGGGCGACCAATGTCCGGTAGATTTAATAAGGTGGGTAGAGCCTGAAAGCCCAGTTAACGACCCTAATATTGAAAGAGAGTCTCCTTTAAAGAGAAAGGCAGACCCGTCTATGTTTGATATTAAGGGAATGAAGCGTGTAGGTCAAAGAATTGCTAGCGAAGTAATTTACGTATACGAAAACGAATTAGATAACAAGCAAAGCGAGGCAGTTTTTGAACATCGCGTAAAAATTATGAATCTTCCTATACGAAAAGTTACTCATACTGACGTGCAAAATGCCATTGAATCTATTAAAAAATATATAGAAGAAAAAGAAGGCGACGTTGACTACGTAGACGCTGCAAAACTACAAGTGCATATGGGTATTATAAAGCGTCAAGAAGTTCAAGAAATTCAAAATACGCTAGATACGGAAGTTCATATCATTAGGCTTGGAAATATAGCGTTTGCCACTAATCCGTTTGAGTTGTTCCTTGATTACGGCAATCAAATAAAGGCAAGAAGCCGTGCAGAGCAAACTTTTTTAGTTCAACTTGCAAATGGTGGAGAGGGATATCTTCCTACTAAAAAAGCGGAAAATGGCGGTCATTATAGCGCTTTTGTTTCAGGTGGTCAAGTTGGGCACGAGGGTGGCGATTTGCTCGTACGTCAAACGCTTGACGAAATTAATGGAAAGTTATTTAAAAACAATTAATTATATTTTAATTAAAACTATATTTTAATAAAGGAGAAATACTCAACAACTATTTTTATATAAGAGTATTGTGAATTAAATTATGATAAAAACAGAAGTATATGAAACCGTCCTCTTTGAAACTATAAAAAGAGGTGCAACGGAAATCTCCCCTGACGTAAGAGAGGCTTTTGAAGCCTCTATAAAAAGAGAGGAAAACCCCGATGCTAAAAACGGGCTTATTGCAACGCTTAAAAGTATGGATATGTCTGCAATCAGGCAAAATCCTTTATGCGTAGATACGGGTTGGCCTATTTTTTACTTTAAAGTAGGCAATAATTGTGAACTTGAAGGCGGTTTTGTTGAACTTGAAAACGCGGCTAGAAGGGCGGTTAGTAAAGCGACTAAACTAGGTTATTTGCGTGCTACTATGAAACATCCGTTAACTGGTTACGACCCAGGTAACAATATCGGTATGAATATACCAGATTTTACGTATAAGTTCGTAGAAGGCGACTCTATTGAAATTTCTTATGCTGCAAAAGGTGGCGGAAGTGAGTGTTTTGGTGGTACAAGGCATAGAATAGTTGCTTTTGCGGACGGTATTCAAGGAATAGAAAAGTTCGTAATTGATAGTTTTGTAGCGTCTGCTCGTGCAGGTGCGGTTTGTCCTCCGTCAGTTTTAGGAATAGGTATAGGTGGAACGGCAAACGTTGCGGCTAATCTTGCAAAAGAAGCGGCTTGTCTTCGTACCGTAGGCTCAAAGCACCCAGACCCTATGTTTGCAAAAATAGAAAAGGATTTGTACGAAGCGTTAAATAGCCTTGGAATAGGTATTTTAGGTGCGGGTGGAAAAACTTCCGTTCTTGCAGTTAACGTTGAATACGCTTATACTCACATTGCAGGTATTGCGTGTGCAACTAGTACGAACTGTATGGTTGCAAGAAGGGCTTCTTCAAGAATTAATTCCGACGGTAGCGTAGTTAAGATGTTAAGCCCTATGTGGTTTGGCGATAGATAATTGTCTAAAAAATTATTATAAATAGGAGTTTTATATGGCAGAATATCATTTAACTTCTCCTTTAAAGGATGAAGATATAAAAAAATTAAAAATAGGTGATACGGTTTATATTAGCGGAAACGTTTTTACGTGCCGTTCAAGGCTTCAACGTTATATTTTTGACGAGGGGCACGAACTTCCTTTTAGCACTAAGGATAGAAACGTTTTAATACATAACGGACCAATCGTAATAAAAGAAGACGGCAAGTGGAAACTTATGTCGTTTATGCCAACGTCAAGCATTAGATTTGAAAAATGGGGCGCAAAAAGCGTTAAAGAGTGGGGGCTAAAAATGATAGTGGGCAAAACTACTATGGGAAAAGATACTGCAAACGCTATGAAAGAAGCAGGTTGCGTTCACGTTTCGCCACGTTCAGTAAGCCCAAATCTTTGGATAGATTCTATTGAAGTAGAAACAGTTCACCTTTTTGAAGAACTTGGTAGCATTGAAGCGTCGTGGTTTTTTAAAATTAACGAACTTGGTCCTTTTATAGTAGATATTGATAGCGAAGGCAACAATTTCTTTGATAAACTTGACGAAAAAATCGCCGAAAACAAAAAAAATGCCTTGCAAAAATTGGGAATAGACGATAATTATAAATTTACAAAACTCTACTAATTATTTAATTTGTGTTTACTAAATTCTTTTAGAAATACAAAAATGCACAAATCGTTAAGTTTGGCAAGTTTTAAATCGTAAATAATAAATAAAACGAACTTTTATGTTAATTAAGAGTTCGTTTTTTAACGTGGATAATTTTAAAAATACTAAAAATTTAAAAATTACAGTAGTATTAAACGTTGCGTTTGCTTAAAAGATTAAATTTTTTAGATATCGTTAACGCCGTTATTTAATTAAAAAATGGTTATAAAAATTTAGTGTTTGCGCTTGTAAATATTATTATATTGTGTTATAATTGCTTTTGTTTTTAAAGTTGTGCTATTATTATTAAACAAAAAGATTTACTTTTAAGTAAATACTATAATATTAAGCACCGTGCATTACGCCGTACAACGTTTAATGTTTACTTAAAATATTTTACTTTTATTAAATTTTTTACAAAAGAAAAGGTTAATATGGAATTAATAAAATCATTAAAAAATTACAAAAAAAGTTATTTAATTAACGACCTATTAAGTGGCTTGCTAGTAGCGATTATAGCAATGCCTCTTTCTATTGCCTTGGGTATGCAATCCGTTCCGGAAGGCGGTATGAAAATGGGTATAATTACGGCAATTATCGCTGGTTTTTGCGTTTCTGCTTTTGGTGGGTCTAGATTTCAAATTGGCGGTCCTACGGCGGCGTTTGTAGCAATAATTTTAAATTATTATACAAAAATCGGCTTAACTGGGCTTCAAGTTGCAACGCTACTTGCGGGCGTAATTTTAATAGTTTTAGGACTTGTAAAATGTGGCGGATTAGTTAAATTTATGCCGTATCCTATAACCGTTGGTTTTACAACGGGAATAGGCGTAACGCTATTAGTTTCGCAAATAAAAGATTTTTGCGGTTTTTGCGAAGGTGGCGGTGATTTTATAGAAAAGGTTATAGGTTATATTTCTAGTATAAAATCATTTAATTTGCCTACCTTTTTAATGGGTGCCGGAACGCTTGCAACCATTTATATTTTAATTAAAATTAATAAAAAATTGCCGTCCGCTTTTATATCTATAATATTTTTTACAATATTAAATATTGTAATTAAAGGTGAAAGTTTTGGCATTTTAACCATTGGCAACGTTTACGAAAAAGTTAGTGCAGGTTTTAATTTTATTGATTTTACCGGCTTTTTAAATTTAGACTTTTTTAACGTTATAATCGCTTCAATAGTAATTGCGTTTTTAGGCGGGCTTGAAAGTTTACTTTCGGCTACCGTTGCCGACGGTATGAGCAATCAAAAAAGCAATTACAACCAAGAATTAATAGGGCAAGGCATTGCAAATATGGCGTCGGTTATGCTTGGCGGTCTTCCTGCAACGGGCGCTATTGCAAGAACTTCTGCAAACATTTCTAGCGGTGCAAAATCTTCGCTTGCAGGTGTATTTCACGCCGTTTTTATGCTTATAATGTTCTTTTTATTAATGGACGTTATAGTTTATATTCCACTATGCGCTTTATCGGCGGTTTTAATTAACGTTTCAATTAATATTTGCAACCCAAAATTATTTATAAAAACGAGTAAATTTAGTGTTAAAGACACAATAATTTTACTTTCCACTATGCTTTTAACCGTATTTTTTGACTTAACTTACGGAGTTGTAGGCGGATTTGCTTTTACGTTAATTTTAAATGCTAAAAACGTGTTTAGCAAAGTAAAAATTGAAAAATACGAGCAAGAAAACAGCGTTAAATTTGCAGTAAACGGCTCGTTAAATTTTATTAGCGTAAACAAACTTTGCGCTGTATTATTAGAAGATAAAAACGGCGTAAACAACGTTATAATTGACGCTAGCGAGTTAAAAAATATAGACTTATCTTCAATAGATAAATTAAACGGGGTAAAAAGCGAATTGTCGCTTAAAAACGTTTCTTTAACTATTGAAAATGCAAACGCTAAAATTCAAAACAAATTAAACGAGTTTATAGTTGCTTAACAACAAGCGGTTATAGTATTTAATATTTATACAAAGTTAAAGAGTTTTGCATTAAAAAGTCGTTGACAAATTTATCGTTTAATGCTAAAATTAAAATATAATTTTAAAATGTCCTTTGCGACTGACGGAACAAGTGGAGTACCACGCTGGAACATAGGATATTAAGCCGACCGTCTGGGCACACTAACCGTTAAGGGTAGAGTGCCCTTTTTTACTTTAAAAAAAGCAATTTTGGAGGTTTTATGAAAAAAATAGCAATTATAATGGGTAGCGATAGCGATTTGCCTATCGTTCAAAAAGCGGTAGACACTTTAAAGTCTTTTAACGTTCCGTACGAAGTACACGTGTTTTCGGCACACAGAACGCCAAGCGAAGCGGGCGAATTTGCCTTAAACGCTAGAAAAAACGGCGTTGGCGCTATAATTTGCGCGGCGGGGCTTGCAGCACACCTTGCAGGTGCTATTGCGGCTAAAACGACGCTTCCGGTTATAGGTATTCCAATAAGCGCAGGCTCGCTTAACGGGTTAGACGCGTTGCTTTCAACTGTTCAAATGCCGTCGGGTATTCCCGTTGCTACCGTTGCTATTAACGGCGCGGTTAACGCTGGTCTTTTGGCTATACAAATGCTTGCTATTGAAGATAAAGAACTTGCAAAAGCGCTTGACGAAAAACGCGAGAGCGACGCGCATAGCGTCCTTTTAAAAAACAAGGCTGTTGAAGAAAATTTTAACAACTAAAATTTAATATTTTATATATTTTTAATAATTAAGGAGATTTAACATTATGTCTAACAAATTAGTTTACAAAGGCAAAACCAAAGACGTATTTGCTCTTGACAACGGAAACTATCTTTTAAAATTTAAAGATGACTGTACCGGTAAAGACGGTAAGTTTGACCCAGGCGAAAACGCAGTAGGTTTAACGATAGACGGCGTTGGTGCGGTAAACCTTAAAATGTCTGTTTACTTTTTTGAAAAGTTAAACGAAGCAGGTATTAAAACTCATTACGTAAACGCAAATTTAAACGATACTACTATGGAAGTTATTCCTGCAAAACCGTTTGGCAAGGGTTTAGAAGTTATTTGTAGACACAAAGCGGTTGGTAGTTTTTATAGGCGTTATAGCGATTACGTTAGCGAAGGCGCAGATTTAAACGCTTACGTTGAATTTACCTTTAAAAACGACGAAAAGGGCGACCCACTCGTTACCAAAGAAGGCTTAATTGCACTTGGCGTTATGGATGAAAAACAATACGACGATATCGTTAGTATGACTAAAAAAATAACTCAAATCGTAGCGGACGACCTTAAAGAAAAGGGTTTAATTTTATACGATATTAAATTTGAGTTTGGTTATAGTAACGGCGAAGTAATTTTAATTGACGAAATTGCGTCTGGAAATATGCGCGTTTATAAAGAAGGTGCTTACGTTGACCCTATGACTTTATCTGAGTTATTCTTTGCTTAAATATAGAGGTAAATAATGGGCGGTTTTTTTGGTATAACAAGTAAAAAACAATGCGTGCTTGACGTTTTTTTTGGCGTAGACTACCACTCTCATTTAGGTAATGCAAGGGCTGGTATGGCGTCGGTTAATAAAGAAGACGGGTTTCAAAGGGAAATTCACAATATAGAAAATTCTCCTTTCCGCACCAAGTTTGATAATATTACGGCTAGGCTTAAAGGAAAGGCGTGTATAGGTTGTATTAGCGACCAAGACCCACAACCTTTACTTATTAAGTCAAAATTCGGTATGTACGCCATTGCTTTTGTTGGAACTGTAAACAACAACGAAGAACTTGTAAAGAACTATCTTAACACGGGTTACGGCGTATTTCAGTTTATGTCTGGAAATAAAGTTAACTCGTCAGAACTCATTTCAGCCATTATTGAAGAAAAAGACGATATCGTTGAAGGTATAAAATACGCGCAAAGTCTTATAGAAGGCTCGGCTTCAATTTTAATGCTTTTTGAAAACGGGCATTTAATTGTTGCAAGAGATAAAAAGGGGCGTTTACCAATAACCGTTGGTAAAAACGACGATGGATATTGCGTTTCTTTTGAGTCTTTTGCATACGAAAAACTAGGTTACGTTAGTTATAAAGAATTAAAGTCGGGCGAAATTTTAGATATTTCTCCAAACGAAATAACTCAACTCTACGAAGGTAGCGACGATATGAAAATTTGCTCGTTTTTATGGGCTTATTACGGATATCCTAACGCTACGTACGAAGGGAAAAACGTTGAAATATTTAGAATGAAAAACGGCAAGATTATGGCGGAAACGGAAATTAATAACGGCACTTTGCCTAATATTGATTACGTTAGTGGCGTTCCAGACTCGGGCACTCCGCACGCAATAGGTTATTCGCACGGTAGCGGAATACCGTTTGCTCGTCCGTTTATAAAATACACGCCTGCTTGGGCAAGAAGTTTTACTCCGTCAAATCAAAACGAACGCAAAAAAGTTGCTAAAATGAAACAAGTTCCAATCGTTGAACTTATTAGAGATAAAAACTTACTTTTTGTTGACGACAGTATCGTTAGGGGCACTCAACTTGGCGAAACGGTTGAATTTTTATACAATAACGGAGCAAAATCGGTACATATGCGTTCGGCTTGTCCGCCAATAATGTTTAAATGCAAATATTTAAACTTTTCAAGAACCAATTCGGAAATGGACCTTTTAGCAAGGCGTATAATTTTTGAATTAGAAGGTGAAGAAGGTTTTAATTATATTAACGAGTATGCAGACGGTAACACTAAACGCGGTAAAAATTTTAGAGAGTTAATTTGTAAAAAAATGAATTTTGACTCAATAGAATTCCAAAGTTTAGAAGGAATAATTAAAGCAATCGGTTTACCGCCGTGTAAACTTTGCACTTATTGTTGGAACGGTAAAGAAGATAATTAAAGGAGATATTATGAAAAATTCTAAATCGGAAAGTTACGCTAAGGCAGGCGTAGATATAACTGCGGGTTATAAAGCGGTTGAACTTATGAAGGCTCATATTGCTAAAACTATGACTTCGGGCGTTTGTTCGGACGTTGGCGGTTTTGGCGGTTTGTTTGAACTTGATATTAAAGGTATAGAAAAACCTGTTTTAGTAAGTGGAACGGACGGCGTTGGTACAAAACTTAAACTTGCGTTTTTACTTGACAAGCACGACACTATTGGTATTGACTGTGTTGCAATGTGCGTAAACGACGTTATTTGTTGCGGTGCAAAACCGTTGTTCTTTTTAGACTATATTGCTTGCGGTAAAAACGTTCCTGAAAAAATTGCTTCAATTGTAAAGGGTGTTGCGGAAGGTTGCGTTCAAAGTAATTCTGCTTTAATCGGTGGCGAAACTGCTGAAATGCCAGGTTTTTATCCTGTTGACGAATATGATTTAGCAGGATTTTCAGTTGGCGTTGTAGATAAATCAAAAATTTTAAATCCAAAAACTATAACGGAAGGAGACGTTATTATTGCGCTTGCATCGTCGGGCGTACACAGTAACGGATTTTCGCTTGTTAGAAAAGTGTTTGATATAGGTAATAGCGATATAACTACTCCGCTTGAAGAATTAAACGGCAAATCTATTGGCGAAACTTTACTTACTCCTACTAAAATTTACGTAAAACCAATTTTAACGCTTTTAGAATCGGTTAAAGTTCGTTCAATTTCTCACATAACGGGTGGCGGTTTTTACGAAAATATTCCTAGAAGTTTACCACAAGGTTACGGCGCTAAAATTTATAAAGACAGTTTAAAAATTCTTCCTATCTTTACACTTATTCAAAAAGTAGGAAATATCCCTGAAAGAGATATGTTTAACACCTTTAATATGGGCGTTGGTATGAGTGTAATAGTTAAAAAAGAAGACGCTGAACTCGCCGTTAAAATTTTAAAAGATTGCGGTGAAGACGCTTACGTTATGGGCGAAGTTGTAAAAGGCGATAGCGTAATTTTTGCGTAAAGAGGTGGCACTTTGATTAATATTGCAGTTTTAGTTTCGGGTGGCGGAACAAATCTACAAGCGCTTATAGACGCACAAAACAACAATTTAATAAAAAGCGGTAAAATTTCGTTAATAGTGTCAAATAATAGCAAGGCATACGCGCTTGAAAGAGGTAAAAAGGCTGGTATTAAATGCGTAACCGTGTTAAAAAAAGATTTTAAAGACAAATGCGATTTTGACCAAAAGTTAATTGACGTTTTAAAAGAAAATAACGTAGATTTAGTAGTTCTTGCAGGATTTTTGTGTATTCTTTCTAAAAAGTTTACGGATAGTTTTAACGGGCGAATTATAAACGTACACCCATCGCTTATACCGTCTTTTTGCGGAGACGGGTATTACGGTTTAAAAGTTCACGAAGCCGTAATAAATGCAGGCGTAAAGGTTACGGGCGCAACCGTTCATTTTGTAAATGAAATAACTGACGGCGGTAAAATTATTAGCCAAAAAGCCGTACAAGTAAAAGAAGGCGACACTCCCGAAACTTTACAAAAACGCGTTATGGAAGAAGCGGAGTGGATTATTCTTCCAAACGCCGTTGAGTTGGTTGCAAGTAAAATTTTAAATGGTGAATTATAATGGATATTTATAAAATTAACGATATAAAAGACGTGTTAAACGGAAATCCCTACGTTGGTAGGGGTATTGTAATAGGTAAAACTCCCGACGGTGAAAAATGCGCCGTTGCATATTTTATTATGGGTAGAAGCGAAAACAGTAGAAATAGAATTTTCACTTTAAACGACGGTAACGTTTATACCGAGCCTTACGACGCTTCAAAAGTAGAAGACCCTTCTTTAATTATATATTCAGCCGTAAAAAGTTATCAAAATAAACTTATAGTTACAAACGGCGACCAAACCGATACTATATATAACTTTTTAAAAGACGGCAAGACCTTTAACGATGCTTTAAATACGAGAGATTTTGAGCCAGACAAGCCTAATTTTACCCCAAGAATAAGCGGTATGGCAACTTTTGAAAAGGGCGATTTTACTTATAAAATGAGCATTTTAAAAAGTATAGACGGCGAAGGTAGCGACACCGCGCGTTATACTTTTGAATATCCGTCTAAAAACGGACTAGGGCATTTTATTCACACCTACGTTACAGACGGAAATCCTATTCCAACCTTTCAAGGCGAACCTGAACGCGTTTGCATTTTAAACGATATTAACGAATTTGCAAGTAAAATTTGGAATAACCTTGATAGCAATAATAAAATATCTTTATACGTTAGATATACGGATATTAAAACGGGCGAATATACAGAAAAATTAATAAATAAAAACGGTGAACAAAAATGAAAGAATTTGAATTAAAATACGGTTGCAACCCAAACCAAAAGCCGTCAAAAATTTTTATGGAAAATGGAGATTTGCCAATAAAAATTCTTTGTGGAAGACCAGGCTATATAAATTTTTTAGACGCGTTTAACGCTTGGCAACTCGTTAAAGAGTTAAGCGAAGCGCTTTCGCTTCCGGCGGCAACTTCGTTTAAACACGTTAGTCCAACGTCGGCGTCGGTTGGCACTATTTTACCAAAAAAATTAAAAAAGGCGTGCTTTGTTGACGACGTTGATGGGCTTGACGACAGTTTGCTTGCTTGCGCATACGCAAGGGCAAGGGGCACTGACCGTCAATGTTCGTTTGGTGATTTTATAGCGTTATCAGAGCCGTGCGACGTTGTTACTGCAAAATTAATTTCTCGCGAAGTGTCCGACGGCGTTATTGCTCCCGGCTACGATAAAGAAGCGTTAGAAATTTTAATGAAAAAGCGTAAAGGCAACTATAATATTATTCAAATTGATAAAGATTACGTTCCGCAAGAAACTGAAAGAAAGCAAGTTTTTGGCATAACTTTTGAGCAAGGGCGTAACAACTTTAAAATAGACGAAGAACTTTTAAAAAATATAGTTACCGATAATAAAGTTTTACCTAGCACTGCTAAAAGAGACTTAATTGTTGCTTTAATAACTTTAAAGTACACTCAATCAAATTCAGTTTGCTACGCTATTGACGGTCAAGCAATAGGCGTTGGAGCAGGTCAGCAATCGCGTATTCACTGCACTAGGCTTGCAGGTGGCAAGGCTGACACTTGGTTTTTACGCCAACACGACAAAGTGTTGAATTTACCTTTCTTAAAAACTCTTGGTAGACCTGAAAGAGATAACGTTATTGACGGTTACATAAACAAAAACGAAGAAGACGTTTGTGCCGACGGTATTTGGCAAAAATATTTTGAATATCAACCCGAGCCTTTAACGCAAGGCGAAATTAAAGAATACCTTTCTAAAATTACCGGCGTTTCACTTGGGTCGGACGCTTTCTTCCCGTTTGACGATAATATAGAAAGGGCTTATAGAAGTGGCGTTTCTTATATAGCAGAGCCAGGTGGCTCAATTAGAGACGACGTTGTTATTTCAACTTCAAATAAATATAATATGGTTTTATGTTTTACGGGAATTAGATTATTCCATCATTAAAAATTTAAGGGGGTATATTATTATGTTTTTTGATAAATTAAAAGGCTTTGACAGTGAAGTTTATGCTTCTTGTAATAGGGAGTTGCAAAGGCAACAACACAATATTGAACTTATTGCAAGCGAAAATATAGTTTCCCCGGCAGTTTTACTTGCCGCAGGTACGGTTTTAACTAATAAGTATGCCGAAGGTTATCCTTCTAAAAGATATTACGGCGGTTGTGTTTACGTTGACGAAGTAGAAGAAATTGCAAGAGAAAGAGCAAAAAAATTATTTGGCGCAGAACACGCAAACGTGCAACCTCATAGTGGTGCAAACGCAAATTTAGCGGTATTTTTTGCTCTACTTAACATAGGCGATACCGTTTTATCGTTAAGTTTAGCGCACGGCGGACACTTGTCGCACGGCTCTCCCGTAAACATTTCAGGTAAATACTTTAACATTATTTCTTACGAAGTTGACGGCGATACCGAAACTATCAATTACGACGTTGTTAGAGAGTTAGCCCTTAAAAACAAACCAAAATTAATTTTAGCGGGTGCTTCCGCTTACGCAAGGGAAATTGACTTTAAAAAGTTTAAAGAAATTGCAGACGAAGTAGGCGCATATTTAATGGTTGATATGGCTCACATTGCAGGATTAGTTGCCGCTGGGTTACACCAAAACCCAGTACCTTATGCAGACGTTGTAACTACTACTACGCATAAAACTTTACGCGGTCCTCGCGGTGGACTTATTTTGTGTAAAGAGCAATACGCAAAAGCAATAGACAAAGCCGTTTTCCCTGGAATTCAAGGCGGTCCTTTAATGCATATTATTGCTGCAAAAGCCGTTGCGTTTGGCGAAGCGTTAACCGATGAGTTTAAAGAATATCAAAAAAACATAGTAAACAATGCCAAAGTTTTGTGTAACGAACTTATTAAAAGAGGCGTTAAAATAGTTTCTAACGGAACTGATAACCACCTTATGCTTTTAGACCTTACGCAAACGGGAATTACGGGTAAAGAACTTGAAAAAAGGCTTGACGAAGTTCATATTACGGCAAACAAAAACACTATTCCAAACGACCCGCAAAGTCCGTTTATTACTAGCGGTTTAAGAATAGGAACTCCTGCAATTACGTCTAGGGGATTTAAAGAAGAAGAAATGGTTAAAATAGCGTCGTTTATTAGCGATATTATTTTTGATTACGAAAACAGCAAAGAAAGGGTTAAAAACGAAGTAATTGCACTTTGTGAAAAATTCCCAATTTATAATAAGGAAGTATAAATGAATATTCTAGTAGTAGGCGGTGGCGGTAGAGAGCACGCTATAATTAAAAAAATTAAAGAAAATAAAAACGTAAAAAACATTTACGCGCTTCCCGGTAACGGCGGTATTGCACTTGACGCAACTTGCGTTAATATAGGAGCAAAAGAAATTGATAAAATTGTGGATTTTGCTTTAAACAATAAAATTGATTACGCTATCGTTGCGCCGGACGACCCTTTGGTTTTAGGTTGCGTAGACGAGTTAAATAAAGTTGGCATAAAGTGTTTTGGACCTAATAAAGACGCCGCAATTATAGAAGGCAGTAAAGTTTTTTCTAAAAACTTAATGAAAAAATACGGAATTCCAACTGCTAAATACGAAGTTTTTAGCGACGCGGAAAAGGCAATTTTATATTTAGAAAATTGCGAGTACCCCGTAGTCGTTAAGGCGGACGGTTTAGCGCTTGGAAAAGGCGTTATTATTGCTATGAATAAAAACGAGGCAATAAGCGCAATAAATTCCATAATGCTTGACAAAATATTTGGAAAAAGCGGTAACGAAATAGTTATAGAAGAATTTTTAGAAGGTCCAGAAGTTTCGGTACTTTCTTTTACAGACGGTAAAACCGTAATACCTATGATATCTTCTATGGACCACAAGCGTTCAAAAGATAACGACGAAGGGTTAAATACCGGCGGTATGGGTACTATTGCTCCAAACCCTTATTACACTAACGAAATTGCAAAAATTTGTATGGAAACTATTTTTCTTCCTACAATTAACGCAATGAATAAAGAAGGTAGAACTTTTAAGGGTTGTTTGTATTTTGGGTTAATGCTTACTAAAAACGGACCAAAGGTTATTGAATATAACTGCCGTTTTGGCGACCCTGAAACGCAAGTTGTATTACCGCTTTTAAAAAGCGATTTGTTAGAAGTTATGCTTGCAACTACAAACGGCACTCTTAATACTCAAAGCGTAGAGTTTTATGATAAAAGTGCGTGTTGCGTAATATTAGCGTCTAACGGATATCCTCAAAAATACGAAAACGGGTTTGAAATTACGTTACCTAAAACGTATGATGGCGAAATTTACGTTGCGGGCGCAAAACTTGAAAACGGCGTTTTAAAAACGGCGGGCGGTAGAGTTATAGGCGCAACCGCTTTGGGCGACGATTTACAAAACGCAATTAATAACGCATACGTTTTAGCGGATAAAATTGAGTTTAAAAACAAATATTTTAGAACAGATATTGGTAAAAGGGCGTTAAAAGCAAAGGAGAATAACTAATGGTATATCGCTTATACGTTGAGAAAAAAGACGGTTTTAGGCACGAAGCAAACGCTTTATTTAGCGATGTTATAACTTTTTTAGGTATTAAAAACTTAAAAGGTATTCGCGTTATAAATAGATACGACGTAGAAAACATTGATAAATCGCTTTTTGATTACGCTAAAAACACGGTGTTTAGTGAACCGCAAGTAGACGATTATTATGAAGAAATTGATTTATCAAAAGGCATTGTGTTTGCGGTTGAATATTTGCCAGGTCAATTTGACCAAAGGGCAGATTCTTGCTCGCAATGCTTACAAATAATTTCGCAAAAAGAACGTTTAACGGTTAAAACTGCAAAAGTTTACGTTTTAGACGGAAACTTAACTTCAAGCGAAGTTGATTTGATTAAAAAATACGTTATTAACCCCGTAGAAAGTAGAGAAGCAAGTTTACAAACCTTTAAAACGCTTAAAGTTGAATACGAAATTCCAACTAGCGTTAAAGTTTTAAACGGCTTTAACGATTTAGACGCTAGCGGATTAAAAAACTTTATAAAAGAATACGGGCTTGCTATGGATGAAGACGATATTGCGTTTTGTCAAAACTATTTTAAACAAGAAAATAGAAATCCTACTATAACGGAAATTAAAATGATAGACACGTATTGGTCGGACCATTGCCGTCATACTACGTTTTTAACAACGATAGATAGCGTTAAGTTTGAAGACGATTTGTTAAAACAAACCTACGACGAATACGTTAGCACAAGGCAATTTTTAAATAGAACTAAACCTATAAATTTAATGGATTTAGCAACGGTTGCGGTTAGATATTTAAAAAAGACGGGTAAACTTGACAAGTTAGACGAGTCCGAAGAAATAAACGCTTGTACGGTAAATATTACGGTAAACGTAAACGGTAAAGATGAAGATTGGCTTTTGCTTTTTAAAAACGAAACGCACAACCACCCAACCGAAATTGAGCCGTTTGGCGGTGCTGCAACTTGCATAGGCGGTGCTATAAGAGACCCGCTTTCAGGCCGTTCTTACGTTTATGCCGCAATGCGCGTAACGGGTGCCGGCAATCCTTTAAAGCCTATATCTGAAACTTTAAAAGGCAAACTTCCTCAAAGAAAAATAGTAACTACCGCTGCATCTGGCTACTCGTCATACGGCAACCAAATTGGTCTTGCTACGGGTATGGTAGACGAAATTTACCACGACGGTTATACCGCAAAGCGTATGGAAATAGGCGCGGTTATTGCAGCAACGCCTAAAAAGAACGTTAGGCGTGAAAGACCTATCGCGGGCGACGTTGTAATTTTATTAGGTGGTAGAACGGGTAGAGACGGTTGCGGTGGTGCAACGGGTTCTTCAAAATCGCACACGTTAAGTTCGCTTGAAAGTTGCGGTGCGGAAGTTCAAAAGGGCAACGCACCCGAAGAAAGAAAACTTCAAAGGTTATTTAGAAACGAAGTTGCAAGCAAAATGATTAAGCGTTGTAACGACTTTGGCGCAGGCGGTGTTTCAGTTGCAATCGGCGAACTTGCCGACGGTTTACTTATTGACCTTAACAAAGTTCCTAAAAAATACGACGGGCTTGACGGTACTGAACTTGCAATTAGCGAATCGCAAGAAAGAATGGCGGTTGTAGTTGAAAGTAAAGACGTAAACGAATTTATTAAACTTGCCGATAGCGAAAACTTAGAAGCCACCGTAGTAGCAACCGTTACCGACGATAATAGACTTACTATGCTTTGGAACGGCAATAAAATTTGCGATATTTCCCGTGAGTTTTTAAATTCAAACGGTGCGGAAAAACACATAAACGTCGTATGCGAAAAACCAAACTGTTATAAAAAAGACGTTGATAATGATTTTATTAAAAACTATCAAAATTTAGTTAGCGACCTTAACGTTTGTTCAAAACGCGGTTTGTCCGAAAGGTTTGACTCTACAATCGGCGCAAACACCGTTTTAATGCCATTTGGCGGTAAGCGTCAATTAACGCCTATTCAATCTATGGTACATAAAGTTGCGGTAGAAAAGGGCGATACGGACACTTGTTCGTTTATGTCTTACGGCTATAATCCGTTTATTTCCGAAAAAAGCCCTTATCACGGTGCATATTTAGCGGTTATAGAGTCGGTTAGTAAACTCATTGCGTCGGGTAGCGATTTTAACGACGTTTACTTGACTTTCCAAGAGTATTTTGAACGCCCAAATAAAGACGCAAAGCGTTGGGGTAAGCCTTTTAGCGCGCTTTTAGGTGCATTTAAGGCGCAAAAAGAATTAAATATAGGCTCTATTGGCGGTAAAGACTCTATGAGTGGCTCGTTTGAAAATTTAGACGTTCCACCTACGCTAGTTTCTTTTGCCGTTTCTACGGATAAATTAGAAAACGTTGTTTCTCCCGAATTTAAAAGGGCTAACAGTAAAGTTATTTTAATTAAAACCGAGTACGATAATAATAACTTGCCTAAAACTAGCAGTTTAATTGAAAACTTTAATAAAGTTTCTAATTTAATTAGAAGCAAAAAAGTGTTATCTTGTTATACTCCTTGCTACGGCGGTATAGCGGAAGCAATCTTTAAAATGGGTTTAGGCAACGCAATAGGCTTTAAATATAATAGCGAACTTACTTTAAACGATATTTTTGGTTATAACTACGGTAGTTTTATTTTAGAAGTTTCAAGCGACGTTTGCGAAGGTCAACTTTTGGGTTACACTACAAGCGACTACGTTATTTCGTATAAAGATACTACTCTTGATTGTTTAGAACTTGAAAATAACTACGAATCTAAACTTGAAAGCGTATATCCTATGAACGCAAAAACTACTAAACAAGTTATAGAAAACGTAAATTATAATACAGAAAAAGCCTTTACTTCTAGCATAAAAGTTAATAAACCACGCGTTTTAATACCCGTTTTCCCAGGGACTAACTGCGAATACGATTCCGCAAAGGTTATAGAACGCGCCGGTGGCGAGGCAGATATTTTCGTTATAAACAACCTTACTTCATACGGAGTTTCAAAAAGCGTAGAAGAATTTGCTAAAAAGATTAAAGACAGTCAAATTATATTTATTCCAGGCGGTTTCTCGGGCGGTGACGAACCTGACGGTTCTGGTAAATTTATTACCGCATTTTTTAGAAACGAAGCCATTAAAGAAAGCGTTACCGAACTTTTAGATAGGCGCGACGGTTTAATGTGCGGTATTTGTAACGGCTTCCAAGCACTTATTAAATTAGGTCTTGTACCGTACGGAAAAATAATTGATGCCGATGCTAATGCGCCTACGCTTACGTTTAATAGCATTGGTAGGCACCAATCAAAAATCGTTTCAACGCGCGTAGTTTCTACTAATTCGCCTTGGCTTAAAGGCGTTAAAGTGGGCGATATTATTAACGTTCCAATCTCTCACGGCGAAGGTAGATTTATTGCTAGCGACGAAGTTTTAAATACTTTAAAAGCAAACGGTCAAATAATAACGCAATACGTTGATTTTAACGGAAACGCTACTAGCGATATTCAGTTTAACCCAAATAACTCTAATTTGGCAGTAGAAGGCATAGTTTCGCCAGACGGTAGAGTTTTAGGCAAAATGGGTCATAGCGAAAGATACAGTAACGGCTTATATAAAAACGTTTACGGCAAATACGACCTTAAATTGTTTGAGTCTGCAATTAAGTATTTTAAATAGAAAGTTGAATATTTAGTAAATAATTTTAATAATAAAAAAGGGGTAGTTTTTATCCCTTTTTTATTGATTTTTACACTATTTAATTGTATAATTAAATAAATTGGTAGGAGGCTTAATATGAACAACTGTGCAAATAAAAAATTTTACGTACTTGCAAGCGTTATTTTGTTTTTAAGTGCATTATTTGATTTAGTCTACGGTTACGGCTTATTAAATTATAACGTTAATTTTAATACCTTAGTATTCTTTTTTAAACTCGTTGCCGTAATAGTTTTAGCGGTATTTTTGCTAATAAAAAAGCAAAACGGCGTTTATTTACCTATAATATTAGGAGTTATTGCGTTCAGGTTTCTATTAATAATTGCATATGACTTTATTGGTCTTATAATTTTTTATGCTGATTATGTAGACGAGTTTGTTAATGATTATTCGGTTTTAAATACCATATTTAACGCTTACGTAAACTCACTATTTAATGCGTTTTTATTGCTATGTGGAACTGTTTTTGCTTTAATTATCTCTATACTTTTAATTAAAGGTAAAAATATTTCTAAAAAACTAGCGTTTGTGCCAATTGCCATATTTGCAATCGCATTTTTTCAACATTTATCTTTCGTATTTGTTAAAATAATAGACATGCAAGTTACTTGGTTAAACATTTTATCAACGCTGTCATTATTGACTTTTGGAGTTGGTATAACGCTTTTAACTTTTGCAGTTTTAAATAACTGTGATATACAAGAAGTTAAAAATTCTACCGCGCAAACTCCGTTGGCAGAAGAAAGTATTTCTTTTGAAGAGTTTGATAATCTTGAAATTGAACGAAAAGAAAAAGAAGCGTTGTTTAAAATTAAAGAAATTCGCATTGACTTAATAATTCACGCTTTATTATTAATATTTACTTCGCCAATATGGGATAGCATTTGGATATATAAATGCACAAAATTATTAAACGAAGTTAAAGGCGAGCAAAAGCGTTCGCCCGTGTGCCAACTACTTTTATGTTTGTTCGTACCTTTTTATGCCATTTATTGGGTATATAAAACGGCGGTTATCGTAGAAAATTTAGCAGTAAAGTTAAACGTTAGTAAAGGCGACGTAATGGTGCTTGCAATTATATTCCAATTTGTTTTACCTGTGGCTTCTTACTTGGTTATTCAAGATAAGTTAAACCAAATTTGCGATAAAATAGACGTTAAATATTCAACTTATTATAATAAACAAGAAGAGGAACAAAAAACCTTTACAAACGTAAATAACAATGCTAATAGCGACGAAGTTAGTTTATTAACAAACTATAAAAAACTTTTAGACGACGGCGTTATTACGCAAGAAGAATTTGACAAAAAGAAAAACGAGATTTTAAACAAATAGTTTTAAAGCGCGTATAGGGTAAATTGATGTGAACCCAAAAGTTTATACAAAAAATTAAAAACGGCTATAACTAGCCGTTTTTCTTTTGTCGTTTATATGCTTTTTGATAAAAAATCGTTAAATCAAGTGTTTTAATAAAAATCAATATAATCTAACATAGAATTAATTGCTTCGTTTCGTTCATCTGGCAAACTTTCATACACCGATGAAATAAATGCCGAATACATCTTTTTTTCTTTCATAGTACATTTTTTTTATTATAACATAGCCTAGTAATCTTTGCAAGTTATTTTAAAAGTTTAAAACAACAATTAAATAAAGTGCAATATTTTACATTAAATATAAATTATAAAAATATTTAAAATCTAGCATAAAATCAAAAAATATAGCAATTTTTATTAAACGCAATCCATTAAAATTAATATTTATAAAGTTGTTGATTTTGTTAAATATTGGGTGTATAATATAAACTATAAGAAGTTAAATCTTTTACCAAGTGGTAAAATCTTTTGCAAAACATTCGTTTTGCTACGCTTGCTATCGCAATCGCTACTTCTTGTTTGAAAATCAGCGAAGTTATCGCACCTTGTAAACAAAGCGCTAACTTCTTGTATTATAAAATATATTAAATTAATATAAAATAGTTAGGTTTACTAAATAAGTAAAACCGTAATATTTTAAAGGTGATATCGTGAAGATTATAGATATTATTTCTAAAAACAAACCAACATTATCTTTTGAAGTATTTCCGCCAAAAACAAGCGATAAATTTGATGGCGTTTTATCGGCAACAAAAGAAATAGCTAAATTAAATCCAAGTTATATGAGTGTTACTTACGGCGCAGGCGGTGGAACTTCTAAATATACAACGGCAATATGCAAAGCGCTTAACGAAAGTGGCGTAACTTCTATTGCACATTTAACTTGCGTTTCATCTAGTAAGGAAAAAATTAAAAGCGAATTAATTTCTTTAAAAGAGCAAGGAATAGAAAATATTTTAGCACTTCGTGGCGATATTCCCGAAGGGTTAGACCTTTCTAGCATAGAATATAAGCACGCAAGTGAATTAATTAGCGAAATTAAAGATTTTGGCGGTTTTTGTATTGGCGGTGCTTGTTATCCAGAAGGGCACCCCGAAAGTGCAAACACAACTGCCGATATAGACGGTTTAAAACGTAAAATAGAAGCAGGTTGCCAATTTTTAACTACTCAAATGTTTTTTGATAATAATATTTTATACAATTTTATGTATAGAATTTTAAAAGTTGGAATAAACGTTCCCGTAACGGCGGGTATAATGCCCGTAACTTCCGCTAGCCAAATTAAAAGGATATGCCAAATATCTTCTCAATTATTGCCACAGCGTTTTTTAAAGATTGTAGACCGCTACGGCGATAATCCGCTTGCTATGAAACAAGCGGGAATTGCCTATGCTACCGAGCAAATTATAGACCTTTACGCTAACGGTATTAACGCCGTTCACGTTTATTCTATGAACAAGCCGGACGTTGCAATGGCTATAAAAAACAACGTGTCGGAGATTATAAAGTGAACGAGTTTTTCTACGGCGAAATTTCGCCTTATTCCTTAACCATTGAAAAGGGCGAATTATTAAAGCGCTTATCGGTAAAAGGCGATTATAACGTGTCTAGTTTAAACGAATTAATTAGCGAAGTTTTAAAAGAAACAAAGTGTTGTTACACCGCTGTTAAAACAACTGTAAAATTCGGTAAAAATTACGATATTATATTTGATTTTGGAACTTTTTCTAGCAAGTCGTTAAAGTCGGTTTTAAACGGAAATACTAGTATTTATATCTTTGCCGTAACGCTTGGAAATTCCGTTGACAGACTAATTAATAAATATCAAAAAATTTCCCTTTCTAAACAATTTTTTATTGATGCAATAGCGTCAAGTTTAATAGAAAGCGCGCGTAAAGAAGTTCAAAAAATATTGACTAATAACGATTTAGATAGCCGTTGTTTTAGTCCAGGGTACGGGGACTTATCTTTACAAATTCAACCTTATATTTTAACCTTGCTTAACGCTAGCAAATTAATTAACGTTACCATTAATAAATCATTATTAATGTCGCCGTCTAAAACTATTACGGCAATCGTAGGTGCATATGATTAATTTTAAAGAATATATAAAAACCAATAGGCTTTATTTTGACGGTGGTTTTGGCACTTGCCTACAAAAAATGGGGCTAAAAATGGGCGAGACTTCTGAAAGTTGGAATTTAACTAACCCCGATAAAATCACTCAACTTCATAAAGAGTACGTTAACGTTGGCTGTAACGTTATTACCGTTAATTCCTTTGGAATTAATTCGGATAAATATGAAAATTACGACGAAATGATTAAATGCGCCGTACAATGCGCTAAAAACGCCACTAATCAAAAAGACGTTTTAATCGCCTTTGATATCGGACCAACGGGGCGTATGATTGCACCGCTTGGCGACCTTAAATTTGAAGACGCCGTTAATATATTTTCAAACAGCGTTAAAAGTGCCGTTAAATACGGCGTTGACCTTTTTATTATAGAAACTTTTAACGATTCTTACGAAACCAAAGCGGCGTTACTTGCCGTAAAAGAAAACACAAATTTGCCCGTAATAGTTAGTAACGCTTACGATAAAAGCGGTAAACTTATGACGGGCGCTTCGCCACTTGCTATGATATCTATGCTAGAAGGGTTAGGGGCGGACGCAATAGGTGTAAACTGTTCTTTCGGCCCCGACTTAATGCTTGATATAGTAGACGAATATTGTAAATATTCTTCACTTCCAATAATCGTTATGCCAAACGCCGGTTTACCTAAAATAGTAGATGGAAAAACGGTTTTTACCGTTGACGAAACCGAGTTTTCTAACTATATGGAGATAATTGCCAAAAAAGGCGTTTCTATTTTAGGCGGTTGTTGCGGAACTACTCCAAATTATATTAAAAAGACGATAGAAAAAACAAAAAATTTACCTTACAAACAAATACAACAAAAAAATTACACGGCAGTGTCTTCGTACACGCACGCGGTTTTAATTGAAAACGAGCCTATAATTATAGGCGAAAGAATTAACCCGACGGGCAAGTCAAAAGTAAAAGAGTGTTTAAAAAGCGGAGAGTTTTCGTATTTGTTAAACGAAGCGGTAGGTCAAGTTGAAAAAGGCGCTAAAATTTTAGACGTAAACGTGGGTATTTTTGAAATTGACGAAGCGTTAACGATTAAAAAATTGGTTTACGAAATTCAATCGGTAACCGACGTGCCTTTACAAATAGACTCTTCAAACGCTACCGCGCTTGAAAGCGCTATGCGTATTTACAACGGAAAACCGCTTATAAATTCCGTAAACGGTAAAAAAGAGAGTATGGACTGCGTTTTTCCGTTAGTTAAAAAATACGGTGGCGTAGTTATTGCTTTAACTATGGACGAAAGCGGAATACCGTCGTCCCCACAAAAAAGATACGAAATTGCTTTAAATATTTTAAACTACGCTAAAAAATTTGGCATAAGTCAAAAAAATATTGTATTTGACCCGTTATGTATGGCAATTTCTGCCGACGGTAAAGGCGGTATAACTACGCTAGAAACTTTAAAATTATTAAGCGGTGGCGGATATAAAACTTGCCTTGGCGTTTCAAACGTTTCTTTTGGTTTACCGCAACGCAGTAAAATTAACGCCACGTTTTTTACTCTTGCTATGGCAAACGGATTAAATTTAGCAATAATTAACCCGTATTCAACCGAAATGATGGACGCTTATTACTCTTTTAACGCCATAAACTGCAACGATATTAATTTGCAAAACTACGTAAATTACGCAACTAGTCAGCAAGAAGTTAACCCTACTAAAACGACTAATATTAGCGTTGATTTACACAAAGCGATAGTTTTAGGCTTAAAAGAAGATGCAAAAAAAATTGTAACTACTCTTGTAGAAACCCAAAATCCGTTAGATATTATAAACCAAAAAATTATTCCTGCATTAAAAGAAGTTGGCGAAAGTTTTGAAAGTAAAAAAATTTACTTACCGCAACTTTTAATGAGTGCGGAAACTGCAACGCTTGCTCTTGACGTAGTTAATCAAAAAATACCAAAAAGCAAAAATCAATCTAATAACGCCGTAATTTTAGCAACGGTTAAGGGCGATATTCACGACATAGGTAAAAACATAGTAAAAGTTTTACTAGAAAGTTACGGTTTTAAAGTATACGATTTAGGGCGCGACGTAGACGCTAATAAAGTGGTTACTTGCGCACTTGAAACGGGGTGCAAGTTAGTTGGGTTAAGCGCTTTAATGACTACTACCGTTCCGTCTATGAAACAAACCGTTGAATTATTAAAAAAACAGGTTAGTGGGGTACACGTAATAGTTGGCGGTGCAGTTTTGAGCAAAGAAACCGCTAAAAATATAGGCGCAACCGCATATTGTTTAGACGCATTGCAAACCGTTAAATACGCCCAAGAGTTCTACAAGATATAAAAAACCGTAAAATACACCAAAAAAGTTTTATAAATTATAAAAACGTTACGTTAAATAAACAAAAAACACGCAAAAACAAAATTTTGCGTGTTTTTAATTGCCAAATTATTTTTTTTAAAATTTTTGATTTGTAATTTTTACAAATAAAAACACACGACTATCTAAAATAATCGTGTGTTTTTTGGCAGGGGAGACGCGATTCGAACACGCAACCTACGGTTTTGGAGACCGCTACTCTACCGTTGAGCCACTCCCCTAAATATTAATGCTAGATTATTATAGTATAATATTTTGTTTTAGTCAACAAAAATATTGCTTAATAAGTAAAATATAACAATTTTTTTAAAAATTTATAACTTTATTAAATTTTTTTATAATTTTGTTTTTTTGCTAAATTGTTTGAAAGTTGACATTTATTAGTATAAGTTATATAATATTAGCACTAAAAGGGGATTTTATGTTAAAGGAAGTTGAAATTTACACTGACGGCGCTTGCTCTAATAATCCAGGTGCTGGCGGTTGGGCGTCAATATTATCGTATAAGGGAATAGAAAAAGAAATTTCCGGTGGCGAACTAGAAACTACCAATAATAGAATGGAACTTACCGCAATTATTAAAGGGTTAGAGTTGTTAAAAGAAAAATGTAAAGTTAAACTGTATTCAGACTCGCAATACGCAATTTCCGCCTTTAACGAAGGTTGGATAGACGGTTGGATAATGTCTGGCTGGAAAAACTCTAACAATAAACCGGTAAAAAATTGCGATTTATTTAAAAGGCTTGTTGAATTAACAAAAATTCACCAAGTAGAGTTTATTAAAGTTAAAGGGCATTCTGATAACGAAAAAAACAATCGTTGCGATTATTTGGCGCGTAAAGAAATATCAAAATTAACAAACAATTAATTTTTTATGATTAAAAGATAGTAAAATTCATATACTTAAATATATATGAAGCGATACGAAGTTGTAAAAAATTGTCTTAATATAGTTATACTGTCTTTAATAGGTGTTAGCGGAATAGTTTTTTCTATTTTATACGTAAACACCTTTAATTGTGGTTTTTTTTGCAACAATAAACGAGTTATAGTTTTTGGAATTACAACTTCTGTTTCAATTATAACGCTAATTTCGCTTTTTTACTCGTTTTCTAAAAACAAATTTATTTATAAACTTACAATAGTAGTACTATCTATATTTTCAATACTTATTTGCGCGCTATATATTTTAAAAATAACGGGCGTGTTAGAGCAAATTGACTCGGTTGAATCGCTTCGCAGTTACGTTGCGTCTTTTGGATATTGGGCGGTAGTAATATATATATTACTAAACACGTTACAAGTAGTTGTTTTGCCTTTGCCGGGATTTATTACGCTTGGTACGGGCGTTGCGTTATTCGGTGCGTTAAAAACGGCAATCTACTCTTTTATAGGAATATCACTTGGCTCGTTAATAGCGTTTTTTATAGGTAGGGTTTTGGGTTATAAAGTAGTTTGCTGGCTAGTAGGTAAAGAAACGCTAGATAAAACTATTAAATCTATAAAAAATAAAGATAAGGTTATATTAACTTTTATGTTTTTATTTCCTTTTTTTCCAGACGATATCTTGTGTTTCGTTGCGGGGCTATCTTCAATGAGCACGCCTTATTTTATAGGTATGATATTAGTTTGTAGGCTAATTTCGGTTTTTTCTACCGCGTATTCGTTAAACGGCAGTATTATTCCGTATAACACTTGGTGGGGAATACTTTTATGGATAGTTCTTTTTGTGGTTATAGTAAGCATTTCTATGTTGATTTACAAAAAAGGCGAAAAAATAGAAAAATATTTTAAAAAACTTTTTAAAAAGAGAAAAAAATGAGGACGATTCTTCACGTAGATTTGAATAATTTTTACGCAAGTGTAGAAATACTTTTAAACCCAAGTTTAAAAGGTAAATACGTTGCCGTTTGCGGTAGCGTAGAAGATAGGCACGGCATAATTTTAGCAAAAAGTGAAAACGCTAAAAAATTAGGCGTAAAAACGGGTATGACTATTAGGGAAGCCGAAGAATTATGTCCTCAATTAATTTGTGTAGAAGCAAATCACAAACATTTTACGGCTTATTCTAAACTAGTTAGAAATATTTATAAAACGTATACCGATAAAATTGAGTCTTTTGGCATTGACGAGTGTTGGCTTGACTGTACCGACTCGCTAAAAATGTTTAAAAGTGGCGAGTTTATTGCCGACGATATTGGCCGTAGGGTAAAAGAGGAGTTTGGTTTAACGGTTTCCGTTGGCGTTAGTTTTAACAAAGTGTTTGCTAAACTTGGCTCCGACCTAAAAAAACCAGACGGGACAAGCGTTGTTTCTTTTGATAATTTTAAAGAAAAAATATGGCATTTGCCCGCTAGCGACTTGCTTTACGTTGGAAAATCAATGAGTGCAAAACTCAATAAAATTAACGTTAAAACGATAGGTGACCTTGCTAGAATTGATAAAGACTATTTAGTTTTAAAATTCGGCAAATGGGGCGGAATTTTACACGATTATGCTAACGGGTTAGACGATGCTCCCGTTTCTTACGACGGCGAAGGCGACGAAATTAAATCGGTTGGCAATTCTATGACTTCGTATAGAGACGTTGTTACAAACGAAGACGCAAGCATGGTTTTTACCGTTTTAGCGGAAAGCGTTTCGGCAAGGTTAATATCTTACGGGCTTAAAAGTGCAACTTCAATTTCTATTTATATGCGTGATGAAAACTTGTTTTCTATAACAAGGCAAGCATCGTTTGATGCTCCTACTATGCTACCGGAAGATTTTTCTAAAAAAGCGCTTGAATTATTTATAAAAAATAGAAACAAGTACGTTAATTATAGAACGCTTGGCTTGTCGGTTAAAGGGTTTAACGAAGTAGAGCAACTTTCTATTTATTCTGGCGAATACGATGAAAAAGTTAAGTTAAATTCTACAATTTCTAAAATTAAGCAAAAGTACGGCAACCAGTCGGTAGTTAGGGGAAATTTGTTAAAAGATAAAAAGTTAATGCGCAAAGAAAACGAAGAAAATTCTTTAATGCATCCAGACAAACGCTAAAATTTCACTTGCGAATTTAATATTTATATGGTATACTTTTTAGCAATTACGTATTAAGGTGGCAAAATGATAGACGGAAAAATTTTAATTGAAAAATTAATTATTTACGCCAAAACTTTTTTAGGGCTTGACGAGTTAGACGTTATTTATACTAGAAACGTTCTTCTTCACGAGTTTGGCTTTCAAAATCCTACGATAGATAATTTAGAAGATTTTGACGTTTCAAGTTTTAACGTTCCCGACGTTTTAATAAATGAAATTATAGAATTTGCAACTTCAAATAATATCGTTAAAAGCGAGCAAGAAGGCGATATGTTTGCGTGTTATATTTTTGGTTTATTATCGCCAAAGCCGTCTGACGTAAACAGAACTTTCGTTACTATAAAAGAAAATTTTGGTTCTCAAAAAGCGTGCGACTATTTATATAATTTAAGCGTTAAAAACTATTATATAAAAAAGTCCGCTACCGATAAAAACGTCGCATTAAAAGCCGATAAATTGCGTAATTCCCTTGAAATTGTAATAAATTTAGGCGAACCTAAAAATAATAACGATATTAATAACGTTACAACTCAAACGGCTAGCCAAAGTTATCCTTTATGCAACATTTGTAAAGAAAACGAAGGTTATTACGGAAACCAAACTCAACCTTCGCACTGTAACTTAAGAACGGTTTCTATAAGCCTAGCAAACGAAGATTGGGCAATGCAGTATTATCCGTACTCGTATTTTAACGAGCATTGCATAGTTTTTAACAAAAACCACGTTCCAATGAAAGTTACGGGCGAAACTGTAACTAAACTTTTTGATTTTATAGAAACGTTTCCTAATTATTTTATAGGTTGTAATTTAGATTTGATAAGCGTTAACGAGTCGTTATTAAATCACGAGTATTTTCAAGGCGGTAAATACGTAATGCCTTTACACAACGTTAAAGCGTTAAAATCGTATAAAAGCAAGGTGTATAAAGATGTTGCCGTAGAAATTTTAGATTTTTATAATTCAGTTATACGAATTTCGGGCTTTAATCGTAATAGCGTAGAAATTTTAGCAACGGAAATTATAGAAAAGTGGAAAACGTATAGCGACGAAGCCGTTAACCTTATTGCTAGTACGGACGGGGTAAGGCACAATTCCGTAATTCCTATTGCAAGGTTTTTAGGCGATAATAGGTATTGCGTAGAATTAATTTTAAGAAACAACCGCACTAGCGAAGAATATCCTAACGGCATATTTAACGCACGCAAAGAACATTATAATATTGTAAATAAAGGCGTTGATTTAATAGAGTGTATGGGGTTATTCGTTTTGCCTGAAAGATTAAAACGCCAATTATACGATATTGCAAACATATTATGTAAAAACGTTGAATATAATAAGGAAGAAATTTCTAACAAGAAAAACGATTTATATATTCATCGCAAAATGATTGCAACTCTTATTAAAAAATATCCAAATATAAAAGATTTTAAAAAGGCGTCGGCAATTATAAACGAATACGTTAATAAAACTTGTGCAGACGTTTTAGAAAACACGTCAGTCTTTAAAAAAGACCGCGCTGGAATAGTTGCGTTTAATAAATTTTTAGACCATTGTAACGTGGTATAAAATAACAAAAATAGGCTTTAAAATAAGAGCCTATTTTTTTTAATAATTTTAAGTAAATGATTTAAATATTTTTCTAACGTAAAGTTTTTTGTTGTTTTATATTATATATTTGCAAGTTTTTAAGTATAATGTTATAATTTTATAAAGTTATAATGAGGAGTTTTTATGTCTTTTTTAACTCAAACCATTACGGCTGTTGAATGGCAACATATTGTAATGTGGATAATCGGTGGTTTGCTTATATTTCTTGCAATTGCAAAAAATATTGAGCCTGCTCTTTTACTTCCAATGGGTTTTGGCGCTATTCTTGTAAATATTCCTTTTGCAAACGTATTAAGTGCTTGCGAACATATAGATAATCCAACTGTTTATGGTGCTATTTGTTCGTTTTGCGGTGAAGTTTTGCCTAACGGAAAAGAAGCAGTAGTTACGCAAGGCGTAATACAATGGCTTTTTGAAATAGGGATTGAAGCAAGCGAAGCAATGCCTATTTTATTATTTATAGGTATAGGCGCAATGATAGATTTTGGTCCGCTTTTATCTAATCCAAAATTGTTTTTAATTGGCGGTGCTGCGCAATTTGGTATATTTTTAACTATACTACTTGCGTCGCTTTGCGGTTTTGAACTTAACGACGCGGCTTCTATCGGCATTATAGGCGCGGCGGACGGACCAACTTCAATTTTAGTTGCGCAAGTTTTAAAAAGTAAGTATTTAGGCGCAATTATGGTTGTTGCTTATTCTTATATGGCGCTTGTTCCTATTATTCAACCTACCGTTATTAAATGTATAACTACTAAAAATGAAAGGCGTATTAAAATGCCGTATAAGCCTTCTTCCGTAAACAAATTAACTAAAATTTTATTTCCAATTATAGTTACGTTAGTTGCGGGTTTAATTGCACCCGATTCGCTTGCACTAGTAGGATTTTTAATGTTTGGTAACCTTATAAGAGAGTGTGGCGTGTTAAACAATTTAAGCGACACTGCCCAAAACAACCTTTCAAATCTTATAACGTTGTTACTTGGCATTACGATATCTTTCCAAATGCAAGCAAAGAGTTTTGTTACGATACAAACGCTTTTAATTATGGCGTTTGGTTTATTCGCCTTTGTATTTGATACCGTTGCAGGCGTATTCTTCTGTAAACTTATGAACTTGTTTAGTAAGTCTAAAATCAATCCTATGATAGGCGCTGCTGGAATTTCGGCTTTCCCTATGGCTTCGCGCGTAGTTCAAAAATTAGGCTTGCAAGAAGACTCTACAAACCATCTTTTAATGCACGCTGCCGGGGCAAACGTTTCAGGTCAAATTGCTTCTGCCATCGTAGGTGGTTTAATTATAGGTTTAGTAGGTTAGGAGGGGTTTATGTTTTTATTTAATTTGCTTGCAAACGTTAAAGAAAACGTGTTTAAATCGCTAAATATCATGTGGCAAGGAGTATTAGCCATATTTGTAGTTATTGCGGTTATAATAACGGTAATGTACGCCGTTAAATGGGTTATAAATTATTTTGAAAATAAAAAAAATAATAAAGTGTAAATAATTAAACGTTAAATTTTAAAGCGTTATTAAACCTTTAATTTTAACGTTTATGTAATAATTTTAATGTATTTATTGCAAAGTTAACACTTATGTGTTAAAATTATTATATAAAATTAATGGAGGAGTTTATGGATATTTTTGATATGCTTGACAAACGCAAAGTTGAACTTTATAAAAACTCAACGCAAGTAAGAAACGATATTTCTCAAATTATAGACGACGATAGTTTTGTAGAGTTAAATACTTTTTCATTTATAAAAAACGATTTTTATAATGAAGACGTAAACGGGCTTGGCGTTGTTACAGGTTACGCTACGATTGACGGGTTTCCAATTTACGTTATAGCGCAAAACGGCGCTGTATTAGACGGCGGTTTAAGTAGCGCAAGTTGCCAAAAGATATTAAACTGTCAAAAAAAGGCTATTGAAGCAAACGTTCCCGTGTTATATTTACTTAATAGTAAAGGCGTTCAAGTTGGTGAAGGCGTGTCTGTATTAGAAAGTATTTCTTCAATTTTAGCGTCTTCTGTTACGCTAAAAGATATAGCACCGCAATTTGCCGTTGCAACGGGCGACGTTTACGGCTCACTTTCCTTGTTGTTTGCAAATTGTGAATACGCGTTTAACGTAAAAGACGCTTGCGTTTCTTACGCTAGCCCCGCAGTTATTTCGGCAAGCGCAAAAGAACCGCTTCTTAAAGAAGTTATAGGTGGCGGTAAATGTCAAAACGGAATTAACACTTTTACGGTTGATTCTTTAAAAGACGTTAAAGGCGGTATAGTTAAAATATTAAACACTTTACCCCAAATTTCAAACGCTGTTATAGACGGGGAAGACGATTTAAACCGTTCTATGCCCGAACTTAATATTAAAGTTAGCGCAAAATCTTTAATAGAAGCCGTTTACGACAAGAATTCATTTATAGAATTAAACAAAGCGTTTAGTAGCGAAGTTATTACGGGCGTTGGTAGAGTAGGCGGTATAAGTGCAGGTATGCTTTTATTTGACGGCGAAGAAAACGGCGTTGAACTCAATTTAAACAACGTTATAAAAATAAAGAATTTTGCAAGTTATTGTATAGATAATAATTTACCTATTTTAACGTTTGTTAACACTTTGGGTATTAAAAGTAACGACGTAACCGCAACTTCGCCTATTTTAACCGAAATTAACAATATGTTGTATAATTTATCTAATACAACTAGAATTTCAGTTGTATACGGCAAGGCAATAGGTTTTGGATATACGGCATTTGCTTCAAAGAATTTTGGAAATGCGTATACTTATGCCTTCGTTAATTCTAAAATATCTTTATTTGATAAAACGGTTGGCGCAAGCGTAACTTATAACACTATTGATAATTCTAAACTTTGCGAATTAGAAGAAAAATACGCAGAAATGCAAGATGCGTTTAACACGGCTAAACTAGGGTATATTGATAACGTTATTGAACCGCAATTCGTTCGCCAACACGTAATTTCAGTATTGCAAACGTTAATTTAGAGGTGTAAAATGATTAATAATATATCCGCTATTTCCTTGCAAATACTGCAAGACGGGTTGTTGACGTTTATAATAGGTCTACTCGTTACGTTTTTGGGGATAGGCATAATCGTATGCTTCGTATGGCTATTCGGCTACGTTTTTTCAAAAGGCAACAAGAAGGTTGAGACTGTTGAAAATAAAAACGAAGTTAATAAACCTGCAACTTTACAAAATTCTAATGAAATTCCCGAACATATAAAAGTTGCTATAATTTCAGCAATTACCGCGTATTATGCGTCTGAAACTAAAAGCGCAAAAAAATGCGAATTCGTAGTAAAAAGAATTAAAAAATTATAATTAAAGGAGAGTATAAAATGCGTAATTTTATCGTAACTATTGATGGAAAAAAATATGAAGTAGGCGTAGAAGAAGTTGGTGTAACTAACACTGTAACGCCCGTTGTAAACGAAGTTAAACCTGTTGAAGCGGTAAAACCACAACAAGTTGAAAGCAAGCAAGAAGTTAAACCCGCTACTACGGTTACAAACGGAACTAAAATGGAAGCGCCAATGCCTGGTATGATAAAAGCGTTAAAGTTTAGTGAAGGCGCAAGCGTTAAAGCGGGCGACGTTGTTTTGGTTTTAGAAGCAATGAAAATGGATAACGACATAACCGCACCTTGCGACGGTGTTATTTCGTATAAAGCGCAAGTGGGAGCATCCGTAAACACGGGCGACGTTATGGCTATAATCGGCTAATAGGAGTAGTTAAATGTTGAATTCACTATGTGGGTTTTTTCAAAATTTTATAAATTCTTTTAGCAATTTATGGCAAAGTACGGGCGTTTATTCGCTTTTTGGCGGTGAGGCAACTTGGCAAAATTTAGTTATGATTTTAATATCGTTTATACTATTTTATTTGGCGGTTGTTAAAAAATTTGAGCCTTTGCTACTTCTTCCAATTGCTTTTGGTATGTTTATTATAAATATACCAGGGTCTTATAGAATTTTATATGGAGAAAAAGGATATATTTTAACGGACGTTAATTCTAACGTAGAGTTTGCAAGGGGAACTGCCGAGCATCTTACTAAATTGTTTAACGTTTCAAATATAAGCGAAGTACAAAAACTTATAGAAAACGGTTTTAGTATAACGTTAAACGGATTAAATTATACGTTTGAAGCAAACGCTTTAAAAATGTCTGGCGAAACCGTTATAGGTAATTTTGGATTATTCTATTATTTGTATAAAGGCGTAGATTGGGTTATTTTTCCGCCAATTATATTCTTAGGAATAGGCGTTATGACGGATTTTGGTCCGTTAATTGCCAATCCAAAGAGTATGCTTATAGGCGCGGCTTCGCAACTTGGAATATTCTTAACGTTTTTTGGCGCGGTGTTGCTTGGCTTTACAAATCAAGCGGCGGGCGCGATTGCAATAATAGGCGGGGCGGACGGTCCTACCGCAATATACGTTACTAAAAAACTTGCGGAAGATTTACTTCCTGCAATAGCGATAGCGGCTTATTCTTATATGGCGCTTATTCCAATAATTCAAAAACCGCTTATGCGTTTATTTACTACGGAAAATGAACGTAAAATTAAAATGAAACAGTTGCGTAAAGTATCAAAAGCGGAAAAAATTATCTTTCCTATACTCGTAACTTTAATTGTAGGATTAATTTTACCGGACGCAATACCGCTTTTAGGTATGCTTATGTTTGGTAATTTATTAAAAGAAAGCGGTGTAACCGATAGGCTTGCCGATACCGCTAAAAACGGGTTGATGAACACCATTACTATCTTTTTAGGTTTAATGGTAGGCTCAAAGGCAATAGGCACCACTTTTTTAGACGTAGACACTTTATTAATTATAGCGCTTGGTTTATGCGCGTTCTGTATGGGCACAATCGGCGGTTTATTAGTTGCAAAACTTATGAACTTTATTTCAAAAGGAACGATTAACCCACTTATCGGTTCGGCTGGCGTTTCCGCCGTTCCAATGGCTGCTAGAATTTCACAAGAGGTTGGGCGAGAGGCCGACCCTAACAACCACTTATTAATGCACGCTATGGGTCCAAACGTTGCAGGCGTAATCGGCTCTGCAATAGCGGCAGGCGTACTACTTGCATTATATGCTTAAATAGGAGATTATAAATGGCTAATAAAGTAATGATAACTGAAACAATACTACGCGATGCCCATCAATCGCAAGCGGCAACCCGTATGAAACTTGAAGAAATGATACCAATGCTTACTCAACTTGACGATATAGGGTATTATTCAATAGAAGCGTGGGGTGGCGCAACTTTTGACAGTTGCTTGCGCTTTTTAAACGAAGACCCGTGGGAAAGGCTTCGCACGTTAAAAAAATATATCAAAAAAACACCGCTTCAAATGTTGCTTCGCGGTCAAAATTTGCTTGGCTATAAGCATTATTCAGACGACGTTGTTGAAAAATTCGTAGAAGCGTCAATTAAAAACGGAATAACCGTTATTAGAGTTTTTGACGCGTTAAACGACGAGCGCAATATGGAAGTTGCTATGAAAGCAATTAAAAAATACGGCGGTATTTGCGAGGCTACTATTTGTTATACTACTAGCCCCGTTCACGATAACGAGTATTTTATTAAAAAGGCAAAACTTTTAGAAGATATGGGTGCGGATAATATTTGCCTTAAAGATATGGCTAATATTTTACTCCCTTATACCACTTACGAAATTATAAGCGGTATGCGTAAAGTTTTAAAACCCGAAACTAAAATTCACCTTCATACCCACAATACTACTGGTACGGGCGATATGATATATATAAAGGCGATTGAAGCCGGTTGCGATATAGTTGACTGCGCGCTTTCCGCTATGGGTAACGGAACTTCTCAACCTGCAACCGAGCCGTTGGTTGCAACGTTAAGCGGTACTAAATACGACACGGGTATTGATTTAGAAAAACTTGTTCCTATTAACGAGCATTTTAAAACCGTTGCAAATAGGCTTGAAAAAGACGGTATTTTAGACCCAAAAGTAAGGCAATGCGACGTAAAAACGTTAATTTATCAAGTTCCGGGCGGTATGCTTTCTAACTTAATGTCGCAATTAAAACAAGCGGGTAAATTTGACCTTTTAGACGAGTGCCTTGCCGAAGTTCCTAACGTTAGAAAAGATTGCGGATATCCGCCGTTGGTTACGCCGTCGTCGCAAATAGTAGGTACACAAGCCGTTTTAAACGTTTTACAAGGTGAAAGATATAAAATGGTAACAAAAGAGTTTAAAGCACTTGTTAAAGGCGAATACGGTAAACTTATTGCCGAGCCAAACGAAGAAGTCGTTAAGAAAATTTTAGGCGACGAAAAGCGCGTAACTCATAGACCAGCCGACGATATTCCGCCTGAATATGAAAAATTTAAAGAAGAAATTAAAGAATATTACACGCAAGAAGAAGACGTGCTTTCATACGCACTTTTTAATCAAGTTGCTATTAATTTCTTTAAATATAGGCTTGCTAGGGATAAGCAAATTGACGCCGATTTAGTTAAAGGGTCGGTATATCCGGTTTAAAAATTAAAGCGAGGGCATAATATGCCCTCGCTGATTATAATATAAAGGGTAAATTTTTATGAAAACCGTTGTTGTTGGCGGAGGCGCGTCCGGTATGATATCCGCGTATTTTCAAGCAAAAAACGGAAACGACGTTATTTTGATTGAAAAAAACGAAAAATTAGGTAAAAAATTATATATTACGGGTAAAGGTAGGTGCAATTTAACTAATAATTGCACTGTTGACGCGTTTTTTAGTAACGTTGTTTCTAACCCAAAGTTTTTAATGAGTGCAATTAACTCGTTTACTCCTAGCAACGTTATTTCTTTTTTTGAAAGTTTAGGTTTAAAAACTAAAACCGAAAGGGGAAATAGGGTTTTTCCGTTAAGCGATAAATCTAGCGACGTTATTAAGGTTTTACAAAACGCCCTTAATAACGCAAACGTAAACGTAAAATTAAACGAATTTGTAACCGAGTTAATAGTAGAAGACGGTTGTGTAAAGGGCGTTAAAACTAATTTAGGCGAATATTTTTGCGATAAAGTTATTATTGCAACGGGCGGTTTGTCCTATCCGTCAACGGGTTCTACGGGCGACGGGTACGAATTTGCAAAAAGCGTCGGGCATAACGTAAGTCTTTTAAAACCGTCTCTTTGCGGTTTTAATTTAAAAGGCGAAGATTATAAAGAACTACAAGGTCTTACACTTAAAAACGTTAAATTGACGGTTAAAGACGGAGCAAAACCTTATTACGAAGAACAAGGCGAATTGCTTTTTACTCATTACGGAGTGTCGGGTCCGCTTATATTAACTGCTTCTGCGTTAACAAATAGGCGTAACTTTTTAAACGTAACGTTATCAATAGACTTAAAGCCAGCCCTTACTTTAAAAGAACTAGATTTACGAATTTTACGCGATTTTGAAATTAATAAAAATAAATTGATTAAAAATTCTTTGGATTTATTGTTGCCAAAAGCAATAATTCCGCTTATAATAAAACGTGCGGAGATAAACTCGTTTAAAAAGAATAGCGAAATTACCGCGCAAGAAAGGGGAAGGCTTGTTACTACACTAAAAAATCTTGAATTTTCTTTAAACTCAATGCGTGATTTTAACGAAGCCGTAGTTACTAGCGGTGGCGTTTTGGTTAAAGAAATTAACCCTTCTACTATGGAAAGCAAACTTGTAAAAGGCTTATATTTTGTTGGAGAAGTTTTAGACGTTGACGCTTTTACCGGCGGTTACAACTTACAAATTGCGTTTTCTACGGGGTATGTAGCAGGCAATAATTAAATTAGAAAAATATTTAAAATATAAGATAAAATCATAAAATATATAGGAGATTGCATATGATAAACATTGCTCTTGACGGTCCTTCTGGAAGCGGTAAATCTACAATAGCAAAAGCACTTTCTAAAAAACTTAATATATTGTATTTAGACACGGGCGCTATGTATCGCGCTTGTGCTTTAAAGGCGCATCAATTAGGAATTGATTGCAAAAACGAGCAAGAAGTTAATTCAATAATTGACAAAATAAATATTAGCGTTAAATACGTTGACGGTAGCCAACGCACTTATTTAGACGGGGTTGACGTTTCTACGGATATTAGAAAAAACGAAATTTCTATGAAGGCTTCCGATATATCGGCTCATAAAAATATTAGAAGTAAACTCGTTGAACTTCAACAACAAATTGCAAAGGGAACGAATTGCGTATTAGACGGAAGGGATATCGGCACACACGTTTTACCTTTTGCAAAATATAAGTTTTATATAACGGCGTCGGTAGAAGTAAGGGCGCAAAGGCGTTATAACGAGTTAAAAGAAAGAGGGCAAATAGTTGATTTTAATACTTTAAAAGCCGAAATTGAACAAAGAGATTATAACGATTCTCATAGGCAATTTGCTCCCCTTAAACAAGCGGAAGACGCGGTTTTATTAGACACGTCTAATTTAACGATTGACGAAGTTATTAACACGGTAACTTCATATATTAAAGAGGTTTAACAATGTTTTATAAAATACTACGCCCGTTTATGTACGTTGCGTACAAAATATTTTTTAGGGTTACGGTTTTTGATAAAGAAAATTTAATTCAAGACGGAAAAAGCATAGTAGTTTGCAACCATTTAGGAAAAGCAGACGTTTTAGTTATCGGCTCTGTTTATAAGGGTAAAACGTATTTTTTGGCAAAAAAAGAGTGGTACAACAATAAAATAGTCGCTTGGTTTTTAAAAAAGTTAGGCTCAATTCCTATTGATAGGGATAACCCTAGTTTACAAAGCGTAAAAGAAGGTTTAAAAGTTTTAAAAGACGAAAAAAGGTTAGGTATATTTCCCGAAGGAACAAGAAACAAAAAAGACAATACTTTGCAAGATATAAAAACGGGTACGGCTCTTTTTGCTATAAAGGGTAAGTCTAAAATTGTTCCAATTATAATACACAGTAAAATCAGTCCGTTTAAACGCAACTATGCAATGGTAGGAAAGCCTTTTGAGTTAACTGAATTTTACGACAAAAAGTTTAGTGAAGACGTTGCAAACGAGGCTACTTTAATAATAAAACAAAAAATGCTAGAAGTTCAAAGTCAATTATTTGATAAAGTTGATAAAATTAAAGGTGGAAATAATAAATAATGGAAGTTATACTCGCTAAAAACGCAGGCTTTTGTATGGGTGTTAAGCGCGCTATTGAAACGGCGCAAAGTTTAGCAGGCAAAGGCGCGTATATTTTAGGCGATATTATTCATAACGAAGCCGTTTTAGATAGTTTAAAAAAACAAGGTTTAATAACGGTGTACTCGCCAAATGAAATTCCAAACGGCAGTACGGCTATTATCCGTTCTCACGGCGAAAGTAAAAACGTTTTTGAAACTCTTAAAAGTCGTGGAGTTACGGTTGTTGATGCGACTTGCCCGTTTGTAAAAAAAATACAAAATATAGTGCACGATTATTATAACGATGGGTATCAAATAGTTATTATTGGTAAATGCGAGCATCCCGAAGTTAAAGGAATAAACGGCTGGTGTAATAATAGTGCTATTATTATTGACGGCGATAATATCCCAAACGACCTTGCAAATTACGAAAAAGTTTGCGTTGTTTCTCAAACGACTTATTCTTTACAAAAATTTGAAATAATTTTTGAAAAAATAAAGAAAATGTCAATCAAAACAGTTGAGATTTTTAAAACTATTTGTTATACTACAATGGAGCGTCAAAGTGAAGCGGAAATGCTTTCAAAAAAATGCGACGCTATTGTGGTTATTGGCGGAACTACAAGTTCAAACACGGCAAGGCTTTATAATATTTGTAAAAAGAATTGCAACGCCACTTACTTGATATCTAAGCCTAACGGGCTAGATTATAATAAATTAAAAAATTATAAAAGTGTAGGGATTGTCAGCGGTGCTTCCACGCCACTAGAACAGTCAATGGAGGTTTTCTTAACAATGGAAAATAAAGAAGTAAATTCAATGGAACAAGCAGTTGCTTTGCTTGATGAAAAGCAAAATCTTAAAAAGGGGCAAAAAATAAGTGTTGTGATTTCTAAAGTAGACGCAGACGGCTTAAAAGTTTATTTCGATGGCAAAACCGATATAACTGTTCAAAAAGAACAACTTTCTTGTGAAGATTTTAGCAATAATTGCTACAAAGTTGGCGAAGAAATTGAGGTTGTGGTAATGAGCACTAAACCGCTTACCGTATCTCAAAAACAAATTGAAGTTTTAAAACGTGAAGAAGCGCTTGTTAACGAACTTAAAGAAGGCAAAATAGTAAACGTTACTATTTCCGCTTTCAATAAAGGTGGTTTAACTGCTAAATACGAGAATTTTGACGTTTTCGTTCCTGCAAAAGAAATTAAAATTGGTTTTGTTAAAGAATTAGAAAAATACGTTGGCAAAACTTTAAGATTAAAAGCGCTTAAAGTTGAATACAATAATAGAAAAAAGGAAATTGTAGGCTCTCAAAAAGTTATTTTAGAGGCTGAAAAACAAGCAAGGGAAGCAGAAAAATTAGCAAAAGAAGAAGAATTCTTTGCAAATATTGCAGAAAACGATATAGTTACAGGTACTGTTGCAAGATTTGCTCAATTCGGCGCTTTCGTAGTAGTTAACGGATTTGACTGTTTAGCACACGTTTCAGACCTTTCTTGGACTAACGTTAAAAACCCACAAGACGTTTTAGAAATTGGCAAAGCGTATGACTTTGTAGTTTTAAAAGTTGATAAAGAAAATAAAAAAGTTTCTATCGGCTATAAACAATTACAACCAAAGCCTTGGGATACCGTAAGTGAAAAATACGCCGTTGGCGACGTTGTTAAAGGCAAAGTTGTTAGAATTGTAAACTTTGGCGCTTTCGTTGAAATTGAAAAGGGTGTTGACGGTTTAGTTCACGTTTCTCAAATTTCCCACGAATACCTTGAAAATCCAGCAACTGCACTTAAAATTGGTCAAGAAGTTGACGCTAAAATTTTAGCGATTGACGTTGAAAAAGAAAAAATCACTCTTTCTATTAAGGCTTTAATTGACGCACCTGTTAAAGAAGTAGAAGAAAAGCCTAAAAAAGAGAAAAAGGCAAAAGTTGACGACGAAGATATTAGGGGTTGGACTGAAAGCGACAATAACGGTATTTCAATTGCTGAACTTTTAAATAAATAATAATTAAAAAAGAATAAATGCGTTAGTAAATTTACTAACGCATTTTGTTTTGCGATAATACCCGCAAGTTTTATTTTGTTTGTTATAGTTAGTCGCGAAGCCAATCGTCAGAATTTATAGTAGATAAACTAGATTTTTGGTATATTACGTTTGGTAGTTTAATAGTTTTAGTTTGATTATTATATTTAACCGTAACAACGTATTCGTATTTTCCAAAATTGTAGATTTTATCTATAAAATAATCTATATATTTACCGCTGTATACGTTGGTTACTGCGTTGTTAAAAATTCTGTCTATTTTTAAATCGGTTGCATTTTTTACGTCTAAATTAATACTTACAACGTTGTTATTTAACGTAATATTAGCATCAATAATTTCCAAATTATTATTTAACGCTTTATTTTCAGTTGGCTGTGTGCCTTTAATATAATAATACGCTTTACCGCTTGTTTCGTTTGAAACAATTTCTTTTTCGTTTTCAAGTAAATACGCTTCGTCTATATACTCTTTAATTAAATTAGGTGGAACGTCAAAACTGTTAGGCTTACTATTTGCGTATAAATTTTTTAACGCTTCTCTTTGAAAAATCGTAGGATAGTTTCCGCCCGTAATCGTGTTTGGCATTAGTGTGTTATCGTCAAAACCAAGCCAAGTACCTAAAACGTGGTTAGAGGTATAAGCAATACTATATGCGTCTAAATTTCCGTTAATTTTGCCGTTCGTACCTGTTTTTGCACATAAATCAAAGTCAAAACCTTTTAATTTAGAAGAAGTTCCCGTTTTGGTAGACTCTTTTAGCGCGTCGTTAATTATATAAGCCGTTTCTTCTTTAAAAACTTGTTTAGAGTCGTTGTTGTTTTTATAAAGGGTTTTATTATCGCATACTATTTTTTTTATAAAATGCGATTTTACGTAATTTCCTTTATTAGAAAACGTAGTATAAGCGTCGCAAATTTCTTGTAACGTCATACCGCCTTCTATTGCGCCAAGTGCGATAGATAAGTCTTTATTATTAACGTTTAAATTCATTTTATTTGCATATTTTATTGACTTTTCTATTCCAAAACTGTTTAACAAATCTACCGCAGTTACGTTTAAACTTTTAATTAATGCGGTTTTAACGGTAACTTTTCCGTAATATTTATCGCCGTAATTTTTGGGTGAGTAACCGCCAAAATTCTTTTTTTCGTCTTTTAATATCGTGCTTTCTTTAACAAAATTTTCGTTAATAGCAGGGGCGTAAACAAGCCAAGGTTTAACGGTGGATGCGGGGCTTCTTTTATAATTAGAATTATTTCCATAAAATGCGATAATATCGCCATTTTTACTGTTTATTATAATTTGACGCCTATTGGCGTTTGGCATATTTTGTATATTAATATCGCTAATGGACTGTTGTTGTTTTAAATTGAGTGAAGTATATATTTTAATAGTATTATAGTTATAAGGGTTAATATTTAAGTTTTCGTATTCAAGTAGCGTTGCGTTAATATAATCGTCGTAATAGTTTTTAATTTTATTTTTATTTACGCTTACGCTTTTATTTAAACACTCGTTATATTCGCTTTTACTTATAAAATTACAATCAAGCATACATTTTAAAACGACGTTTTTTCTCTTTATAGAATTTTCGTAATTTGTAATGGGCGAGTAGTTAGCGGGGGATTTTATTAAGCCTGCCAAAATACAACTTTCGTTTAAAGTTAAATCTTTGGCGCTTTTATTAAAATAAAGTAAACTTGCGTTATTTATGCCGTACGCACCGCTTCCAAAATAAATAGTATTTAAATATTTTTCTAAAATTTGCTCTTTTGTGTACTTTTTTTCTAGTTCCGTTGTAATTTTTAATTCGTAAAGTTTTCTTTTAATAGTTTTTTTATTATTTAAATGAGTGTTTTTAATTAGTTGTTGCGATATTGTAGACGCGCCTTCTTTTAGTTTTAAACTTTTTACGTTATTTAAAGTTGCGCCAACCATTCTTTTAACGTCAAAACCTTTATGAGTGTAAAATTTTCTATCTTCTATTGCTATAAAAGCGTTTATAGTGTGCTTATTTAAATCTTCAATTTTAACGTTATTATTTTGGTTTTTTAAATTACTTGTTTGTAAAATTTGTTCGTTATCGTCGTAAAATTCGTAATTTATAGTTTTTGCACTTAATTTTGCTTCGTCTAAATGAACGTCTTTAACTAAAATTATAGTATATAAACTTACGCCAAGTAGTGCCGTAAAAATAATAATTAAACAATATGCGGATATTTTTAAAAATAATTTCATTTATTATAATTTTTTGCAAAAATCAAACTTTTATGTAATACGTTATAATTGTTATTTAATAAATAAATTTATTAAAAACGTTAAATATGCTTGAATTTAATGGTTTTTAAATGTATAATATACTATTATGAAATACTATAAAATTTACACGTACGGCTGTCAAATGAACGTTCACGAGTCTGAAAAACTTGCCGGCATGATGAAAGAACTTAACTATACTAAAACTGACGACGATATGCTTGCAAACGTTATAATTTTTAACACTTGCTGTATTCGTGAAAACGCCGAACAACACGCGCTAGGAAATATTGGGGCTTTAAAGCCTATAAAATCAAAAAATCGCGACCTTATTATTGCCGTTGGCGGTTGTATGATGCAACAAAACGGCAAGGCCGATTACATAAAAACTAAGTTTCCGTTTGTTGACGTTGTTTTTGGAACGCACAACTTAAATTTATTTAAAGAGTATTTAAATAAACGCATTTCAACAAAAAAGCGCGTTTTTGAAGTTCACGACGGAAATTATAATATAGACGAAACCGTAAAACCGTATCGTACTAGTTACCCAAACGCTTGGGTTAATATAATGTACGGTTGCAATAATTTTTGCACTTATTGTATAGTTCCTTACGTTAGAGGGCGTGAGCAAAGTAGGCAACCAGAATTTATTATAGAAGAAGTCAAAAGCCTTTTAAAAGAGGGATATAAAGAAATTACGCTTTTAGGTCAAAACGTAGACTCTTACGGTAAAACATTAGATTTTAATTACGATTTTGCCGATTTGTTAAGCGATATTTGTAAAATTGAAGGCAAATATAGGCTTCGTTTTATGTCTAATCACCCAAAAGATATTAATCAAAAAGTAATAAACGTTATTAAAGAAAACCCTAATATTTGTAAATGTATTCACTTTCCTATGCAATCGGGCTCAACAAGAATTTTAGGTTTAATGAATAGGCGCTATACTTACGAAGGTTATTACGGTTGGTATAAAATGATAAAAGAAGCAATACCTAATTGCGCCGTAACTACGGATATAATGGTTGGCTTCCCAGGTGAAACGGAAGAAGATTTTTTACAAACCTTAAACGCCGTAAACAATATTAAATTTGACGGAGCTTTTACGTTTGTATACTCAAAACGTAAAGGCACAAAGGCAAGTTTAATGGATAATCAAGTAGACGAAGCCACTAAAAAAGATAGAATTATGCGCCTTGTTGCAAGGCAAAACGAAATTAACACTCAAAAATCTAACGCCTACGTTAACACAATCGTAGAAGTATTGTGCGATGATTACGACTGTAAAAAACAAATGTATCTTGGGCGTGACGAGTTTGGTAAAATGATATATTTTGAAAGTCAAAACAACGTAATTGGCGAATTTGTACAAGTTAAAGTAGAAAAAGCGGGCGGTATGTCGCTTATAGGTACGCTAGTGAGGGAAAATAATGGCTAAAAAAAATCAAGTTGGCGAAAAAAAGCCAACTCCAATGATGGAGCATTATAGAAATTTAAAGAAAAATTATCAAGACGTAGTTTTGTTTTACCGTCTTGGCGATTTTTACGAAATGTTTGACGACGACGCTATAAAAGTTTCTAAATTATTAGACTTAACTCTTACGGGAAAAGACTGCGGTTTAGATGAACGCGCGCCAATGTGTGGAATACCGTATCACGCAGCAGATAATTACATAGCAAAACTCGTTTCGTTAGGCGAAAAGGTTGCAATTTGCGAGCAACTTGAAGACGCAACCAAAGGAAGAATCGTTCAAAGAGACGTAGTTAAAATTATTTCCGCCGGCACTATAACTGAAAACTCGCTTTTAAATGAAAAAAGCAACAATTATATACTTTCCGTTAGCGAAACGGACAACGTTTACGCAATTAGTTGGTTAGATATTACTACGGGCGAATTTTTTGCTCAAAACGTAAGCGACGACGGCTCTTTTAACGAAATTATAAATCAAATTTATAAAATTATGCCGTCCGAAATTATTGCAAGTGCTAAAATTTGCCAAAAGGCTAACTCTATATTATCGGTTAAAAGGGGGCAATGCGTAAAATTTTCTGCGTATAGTGATTGGGAATTTGGCTTTACTAGGGCGTATAAAACACTTTGCAATCAATTTAACGTTTTAAATTTAGTTTCCTTTGATATAGAAGATAATTATTCAATTATCTCCGCTTGTGGTGGTCTTTTAGCGTATTTAAACGAAACTCAAAAGCACGCGCTTAAAAATATAAACACTCTTGAAATTGTAAATCAAAGCGAATTTATGGCGTTAAACGAAAGTGCAATACGCAATTTAGAACTTACAAAAACAATGCGTGACGGTAAAAAATACGGCAGTTTACTTTGGGTTATTGATAAAACTCAAACTGCAATGGGGTCAAGAAGGCTCGTTAATTGGCTACTTTCGCCGTTACAGTCAATAGACAAAATCAATTATAGGTTAGACGGTGTAGAGGAGTTGTATAGCAACGCGTTACTTCGCGGTGCCGTTAAAGAACTGCTTTCTAGCGTAAGGGATACGGAAAGGCTTTCTGGTAAAATATCAAACAATAATATTACCCCTCGCGATTGTATTATGCTTGCGTCATCTTTATCCGTGTTTCCGTCAATTATATTTACGCTATCGGGAACGAACAGTAAAATTTTAAACGACGTTGCTAAAAACATAACCGATTTTACTGAACTTTCTAGTCTTTTAAACCACGCTTTTGAACAAGAAGACCAAAAGATATTAAAAGAAGGCGGTTTTATAGCAAAGGGCTTTGATAAAGAACTTGACCGCCTGCGTGAAATTTCCGACAATTCTAGTTTAATTTTAAAGGAAATGGAAGCAACCGAACGCGAAAAAACGGGCATTAAAAATTTAAAAATTAATTTTAACAAAGTTTTTGGCTATTATATTGAAATTTCTAATTCGTTTAAAGATAAAGTTCCGTATAACTACGTAAGACGACAAACGTTAACTACGGGCGAACGCTTTATAACCGAAGAATTAAAACTTTTAGAAGAAGAAATTTTAACTAGTAAACAAAAAATTGAAAAAATAGAAAGCGAAATTTTTGCAAAAATAAAGTCTGTTTTAGAAGAAAATATCCAAAAAATTCAACGTTCTTCAAAAGCGGTTGCCGTTTTAGACGTGTTAACTTCTTTTGCTATTTTAGCAAAAAGCAACAATTACGTTAGGCCTACAATTACGCCTAGCGATAACGAACTGATTTTGCAAGGTAGTAGGCATCCGGTTATTGAAGCAATTTCAGACACTCAATTTATACCAAACGATTGCGTTATGAATTCAACTACGGATAATATGCTAATAATAACAGGTCCTAATATGGCGGGTAAATCTACGTATATGCGTCAAATTGCACTTATAACGATACTTGCTCATATCGGCTCGTACGTGCCGTGTAAAAGCGCCGTTATTCCACTTACGGATAAAATATTTACAAGAATAGGCGCTAGCGACAGTTTGATTTCTGACCAGTCTACTTTTATGGTTGAAATGAACGAAGTAGCTTTAATTTTAAAAAAGGCAACTAAAAACAGTTTGGTTATTTTAGACGAAGTTGGTCGCGGAACGTCTACTTTTGACGGGCTTTCTATTGCTTGGGCGGTAGTTGAATATATGATAGAAAAAATAGGCGCAAAAACTCTATTTGCAACGCATTATCACGAACTTTCGGAATTAGAAGGTAAGTTTAAAGGCGTTAAAAACTATAAAATTTGCGTTAAAGAACTTGACGGTAAAATCATATTTTTAAGAAAAATTCAAGAGGGTAGCGCAAATAAAAGTTTTGGTATAGAAGTTGCTTCGCTTGCGGGCGTTCCTAACGAAGTTACTGTTAAAGCACGTAAAATTTTAAAGGTTTTAAACAATAAAGATAGCGCAAATATTTCAAATAATATCAAAGAAATTGAAGAAAATTCTAATAGCGAAACACTGCTTTTAAACGCCGTTTTAGACGCCGATATTGATAGTTTTTCGCCACGCCAAGCGTTAGAGTTTTTATATAAATTAAAAGAAATTTCAAAGGGATAAACTAATGGCAAATATTAATATACTTGATAAATCCGTATACAATAGAATTGCTGCGGGCGAGGTTGTTGACCGCCCTTATTCCGTAGTAAAAGAGTTAATAGAAAACAGTATTGACGCAGGTGCAACCGAGATTTCTATTAATATAGTTAACGGAGGAAAAACTTTAATTGAAGTATACGATAACGGTTGTGGTATTGATAAAGAAAATTTAAAAAAAGCGTTAATGCCACACGCAACTTCTAAAATTAATTCTACTAGCGATTTAGATGATATTAAAACTCTTGGTTTTAGAGGCGAGGCGTTGCCGTCTATTGCGTCCGTATCTAAAATTACTATTTGCAGTAAGGTTTTAGACGCTAATATTGGATATACCATTACTAGCGAAGGCGGTGTTGAAAGCGAAATTGAAGAATTTCCTTGCAATAACGGAACTTACATTTCAGTTAGCGATTTGTTTTTTAATACGCCTGCTCGTTTAAAGTTTTTAAAAAGCGATAAAAGTGAAGAAAACGAAGTTAACGATATGGTTGCAAGGTTAGTTCTTGCAAATCCTAATATTGCGTTTAAATACACGGTTAATAACGAAATTATGATTGAGTCTTACGGCGACGGGGTAGAAGACTCGTTAATTTCAGTTTACGGCGTAGAAGCAATTAAAAATTCATTTAAAATTTCAAATTATTTATACGGTGTAAAAATAGAAGGTTACGTAGGAAAGCATAACTACACTAAGCCTAATAGAAGTTATCAAACTACCATATTAAACGGGCGTTACGTTTCAAATTCTACGATATCGTCGGCAGTTCATAACGCGTACGCAAGTTATTTAATGAAGCGCCGTTATCCGTTTTTTGTGCTTTATATTACTATGCCAAAAGAAGCGGTAGACGTTAACGTTACGCCTAATAAAAGTGACGTGCGTTTTGTTGAAAATTCAGTCGTTTATGGTGCAATTTATTCAACAATATCAAAGGTTTTAGACGGAACTGACAGTGCCGTTAACATAATATTAAACAAAAAAGAAACCGTTTATAAAAGTCCAAACGACTATAAAAATGAAAATTTAAACGCTAAAAGTGAACCGCTAAAAATTGTTAACGGGTTTGGCGAATCCCCAAAAGATATAAAGAATTTTACGTATAAAGTAGACGACTACGTTTCTAAACCGCTTTTAAACGTTAGCGAAGATAAAGATTTATTTGCTACCGAACCGCAAAATTCAACTAATCCGCCAATTGACGTTGATATTTTTGCCGAAAACAAGCGTTACATAGAAGAACTTGAAAGAAAAAAGCAACAAGCAATTCAACAAAGTATAAGTGCCTCCAAAAAACTTACTTTTAAAGGGCAAGTTTTAAATGCGTTTTTAATCTTTGACGACGGAAGCGATATGTTTATTATTGACCAACACGCCGCGCACGAAAGATTGCTTTATAATAAATTTTTAAATTTACAAAAAACGAATTCTATCGTTAAGCAAGATTTATTAGTTCCTTTTTATATGAACTTAAATTCTAGCGAACACAACTTTTTATTAGATAAAATCCCATTTTTAAACGATTTAGGAATAGACGCAACGATATATTCAACTAAAATAGAAGTAAACGCTATACCGCTAGAATTAACGGATATGAATTTAAACGACTTTTTTGCCGATATTATGGAAGATTTTTCGTTTAAAAGATTAACTGTTCCTAATATTATTAACGAAAAATTAATGCAAAAAGCGTGCAAATCGGCGGTAAAAGCGGGCAAAGAACTTTCAAATTTAGAAGTAAACTCGTTAATGAAGTTGTTAGATGGAGATATTAATTTAAAATGTCCACACGGTAGGCCTATTGCAATTAAAATTACGCGCACTGAAATTGACAAGTGGTTTAAGAGGATAGTATGAAGCCGGAACTTATTATTATTTGTGGACCGACGGGTTCTGGTAAATCTAATTTAGCGTTTAATTTGGCAAAACAATTAAATACCCAAATAGTTTATGCAGATTCGCTTGCAATTTATAAAAATTTAGATATTGGCACGGCTAAACCTACTAAACAAGAGATGGAAAGCGTAGTTCATCATTTAGTAAACGTATGTAATCCTACTGATGATTTTAGCGTTTCCGATTATGAAAATTTAGCGTTAAACGCCGTAAATAGCATAATAAGCAACAATAAGCCAGCAATTATTTGTGGTGGAACAGGCTTTTATATAAATTCTTTATTATATAAAATGAGTTACGGCAACACTTCAAAAAATTTGGATATTAGAAACAAATTTATGAATTTGGCAACTAACAACGGGGTTGACGCCGTATATAACGAATTATTAAAAGTTGACGAAGAAACTGCAAAAAAATTACATAAAAACGATTTAGTTAGAGTTGTTAGGGCGCTTGAAATTTATTATTCAACGGGCAAAAAGAAATCAATGCAAAACGATAAAGAAACGCCAAGATTTTCTTATTTAGCGTATTCTATAGATATGCCAAGGGACGTTTTGTATAAACGAATAAACGCACGCGTTGATAAAATGTTTGAAGATGGGCTTGTTAATGAAGTAAAAACGTTAATTGATAGCGGAATAACTATTAATAATCAATGTATGCAAGGAATAGGCTATAAAGAAATTTACGACGGTATTTTAAATGGAGATTTAGAAACCGCAAAAGAACTTGTAAAACTAAATTCACGCCATTACGCAAAAAGGCAAATTACGTTTTTTAAAAAATTAAAAGGTTTAAAAAGTTTACCGCTAGATTTTAACGAGCAAATAAATACCGTAATTAAAGACGTAAACGAATTTAATAAATAATTTAAAAACCCGCCAAAAACGCGGGTTTTTTGCTATTTTTATAATTTTAAAATTTACGCATTAAGCCTTTAACAATGCCTAGTATAGTTACGTTGTTGCAAATAATATCTTCGTAAATTTCGTTTTCGGGGTGAAGAATTATTACGCCGTTTTTATTGTAAAAACGCTTTACGGTTGCGCTATCGTCAATAAGGGCAACAACTATATCGCCGTTTTCACAAGAGTTAGTTTGCTTAACTATAATTTTATCGCCGTCTAAAATGCCGGCGTTAATCATAGAATCGCCTTTAACTTTTAACATAAACAAATTTTCTTCGCTAGAATATTCTTCTGGAATAGGATAGTATCCTTCAAAATTCTCAACCGCAAAAATTGGAGTGCCAGCGGTTATAGTTCCTATAAGTGGCACGGTTATAGATTTTGCAGAAAACTTGCTTGTTACGGTTAAAGAACGCTTTTTATCGCCTTGCTTTGATATTAGCCCGCGTTCTATAAGTTTATTTAAATAATATTGCGCCGTGGCGGTAGATTTTATTTGCAAATCTTTACAAATATCACGCACGGTTGGAGAAATTCCGTTGTTTGACGTATAATTTATTATATAGGAATACAATTCGTTTAATTTAGGTTCAATTTTTGCCAAAATTACACCTCTTAACAATTATTTGCAATAATTATACCATATTTTTACAGTAAAAGCAAACAAATGTTTAAAAAATATATAAAATTTTAATAATGGGCTATATTCTTATTGTTTTAGTTGCAAAAAGTTATAAATAATTATATAATTAAATTATGAATAAAAAATGTGTGTTATATGATAGAGATTGCATTAACTGTAAAGAGTGTATGATGTGCGACCTTAATCCATTAAAAGTTTGCGATAATTGCTTAAAATGCCTAAACGAAGACGATAGCGAGTATAAAGCAATTAAAATTACGGAAATTAAAAGCGATAATTAGTTTAATTTGTTGCTTGCATTTTAATATGTTATAAATTTATTTTACTAAAATAAAAGTATGTTAAAAGCCTTCTTGTTAGAAGGCTTTTATATTTTTTTAAAAAAATAAAATTTTGCTTACTTACTTAACGTTAAGTACATTTTTATTAAATTTTTACAAACAATATAATTATGTATTTATATTTAATTTTAGGTTTTGTTATTCTTTTATTTGCACCTATATTTATAACAGTTTACGCCTATTATAATAAAGAAGAAAAAAAATTATATTTTGCGATATATTCTTTAAAAATAATAAAAATTATAAGTGGATACGTAACGTTGCGTGATAAGGGCGGATTTTACGTTCACGCAAATAACAAAGCCTATATTATAAATAAAAACACTATATTAAACTTTAAATTTTCTAGTGGAGACGAAAAGGCGTTTTTGCCAATTTCTTTATATTTAGTTGTTGATTGTGGAACGGATTTTAATTCGCTTACGTTAATTTCTTTTTTATCTATGTTTAGCAATAACGTTAAAACTTATATTAATAATACAAGCAGTTTTTTTAATTATAATAGCGACTTTAATTTGTACCTTAATAGTGTTGGAATTAGTTCAATTAACGTTAGTTTTACTGTATGTTTTAATATTTTTTGCATAGTTAAGGCGCTTTTTGCAAATCATATACTTAAAGGAGTTAAAAATGCAAAAAAATGGTCGCGATAAGATTGATTCTTTAACCTATAAAACTATTAAAGAACTTTCTGAAATATCAAACGATAAACAAATTATTGGAACGCCTATTAAATTAGGTGAAAATTCCATTTTAATACCAGTTTCAAAAATGACGCTTGCGTACGTTACCGGCGGTGGAGAATACGGTGAAGTAAAAATATTTGATAAAAACAAAAACAAGCCTTTTTTAGGTGGTGGTGGGGCAGTTGTAAATTATTTACCAACGGGGTTTTTATACGTAAACAACGGCGTTGCAAGTTTTATTAAAGTGCCTAACGACCCAATAGAAAAAGCGTTTGACGGCGCGTTAAATTTTGTTGCAAACACGTTAAATGAAAAGAATACAAAATAAATTATATTTTTCGGTATTATTTGTAATTTTACAGTTTTTTCTAATAAGTGTTACGCCCGTTAAAAACTCGTATTGTTATACGCAATCAAAAGCCGAATACGTTATGGAAATTAACACGAATAAAGTGTTTAACAGCGTAAACGAAACGTTAAAACTTCCAATAGCGTCAACTACTAAAATAGTTACGGCACTAACCGTTATAGAAAATTTTGACGTTAATAAAATAGTTACCGTTCCAAAAAGTTGCGTTGGTATTGAAGGTTCAAGCATTTATTTAAAAGAAGGCGAAAAAATTTCCGTTTTAGACCTTTTATACGGTTTAATGTTAAGAAGTGGTAACGACTCGGCAGAGTGTTTAGCGTGTACGCTTACAGATAGAAACACTTTTATTTCTTTAATGAATAAAACGGCGCAAAATTTAGGCGCTAACTCATCAAATTTTACAAATCCACACGGTTTGCACGACGAAAATCATTATTCAACGGCAAAAGATTTATGTTTAATAACGGCAAAAGCGTTAAAAAACGAAACTTTTAAAAAAATAGTATCAACAAAACGCATTAATATATCTAACGGAAACGAAAATTACGATAGAGTTTTAATTAACAAAAACAAAATGCTATCTTTTTACGAGGGTTGCACGGGCGTTAAAACGGGGTATACTAAAAAAGCGGGTAGGTGTTTAGTTTCTTCGGTAGAAAAAAACGGTTTAGAAGTAGTTAGCGTAGTTATAAATAGTCCGCAAATGTGGGAAAGAAGCACCGAACTTTTTGATGACGTTTATAATAATTACACTTTAAAAGAAGTTTTTAACTGTGAAAACTTAAACAATAAAATTTTTACGTCAAGTAACGGCAAAAAGTTTAAAATAGAAAGTTTTGGCAAGTTTTTTTATCCCGTAAAAAATACTCAAAGTAGCGATATAACTTACAAAATTAACGGCGTTTTATTTAACGAATATATAAAAAACCCTACCGAAAATGGAATTTTTGAAATTTTTGACAAAAATAAGTTGATTTTTTCTCAAAATATATTTACTATAATATGTAAATAAATATTATAGGTGTATTATGAGGATAAATAAATTTCTTGCCGAAAGCGGTGTAGCAAGTAGGCGAAATTGCGACAAGTTAATTAAAGACGGTTTAGTTACCGTTAACGGTAAAGTTTGCGCGCTTGGTACTGAAATTGACGAGGTTAACGACTCTATTTTAGTTGACGGCAAAAAAATTAATAACTTAAAAAAATATTCGTATTATATGATGAATAAGCCAAAGGGCTACGTTTGTACCGTTAAAGACGATAAAGACAGAAAAACCGTTATGGATTTATTGCCGTCTAGCGTAGGTAGGGTATTTCCGGTTGGTAGATTAGACTACGATAGCGAAGGTTTATTGTTGTTTACAAACGACGGCGACCTTTGCAATAGGCTTTTACATCCGTCAAACGAAATTCCAAAAACCTATCTTGTAAAAATAGAGGGCAATTTAGAAGACGGCGCTATTGAACGCTTAAAAAAAGGCGTCGTTATAGACGGGGTTAAAACTAAAAAATGTAACATAAAAGTCGTTGAAGAAACTAAAACTTTTACAAAATATCACGTTACGGTAACGGAGGGTAGAAATAGGGAAATAAGAAAACTGTTTTTATCCGCCGGTAAAGAAGTTAAGTTTTTAAAACGCATTAAAATAGGCGAATTAGGACTTTCAGGTCTTTCCCGCGGGGACGTACGCAAACTAACTGCGGAAGAAGTTGAATATCTTAAAAAAGTCTAGTATTTATTCCACTACATAGGTGGAAAATGAGGAATAAATATTACAAAACGTTAATTATTACATTATTTATTTTATTTTGCGCGGTATTATTAGTTACTAGCAACTACGTGTTAGACGCCGTGCAAACCTTTAAATTTGTAGGAAATAAGCCAAAAAAGGTTGAATTAGTTATGCAATACAATAATTGTTACGATGAACTTAAACAATCGCTTAAAGAAAAATACGCTAAAAAATTTTTTAAAATGCTAGACGAAACTCGCGTTACTTTTGACGGCAAGTTAAAATCTATTTTAGGCGACGATTATATGAAAACAAGGCAAGAACTTGTTACAATAGATAACGAAATAGCAACTATTAGAAAAGAATTTTTGTCTAGTAGCGAATACGTTTCAAAAAAAGCCGAATTAAAAGAAATTAAGTCAAAACTTGATGCAATTAAAGAAGATAATAGCGAAAAAGAAGAGTTGCAATCTAAATTTAACGTTGCGTTAAACGAACTTTCTACGCTTAACGTTAAACTTAATAATCAATGTAAAGATAAACGCGAAAAAAAGGACGAAATTAAGCGTAATCTTAAAAAATTGTTTGACCAAAAGCAAAAAGCACTTTTTGAAGCAAAAAGACAACTTGAATTAGAAACTAGGCAAAAAATTGCTCAAATTTTAAACGAATTTAATTTTGAATTATCTGAATTAAACGATGCTTTTGATATAAAATCTAAAATCAAAGAATTTCCTTTTGACGAGGCTAATTTAAATATAGAAAGCGTTGCAACAAAGTTTGAGTCCGATTATTTTAGCGGTAATTTAAACGATAACGTAGCAAGCGATAACGGAGTAAAGGTAGAATTTGTTACCTTAGACGGTATTGACGACGTTGTTATAAGTGAAAACCCGTCTAAATTAAAGAGTTGATTTTAACGTAATTTAAAAATAGTATAATAAAAAATACAAATCGTAGTATTAAAATATTTAACTAAAAAATTTTTTTATTCAAAATAAAAGTGTAGCCCGTTATATTTTGCTTTTAACAAAGTATACGTACTGCACTTTTTATTTATATCTAAAATTAAGTATTAAAATATCGCAATATATAGTCGTTTATTTTTTATTAATAGGGCATAGTGGCAAGTTTTAGGTTATTTAATGTAACGTTAAAATGTTTAAAATTTTACTACTTTAAATTTCACTATTAGCCATAAGTTTAAAAATACGACTCGTAAAATTATCTATAATATAAACTTAATTTGCGGATTTTACTTTTTTAGTAAAAATACACGTAAAATCGCTTGCAAAAAAAATTTTTATGCTGTATACTTAACAAGTAATTTAATTTTGAGATACGGAGGGCTATCGAAGTGGTCATAACGAGGCGGTCTTGAAAACCGTTTGGGTGCAAGCCCACGGGGGTTCGAATCCCTCGCCCTCCGCCACGAGAAAGGGTACCAACTTGGCACCCTTTTTTCGTGGTGGAAAATGGGGGGGGGAGGGTTCGAACGTTCGGCGCTTGCGTCAACCGAGGGGTTCCCCTTTGGGGTTTCGGTTGTATCCCTCGCCCTCCGCCAAAAAATAGAGATACCTAAAATGATATCTCTATTTTTTTGTTTTCGGACAGTTAAGTTAGGGAGTTGAACGGGTGGGTATCGGCAACTTATAAGTTTGAGGTATGGTCGTATAGTTGCCGACAAACAGTGGACATCCACTGTTTGCCACACAGGCGTGATAGTGTAGCGTTAGCAAAACGGAGCGAATCCCTCGCTCTCCGCCAAAAGCGAATTGTACGAACTTCAAGTTAGTATTTTTTTTTGTGGGAACTTTTTTGTATTTGTATGAAATATGATAAAATTAAAAAAAATAAAGGAGAACAAATGACTTTAAGCAATACAAGAGAAAAACACTTTGTAAGTTGGAACAACAAAACAACAAAAAACAGTTTAATTGAATTATATCGATTTTTATTTGCCATGTGGGTTGTTTGGTATCATAGTTTTTTTGTGTTTAAAAATCAGTATTTTAACCACGGATATATTGCGGTTGAATTTTTCTTTATTTTAAGCGGATTTTTTTTAATAAAAAGCATAGATAAACATAACCACAAATCAATATTTAAAGGTTTAGGAAATTTTTTATGGAAACGAATAAAATCACTAGGCTTGCCTTTTTTTATTGGCTTGCCATTTGTATTTTGGTTCATGTTTTTAGAAGGGCAAATTAGCCTATTGGGATATTTGTGGTATATTCCGTTTATGCTGCTTTCGTTTGCAATAATATATATTATAAAGAAATTGATTAAAAACAAAAAAGTTTTTATATTAATTATATTATTTTTTGTTGTTTTAAGTTATCTTTTATTATATCTTCCAGTGTTGGAAGGATGGGGATTATTTAGAGGATTAGGTGGGGTGTCTTTTGGTGTTTTGATTTCGTATATACCAAAAGTTAATTTAAAAACAAAATTTATTAACTTTAATTGGGTAGCGACAGGTATACTGTTTGGAATTATTCTTTATTTATCATACTTACCAAAACAAAACCTAATTAGCGAATATTTTTTAGTGTTGTTACTAATACCAATGCTTATTTACTTAACTAATACATTGAATGTAAATTGTAAATTTTTAAACTTTTTAGGTTCGTTAAGTTTTGGTCTTTATGCTTATCAATGCATATTAAGAGTTTTAGAGTTTTATGTGCCATTAGCACAATATTGGTTGTTTTTGATATTAATAGCATTGGTGTTAATTGATAAGATAATTATTAAAATTTACAAGAGATTTAGAAATAAAAAACTATTCGTACAAACAAGCTAACTCCCCGCTAATCAGAAGCGCGTTCGCACAGACGGTTAATTTATACAAAAAACGCACTTTTATCTACCGACAAAGGTCCGTTTTTAAATGATATTTTTCTTTAATAAATGATATTGGGCAACGCACAATGATTACGGTTTCTCTTAATGATATGTTGCTTTTCCACATTTTTTTATTGCAAGTTTGAATTTCCATTTCATCTTTTTTGGCGCGTGTAAACTAAATAAAATAATTTTTAAAAACTTTTATAACAAATATTGAAATATAAAATGCACCTACAAAAGCGTCTAACTTTTGGTGGTGCATTTGCTTTTAATTACGTTTAATTTTATATAAAATATTTACGTTTTGTTATAAGGTTGTTTGTAAGGCAAAAATTTTTTGTAAAAACAATAAAATTTAATCGTTTTTAACTAATTCCCAAATATGACCGCAACCGTAAACAACGTCATAATTTTTGTTGCATTTGGGGCATTCAATAATTGCAAAATAATCGTTAAAACCTCTTACGTTTTCATAAACAATTTTACCTTTTTTACAAGGGCAAAGGTATTCAATATGAGTAGTTGGGTGATTTGCACCGTCTGGATATATATCTTTTTCTAATAATACTTTTGCGTTACTGTCGTTCATATAATTATATCTCCTATCTCTACTACTTAATTATACTACAAAAATATTAAAATTTCAATACGTTTTGGCGTTATTTATGTTGATTAATTTAAAATTTTACAATATTTATAAAATCTCTTTATAAAAAAAATCAAGTATGTTACAATATACAAAATTGAGGTATTTTTTATGGAAATTAACGTTTTACATTTAATTGAAGGCGCAAAACAAGCAAAAGGTTGCGCAGTAATAATTGACGTGTTTAGGGCGTTTACCGTTGAAGCATATTTAATAAACAACGGCGCAAAAACAATTATTACGGTTGGCGATAAAAATTTGGCGTACAGTTTAAAAAACCAAGATAACAACTTAATTTTAATAGGGGAAAGGCACGGAGTTCAACTACCTAATTTTGATTACGGTAACTCACCGTCCCAAATAGAAAGCGTTGATTTTACTAATAAAACACTCGTTCATACAACAAGTTCGGGTACGCAAGGCATTGCAAACGCCGTAAATGCAAACGTTGTTTTAACGGGTAGTTTGGTAAACGCAAGTGCTATTGCAAAATATATTTTAAAAAATAATTTTAAAGTGGTTTCTCTTGTTTGTATGGGGCTTGAAGGTCTTAAACAAACGGAAGAAGACAATTTATGCGCTAGGTACATAAAAGATTTGTTAGAGAATAAAAACACAAATTATATAACGGAAGAAATAGAAAAATTAAAACGCACAAGCGGGGCAAAGTTTTTTGACGCTTCAAAACAGTTAGTGTTTCCAAATAAAGATTTTTATTTGTGTACGCAAGTTGATAAATTTAACTTTGTTTTAAAGGCAAATAAATCAAACGATAGGGCAATAATAGAAAAAATTAACGTTTAACGTTTTACAAAACTCTAATTTTTTATACGCCTTTATAAAAAACAAATTTTGTTACTATATTTATTGTATAATTGTTGATTAATTATAAATTTTATGTTATAATTTAACATATTTTGAAAATTCGGGAGGAATTTTAAGTTATGGAAAATAAACTTACAAAAAAATACGGTTTAATAACCGCTATTTGTATGGTTGTAGGTATAGTTATTGGCTCTGGTATTTTCTTCAAAGCACAAAACATACTTACCGCTACAAAAGGCAACGTATGGCTTAGTACTCTTGCTTGGGCTATCGGCGGACTTGTAATGATAATTTGTTCTGCACAATTTGCCGTTATGGCAACCAAGTACGAAAAGGTTAACGGCGTTGTAGACTATGCAGAAGAAACTTGCGGAAAAAGATACGCTTACTACGTAGGTTGGTTTGTTACTACTATCTATTATCCTGCAATGACGTCTGTTCTTGCTTGGGTATCCGCTAGATATTTTGGCGAACTTTTCGGTTGGGGTCTTGCTTCGGCTGAGGTTTTAGCACTTTCTGGCTTCTTCCTTGTTGCGTCTTACGTACTTAACGCGTTTTCGCCAAAAATTGCAGGTTATTTCCAAGTTTCTACAACAGTTATTAAACTTATTCCACTTGTTTTAATGGCAATTGTAGGTGTAATTTATGGTTTTGCAACAGGCACTTTAACTGATAACTTTGCTGGTAACGTAGAAATTTTTGTCGGCGTAGTTGACCCTAAATCTGCCGGTGGTTCTGAACTTTTTGCAGGCGTTTGCGCAACTGCGTTTGCTTACGAAGGTTGGATTATTGCAACTTCTATTAACAGCGAAATTAAAAACGCTAAAAGAAACTTGCCACTTGCACTTTTATTCGGTTCTATAATCGTTGTTGCTATTTACTTACTTTACAATATCGGCGTTGCCGGTGGGGCAGACGTTGGCACTTTAATTAACAAAGGCGCTACAACTGCTTTCTACAATATATTTGGTAAAGTTGGCGGTGCTATTTTAAGTATCTTTATAGTTATTTCTTGCCTTGGTACGCTTAACGGTTTAATGGTTGGTTGTACAAGAGGTTTATACTCTATCGCTTCAAGAAACGAAGGTCCTAGCCCAAAAATGTTTAGCCAAGTTGATAGCGTAACAAATATGCCTACTAACTCATCAATTTTTGGTTTATTCGTTTGTGCTTTCTGGCTTTTATATTTCTACGGTGCAAACCTTACTTCTGGTTGGTTTGGAGTGTTCAACTTTGACTCTTCTGAACTTCCTATCATAACTATTTACGGTATGTACGTTCCAATGCTTATCGTTTGGATTATTAAAGAAAAGGAATTAGGCGTATTCAAAAGATTTATTCTTCCTATCGCTTCAATTGCAGGCTGTTTATTCCTTTGCTTCGTTGCAGTTGTTTCTCACGGTATTAATCCGTTCAAAGCGGCTCAAGAAGCAGGCACTGGATTTGTATTCCCTGTACTTTTCTACCTTATAATGTTTGCCGTAATTATGGGAATTGGTTTCTTATTCTCTTCTGACTTTAAAAAATTAATTTCTAAAAAGTCAAATAAAGAAGAAAAATAATTTAAAAATCTAATTATTTATTAAGTAAATAAAGCGCCGTAGCGTAAATATGCGTTACGGCGTTTTTGTTTTGTTAAATAAAATTTATTTACGTATTGCAATTATTTAAAATATTTTGTATAATTAGTATATTATAATAGTGTATTATTTAATTTATAATAGGTTTTATGAGTATTTTAAACACGTTAAATAACGTTAACGACGTAAAAAAACTTAATATCAACGAACTAAAAACGCTTTGCAGTGAAATACGCAACGTTATTATTGAAACCACAAATAAAAACGGCGGGCATTTATCTTCTAATTTAGGAACTGTTGAAATAACGGTTGCACTTGCTTACGTTTTTGACTTTAATAAAGATAAATTAATTTTTGACGTAGGGCATCAATCGTACGCATATAAAATTTTAACCGATAGGTTAAACGACTTTTACTCTATTAGAACGAAAAACGGAATTAGCGGTTTTCCCGATTCTAGCGAAAGTAAATACGACGCTTTCACCGTAGGGCACGCAGGCACTTCGCTTTCGGCTAGTTTAGGCTACTGCTTTTCGCGCGATAAATTAAACCAAGATTACTACGTTATAAATTTAGTGGGCGACGCGTCCTTTTTTAACGGCGAAAATTTAGAAGCAATTACTTGCGACGATAATAAACCAAAAAAACTACTAGTTATTTTAAACGATAACGGTATGTCTATAAACAAAAACAACAATGGTTTATATAAATTAGTTTCAAAAGTTACCGTTAAAAAACGCTACAATAATTTTAACAATTTTTTATCTAAAACTATTGGTAGGCTATATTTAGGTAAATTTTTGCGTAAATTTAAGCGTTTTATTAAGCGTTCGCTTTCATTAAACACGGTTAGCGATAGCATTGGTTTAAAATACGTAGGCGTTTTTGACGGGCACGATTTAAAAAGTTTAATAAAATTGTTAGCCGATATTAAAGAAAGTCAAAACCCAACGCTTTTACAACTTAAAACAATAAAGGGCAAAGGATATAAAGATGCGGAAGAAAATTCTTTAAAATATCACGGCATTGGCAAAAACTTTGAAGCGTCTAGCAATTATTTTTCAAATCAAATATCTTCTATATTAAATAGATTGATTGATAAAGAAAATCGCATCGTGGCAATAACGGCAGGTATGGAGACGGGCGTTGGTTTAACTGAATTTGCAAAAAAATATCCAAATTCTATTAAAGACGTTGGCATTGCCGAAGAGTGTGCCGTTACGCTTGCGGGCGGTATGGCAATTAGTGGCTGTAAACCAATAGTGTTTATATATTCAACCTTTTTGCAACGTGCCTACGACCAAATTTTGCACGACGTTTGCTTGCAAAATTTACCCGTTATTTTTTGTATTGATAGGGCTGGGCTTGTTGGAAACGACGGAAAAACACATCAAGGCGTGTTTGATTTGTCTTATTTATCACACATACCAAATATTACGATTTTTGCTCCAAAAGACGCGTGCGAACTAGAATTATGTTTACTTGAAGCGTTAAAACTTAACTCGCCCGTTGCAATAAGGTATCCAAACGGCAAGCAAGTTGATTTACCTTGTAGTAAAGACGTAAATAATAACGTTTTAAAATGGCATGTGTTAAAACGTGGAAATGGCGCTACTATTTTAGCGGTTGGGCCAAGAATGCTAGATTTAGCATTTAAAGTAAGTAAAACGCATAGCGTAACTATCGTTAATGCAAGAACGATTAAACCGCTAGACGTAGACTTATTAAATTTTATAAAAAACGATAAAATTATTACGCTAGAAGAAAACGTAATTATAGGCGGTTTTGGCGAGCAGGTGGCAAAATATTACGCCGACAACAACTTTAACGCTAATATTAAAATTTTGGGTGTAAAAGACGAGTTTATACCTCACGGAACAATACAAGAACAGTTAACGCGTAACGAATTAACTGTTTCTAAAATAAATTCTTTGCTAGATTAAAGGAGATAGGTTATGAAATTTTCGGCAAACAGTTGGATTATTTACTTAATTTCAGCCGTCGTAATAATGGTAGTTTTAGCACAGTCCGTTTATTTTTTATTGCGTGCGTTAAAGCGTGCAAAACAACTAGGCATTGCAAAAAAACTACTAACAAAAACTATTACGTCTTCGGCAATTTTTACGATAGCGCCTGCAATTTCTATTTTAGTTGGCGTCGTCGTACTTTCGCGCAGTTTAGGCGTACCACTACCTTGGTTAAGGCTTTCGGTTATAGGTTCGCTATCGTACGAAACTATTGCCGCTAAAAACGCACAAACACCGCTTGGCATAGAAACAAGCGAACTTATTATAAACGCTTCCGATTACGTAACGGTAGTGTTTATTATGACTATTGGCATTATTTTAGGAACTTTTTTAACTCCGCTTTTAACAAAAAAAATACAAACGGGTATGATAAATTTAGAAAATAGAGATAAAAAGTGGGGTAAATTATTAAGCGACGCTATGTTTTTAGGTATGATTTCTGCATTTTTAGGTTACGTTTTTTGCGACGTATCGTATCTATTTATGTCAAACAACCAACTTTTAGAAATAGCAAAAGGTATTGCAGAAAAATCGGGAGAGCCTATTAAAATAATAACAAGAACTTCGGGCTTAATTCCGGTTGTAGTTATGGTAACTTCTTCTATTGCAATGGCAATATGCGGATTGCTTTCTAAAAAATTAAAGCAAAATTGGATAACGGACTACGCATTGCCGTTTAGTTTACTTTGCGGTATGGCTATTGCAATTCCCGTTACAACGTGGCTTGGTTAGAGGTGTATTATGGAAAAAAAGAAATTATCTTATTTAGATTCAGTACATAGAGACGGTAAAATTTGGGGCTTTATTATTTTTGCAATAATTTTATCCGTTCCGTTTATTTTAATGCTTGTTTTTAATACCCAACCTAATTGGAACGCTTTAATTAAAGGCTTAATACCAACTTTAACGACTTATTGGCCGATTGCTACCATTGAAATATTTACGTTTATTCCTATGCTTGGCGCGGGCGGTTCTTATTTATCGTTTGTAACGGGCAATATTTCAAATTTAAAACTTCCTTGCGCGCTTGACGCACTTGAAAAATCAGGCTACTCGGCAAATAGCGAAGAGGGCGAAATTATATCTACAATTGCAATTTCGGTTTCTAGTATAGTTACTACATTTATTATTATAATTGGCGTTATAGCGCTTGAACCTTTAAAACCAATATTGCAATCTGAAGTTTTAACTGCGGCTTTTGACCAATTATTGCCTGCGTTGTTTGGCGGACTTGCCGTTGTGTTTATAGCAAAAAATTTAAAACTTTCTATTCCGCCTTTAATTTTAATGCTTACTTTGTTTATATTTGTTCCCGCATTAAACGCGTCTACCGTTGGAATTATGGTTCCCGTTGGCGTTGTGTTTACTATTGTTGTTGCAAGAATAATGTATAAAAAAGGTTGGATTTAAATTTTTATTAATTAAATAACTTAATTATTATTTAAAAGCATACTAAATTTCACTTTACGTGTTATATAGTATGCTTTTTTCAATTTAAAAACGCGAATTTTGGGGCAATAAGTATAATTATAAAGTAAAAAGTTATAGTTTGTAATTTGTATAATAAAAGTTGTCCTAACAAGTTCTATATGGGTTATAAGCACAATATTATGTAATGTATGTTAGAGTATCTTCCAAAGCGGTTATTAAAAGTTGTTAAAACGGTTAATATTTCTTTTTTATACGAACTACGATTGCGTGTAAATTCGTGTTTGCACGCTAATATTAACGGAAATAACGTAGTTTTAGGTGGAGATATAGTAACAAAACAAGATATTGAAGACGTAGTTTATACTTTATGTAAAAAATCTATATATTCTTACGAAGAGCAAATTAAAAGGGGTTTTTTAACGTCCGATAGCGGAGAAAGGGTAGGTTTATGCGGTGAATTCGTAATAGAAAACGGTAAAGTAAAAACAATAAACAACTATTCTTCGCTATGTATAAGAATACCGCACGAAAATTTAGGCGTTTCTAAAAAATTCGTAGAAGAAATATATAAAGGCGGTAGCGTTTTAGTTATTTCTAAAACGGGCGTTGGAAAAACTACGTTTATTCGTGATTTTTGTAGGTATTTATCTAATAAATTTTATAAAAACGTAACTATTATTGACGAAAGAAACGAAATTGCCTCTAAAAACGGCGAAAGCAGTTTTGACGTTGGAAATTATACCGACGTTTTAACTTATTCAAGTAAAGAATACGGCTTTAATCAAGCCGTAAGAACGCTAAATCCAAACGTTATTGTGGTAGACGAGTTAATAACCGAAAACGACTTTAACGGCGTTTTAAACGCAATTTTAAGCGGTGTAGACGTAGTTGCAACAATACACGCAAAAGACGTTAAAGACGCGTTAAAAAAACCAAATTTTACGCCCATATTAAATGCGTTTGATTATTACGTTTTGCTAGAAAATTATAATCAAAAAAGAACTTTAAAAGTTTACGATAAAAACGCGGAGTTACTATGTACTTTATAAAGTTGCTTATAGGCGTTTTATCAATTATAATTTTTACTAAAATCGGCGATAATTTCGCAAAAAATAAAAAATACGTATACGAATATTACAACTCGTTTTACGACTTTTGCAACATGTATATTAGCGAGTTAAAATACTCTAAAAAAACACTTGAAAGTTTTTTAGAAAAAAAGTGTTTTAGCAATGATTTTTTAAACAGTTTATCGGCATATATAAAAGAAGAAGCGTATTCGTTTCCAAACTACGTTAGCGATTTAGATAGCGATAAATTTAAAACATTTTTAACGGAACTTGGTAAAAGCGATTCAAACTCTCAAATAGGAACGATGAATTCGTTTTTAATAGAATTTAAATCGTTAAAAGACAGTAAATTTTTAGAATACAATAAATATAAAACTTTATACAAAAAATTAGGCTTTTTTATAGGTTTAATATTGTTAATTATGGTGGTGTAATGAATTTTAGCGTTGATATTATTTTTAAAATTGCCGGAATAGGTATTTTAATTACGGTTATATGCCAAGTTCTAAAAAAATCTGATAGAGACGATATAGCAACGCTTGTAAGTTTAGCAGGGCTTGTTATCGTTTTAATGCTTGTTTTAAGTATGATTAGCGAACTTTTTTATCAAATTAAAACGATATTTGAACTTTACTAATGGAAATTTTTAAAATAGTTGCAATAGGAGTTGTGGGTACTATGTGTTACTTGTTTTTATCGTCTTCTAAATCTGAACTTGCGCCACTCGTTTTAATTGCAACGGGAATTATTTTAATATTACAAGTATCAGGTTATATTTTAACAAGCGTTAATTTCTTTAAAGAATTGTCTAGTAGGTTAGGCGTTAACTCTAATTTACTTGCAATAGTATTAAAAATTATGTCTATTTCTTACATATTAGAATTTTGCATATCACTTTGTGAAGATTTAGGCGTAAAATCTATGGCAACAAAAATTTCTCTTTCAGGTAAATTAATAATTTTTGTTATGGCAATTCCTATATACAAACAATTATTTGACGTTGTTTTAACGCTTTTAGTATGAAAAAAGTTATAATATGCTTTATTTTTTTATCGTTATCTAATTTTTTTACCGTTAATACCGCTTATGCGGAAGCAAATAATAATTACGACAACACTATTAACGAAATTATTAACGGTATAGACGAAAACACCTTTAATTTTATTACCGAGTTTTTTAACGAATTATTTAACGATAATAAAACTTTTAAGGAACGTTTAATTTCATTTTTTAACGGAGAGTTAAACCTTTCGTTATCTACCGTTTCTAAATATTTGTTAAACGGAATTTCTAACGTTTTTAACAACTTTGCTAAACTACTTACTTATATATTATTTTTGGGAATACTGTGTAATATTTCAAATATAATAATTTGTAAAAATAACGATAACACCGAAAAAAATGCAATTTTTTACATTTGTTATATTTTGGCTGTTTTAGTTATTTCGCAAATACTTTACACTATGTTTAATTATGCAACTAGCGTTATTAAAAACATTAACGACACTATACAATTAGTGTTTCCAATTATATTTTCATTGTCTAGTTTAATAGGCAATTTTGGGGTTACGCTATTTAAACCTTTTACCGCTTTTATAGGGCTTTTTACTTCGGTTATTACTAATAATTTTTTTATGCCGTTACTTATGTTTAGTTCGTCTACGGTTATAATTGGAAATATTAGCGACGGGGTAAGTTTAAAAAACATATCAAAAAACTTGTTTAGTTTTTTTAAGTGGACGCTTGGCATTTTTATCGTAATTTTTACGGCGCTAATTGGCTCGCAAGGTTTTGTAAATATGCAGTTTAACGGTGCATCCGTTAAAATTTTAAAATATGCAACGGGCTCGCTTGTTCCTATTGTAGGCGGTTTTTTAAGCGGTGGGGTAGACGTTTTACTTTCTAGTACCGTACTAATTAAAAACGCAGTGGGTTTAATCGCTATTATTTATATGATTTTTTACGTTGGCGGTGCTGGAATATCTATTTTAATATATTCGTTTATATTAAAATTCGGCATTTCTATTTGCGAGCCGATTATTGATAAAAAATTTAGCACGTCTTTACTAGGTATAACCGATATTTTTAACCTTTTAGCATCGCTTGTGTTTATATGTGGGTTTGTTTTTATAATAACGGTTTTAGCAATTATAGGAGCAACGGCAACGATTATTTAATTATGAAAGAATATTTAATATCTTGTATATCGGCAGTAGCGTTTTTTTCGTTAATAGAAAGCCTTGTTTTAAAGGGCGCTTTAACAAAAATATTAAAATCTATTATATCGCTTATTTCAATTTTAATAATAATATATCCTATCGTTAATTTAATAAATTACAATTTTAAAGATAATTATAATCAAATTAACGAAGAATATTCTAGTTATTTAATTAAAATTGAGCAAAAAACTACGGAAAGTGAAATATCTTCGCTACTAATAAAAAACGGTTATACAGTTAGCGAAGTTAAAGTTGAGGTAGATAACGAAAACGGAAACGCAATAATTAAAAAAATTAGCGTTAAAATTAGTGTTTTAGGCATAACGGAAAATGATGAGCATATAAATATTAATGACAAAATTAAAAATTTGATATTAGAAAATTTACACGAAAACAGCGTTGAAATAGACGTAACTATTAATGGAAATGAACAATAAAAAAAGCGTAAAAAAAATAAAAACCGAATATATAATAGCAATAATTTTAATTGTTTTAGTAGTTATAATATTTATTTTTTCTAATTCTAATTTTAATTTATTGCAACCGCAAACTAATTTAACAAACCTAACTGATTATTCAACACTTTTAGAAATAAAATTAAAAAACACTATTTCGCAAATTGAAGGGGCAGGCAAAACAAGCGTAACCGTAACGGTAGACGGAACAAGTGAAGAAGAAGTGTTAAAAGAAACCACAACGAAAATAGAAAACGGCGTAAAATCTATTATAGAAAGCGTAATTTTAGTAAATGGCAAACCATACGTTACTAAAACGTTAAACCCAAATATAATAGGCATCGTAGTCGTTTGTGAAGGTGCGGAAAATCTTAACGTTAAACTAGCAATAACAGAGGTTATAACAACAACTTTAACAATATCCTCTGAAAAAATAAGAATATTAAAAATGAAGTAAAGGAGTAAAACAATGTCAAAAAAGAAAAAAGTTATAATTTTAAGTTGTATGATAGCACTACTTGCAGTAACCGCGGTATTTAACTTTGTGTTGTCTGGCGATTCGGTTAACATTGACTCAACGTCAACGGCGTACTTTAACGAATATAGGTCGCAAAGGTCGTCGTCAAGAAACGAGCAACTCTTGCAATTAGATAGAATTATTGCCGAAGCCGATGAAGACTCAACTATAAAAGCCGACGCGTTAAGCCAAAAATTAGAACTTACCGCCATTACGGAAAAAGAATTAAAATTAGAGTCTTTAATTAAAGCGTACGGCTACGAAGAAGTAGTTGTTACTATGAATTTAAGTTCTCCAAACGTTAGCGTAGTTGTTAAAGACAGCGATTTTGACCAAGCCGACGCCGTAAAAATATTTAATTTATTAACTACTGACACCGCAGTTGACGCAGAAAACGTAAATATTATTCCTTATCTTTAATAAAAACGCTATGTATTTTTAATTTTTTATGTTATACTAATGATAAATAATATATAAGCGAGGTATTTATGGCTATTTATAAACGCGGTAAATCCGAAGGCAAAGGAAAGGTTACTTACAACGCTAGCATCGTTAAAGGTATAGTTGTTCTTGCTATGTCCGACGTTGAAGGCGTAGCGTTAAAAAAATCTAATAAAGACAATTTAAATTTAATAAAGTTAGATTTTAATGGAGACGTAGTTAATATTGACGTTACCATTGACGCAATTTACGGATACAACGTTCCCGATATTGCTTGCAACGTTCAACAAAGTATTAAAAACAATCTTGAATCAATGTCTAAATACAAAGTTGACACTATTGACGTCCACATTAACGGTGTAATTTTTGAAGAAGAGGTGTAATTTATATTTTAGCCGTACCAAATAGGTACGGCAATTTATAATTTTAAAGTTATGAGAAGAAACGCGAGAGAATCAGTTTACAAATTATTATTTAGCAACCAGTTTAACGATAAGTTTGACGAGTCTTTTAAATTATTTATTTTTAATGAGAACAACTTGTCTAAAAGCGATATAGAATTTGCCGAAGAAATTTTATCGGCGTACAATAAAAACGAAGAAGAAATTAATAACGTTATTTCAAATTTAGCAAAAGGGTATAAGTTAGACCGCATTTACTCAACGGATAAATGCGCTTTACAAATTGCAATTACGGAAATGACTTATTTAAAAGGTATTCCATACATTACGTCAATAGACGAGGCGTTAGAACTCGTTAGAAAATACTCAACGCAAGAAAGCCCGAATTTTGTTAACGGAATACTTGCGGAATATAAAAAACGTTTAGAAGGTGGCTTATGATATTACTTGACGGAAAACAGTTTTCTACAAAATTTAGAAGTCAATTAAAAGAAAAAGTAGAAATTTTAAAACAAAAATACAATAAAACGGTTGGTTTAGCCGTTGTGCTTATAGGCGAAGATTCGGCTTCGCAAATTTACGTAAAAAACAAAATAAAAGCAAGCGAAGAAGTTGGAATTAACTCCGTAACCGTAAGGTTAAGCGAAGATATTACTCAACAACAAGCCGAAGAAGAAGTTTTAAAACTTGCTAATAGAGAAGATATTGACGGTATAATAGTTCAACTTCCGCTACCTAAAAAGTTTGACAGTGCTAAAATTTTGGAAAAAATTCCAACCGAAAAAGACGTTGACGGTTTATGTGCCGAAAATTTAGGTAAACTTTTAGTTGGCGAAAAAGCGTTAATTTCTTGCACTCCAAACGGAATTATTAAACTTTTAAAAGAATATAACGTAGATTTTGAAGGCAAGCACGCAGTTGTTATTGGTAGAAGCAATATGGTAGGCAAACCTATTTCTGCGTTATTACAAAAAGAAAACTGCACGGTTACAATGTGCCACTCTAAAACCGTAGACGTTAAAAAATATACGTTAATGGCAGATATTTTAGTAGTTGCAATAGGCAAGGCAAATTACGTTACTGCGGATATGGTTAAAGAAGGCGCAGTGGTAGTTGACGTTGGCATGAATAGAGATAACGGCAAACTTTGTGGCGACGTTGATTTTAACAGCGTTAAAGATAAGGCTTCTTATATAACTCCCGTACCAGGTGGCGTTGGTCCTATGACGGTTACTATGCTTATGTATAATGCTTTTACGGCGTGTTTAAGGAAATATAACATTGATGAATTTTAAAGAAGAATACGAAAGTTATAAATTATTATTTGAAACTGAACTAAATAACAAACTAAATTCATTTACAAATTTAGAGCCAAAACTTTTTGAGGCTATGAAATACAGCGTAAACGCGGGCGGTAAAAGATTTCGCCCCGTTTTAATGCTTATGACGGCTACGACGCTTGGTTTAGAAGTAGAAACCGTTATGCCGTACGCTATTTCGCTAGAATTAATTCATACGTACTCTTTAATTCACGACGATTTGCCTGCTATGGATAACGACGATTTTAGAAGGGGAAAGCCGACTAACCATAAAATTTTTGGCGAAGCAATGGCAATTTTAGCGGGAGACGCGCTTTTAAATTTAGCATACGAAATTTTGTTTAGAGAAATTAAAAGCGTTTATTCGCTTAACGCTTGTAGAATATTATCTAATTACGCTGGCGCGCATGGTATGGTGGGCGGTCAGTCAATAGACGTTAATTTTACTAATTACAACACCGCAACCGAAAGCGAACTTTATAATATGCACCTAAATAAAACGGGTAAACTAATTATAGCGTCAACGGTTATTCCGTCTTGCTTTGCAAAAGACGAGCATTTTGCTGAATTAAAAGAATACGGCGAAAATTTAGGTTTATTATTTCAAATTACAGACGATTTGTTAGACGTTACCGCATCGTTTAACGAATTAGGAAAAACCATTGGTAAAGACGAGTCTAAAAACAAACTCACGTTTGTTTCGCTTTACGGATACGACGGTGCGGTTAAAAAAGCAAGCGAAGTATATTTAAAAGTTATAAACAGCGCTAAACAAATTAAAAACTCTAAACTTTTAATTGCTATGGCAGATTACGTTTATAATAGAAAAGGTTAATGAGATTAGATAATTTATTATATAAAACGGGTTACTACGCGTCAAGAACTAAGGCAAGCGAAGCCGTTAATAAAGGCGAAGTGCTTTATAAAGGTAGCGTAATAAAGCCGTCAAAAGAAGTTGACGACCTTAACGATATAACGTTTATAAAATTAGAAAAGTCGTTTGTATCTAACGGCGGTTATAAATTAGAAAAAGCGTTACGTGAATACGATTTTGACGTTACCAACGCCGTATTCGTTGACGTTGGCGCTTCAAACGGCGGATTTACCGATTGCTTGTTACAGCGTGGCGCTAAAAAAGTTTACGCGGTAGACGTTGGTAAAACGCAATTAGAAGCCGTTATATTAAACGATAGTAAAGTTGTGGTTATGGACAACACCAACGCCCGTGATTTACAAAAAGAACTTTTTACTGGCGATATTGACGGCGTTACTTGCGACGTTAGTTTTATATCGTTAACATACATAATACCGTCTATTTATAAAATTTTAAAAGACGACGGCATTGCGTTTTTACTTATTAAACCGCAATTTGAAGTGGGAAAATCTTTTTTAAATAAGCAAGGCATTGTAAATAATAAAAAAGCGCGTTTTAACGCGGTAAATAAAATATACGAATTTTTAATTTCTTTTGGATTTTCTCCGCAATACTTAACCGTTGCACCAATAAAACCTAAAAAGAACGTTGAATTTATTATAGTAGCAAAAAAATCAAGTAAAGAAATTAAGCCTTTATTAAATATAGTATCGGATAGTATACGAGGTGAATTATGAAAGTAGGAATTTTTATAAATACAACAAAAAGCGAGGCAAATAAATCCGCCAACGAATTTGGCGCAATTTTAAGAAACAAAGGTATAGAAACAAAAATTGTAAACTTAAAAGAAGACTGCAAAGGCGTTGACCTTATTGCCGTTTTTGGTGGCGACGGAACTATTTTGCGCGTTGTAGATTACGCTATAAGTTACGATATACCAATTCTTGCAGTAAATACGGGAACGGTGGGATTTTTAACTTGCGTTGAGTCAAACCAATTAGAAAAAGCGCTTGAATTAATTACGACTTCACCTCAAATTGAAAAGCGTTCCGTTATTAAAGTTTATTATAAAGGCGAAAAATACTACGCACTTAACGAAGCGTTAGTTCAAAGATACGTTAGCGGTGGCTCGTTATGTGGAGTATGCAAATTATCTCTTGAAATTGGCGGAAAACTCGTTGACAAGTTTTTTGCAGACGGGTTAATAATAAGCACGCCAACAGGCTCAACGGCGTATTCATTGTCGGCAGGCGGTTCAGTTTTAACACCCGACTTAAACGCGTTTATTGCAACTCCCGTTTGCTCGCACTCGCTTCACAATAAGCCAATAGTATATTCAGATTCTTGCACTTCAAAAATAACCGTTTTGCCAGACTCTAATAAATGTACTTTATTTGTAGACGGTAAAAAAATTGCAACCATGTCCGCTAACGATAGTATTGAAATATCTAAAAGCAAAAAAATGGTTAAATTTTACAAAACAAACGATAACTTTTTTGAAAAATTAATTTATAAACTCAATAAATGGAGTGAAACAAAATAATGTCAATTTCAGATAGACGAAATAGAATAAAGCAAATAATTTCTCAAAAAGAAATAGCGCGCCAAGAAGAACTCGTAGAAATTTTGCAAAGCGAAGGTTATAACGCTACGCAAGCAACTATTTCACGCGATATAACGGAACTTAAATTAGTAAAAGTTAAGGGCGAAACAGTCAAAAGCAAATACGCTATGCCTAGCGACGAAATTCATCACGACGTTTCGCTAGAAAAAGTTATAACTTTATTAAAAGCGTTTATGATTAAAATTGAAAGCGCACAAAATTTAGTTGTAATTAAAACTATTGCAGGAAACGGTTCGTCTTGCGGTATGGCTGTGGACAAATTAAAAATTAACGGAGTAGTTGGTAGCATCGCGGGGGACGATACCTTACTTGTGGTAACTCACTCGCAAGTAGATGCAGAAAACGTAGTTAAATATATAGAAAATTTGATAAAATAAAGTATTATGATATCCTCTTTAAAATTACAAAATATTGCTTTAATAGAAAAAGCGGAAATAAATTTTTATAACGGTTTAAACGTAATATCCGGTGAAACGGGTGCGGGTAAGACCGTCGTTATTGGTGCAATAAATTTTGTATTAGGGGCAAAAGCCGATAAAACTATGATTAGGCACGGCAAAGACTTTTGCGAAGTTGAAATAGTTTTTGACTGTATTGATAGCGACGCAATTAAAGAAATTTGCCAAAATATAGGCGTTGAATACGACTCTACTATAATTATAAAACGAAAACTTACAAGCGACGGTAGGGGTGATATTAAAGTAAACGGCTCAACCGTCAATTTAACTATGCTTAAATCGTTAACTTCTAATTTATGCGACGTTTACGGTCAAAGCGAGCATTATTCGTTATTAAACAAAGTAAACCAATTAAAAGTTATAGATAATTTTTGTTTAAGCGAAATTACACCCTTAAAAAACAGTTTAAAGCCGATAATATCAACTATTAAAGACCTTAACAAAACTTTGGAACTTGGCGGTGGAGACGAACGTCAACGCGCCTATAAATTAGACTTGTTAAAATTTCAAATTAACGAAATAGAAAACGCAAATTTAATAGAAGGCGAAGAAGAAGAACTACTTGAAAAACGCAAGGTTTTACAAAATATTGAAAAAATAGGAACGGCGTTACAAGCGGTAAAATCAAGTTTAAGCGACGATAATTGCGCGGTAGACTTAATAAATTATTCTACGTCTAACATGTCGCAAATTGCCGATATAAACGGCGATTATTCTAATATTTACGACAGATTGTATTCATTAAAAGCCGAGGCGGACGATATTAGTGCAGAAGTAGAAAATATGCTTGATAATTTGGAGTTTGACGGCGAAGAATATGCGCGCACAGAAGAAAGATTAGAAATTATTAAAAGTTTAAAGCGCAAATACGGAAACACCGTTAGTGAAATTGAAGCGTATTTAAATACTATTAAAAACGAATATAATTTACTAGTTGAGTTTGAAGAAAATTCTAAAAAAATTAATATTGAACTTGATAAAAACTATAAAATTTTAAATGAGTTATATATAAGTATTACTAACGTTAGAATAAAAAACGCGGAAATTTTTGCTAAAAAAATTGAATCGGAATTATCCACGCTTGGTATGAAAAGTGCAAAATTTAGCGTTGCCGTAACTCAACTTAACAAAGACCAATTAAATTTAAACGGTATAGACGAGGTTGAATTTTATTTTAGTGCAAACGCCGGCGAGCCTTTAAAAACCATGTCTAAAATAATAAGTGGCGGTGAAATGAGCCGTTTTATGCTTGCAATGAAACTTGTAGAAAACACTAACGATTTTACTTATATTTTTGACGAAATTGACGCGGGTATTTCAGGCGAAATCGCAAATATAATTGCACAAAAATTTAGCGTTTTATCTAAAAATATACAAATTATTACAATTTCGCATTTAGCGCAAATAGTATCGTATTCAGATAAATCTTTTAAAATACAAAAAGTAGACGACGGCATAAATACGACCACAAATATTACTGAACTTAACTACGACGGCAAAGTTTTAGAAGTAGTACGTTTAATTGGTGGCAATTATGGAGAAACTTCAATTAACCACGCAAAACGCTTGCTAGAAATTGCAAGTGAATATAAAAAAAGTATTTAAACCATGATAAAATTAAATAAATTTATTTTTAACGAAACTCGTAATAATTTTATAACTAGGCACAAAAACGTGCACGACGTTATATCTTTAATTTTAACGCTTGTTATTATTCCTATATATTCTTGTATAACTACTCATACTGCGGAGTGGGCTGGCGGAACTAGGGCAGTGTTTAACTCGCTATCGTCGCTAGCGTACGTAGAAGGTCAACTAATTTGGGTTATAATTTGGGGAATTTTAAACGTTGGAACGTTTGTGTATTTAATAATATTAAACACGTTTGATAGTGGACTTAACAAATATATTAAGTGGTTATTAATCGTTTGCGCTTTTATTGGGCTAGCGCTTTTATCAACGTCGGCTTCAATTCCATATACTTACGGTACTACCGAAAAAGACTTGTTAAACAATAAATATCACAACTTTTTTGCTCATTGGGGTTTTGGGGTTATCGTTGTTGTATTTTGCTTATACGCCTTAATTTTGGCGTTTAGAAGCCTAAAACAATTCAAATTTACAGGTTTAGTATTCGTTTTTGTAATGACAATAGTTTTATATATCCTTTTTGAAGCAAACGAAAAAGATATAAGTAGGTCGGATATTTCTGCAATTTCGCAAGTTGTAACGTTTTTAACGTTTAACGCATATTTAACGTTTTGCTATTTTACAAATAGGTTGTTTAAGATTGACAAATAATATTAAACTTATACTAAATATCAACAATAACGTAGAATTAAACAAAAAAAGAGTACGTAGAATAAATACGTACTCTTTTTATTAACTTTAATTATTTATAGCGATTGAAAATATTCTAATTTAGAAAACGCGTATTCTATAACTGTAAACAACGGTGCGTTTAAAAACATTATAGACGGCAAAATTAAACTGTTAAACGTTTCGCTACCGTTATAAAAATCAATGCCTTTAATTGCCGTTGTTGCAAACGTTATTATAATTGCCGATATTGCAAGTATTAGCGAAATTTCTAGTGCGTTTATAAATTTAGGCAAATCTTTTTTTGCATATATTGGGTTAAGTATAAATAAAATAGCGGCTACAAGCGCTAAACTTGAAAATATTGCCGTAATCGTTATAAACGAAATTGAAGAAAAGTCAACTTTATGTAAAAATATTAAATTAAACAATATAAATTCAATAAATACCGCGCCAAGTAGGGCAAGCGAAGTAAAAAACAACAGTTTATTAACAAGTATTTTACTGCCCCTATACCTATTTGTATCTGACGACGTGTGCATTTTAATACCGTCTTTTTCCGATAGTGCGTAAATGTCAGACCAGTCGTTATTTACGTTTGCGTTATTAATTAAAGGTTTTTCACTTGTAATAGGCTCTATATCTTCTTTATTATCTTCGTTATAAACGTAATTTGTTTGTTTTGGATAAATTTTATTTAAAACCGATGAATATTCGTAATGCGAACTAACAAAACTGTCGTAATCAACGCCTTTTTCTTCGTTATTGTGATTAATATAAGAAGATTTTTCTATTTCTTCTCTATCAAATAAAGGTTTTTTAGTAGTTTTTTGTTCTTGTATATTATTTTGTGCTTCAAACACGTTTTTATCGTTAAAAGAGTTTGCAAAGTCGCTAAAATCGTTGTTAGAATCAATTTTAACGTCGTCAAGCGAATTATTAGCGCTTTCAAGCGATGAATTATCTAGGGTAGAATTTTCTAATGCGGAAAAATCAACGTCGCTATTTTGATAGTCGTTTATTGCGTTAAAATATTCGCTATAATCAACCTTACTTTCGGTTTCTTCTACTAAATTTTTAGAAGATTGCTCGCTATTTACAGTTTCAAAATCTTGCGATTTTTGCACGCCTTTGCTTTGCCTTTTAGAAACTATTTTATTAAGTGAATTTTCAAAATTATTATCGGCAGGGGGCAATAACTCAACGCCTTCAAATAGGCTTGCGTATTTACTATTGTATACTTTTAAACCGCTTGGCGTAATTTTATAATATTTACGCCTTGAACCGTCACCGGAACTAGCCCTAAATTCTTGAATAGTTTTACTAGCAAGCATTTTAGATATAGAAGCGTAAAGCGTGCCTAGTTTAACCGACGTAAACTTTTTATCTATAATATCTTTAATTTCGTCAGTATGGCGCGAGCCACTTAATAAAACAAAAAATATTAACCCTTCGGTCTGTATTTTATTTGATTTGATATTTTCCATAATTCACCGATAAAAACAGCAATTTTAGCGAAAATTATAATTTTATTCGCCCGTGTTTTTTATATTATAACACGCTTTTAAAAACTTGTCAATTTTATTGCTAAAATAGGTTGTTAGAAAAATGGTTATGTGTTAAAATGTTAATATGAACGTTAATTACAAGGTTATAAAATCTAATAGAAAAACAACGGCTATAACTATAAGTAAAGACGGTAAAGTTATAGTTAGAACGTCAAAATACGCTAGTAGTAAATATATTAGCGATTTAGTTTATAGCAAAAAAGACTGGATTTTAACCCAACTAAATAAAATTAACAACGCTAATAAAAAGTATATTGACGTTATAAACGGTAAATCTTCGTTAGTTTTAGGGCAAATTGTGCCTAAAATTTCTAATATTGAATATAACGGTAGGGCAAAAGCGTATTTAACTTGCCAAATTAACCAAATTTCTAAAAAAATAGGGTTGTTTTATAGTAAAATTAGTTTTAAAAACTATAAAAGCAGGTGGGGGTGCTGTAATAAAAATAAAGAAATTACGCTTAACTATAAATTATTTTTGTTAAACGAAGCCACAATTAATTACGTAATAATTCACGAACTGTGCCACACCGTGTATATGAATCATAAAAAAGAATTTAATAATTTAGTTTATAGTTTTTGTGGAAACGTTAAAGAGTGTAAAAACAATTTAAAAGAAGTTGGTTTTATTTTAAAACTTAAAAACTAAATAGGGTAAAGCGTTTATTTAATAAAAATTTTTATTTTTTTACGGCGTAATTTAATTTTATTTGTTATTTTGGTGATATATATCTATGCGTAAAAGTGTAGTTTTACGCATAGATATTGTTATTTTTACAATAAATTTAGTTTTTATAAAAAAATTAAAATCTCGCTTTTTATCTTATATTTTATATGCTTTTTATAATTATAAATTATTTATATATTTTGAGTTGTGTTTCATAAGATATTTAGTCGTTTTATTAAGTTATTATTTTTAACTGCTTGATACGCAGCATTTTATACGGCTTACTCTTGTAAATACATTACACTAATTTTTAAAAATCTTGCCTTTATTATAAAAATATTTAAAAAATTCACGTACAGTCTAATATAAATACTACCAGTTATTCCACAAAGAAACGTTATTTATTTTTAGTTATATTTTTTAATTAATAATTTTAGCAATTAATTTTTTTGTTATTTTTTTTAACGCATTGTTTTATAAACGCATGCGTTTTTTATTTACGCTATTTTATCTTTTATTTATTAATAATTGCCGTAATTTATTATTCAGCGTTTTTTACATTTTACTTTTAAGTTATATATTATTATATTAACAAATTGCACTAGGTTTTATTTTGTTTGCTATTAGTAATCGGTTTAGAATTTATGATATATATAAATATTGATTTTAAATATATCTTTTCGCAAAACTCTTGTTTTTTACGAATAGATTTGATATAATTTATATATGTTTGATTATAAAATTATTATAATAGCGTCAATTATTTTGCTTTCAATATTAATTATAATAAGCATAATAACCGCTAAAAAGAAAAAATTTAATTATAAATATAAAAAAATTGACTCGTTAATGACAAATACTGAACTAAAATATTTTACGGCGTTAAAGTCTATTTTAGCGTCTACGCCGTATATTTTACAGCCACAGGTTTGCCTTTCTTCAATAGTAAAACGTGTTGATTTGCATAAATTTCAAGGCGAATTAACGCGAGTAGTAGATTTTTGTATATTTTCGCCGGAATACTCCCCTTTAATCGTTATAGAAATTAACGATTTATCTCATTTAAAAAAAGCAAGAATAGATAGAGATAAAAAAGTAAAATTCATTTTAAAATCGGCAAAAATACCGATTTTTACAATATGGACAAATCAAAATTTTAACCTAAAACAAATTGCGTTAGCACTAAAAAATTACGGTTTAAAAATAGATATAAGGAAAATTTATAATGAAATACTCTGATAATTATTATAAACAACGTGAAATAAATTGTTTAAATAAAATTGACGAAATTTGCAAAGATATGCCCCAAATGTTATATGAATTTATGCTTGGAATTAGCGAATACACTTCGCCTTTAACTAGGCTAAATTACGCCTACGATATGCGAATTTTCTTTGATTTTATAGTAAAAACTTTATTAATTGGAAAAAATATAAAAGAATTAACAATAAGCGATTTAGAAGCCGTAGAAATTGATGATTACGAAAATTTTATGGCGTATTTAAGCCATTATACTATAAACGGCAAATACGAAGCGTGTAATGAACGTGCAAAAGCGCGCAAACTATCCACCGTACGTGCATTTTTTAAATATTTTTATAATAAAGGCAAGATTTCTAAAAATACGTCGTCTAAAATTTCATTGCCAAAGTTACACGATAAAGAAATTATTAGGCTAGACGTTAACGAAATGGTAAAACTTGTTGAACTTGCCGAAAATGGCGATAAACTTACAAAACGCCAAAAAGCCTATCACGATAACACTAAAATTCGCGACGTTGCTATTTTAACAATGTTTTTAGGTACGGGAATACGAAACAGCGAACTTGTTGGGCTTAACGTAGACGACGTTAACTTTGAAGATTACAGTTTTGTAGTTACGCGAAAAGGTGGAAACAGAACAATTTTGTATTTTAGCGATGAAGTTTATAACGCTTTAAAACAATGGCTAAACCATAGAAATTGTATAGAAAATTTAGATAAAAGTGAAAAAGCGTTATTTTTAAGTTTACAAAATAAGCGAATAAGCACGCGCGCCATACAAGAATTAGTTAAAAAATACGCAAAAGTTATAACTCCGTTAAAGCGCATAACTCCACACAAATTAAGAAGTACGTTTGGCACTAATTTGTACCACGAAACTAACGACATTTATTTGGTTGCAGATTTTTTAGGACATAGTGACGTTAACACAACAAAAAAACACTACGCCGCAATGAGTGAAGATTTTAGGCGAAAAGCAATAAAATCCGTTAAAATTAGAGAAGACGAATAATTATGCAAGATATACACAATACCAATTCTAACGATTTAAATATAGAAAACGTATACGTTATAGAGCCTATTTATAACGAAAGTTTAAACGTGCAAACTTTAATAAACGAAATTAGTAGCCTAATATATTCCGCCGGTGGAAAGTACGTTGGCGCTAAAATAGTAAAGGTGCGCGAAATAACCCCAGCAACGTATATTGGAAAAGGAAAAATTTTAGAAATTAAAGAAGATATCGCAAAATATGAAGTAAATTCTATTTTGTTTGACGGTGCGTTATCACCTTCTCAAACAATAAATTTATCTAATTTATTTGGCGTTAAAGTTATAGATAGAACTCAACTTATATTAGATATTTTTGCCTTAAACGCAAAAACTTACGAAGGTAAATTACAAGTAACGCTAGCGCAACTTAATTATTTATATCCAAGGTTAAAAGGTAAAGGTCAAGAACTTTCTAGGCTTGGCGGTGGTATTGGAACAAGGGGCCCCGGCGAAACGCAATTAGAATCTGATAGGCGTTATATCCGAAACGCTATAAACGGACTAAAAAAAGAGTTAAAACAACTTGAAACAAGGCGAAATTTACACCAAAATAGGCGTAATAAACAAAACGAAATATTAGTTTCTTTAATAGGATACACAAATTCAGGCAAATCTACCCTACTAAATTTATTAACAAATTCAAACGTTTTAAGCGAAAACAAACTTTTTGCAACGCTTGACACAACCGTTAGAAAATGTAAAATTAATAATTACGACGTTTTACTTTCAGACACCGTAGGTTTTATACGCAACATTCCAACCGATTTAATTGAAGCGTTTAAGTCAACTTTAAAAACTGCGGTTGACTCCGATTTATGCGTAATAGTATTAGACGGCACTAGCGACACCGAAATGCAACTTGACGTTACCACTAAAACTTTAAGCGAATTAAACTGTAATACGCCAATTATAAAAGTTGTTAATAAATGCGATAAAATAAGCGATTTTACAAAATTTTATAATGATGAAATTTTAATTTCTGCAAAAACCGGTTATAATATAGACGCATTAAAAAACGCAATATCTAATGCAATAAGCGCACAATTTATTACAACAAATTTTAAATTAAACTACAACGATATTAACGAGTTTATTAAACTAACTAAATTTGCTTCTAATTATAATTTAACGTATAACGACGATTACGTATACGCCCAATTAACTGTAAAAAAAATACACTTTGATAAGTTTTTAAAATTTAAACGATAATTATACTAATAAAATATTTTTAATAATGCCATATAACTAATTTTAATAATTAAAATTTAACGTAATATGAAATAGCAAAAAGTATTAAAATTTATTATATAAAAAAGCAAGAATAAGATATAACCTTACTCTTGCTTTTTAAATTGTAGCATTTAAAAGTTAATTTTTTTTACATTTATAATTAAAATTTTTTTATCGGTTATTATGCTTATTATAATTAATGCGGAAAATAAACCACCACTTAAAGTGGTGGTTTGATTTTAAAATTATAAAATTTTAAACTGTTTTACTTAGCGTTTCTTTCGCTAACTTTACCGTGTGGATTAATCTCCCCTGCATTTGTAAGTGCCATTTTAGTAAGGAAAGGTCCAACAAGTTCGTAAATTAAAACTGAAAATAGCGTTATATTTTGAATTAAACTGCCTATCTCAACCCCTAATTGACCTGCTTGCATAGCCATACCAAGCGCTACGCCCGCTTGCGGAAATAACGTTATTCCTAAATATTTAATAATGTTTGGCTCACATTTTGTTATTTTAGCACTTAAACCCGCACCAAAATATTTACCACAACAACGTGAAATTATGTAAATTATACCAATTAACACAACCGTAGCGTTAGCAAGCACCGTTAAATCTAATTCCGCACCGCTTATAACAAAAAACAATATAAATATAGGCGCGGTCCACCTATCTAACCTATCCATAAGTTGACTAGAAAAGTCGCAAATATTACAAAATACCGTTCCAAGCATCATGCAAGATAGTAATGGCGAAAATTTTATATGTACAACGCCTATATGTAAATTATCTAACAAAGATATTGCAATCGTAACAAAAACAAACGCCACACTCATAGCAAGCCTTTTTGAACGAGAGTGAAAAAATCTTTCAAAAAACGTAAACACGTACCCCATTAAACCGCCAAGTAGCACCGACGCAACCACTTCTATTATAGGCTCTAATATTATAGAAATTAAGTTTAATTGACCGTGTGAAATTGCACTAGCAACGCCAAACGATATAGAAAATAAAACAAGCCCTACGGCGTCGTCAAGAGCCACTACGGGCAGTAAAACGTTTGTTACAGACCCTTTTGCTTTGTATTGCCTTACAACCATTAAAGTTGCCGCAGGCGCCGTTGCAGAGGCTATTGCACCTAATATAATTGCGGCTTCTAACGGAAATTTATGCGGAAATATAAAATGAACGCTTATAAGCACTGCGTCTACAATTAAAGTAGTAAATACGGCTTGAAAAATACCTATAACGGTTGCTTGTTTACCTATTGTTTTTAAATCTGAAATTCTAAACTCGTTACCAATAGCAAACGCAATAAAACCTAACGCTACTTGTGAAATAAGCCCCATATTATTAAGTAAAGGCTTTGTAAAACCAATTCCACTAACGTTAAACGCACCTAAACAAAACGGGCCAACGATTATGCCGGCAACTAAATATGCCGTAACCGCCGGAAGTTGAACTAATTTTGCTAGTCTTGAAAGCATTAAACCTGCAAAAAGCGCAATAGATAAACTTAATAAAATTTCCATATTTACACCTATTTATTACTAAATAAATTATCTAAAACATTTTAGTACATAACGCTAAAAAAGTCAATATAATTGCATAAAAATTTTAAAATTTTTATACGATATAGACCTAAAAAAATTGTTAAAAATTAAAAAAAATTTTTATAAAATAAACGTTAAAAAAGAGAGGGTTTCCCCTCTCTTTTTATTTTGTTATACAACACGCTTAAATAGCTGATTTCCATTTAAGTTCGTTATTAACAACAGTCCAGAATCCAGTAGCAGACGTATCAAAGTTTGCTAAAAGCGTACTGTCGCTAGCTACGGCCTCTTTCATTTCTTCAAGAGTTTCGTATTGCCATACATTATTAAATATCATACAGCCAGCATTAATATCTTCTGCAACGATTACTTCGTGGAATAATTGGTCGTATTTATAGTAGTTAGTGTAATCGTATTTAGAAGAGTGTACTGAGTAGAACGCATGTGTACCAACTTGATTAGCGTATTCATTTGATACCCAACCAATACCCTTAAATCCTGCTTTACCTATTCTGTTATGAGCATAAGTTATGCGGAAGTTGCTGTTTGGCATTGGCTCAGAAACGTTGCTTGTAATACCTTGTGCCAATAAGTCTGGGTTTGGCGAACTACCACGATAAATATGAAGCGGAAGTTTTGATGCAACGAATACGTTGTCAAATCTATCACTCTTGTTCGGGTTGTTATAAGCAGGGTCGTTACTGTAAATAACACCTGTATTCAAAAGTCCCCAGTTCATATAAGCAGTATTGTATTCCATAAACGTTGAGTAGTCAAAGAAGCAGTCTGTAAACTTGTGAGTTATACCACTGTTACCTTTCTTGAACATACCAAGTACTAACGGACCACCCGCTATAGCATGTGGAAGAGCCTTAACTTGAACGTAAACGTTAGAAATTTGCGTTACGTACTTAGTCGTGTCAGTAGAGTATGGTGCAAACGTTGCAAGCAACGGACCAGCTAACGTTTCAGCCATCGTATTATTAGCGTCAGTATCAAGGTTAGTAAAGCCTACGTTTCTAATGTGTGTTGTGTAAGTTTCGTTAGATTCTATTCTACCAAACAAGCCGTTTCTAAATGCAAACATATTGTCAATAGAGTAGCCCATACCGTCAAATACACCTTGGAACTTACCAGTCATATTAGCAGGCATTTCACGATATTGATTATTATTGTTTTCAGCGCCGGTATAATGTTCAACAACAACGCCTTTTGCGTCAATGTTGTTAGCCATCTTATAGAAGCCTTCAACAACGGTATCTATACCCGTAAGTTCAAACCATTTAAGGTCAGCACCCTTCGTAATAATACCACTGTACGCTTTAACCTTAGTGAATTCGTAAACAACGTCGGCAGTTGCTAATCTTATTGTAATATAGTTAACGTCACTAAAATCGTCTTTAATGTCAATTACAGCACCGTAAATATCGCCAGCAGACGAGATTGAAAGTGATGAAATTGAACCGTCTTCAAATACTTGGAATGCCGCTGTTACGTTAGACATATTTGTAATTGTATCTGAATAGAACTTGCCGTCGTATACGGAATATTCAACCTCTTCTTCAACGGTAAGAACTTCTGGTTGAATAAAGATAGAAATCTTCTTATTTCCAGCAACTTTCTTATAAACGTAATTCAACGTAATAGTAACAGTTCTTGGTTCTTCAAAGTCATAACCGTCTCTAATAGTTGCAGTTGCAGACATACAATCGTCAGAAAGAGTAACCTTAATAATTGCTGGGCTTGAAGATTCTACACTCGTAATAGCAACGGTTTCGCCCATTGTATTAACAAGACCAAAGTCTTCAGTAGTATTACCCATATTAAAGATAACTTCGTCATCATTAAATTTAGGTGTACCCGCTTGCGAAACGTATACTTTATCAGGTGCAAGTCTACGCCATACAGGATATCCGTCGCCTGTTACCCAGAAATCCGTTTTGCTAAATGAAGAAAGGTCGTGATTTGCCGAAGCCATTGCGTCGTAAGTTTCGTAACGATAAATAGGAAGTTTAATCGATTTAGTTACACGTACGTCTGACGGATGGTTTTCCGGAATAGCGTCGCCTAAGTAAGTTGAAAGTTCGTTAGCACCGTAAGCAACGTATTTAATTGGGTATAATTTATTACCGTTATCATCATAATAAGGGCTATTCGTAGTATGAGATGAAATATAGTGTTCAGAGATAAGATACGTGTTCTTAATTAAACTTTGGTTTTCAGATGGAGTATAATAGTTCATTTCTCCAAAGAACGCGCCTGCACCGTTAAGGTCTTCTTGACCTTGAAGAGATTGCGTACCACGTTGCTCAATAATAACGTTATTTAAAACTAATCTTTTGTCACCATATCCGTAAACGATATCGCCTTTTGACGTTACGTTATTTTCAACGGTTCTAATAAATACGTTTTCTAACGTTGTTTGAGTAATAATAGAGTTAGCAATTAAGTTACATTGCGAAAGGTCTGCGTTTTCAAACGCGATATTTCTAATTACAGGACTTTTGCCTTCGTAAGAGAAAATACATCCAAAAATTCCTCTACGGTTAGTACCCCACTCGTTATATTTTCTGTTATAAGCCATAACAAGATTGCTAATAACGTAGCCGTTACCTTCAAATACGCCACTGAAACCGGTAGAACCGTCGTTTCCAGTGTAAACGTATCCAAATCCGCCACCCCAATCCCATTTTTGACTGTTAGGACGTTTTCCATTACCGTGTAAGAAAATAATGTCGGTAGCGTCAATATCGTTAATAACTTCAAAGTAGCCTATAACTTGTTTATTGGCTTTATCAATATCAAATACTAACAAATCTTGTGCAGTTTGAATTACGTGGCCGTACGCTTCAACGTCAACTTCGTATATACCCTTATCAGAGCCAACTACTAACGAAGTTTGTGTAACGCAATCGTAATTACCTTTTACGCCTAAAACGTAACCATCGTTAACGTTTAACATGGCGCCGTCTTGATAAGCGTCAACAAGTGCGTCTCCACCAAAAAGAGTAGTTTCTAATTTAGTGTTAGCAAAGTTATTTTCAGGGTTTTTATAATATCCATAATATATAGAAAAGTATGGAAGTTTTTCCGAAAACTTCGCCGTAGGACGTTTAATAGTAATAGGAATAACTTTTTCGTATGGTTTACCGCCTCTTGTAAACGATAACGTAACAGTCGTTGAGCCCGTTGTTCCGTAAGATAAACCTTTTAACTTATTGTTTTCAACGGTTGCCATAGTGTTATCGCTTAAAGTAGCCGTTATTTCACTGTTAGGAATATCTTCGTTACCAAATTTAGCGGTATAAACAAAGTCAATTTCGTTTTGATAAGATACGCCACCCCAAGTTGGAAGTGTATATACGGTATAGCCTGTTGAAGTTTCGTCGTTAATAAGGAAGGTTACGTTGTTAGAAATATTAAACGTAACGGTTTTTTGCATTGATTTAGTAGTGTTGCCGTCAAAACCGTTCCAAGATGCCGTTACTATAACTTCAACAACGTCGTCAGCACCGGCAATACAACTTACAACACCGTTTTCGTCAACCGTAGCAATAGCAGGTTTAGTAGACGTATAAGTTAATTTTAATCCCCTATCAAGTCCAAAAATTTTATTATTAAACTTTATATGAGCATTAATATTGTATTGGTCGCTATTACTTAAACTTGCAACAGTTGCGCCGTTTATTATAAGTTCAGGAACTGTATCGCCAAACGAAGAATAAACTTTTGCGGTTACAAATTGTTCGCCATAGGTTGCCGTAATAGTAGCCTCGCCTTCGCCAATAGCCTCTATTTGACCTTCTTGACTAACCGTTGCAACGGAAGGATTGTCAATAGTGTATTGTAAAGTAACGCCTTCTTCGTCTTCGTATCCACCAACCGTAAACGCATCAATATCGCCAACTATTAAAGTAAAACTAGTTTTGTTGGCAAGAAGAGTGTTTTCTACCGGTGTATCTCCACCATTATCTCCACCATTATTTCCACCGTTATCACAAGAATTTAAATTACATGCAGCAAGCGTAAATATTGTAGAAACAGTCATTAAAATAAGAAGTATTTTTAATAAAATCTTTTTCATATTCATTTACCTCCTTACTTTAATTCCTTAGCATATGCTTTAAGGTTTGAATAGTTTCTACCTAAATTGTAGTTAAACTGTGTACCTTCTGCCAATGCTTTTATTTTGTTAACGTACATAAGCCTATCTTCACTTGTTAAGTAGTTAGTATTAACGTCGCAATACAAACTTACTAAAACGAAAAGTGGCGAAATGTATTCCATATCAATTCTATCTTTAATAGTATTATATAAATTACTGTTAGTATATTTATATCTTTCTATTGATTGATAAGCAGCGTCAAACATATCAAACCACCCGTATAACGTTTGAAGAGGATACATATATGGTTGTAAAATTGCAGATAAATCGCCCTCTTGTACGTCTGCATATTGTTGAACTACTTTTGCTTCGTGAATTGTTGAAGCTTCAAAGTAAGCCTTCATATATTTAGCAGCGTCTTGATACATATTTGTAAAGTAAGCGTCAATAAGCGTATTCATATCTTTTGTTGAATCCCACATAAGCTTACTTTGTACGTAGGTACGAAGGTTAAAGAACGCAGTACCGTTCGTTCCACCAGAGTTACACTCGTCAAACAAGAATTTAACGCCAAAGTGTGCATACATTTGATATAATTCGTTGTTTTGGTGGTTAAACATGTTGTGTGGGTAACTAGTTTTAGTGTAGTTTAAACCGTGCGTCCAAATCCACATATTAGAAGCAACGGCAGACCATGATTCTAAAAGTTCTCTTGCTTCTATTTGAACTTTAGTTTCTTGCGAGAAAGAATATTGCATCGTTGCAAATTTAGGAATAATGTAAACGCAAGTATTTTTACTCATAGCGCAATCGCTATTAGCAAGTTCGTACTTTTTAGTTTCTTTATTATAAATAGTAGGTGCTTTCGTCATACCTGAGTATGCAAAGAAAACTACTTGGAAATCAGGTCTTTTATACGCTTCGTTACCAGGAAGGTCCATCCACGCGTGAATTTTTTCTGCAAGCCTTTCGCAGAATCTTATAACAGAACCGGTATAAGTTTGACCGTCTCTATTAAACGCTTCCGTACAAGCAGCACAGTTACAGTAGCCGGCAGTATCTTCAATAAGAACGCCTACTGCGTTAACCGTTGGAGCAGATTCACGTGGGTTTAATATTAACGAACCTATAATCTTTTTAGCACATTCGCTAGTAAAGGCTTCAAAAGACTCTGGGTCGCCGTGTGCAGTATAGCAAAGTTGTACGCCTATGTCTGAATACCAACCAGAAGTTGAATTTGCGTATTTACTAGGAACGTCTCCTTGTGGCATCAATTCCGTAGTATTATGAACGTATGCGCTTGAACCTGTAACTTTTGGTTGTAAAGTTACGTCTTGCATCATTTGCTCGTAAGTCATATCCTTACTTGCTTGGTCTGCATAACTTGTATAAGTAGGTTGTAATACAGTATAGTGACTTGCGTTACAACCAAACCTATATCCACGATATAATATATCGTTTGAAGTAGCACCCGAAATTGTGTCAGAGTCCATCATCGTATCTGCGTTAGTTGAAATTATTTGCGAATAATACAACGAACGGTATGGAATATCAGGAACGTCTGTTACGTCAAACAATTTAAGCGGAACTACGTCGTTAGGACCAACTGTGTTATAAGTAACGCAGTTTCTATAGAATTGGTCAAAATCAAAGTAGATTTCCATAAATCTATAAACTGCTTGAATAACGCCGGCATCCGAACCACCAAGTAAATAAATAGTTTTATCTTTCGTGTAAATTCTTAAACCTTCTGGCGTAAGTTGAGATTTATCATAGTTAGGTATATTTGCACTTTGAGCCATTAAATTATCGCCAAGTGAAATATAGCACGCCGTTGGAGAGTGAGTGTCAACCTCGTTGTCTTTAACGGTTTGAATAGCAACGTTACCTGCTCTTTTAAACAATTCTATAAATTCAGATTTTGCAATACCCATTTCTTTTGTGGCATTTTGTGGAACAAGTAAAGTGTAGTTAGTTCTGCCGTTTTGAATTAAAAAGTCGGTTTCTGAATCAGGTGCAGTTAAATCGTGAATTCCGTCATACTTATATTTAGCAAGTTCTTCATCTGCCGAACCGTTACCATCAGGTTGTACACAAGCAACGGCAGTAAATAATAATGCAAAAACTAAAATTATTGTAACAAAATATTTTGTAAATTTATTTTTATACATATTTTATACCCCCCCTTTTTTTATACAACCTTAACTAAATAATATCTAGTTTCTATATTTTTATAAGAGTCTTCTGCGATAACTATAATCTTATAAGTTCCTTTTTCAAACGGTTTAAACTTGTTATCTTCAAATATAAAGAAGTTAGCCCAGTTTTCAGTCTTAATAGCCATTAAGTCTACGTAAATTTCAGAAGTTGGAGTGTTATCGTCTATAACTTCGTACTCAACGACAATTTCTTCGCCTAAGTTAATTTCAATAACAGTGTCTTCGTCGTAGCCTTTTGTAAATATAATTTCAGGTTTTACTTTGTTTTCAACAGAGAAACTATAACTACCACCCGAGAATTTTTTACCGTATTTAGTAGCAGAAACGTTTGATTTAATACCGTAACTAACCGTAACGTCAACGTATCTATCAAGGGTTACTCTATAAATATCTTTTATAGTAGCTGGATTGTTTAAAGTTTCGCCGGTATCGTAATCAATTAAAGTAGAACCGTCGTTACCTTTAATGCTAAATGAAACGTCTTCAACTAAAATAGGTGTTAAAACGTCGTTAATAATAGGTCTTTTAACGCTTATAACGTCACCAATATTATAAATACCCGTCGTTTTAATTACAGCCGCAAGTGGAGCAGTAGTATCTTTTGTTAAAGCACCGTTAATCTTTTGGTTGTTAATATCAGTAATAGTTACACTAGCAGTTTCAGTATTTAAACAGTTAATATCAATCATTTCAATTGATATATAGCAAAGGCTTGACTCAAATGGAAGTGGGTTATATACCGAAGTACCCGTACCAACCGTTAAATATCCCGAAGTATACGAATAAGAAACTGTTTTTGGAGTAGCACTTGCAAATTGGTCGGATAAAGTTAACTTTTCGCCACCGTCAACGTAGCAGTACGCCAAGTTACCGTCTTTAACGTATAAAATTTCGGTCTTGTTATTTGAGTTAGCAAAATCGGTAAGCGTAACTTTAACTTGCCCGTATTTATCGTAGCCAAACGGAATAATAAATGCAAACTTTAAGTCAAAGTAAGCAACTGGGTTAATAAAAGTAATTTTAGAGTTACCCGTTTTAACGTTTGCGTCAAACCTTACCGAAGACGCTTCTTTATTTGCTACCGTAAAACCGTTTTCATCACCTATAAAGTAGTCGATTATAAATCCTTTGTTACCGGACGAAACTTTTACAACGGGAATTTCTTCCGTTTCGTATAAAATTACGTTATCGTGCCTATATAAGAATTTAATTGCAGTTGCGTCGCTAGGAACGCTAAACTTGTTGATATTAGCAACTTTGGTTGGCGATGAAAACTCACCGTCAGTTTTAATTTTAACGAACATTTCAGTTTCTTCTGACGTTGGAGTTTTGTTTTTAAACGTGTAAACGTTGTACGGCTCTAACGAATAATCTTGACCGGCAATAAAGTATTTATACATTGTAGGCTCGCCCAAGTTCTTAACTGCGTTAGACGGTATACACTCTATTTCGTAACTTTCTTCAAAACTAGAAACATTGTCATAATATACGTATTTTACAGTATATTTACCAGAGTTTAAAGGTAAAAATTTATTTACGTTGCCGTCGTTATAAATTTCTAATTCAGTGCCGTCTTCATAAATAATGCTTTGTTTAAAGTGTAAATAATCAACGTTATTAAGAGTAGAAATTGTGTATTCAGGCATTACCGTTTCAACGCCGGCTTTTAATTTACCACCATCAACCGTGTCGGTAAGTTTATCGTAAGTAAGCGTTATGGCTTTACCACTTGCAACGGTTTTAGGTATAACGTTAAGCGTGTTAGTGCCAACGTTGCCGTAACTATCTACCGCCTTATAAACGATAGTGTAAACGTCTTGTTTATCAAGTAATATAGTGTTGTTTTTAATGGAAACAATAAATTCGTTATCAGTACCGTAGTTTCTATAAGCGGTAATATCGGTTACTCTTGGAATACCGTTAATGTTAACGTCGTAAGCGTATGCTTCAGGAATTTCAAAAGTTTCGCCAAGCGCTTTATAAATACCGAACTCGTCAGATACCTGAACGTCAACTTTAATTACGGGAGCAATTTCGTCAACGTAACTGTATTGATTGTACGCGTTTTTAATATCCGTACCGGTATCGTTACCTATGCTTAATACATCAACCCTTGTTGTTGATTCAATAAAGTCTTTTGCGTAAACGGAAACGTAAACCTCGCCGGTTGTAAAACCATTAAATATATTGTCTTTATAAACTTGTGATACGTCAAGTTTGTTGATCAATGATGGTTTATTATAATCTGAGTGAACGGGTTTGAAATACGCTGAATTAGAATTAGTATCAAAATATAATTGATAACCTTCAAAATATTCAGGTAAAACGCCGTTACCTATACCAGAACCTACACCAAGCAAGCTCGTTCTAATATACCACCATTGTTCTCCGATTTTGAACTTAGTGAAACTAGTAGAAGTATTTTCTTCACATTTAACCATACCGCCGTAAAGTTGACCATTAGCGCCAGATTTAATGTAAATGTAACTGCCCATATAAAATTCATACTCTACGAATAATGTTGGGTCATACGCGTCGGTTATGCGAACTATTGTATATTTAGATTTAACACTATTAATATCAAACGCTTGGTTACTGTTGTAACCCGTACCTTTACCAAAGTTATCTATTACCTCTTGCTTTAACTCACGATTAATTCCAAGTGGGTTAATTTGAATAACTTTTGACATGCCTGCGCCTTCGTCATAAGTTTCTTTTAAATTAATCGGCTTGTTGTATACAAATTCTGACCCTTCTTTTAAGGTAACGCTTAAACCGTCAAGTTCCTTATAATTTTTAAAGTAGTTTTTGTATGCTTCATTATCGTTTATGTTTTCGGTAGATAGAGAATAAGTATTAACGTCACTTGGCATTTCGTAATAACAGTCGTTAATAATAAATTGTTTTAACGACGTTACCGCATTAGCGCCATCTTGATAATAATACCTAACGGTATACATACCTACTTCGGATAAAGTTAACTCTTTGCCCGCAAGATAAGTAGAACCACTTGGGAAAACAACCGTGCCGTTTGTAAAGTCACGTTGTTCACCTTTGTATTCTTGCTTAATTGTTGCAGGGAAAGTATACTTTGAACCGTACGATAAGTTTGAGGTGTCAAGGTCGGTAGTTACCATTTCAACCGTCGTTGCGTACGTGTTAGCCATGCTTACAATTAAGCCAACACTACTTACGGCAAGTATCAATGAAAAACATAAGACTGCTAAACGCCTACTAAATTTCATCTTTGTATCCTCCTACAATATTTTTATTATAATAAAATTGTATTTTATCAAAATCAAGTTGTTTATTTTCTAATATTTATAAGTTTGAGTAACTTTATAAAAATAATCAGTTAAAACCTTAAAAATTATTAAAAAATACAACAAAATTCTTTACACAAAAAGAGATTAGGGCATACTACTACCCATTGTACAATAAATATATCATAATGCGACAATTTTGTAAAGAATATTAACATTATTTTTATAGATTTTTTGTAATTTTTTTAACATTTAACGTATAAAAAAATGATGACAATTTTTAAGTTAAAATTTAAAAAGTAAGTAAATTATTTTAAAAAAATTAAATATGCGTTACGCTATTAAATTATATTCTTAAAAACTATAAAAAAACAACGTTTTGTTTATTATTTGAACGGTAATTTACTAAAAATTCGGTAAAAAATGCCAAAAAATTAGATGCTAGCCGTTACAAAATTGTTTAATAAACAGGTTGGCAAAAAAAATAGTGCGTACCATAAAAGTACGCACTATATAATTTTAATAATTTTATTCTTTTATACCGCCCAAACTTAAGTTACCCATAAGTTGTTTTTTAAAGAATATAAACAACGTTAACGTAGGTACTACAAGGAACATAATTTCTGCAATTTGTACCGGCGATTTTGCAAGGAAACCGTTAAGAATGTTATAGTTTTTACGCATTTTTAAAAGTGCGTAAGAAAGCGTTGGGTAAGATGGTATTAACAACATTGGCGAACTATAATCATTCCATTTTGAAACGAAGTTAATCAAGATAATTGTAGTTATCAATTTAGATGCAAGTGGAATACAAATAGTCGTCATCGTTCTGAATTGTGACGCACCGTCAACTTCTGCCGCTTCGTTATACGTGTTAGACAAACTGTAAAAGAAAGCGTAAAAAAGCAAGAAGTGCATACCACCAAAGCCCGATAACATATGTATAAAGTGACCAACAAAGTTATCGTACATACGAAGTTGCCTTAATAAGTTAATCGTAGCAGGCGTAGTACCGATAATAGGCGTAACCATCGTGAATATAACTAACGAATAAATAAACGAACTAAATTTAAATTTGTATTTAGAACATAAATATCCAACAAGGCAAGGGTTAACTACACCAATTACAGAACCGCCAACCGCATACAATAAAGAATAGGATATAAAGTGAAAAATTGTTAAATTACCTCTCTTTTTATCAACTAATTCTTTAACGAATAAACCTTGATAATACGATGGAGAGAATGAACTTCTATCAAACTTGAACGCTTTAATAACTATATAATAGTTACCAAAAATATTATCGTAGTTTTTAAACACGCCAAATTCTTCAGGGTTTTGCATTGGTAAAAATTCTGTATATAAAGGAAACACTTTCCAATAGTTCATATCAGGTAAACCTAACGTATCAAAATCGCCAATGGTCATACCAACGTATTCGCCAAATTCGTTTAATTTAAGTTTTGTGCCTTCAAATTGCGCTACGTTTTTAAACGACGTCATTAAACCCCAAATAAGTGGGAAAAATAAAGACACCGTGTATAGCGAAATTAATATACAAACCGTTATAACAAAAGGGTTAAGATTTCTATTGCGTTTTTTCATTACTTGTGCACTCATATTTCCCTCCTATTAATCTGCGTTAGGGCCATACTTTTCAAGTAGCCATTTTGTACCGTTAGTAAGCGGTAATACTACTGCAGTAATGCAAAGACCAAGCGCCGTAAGTTGCGGGTGGTTCATTGCAGGTATGTTACCAGTAGGCATACCGGAAGACTCGTATACGTCACCTTCTAACGTTTGAACGTGTATATAGTAGCCGATTGTAACTAAATCGTCTGGTGCGCTAAATTGATAGAAACTGAACAAATTTGCACCATCGGTAAATATAGCCGCAAGACCGGTTATGGTAAACGTTATAACGGTAGAGAAAATAGTTGGAATAGTTATGTAGAAAAACTCACCTACTACGCCAACACCGTCAAGTTGGGCAGACTCTACAATTGAATCGTTAATACCACTCATCGTGCTGGAATATAAAAGTATGTTAGAACCAAAACCTATCCATAAATTGTAAAATATTAAAGTAAACAATTTAGGAGTTGCAGGAGTTCTAGTTTCCATTAAACCAATTTCTGCGTTAAATACTTCCTTGTAAACGTCGTTAACAATGTATTGGAACAAAAGTGCTAATACAACGGACGAAAGTATGTTTGGCATAAACAAAACAACGCGGAAAAACTCGGAAAACATAAACTTTTTATAGATATAAAAAGAGAATATTATAACAGGAACGCTAGTTCCAAACAACCTCATAACGTAAATTAATAAGTTTCTTAAAAGAGCCTTACCAAAACCTGGCGATGGAACGGCTTCTGTAAAAAGAAACCTAAAGTTTTCAAACGAAAAAGTTTCAGCAATCGTTACCCTACCCGTAACTTCGTTAATTATTAATTCGTATTTTTTAAACGCCATAGATAACGCTGCAAAGTTTACGTATATGTAGAACAAGCAGAACATAAATACGGGGAAGGTAATCATTGAAGTATAGAAAATCAAACGTTTAGTTGTACGCTTTAATTTTGGCTTACGTACAACTTGTGATTTTATAGCTAATGTATCGTTACTCATAAAACACCTAATTAAGTAAAATTTAAAAAGTAAAACGTTACGCGTTTATGCATAAAGTTTTAAAATTCACAGTTTATATACGGGCTATTTTTAGCCCGTATAACAACTTTTAATTAATAACCACCGTTATTTTTGCAAGGAGCATATTCAATGTTTGCACCACCGCTATCTTTTGAAATAGTAGCGGTAGAAATAATACCTTGCCAAGTAGTATAGTCAATCATTTGGTGTTCAAATAATTTAACACCCGTGTTAAGCTTGCCAGAGTTTGAACCACCAGAATAACCAGCGTCGTTCTTATGAGCAGCACCAATCCATTTTTTACCAGTATCTTTATTAGTTACAAAATAGTCTTGACATTGGTCAGAAGAACCACTGCCCCAGTAACCTGAACCGTAACCCATTCTAAAATATCTTTGGAAAGTTTTATCGTATAAAGCACTGTCTGAGAATTGGTAAAGAATATTACCGTTATCCATTTGTTCTTTAACACTCCAACCAAAATTAGTTACGTTGCCAATATCTTTTTCAAAAACTTCAAAGTCCCAAGGATAGAACATTGAAGAACAAGACATACTCATATATTCAGGTTGATATCTTAATGCTAAAACGTCAAGAACGGCGTTGTATAAATCAGAACCAACTTCGCAACGGAACGCGTTAACAGCCGAACAAGAAGAAATAGAACCAGCAGTTGAAGTAAGCGTAGGTTGGTTACCTGCAAGAGATTCTGTAATTTCTACTGAACCAGAACCAGTTGTAAGGCAAGGCATAGATGCTTGAACGTCAGCACCGGTAACGGTATTGTAGATATTTACTGGAAGTGGCATCCATCTAACGTCTCTATCGTTTTGAGTATTTAGAATACCATAGTTAGCAAAGAAAAGTTCTTGGTAGTTACTACGAACTGTAGATTCGTTTTGCCAGTAAGACCATTCGGAAAGCATTGCTACTTCGTAGTCTCCGCCGTGCCCACTAAATAAGAAGTCTTTTTGAGAGTTAATATGGTCTTTGTTTTTATTATATGCATCACCCCACCAACCTTTTTGGTTCATAATTTGATAAAGCATAGCCAAGAAGTATTTTTCAATAGACCAAGAAACGTAATAACCCGTATCTTCCGTAAGTTGAACGCGTTTTACGATAGGTTTTTTAATAGTGTATAACGGATTGCTTTCGTCAACTGGGAATAAAGGCTCGTCAGAATAATCAACCACTACGTCAACAGTACTGTTAAAGTTAAAGTCTGCTTTTGCTTGTTCAAATCCACGAAGTGATTGTAACATACCGTCAAACATAGCGTTAGTATAGTTAGAGTGAACGCCAGAAACGTTTACAGGATATACAGAGTCACCACCTGAAGACATAAAGTCACAAATAGAAATAAATTCATAGAAAGATGATGGTAAACCGTTATCGTATTCAGTAGTGTCGTCACCGTCTGGACCAGGAGTAAGATAATCTAATGCTGCCTCATCTAATTCGCCGGCATCAGTTCTAGCAATTCTGTAAGTAGTTCCAAAATCCGAACTTTCAATAGTCATACCAACGCCTGCTGGAGCATCGTCAGTAATAAAGTAGTAACCGTATCTATCCCAAAGTTCGCGGTCGTAAGAAAGACCAATGTACGTATCCGTACCAACAACACCGTAATATTTACGTCCGTTTAAAGAACCTTCGCCAGTTGCTGGAAGTGAACAGAATTTATATTTTTCACTACCCGGCTCTCTAACCAAGTCTTCCAAAGTGTAGTCAACCCCCTTACGTTTACCAAGTACACGCGAATATAACGGAGTAATATCTTGGAAAGCGTTTAAGGCGACACCTGTTGTAAGAGTTGCCCCAGTATCAAAGTAAATATGGTAGTTGTCTGACGAGAAGTTACCAGCGTTACCGTTAATATAGTTGTTTTCTATATTAACGCCTACGTAATCACCGTATACGTTGTTAGCAAGTTTTTCTTCTGCATAAGTTTCAAAGCTTTTATGATCTTGAAGACCCATGCCGTCATCAGAACCGGTAACAACTTGAATTGTTATTCTATTATCGTTACCTGGGGGATCAGGATTACATGCAACTGCAGTAAAACCAAGGAAAGCACACAAAATGACTGAAATTAATTTTTTCATTTTTACCTCCATATGTCAAATATATTTTATTTAACACCCACGCTTTTAGGCGTGGATTATATAACAAAAAAAATCAAATAAGTTAGAATTTAAGGTTATTTTTGAAAAAATAAGGAATAAATTAAAACTATTAACGCTATGTGTGGGCATAATATCCCCATAGTGCCATAAGTATAACACAAAATTAAGCGTTATGTAAAGTGTTTTTTTGTAAAAAAAGAAAATTTATTGTGAAATATTTTTATAACGTTTCAAAGTTTAATTTATTTAATTTTAGTTGCCGTATAATTTAAATACGTAAAAAATTACGGTAAAATATTTTACATATATAAAAAATACCCTTTTGCAAGAATTTTTAAACTCTAAAAACCTAGCATTATACTATATATATAGTTAAAGATAAGCGCACAATACAATATGTATACGGCTAAAATTTGGCTTACTATAATATATATAGTTAAAATTTGGCACTAAACAATATATAAATAGTTAAAATTTGACACGCTACTACTTATATACCTTTACCAATCGCACACCACTATTTAAAAACGCTTAATACGTCTTATACTACAAGTTAAACAGTTAAAATTTAGTATGCTAGAATTTATATACAACTAATATATAGCGCGTTATAATTTTAAACTGTTAAATATTGTAAAAGCGTGGTTAATTGCGTTATATTTTTTTATCAAATAATAAATAGCGCGTTATAATTTTAAACTGTTAAATATTGTAAAAGCGTGGTTAATTGCGTTATATTTTTTTTATCAAACGCTGTACCCACGCTTTTTTTGTTTATTTTTTAATTCAGTTTTTTAGGCAAAATTAAACGTTAACCTAATTGTTATTAAAAAGCAAAAGCTAATTTTGTTTTTCGCTAAAAGCGTTGCGAATTTTTTCTTCAACTTCTTTTTTAAATTCAGGGTTATTTAAAACGTATTCTTTTGCCTTTTCTCTACCTTGCGCAAATTTATCGCCGTTATAACTAAACCAAGCGCCCGATTTATCTATAATACCATATTCAACGCCAAGGTCAATAATGCAACCTTCTTGCGAAATACCTTTGCCGTATATAATGTCAAACTCCGCCGTTTTAAACGGTGGCGCAACTTTGTTTTTAACTATTTTTGCTTTCGTTTTATTTCCAAACAAACCTTCGGTATCTTTTAATGCGTCTGCTTTTCTAACGTCAATTCTAACGCTTGCGTAGAATTTTAACGCTTTGCCGCCCGGAGTAACTTCGGGGTTGCCAAACATAACGCCAACTTTTTCGCGTAATTGGTTAATAAAAACAACGCAAGTTTTACTTTTGTTTGTAATACCCGTTAATTTACGCAACGCTTGGCTCATTAACCTTGCTTGCAAGCCAACGTGTTGGTCGCCCATTTCGCCTTCTATTTCGGCTTTTGGGGTAAGAGCCGCAACGGAGTCTACAACCAAAATATCTACCGCACCGCTTCTTACTAAACTTTCGGCAATGTCAAGCGCTTGCTCGCCCGTGTCTGGTTGAGAAACGTATAAATCTTCTAAATTAACGCCTAACTTTTGGGCGTAAGACGGGTCAAGGGCGTGTTCAGCATCAATAAACGCAGCAATTCCACCCTTTTTTTGAGTTTCCGCAATAACGTGAAGCGCAACGGTAGTTTTACCGGAAGATTCAGGCCCAAAAATTTCTACGATACGTCCCCTTGGAACACCGCCAACGCCTAACGCTAAATCTAGCGCTAAACAGCCGGTTGGAATAACTTCTACGTTAACGTCCGCAGCGCCTGCGCCTAGTTTCATAATAGCACCTTTACCGTACTGCTTTTCAATTTGGCTTAAAACCTGCTCTAATGCCTTTTGCTTATCATCCATAAAAAAACCTCTTTCAATATATAATATAATAAATAACGCTTTACTTTGAACGTTATAACTTTATAATCGTTAGCGATTTATTAAAACCGCAACTTTTGTTTTGTAGTTTACTTTTTTTGCTACGCTTAGCGTTTAGTTTTTTTTGCTACAATTCAGCGTTTAAATATCTGAATAAATTACAGCCTAGTAAATTTAGCAATTTAACTTTTTGCTATTTTAGCGTTTAGTTTTTTTGCTACAATTCAGCGTTTAAATATCTGAATAAATTACAGCCTAGTAAATTTAGCAATTTAACTATTTTGATACGCCTAGCGTTTTGTTTATTTTTAATAGTTTAGCGTTTACAGTTTGCAAAAATTAACTAGACGTTATAAATTCCGTTTCTTAACGCTTTAATTGCTAAAAACAACGCCGTTTCTACGCCTTGATTTGTAATTTCTTGGCGAGTGCCTTTAAAGTTATATTTGTAAACCACGGTATGTTCTTCCGTAGCAACGCCTATATAACATAACCCTACGGGTAAACCGCTTTCGTCTGAATTTGGACCTGCTAGCCCCGTTGTAGATAAGGCCAAATTACAGTTACCCGTTTTAATAAGCGAACTACACATTTGATACGCAACTTTACTACTAACTACGCCGTAATTTTGTACGTCAACTTGGTTAACGTTTAGCCTATTAATTTTTGCGTTAGAATTATATGTTACAAGCCCTTCGTAAAACACGGCGCTAGCACCTGAAATTGAAGTTATTTGCGCCGATAAATTACCACCCGTAAAAGACTCTGCACACGAAATTTTTGCGCCCCTAATTGATAAAATTTTTACGAGTTGTTCACCAAGCGAAACGTCCGCTTCGGCATATACGAATTTAGAAAATTCTTCTAAAAACTCCCTTATAATTTTTAGCGTAACATCGCTTGAAACACCGTTAAAATTTAACTTTAAAAGCACGTCGTTTTTATTAACGTAAACGCTGTAATTAACGTTTAAATTTTTAAAAAACAAATGCAATTTGTTTAAAACAACGCCATATAATTTAAAAACGTATTCTGTTTTGTTTTGCTTATTGCTATCGTTAATTTGTTGCATAAAATCTTATATTTTAAACTTTTTTATAAATTATATCCGTTAATTTAAAAATCAAATTTCTTCAACAACCGTGCCAAAAAGGTCGTAATCGGTTGAATTTGTAATAAAAACGTTATAATATTCGCCTTGGTTAATTAAACCGTCGTACGATATGTAAACTTTGCCGTCAATATCGGGCGCGCTAAAATAACATCTACCGTAAAAAGACTGGTTTTCGTAATCAACCCCGTCGCACAAAACTTTTAGCGTTTTACCTACGAATTGCTTTAAATTTTGCCTAGATATTTTCTTTTGAATTTGATATAATTTTTTAACCCTTTTTTGCTTTATAGACTCGTCTAAATGCCCGTCTAATTTATAAGCGGGAGTGCCTTCTTCTTTTGAGTATGCAAAAAACCCGCAATTAAAGAATTTTGCCTCTTTAATAAAGTTACACAAGTTATTAAAATCTTCTTCCGTTTCACCAGGAAAACCCGTTATAAAAGTTGAACGCAAAGAAATTCCTTTAACTTCGTTTTTTAACTTATTTACAAGCGTTAAATACTCGTTATAACTGCCCTTTCTATTCATGCGTTTTAGCACGCTGTTTGAAGCGTGTTGCAAAGGAATATCTAAATATTTTAACACTTTGTTATTTGACTTAATTTCTTGAATTAACTCGTCGCTTATCATATCGGGGTAAGCGTATAAAAGCCTTATAGTTTTAACTTCGTTTAAACTAGAAATTTGCTTTATTAACTGTACTAAATAAGGCTTGCCGTAATAATCTATACCGTAACGCGTAACGTCTTGCGCAACTAAAATTAACTCGTTTACTTCGCCCAAATTTTTAATTTCTTGAATTAAATCTTCTACGGGTGTAGAAACGTACGCGCCTCTAATAGACGGAATTAAGCAATAAGTACACTTATTATTGCACCCGTCTGCTATTTTAAGGTAATAATAATGACAAGGGGTTGTCAAAACTCTATTTTTTTGTAAAACTTTTTTATTTTTATTAACGTAATAAACGCGCTTGCCGTTGTAGATATCTAAAATAGCGTCTTTTAACAAATCGTAGTCGTTTATTCCCAAAAAAGCGTCAACTTCAATAAACTCTTCAAAAATATCGTCTATAAATTTTTGTGGCAAACAACCGCAAACTATAATTTTTTCTAAAACGCCGTTAGACCTTAACGAATTGCACTCAAAAACAGTTTCTACCGCTTCTTTTCTTGCGCTTTCTAAAAACGCACAAGTATTTATTATTATAATTTGTGCCTCGTTAATATCTGGCGTTATAGTTGCAAATTCGCTTGCTATTGCCAAAATTCTTTCGGAATCTACCCTATTTTTATCGCAACCTAGCGAAATTAATCCAATTTTTTTTACGTTTGCCATAATTTACCATACTTTAAAGTTTAAACTAATTTTATTAATTTAAACTAACTTTTCTTTTGAACTGTTTTTGCTTGAACAAATTTTTGTTAAATTAAATAAAATTTTTTAGTTTTAACCAACATTTATTTAACGATTTTTACAAGTTTTAGCAAAAATTTATTTACTTAATTAATTTTAGCAGTTTTAACCAAAAATTATTTAGTTAAAAATTATTACTCGTTAGAGCCGAATTTTTCTTCAAATTCTTCTTTTGGCATTATCATTTGTCGCTTATTAGCAACGGCGTTAGGCGTAATATAGCCGTTATCCGTAAGCCAATCTATAATTTTAGCGGCGCGCGGATATCCAACGCCTAGTTTACGTTGTAAAAACGATACGGAAAGACCACCGTAATCGTAACCAATTCGCATAGCCTTTACGTTTAAAGAGTCAAAGCCAAGTTTACCTTCGCCATCTTGGTCGGGCGTTGAAACCGACAAGTTGTTTTCTTCGTACTGTTGCGAACTAGCCGAAACGCTTGCTTTAATTTTTGCCCAGTTATTATAGTCGCAATACTTTGGATTGTTTTGGCAAACGTAATCTATAACGTCGTACATTTCTTCATCGGAAACGTACGCGCCCATAACGCGTTCTACGGCGTACATACCGTTTGTTTTATACAAACAGTCGCCCCTACCAAGTAATTTTTCCGCACCTGCTTCGCCTAAACTAGTCATAGAGTCGTGAACGGACGACGCTTTAAACACTATTCTAGACGGCAAGTTTGACTTAATAGGACCTTCAATAATATCAACCGAAGGACGTTGCGCAGCCAAAATCAAATGAATTCCCGCAGCACGCGCCTTTTGAGCAATAGCACAAACTTTAACGCCAACGCCTTTTTTATCTTGTAACATAATGTCTGAAAACTCGTCTATTACAATTACAATTCTAGGCATAATTTTAGTGCCGTTTGCCTTTGCTTTTACGTTATAATCTTTGATGTTTTTTGCTCTAAATTTAGCAAGTTCACGATACCTACTTTCCATTTCTTCTACCGCCCAAGTGAGCATTGCGTTTGTGGTAGGCACGTCTTCTATAATTTCTTCAAACATCATATGCGGAATATCTTTAAAAGGCTCTAAATCAACGCGTTTAGGGTCAACTATAACAAACCTTAACTCGTCCGGCCCGTATTTTACCATAAGACTTATAATTAGCGAGTTTAAGCATACGCTTTTACCCGAACCCGTAGTACCCGTAACAAGTAAGTGTGGCATATCGGCAATATCTAGCGAAACGGGGTTACCTATAACGTCTTTACCAAGGGCAAATACAAGCGAAAACGGTTTTGTATTTAAAAACCCGTCGGAAGAAATAATGTCTTTTATACTAACGCTATCCATAACGTTGTTTGGAACTTCTATTCCCACGTAAGACGTGTTTGGTATTGGCGCAATCATACGAATTGCACTTTTTGCCGCAATACGCAAGTTAAGGTCGTTTTGTAATTTGGTAACCTTGCCCATAGGAACGTCCGGCGGGATAGCAATATCAAAACGAGTTACGGCAGGGCCTCTAAATACGCGCGGAATTTCAGTTTCAACGCCAAACCTTGCAAGCGTTGATAAAATTCTTTCTTTAACTTCCGCCTTAAACACTTCAAACTCGTAATTGTTTTGAGTGCAGTCTATCGTTTTAAACAACGAAATAGGCGGTGCGTTATAATTGTAGTTTATAGGCATATTTTCTATAAGGCGTTTTGAATACTCTTCGTCGTTATATTCAGGGTTTTGGTACGTTTTATCTACCGTTTTTTCAACCGGCTTTTCGTCGTTAACGTTAAAATCGTTATAGTTATTAGAAACTTGATTGTCGTTTTCAAAAAACGAAGATATTTTGCTTGCCGTATCCCCTACGGCATCGTTTGAATTAGAAGCGCCGTCGTCTAATACAAAGCCGTTATTATCGCTATCGTCGTCTTCAAAAGGTTCATAGTCGTTTTGATAATTTTGAACTTCGTTAATTTCAACGTCGTTATAAGAATTGTCTTTAACCGTGTAATCTTGCGGTGTAAATTCTTTTTTGATAGGCGAAGAAATCATATCGCTATCGTTTTGCTTTTGCTCGTTAAAAGGCTCGTTAATAACGCGTGCTTGTTCGGTTTTAAAACTGCCTTCGTACGTTTGCGAATACGTTTTTGGCGAAGTGCCGTATAAAATGCGCATAGCGTTTTCACGTTCAACGTTGTGATTTGCAACGGCTAAATCTTCTTGACTAGGATAATACCCGTTTAAATTGCCACCGTTGTTATTCGGTTGATATCCGCTTGGCGAATTAAAGTTATTCGGTTGATATCCGCTTGGCGAATTAAAATCATAGCCTTGCCTATTAGAGTTACTTGCATAACCGCCGTTATTATAGCCGTTATTATAGCCTCCGTTTCCGTACGCCGTAGCGTTTGAATTAAAGGGCTTGTTTTGACTATCAATACTATTTGGCGTAACAGCGTTATTAATATCGCCGCTGGCAAAATCATTAGGTTGTTGTTTTGGATATTCCCGCACATCGCTAATTTTAACGTAAATGCTAGAACGGAATTTTATTGCGCAATAAATTATTAAAGCAATAAGAACTGCAAAAAATATTATTGCACCAATTTTAGTTAAAAATTTTGCAAACGGATAAGTTATAAGCGAAATTAAAACACCGCCCGCGCAAACGCCTTCTAAACCGCTTCTTCCACTTAAAAACGCGTTATATAAATACTCTTTATAGTTATTAGCGGTAAATTTAATTGTGGCAACGTTTAATAAACACAAAAGCGCAACTAAAAATAAGCATAAAATCAAAATAGGTTTTACGGCGCTTTTGTTAGTTGGCTTTTTGCCTAAAAACAACATAAAACCAACTGCGTTTACAACAAGCAATATTGGGTACGATAAATATCCAAAAACTCCCAATAAAAAATATTGGACTTCCGTGCCGATATTGTATAAAACGTTACCGCCGAATAAAAGACAAATGCCAAGCAAAAAAGACGAAATTATTAGCGTAACGCCAAAAAATTCCGTTGTAAAAAATTTATTTTCACTTTGCTTACCTTTTATATCGTATCCCAAAATAAACCTCGTTATCATTACTAATCTTTAATAAATTAAAGATTGTTTTTTTAATTATAGCACACATATTAATTTTTAGCAATCCCTAATTTAACCTTTACTAAAAAAAATGTCACTTTTTTTATTTTAGACTTTTTTAAAACTTTTATAACATAAAAAAAGATAGTAATTGCTTACTACCTTTTAATATTTTTTTAAAATTTTTAATTAAAATAAAACCTAAATATCTATTAATTTTTTTCAATTATATCAACGATATCTTTAACGGTTTTGATGTTTTCCGTTTCCTCGTCAGAAATAGTTATGCCAAAATTTTCTTCCATAGATAAAAGCATTTCAACAAGGTCAAGAGAGTCTGCACCAAGGTCTTTAATAATTTCACTTTCCATTGTGATTTTATCTTCTGACACACCAAGATTTTCAACTAGCAATTTTTTAACTTTTTCAAAATTAGACATTATTAATCCTCCTTCGTTTCCTAATTAGTATAGCAAACCGTCTTTATTTTGTCAATAATTATACAAGAATAATATGCAACTTAATTTTATTTTATACCTTTTAGGGTAAGCGATATTCTATTTTTCTTTACGTCTACGCCTTTTATTTTAACTTTTAATACGTCGCCAACCTTTAAAACGTCCGACGGGTGTTTAATATAACTGTCTGAAATTTCAGAAATGTGAACTAAACCGTCTTGATGTACGCCAAGGTCAATAAACGCGCCAAAATCGGTAACGTTTCTTACCGTGCCGTTTAAAATCATACCTTCTTTTAGGTCGTTTATATTTAAAATATCACTTCTTAATACGGGCTTTGGTAAAGAATCACGCACGTCTCTACCCGGTTTTAAAAGTTCGGTTACTATATCGCTTAACGTATCTTCGCCAAGCCCACACTCGCCTGCAACCTTTTTTACGCCGTAATTCTTTAATTTTATAGGTAGTTCTTTAAGTTTGCAATTTTTTATATCTTCTTTTGTGTAACCAAAAATGCTTATTAGTTTATTTACACCGTCGTAAGATTCTGGGTGAACGGCAGTGTTGTCTAATATATTTTTACCATCTAAAATTCTTAAAAATCCAGCACATTGAGTATACGCTTTTTGCCCCAATTTAGAAACGTCTAAAAGTTGAGTTCTACTAGTAAATTTACCGTTTTTTTCGCGATATTCTACTATATTTTTGGCAATGCCACTATTTAAACCGGCAACGTAAGAAAGTAGCGGTGCGCTTGCGGTATTAAGGTCTACGCCAACGGTGTTAACGCAATCTTCAACCGTTCCGCCCAAAACTTTATCAAGCCTTGCTTCCGGCATATCGTGTTGATATTGCCCTACGCCGATTGATTTTGGGTCAATTTTAATAAGTTCGGCAAGCGGGTCTTGTAAGCGCCTTGCAATAGATACCGCCGAACGTTCGGAAACGTCGTAATCGGGAAATTCTTTTGCGCCTAATGGCGACGCCGAGTAAACCGAAGCACCAGCCTCGCTAACTACTATATAAGAAACTTTACCGTCAAAATCTTTTATTAAATCCGCAATAAAAATTTCAGATTCCTTTGACGCCGTACCATTGCCTATTGCAACCACGTTTACGCCGTATTTTTTTATTAAATTTTTAACTATAACTTTTGCGTTTTCTATTTGTTTTTCGTTACCTAGCGTTGGATATATAACCGCTTTATCTAAAACCCTGCCGGTTTCATCAACTACGGCGAGTTTACAGCCTGTCCTATAACCTGGGTCGTAACCTAACACAACGTTATTTTTTAAAGGCGGTTGCATTAAAAGCGGTCTTAAATTAACTTCAAAAGTCCTAATTGCTTTTTCTTGTGCGTTTTCGGTTAGTAAACTTCTAACTTCGCGTTCAATAGACGGCTCTATCAACCTTGAATAAGCGTCGCTAGCGCTATCTTTTATAATTTGAACGTAAGGACTGTTGTTTTTAATAACAAAATTTTCACAAATTGCAACGCCAAGTTCTTTATCTATTGAAATTTTTACTTTTAAAGCCTCGTCTTTTTCGCCCCTATTAAGCGCTAAAACCCTATGACTTTTTAAGTTGGAAACAGGCTCTGAATACTCTTTATACATACCGTAAACGTTAGCCTTTTCGCCTTCAACGTCTAACCCTTTTACAAAACTAGAAGAAATTACGCCGATTTTTAAAAACATTGACCTTAATTTTTTTCTAATTTCGGCATTATCGCTAATCATTTCGGCAATAATATCTTTTGCGCCGTTAATTGCGTCTTCTACCGTTTCAACTTGAAGTTCGCCGTTTATAAAGTTTTTTGCAAGTAAAGTAGCGTCTTCGCCCTTTTCGTTTTGCTCAAAAAACGCTTCGGCAAGCGGAAGCAATCCCTTTGAAATAGCAACCGTTGCACGAGTTTTTTTCTTTTGCTTATACGGGCGATATATATCTTCAACTTCCGTTAACGTAATAGCGTTTTGTAAATCGGCTTCAATTTCGGGCGTAAACTTTCCTTGTTCTTGAATACTTTTTTTAACTTCTTCTTTTCGCTTTTCTAAATTTCTTAAATATTCAAGCCTATCAAAAAGTTGCCTTAAAACTTGGTCGTCTATATGCCCTGTAAGTTCTTTTCTGTACCTAGCAATAAAAGGAATTGTGTTGCCTTCGTCTAAAAGATTTATAACGTTATTAGCGTGTTCTTCGGTAAGATTAAACTCTTGTTTAATTTGTTCGTTAATATTCATAATTGCTTAAATTTACCAACCTTTGAATTAAATTTTATCTTTAAAAAAATTGTGGGCGTTATCGTAAAAAATTGAGTTTATTACGGTACTTGTATAACCGTAACTTTTTAAAACGTTTGCTAGTTTGTATAGTTTTTTATAATTAGATATTCCCCTAACTAAACAATCCGTGCCGTAAAAATCAGTGCCTATACACAAATTTTTATATCCAAACTTTTGAATAAAATAATCTATATGTTTAAAAGCGTCAAAAATCGTTGCGTTTTTAGATATAAAATAGCCAACTAATGTAAAACCTATTATACCTCCGCTTGAAATTATACCCTTAATAATATCGCCGTCTACGTTGCGCTTATGTTTATATACCGCGCTAAACGCCGTGTGCGAATTTATAACTTTTATGCCGTTGTTAATTAAAGAAAACGTACCTTCTTTTGACAAATGGGCGGTATCAATAATCGTACCGTTTTTGCTTATAGTTTTAGCCGTTTCTAGCCCTAGTTTTTTTAAAGGTAAGTTATAATCTACGCCGTAACCAAAGGCGTTTTCTCCATTGTAAGTAAGCGAAACGTACAGTGGTTTTAAAGATAAAACAAGATTTAAATCAAGGTCGCTATACCCTATATCTTCAAATGCAAATTTTGGCTTAAAACCTTTAATTTTATTTAAAATTTCAATCTTATTAATAGCGTAATTAAACGAATTTTGCCCCCTATAAATTACCGCTATCGGATACACGTTTTTGCCAAAACTTCTTAACGCCTTTTTTGGATTTTTACTTTGAGTTAAAAAATCGTTATGTAAATCAAAAATCTTCATATTACATTATATGAAAATTATTTGATTTGGCTAACAATTAAAGCTCTATATCTTTCGTAACGTCTATCCAGCCTTTAAAATTTTGACTGTATTTTTCAAGTTCTTCCGCAGTAAATTCCGCCGCGCTATTAGAAGAACCGCACGCGGGAAATACGGTTTCGTATTTTTTTAATGAGTTATCTAAATAAACTACTACACCGTCGTTTATAGCAAACGGACAAACTCCGCCCGCAGCGTGCCCTATCGTTGCTTCTACGCTATCAAACGGCAACATTTTTGCTTTTGTGTGAAACTGTGCTTTATATTTAGAATTGTCAATTTTAACGTCGCCCGTCATAACTATAATAACAATTTGTTCACCTTGGTCAAACGACATTGACTTTGCTATTCTACCTGGTTTAGTATTTAACGCGTGTGCGGCAAGTTCAACCGTAGCCGACGACTCGTTAAACTCTATAATTCTATCTTCTATGCCAATTTTTTTAAAATACTCTCTAACTTTTTCTATCATAATTTACCTAAAATATAAGATAATAACAAGCGCCCAAAATTGCAGGCATCATATTTGCAACGTTAAGTTTTTTAATTTCTAATAGATTTATACCTATCATCATTACGAAAACTCCGCCGATTGCGGTAAGTTCTTGTTTAAATAATGGGTGTGCTAATAAATAGTCGCCTATTAAACTAGAAGATAAAGCAATAACCCCTTGCTCTACGAATACTGGAATAGCCGAACAAGTTATACTAAAACCATATTTAACCGATAATATTAAGGCAAAAGTGCCGTCTAAAACCGATTTAACGTATAACGTTCTATTGTCGCCAAGCCCTGCTTGTATACTGCCGTAAATAACCATAGCACCTATACAGTAAACCATAGTTGCTTGCACAAAACCTTCGCAAAACTTACCGTTTTGCGCTTCTTTATCACTATTTTTGTAAAATACTTTATAAAAAGCCTTTTCAAAACCTTCGCCAAGTTTTGTAAAACCTTTATCTATATGCAAAATAGAGCCAATAAGCGCGCCTACAACTAAACTAACTATAACTACCAGCGTTCCCGTAATAGTTGGAACGGGGTTAATTGCGTCTATAATACCAACTACTAAAACGCTTATACCAAGCGCTTGCATTAAAACGCTTTCTATTTTTTCATTTAAAACTTTTTTTAAACACATTCCTAGTAGCGAACAAACCACTATTGAAAGTGCGTTAACCGTAACGCCTAACATATTTTATCTAATCCTTTTTGTAGACAATTCCTTGCCGTCAAACACTATTTCTACAACTTCGTTTTTAGTATTATTAAAGTTAACGGCTCTAACAGTAACGCCTTTGTTTTCTTTAAAGAATTTAATTAAACCTTCGCGAGCCTCTAAATTGCCACAACAGTAACAGTCTAAAATACCGTCAACGGTATCAAAATTAACGGTTGACGTTAAGCGAGAACCGCCAAAAAGGTCTTTTGCCTTTTGAAAAAACTCTACCGAAGAATATTCGCTTAATAAATACTTTTTGCTATGTTCAACAACGGAATTAATATCTTGTTTATCAAAATGCGCGTTTTGATAGCCAAAAGTCATAACGATTTCCGTATCGCAAACGTATATAACTAAATCGTTATTGTTAACGTCGTTAGGAAAACCAACGACCATATCTTTTCCATAATCAATAATTACGGGCGAAAACTCGTTTAACATTTCGCCTATTTTGTTTGCCAATTCAATTTTTTTATTCATATGTCCTCTCTTGTTAAGAAATATAACGCTGAATTTTTTACAATTTCGCTTACGGTTAAATCATCAAATGGGTACTCTACCGTAAAAGACGTTACGCTTTCATTAAATTCTATAATAGTTTTATCTATAAAACAATTTCCGTAGCCAATAGCGGTTGGTTTAAAGTTTTGGTCGTAATCTTTTAAATGCACGCGCGAAACGTAAGGTTTTAATAGGTTTATACCCTCTAAAACGTCTTCATTTGACTTATAAAAATTACCGCCGTCAAAAACCAAGTACAAATCTTTAACGCTTTTTAAAACATCTAAAACCTTTTTAGGAGAATTATAAAAACTAAAAGCGTCGCCAAAATTTTCTATTGAAATTCTAACGCCGTATTGATTTGAATATTTTACTATACGCCTTAAATTTTGCTTTACGTTAAAAAGGCATTTTTCACTATCGTCATCGCAAGATAGTGGTTTAGTTAAAAGCATAATATCTTTAACGTTATTAGACGCGCAAAAATCAATAATTTCAATTTCAGTTGAATAATTATTTGCAATTTTTAAATTGCCAACGTAAAATACGGACGCAATTTCAAAACCGCTAACAAGTATAGTAGAAATAAGCGATTTATCTTCTAAAAATCTGTTATACAAAACGTCTAACGTATTGTAGCCTTGTAATTTTAATTCTTTTAAAGTTTCTTTAATAGATAAATTACACTCTTTACTAATATTAATAACGTTTTCGTAGTTGATGCCTAATTTTTTCATAATCCACCAAAATTTTACTTATTATATTTTAGCATTAAATATAATAAAATTCAATTAAATTAACGCACGTTTTCGCCTTCGTCGTCAAAACACTCAACAAAACGCGCCATAAAAGACGGCTTAATTTTATACTTTTCTAAATGATAAGTAGTTCCGTATTCTAAAAGCCTAAAAATAGCCTTGCCCTTTTCGCGTTCTTCCGTAGTTAAAACGGTAACTCCGGTCGGCCGTGAAACCGTGTAATTTGAAAGCACTATCGGCGAAACGCCTAATAGTTCAGAAAGCAAATAACTTTCCGTTCCAAAATGGCAAATAAAAACTAAAACTTTATGGTTTGGCTTTATTACGTTATAATAATTGCCGTTTTTTACATATCCGTGTTCTTTTAAAAGATTTTTAAATTCTAACTTCATTTCGCTTACGCGTTGAGTTAAATTTTCACTTCCAAAACCTAAAACCGTTTGCCATTTATCTTTATCAAAAAGCGCTTGATTTTCGTTAAATAAAGACGGTCTTAAATCCCAAGATATATGGCTTTTACAATAACCTACGTCAATTAAAGAGTAAAATTCTTCTAAAAAATTTAAAACGGTGTAATTAAGCCCTTTTTTATGCTTAATTATAGCGTCGGCAGTATATTTTGCCCTATTAAGTGGCGAAGAATACAAACAATCTATTTTAACGTTTTTAAAATATTTTCCTAACGCGTCGGCTTCTAAAAAACCTTTGTTTGTTAAGGTATTGTTTTCGTAATCTGGCTCTGCGTGTCTAATAATAATAATTTTCATAAAAAAATAGTATAGCCCACTAAAAAGTGGGCTATATTTTAAAGGTTTCCCTTAACTACATAGATTCGTGAATTGTACGATTAATTACGTCGTCTTGTTGTTCTTTCGTGAGTTTATTAAAGTTAACTGCGTAACCCGAAACACGAATAGTAAGTTGAGGGTATTTTTCAGGGTGTGCTTGCGCATCAAGTAACGTTTCACGGCTAAACACGTTTACGTTAAGGTGATGACCACCGTCAGCACAGTATGCATCTAACATATTAACTAAATTATCAACTTTTTGTGACATAATAAATACCTCCTTATATACTATGTTTTATTATATAATTAGTCGTCTTTACCAAGTGAGTTTGGCGTAATAGAGAAAGTATTAGAAATACCGTCTCTTGAATATTCGTAAGGAATTTTAGCAACGGATTCAAGTGAAGCAAGCGCGCCGTGAGTATCTCTACCGTGCATTGGGTTTGCACCAGGTGCAAGTGGCATGCCGGCACGTCTACCGTCAGGAGTGTTACCCGTTTTTTGACCGTATACTACGTTTGAAGTTATAGTAAGAATAGACATTGTTGGAACAGACTCTCTATAAGTGTAGTGAGACCTAATTTTATTCATAAACGATTTTACAAGTTCAACTGCAAGTTCGTCTGCCCTATCGTCGTTGTTACCGTATTTAGGGAAGTCGCCTTCAATTCTAAAATCGGTTACTATACCGTCTTCATTTCTAATTGGGTATACTTTTGCATATTTAATAGCAGAAAGCGAGTCCGCAACGCAAGAAAGACCAGCAATACCCGTTGCAAAGAATCTTCTAACTTGAGTATCGTGTAAAGCCATTTCTATTGCTTCATACGCATATTTATCGTGCATATAGTGGATTAAGTTTAACGTGTTAACGTATAATCCTGCAAGCCAATCCATCATTTGATTGTACTTGTCCATAACTTCGTTAAAGTCAAGTGCGTCGTTAGACGTAATAGCCTCGTATTTAGGTGCAACTTGCATTGGCTTGCCAGTAACTTTGTCTTTTAAAAGTTCGTCTTTACCACCGTTGATAGCGTAAAGTAAGCATTTAGCAAGGTTAGCACGTGCGCCAAAGAATTGCATGTCTTTACCAACGCGCATACAAGATACGCAACAAGCAATACAGTAATCGTCGCCCATTTCAGGTCTCATAAGGTCGTCGCTTTCGTATTGAATAGACGAAGTTTTAATAGAAATTTCTGCACAGTAACGCTTAAAGTTAATAGGAAGGTTTTTAGACCATAATACCGTAAGGTTTGGTTCTGGTGCAGGACCAAGGTTAATAAGCGTGTGAAGAACGCGGAAAGAGTTCTTTGTTACAAGTGGTCTACCGTCAACGCCCATACCGCCAATTACTTCCGTAACCCAAGTTGGGTCTCCGCTGAAAAGTTCGTTATATGATTGAATTCTCATAAACTTAACCATACGGCATTTCATAATGAAGTGGTCAATAAGTTCTTGTGCTTCAACTTCGTTAATTACGCCGTTTTTAAGGTCACGTTCAATATAAATATCAAGGAAAGTAGAGTTTCTACCGATAGACATTGCAGCGCCGTTTTGGTCTTTGATTGCGCCAAGATATCCAAAGTAGAGTGCTTGAATAGCTTCTTGCGCGGTAGTAGCAGGCTCGCTAATATCACATCCGTAAGAATTAGCCATAAGTTTAAGTTGTTTAAGCGCTTTAATTTGTTCGCTAATTTCTTCTCTGTCTCTAATTTTATCAGGAGTCATTTCGCCACAAATTATTGCTTTATCTTCTTCTTTTTTCTTAATTAAGAAGTCAACGCCGTATAATGCAACACGTCTATAATCGCCAACTATTCTACCACGACCATAAGTGTCTGGAAGACCAGTTAAAATGTGCGAAGAACGCGCAGCCCTCATTTCAGGGGTGTAAGCGTCAAAAACACCGTCGTTATGAGTTTTACGGTATTTAGTAAATATTTCTTTAACTTCTGGGTCAATAGTGTAACCGTACATAGAAAGCGCTTCGGCAGCCATTTTAATACCGCCAAATGGTTGAAGTGAACGCTTTAATGGTTTTTCAGTTTGGAAACCTACGATTTTTTCAAGTTCTTTATCAATATAACCAGGTGCGTGGCTTGTTAAATTAGATACGACTTTGGTATCAGCGTCAAGTACGCCTCCGTTTGCCCTTTCTTGTTCGTAAAGAGCAAGTACGTCTTGCCACAACTTTTTAGTAGCGTCAGTTGCAGGTGCAAGGAAAGAAGAATCTCCTTCGTAAACCGTATAGTTTCTTTGAATAAAGTCTCTAACGTTTACCTCATCACTACTCCATTTGCCAGGAACAAAACCTTCCCAACCTTTGTAATTTTTCATCGTTATTACTCCTTTTATTATATAATAATAAATATATTTCGTTTTACGGACTAGCCGTTTATTTTCTTTTTTATATTACGGACTAGCCGTTTATTTACTTTGTAAATGTTCTTCAACTTTTGCGTCAATCCAAAGTTCAAAAATTTCTTGCGGTTGATAACCAAGCGCCCTTGCAAATTCTACGCCGTCGTCTAAAAGCAATACCGTTGGAACTCTATCAACGTTATAATCTTTCATTATTTGAGTTGTGTTTTCGCTTGCTTCAATATGAACTAACTTTAAATTTGGGCGAACTTTAACAACTTCGTAAAGCATAGGCATAAGCGTTAAACAGTTTGCACAAGACTCACCGCTTATTTCAACAACCTGTAAACCTTTTAATTCATTTTTATAATTTAAATCTGTTATCATATTTTACCGTTTAATATTCGTTTTGCGTTTTGCACCCTTTCTTTTGACGGGGGCTCTACGTTTTTTAAAGGATATTCCATACCCAATTTTTCATACTTAACAACGCCCAAAGTATGATATGGCAAAACCTCTACCTTTTCAACGTTTTTTAAAGTGGATATAAATTCGGACAGTTTAGCAAGGTCTACGTCGTTATCGGTGTAACCGTCTAGCAAAACGTGCCTAATCCAAATTTTACTGTTGCGACTATCTAGCCACTTTGCGTATTTAAGAGTATTTTTATTTGAAACGCCCGTTAATTTTTTATGAACGCCGTCGTCAATATGTTTAATATCTAATAAATACAAATCAACGTATTTATCAAGTTCTTCGTGTTTTTTTACTACCAGTTCATCGTCGGCATTAAAAGTAAAGCCGGAAGTGTCTATCGCGGTGTGTATACCGTACGACTTAACCGATTTTAAAAGTTCAATTACAAAATCTATTTGTAATAACGGCTCGCCACCACTTATAGTTACGCCACCGTTAGAGCCAAAATAGTTTTTATATTTTACAATTTCCGCAGTTAAATCGCTAACTGAACGAACTTCGCCGTTATTTAATTGCCAAGAATCAGGGTTATGACAGTATTTACACCTTAACGCACAGCCTTGCATAAAAACCACAAAGCGTATGCCTGGACCGTCAACAGTACCGCCTGAAAAAACCGAGTGAATAAAACCTTTCATAATTAAAATAATCTTTTGCTATACAATTCTAACACAAAATATTGTGCTTGTAAACATATTTTTACTATATTTAGTAAATTATATAAGATTAATTAAGAATATTAGCGCAACGCTTTTTTAGAGTTGCTTATTTTAGACTTATCGTAATAGATTACGGCAAGTTCTTTTCCTGCAATTTCAATAAGTGCAGACGACATTAACGAAGATAACCCACCGCTAAACGCGTCGCTTACTATGTACTTACTAACGCCAACCGGAGAAAGAAATTTAGTAAACCACAAAAAGAAGTTTAATACGTTAATAAAAAGTAAAACGAAAGGTTTATTTTTTATTTTAATTGCACCGTCGTACAAATTCCAACACTCAATAAAAAATGAAATTTTAAGAGATTTTAGCCAAATAACGTTAGAAGAATTAATAATTTCTTCAATTCTAACGCGAAGTTGTTGCGCTATTAAAAAAATTTCACGTTCGGTAAAACTTAAATATCCCCTTTCTTTATCGTTGTAAAATGAAAACGGCATACTTACAGACTTTGCTAGACTAGTAAATATATTTAGCGCGTTAGTATTCGGCATAGTTGTTTCGTTTTTATTATTCTTTTTAAGTGAAAAAAGCGATTTTTTTCTTCTTGCAATTTTTGCTCTTTCGTTAAGATAGTTTACGTATTCAATTTGTGCGTTTTTTATTGAATTTAAACACCAATCTTTGCTATTTTTATCTTCAATTTGATTAAACTTTTCGTTAGTGCTTTTTAAAATCTTTTTAATAACGCCTTTTAAGTATAAGTTAAAGGCTATTGACATACCAAAAAACACGCTACCTATAATAAACGTAACGTACGATATTTTGCTAAAATAGTACAAAAATTCATGCATTTTTAGCCTCCGTAACGTCCGCGCTTTGCACTGCTAAAAGCACTTTATTGTAATCGTATTTTTTGTTTCCTTTACTAAAAACCCTACACGCTTCCGAGCCGACGTATTGAATTATTTCGTTTGTCAGTTTAGAAATTTGACCTTTTACGGTAAAAATAGCAAGTTTAGTTGCACCCGTTTTAATTCCCGACTTTATTTTATCAAAAATAGTGTTGTTAAAAGTTCCTTCTTTTAACGGAACGGGCTCGGTAACGGCTTCTTCTTGCCCTTCTAAAATATCAGATAATTTTTTTTCTAAAAAAGAAATAGGCTTATCTTGAAGGTGCAATAAACTAAATATAGAATCGGTTTTTTCTTTAACAACGTCAAGCGCGTTGCCTAAAATTTCAAGCGCGTCGTACACGGTGTAGTCTAAATAAACGTATCTACTCTTACTACCGTATCCGCTAGCGATTGACTTTACGAGTAGATAAGATAAATTAACGCCTTGTTTTAAATTTTGGTTAACGGTTTTTTTTACGTCGTACGAGAAATTAAAGTTTCCGCTATTTAATATGTTTGCAAGTTCTTCGTCACAATTAATATCAGTATTTTTGCCTTTTAATTTTTTTGACTGCTTAATTTTTGCAACGTTATATGCAACGGCGTAAATTAAGTAAAACAAAAGCACTCCGCAAAAAGTACAAATAACAAGCGTAATAAGTTTATTGTTAGTAGACTGTAAGCCGTTTGTGTATAAAGACGAGCCGTAAGATATAACGGCTATTATTACAAATATTAAATATTTAACGGTAACTTTAAAAAACCTATTTTTATTAGGCAAATTTTTCTTAACCGAAATTTTATTGTTTAATTGCAAATCTATGCCGTTATCCATTTTACACTATATCCACGAATTTTGCGCCTATAAAATTGCATAAATCTTGTGGATTTACCTCTATTTGATATCCTTTTTTACCAGCCGATACGCACATTGTATCAACTAGCAATGCAGTTTCGTCAATCACGGTTAAAAAGGGCTTTTTCATGCCGATTGGAGAGCAACCGCCGTGAACGTAACCTGTTAGTGGTAAAAGTTCTTTTTGCTTTATCATTTCAATAGATTTTACCCCTACTGCTTTACTTGCCTTTTTTAAGTTTAACGACGTATAAACCGGAACTACGAAAACGTAATTAGCGCCGTCGCTACCCACGGTAACTAGCGTTTTAAAAACTTCGTAATCGTTTTTGCCTACTAATTTTGCAACGTTTAAACCGTCGGTTTCCTCGCATGAATATTCGTGAGTTTTATACGAAATTTTAGCAACGTCTAAAAGGCGCATTACGTTGGTTTTTTCCATGCTTTTAAATTTTTAATTTAAATACGAATTTTTTAATGCTACTTTTAACTTCGGCATCGTAACCGCCAACGTGAAGGTCGTTTGGGAAAATAAGAGCAAAATTCTTATCGTTTAAAACAACGGTGTTATACCAACTTGTAGTAAAAAATTCTATATCTTTAACAGGGTTATATTCTTTTGAATTTTCGCCAAGGTCTAACGCTTGAAACATGAATAATTCTTCGCCTGTCGTAATAAGTTGAAGGTCAAGATATTCCCTATGAGCCTCAAATTGTATAGCGTCTTCGTTAAGTTCTTTGGTTTCGTAAGTGCTAACTTTTAAAACGCAATCGTCGCCTAAATCGTACTTGCCAACTTCTAATTTAGATAAGTCGTTATTCTTAATAAAATCAACGGCTTTTTGTACGTTTGGAACGTATGCATATCTGTGTAAATTCGCTAAATTGTCTATAATCATAAAATCCTCCAATATTGCGCTTAACTAAAAAGCGTATTGCATAATTTATAATACCACAATTACCTTAAATTTTCAATATTAAAAATTAAATTTTTATTTTTGGCTATCAAACAATATAAAGTTGATTTAAACGGGTAAATCAAACACTAAAAAAACGAGGCAAATGCCCGCAGATAAGAGTTTACGTCTTTTAAAGGGCATAAACAAAGTATTATGCCGTGTTTCATTTTCACGTTATCAACCGTTTGTTGTAAAAGAGCCTTATTTTTATAAAAAGATGTCCGACTTTTTTAAAGTCGGATACCTTAATTTTAATAATTTTCTTTTCTAACTTCAAAATAACTTTCAGGATGTGCACATACTGGGCAAACTTTTGGAGATTTAACGCCAATATGAAGGTGTCCGCAATTTCTGCATTCCCATACTACTACGTCAGTTTTTTCAAAGACTTTTTCTTCTTTTATATTTTTTAAAAGTGCTTGGTATCTTTCTTCGTGTGCTTTTTCTACGTTAGCAACGGCACGGAATTGTGCGGCTAAAACCGTAAATCCTTCTTCTTCCGCGTCTTTTGCCATTCTTTGGTACATTTCCGTCCACTCTTCGTTTTCACCAGCAGCGGCAGCTGCAAGGTTTTCAGCGGTATCCCCTAATTCGCCAAGTGCTTTAAACCAAAGTTTAGCGTGTTCTTTTTCGTTTTCAGCAGTTTTTAAAAAGATTTCTGCAATTTGCTCGTAACCTTGTTTTTTTGCTACGCTTGCAAAATACGTATATTTGTTACGCGCTTGGCTTTCACCTGCAAAAGCCTCTCTTAAATTCTTTTCAGTTTTACTACCTTTAAGTTCCATAATATTTCTCCTTTATTATTTTAATATATTTTAGCGTTTTACCGCTGTTTTTTAGTTTTTAGTTGAATTAGCGCAAGCGCTACATTTTCCCGTTAAAGTAAAATCAACCTCGTCAATAACGGCAACTTCTTTACAAGTTGATTTAATTGCGTTTTCTACGTCAACTTCTAAAACGTCAAACACGCTACCGCAACAATTACACTTAAAATGCGCGTGATTGTATAACGTTTTATCAAACCTATCGCCACTAGTTAGTGAAATTCGCCTTATTTTGTTTTCTAAAACCAAAGAGTTTAAATTTCTGTACACGGTTGCCAAATTTACTGACGGCAAAACGTTTTTACACCTAGATAATAAAGTTTCCGCCGTAGGATGGTCGCAACTACTTAATACAGCATCATAAACGACTTGTTTTTGCTTCGTAGTTCTCATTTTAATTTCCTTATTGATAATGATTATCATTATTATAATATTGCAAATTAGTTTTGTCAATACTTTTTTTAAAAAAATATAAAAATTTTTTAAATTTAAAATTAAACTACAAACTGCGGGGTTAATTAAATATAATTTAATAATTTACTTGATATTTTTTTTAAAATATTATATTATATAAATATATTGTATACGAGAAATAACTATGAAGCACGTTTTTATTATAAATCCAAACGCTGGAATTGTAAATACATATCAAAAAACTTTTGGTGCAATTTACGCATTAAAAGATAAATACGATATTACTATATATAAAACCGAACGTGAAAAATACGCAACTAATTATATTAAAGAATTTTACAATCAAAACAAAAACGAGCATTTGCGTTTTTACGCCTGCGGGGGCGACGGGACTATTAACGAAGTTTTAAACGGTATAATGGGGCTTAAAAACGTAAGTATGACTGCCTACCCTTGCGGTAGCGGAAACGATTTTGTAAAAGCCGTTGGCGGTAGCGAAAAGTATTGTAATATAGAAAGCCTTTTAAACGCAAAATCAAAAAAAATAGACGTAATTAACGTTAAAAACCATCAATACTGTTTAAACGTTTGTAATTTTGGCTTTGACTCTATGGTGGCAAAAACGGCAAACTCGCTAAAAGGCAGTCGCATAAAAAACCCGTATGGAATTGGAGTTGTTAAAGCGTTGTTTTTAGGTATGCGCAACAAAATAACCGTTGAAGTAGACGGCAAAGTGTTAAACCCAAAAGGCAAATTGCTTTTAACTACCCTAGCAAACGGCGATTACGTAGGCGGAAAATACAAATGCGCGCCAAAGTACAAGGTTGACGACGGTTTAATTGAAGTTTGCCTAGTACACCCAGTTTCAGTATTTAAATTTTTATTATTAAAAAAACAATACGAACTTGGAAATCATTTAAACGACAAGCGCTTTAAAAAATACATATCTTATACGCAAGCAAAAAACGTTAAAGTTTATTCTGATAAGCCGTTTGACATTTGCATTGACGGCGAAATTATTAACGGAACGAATTTTGAAATAGAAATATTAGAAAAGGCAATAGAATTTGCTATGCCTGAATAAAAGGAATTTATGAAAAATAACAACAAAACCGTAATTATAATTCCATCGTACGAACCACCCTACGTTTTTACCGACTACGTTAGCGAATTAGTAAAAAACGACGACGTTGAAGTAGTAGTTATTAACGACGGTAGCGGTAAAGAATTTAATAGAGTTTATGAAAAACTAGAAACTATTAACAAATGTAAAGTTTTATCGTACGAAGTAAACAAAGGTAAAGGCCACGCTTTAAAAGTTGCCCTTGAATATTGTAAAAATAATTATTCTAGCGAAGATAATTTCGTAACGGCGGACTGCGACGGTCAACATTTAGTTAAAGACGTGTTAAATTGCGCAAACTACGCACGCGATAATAAATGCGCGCTTATATTAGGTTGTAGAGATTTTAATTTACCACAAGTTCCTAAGCGTTCACGTATGGGAAATAAAAGCACAAGGCGTATGTTTTCGTATTTATACGGCATTAACGTTAGCGACACTCAAACGGGTCTACGCGCGTTTAACTATGGTTTGATAGATAAGTTATTGTCAATTAAAGGCGAACGTTTTGAATACGAAATGAATATGCTTATTCAACTCCCTAGAAAAGACGTTGAGTTTATAGAAGTAGGTATAGACACCGTATACGAAAAAAAGCAAGAAGACGTTAATACTCGTTCACATTTTAAAACTTTTAGAGATAGTTTTAAAGTTTGGGGCGTATTGCTTAGCAATATGAGCAATTTTATTTTAGCAGGTTTAATTGCAGGAATCGTTGAAATTAGTTTGTTCTCTCTTGTGTATTATTTATTCTGCGCAAATTTAGTAGACCAACCTGCAATAAGAACGCTTGTTTCAACGGTTGCTTCAAGAATATGCTCATCTATAATTAACTTTTTAATTTGTAAAAAAGTTGTATTCCACAGCAAAAATAAATTTGACTCGCTAAAATACTACTGCTTATGGATAGCGCAAATGGGCGCGTCTTACTTACTAACCTACATATTTGGTAACTTAATAGTCGTAATAGACGCGTTAATAGTTCCAATAAAACTTTTAGGCGATATAATAATAGGTTTAATAAGTTACAAAATTCAACAAGTTTGGGTATTTAAACAAAAATGTAAACGCAAATAAAACAAATCCACGGGTAAAAACCCGTGGATTTTAAATTTTTAAACGTTTTAAACAATTTATAAATATTTAATTAGCATAGCGGATAATTCTGCCTTGCCAGTTAATCCAACGCTTTTTTCTTTTAATTCGCCACCGCTAAAAACAAATAAACTAGGTATGCTGTTTACACCGTAATTTACGGCTAAACTTTCACACTCGTCTACGTTAACTTTTGCAATTAAAACCTTTTCCCCAAGTTCGCTTGCAAGTTCTTCTAAAATAGGCGCTTGCATTCTACAAGGGCTACACCAAGGCGCCCAAAAATCAACTAACACAGGCACTTTACTATCGCTTATTACCGATTTAAAGTCAAAATCATTAAGACTTTTTATACTACCCATAAATTCCTCCTTACATAATTTGCGACAAAATTCGCTATTTTATACGCTAAAAATTAAACTCGTAAATTTTATTAATATCACACTCAACTTGCGAAAAATCACTCATTTTTTTAACGTTTACTTTTCCGTTTTGAATTTCGTTGTCGCCAATGGCTATAACGTATTCCGCTTTAATCTTGTCCGCATACTTAAATTGCGCTTTAAAACTTCTTTCCATATGGTCGGTTTCGCACGAAACTCCTAACTTTCTTAAATTATAACAAATTTCAAACGCCTTTTTAGAAGCCGTTTCGCCAGCCGACGCAATAAATACTTTTATAGGCGTTTCTTGCGGAATTTCAACTTTTTCTGCTTCCATAAGCATTAAAATTCTTTCAAGCCCCATACCAAAACCTACGCCCGGCACGGACGCGTCGCCTATTTGACTAATTAAACCGTCGTATCTACCACCACCGCAAACCGTCCCTTGCGAGCCAAGTGAATTTGTAACGAACTCAAATACGGTTTTAGTATAATAATCAAGCCCCCTTACTATTTTAGGGTTTACGGTATATTTTAGCCCTGCCACGTCTAAATAACCTTTTAAAGAGTCAAAATGCAAAGAACACTCGTCGCATAAATAATCAATAATTTTTGGCGCGGAAAGGCAAATTTCTTTACAACCGTCTTCTTTACAATCAAGTATACGAAGTGGGTTTTTATTTAACCTTTCTTTACAAGTTGGGCACATTTTATCTATTTTATCTTTAAAATATTCTTTTAATGCGTTATTATAAGTCGCACGGCATTTTGAACAGCCCATACTGTTAATATTAAGTTCAACTTTTAACCCCAACTTTGTTAAAAGAGTATAGGCAAGTAAAATAACTTCCGCGTCAATATCGGCAGTTTTTGAGCCGTAAAACTCAACGCCGAATTGATGGTGTTCGCGAAGCCTTCCCGCTTGCGGTCTTTCATATCTAAAAACAGGAGTAATATAATACATTTTTAACGGCATTGAACCGTTAAAAAGACCGTTTTCTATAAAAGCACGCGCAACGCCCGCCGTACCTTCCGGCTTTAACGTTATACTGCGCTTACCTTTATCTTCAAAGGTATACATTTCTTTATTAACGATATCCGTAGTATCGCCAACGCCCCTTAAAAAGAGTTCGGTATGCTCAAAAGTAGGCGTTCTAATTTCTTTAACGGCAAACGTTTTTGCAACTTCTTTTGCCATATTTTCTACGTAATGCCATTTATAACTTTCGCTTGGTAAAACGTCTTTCGTTCCTTTTGGTATATTTATCATAATTCACCTTTAAAGTATATATTTGCGTAAATTTCTACTTTCATTTCCACTTAAATGGTCTTGAACGTATTTTTTATCTATTTTAACGGTAGTAAGCGGAATTCCACCGCCTGCGTTAAATGAAATATCTTCAAGCAAGTTTTCCATAACCGTGTGAAGCCTTCTAGCGCCTATATCTTCGCTTGAAGCGTTCATTTCAACAGCAATTTCGGCTATTTCTTCAATAGCGTCTTTTGTAAAAGACAAGTCTATATTATCAACGAGCAACAAAGTTTTATATTGCAACGTAATTGCGTTTTGTGGCATAGTTAATATATTTACAAAATCGTCTTTTGAAAGTGAAGAAAGTTCCACCTTAATAGGAAATCTACCTTGAAGTTCTGGAATTAAATCTTCAACTTTTGCAATATGGAAAGCGCCCGCCGCAATAAATAAAATATAGTCCGTTTTTATAGGGCCGTATTTAGTCATAACGGTTGAACCTTCTACGATTGGCAAAATATCTCTTTGAACGCCCTCTCTTGAAACGTCCGCCCCGCCTTGTTTAGATTTAGAAGCAATTTTATCAATTTCGTCTATAAAAATTATACCTTCTTGCTCGGCGCGCCTAATTGCTTCGCTATTAACGGAGTCGGCGTCTATTAATTTATCGCTTTCTTCGTTAATAATAATTTGCATTGCTTCTTTAACGGTTAACTTTCTCTTTTTTTTGCGTTTTGGCAAAACGTCGCCAAAAATTGAGCCTATGTTAATTTCGGCACCCATACCCGGCATAATTTCTAATTGTTTAGGGCGGTCGTCAACTTCCATTTCAATTAAATAATTATTGCATTTACCCTCTCTTAACTCGTCTAAAATACGGCTTTCAAAAATTTCGGTAGGCGTTTCGCCCTTTTCGTGTGAACGCGCTTCCACTAAAATTTTAAACACCTTTTTTTCGGCAACGGCAGTTGCTTTTGAAGAAACTATACGCATTTGCTCCTCTTTTACGAGCCTAACGCTACACTCAACTAAATCGCGCACCATAGACTCAACGTCTCTACCAACGTAGCCTACTTCGGTATATTTAGTTGCTTCAACCTTTACAAAAGGCGCGTTTACAAGTTTAGCAAGCCTTCTTGCAATTTCAGTTTTACCAACGCCCGTAGGTCCTTTCATAATAATGTTTTTTGGAGTTATTTCTTCACGCAATTCTTTGGATAACTGACTCCTTCTATATCTATTGCGAAGGGCAACTGCTACCGCGCGTTTTGCGGAATTTTGACCTATAATATACTTATCTAACTCACAAACGATTTCTCTTGGCGATAAATTCATATACCCTCCTATACCTTTTCAACGATAATATTATCGTTAGTAAAAATACATATTTTACTTGCAACCTTTAATGCTTTTTCCGCAATAACGTCGGCAGGATAGTCTGTTTCTTCAATTAATGCTCTACCTGCGGCAAGGGCGTAATTTCCACCGCTTCCAATAGCGCAAACGCCACCGTCGGGCTCTATAACTTCGCCACTACCCGAAAGAATAAGCAACGTGTCTTTATCGGCGCAAATCATCATTGCCTCTAACTTTCTTCCTACTTTATCTTCACGCCATAACTCCGCAAGTTCAACGGCGCTTCTCATTAAATTGCCGGAAAATTTATTTAACATACCCTCAAATCTTTCAGTTAAAGTAAAGGCGTCTGAAACAGTGCCTGCAAACCCAACCACTACTTTTCCACCAAAAATTCTTCTAACTTTAACGGCGTTGTTTTTAAAAACAACCGATTCGCCCATAGTAACTTGACCGTCGCCAGCAATGGCGGTTAAACCGTCTTTTTTAACGGCACAAATAGTAGTGCCTCTAAATTCTATACTCATTTACTTTCCTCCACAACGTTTAAGGTAAAATTACACTTTTTATCGGAACACTTAACTATTCCGTCTTTCGTAATTAAATAATTTCCGCACGTTGGACACATATCGCCCGTTGGAATATCCCAACTTCTAAAATTACAGTTTGGATAGCCCGAACAACCGTAATAAACGGTGCCTTTTTTTGATATCATTTTTTGTGCCGAATTATGACAAATAGGACAAACTCCTACAAGTTCGTTCATACTTTTAGTAACCGTACATTTAGTACATTTTAAATACTTGCCAAATTTACCCGTTTTAATAAGCAAAGTAGCACCACAAGTACAAAGTTCGCTTGCTATTTCGTCGCCTTGTTGCATTTTTGTGTTGCAACTTGCGTTTGGACAATTAAGATACTTGCCGTATTTACCCTCTTTTAAAATCATTAGTTCCTTACAATTTGGGCATCTAATTTCGCTAACTTTATCGTCGGGATTTTTAGTAGATTTACACGACGGACAATATAAATATTCTCCAAACCTACCCATTTTTTTAACGTAATTTGCTCCGCAATTTTCACAAATAACGTCTGTTGGCTGACTGTTATCGCCGGTGGCGGTTTTTAACTCACTCATAAACGGCGTGTAAAAATCACCCACCAACTTACGCCAATCTTGTTTGCCTTCGGCAACGGCGTCTAACTTATCTTCCATTTTTGCAGTAAACTTAACGTCCATAATATCGGAAAAATATTTTACTAACAAATCAGTAGCGTCAAAAGCTATGCTAGTAGGTTGCAAATACTTGCCCTTTCTAACTATAAACTTGCGTTTAGTTAAAGTACCTATAATCGTAGCGTAAGTTGACGGTCTACCTATACCGTTTTTTTCCATAGTTTCAACAAGCGACGAGTCGCTGTATCTAACGGGCGGTTTTGTAAACTTTTGCTCTTTTTCTAGTTTCTTTAAAACTAAAACGTCGCCTTGAGCCATATTTGGTAGCAATTTGTCGTTACTGCTTTCGTCGTCAACGCTTGAACCTTGAACGTAATCGTAAACGGCGGTATAACCTTTAAATTTTATACTTTTACCGCTTGCCTTAAAGCCGTAATCTCCGTTAGCGACTAAAATTTTCATAGAGTTAAATTCAGCGTCTACCATTTGAGAAGCCAAATATCTTTCGTATATTAGTTTATATAAATTATAATGGTTTTTATCAAGCACGCCCTTAACGCTTTCAGGTGTAACGTTAACGTCTATTGGGCGAATTGCTTCGTGCGCGTCTTGCGCGTTCTTTTTTGCCGTATAAACGTTAGGCTTAGACGGAACGTAGTTTTCGCCAAAGTTTTTTGCTATATATTCTAAACAGTCTTTTTGCGCGTCTTGCGAAACCCTTGTTGAGTCCGTTCTAATGTAAGTAACTAACGCCAAATGCCCTTTTTGAGTTTCAATACCTTCGTATAAATGCTGTGCAAGTTGCATTATTTGCGGTGCGGATAATCCTAATTTTAAAGACGCATCTTGTTGCATAGTTGAAGTTGTAAAAGGTGGCAAAGCGTGCGCTTTAACGACGCTTTTTTTAACGTCTTTAACAACGTAACCGTTTTTTTGCAACTCTTCGTAAACGGCGTTTGCTTCTTGCTCGTTTTTAGGCTTAAAAGCCTTGCCGAGTTTATCGCTTAACGTCATTTTAAATTCAGACGGGTCGTTTTGAGTTTTAACTTTTGCCGATATATTCCAGTATTCTTCGGGAACGAAACTTTCAATTTTTCTTTCGCGTTCAACTATTAATTTAACGGCAACGGATTGAACTCTACCTGCGGACTCGCCGTCTTTAACCCTAGTTCTAACGAAAGGCGATAGTTTATAGCCCACTATTCTATCTAAAATTCTTCTTGCTTGTTGAGAGTCTACTAAATTATAGTCAATTCTTTCGGGTTTAGATATAGCCATTTTAACGGCTTTTTCGCTAATTTCGTTAAACTTAATGCGATGAGTTTTACCTTTTATATTTAAAACTTCGTATAAATGCCAAGCAATAGCCTCGCCCTCTCTATCAGGGTCGGTTGCAAGATAAACAAGTTCTGCTTTACTTGCTTGTTCTTTTAATTTTTCTACCGTATCTTTTTGCTTTGGCTCTATCACGTAAGTTGGCTCAAAATTATTGTCAACGTCAACGGCAAAGCGTTTTTCGGGAAGTCCTCTTACGTGTCCGCCACTGCCAATTACTTTATACTTTCCACTTAAAAAATTTTCAATTGTCTTTGCCTTTTTTGGCGACTCTACTATAATAAGTTGCATAAATCTCCTATTTTAACGGCAAGTACTCGTTAGTACCGCTTTTTACAATAACACCTTTTATTTCTAATGAAGAAAGTATAGGCATTAACACGAATATTTTAATAGATAATTCTTCTACTATATCGTCTATTTTTGAAATTCCGTTTTTAATAACGGCGTAAACGCTTTTTTCAACGTCAGATAAACTAACCGCGTTATTTTTGCTATTTTCAAAGTGTAAAACTTCCGCTATATCTTGAACGCAAGTAGTTAAAATTGCACCGTCTTTAATCAAGCCGTTACAAAGCGCACCGCTATCTACGTTAGGTTGGTACGGAAAACAAAACAAATCTTTACCGTAATCTAACGCGTAATTTGCAGTATGCCTAGTTCCGCTTTTATAATTACCGCTAATTATTAACGTTCCGTCGCCAAGCCCAGCAATAATTCTATTGCGAATTGGATATCTGTAACTTTGTGGCGGAATATCGGGCGGATACTCGCTTATTAACAAACCGTTTTGTATAACTTTATTAATTAAATCGTAATTAACTTCGCCTTTAATAAAATTAAAACCGCACGCCAAAACGCAAATTACGTTTTTAAATTCAACCGCGCTTTTAATAACGGTAGTGTCGCCACCGCCGGCAACTCCCGTAACGATAGTAACGTTGCTTTTTGATAGCGAAGAAACTATATCTTCCGTAAGTTTTAAGTATTCAATTAAAGTTTTTCTTGACCCAACTACCGAAAAGGTGTTTTTTGCGTTTAAAAGCGAAACGTTTCCCAAAGCGTATAAACATATAGGATTAAACGGCAAGTCTTTTAAACGTGAAGGATATTCGCCGTCAAATTCAGTTATAACTTTAATTCCTAAACTTTTATAATTATCAATTAATTCGTCGGCAAAATTATTTTTTATTGCCGAAACAAGCGCGTTACTTGTTATTCCGCATTTATACTTGTCTAAATAACACGTTGCTATACTAGGATTTTCAAAAATATCGCCAATATCGTCGTATAAATCTATAATTGCGCGCTTATGCTTATATTCCGCGTTTAAAAACCCATCTAATAAAATAAGCGCCTTGCTTTTAAGTAACGTCATTTTACGTTATTGCTCCTATAACCAACGGCTTCTAAAATATGCTCTACGGCAATATTTTCTGAAAGAGCAAGGTCGGCAATCGTCCTTGAAACTTTAATTATTCTACTGCGAGCCCTTGCCGACAAATTAAGCGCTTCAAACGAAGTTTTTAAAACGGCTTCGCACTCCGCGCTAAGATTACAATATTTTTTAATATGCCTTTCACTCATTTCGGCGTTAGTGTTAATTTTTTCGTTAATAAACCTTTCGCGTTGAATTTTTCGCGCTAGTTCAACGCGTTTTCTAACTTCAAAACTAGATTCTTCTTTTTTATTAGAAATTAAATCGTCGTACAACACGCCTTCTACGCCCACTTGAATATCAATTCTATCAATTAACGGCTCTGAAATTCTTGCACGATATTTTCTTATTTCAGAATACGTACATCTACAAACTTTATCTTTACTGCCGTAATTTCCGCAAGGACAAGGATTCATACTTCCGCAAAGCATAAAACTTGCGGGATATTCAACGCTTGCTTTACTTCTAGTAACCGTAATAACTCTATCTTCAAGCGGTTGGCGTAAACACTCTAAAACTGAACGCGGATATTCGGGCATTTCGTCTAAATACAAAACGCCGTTATGCGCTAAACTTATAACGCCGGGCATTGCGTTTTGCCCACCGCCCACGATTGACACGCTAGACGCGGTATGATGAGGCGTCATAAACGGACGATATTTAATTATGCCCTCGTCGTTTTTTAATACGCCTGCAACACTGTGAATTTTTGTAGTTTCTAACGCTTCTTCAAAAGACATTTGAGGCATAATAGACGGAATACATTTAGCCATCATTGATTTACCCGCGCCCGGAGGACCTACAAACAATATGTTATGCCCGCCCGCAACGGCAACTTCAAGCGCGCGTTTAGCAAAGGCTTGCCCCCTAACGAAACATAAGTCGTTAAGCGGTGGAATTGTAGACGCTTCGTCGTAAAAATTTGATTGTTTAACACTTTCAAACCCCTCGCCTGTCGTAAGCAATTTAACGGCTTCCGACAAATTTTTTAAAGCGTACACTTCCGTACCCTGAACGAAACTTGCTTCGCTTGCGTTTTCATAAGGTACTACGAATTTTTTACAACCGTTATTTTTTGCGGATATAAGCATTGGCAAAAGCCCAGAAACAGCCCTTAAAGTGCCGTCAAGGGAAAGTTCGCCTATTAACACGTAATCTTTATAAAACTGCATTTTTTCGCTTTCTGACGCTTGTAGCATACCTATTGCAATAGCAAGGTCAAAATACGAGCCTTGTTTTTTAAGGTCGGCGGGTGCTAAATTTATAGTAATTCTTGTGTTTGGGAATTTTTTTCCGTTATTTTTTATTGCCGAACGAACTCTTTCTTTTGCTTCTTTAACGGAAGCGTCCGGCAAACCGACAATGTCAAAAGACGGCATACCGTAAGAAACGTCAACTTCAACGTCTACGGGAACGCCCGTTAAACCGTATAACGCATAACTTTTTACTTTTGCAAGCATTACACCCCTCCTAATCGTTAGCAAAAAAAACTAAACCAGTCTATGCTATTTTAAACTACAATTAAAAAAAAGTAAACAGTTTTTATAAAATTTTTCTATCTTTATATATTATATATAGTAAAGCAATTTTTTATAACGAACTCAATTTAAAAGTTTAAATATATATATATTTAAGGTAAAAAATATATAAAAATTAAAATTAAAAAAACGTAAAAAAAAATAAAAAGTTTCTTTACAACAATTATAAAATTATGATAAAATTTAGTTATGGTTAAATTAAATAACGATTGGGACGGCATTTTAAGCCCCCTATTTTCTTCACAAAATTATTTGTCTATAAGAAATTTTTTAAAGCACGAATACGCTAATTACACGGTATATCCAAATATGTACGATATCTTTAACTGTTTTAAATTGACTCCGTACGGTAGCGTAAAAGTGGTTATACTTGGGCAAGACCCCTATCACGAAGTAGGTCAAGCGCAAGGCGTAAGTTTTTCCGTTCCAAAGGGGTTTAAACTACCACCCTCTTTAAAAAATATTTATAAAGAATTAAATAGCGACCTTAACGTGCCAATTTCAAGTAACGGAGATTTAACTAAATGGGCTAAACAAGGCGTATTGTTATTAAACACCGTTTTAACGGTAAGAGAAGGTCAGCCAAATTCTCATAAAAAGTGCGGTTGGGAATTGTTTACGGACGAAGTTATAAAATTGATATCGCAAAAAAATTCTCCCGTAGTATTTATATTGTGGGGAGCAAACGCGCGCGCTAAAAAGCAACTAATATCAAGCAAGCACCATATTATAGAAAGCGCACACCCGTCTCCACTATCGGCGCACAACGGGTTTTTTGGGTCAAAGCCGTTTTCTAAAACTAACGAGTTTTTAATTAAAGACGGGCTTTTGCCTATTGACTGGGATTTAAATAATTAATTTTAGCACTTAATATACTAATAAATTAAATTTAGCAAAAAAATATAGCACGCTATACTTTAAAAGTAGTAGCGTGCTTTTTAATTTTAAAATTCCGTTCTAGAACTTCTAGAAAATAAAGTGTTAAACGTTTCAATAGGTTTTTTATTTTCAAATAAAATATTGTAAACTGCGTTTACAATAGGCAGTTCTTCACCGTATATTTGACCTAATAACTTTAATGCCTTTGTAGTGTCTACACCCTCGGCGCTTTTTAAAAACTTTTCGCCTTTAATAAAAGCCTCTCCGTAATACCTATTGTGGCTGTGTTTTGAAAATAAAGTGGTTTCGTAATCTCCCAAATGGCAAAGACCGTAGGCGGAAAGTTCGTTACCGCCCATAACTTTAATTAGTCTACCTATTTCCCTTGCTCCGCGAGCCATAAGCGGACCTTTAAGCGAAGAATATCCACCGCCGTCAAGCATACCGCTTGCTATTCCCATAACGTTTTTACTAGCCGCGCCAATTTCGTTGCCGATAATGTCGTTACCGTAATAAAAGCGAATTAACTCACTTCTAAAAGAGTTTGCTAAAAATTCCGTCAAATCTTTATTATACGAGTCTATAACCATACAGTTGGGCTTGCCTAAAACAAATTCTTGAATATGTCCAGGTCCTAGCCAAACGGCTACGTTATTTTTATCAAACCCACACTCAACGGCAACTTCCGAAAGGCGTTTTCCGCTTGAAACTTCTAACCCCTTCATACACAAAACCACCGTTTTGTCTTTTACGCCGTATTTAGAAACGGAAGTTAAAAGTTCTCTTAAAGAATTGCTTAAAACCGAAACTATTAAAACGTTAGAAAACTCAACCGCTTCTTTTAAATTAGACGTTAAAATAACGTTTTTATTTAAAGTTACGTATTCGTTTTTACCAGTTTTTTTTAATACGGAATAAGACGAGCCGTCCTCTCTACCCCACTCTAAAACGCTATGACCTTGTTTTGATAGATACCAAGTTATAAAACTACCCCATCTACCACAACCTAAAACAGTTATTTTCATAAAAACTCCTTTTATACAGGACTAAATATACCAAGTAACACTATACCTAAAACAGTTAAGCCTATTGCAATATAGTGTTTAAGCGACATTTTTTCTTTAATTATAATTCTACTCCATACAAGCGACAACACACAGTAAGCCGAAATAATAACCATACCAACGCTATAATCGGCAAACATAACCGCCATATAGAATATTTGACCTATCGTTTCACACAAACCGCCAACGAATAAAAATTTGTTGTCTTTTACAAAAATTTTATCTTTCTTAACAAATTTAACCCAAATGAAAGAAAAAATAGCAAGTAAAAAGAACGTTATTTCAAATGCCGAATTTGAAGAATAATCGGTAATTACGCCACTTAAACCTTCATAAGTTTCTTCGTTAAAGATTGCTCCACAATGACTGCAAACTTCGTTTATCCAAAACATGCCGTCGCACTCTGAACAAATTTTTATAGAGAATAACAATTCGTCGCCAACAGTACCAAGCGCGTCAATTACTAAATAGAGTATAGGAAGCAACAACGCTAATACGCTTTTAACGTATTTTTTATTTGATTGCTGTCTTCTTAAAATTTTTAGTTCTTCGTCTTCATGGCTATCAATAAAGCCGATTGCAATAATGCCAACACTAACTAAAACAACGCCTATTATCGAGCCGATATCAAGCGTTAATTCGCCCCACCAAATTAAAGCGCAAATTAAAAGCGCAAGCGAGCCCGACGAATTACATATAGGGCTTGAAACCGAAAGTTCTATGTATCTTAAACCGATATAACCTAAAACCATTGCGCCTATATATAGTAAAGCAACGGGCAAATAAGTTACAAAATCAATAGGTTTAAAGTCGGTGTAAAACAAACTTGCAACGAATTTTGGCAAAGCGTCTACACCAACGGTGCTATCAATAATCGCACCGCCGATTAAAGTTACTAAAAAGTGTATGCCCATTATAAAACCAACGGCAAAAACCACTTTCCAATGACTATTTTTATCTTCGTTACGCGTACCCATTTTTGAAAATAAGTCCGAACCACTCCAACAAACTAATGCAATAAGTGAAAATATAAACATACGAAATATCCTTTTAAAATTTATTTACCTTTTTTTGCGGTATGCAATATTGCCATTTTTTTTGGCAATCAATTAAAAAATAAATAAAACTTTAAATGTCAATTAAACCTTCGTTTAAAATTTCTTGTAACGAACGCAAAATGCCTAATTTTGCGTGATAAAAAGTTAAACCGCCTTGAAAATAGATGGCGTAAGGCTCTCTAATAGGTCCGTCTGCCGAAAGTTCTATTGACGAGCCTTGAACAAACGCGCCTGCCGCCATAATAACGTCGTTTTCATAACCAGGCATATAACTTGGAATAGGCGTTACGTAACTATCTACGGGTGCGGACGCTTGTATTCCTTTACAAAACGCGCACATTGCTTTTTCAGACTTTAATTCTACTGCTTGAATAATGTCGTATCTAGGCTCGCTTCCGTTAGGAATTGCTTTAAAGCCTACTTCTTCGTAAATATTTGAAGCAAAAATAGCGCCTTTTAACGCCCCCGCGGTAACCGTTGGCGCTAAAAATAATCCTTGATAAAATTTAGGCAACACGCCAAGCGTTGCTCCAACTTCTTGCCCAAGCCCCGGTGCAGACAACCTATACGCACAGCGCTTAATTAAATTGTCTTTACCGCATATGTAACCGCCTATCGGCGCTAAACCACCGCCGGGGTTTTTAATAAGCGAGCCAACGGTTAAGTCTGCCCCAACGTCGCTAGGCTCAACGGTTTCTACGAATTCGCCGTAACAGTTATCAACCATAACTATAAGTTCGGGCTTAATTGATTTAACAAAAGAAATTAACTTGCCAATTTCGGCGGTTGAAAAAGTACGCCTAACGCTATAACCCCTTGAACGTTGAATAGTTACCATTTTGGTTTTTTCGTTAATTGCGTTTTTAATGCCGTCAAAATCAAAATCACCGTTTTCTAAAAGGTCTACTTGCCTATAAGACACGCCGTATTCTTTTAACGAACACGTAGACGGGCGTATTCCTATAACTTCTTCAAGCGTATCGTAAGGTGCGCCAACGGGAGATAAAAGTTCGTCCCCCGGCAATAAGTTTGCAGAAAGCGCAACGGTAAGCGCGTGCGTGCCACAAGTTATTTGAGGGCGAACAAGCGCACTTTCAGTATGAAAAACGTCTGCGTAAACTTTTTCTAATCTATCCCTACCAATATCGTCGTAACCGTAACCGGTAGTTGCTTGCAAGCAAGATGCGTCCACCTTATTTTTTTGCATCGCTAATAAAACTTTATTTTGATTATATTCCGCAATAGCGTCAATTTCTTCAAATCGTGTTTTTAATTTTTTTAAAATAGTTTCGCCTAGGTCGTAAACTTTACTAGATATGCCTAAACTATTATACATTTCTTTATTAGTCATACTTCACCAAAAATAAAAGTTGTATTTTACCGTGTTTATTATAAGTTGCGTAACGCTTCTATTGCTTCTTTCATATCGGGTGCGTTAAATACGGAAGAGCCTGCAACTAATACGTTTGCCCCCGCCTTTTTAATAGCCCCTGCGTTTTCTACCGTTACGCCACCGTCAACTTCTAATAAAATATCGCGTTTACTTTCTAATATATAAGATTTTGCTTGTTGTAATCTTTCAAGCGACTTTTCAATAAATTTTTGTCCGCCAAAACCTGGATATACTGACATAATAAGTATCATATCTACGTATTCAATTAAATCTTTTAAAACTGAAACGTCGGTATCGGGTTTAATAGAAATTCCGCTTTTAACGCCTAAACTTCTAATTTCTTTTAATACTTCTTTAACGTCTTTTTCGCAAGCCTCGTAATGAACGGTAATATAATCTGCGCCTGCTTTGGCAAATTCTTTAACGTAATTTTCAGGCTTAACTATCATTAAGTGAACGTCTAAAACTCTATTAGTTATAGGGCGCATATCTTTAACGATTTTCATACCAAAATTTATGTTTGGAACGAAAGAGCCGTCCATAACGTCAACGTGCACGAAGTCCGCGCCGTATTTGTCAAGGTCGGTAATCGCCTTACCCATGTTCATATAGTTAGCAGATAATATTGATGGTGCAATTCTAATTTTTTCCATAATTCCTCCGTTATAATAATTGCATTTTTATATAATTTATTTGTTATTTGAATTTAAAAAACTACGCCTTAACTGACCGCAAGCGCCTTCAATATCAGCGCCGTTTAATCTACGCACGGTTGCAGATAGTCCACCTTTTGTAAGTAGTCCGCAAAAGGCGTAAGCCTCTTTTTCGGTAGTTGATTTTAAATTGTTTTCTTTAACTTCGTTTAGGCGAATAATGTTTACGTGGCACGGTTTATGCCCTAAAATTTTAATTAATTCGTCGGCACACTCTTTGCCGTCGTTTTCGCCCTTAACTAATGAATATTCAAAAATGTATCGCCTACCCGTTTTATTAAAATAGTATTCGCACGCCTTTAAAATCTCTTTAATAGAATAAGTTTTTGCAATAGGCATTAACTGTTTTCTTTTATCGTCAAAGGCTTGGTGTAAAGATATCGTTAAATTTACGGGCAAATTTTCTTCTGCAAATTTATATATTTGCGGAACTAGTCCACAAGTAGATAAACTAACGTTTCTTAAACTTATATTTAAACCGTAACTAGATGAAACTAGTTTTAAAAATTTAACGGTGTTGTCGTAATTGTCAAAAGGCTCGCCACTACCCATTAACACAATATTGGTTACGGCTCTATTTTTAATAGTTCCGCCGTTTACGGAATTAACTTTTGCTATCATTGCAAGCATTTCGCCGGCAGTTAAATTCCTAACTAGTCCGCCTATACCCGACGCGCAAAATTTACAACCCATACGGCAACCTATTTGCGTAGATAAACATTGAGTGTTACCGTAATTATTTTTTAAAAAAACGCCTTCAACTATATTCCCGTCGTGCAAAGAAAATAAGTATTTAACGGTACCGTCTACCGAAACAAAAGTTTTTTCTATATTAACGGCGCAATCAACGTACGTTTTTAGCAACTCGCTTTTTAATGAAGACGGAATATTTGATATATTAGAAATGTTATGCCCCGTTGCAAGCGCCGAAAAAATTTGGCTTGCCCTATACGGCTTTTCGCCTATTTGGGTCATTAATTCTTTTAATTCGTCAAGAGTTAAGTCTTGTAAAATTTTCATATTACACCTTTTTAAAGCAAGCAACGTAAAAACCTGCCCCGCTTGAAATATAAGGCAAAAACTGCAAACCGTAATTACATTTTATATTATTTAGTGGCGAAGTTATAGTTTCTAAAACAAAATTGCTATTGTCGTTTAAAAACTTTTTTGCAACGCAATCGTTCTCTTTTTTTAAAACCGAGCAAGTAGAATAATATAAAAGTCCGCCCTTTTTAACGTATTTTGAAACGTTGTTTAAAATTTGAATTTGTAATTTTGCAAGATTATCAATATCTTGCACGCTTCTTCTTAACTTAATATCGGGGTTATCTTTAATAACGCCTAAACCGCTACAAGGCGCGTCGCATAAAACGACGTCAAAAGCGCTATCAAAATCTTTATTATAAACTGTTGAATCGCAATTTATCGCAGTTACGTTGCTTTTTTTCATTCTTAACGCGTAGGCTTTTATAAGTTCAACTCTATGGCTATGCAACTCGCACGCCACAACGCTATTAAACCTATCGCTTAAATTAACGGCTTTCCCACCGGGCGCGGAGCAAGCGTCTAACAAAGTGTCAGCCGACTTTACCGTTTCGCAAATGGCTACGCTACCAATTGACTGAAAGGTGTATAAACCGTTTTTAAAATCGTCGTTCATTTTAAAGTTTTTTACTTCAAAACAATTAGCAAACGGAGTTTTATTATAGGTATAGCCGTTATTTTTTAAATAAGTTTCGCCGTCAACGCCAACGTTAAAGCGAATATACGCCTTTTCTTCGTAATCTTGCATTACGTTTTTTGCAACTTCTAAACCGTAATCTTTTATTAATTCTTTTACCGCAAAAAGTGGGTACGAATATTTTATAGAAAGACCGTAATCGCCTTTTTCTTCTAACGAAACGCCGTTTCTTAAATAATTTCTTATAACTGCGTTTACAAACCCAGCCGTACCGCCTTTACCTAACTTTTTTACAAGTTCTACGCTTGCGTCCGTAACGGCGTAGGGTGCGGTTTTTAAATAAATGATAGTGTAAAGTGCAATTTTTAATATAATTTTTATTGATTGCTTAGGCATTTTTTTACATAGTTTTGATAAAACGTATTCCAAAGTAACGTCTTTATCCAAAACCCCGTAACAAATTTTAGTCGTCATAGGTCTTGAAACTTCGCGAATATTAGTATCTAACGTCGCTTGTTTTAAAAACGCACCTTCTTTATACACTTTATTTAAAATACTGTAACTATCGTAAAACGTAATAATCATTATAGTTAAAACTCGTACCCTATTTCAATATTTTTTCCTAATAAAAATTGCTTAATTTCAAGGCGTTTTGCACCTTCTAACTGTAATTCTAAAACGCTAATTGCACCGTCTTTGGTTGAAATAATTAACCCGTCGTTAACACTGCTTTTAACAACCGTTCCCGATTTTATTGAAGAATACTTGCCATCGGTATTATAAACTTGTGCCTTAAATATTTTTAACATTTTACCTTTGTAAAACGCGTGTGCAACGGGCCACGGATTAAGACCGCGAATTAAATTTACTATATCTTTTGAATTTTTGCTAAAATCTAGCAATCCGTCTTCTTTTTTTAGCATTTTTGTATGAGTTGCAAGTTCTTCGTTTTGACTAACGTAATAAACTTTATTTTGGCTTATTAAATCAAGCGCTTTAACTATTAATTTTGCGCCCAATAAAGAAAGCCTAACAAATAATTCCCCTGCCGTTTCGCCATTTAAAATAGAAGTTTCTTCTTGCAAAATAACGTCGCCCGTGTCTACGCCTAACGCGGTTTTCATAATAGTAACGCCCGTTTTAGTTTCGCCGTTAATAATAGCCCATTGTATAGGCGAAGAACCGCGATATTTTGGAAGTAGCGACGCGTGAATATTTATAACCCCGTATTTAGGAATATCTAAAATTTCTTGCGATAATATTTGACCGTATGCACACGTAACTATAACGTCGGGATTAAGATTTTTTAAATCGTATACACCCTCGTTTTTAATTTTATTATAAGAAAGTACGTTAAGCCCTAAATTTTGCGCTTCCGTTTTAACGGCGCACGGCGTTATAATAGCCTTTCTACCAACGGGCTTATCAGGTTGAGTAACTACCGCTAAAATTTTATGCTGGCTATTATAAATAGACCTTAACGCCTCTACGGCAAAATCGGGCGTACCCATAAAAACTATATTCATTTTAAACCTCGTTACGCAAATTGTCGGCTTTGTCAACGTAAATTATTCCGTATAAATGGTCGTTTTCGTGAGAAATTGCCTTTGCTAAAAAATCTTCTGCCGTTAAGGTGTTAAAATTGCCGTATCGGTCTTGATATTTAACTGTAACTTTTTTAGGACGCTCTACGTCGCCCCATTTTCCCTTAACGCTTAAACAGCCTTCTACGCCGTATTGTTTTCCGCTTTGGCTTAATATAACGGGGTTAATCATTTCGTAATACTTACCGTCTACGTCAACCACAAAAATTTTACGCAATACGCCAACTTGCGGTGCGGCAAGACCTGCGCCTTCGGCTTTTTTTAACGTGTCGCGCATGTCTTCTAATAGTTGTATGGTTTTTTCGCCAAAATCGGTTACGTCAAAACACTTTTTTCTTAAAACTTCGTCTCCTATTTGAACAATTTTTCTAATAGCCATATCTACCTCAACTTAAACTGCTTGGATTGACTTCAACGTAGCAATTTACCTTTTTATCGTTATATTCTTTTGCAATATCGTAAAATTTATCAATAATATCTAATCTATTTACGTTAACTCTTGCTAAAATTTGATATCTAAATTGATTGTTAATTCTTTTTACGGGACTTTTCATTTTATCAAAATAAATAAAGTCTTTAAAATTATCGTCTTTAACTTGTTTACACTTATAAAAGACGTTTTTTAGCGTTTCAAGTGCAATTTTATCGTCGTTACTTTCAACCATAACTCTAATAATATTTGCAAACGGCGGAAAGTGAGACGCTTTTCTTAAAGCGCACTCTCTATTAAAAAAGCCTTTATAATCGTAATTGATTGCAAAATTTAAAACGTCGTTTTTTGGGCTAAACGTTTGTAAAACTACTTTGCCTTTAGTGTCCGCCCTACCGCTACGCCCAGAAACTTGCGTTATTAATTGAAAAGTCCTTTCACTTGCACGATAATCTGAAAAATACAAACTCATGTCCGCGTCCAAAATACCAACAAGCGTAACACCTGCAAAATCGTGCCCTTTTGCTATCATTTGAGTACCCACTAAAATATCAGCCTTTCTTTCGCCAAACTCTTTTAGTATTTTTAAATGACCTTCTTTATTTTGAGTGGTATCGTTGTCCATACGCAAAATTTTAGCGTTTGGAAAAAGTTCTTTAAGGTCGGAAACTACTTTTTGAGTTCCCGTTCCGCTATAATTAATATTTACGCTACCGCAATCGGGGCAACCGTCTGGCATTTTATAATTAGCACCGCAATAATGGCACTTTAAAACGTTTTCCGCCCTATGATAAGTTAAACTAACGTCGCAATAAGAACATTTTGCAACGTAGCCACACTCTCTACATATAATTTTTTGCGAGTAACCGCGCCTATTTAAAAAAATTATGGCTTGATTGCCGTTATCTAACGTTTCTTGTAGTTCGCATTTTAACGCCCTAGAAAACGCCGATGGGTTTCCACCTACGATTTCTTTTTTCATATCGGCAATTATAATTTCGGGCATCGCCTTGCCGTTTACGCGTTCTTTTAATTCGGCAATACTGTAATTATTGTTTATTGCGTTAAGGTACGTTTCTATTTTTGGCGTTGCACTGCCAAACACTAATTTTGCACCATTATAGTTCGCCCTAAAAAGCGCTAGTTCGCTAGTAACGTATCTTGGCGAAGTTTCGCTTTCGTAACTTTGCTCGTGCTCTTCGTCAATAATAATTATACCAACGTTTTCTAGCGGAGCAAATATGGCGCTTCTTGCACCTATTGCTATTTTCGCTTCGCCACTGCGCAGTCTCCACCACTCGTCAAACCTTTCGCCCGACGATAAACCGCTATGAAGTATTGCGCAATTATCGCCAAACCTACCGCGTAATCTTGCAAACATTTGCGGTGTTAAAGATATTTCGGGAACTAGCATTATTGCAGTTTTGCCTTCTTTAATCGTATCTTCAATAAGCCTTAAATAAACTTCCGTTTTACCACTACCCGTAACGCCAAACACTAGCGTTGGTTTATTAGAATTTCTAACTACGTCAATGGCGTTTTGTTGCTCGCTAGTTAAATTAACGCTTGCATTTTGAAGCGCAACGCTTTTATAAGGCGTTCTATCTACGCGCATTTTAACGGCTTTAACATAACCTTTTTTAATTAGCGAGTTTATTGAAGATAAAGAAAATTTATTAGATAATACCGCTTGTTTTTCCGTTTTATTTTCTTTTAAATACTCTAAAATTGCCCTTTGGTTTTGCGCGTTGCTTTTAATTGAATTAACGGCGTTATCGTAATCTTCGTTAAAAACGGCAAGTTCTATAAAATTAACGCTTTTTTCACGCACTTTACCCTTTCGCATTTCACTTGTTAAAAACAATCTTAACGAAAGCGCTTGCGAAACGTGATATTTTTTTGAAACGTATTTATAAAGTTCTAAACTTTCTTTGGTAAGCGCAGGAATAGCGTCAACAACCCTTAAAATAGGTTTTAATTTTGATGAATTTATAGACGAGTTTTCTTTAACGTTAATAACAAAGCCCGAAGTTTTGCGATTGCCAAAAGGCACGATAACTCTACTACCGACGCAAACGTCGTTAGAAGTTATTGCGTAATCAAAAATTTTATCAAGTTCGCTTGTGGCAATATCCACTATAACTTCGGCAATCATAAACACCTAAAATTTATCAAAAGTAAAAAAAGCCTACGGGTACTACTAGCAACCGAGGCTTTAAAATTAATTATTGATAACTGAAATTTTATTATCAAATATTTCGCACGCAGCAGCAGTAAGTGGTTTTTGATTATTAAAAATCGCCGTGCTGTTTTGAGTTTTAGATATATCTATAAGTTGCCTTGCACGTTTTGACGCAACTACGCATAAAACGTATTTTGAGCCATCGTACTTTTCGCCCAATTTATTAATAAGTTCATCTATTGACGGTTCGTTAATCATTTATGTATCTCCTTAAATAAATTATTCAATATTTTGAATTTGTTCGCGAATTTTTTCAATTTCGCACTTTAACGCCAAGGCGTTATCGGTTATAGTTATATCGTTAGATTTGCTACAAACTGTGTTAGCCTCTCTATTAAATTCTTGAATTAAAAAGTCTAAACGCTTGCCAACTTCGTTTTCTTCGTTGCAAATTTTTCTAAATTGAGAAATATGAGATTTTAACCTTGTTAATTCTTCGTCTATATTGCTTTTATCGGCAAAAACGGCAACTTCTTGAATTAACCTTGCTTCGTCAATTTGCGTAGAAGAAAGCACTTCGCTAACCCTTTCGTAAAGACGTTTAGAATAATCTTTTTGAACTTCTGGCGCGCGTTTTTCTATATTTAAAACCAATTCTTCTATTTTTGAAACGCGACTTAAAACGTCCCCTTTTAACTTTTCGCCCTCAAACGCACGCATTACGTTAAGATTATCTAGCGCCGATATAACTACGTTATTTACGATTGGCGAAAGAGTTTCAACGTCAATTTCAGATTGACTGTGGCTAATAACGTCTTGCGATTTCATAAGCGAAGTTATTGTAAAATCGTTTTTAATATCGCTAAATTCTTGCGATAAAACTTTGTTTGCTTCAACGTACGATTTAGCAAGCGGAATATTAACTTCTAGCGACGCTTCTTGTTGTTGCAAATTTTCGTAAGTTAAAAACAAATCTGCCTTACCGCGTTTTATTTTAGATTGAACTGCCCTTCTAATAACGTCGTCCAGCGCGATAAAACTGCGTGGATATTTGCTATTTAAATCTAAAAATCTGTTATTTACCGTTTTAATTTCTACGGTTATAGAAATTAAATCGTCTTTATATTCGGCTTTTCCGTAGCCCGTCATACTTTTCATAACATCACCAAAAAGGCTGTTTGCCTTTATATATTAATAAATACGAATATATAATATCACATTATTTTTATTTTATCAAGTTTTTATTAACTCTTTAAATTCATTTTCGTCAATAATTTTTATATTTAGCGATATCGCCTTGTTTAATTTAGAGCCTGCGTCTTCCCCGCATAAAACCATAGTGGTTAATTTAGAAACCGAGCCTACGACCTCTCCGCCTAAATTTTCTATAATAGTTGTTGCTTCACTTCTTTTAAAATCTTTTAACGTTCCCGTTAAAACTATTTTTTGACCTTTAAAAACAAGATTTTGCGCGTTATTAATTTCTTCTTTTTTAATTTTTACGCCTAAATCAAGTAAATTTTGAATTTGTATAACGTTGTTTTGATTATTAAAATAATCAACTACGTTTTGCGCGGTAACTTCGCCTATATCTTTAAGCAAAATTAAATCGCTAAATTCGGCAGTTTTTAAAGAGTTTATATCTTGATATTTTTTAGCAAGGTCTTTTGCCGTTTTTTTACCTATCCCGTCAATTCCAAGGGCCAAAATAAAGGAAGAAAGCGTTGGGTTTTTAGAAGCGTTAATAGCGTTTATTAAATTGCTTGCTTTTTTATCTTTAAAGCCTTCTAAATCTTTTAATTCGTCTACTTTCAATTTATATAAGTCCGAAAAATTAGTAACGTTTTTTTCATCGTAAAGTAAAGAAGCCGTCATTTCGGAAAAACCGTCTATATTCATAGCGTCTTTTGAAGCAAAATTTACTAAATTTCCAACTACTCTTGGTTTACAATTTACGTTTGGGCAAAAAATATTTGCGCCGTCTTCAATAATTTTACTTTTGCAATATTCGCAAAATTCGGGTTTAACTACGTCGGTTGAAGTTTCAAAATGCTCGGTTGCACCTAAAATTTCGGGTATAACTTCGTTACTGCGCCTTATTAACACGCGTGAGTTTATTTTAACGTTTTTTCTTAAAATATCGCCGTAATTATTAAGCGTGGCTTTTTTTACGGTTGCGCCTGCAAGTTCAACGGGCTCTACGATAGCAAGTGGCGTTAATTTCCCAGTTCTACCAACTTGCCAAACAACGTCTTTAACGATAGTGGTAGTTTCTTCCGCTTCAAATTTATAAGCCATTGCCCAACGTGGAAATTTATCGGTAAAGCCTAACTTTTCACGTAGTGAATAGTCGTTTACTTTTATAACTACGCCGTCGGTTAAATAGTCAATATTTTTACGTTCTTCTTTTATAAATTCAATATGGTTTTTAATTTCGTCTAAACTACTTGCAAATTTAAAATAGCCGTAAACCTTAAAGCCGTTTTTAACTAAAAAATCAAAACATTGTTTTTGAGTTTTAATTGAATTATCTTCAATATAATTTACGTTGTAAAATAAAATTTCGGGTTTACGCTTTTCAGTTTCGCTAGGGTCTAAATTTCGTATTGCTCCGGCAACGGCGTTACGTGCGTTTTTTAGCACTTCGCTAGCCGTTTCGTTATATTTTTTTAACGTAGAAAGTTTTATAACGGCTTCGCCTTGTACTTCTATTAAACCCTTGTACTCTATTTCTAATGGAAAGGTTTTAATAGTTAAAACTTGTGCGGTAACGTCTTCGCCAACAATTCCGTTTCCACGCGTAGTTGCGCGAACGAACTTGCCGTCGTTATAAGTTAAAGATACGGTAAGCCCGTCGTATTTAAACTCAACGCTGTACTCTACTATATTGCTTGCAACCTTTTCAACTTTGTTTGTAAAATTTTGTAGTTCGTTATAGGTTAAACTTTTATCTAAACTGTAAAGCCTATTAACGTGAGTGTGTTTTTTAAAATGAGATATAGGCTCGCCACCAACTCGTTTTGTGGGCGAATTAAAAAGCACGCGATTTTCCTTTGCTTCTAAACTGCGCAACTCATCGTACAATTTGTCGTATTCGCTATCGGAAACGGTTGGATTATCTAACACGTAATACTCGTGCGCATACTTATTTAAAAGTTTAACAAGTTCCTCCATTTTACCCATTTTAACACCTATAAAATTTACTATATTTTTTGAATTTATCTAATATTTTGCTTATTTTTCTATTTCTAACGGAGCAATTTCAGACGCTAGCGTTTTAATGCCTATTCCCGCAAAAGAAACGTCTATAAACTTGCCTTCGTTTTTAACCGCAATAATAATTCCCTTGCCAAATTTTTTATGAACTACCCTTGTTCCAACGGAATATTTTAAACCGTTATTAATTTTTTTAGGCTCGTAATTATAACGGTAACCGCTAGAAAAACTCTTTGTAGTTCCATAGTTTTTTGTTGACGGCTCGTCCGCATAATAACCGTAATCGCTATCGCTAGAACCTTTTGAATAATAGTTGTTTGACTTATAATTTTGCCTATAACCACCGCCGTATTTATCGTACGAGTTATAGCCGTAACCGTCGTCGTTGCATTTTATGTAAGGCTTAATTTCGTTTAAAAATCTACTTTCGGTAGTTATGCTTCTTGTACCGTATAAATACCTACTTCTTGCCCTTAAAAGATATAATTTGCGCTTTGCCCTAGTTATAGCAACGTACAAAAGCCTGCGCTCTTCTTCTAATTCTTCTTCACTGTTTACCGCGCGTGAAATTGGAAAAATAGTTTCGTCTAGCCCTACGGTAAACACCGTGTCAAATTCAAGACCTTTTACGGCGTGAATAGTTGCAACGGTAACGTAATTTGACGCGTCCATTTCGTCAATATCCGAACTTAACGTAATTGAAGATAAATATTCCGTTAGCGTTGCGTTTTTATTAGCCTTTTCAAATTCAGTTGCCGAATTTATAAGTTCGTTTATATTCATCTTTTTTTCGTGGTTTTCTTCCGTATCGTCGGAATACTGACTTAAAAAATCGGTTTTAGATATAATTTCTTTAATAAGTTCGCTAATTTTTAATTCGGCGCTTTTTAAAACGAGTGAATATATAATATCTTTAAATTCTTTAATTCTATTAAGTGCGCTAGGCCCTAACGGAATATCTTGATAGTTAACTATTGCGTCGTACACGCAAGTTCCATCAAGGCTAACCTTATTTAAAATTGCATCTACACTCTTATCGCCTATACCGCGCCTTGGAACGTTTATAACCCTTAAAATAGCCTCGTTATCAAGTGGGTTTGCAACGATGCGCAAATAGGCGGTTAAATCTTTTATCTCTTTTCTATCAAAGAACTTAAAACCACCAAAAACCTTGTACGGAATATTATATTTTAAAAATTCTTGTTCAAAGGAACGCGAAAGTGCGTTAACGCGCATTAATACGGCAAAATGCCTTGCTTGATAACCGCTATTAATGTGCTTTTTGATTTTTAAAGCGACGTATTCCGCTTCGTTAGACTCTTCGTTTCCGCAATAAAGTTCAACCATATCGCCTTCGGGATTATTAGTCCACAAAGTTTTGCTTTTGCGTGTGCGGTTGTTTTTTATAATTTGATTTGCAACGTTTAAAATATTTTTTGTAGAACGATAATTTTGTTCTAACTTATACACCCTTGCGCCATCAAAATCGCTTTCAAAATCTAAAATATTGGATATTTTAGCCCCGCGCCAACCGTAAATACTTTGGTCATCGTCGCCAACCACGAAAATATTTTTATGGTACGAAGAAATCATTTTAACAATTTTATATTGAACGGTGTTCGTATCTTGAAACTCGTCTATATGAACGTATCTAAAACGATGCGAATAATACTCTAAAACTTCGCTGTTTTCTTCAAACAAATGCAAGGTTTTAATAAGCAAGTCGTCAAAATCTAGCGCATTATTTGCCTTTAACTGTTGCTCGTATTTAGCGTAAATTTCGCAAATAGTGCCTATATTTTGCATTTTGATGTTTTCTTCTCTATACTCGTGCGGAGATAAATCGTCGTTTTTAGCGGAAGAAATTGCAATTTTTGCAAGTTTTAAAAACTTTTCAGTTTCCAATTCCATATCCGTAATTATACGCTTTAATACCCTTTCTTTATCGTCTTCACTGTAAATAGAAAAGTTTTTTTCATACCCAAGCGCACCGATAGCCGAACGCAAAATTTTAACGCACATAGAGTGTATTGTTGACACCCACATACCGTTTAAATCGCCTATCATATTATAAAGGCGCGTTTTCATTTCGTCCGACGCTTTATTCGTAAAAGTTATAGCCAAAATTTCCGCGGGGTTAACACCTAACTCTTTAACAAGAAAGGCTATTCTGTTAGTTAAAACGCGAGTTTTTCCACTACCTGCACCGGCAATAACTAAAATTGCGCCTTCCGTATCTTTTACGGGAGCAATTTGAGCACTATTAAGTTGTTGAATTGAATAATTTTCCATAATAACCTACATATTATTGTACCACAACAACTCTACTATTTCAAGTATAATATTAACTTTATACGCTTTATATTTTATTTAAATTTTTTTAAAAGCATATAAAAACGATTGATTTTAATTAATATATATGTTATTATTTATAGCGTAATTATTACGGCCTCATGGTCAAGCGGTTCAAGACGCTGCCCTCTCAAGGCAGAATCAGGGGTTCGATTCCCCTTGGGGCTACCAATTAGACTAAATTTGTTGCAAAAGCAACATATTTAGTCTTTTTTATTATAAAAGCACGCTATAATTTAGTTTTAACTTTATATAGCGTGCTATTTTTATTTTTTTATTATATCAAAAAATTAATACTAATATTTAAAAATTAATTATTTATTTTTGCAATAATTGCAAAAAAAGTCGGTGCTGGTTGCTTCGTCTTTTTTTCTACCTACCGAAGTATTGTCAACAGTTCTTGAACGCAATTCTTTTATCGGATTTTGAGCAATTTCATAACGGTAATCTTTGCCGTAACGATTAATATGCGTATCTATTACGATATGAGACGGAACTATATCTACCGTTGGGTTAACTATGCTTTGATATTGGAAGAAATTAGCGTCGCTAGGCAGTTCGTTTACGTTTACGTATTCTTCTAAACAACCTGTAAATTGAACGGTAGACGCTAAAATATCTCTTACGTATTGTACGTTTTCGTGTAAGGATATAGGCGCTGGGAAAGTGCCGTTAGGAATAACTTCCGTATAATCTTTATTTTCGTATTTTTTAAGTAGTTCAACCGCTTTATGTAAATGCCCTATTTCTATATCTAAATTTTGCTCCCAAAGCGCTTTAACGTAAGGGTCGGTTTCAGTTTCGTAGCAAGACCAATATAAATAGCACTCGCAATATTCGTGCCAAAGTAACATTTCAAGCCAAGTTGCATTAGAATCCATAAGCGATTCGTATTGCGTTACGTGTTCTTCTTCTACAAGGGCTATTTCTTGGTATAATTTACGAGATAATTCGTTTTCCGCAAGGTTAGTTATATTCATATAATAATTCATGGTTTGTTGTTCTGCGGCAGTTATAATCATTGTGTTTAAAACCGTTTGTTTATCGGCGGTTTTAGAATTTATGTTGCGCTTAACGTTATCTTTACTAAAACGATGATGCGAAATTGTAGGTCTTGCAGGCATAATTTCAGTGTATCTACCAACCAAATTTTCAGCCAAAACGCCTTGTTCTAAATGCAATAAATTTGAGTAACGATATAAATGGTCAAAATCTTCTAGCAAAGCAAAATCTAACGCTTTTTTTACGTAGCAATCACACTCCCTTTTTGCAAGTTCCGCAGTTAAGTCTACGGCTAATTGCTCGTAAGAAATAGTGTGTTCTAGCGCACTTTCGTTAGCGGGTTTTAATAAAGACAATTTAATTTGTTGCTGTTTTTCTACCGAACGAGTAACGCTTATTTCTCGCCGTAAATCGTTATTTGAAGTATGCCTTGCAAGCTGATGCGAAAACCAATTTGCTTCAAATTCCGTTCCGTTCATAAGTATTATTCTAGTTTTGGTATATGGGTCTACTTCGTACTTATTGTAAGATTTAGGATATAGTTGTTTCCAATTTTGAAAACTGCTTAAAATAGAAAGTGGTTTTTCATTAAATGGGTTCATAACGCCTCCTTTTTAAATAATACGTCAAAATATTATATGATTATTGCATAAAAAAAGTTAAAGCCCTATTTTTAGGCATTTTAAACGCTAAAAAAGGGCTTAATTTAACAAAAAACCAAATTTGTTTGATAATTTATTTTACGTATATTCTAGGAACGCGTTTTGTAACGCTTGTTACTATTTCGTGGTCAATACTTTTATTAATAGTTGCAATAGTATGCGCTAAACACAACTCATCGTCGCCAAAAAGTAAAACTTCGTCGCCAATTTTACAGTCAACGTTTGAAACGTCAATCATACATTGGTCCATACAAATTCTACCTAAAATTTTACAATACTCACCGTTAACTTTTACTTTATAATCCGTTTTGTAATTTGCCCTCCAAAAACCGTCGGCATAACCAACGGCAAGCGAAGCAACTTTAACGGACTTATCCGCCTTATACTCACCGCCGTAACTTATAATTTCGCCTTTATTTAACGTTTTAACGTTTGTTATAACGGTTTTTAAATTCATAGCGGGCTTTAAATTAGGAACGTTATACATATCGTACGAAGGAGCAAATCCGTATAATGAAATTCCTGCCCTAACCATATCTAAATGACTTTCGGGATAATCAAAAATTGCGGCGCTATTTGCCGAGTGATGAATTTCAAACTCTATGCCGTTATTTTTTAAATATTCTATGGCGTAAAGCAAGTTACTTATTTGGTTTTTCGTGTAATTTTTACCATTATCGCCTTCGTCGGCTTTTGAAAAATGTGTAAAAATGCCTTCTTTTATAAAATGCTGGTCTTTACAAATTTCAATTATAGGCTCTAAATTTTTAGACGTTTTATCTCTACAAATAAAGCCAATTCTTCCCATACCGGTATCAATTTTAACGTGAATTTTAATTTTTACGCCTGCTTTTTTACACTCGTCAAGTAGCATATTTGCATACTGTTGCGAGTAAACGCATTGGCTTAAATTTAACTCGCATATAAATTTTGCCATATTAACGGGCGTATAGCCTAAAATTAAAATAGGCTTTACTATGCCGCCTTTGCGAAGTTCTACGGCTTCGTCAAAAGTGGCAACTGCAAAATAGTCTGCACCAAGACTTTCGTAAAATAAGCCTAATTGCGTAGCGCCGTGACCGTATGAGTCCGCTTTAACTACACAACAAATTTTTGAACTTTTTTTAACGTTGTTTTTAATAACGTTGTAATTATATTCAACGTTTTTTAAACTTATTTCCGCCCAAGTTCTTTTGCTTATAGTATCCATAAAACCCCTTAAAATTATTGCTAAACTTTTTATAAAATTTATAATTGTTTTATGATACCATTATATGTTTTTCTAACAAAATTATAACTTTCTATATTGCCTATATCGTAACGCTTTCCGTCCATTTTAAGCGCGTATACAGGCGATTTTTTAGTTAACCAAGCAATAAAAGAACCTGGCGCGTCCGTATTTATGCCGTCTAATATAGACAAGGCAACTTTTTTAACGTCTTGTTTTGAATAATAATAAAACGGTGGGCAACACCAATTAGATTTTGGAACGCTAGGTTTTTCTTCCATATTGATAACTAGCCCGTTACCGTCAACCTCTAATACACCCGATTTTTTTAACTTGTTTACCTCTTCTTCGTAATACCTAAGCACGCAAGTTGCGTTTTTTAACGTAGCGGTTTTAATAAACGGAACAAGCGAAAAATCTAATAAATTATCGCCCGCCAAAACTAAAAGGTCGCAATCTAAATTAAGGCTTTTAATTGCAAATTCTATATCTTTAACTGCTCCTAGCCTAGTTTCGTTAGAATAAGTACCGTCGTTTAAAACGGTTATTTTTTGCGACAAAGTTTTTGCCCACTCGTTAAAAAAATTATAAAATTTGGCGTTAGAAATTACGATATATTCGTCAATTTTACCACATTTATCTATATCTTCTATAAGCCAATTTAAAATTTCTTTATCCTTAACTTTTAAAAGCGGTTTAGGAAAATTTTTGGTTAAAGGATATAGCCTAGTGGCGTATCCCGCCCCTAAAATTAGCGCCTTCACGTTAAACTAACCCCGTCTGAACTATGGCAAATTTGAGTTATAAACTTATCTTTTAATTCCGGAAATTCTTTTAAATATTTTTTGCTAACGGTTTTAATAATTTGGCTTGTTTTATTAGGGTCAACTATTGCAAAACAACAACCTTGAAACCCTGCGCCCGAAAACCTTGCACCGTAAACACCGTCAGTTTTAGATAAAAGATTATAAAGTAAAACAAGTTCGGGCGAGCCTGTTTGATAATTTTGAATAGAAGATTTTCCAGACTCAAATATAACTTTTCCAAAATTAACAACGTCGCCTTCGCGCCAATACTTAACGGCACTATCTACACGATTACACTCTTCGTAAAAATGTGTAAGCCTATTTTTTATAGGCTCGGGAAGTAATTGTTTATATTTAATAAACGTTTCGTAAGGAATTTCGCGCAAAAAGTTATCACTAAACTTATTATAATCTATTTTCTCATATGCTTTAAGCATAAACGCGCCTACTTTACACTCGTCAACACGCAAGTTAAAATTAGTGCTTTTTAAAGACCTTTCTTTGCCGGAAAACAAAATTAATATTTCGTACGGCAACATGTTTTTATTGTGCGGGATATTTTCGTAATCTCTATTTTGCGTATCAAGATACAACAAATGGTTTTTTTTACACAAAACTTCGCAAGACTGGTCTAAAATGCCACACGAAACTCCAACGTAATAATTTTCCGCCTCACGCGAAATATCAACCAACTCGCCGTCGGTTAAAACTATTTCGTTTACTTTGCAAAGAGCAAGCAAAAAAGAAATTATAACGGAAGCGGAAGAAGATAAACCGCCAATAGGTAAATCTCCACTAAATACGCCTGCAACGCCTATTTTTAAATGGTAACGCTTGCCTAGCGCAATGGTTGCGCCACGCAAATGGTCCGCCCAGTCGTTTTGTTTAACTTCCGGCACGTTATTAACGTGATATTGCGCACGTTTATCAAAATTAACCGAAGACATTTCTACCACGCCGTTTTGTTTTGGCGTATACACAAAAGTTACGCCCTTATCTAGCGTAATACCTAAAACTTTTCCGTGTTGATGGTCAACGTGAGCCCCAACGGGACAAATGCGGTACGGACAAAATGTGAAACTTGAAGGGTCTCTTTTATAAATAGATTTAAATTTTTGTTTACAATCCATAGTAAAAAACTCACTGTATTTTTAATAATTAAACATATAATAACATTAACGAATAATTTTTGCAATATTTAAGTTAAAACTTTTAAAATAATTTAACCATCTAATAAATTTGTTGTATTTTTTTTATTTGTAATAAAAAAAGTTTTGCTAAATAGCAAAACTTTATAATAAATATTAGACTTTTACAATTTAAAAAATTTTAATAAATCACTAAAATTTCCATTGTTGTATTTAGAAATATCTTCGTTATTTTTATTTATTAAACACTCCGTTAATAAAAACACTTCCATATTAAGTTTAGAAGCAACCATATCTTCGTCCACGTCGTTACCAACCATTATGCAATCTTGTGCAAGTAAATTATTTTTAGATAAAATTTCTTTATAATAATTTAAATTTGGCTTGCAAAAACTACTATTATCGTAAGTTGTAATATAGTCAAAATAATCTGGGTTAATTCCCGCCCATTTTAACCTTGTTTTTGTTGCAATAGGTGGAAACGCAGGATTAGTTGCTAAAATTAAATTATATCCGTTTTCCTTTAACGTTTCTACTACTTTAACCGCGTTACCGTTATAACCGCAACAACTTTTTAACTCGTTAAATTCGTTGTTATAAAAGTCGTCAAACACGTTAATAACGTCTTCTTTTTTTATATTAGAAACGGCATAAAAAGTGTTCCAAAAATTATTTTCGTTAGTTGTTGAGCCGTCGTTATTAAACATAGTTTTAATGCCCGCCCATAAACTTTTACCAACTAGCGACGGGTCAAATTTAGTTTTTGAAAACTTTTTTCCTATTGCTAAAATATAAGAATTTATAAATACTTGTAAATCCATAGGAAGAAGCGTTCCGTCTAAATCAAATAATACCGTTTTTTTCATAATTCACCTATAATTATTATATCGCAAATTCATATTTTTTTCAAGTAAAAAGCCATAAACTTAGCGTTTATGGCTAAATTTTATTTGCTTTTATTGTAATCTTCAAACAACTTTTCGTAATTTTCGCTAATTTCTTTATAAGTGTTGCCGTGCTTTTCGGCAACCTCGTAAGTAAACGCCATGTCTATCCACGTTCTGCCAAACGGGAAATGCACGCTATTAAGTTTAATTTTTTCGCGTTTCATTATTTTTAACGCTTGTTTTAAAATTTTTAAAGCAACGTCTGCATATCACGTTTGAGAAATATCAATTTCTATCCTATTAATATTTGCTTCTTTCATTTCTTTTAAACGTTCTTTAAAATCAGGTCTTAAACAATATCTATAACCCCCGTCTTTAAGACCGAGTTGTTTAACGACGCTTATACTTACGGCTAATTCTAACTTATGCATAAAAACCCTCTATTTTAATTAGTAAATCCTAGCACAAAGTAAAAACGTTGTCATATTAAAACTAAAAAATTATCGTAATTAATTGCGGGTTTAACAGTATTTACAGTCTACAAAATATTTTATTGCGTCTTTGTATCCATCAAAGCCCTTGCCAACTATTACTTTTTCTGCATACATACTAATATAACTTAACTTTCTAAAACTTTCCCTTTCGTTTATATTAGTTAAATGCACTTCAACGGTTTTTATAGAAACGGCTTTTAACGCGTCTAAAATAGCAACGCTAGTGTGAGTAAACGCGCCGGCGTTTATGATAATACCATCGTAATTATTATACGCTTTTTGAATTGCGTTTACGATTTTTTCTTCACTGTTAAATTGTAAAATTTTAACCTTTGCACCGTTTTCTTTTGCAGATTTTGATATAAATTTTACAAGAGATTTATAATCGCCTTTACCGTATAAACTAGGTTCTCTTATACCTAGCATATTAAGGTTAACCCCGTTTATTACAAGAAGTTTCATATGCTAAAACAGCCTCCTTTACCGCATTATTTATATCGCCGTTGTTTTCAATTTGAACGTCGCTAAAAAGTTCGTATTTGTCTTTTCTTTTTTGATATAACCGTTCTATACCCTCGTTTTTAGATATTGGGCGGTCATCTAAAATAAGTTTATCTAAACTCCTTTTAACGTAAATTATAACGCCGTTCATTTTTAAATTTTTAACGTTTGCTTGCCTTTCAACAACTCCACCACCGCAAGATATTACAGCACCCGTAATTTTAGAAAGTTCTTTAATTAACTCTTCTTCTTTATCTCTAAACGACGGCTCTTTAAACTTTAAAATATACTGGCTAGGAGTGTAGTTATAGGTTTTAAAAAACTCTTCGTCTACGTCAACAAATTTTTTATTTAACGTTTCGCTAAACAACTTTCCTACGGTGGACTTTCCACAAGAAGGCATACCTATTAAAACTGCGTTTAACGTAAGTTTTTTTATGTTTAATATCATTTCTTCGCTTTCAAGCGACGTGTGAGTTTTATTTAGCCATATATCTTGCGCAGATAACGCTTGCTCTACGAGTATAGAAAGCCCGTCTACGACCTTTATACCCAAACTTTCTGCTTCGCACATAAAAGCCGTTTTATTTGGATTATAAATAAAATCAACAACGGCTTCTAAATTGCCAAATTTAGATAAATCTATAACTTTTTCGTAATTATTTGGACACATTCCAACGGGCGTTGTGTTAACTATAACGTTAGTTTGCTGTAACTTGTAAACGTTAGTATAATTCACGCTACCCGTTCTACTAACTACCGTTACGCTTTTTGCTCCGTTTGTTTTAGCGTGATAAACCGCCGTTGCCGAAGCGCCACCACTTCCTAACACAAGCACGTTTTTATCGCGTACGCTAACGCCTTTGCGATTATAGGAGTATTCTAAACCGTTATAGTCTGTATTATACCCGTACAACTTGCCGTTTACGTTTTTTACAACGTTAACCGCACCTATGCCCGTAGCCTCGCTTGAAAGCCACGACATATATTTTATAACGTCCTTTTTATAAGGAATTGTAACGTTAAAACCGTCAAACGGGCAATTTTTTAAAAACCCGTCAAGGTCGTTTGGTTGAACTTCGTTAAGAATATAATTTAAACCGCACGAGTTATGAATTACAGCCGAAAAACTATGCCCTAATTTTTTGCCAATTAAGCAAAGTTTCATAAAACCTCCTTATAACTACCTAGGAATACGAAGTTATCGGAAGAATTTTGTAAATCGGATATTAAGTTTCTAACCTTTTTATCTGAAATATCGCCCTCAAAATCAAAGTAAAACATAAAGTCAAATTCCGATTTTAAAAGCGGTCTTGATTCAATTTTAGTAAGGTTTAAACCCATAGAATAAAAACGAGTTAAAATCTTACTCAAACTACCTGGGGTATGCGAAAGGCTAGTCATAATACTTATTTTATTATCGCCTTTATATAGTTTTAGTTCTCTGCTTATGCAAATAAACCTTGTGTAATTATTGCCGTAATTTTGAATATTTTTTTCTACAACTTCAAGTCCGTAATGATTAGCACAATCTTCCGAACATATTACAGCAATTTCCTTACTATTGCTTTCGGAAAGTCGTTTAGCACTAACGGCAGTGTTTTCTTCGTTTTGAGTTTCAACGTTTAAATTTTTTAAATAATCTGAACATTGAAGTAGCGCTTGTTGATGAGATACGACCTTTTTTACGTTTTTTAAACTATTTCCCCTAGCAACCGCAATGCAGTGATTAATTTTTAACCTTACGCTTCTAACGATGCTAAAATTATACTTTTTCATAAGGTCGTACACTTCCGAAACCGAACCAGCCGTACTGTTTTCAATAGGTAAAACGCCAAAATCACAAAGACCTTTTTCAACTGCGGAAAACACGCCTTCAAACGTTTTAAAATAAGTAATATCGGATATAGGAAATAGTTTTTCGGTTGCAACCATACTGTTTGCCCCCTCTACGCCTTGACACGCAACGTTTGCCATAGTTGGAAAATCACGCAAACCGTCGTTTAAAAGTTTTTCTATTTCTAACACGGTTTTAGAAGTGTTGTTTACGTAATGCGATTGATACGCTTTACTTGTAGAAAACATAACTTCGTAAAGTTCTTTAACGTAAAGTTTTAACTCGTCGTCTACTTTACTAGAAAGCCTATAAATAATTTCTTTTTCTCTACCTGCGTTTAAAACGTTTTTATTCTCTTTTGCCTTTATTATTCCAACGTTTTTGCACACTTCCATACGTTCTTTATAAAGTTCTATAATTTTATCGTCTATACTATCAATTTGATTTCTTAAATCTTCTAAACTCATATTAGTCTCCTAAAATTTCATCAAGCAAGGCTATTGCAACGGCACTTTCTATGCAAGGAACAGCCCTTGGAACTATGCAACTGTCGTGCCTGCCTTCTATTTTAATAACTGCGTTTTCTTTTTTAACTAAATCAACCGTCTTTTGCTCTTTAAATATTGACGGCGTAGGCTTAATACACACCCTTATAAGTAGCGGTGCGCCGTTTGATATACCACCGTTTATTCCGCCCGAGTTATTAGATAAAAACTCAACGCTTCCGTTAACGTATTGCAACGCGTCGTTTGCGGTGCTACCCTGCATTGTTGAAAGTTCAAACCCAGCGCCAAACTCAACGCCTTTAACTGCTGGAACTGAGTATATTAAACTTGAAATTTTACCTTCTAAACCTTCAAATAAATCGTTGCCTAAACCTGCGTTTAAATTGTACACTATAACTTCTATAATTCCGCCAACGGAGTCGCCGTCTTGTTTAACTTGTTGAATTTTATTAAGAATTTCTTCTTTTTTATCAAGAGACGGAAAGTTTCCGCAATCGCGTGCGCTAACTAATTCGTTATAACTTATTAAGCCGTTTTTATAAGACTTTGCTTTTATATTTCCAATTTGGCTAACGTAGGCGCATATTTTTATATTGCTTTTTTCTAAATATTGTTTAGCAATACCACCTGCAATACAAAAAGGTGCGGTTAATCTACCCGAAAACCTGCCACCGCCCGCAAAATTTAATTCGCCGTCTTTTAAATACCACGAATAGTCCGCGTGGGAAGGTCTTGGTTTGCCGTAAAGATTAGAATAATCTTTGCTTTTAGTGTCTAAATTATATATTTTTGCGGTAAATTCACCGTCTATAAAGCCGTTGTTAAGCCCAAAAAAACAAGGCGTGTCGCTTTCTTTACGCGGAGTAGAAAACTGTGATTTAGACGGCTTACGCCTATTTAAAAACTCTTGCAATTTATCTTCGTCTATTTTAAATTTTGGATACCCGTTACAAGTAACGCCTATCTCGCTATCGTGTGAATTGCCGTAAACGGTTATAGATAAATTTTTTCCGTTAAATTTTGACAACGTAACTACCCCCTATCGCTTTAAAATCTTGTAAAAAATTTGGATATGATTTTTCTATTGCTTCCGCGCCTAAAATAGTAACGCCGTTATCTACGTTAGTAGAAGCAACCACTGCGGACATAACCGTTCTATGGTCGTCATCGCCACTTATAGTTCCACTAGATTTACTACCACCGTAAATTTCTATTGAATTTTCTACTAATTTTGCTTTTATTTTAAGTGCGTTAAGCGAATTTATAATGGCGTTAACCCTATCGCTTTCTTTAATTCTTAACCTTTCTACGTTTAAAATGGTAGTTTTTCCATCGGCAAAAGAAGCAACCGACGCAATAACTTGTGCTAAATCTGGTATATTTTGAACGTCAACGGTTATGCCTTTAAGCGACGATTTTAAAACGGTAACCGCATCGCCGTCAATTTTTATATTAGCGCCAAAATCACGCAAAACGTCTAAAATTTTAATATCGCCTTGGCGTGAATTTAAATTTAAATTTTTAACTTTAACTTCGCCGTTAGTAGCGCCTAACGCAAGCATAAAAGAAGCGCCCGACCAATCGCCTTCTACAACGTAACCGTCTAAAACGTTGTTATAAGAATTGCCTTTAATAGTTAAAACGTTTCCACAAAAATCAACGTCTACGCCAAACTGTTTTAACACGTCAATCGTTATATTAATGTAACCTAAACTTACGATGTTTGAAGTTAAAATTATTTTACTTTCGCCCTCTAAAATTGAAAGTGCAAACAACAAGCCCGTAACGTATTGCGAACTAATAGAAGCGTCTATATAATACGTACCGCTTTTAAGTCCGCCGTTTATATTAAACCCGTCTATATTAGCACCGCCCTTTTTTAAGCAATCAACTAGTTTTTCAACGGGGCGCGACATTAAAGTTTTAGTTCCATTTAACGTTGCGTTAACGTTAAGTGCCGACAATATTGGCATTAAAAACCTTAACGTTGAACCGCTTGCGTTACAGTCAATTTCAATTTTGCCTTTTGGTAGTTCGCCTTTTAAAATTGTTAAACAGTTGCCGTTATAGGTAACCGTTGCGCCCAATGCTTTAATTGCGCCTACTGTTGCCAAAACGTCTTGCGAAGTGCCTGCGTTATATACGTTTACTTTTTTACCGCACAAATAAGACGCTAATATTATTCTGTGTGCGTATGATTTAGACGGTGGAGCAATAACTTCGCCCTTAACCGTACCTTTATTTACTATAATATCCATATTAAAAATAATTTTTTAAGCCGTCTATTTCAACTTTTTCTATTTGCGGACAGCCAACGCCCTTTAAAGTTATTAAATTTATATAATTAGATTGACGCTTTTTATCGGCGTTAATTTTTTCAATAATATCTAAAAGCGTATATTCAACGTTTAAATTATGACCAAACGAATTTAAAAGTTGATATAACTCATTTATAGTAGGGTCGTTTAAATTGTAATACTTTTTAGAAAACTCAATAATATATTTAAGCCCAATAGCAACGCACTCCCCGTGTGAAAGCGTGTAGTTAGAAAGCGTTTCTACGGCGTGCCCAAACGTATGCCCTAAATTTAATAGCATACGTAAATTTGCTTCTTGCTCGTCTTTTTCAACGATATCTTTTTTAATGGATAAGCATTTATAAACTATAAGTTCTAAATCACCGCTTTTTATATCGTTATAGGTAAGCGTTTTAGATAGCATAGAATACTTTATAATTTCGCCGTAGCCACTTAATATTTCGCGATTAGGAAGCGTTTTAAAAAAGTTTACGTTAACGTAAACGGCGCTTGGTTGATAAAACGTACCGCATAAATTTTTGCCGTAAGTAAGGTCTACCGCCGTTTTTCCGCCAACGGAAGAATCAACGGCGGAAAGTATGGTTGTTGGAATTGCAATTAGTTTAATTCCACGCATATAAGTAGACGCTACAAACGCGCCTAAATCGCCAACCACACCACCGCCAAAGGTTATAACAACGTCGCTTCTAGTAAAGGAAAGAGAAGCGAGTTTATTTATTAATTTACAATAATTTTTTAGGTTTTTACTTTTTTCGCCAGGGGTGATGGTTAAAAAATAATATTTATTTCCTTTAAGTTGTTTTTTTAACTCTTTGGAATATAAATTTTTTACGGTTTTATCACAAATTATGGCGATTTTTTTATTTTGAATTATATCCTTTACTTCGCCAAAATTATTAAATCCGTTATCAATTATAACGTTATATTTTTTAGATGCGTTAACTTCTAATTTTATCATAAAATGCCCTTATTTTAATTTTGACGTTGGCGCGTCAATTTCAATTTTTATATCGTTGCCCTCTTTTAAGGCAAGGCGTAAATCTTCTTCGTTTTTATTCTTTAAAGCGGTGCTGTATACTTTTAAATTTTCAATTAATTCGTCAAGTTCGCTAGATAAATTATCGCAGTTTTCTATCATTAATTTAGACCACATATTGCTATCTAACCTAGCAACCCTAGTTAAATCTTTATAACTGCCAGCCGAATAACCGAAATGCTCGCGCGAAATTTTATTTTTAATAAACGCATTAGAAACTATATGGCATAATTGGGAAGTAAACGCTATAAGTCTATCGTGGTTTTCAGCGGTTGTAAATACTACTTCTAAAAAACCTAACGATATAAAAAACTTTTTAATTTCTTCTAGTTTAAAAATATCTGCGTTTACGTTAACAAGTATCATTGACGCTTTATTAAAAAGCGTTGAAGTTGAACGGTCAAAACCCGAAAACTCTCTACCTGCCATAGGATGTCCGCCAAGAAAAATTAAGTCTTTAAACTCGTTTTTTAACTCGTGCATTTTGCTAACGACAGTTCGTTTAGTGCCACAAAAATCAATTACGGTTGCGCCTTTTTTTAATAAAGGCAAAAATTCTTTTATTGCGGAATAAAACTTATCAGGATTAACCGCTATAATTAATAAGTCAATTTCTTTTGCGGTATTTACGGTTAAATCGTCGTCAATAGCGCCAACGAGTTTTGCTTTTGATAAAGTATTTTCGTCAATATCGTAACCGTAAACTACGTATTCATCATTTTTTTTAAGAGTTTTAGCAAATGAACCGCCTATTAACCCCAATCCAATAACACCAACTTTCATAATTACCTTACCTTTTTAACTATTGGAAGCATAACGTCAACACCCGAAACGATTTCTTTAAACTCGCTAGGCGTAATAGATTGAGCACCGTCGCAAAGCGCGCATTTTGGGTTGTTGTGAACTTCTATCATAAGTCCGTCTGCCCCAGCGCCAACCGAAGCAAGCGAAAGCGGTTTAACAAGCCTTGCAACGCCCGAAGCGTGCGACGGGTCTACAATAACTGGTAAATGCGTTAATTCTTTTAATATAGGAATTGCAGAAAGGTCAAGAGTGTTTCTTGTGTAAGTTTCGTACGTTCTTATTCCGCGTTCACATAAAATAATATCTTTGCAACCTTCACTCATAACGTATTCGGCACTCATAAGCCACTCTTCAATAGTGTTTGCAAGACCTCTTTTTAAAAGAACGGGCTTTTTAGTTTTGCCAACCTCTTTTAAAAGTTCAAAGTTTTGCATATTTCTTGCGCCTATTTGAATAACGTCTACGTCGTTAAACAAGTCAAGATGCGAAACACTCATAATTTCAGTTACGATAGGCAAACCCGTTTCTTGCTTTGCCTTTAATAATAATTTTAAACCGTCTTCACGCAAGCCTTGAAACGCGTACGGAGAAGTGCGCGGTTTAAACGCACCGCCTCTTAAAAGCGACGCGCCCGCTTCTTTAACCGCCATTGCAACTTCTATAATTTGGCTTTCGCTTTCAATTGAACAAGGTCCTGCTATAAAATTGAAACTGTCGCCACCAAATTTTACGTTACCAACGTTAACTATGGTATCTTCTGGATGAAATTTGCGGTTAACGCATTTAAACGGCTCTTGAATTCGCTTTACGTTTTCTACGATATCAAGCGACATTAAAAGGTCAATGTCAATTTTACTAGTATCGCCAATTAAACCTAAAATTTTAGTGTGCGCGCCGTTACTAACGTCAACTTCTAAACCTTGGGATTTTACCCATTTAACTAAATTGTCAAATTGCTTTTGGTCGTGTTCGTTTTTAACTATAACTATCATAATAACCTCAAAAAAAATAGCCGATATTAAATATCGGCCATTTAATACAAAATAATTAAAGTACGCAAAAAATAACCGATATTAATTAATATGGCTTAGTAAAGTAATATTCAAAATAATATGCAAATATTGACTTCATTTTTTTGCTCCTTACGTTATTGATTATATTTCATTTTTTTAATTAAGTCAACTATTTTTTGCGTTTTAATAAATATTATATACATTTATTTGCCAATATTTTTATTTTTTGCTAAAATTAAAAAAAGGTGAATTATGATTAACAAAAAAATGATAAAATTAGGAACTAACCGTTCTAAAATTCGCGAACTTTTTGAATACGGAAAGTTGTTAAAAAGCCAAATTGGCAGTGAAAACGTATTTGATTTTACGCTTGGCAACCCGTCTGCACCGTGTCCAAAAATTATAAAAGAAACGCTTATTAATTTATTAAACGAAGACGATAAAAACTTGCACTTATACACGTCCGCACAAGGCGATATTGAAACGCGAACCGCTATTTGCAATACCATATCTAAAAGATACGGCTTTAATTTTAATAGCGATTTAATCTACTTAACTTGTGGTGCGGCGTCCGCACTAGCGGTAACTTTAAAAGCGTTAATTTCTAGCAAAAAGGAAACTGTTTTAACGTTTGCGCCATACTTTCCCGAATACAAAGTGTTTGCTAGTAACGCAAACGCCAAATTTAAAGTAGTTGATTTTGACGAAAAAAACTTTTCTATAAACTTTGAAGATTTAAACAAAAAATTAACAAGCGACGTAAGCGCAATTATAATAAATTCTCCAAACAATCCAAGCGGTACGGTTTACGACAAAAAAGATATTGCTAAACTTTGCAACTTGCTAAATAATAAACAAAAAGAATACAATCACCCTATTTACTTGATTTCTGACGAGCCTTATAGGGAAATAGTTTTTGACAACAAAACTGTTCCTTTTATACCAAATTTTTACGATAACGCCATCGTTTGCTATTCTTACAGCAAATCGTTATCGCTATCGGGCGAAAGAATAGGCTATATTGCCGTTAGCCCAAAATTAAGCCACTCCACTACCGTTTATAACGCAATTCAAGGCGCGGGAAGGTCTATGGGATACGTATGCGCGCCGTCACTATTTCAAAAACTTATTGCAAAGTGTTCAGACGAGTTGTGCGATATATCTATTTATAAAGATAATCGCGATATATTAATTAAAACTTTAAGCGAACTTAATTTTGAGTGCGCAAACCCCAAAGGCGCGTTTTACCTTTTTTTAAAATGCCCTATTAGCGATGCAAACGAGTTTTCCAACACGGCAAAAAAACTCGGCTTACTGCTTGTTCCGTCCGACTCTTTTGGCGTTAAAGGCTACGTTAGAATTGCTACTTGCGTAGATAAATCGGTTATTATAAATTCAACTAACGCATTTAAACGATTGGCAAAAATTTACAATCTTATATAGGTGATATATGTCTGCATTTTTTTCAATGTTATCTAACGTTTTAATATTCGTAGCACTTGCCGTGCCGGGATTTATTTTGGCAAAAACAAAACTTGTAACTACTAAGCAATCTTCTTCACTTTCAAAAGTTTTAATATACGTTGGCGTGCCTTTTTTAATTTTTAATTCAACTATTAAAATTGACCTTAATTCTAACGCTTTAACGGTTATACTGTTTTCGGCTTTAATTTCTATTTTATATATGTTCTTTTGGTTTTTTTTAACCAAACCAACAACTTGCTTTATAAAAGATTTTAAAACGCAAGGAATAGCAAGGTTTTCTATATTTTCAAGCAACAACGGCTTTTTAGGAATTCCTCTTGCAACAGCGGTTTTTACTACTGCCCCACTTGTAGTTACAAGCGTTGTTATAACTAACATTGTTACTAACGTAGTTATGTATTCGCTTGGAATATACTTAATTTCTTGCGATAAAAACACAATTTCGGTTAAAAAAATGCTTTTAAACCCTTGCTTAATCGCCTTTTTACTGGCTATAATTTTAAACCTTTTAAAAATTTGTAATTATTTACCGCAAATAGCAACGTACTCTAATTATTTATCGGCTATGGTAACGCCAATTTCTATGATAATTATAGGCTTAAAACTTGGAAGCATACCTATTTTAAATATTTTTAAAAATAAAAAAACGTACTACGTTGCACTATTTAAACTTATAGTAGTGCCTACGCTTTTAACGGCAATATTGTTGATAGTAAATGAATTTTTACCTATGCCAAACGAATTAATTTTAGGCTTATTCGTAGCCTTTGCAATGCCAACTGCAAGTATGGGCACAACTTTTGCAGACAATTATAATGGAGACACCCAAAGCGCAGTTTGCTTTACGTTAGGCACAACGGCTTTATCCGTTATAACCATACCAACGCTTTACTATATTTTAACTTTATTAATTTAACGCTTTTAATAAAAGTTTATTAAAAACTATTTAATTAATTTTACAAATAATTTTTTGTTATAAATATATAAGCAAATTGCCCTTTGCCAAACCAACGGATAGTTTCCAATAAAAAAAAACAGCACGAAACGTGCTGTTTTTTTTATTGGAGGCACCACCACGGAGGCAGTCCAGTGCCTTGCACTGACTGGGGAGTTACGAACCGGATAATTTGCAACAATCTTTTAACTCGTTTTAACTTTAACTAATAACGTGTCGTTATAACTATTAAAGGCAAATTGCCCTTAACCAAACCAACGGGTAGTTTCCAATAAAAAAACAGCACTTAACGTGCTGTTTTTTTATTGGAGGCACCACCCGGATTCGGACCGGGGCGTAAAGGTTTTGCAGACCTTGGCCTTACCACTTGGCTATGGTGCCTTATATGGTGGGAGTTATAGGGCTCGAACCTATGACCCTCTGCTTGTAAGGCAGATGCTCTCCCAGCTGAGCTAAACTCCCAAACTTGCATTTAATTTTTAACGCCTTTATAATATACCAAATACAAAAATAAAAAGCAACTGTTTTTAAGCAAATATCTAAAATTTTAATTTTTATTTTATTATATGCACTAAAACGGCTTTTATTTTACAAAGTTTTATATAAAATATAAAAAAATAATTTATTTTATTTGCTATTTAGTAAAAATTAATATATACTTTAAAAAAACGGAGGTTATATTATATGAAATTAACTAACGCATATCTTTGCGATTTATTAAATAGAGTTGAAAAGCGCAATCCTAACGAACCCGAATTTATTCAAGCCGTTACGGAAGTTTTAGTAACTTTACAACCAGTTATAGAAAAACGCCAAGACCTTGTTGATTGTGGCGTAATTGAAAGGCTTGTAGAGCCCGAAAGGCAAATTATTTTTAGAGTTCCTTGGGTTGACGATAACGGCGTTCATCACGTAAACCGCGGTTTTAGAGTGCAATTCAACAGCGCAATAGGACCATACAAAGGCGGAATAAGGCTTCACCCTTCCGTAAATTTAAGCATTATTAAATTTTTAGGCTTTGAGCAAACGTTTAAAAATAGCCTTACAACGCTTCCTATGGGCGGTGGTAAAGGCGGTTCAGACTTTGACCCAAAAGGCAAATCTGACAACGAAATTATGAGATTTTGCCAAAGTTTTATGAACGAACTTTACCGTTATATTGGACCTGATACGGACGTTCCCGCAGGCGATATCGGCGTTGGCGCAAGAGAAGTTGGCTATTTATTTGGTCAATACAAACGCCTTAAAAACGAATACAGCGGTGTTTTAACGGGTAAAGGGTTAACTTACGGCGGTTCACTTGCAAGAAAGCAAGCAACCGGTTACGGTTTATGCTATTTTACCGAAGAAATGTTAAAGGCAAACGGCAAGTCGTTTAAAGGTCAAACCGTTGTTGTTTCCGGCTCTGGAAACGTTGCCATTTACGCTTGCGAAAAAGCAACGGAGTTGGGGGCAAAAGTTGTTGCAATGTCTGACTCTAACGGATATATTTACGATGAAAACGGCATAGACCTTGACGCTGTAAAACAAATTAAAGAAGTTGAAAGAAATCGCATTAGCGAATACGTAAACTACCGTAAAAACGCTAAATACTTTGACGGTTCAAAAGGCATTTGGACGGTTAAGTGCGATATTGCCCTTCCTTGTGCAACTCAAAACGAAATTGACGGCGAAAGCGCAAAAGCACTTGCTAAAAACGGTTGTTACTGCGTTTCGGAAGGCGCAAATATGCCTTCTACACCAGAGGCAATTGACACGTATTTTGCAAACGATATGTTATACGGTCCTGCAAAAGCGTCTAACGCGGGTGGCGTTGCTACTTCGGGCCTTGAAATGACGCAAAACAGTATGCGCCTTTCTTGGACTTTTGAAGAAGTTGACGAGAAATTACACGCAATTATGGTTAGCATATTTAAAGCGTGCGACGATTACTCAAAATTATACGGTATGCCTAAAAACTATATGGCAGGCGCAAACATTGCAGGCTTTATGAAAGTTGCTGAATCTATGAAAGCGCAAGGCGACGTTTAATATAAAAATAACTAATGGGTTAGTAAAAACTAACCCATTTTTTTATTGTGCTTTTTTTCTTAATTTTTCTAAAATTTTCATTTCTAATCGCGACACTTGAACTTGCGACACTCCTAGAATTTTTGCAACTTCACCCTGCGTTTTATCTCTAAAATACCGTAAAATTATTATCTTTTTTTCTCTATTATCTAATTTAGATATTAAACTTTTTAAGTAAAGCGTGTCTATATGCTCTTCTTCGGTATAAGGCGACGGCAATTTGTCTATTAACGATATTCCACCATCGCCACTATCATCCATTGTTTCATAAATAGAAACAGGCATTTTAGACGAGCCCATTGCTAAAACAACGTCTTCTTTTTCTATATTTAGTTCGCCAGAAATTATTTCTATGCTAGGCTCTATTCCCTTTTCTTTTTGATATTTTTCAACAAAGCGCGCAATTTCCGTTGCTTGAAGTTTAATTAAGCGCGAAACTTTAATTTCTCCGTCGTCGCGTAAAAAACGTTTAATTTCGCCTAAAATCATAGGCACGGCGTACGTTGAAAAACGCACGTTAAAAGACTCGTCAAAGTTATTAATAGCCTTTAAAAACCCTATACAGCCAAGTTGAAAAAGGTCGTCGTAATCAACGCCTTTATTTTTAAACCTAGTTACTAAACTTCTTATTAACAACACGTTGTTTTTTAATAAAATTTCTTTACTATCGTTATTTCCGTTTTTTGCAAGCCTAATGTGATATTTTGTTTCTTCAAAAGAAAGCATACTACTCCCCAACGGCTTGTTTTAATATTTTTTTACTCATAATAACCGTAGTTCCCTTGTTTATAGACGATTTAACTTCAACTTCGTCCATAAAAGTACGCATTACGGTAAACCCCATACCAGACCTTTCGTTTTCTTTACCCGTTGAGTAAAAAGGCTCTAATGCAAGGTCAAGGTCTTCAATACCAACACCGCCGTCTTTAATTTCAATATGTATGCTTTGCCCGTCAATTTCGGCAGTCATTTCAATTATCCCCTCGCAATCGGGATAGCCGTGAACTATTGCGTTGGTAACCGCCTCGGATACCGCCGTTTTTACGTCGGTTATTTGCGATAGCGTTGGATTTAAACTCAACATAAAAGACGCTATAACGTTTCTTGCAAACGCCTCGTTTTCAGATATAGAAATAAAACTCAAATTCATTTTGTTTTGCATAAAAACCTCTTTATATTCTTGGCATAATGCTATATAGCCCTGAAACTTGCAATATTTTTTCAACCGCAGTAGTAGGACTTTCTACAAAAACTTGCCAACCTTTTGCCTTAATTTTTTTATACCTTCCTATAAGCATACCTATTCCCGTGCTATCCATAAACGACAGTTTAGAAAAATTAAAAATTACTTTATTTACTAGGTTTGAACTTTTTATAATGTCGTCTATTAACTCTCTTGTTTTTACTGCACTACACTCGTCTAATTCGCCTATAAGGTGGATATATAAACAATCTTTAAAAATACTGTAATTCACTTTCATAAGCACCTCTTACGCATTAATATTACAGCAAATTTGAAACAATATTTTGCCTATTAATGTCAAAAATTATAAATTTTTGTATACTACGTAAATAAAAAAACACAATTAAAATACTTCTATCAAAAACTTGCAAATAAAATAAGCAAAATAAAATTTTTGCAACAAAAAAGCGCAAATAAAAAACGCGCTTACAATTAAGTAAACGCGTTTTTTAAACGTTTTGTTTTTAATTTTTTGTTGGACCAATATACATATTATCCGAAGTATACTTATTTGAAACGTCAAGCGTAAAATTGCTTGCGTCAATTTCACTTTGACCTATCGTTAAAACGATATTTCCGTTAAGGTCCGTTCTAAATAATTTTACGTCTCCGTTTAAAAATCTATGTAAAACTTCTTGGTGTGGGTGATAATAGGAATTACCAGTTCCACAAGAAATTATTGCATACTCAGGCTTAATAACTTTTAAAAAATCAGTTGTGGTAGACGTTCTAGAACCGTGATGCCCTACTTTTAAAACGTCAACGTCTAAATAGGCTTTGTCGCTATCGCTAGAATATTTAGAAAGCAATTCGTTTAACGCATCTTCTTCCGCATCGCCCGTAAATAAAATTTCAGTTTCTAAATAAGTGAATTTTACAAATGGAGAATAGTCGTTTAAGTTACTATATTTAATATCTTCAACGTCGCTTGTTGGCGTTAAAAAATCAAAAGAATACGTGTAAACTTGCCCGTTATAGTGTACGTTTTTAGCAAAATCGCTGTCGCAATTAAAAAATTCCCACTCGCAAGGCTTGGTTTTGTTTTCGTAGGCGTCAAAATACGTTTCGTTTTTTATTGAAGTTAAAAACGCATCGTATACGTCAGTTGTAACCGTACTACCACCTAAATTAAAGTCGCTTGCATAGTCGTTGTCGCCTTTGTATTTAACGTAAGGGCGAAAAACCTTTTGTACTATAAAATTATCAAACACTTCGTCCATAGCGTCAATATGGTCATCATGGCTATGAGTTGCTATAACGTAATTAAAAGTAGTTATATTTAACTTATTTTTAGCGTAGTCAATTAAAGCGTCGTCATTAAACGCGTCAATAAGCATATTTGAGCCGTCTGGGAGTTGAATAATTATAGAGTCGCCTTGCCCTACGTTTACAAAATGGACTTTTGTATCCAATAATTTTTCTACGTATATATCGTCGCCATCAATTTTTGTAACGTAATTTTTAGGCTTTTCGTTAAATAAATTTAATATGCTTGTGTAAATATCTGGTCTAAAATAGCAAAGAATAATAAACGATGCAACCAAAGTAAACGCTACAACGGCAATTATTCTTTTAACCGAAGAGGAAATTGATTTTTCAATTTTCTTTTGAATTTTTTTAGTTGTTTTTGAAGATTTTTTTGTTCTAGCCATATATTTCCCACTCCTATATATTTATTAAATTATACAATAAAATTTTACAAATTTCAAGATTTATATAAATTTTTTTAGACGTTTATAGTATATATGTATAAAGGTGTGTTATGAAATTTAATCCTTTAAATATAACGGGAACGTCAACCGACCAACTAATTGAATTTTTAATTAATAACTATGAACGCGTAAACTATAAAACCGTGGGGTTAGACTCGCAATTTGCCCTTGTATACCCAAAATTAGATAGATTAGATATATATATTAAATGCACTAGTTCTACAATAGACTGGGTTAAAAATTTATCTGCACTAGCAGTACCCTATAACGATATGAAATTAGAGTGGCAATGCCATTACGGATTTTTAAGCGTGTGGCAAGATATTAAAGATTATATTATATCCGCAATTAAAAACCCGTTATTAAAAGAAATTAACGTTATAGGATATTCGCAAGGCGGTGCTGTAAGCCATTTTGCCCACGAGTGCGTTTGGTATTATAGAAAAGACTTGCGCCCAAAAGAGCAAGGCGGAAACGGTGGTTTAAAAACTTACGCTTTTGCTTCGCCAAGAGTTATTTGCAAAAAGTCGCTTGAAAACATAGAGTTCAAAAAGCGGTTTGAGAACTTATATATTATAGCAAATTACGGCGATATCGTACCCTTTTTGCCAACAAAATTTATGTGTTATAGCCACGTTAATAAAGTTATTTGGTTTGGCAAAAAAATTGCAAACCCCATACTTTCGCACAACGTTTGCAACTACGTTTATAATATGGATATAGTTAGCGGTGGTAACGGCTGTAAATGCAATACGTTAAAAAGTTGCAAAAATAACGAAAACTGTAAAAATTGTTACTAACTGCGTAAAACGTTAATAATTTTTGTAAAAAAACGTTAAAAAAAGCCCTTTTGGGCTTTTTTGTTGTAATTTTATATTTTGCAATAAAATCAAAATAATTTTACCATATTTAATATAACAAATTCCGTTATGTTTAAAAATATTGTTAGTCGTTTATCTCTTCGTAATAGTAAGAGTAGTCAACTCCTTTCATGAAAACTTCCCTATCGTTAATTTTGTCCGTCAAAGCGTTTGCTAAAAGGTCTTTAATAAACATATTATCCACTATGCTTTTACGCATTGCTTCTAAATAATCTTTTTTATCAATTTTAGACCAGTCAACGCATTTCCCTAAATTTTTCTTAAAAATCAAGTCAAGCCAAATTCTTGTACTTCTTCCGTTTCCTTCCATGAAAGGATGTGCAATATTCATTTCTACGTATTTTGCGACAATTTCTTCAAAAGTGTTTTCTGGCATTTTCTCTATGTTTTTAAGATTATCTTGCAAATACATAGCAGGTGCAAAAGCAAATCCACCTTTTGCGATATTTATTGTTCTTATTTGACCTGCAAAATTATAAAGTCCACCAAATAAATAAGAGTGAATTTGTTTGAGTCCCTTAACAGTTCCAACTTCTATTGAGTCAAACAACGAACTATCAAACAGTGAATATGCTTTTTGTTTGCTCTTACCGTCAACACTCTCTTCACTTCTTGTAAGCCATGCAATAAACTCTGAACTAATTTTACTTGGAAATTCTGCAAGTAAAGTCATAACCCCATCAGAATCAATCGCATCAGACTTATATTTCTTTCCGTCGCTTGCGGTGATTTTCAGTTGGGTAGTGGCACTAACCAGCTGGCTATTTTCTTTCTTTAATTTTGCTTTAAGATACTTCCAGTAGTTTCTTGCCTTTTCATAAGAAGGTTCTTTCCTAATTGCTGAAATAATATCTAAAACGCTAAAATACCAAGTATTTTTATCGTCCACCCAAACGGCTCTTACTGGCGTATCATTAAAAAATCTAATTGAAATTTTTGACATTAAATTTTACCTCGTTAAACATTTTTTCGCCAAAAGTCATAGTACACCTCAAATTAAAAATGTATAACCATATTTAATATAATTATTCACTTTTTACAAGAGCCTCACTACAACGATTAAAAATATTTTTTACAAATATTTAGGCGTTTTCCATAAACGCATAATGTGGAAAAACGATAGGAAAATAAAGAATTTCCGTCTATTTTGGCGTTATTTTCGTTGTAGTACTACTAGAGTCTCCACGTGTTTTGTTTGTGGGAACATATCGTATGGTTTTACGCTTGTTATTTCGTAGTTTAGCGTTGGACTTTGGCTTTTTAAAAGTTTGTTTCCATCATAATTAAGATGCCCCGTTAAAATGCCTATATCTCTTGCAAGCGTTTGTGGCGAGCAAGATACATATATAATATGGTTTGGCTTTTCTTTTATAAGTGCATTTAAAACCTTTATATCGCAGCCCTTTCTTGGCGGGTCTAAAACGACGGCAACGTTTGCACCGTTTTTAGTTTCGGCTTCTATAATACTTGGTAAAACTTCTTCACAAGGGGCGCAAATATTGGTTATTTTATTATCTAAACCGTTTTCTTTTGCTAAAATATTTGCTGAATTAACTGCTTCTTTAACAATTTCTATACCAATAGCCTTGTTTGCTTGTTTAGCAAGCATTGCCGTCATAATTCCCGCGCCACTATACGCGTCAATTACGGTTAGGTCTTTAATATCGTTTAGTTTTGAAGCAACGGCGTTATATAACTTTACCTTAATATAATCGTTAACTTGAATAAACGATTGGCATACTACGGGATATTTTATTTTACAAACTTCGTCGTAATAATACGGCTCGCCGTATAATAAAGTATAATTTTTGCCCGTAATAACGTTTCCATCTTCTTTATTTTCATTTACAAAAAGAGAAAACTTTTTAAAATAATTTTGTAAAATTTTAATAAGTTTATCGCTATGTGGTAGCATATTTGAATTTACAACCGCAACGATAGTTAATGCGTTTAACGTATTTCTTGCAACAACGTGCCTTAAAATTCCCTTTTTAGTAACTTCGTTGTAACAAGAAATGCCCGTTTCGTTAATAAATTGTTTAAAGGCTAAAAGTAGTTTGCTTGTGCCTTCTTGTTGAATTGGACACTCGCTAACCTCCACTATTCTATGTGAATTTTCTGCAAAAAAGCCTACGAAATTGCCTTTTTCGGTGTTTCTTATAGGAAACTGAATTTTGTTTCTATACCCGTATTCGTTTACGCTTTTAACAGGCTCTTGTACGTTTACGTTTATTCCGGCAATTTTATAAAAACAATCGCTTATTATTTTGCTTTTAATTTTTAATTGAGTGGTGTATTTTGCGTGTTGAATTTGACAGCCCCCGCACTTTTCGTAAACACTACAAAGAGGTCTTACCCTATCTTCCGATGGGGACAAAACCTCTAACAACTTACAATACGCAATATTTTTATTTACTTTTAAAACTTTAAATTTTACCTTTTCACCTATTAAAGCAAACGGAATAAAACAAACTATGCCGTTATCTAACTTGCAAACACCTTCGCAATTATACCCTAATGATGAAATAATACCCGTTAAAATATCGTTTTTTTGCATAAGATTACAGTTTTAGTTTTTTTGCAATTATCAATAACGCTTTTAAAAATCTTATTGTTGCAATATCGTATAAAAAGCCTAAAACCCCTCCGCCTATTATAATAAATAGTACAATATATTTTTCAACAAATTCAAACTCTACGGTAAAAAACGTTAAAAAATAATACATTAAAAAACATAAGCCTATAAACCACAACGTTTTAACTAACGTAAAAATATTTATACTGTTTTTATATTTGTTAATTAAATAATAATTTAAAATTGGCTGTAAACCAAAAAAAACAGCATAACAAATTACCACTGCAAAATTTGAACTAACGAATATTACAGACGTTAAACTTGACGCCAAATAAGTTAAAAACGCGCCCTTATAACTACCTTTAATTAGTGGCAACGACGTTGCTATGCTTGCCATAAACAAGCAAGAAATATCAATGGTTGTAAAATAAGAGCCAACAACTAATAATATTATACAAAACGCCGTAGATATTGCCGATAACGCTATAACTTTTGCAGACTTCATATTAATGACAATTACAACAACAGTTTAAAATGGCGTTACAAATAAGCATATCACAACACCACTTACAACAACTATCTCCTCCAAGTTGTGGGGTTTCTTCGCCTAAACCAGCGTTAGTATAAGCGGAATTGCCAGACTTGTTCCAATCGGGATTAATAGTTGAACTGTTAACCCTTTCGTTTAATTTATTTAAGGCTTCTTTATATTTAGAATTGCTTGGCTCCATAGAACTTGCTATTTCAAGTTGTTTTTTACTTTCGTTTAACCAATTTTTTTTGTAAAAAATAACAGATTGATAATAGTGCCACTCTGCAACCCTTTCGTCAAATAAATCAAGTTTTTCTTGCGCTAGTTTTAAATCCCCTACTTTTATAGCCGATTTTATTTCATTAAAAAGACTGCTTCCGCTAGTATTTTGCCCTTTTTGACTTCTAAACGAAGTAATTTCTTTAAACGCAATTTCAAGTTCGGTTAAATTTTTAGCGGCAGTGTTTCCTGCTTCGCCCTCTAAAAATCTATCGTTACTGTATTGAGTTTTTAAAGCGTTGTATTTTTCTAAAATAACCTCGTCGCTATCAAACTCGTTTGCACCTAAAATTTTATAGTATTTATCTATCATAAGTCTCCTTAATTTCTATTTATCCCCTTGCTTTTTTAGTATGCTAACGGTTGTTTTTGGCATACCTTTAAAAAGAACGTTTTCAACAAGGTCAGTATTATATTTTTTTGGAATATTTTCGTAATTTTCTTTAATTTGAGAAAATATTGAATTAAAAACAAACGCTAATTCTTGCGAATTTGCCTTTATTAATTCGGCGTAGTTTGGACTTTTATACGCATTGTAAAAAACGTTATAACAGTTCTTTTTAATATCTTTGTCGTAATCGTCCAAAGCGTCTATAAGATACACCCATTTTGCCACTGCGTAAACTAAATTATACGTGTAATTTGACTTGTAATTTTCAAATATCTCGTTTGAAATTTCCGCCATCATAGTTGCAAAACAGTCGCTAACCATATCTATACTGCTAGAATTTTGTTTTTCTAATTTTAACAAATTTTGATAGCCGTTATTAATTACGCCGTCTATATTAGGTAGTGCTTTTTTTGCTTTTTTATAACCTTTTTTAAATAGTAACGACTTAAAGTTACCTTTATTTTCGTCAACAACGTCGTCACGGAGTTTGTAGTACGCTAATAGTACGTTTACGTTAGCAAGTTTTTTAGAAATACCATCTGGCATGGCAATAGGTCTTTTTTTTATAGGATGAGCCACGCAGTTTTTTCTTTTTATATCAACGTCAACCCCGCAAATATTATGAACGAGTGCGGATAAAAAAGCAACGTCGTAAGTAAGAGTAAACCTACAAGTGTTTCCGCAAGTGTTTTTTATGCTTTTACAAACACCACAATACAAAGCGTTATATAAAGTATCGTCTTTTAAATAAAGATACGGTTTATCCGGCTTTAAATATCCAAACATTATAATTCCGCCTTATAAAGACCAACTTTTTTATAAACTTTACGCAAAGTTCTATTTGCTATGCGATATGCGTTTTCCGCGCCCTTTATCATAATTGAATTTAAATAGGCTTTGTCTTTTAAAAGTTGTTCGCGTTTAAGCGTTATAGGTTTTATACCTTCGGCAACCGCTTCGCCTACTTTAAGTTTAAATTCGCCGTAACCTTTACCGTCAAATTCTTTAACCGCATCTTCAATAGAAACGCCGGAAAATACCGAATAAATAGTTAATAAATTGCTAATTCCCGCTTTATTTTGGGCATCAAAAACAATTTTATTATCGCTGTCTGTAACTGCTTTTTTAAACTTTCTTATTATAGTGTCGCTATCGTCGTACATTGAAACGTAAGCGTTAACGTTATCGTCGCTTTTACTCATTTTTTTAGTAGGCTCGCTAAGAGACATAATTTTTGCGCCGTATTTAGGAAAAACGCCTTCTGGAACGACGAAAGTTTCGCCGTAACGATTGTTAAAGCGTATTGCTAAATCACGCGTTAGTTCAATGTGTTGCTTTTGGTCTGCCCCAACGGGAACTACCGCCGTGTTATACAATAATATGTCCGACGCCATTAAAACGGGATAATCCATTAATCCAACGTTAACGTTATCTTGATGCGTGCGTGATTTATCTTTAAACTGCGTCATTCTACCAAGTTCGCCGGGGTACGTTATAGTGTTTAAAATCCAAGTTAATTCGGCGTGGCAAGGCACGTGCGATTGAACGAACATAATACATTTTTCGGGGTCAATTCCGCACGCCAAATAAAGCGCCATAAGTTCGTAAGTCGCTTTTCTTAAATTTTGAGGCTCTTGCTTAACGGTTAAGCAATGTAAATCTGCAATAGAATAAATGCAGTTATACTCGTCTTGCATTTTTACAAAATTGTTGATTGCTCCAACGTAATTGCCGATAGTTGGCGTACCGCTTGGCTGTACGGCGCTAAATAAAGTTTTTTTATCTTCCATAAATTAAACACCTAATTATTTATATTAATATTTAGTATAACATTATAGCCTATAAAAATCAAATTAATTAAGGCACTTTATAATTTCTAACGCATCTAAAATTGATATAGTATTTCTTTTTGTATAAAACCTATCGTTTGAACTATTGCCAAACGATTTTGGCATTTCAACAGCCGTTTCGTTAAATAACAATTTTTCGGCTTTATCTATTGAAATTTCGTTTTTATTTAACAACGCTTTTACAATTCTTCTAGAAAATTTATACGGTAAAACAAGCGATGGAAGTACAATTTCACTGTCATTGTCGTAATCGTCTAAATAATTAATTAAGGCTATAAAAGATTTAACTGAAACGACGTCTAAAACGTAATCGTAATCTTCGTAAAAATCGCTTATTGCATAATCAATTTCGCCGTCGCTAACGTAAGAAAAGTAAACGCCCTCGCACGAATTGTTAATACGAGTGCTTGTACCCACTATAATCATATCAAGCGGTAAACCTATTTTTTTTGCAATTATAGCAGATAGTAATAACACCCCGTCGTCATCGGGTAATGATAGCGAAATTTTACTGCCAAAAGCCATTTGCCCACTTTCGCAAATATCCGTATAAGATGAGCAATAAACGGCAATTATAGACGCAATTTCGCCCATCAAACTTGTTTTATCAAAAACGTAATCGCTATAATCAAAAGAGTTGCCGTCGTATAATTCTAACAAATTTAAACCTTCGTCAACAGAAACTACGGTTGCAGGATATTCACAGTTATTTACGTTATTTAACCAAGTTTTATCAAAAGGCTTTTCCGTTAGCAATTCGTAAACGGCAATAATTCTTTGATTAAACGGCAATAAAGAAAGTTCTTTTAAAAAAGTAACGTCTATATAGTGAAAATCGGCAGGCAATAAAAACCCACCGAAATTTACGTTTTGTTTAAAAATTTTAATTTTTTTAGCCATTTTAGTCTACGTATTTTGCTATATAACTTGGCAATTCGTTTTTGGTTGCGCTAACCGATACAACGAACTTTAAGTTTGGATATTCTTTTTGAAGTTTTTTAAGAGAACCAAAAAGCATTTTGCCACCGCGCATTTCGCTACCAATAATTCTTTTTAATCCGTCAATAAACACGTATTCAATATCGCTGTTTCCTGCAAGCAAACCGTTTACAAAACCGTTAAACGCTTGTGCGTTTTTAATGCCGTGCTCTTCCGTGTAAACACATCTTACGTTAAAATCTATATTAACAGTGCTAAAACGCTTATCAGAAATAAAAACGACGTTTCCTTTCGCTTCGCTTCCAGCGCTGTTTACTTGGTCAATCATAATTTTAGTTTTGCCAAATCCTTTTGGTCCATATATAATGTTAATCATAGAGTTTGCCTCCTAATTTTATTTGTACTTTAATTATAATGTATAAACGTAAAATTTTCAAGGGGTAACTTGTAAATTTTTTGAAATTTTTTTAAAAAAAAACGGTAAATATATACTTTTTATACAATTTACCGCTATTTATGAAACTTTTACGTAAAGACTAAGGCATTAAACCTAAGATTTTAATCGTAATATTATTTAATTAAATTAATAAATTTCTCTATTTTGTCAAAACCGTTTTTAATATCGTCCATTGACACTGCGTAAGAAAATCTTACAAAATTATCCGCATGGAAAGGTAAACCTGGTATAACCGCAACGCCATAGTCAGTTAAAATGGAAGCAAAACTCATACTACCATCAATTTTATTACCGTCTATTTCTTTACCAAAATATTTAGAAACGTCTACAAATATATAGAACGCACCTTCTGGTTTAATATATGTAAGATTTAAAGCGTCAAGCCTTGAAATCATATATTTACGCCTATCATCAAATTCCTTTCTCATTGATTTAATAACGTCTTCATCGCCGCTTAAAGCCGTAATTGAAGCGTATTGAGCAAAAGAACAAGCGTTACTTGTAGTATGACCTTGAACCCTTGAAATTACTTTGGCAAGTGCTTTAGGGGCGGCCAAGTAACCAATTCGCCAACCAGTCATCGCATACGTTTTGCTAACACCGTTGATAACGATTGTATTTTCTTTCATATAATCAGAAATAGATGCTATTGAAACGTGCTTATTGCCGTCATAAATAAGTTTTTCGTAAATTTCATCAGAAATCACTGTTAAGTTATGTTTTTCAATAACTTCGGCAAGTGCCTTTAACTCATCATAACTATAAACGGCACCCGTTGGGTTAGACGGAGAGTTAAGCATAATAGCAACCGTTTTATCAGTGATAGCGTTTTCAAGTTCTTTTGCAGTTAGTTTGTAGCCATTTTCTTTTTTAGTATTAATAATTATAGGCTTACCATCGCATATTTTAACTTGTTCTTCATAAGTAAACCAAAACGGAGCAGGAATAATAACTTCATCACCAGCATCAACCAAGGCGTACACAGCGTGGAAAAGCGATGCTTTAGCACCGTCAGACACAATAATTTGGTCAGGTGTGTATTCTAATCCGTTATCGTTAAGGAACTTTTTGCAAATAACTTTTTTAAATTCAGGCATACCCGCAACCGGAGTATATTTAGTAATACCTTTATCAAGGGCTTGCTTACAACTTTCAATAATATAACCTGGCGTATTAAAATTAGGTTCACCAGCAGTAAAACCTGTAATTGATTTTCCCTCTTTTTTAAGTTGATTAACTTTGGCAGTTACTTCTAAAGTCATTGAAGCAGGGATTGATAATGCTTTTTTTGAAATTCTCATAAATACTCTTAAATATCCTCCTCACCTGAAAGTTTTGCTTCCCTATCTTTAATTGCAAGTTGTTCAATCATTTCGTCAATATTGCCCGATAAAAAGTTTTCTAGCGAATAAATAGTAAAACCAATTCTATGGTCGGTAATTCTACCTTGTGGGAAATTGTACGTTCTAATTCTTTCGGAACGGTCGCCCGTGCCTATTTGACTTTTGCGGTTTTCGTCGTACTCTTTTCTATACTGAGAATTATAATAATCATACAACCTACTTTTTAATACTTTTAAAGCCTTTTCTCTATTTTTTATTTGAGAACGTTCGTCTTGACAAGTAACAACTATACCCGTTGGCAAATGCGTCATACGAATACAACTTTCCGTTTTATTAACGTGTTGACCGCCAGCACCGCTACTTCTATAAGTGTCAACTTTTAAATCTTTTTCGTCTATTTTTACTTCTACGTCTTCGGCTTCGGGTAAAACTGCAACGGTTGCAGTTGAAGTTTGTATTCTTCCTTGCGACTCCGTTTCCGGCACGCGTTGAACTCTATGAACGCCACTTTCATATTTTAGTTTAGAATACGCGCCTTTTCCTATTATAGAAAACGTAACTTCCTTTACTCCGCCAAGTTCGGTAAAGTTAGAGTCTATTTCTTCCGTTTTAAACCTATGTTTATCGGCATAGCCAACGTACATACGGTATAACTCGTAGGCAAATAAAGCGGCTTCTTCGCCACCAGCGCCGGCGCGAATTTCTACTATAACGTTTTTATCGTCGTTTTCGTCTTTTGGAATTAAAAGAATTTTAAGTTCGCCGTTTATAACGTCAATTTTTTCTTTTAGCGAAAGAATTTCTTCGTTTAAAAACTCTTTCATTTCGCTATCGGTTTCTTGTGATAATGAAAGTTCAGCCTCTTCTTTTTCACTAGTAGCCTTTTTTAATTCTTTGTATTTTTCAACAACGTCTTGCATATCCGCAAGTTCTTTGGTGTACTTTTTCCACTCGTCAATATTGCGAATAACTTCACTGTCGGCAACTAGTTCGTTTAATTTTTCGTATCTACTTAATATTGAGTCTAATTTACTACTCATTTTACCACCTTTATAATTCTATCTATACCGTTTACGTCTTTATAAACGCATACTTCTTTATATAAATTGCTAGCGTTAAACAAATTTTTTATATCTTGACTTTGATTAATGCCACATTCCATATATATCGTTCCGTTATTTGACAAAAACTTTATTGCTTCGCTACGTATAATTCTATAAAAATCAAGCCCGTCTTCTCCACCGTCAAGCGCCAAAGTAGGCTCTTTTTTAACTTCTTCTTGTAAAAACTGTAAGTCTTGCGTTTTTATATAAGGCGGATTGCAAACTATAACGTCGTACGTTCCGCTTACGTTTTTAAACATATCGCTTTCAATAAACTCTACGTTTGCAAGGTTATTTTTAGCGTTTTCTTTTGCTATATTTAACGCGTTTACGCTAACGTCTACGGCGGTAACGGTGTATCCTTTTAATTTATTAAGAGTAATTGCTATTGCTCCACTACCCGTACACATATCTAAAATTTTAGCATTTTGATTAACCTCATCGCATATAAGTTTACATAATTCTTCCGTTTCGGGTCTTGGAATTAAAACGTCTTTATTTACTTTATAAGTATAACCGTAAAACTCGCAATCGTTAAAAACGTACGCCAAAGGCACTTTTTTTGCGCGTTCTTTTGCATATTTCATTGCTAAATCGTACTCGCTAACAAGTACGGTTTTAGTTTTGTCGTTAAGCGTACTGCGCTTAACGTTTACCGCACGGCAAACTATCCACTCCGCGTCGCTATCTTCGTTTACGTTTGCTTCTTGAAGCACTTTTTTAACCTTTTGTAATAGCGTTGGAACGTTTCCAAAAACGCCGAATTTGCGCGGTTCAATGCTTTGGTCTTCGTCCATTTCTAATACGGCAACAAAGGCTGTAATGGCAACTTCTATCATATCGTTAGAAGGCTCGCTAGTAGTTAACCTTTGAAGAAGCAACCCCGGCGCTTTAAATATTATAACCCATTTACTTTTAGTTTTTGCCAAAAGTTTTAAAATTTCGTACGAAAGACCGCTTACAAACGGCAATAATAATAATTTTACGGCAAATCTCAACGCTTTTCCGCTAGCGCCAACAAAATTTAGCCCTAGTTTAGATAACCCGTAGTTGACAAACGAAAACACTAATATGCTTATTAGCATAACCAAAAACATAAAAGTAGTTCCGCACCTGTCGTGAACGCGTGAACATTTTTTTACGTTTTCTACCGTCAGTTCTTTTCCACTTTCATAACAAGCAATGGTTTTATGCTCTGCACCGTGGTACATATAAGTACGTTTAACGTCTTTAATTAACGTAGTTAAAAGTATATAGGTTATAAAAATTAATATTCTAACCAAACCTTCTACAAGCGAATATAAAAAGGCGTTTGTAGACGGAATAGGCAACAAGTCGGTTATTAATTGCGGTAAAAAGAAGAAAATGGTAACCGAAAGAACAACGCCTAACAAAACGGCTATAAACGTTGCTATATCGTTTGCGTTCGCACCCGTTTTTTTAGCGACGTATTCGTCAAATTTAGTAGTTTCTTCTTCGCCGAAAACCGAAGCGGAACGCGTTAAAGTTTTAGTGCCTAAAACAAGCGAGTCTATAAACGCTACGACACCGCGAATAAGTGGCAATTTAAAAAACTTGTTTTTACTTGCGTTACTATTTATCCTTTGGCTTTCTACAAGTATTTTGCCTGACTCTGCCCTAACGGCTGTTGCCATTGCAGTTTTACCACGCATCATAACGCCTTCAATTACCGCTTGACCGCCTATTGTAGTTGTTTTTTTATCTTTATTTTTACTCATAATCAATTATTTTTTTAATAAAACGGCGTCAAGACAAAATCTTGACGCCATCAACATACCTTAACGGTATAGTTTGCAGACAATTAAATACCGTATCTTTTCTTAAATTTATCAACGCGACCGCCTGCATCAACAAGTTTTTGTTTACCTGTAAAGAACGGATGGCATTTAGAACAAATATCAACCTTAATAACGTCTACGTTTTTAGTAGTACCGGTACGGAAACTTGCACCGCAAGCACATTGTACGTCAACAATTTTATAATTTGGATGAATATTATCTCTCATAATTAACACCTCTTAACGATTATTACTTGAACATTATATATTAAAATTAGTTTTAAGTCAACATTTTACAGCCCATAAAATACAATTTTTTTAGTTAAATACCTATAAAATATTAATAAACGCAGTATAGAATACTTAACTTTGCGTTTGCATATAGTATTTAAACGATATTTTAACAAAAAATAAAAGTACAAATTTTTAGTTGCAAAATAAAATTAAGTGGTATATAATTTAATGAGTAAGGAAAATTATGATTAATTTACAAGTAACTCAACCTAATGAAATTACAAAAGTAAACGAGCAAAATAACCTTGAACGTTTGGATGACGTAAAAGTTAAAATCACAAAATGCTTTATAACTCGTAAGGATATTGCAGATTTTATGGGTGCGTCAAAACGCCCTTTACCTTTTACACCGTCGCAAATTGCAGTTGGCCAAATAACGGAAACTTTGCAAGAGTCTAACTACTTTACAAAAGGCACAAAGGTTTATCTTAATCCTATGACGGTTAGCGACTTGCCCGACGATGCACGTGAAAAAGGCTTGTGCGCTTTTGACGGCGGTTTTTTAAAAGACTTTACCGTTATTAACAAAGAATACGTTCATATTCTTCCAAATAACGTTTTAGAAGCGGACGCGCTTTACCTTTACCATATTGCCCTTGCCCTTTCGGTTATTGACACTTTAAATTTTACGCAAGGCGAATACGTTGCTGTTATAGGCGGAACTACTCTTGCCAATATAATTGCTCAATTAATTTCTTACTATAAAGCAGTTCCTATATTAATTGACAATAACGAGCAAAATTTAGAACTCGCTTATAAAAACGACGTTTACTATACTTTAAAAACGAATAAAACTCTTGAACAAGAAATTTTATCTATAACTGGCGGTAGAAAATGCCCAAAAATCGTTTACACTACCGACAGCGATATTGACGTTTCAATTATTGATAAAGTTTCCGCTTCAAAGGCGCATTGCGCGATAACGGGAATTTACGATTGCAAGCAAAAACTTCCCGTTTCTATATGCTTTAATAAACAATTAAAACTCAACTTTATAAAAAGCGGTTACAACAACGTTACTACGGCAATAAACTTACTAGTTCAAAAAGCCGTTAAGTTAGAACATTTTAAACTACCCGAATATAAATTTGAATACGTTCAAAAACAATTTGAAAATTCAGTTAAAAAATTACAAAAAGGCGAAAACCCTGAATTTACGGTAGATTTATTATAAATTAGCGTTTTATTAAATTAAAAACACCCACTACTTTACGTTTTAAGGTAGTGGGGTTTTGTTTTTACGCTTACCGTATATAATTTTTTATTTTATCGTATAAATCTCCCGCACCCAATATCAACGCGTTTGAAACGTTTTTTGTTTTTAAAATTTCAAAAACGCGCGTTATGTCGCTTGCGTATTCAGCACCTTTAATTTTGCTAACCAAATATTCGGCGCTACCAAATTTGTCGTATTTTTCACGCGCTGGGTACGTTTTAAAAATAATAGGGCTTTCATTTTCAAAAACCTTTATAAAATCGTTTAAAAGCAGTTTTGTTCTTGAATACGTATGCGGTTGGAACACTACCGCGTAATCGCCTTTAAACATTTGTTTTGCCGTTTTTAAAGTGCTTAATATTTCAGTTGGATGATGGCAATAATCTGCAATATATTTTATAGAATTTTTATTTCCTATTTCTTCAAATCTACGCTTTACGCCTTTAAAGGTCTTTAATACTTTTATAATATCTTCGTTTTTAACGTTAAAATATTTAGCGCAAGCAATAGCGCAAAGTGCGTTTTTAACGTTGTTTATTCCATATAAATTAAGTTCAACTTTGAATAAAAATTTATCTTTATTATAACAATCAAAAGAGTATTTGCCCGATTTTTGATGTAAATTTTTAGCGTTATAATCTGCCAAACCGTTAATAGAATAAGTTATTGCATTGCCTTTATAATTTGATAGATAGATATCGTCTATACAAATTACCCTAACGCTACCCCTATCTAAATAATTAAAAAAAGTATTTTTTAAATTTTCTATATTTTTATACGTGTCTAAATGGTCGTTATCAACGTTTAAAACTACTGAAACAAAGGGAGAAACGTTATTTATGTTATAATCGTATTCGCAAACTTCGGTTAATAAAAGTTTGGCGTCTTTATCGCTATAAAAATTTTCAAACGTATTATCTATTCCACCTATAAACGCGGTAAAACTTTTATTTGCACGCTTAAATATATGTGCAAGAATTGAAGTAACGGTAGTTTTGCCGTGGCTACCTGCTATACCTATGCTTTTATTAAAAGTTGAAAGTATTAAATTTAACAATTCAGCGCGCGTATATAACGCTTTTTTCATTTTTTTTGCAAAAGCAAGTTCGTTATTATCGTTTTTAATTGCCGAACTATAAACTACAACGTCGCAATTTTGCACCAAATCAACACTGCCGTCGGCTACGATTATAGCACCTTGTTTTTGTAGTTTAACTGTTACTTCCGTTTGCAAAACGTCGCTTCCGGTTACGGTAAAACCCTTTAAAAGCAAGTATTTTGCAAGCGCACTCATACCTATTCCGCCAATACCTATAAAGTGTACTTTAATATCACCATATAAAAAGTTCATATAATATAATATGATTTTGCATATAAATTTTTACCTTTTTATCAAAAATTAACAAAAATTTTCATTTTTTTATCATTTTTAATCGTTTTTTTTAAAAAAACTATTGAAATTGATAAAAAGTTAGTGTATTATATAAATAATTCAAGCACAAATGCTGAATACATAAGGGGGGCATAAAATTGAAAATTTCAGACGTAAGAATTCGCTTAATCGCAAAGGAAGACAGCAAGTTAAAAGGCGTTGCTTCTATGACGATTGATGATTGTTTTGTTGTGCACGACATCAAAATAATTGAAGGGCAAGAAGGCTATTTTATAGCTATGCCAAGCAGAAAGGCAAGTGACGGAGAATATAAGGATATAGTACATCCTATAAACACTGAAACTCGCGAACAAATCATTTCAATAATTCTTGAAGCTTTTAAACAAGAACAACAGAAATAATTAAACGGTGGCACAAAATGCCACCGTTTAATTTTGTTTTATTTTTAAATTTTTATTTTCTTCCAAATAGTTTTTTTACAAAAGGCGGAACTTCTTTTTTAGGCTCTGCCACTTCTTTATTTTCTTCTTTTACTTCTTTTTCTTCTACCACTTCTTGCTTTTGCTCTTCTATTACGGGTTGTGGAATTTGCATAGGAGCAACGTCTTCAAACGATTGATTAAGCGACATAAAACGCGCCTTGTTATTGTTTATGCCGTCTGCAAACCCCGTTGCTATTATGGTTATAATAACTTCGTCTTGCAAATTATCAACCATATTTGCACCCAATATAATATTTGCCGAATAGTCAACTACGCCGTGAATTAAATTGGCGGCTTCGTTTACCGCACCAATAGACATTTTAGCGTCGCCCGTAATGTTTAAAATAAGGTTTCTTGCACCTTCAATAGTAGTTTCAAGCATTGGGGAAGACACGGCTTGCCTAACTGCTTCTACAATTTTATTTTCACCTTTTGCCCTACCTATACCCATATGCGCAAGTCCTTGACCTTGAATAACGGTTTTAACGTCGGCAAAGTCAAGATTTATAAGTGCGGGAACGGTTATAAGGTCAGATATACCGCAAATTGCTTGTTTTAAATTATTATCCGCAATTCTAAACGCTTCAAGCATTGAAGTGTTTTTTTCTAACGAATCAATTAATTTGTCGTTTGGAATTACTATTAACGTGTCAACGAATTTTGCTAAATTAGCAATACCGCGCTTTGCGTTTTCTTCTCTACGCTTGCCTTCAAAAGCAAACGGCTTTGTAACTACGGCAATAGTTATACAACCCTTTTCTTTTGCAATTCTAGCAATTACAGGCGCCGCACCAGTACCCGTACCACCACCCATACCGGCAGTTATAAAAAGTAAGTTTACGCCTTCTAACGCTTCTTCTATTTCCGCCCTACTTTCTTCGGCGGCTTTTTCGCCAACGTCTGGAAAAGAGCCTGCACCTAAACCTTGCGTTTCTATTCTACCTATTTGTATACGGTTTTTTGGTTCGGCGTGCGACATCATAAGCGCTTGTAAATCGGTGTTTACCGCCACGAATTCCGCACTTTTAATACCTTCGTCTATCATACGGTTAATTGCGTTATTTCCGCCACCGCCAACGCCTATAACCTTAATTTTACAAACGTTTGGATTTGCGTTAAGTGTATCTTGATAATTCATTTCATCAGTTTCAAACATAAGTAGAACTCCTTAATAGTAAAATATTTTATCACTTGCAGTATCTAGCGCAGTTGCAAGAAGAGAAATAAGCGAAGAATAGTTGGGACTGTTATAATGTGGAAGTTTAGGCGTAACGATTTTAGAAAAAACTCCTAGCCTAGTGGTTATATACTCAACCGCACCCCTTACGAAACAAATTCCCCCACCCGTAAAAACGGTTTCAACGTCGCTTGGAATTTTTAAAGTGCATTTAGACAACTCGCTATCGCATTGTTCGGCAATTTTATCTAGTATATTTTTGGCAATAGAATTGGCTACGTCTCTATCAAACTTATAATCTACGTTATTCTTGTCAATTATAATATACTTTGAAAGAGTATTGTCGCGAAGCCCTAAATTCAACTTTTGCTTTAAAGTTTCGCAAACGTCGTAATCGCAATTAAACTTGTCCATTAAATACGCCGTAATTAGTCCACCGCCCAAAGAAAAAGCCGAAGAATATAACAACGCGTTTTGGCAAACGATTGAAATTGAAGTAGAAACGTTTCCAACGTCAATTAAAATTTTACAGTTATCCCTTTCTTCCTTTGTAAATAAATACGTTGCCATACAATAGTCAATAGGCAAATATTTAACGGTTTTAATTCCTATTCTATCCATAATGCCGTCTATAACGTCTTTAAACGTGTTAGACACCATATGGTAGGTTAACCTAGCCGAAAGGCTTGCTCCCCTTTTATTTAAAGGACAGTCCGTTTTAATACCGTCAACCGCGTAATATACGGCGGTTCTATTTATTAAAGTATATCCGCAATCGTTAGCGCCTTCAAAACCCATATCAAAAAGGGTTTTAACGTCTACAATGGATATTTTTTTGCTTTTGTTAAAGGCAATGCGATAGTTAGTAGTATATAGTTTAAAAAACTCGCCCGCAACCCCAACGTAGACCGTTGAAATTTTTGATATTTGGTTTTTTTCCGTTAAATTAACGAATAACGTTGAGAGTTTTTCTTCTAAAACTTTAACGTCGTAAAAAGCACCGTCAAAAAAAGTATAATACTCAACGCTTTCACGCGCCCTAAAAACAAACGTATTATTTACCCCTTTTTTGCCAATTACAACGTCTATATGAGAAGTTTGTATATCTACAACGGCTACGCAATCTTTAAACATTTTTTCTCCACTTGTACTTAAATATTTTAGTATAAAATACGCTTTGTGTCAAGACGTTATTTATACCGCTATATAACGGCGTTTACTTACTAATTACAACTTCGCCAGTCGCCTCTAAAATAGAAACGAAATAAACGCCTTCGCTTTTATTGCCTTGCGGTAAAGTTAAGTCGTTGTAAAACTCGTACGTTTTATCTAATTTTAACTCGGTTTGCACGTTAGCCTTTAAAACGTTAAACACAACGCCTTCACGCATTTTAAGCGTCATAGTTTTATAATTATACCCATCTTTGTAAACCGAAATTGAAACCTTGTTTAAGTTTTGACGATTTAAAACTAACTTTTGCGCACAATTAGTTAAATAATTTTTGGTTGCTAAATCGTATATATCAAGCGTACTGCCAACTTTTAAACTTGCTTGTCCAAAATCGGCAACGTTTAATTCTAACAATACGTTGGGTTGCTCGTCTACGTTGTTTTTATTTTCGCTACACTCTTTTAACACGGTTAAAGAACTATCTAAAACGTAATATTTATCGTTATAAAAAAGAGCAAAACTTTCTTTTTTTTCTTTTACAACTACTTCTAATTTATTTGGAAAATTCTTTTTTATAGAAACGACTTCTATATATCCAGAAGTTTTTAAAAGATTGTTTTTAATTTCTTTTTCGCTAATAAAAAGTAAATTTTTACCTTCGTAATCTTTTAGAACTTCGTTTGTTTTTACGTCTACACCTTCGTTAGAGCCGTTTAATAAGGTAGAATTTACGGAAATTTCTCTAACGCTAAAAAGCATTGCCGTGCTAAAAATTAAAACGGTAACGAAAAACAAACAAGTAACTAAAATTAACAATCTTTTGTATTTCATACTAATCTACCTTTTTTACGCTTGCTCCTAATTTTGAAAGTTTAACGTCTATATCCTTATACCCACGCTCTATTATTGAAGCGTTGTTTATTAAAGTTTGCCCTTCCGCTTTAAGCCCTGCTATTATTAAAGACGCGCCACCGCGAAGGTCAAGTGCGGAAACTTCGCAACCTACGAGTTTTTTTACGCCCGTTATTTTTGCTTGGCTTCCATTAACTAAAATGTTTGCGCCCATTTTATTTAATTCTGAAATTTGGCAAAAGCGATTTTCAAAAACACCTTCTTCAACTATGCTTACGCCGTTTAGAGTAGAGCAGTACGCGCAAAAAGGAGTTTGCAAATCGGTTGGGAAGGCAGGATACGGTGCAGTGCGTGTAAAATTAACGTGTTTTCCTGCTCCACTACACTTTATATATATTCTATCATTAGTTAGTAGCATTTTGCAAGCGTTATTATAAATTTTTTTTATTAGCGAAGCATTATGTATAAAAGACGAATTTTCTATTTCTATTTCCCCACCCGTTCCAAGTACGGATAAAATATAAGTTCCAACTTCTATTCTATCGCTTATAGGATTAAATATTATTTTACGCCTTTTTAATTTTTTAACGCCTTCTACCACTATCGTAGAAGTTCCAGCACCTTTTATTTTAGCGCCGAACAACTTTAAAAAGTCCGCAAGGCAAACTATTTCCGGCTCTCTTGCGCAATTAGAAATAACGCTTTCGCCGTCAGACAAAACCGCTAGCATTAAAAGATTTTCCGTAACCCCTACGCTAGCGTATTTTAAGTTGACGTTTGCTCCCGTTAATTTAGTGGCGGACAGTTTTAAAACGTCTCCGTCTTCAATTTTAACGCCGAATTTTTTAATGCCGTCTACGTGCATATCAATAGGTCTGTTACCTATATTGCACCCACCCGGCTTTGTAGCAATAGCGCATTTAAACCTTGCTAATAAAGGTCCTAGCATAAATACCGACGCGCGAATTTCACTAGCCAAATACGGCGGAATTTCATATTTTTTTAAATCCGTACAGTCAACGGATAAACTATCCCCTTTAAAACTATACTTTCCGCCCAATTTACTTATTATTTTTAAAAGCGTTTCTATATCGCCAAGTCTACTGCAATTTGTAAAAACGACTTCCGTTTCTAGCATAATACACGCGCAAATTAGTGGAAGTAGTGCGTTTTTTGCACTTTGAGCCTTTATTGTGCCGTACAATTTTTTATCTCCACCAATTAAAAATTTACCCATTTTAGACCTCTCTATATCAGTCTATGAAGTAAATTTTGCATAGGTTAATTATAAAACTAGATTTTTTCGCAATCTTTTGATACGTTATAAACTATTCCAAACGCAGTTAAAAACACTATTAACGAAGTATTCCCCGAACTAATAAGCGGTAACGGTAAGCCCGTTGGCGGTATACTGCCCGTTACTACTAGCGCGTTTACCGCAACTTGAATTAAAAATACAAAAGTTACGCCTAAAACTAATAAATACCCGAATAAAGTTTTGCATTTTAACGCAACCTTAAAACATCTAAACCCTAAAAAAAGTAACAGTAAAAATAGTAGCAACGTTCCTAAAAAACCTATTTCTTCGCCAATAACTGAAAGTATAAAATCGCTTTCGGCAAAGGGTAAAAAACGGTATTTTTGCCTTGAATTAAATAACCCCAAGCCAAAAAAACCACCACTGCCTAGCGCGTATAAAGATTGTAAAAGTTGATATCCTTCCCCTTTTGGCGACGCCCAAGGATTGATAAACGCCATTAACCGCTTTAACCTATAAGGCTCTAATAAAATTAAAATCGGCACGGCTAAAATTACGGGTATAGTTATTAGAGCAATATATTGCCATTTTACACCCGACACAAAAAGCAAAAAAAGCATTAATGCGCCAACGCAAACGGTTATACTCATATTAGGCTCTAACATAATAAGTAGGCATATTAAACCGCCCGCTAAAAGCACGGGTAAAATACCAACCAAACTCTTAATTCTTTTTGCCTTTTTAGAGAAATATCCTGCAACGAAAATAGCGTAGCAAAACTTTGCTATTTCAGACGGCTGTATGGTTATGCTAGCAATTTTAATCCACCGCCTTGCGCCGTAATTTTCTACGCCAAGCGGAGTAAAAACTACGGCTAATAATAAAATTGCCAAACCAATTAAATAATACTTTATTTTTTCTAGTTTTTTATAATCAAACAAATTGACGGCAAACATACATATTACGCCTATAAATAAGCCTATAACCTGTTTTTTTAAATAAAAATATTTATCTTGAGTTAAAACTTGCGCGCTGTAATAAGATGCGGAATATACAAAAACGCAACCAATTATTGCTATTAAAATGGCAGTTAAAGGAATAATAATATCTCCTTTGTTTTTATTATTAAAGGGCGTTAACAATTTCAATGAATTTATCCCCTCTTTCTTCATAATTAGAAAAGATATCAAAACTTGACGTTGCCGGCGAAAGTAAAACGCTATACCCGTCGCCCGCCAAATTGTACGCCACTTTAACGGCTATATCAAAGTCTTTAACTACGTAAACTTCGCTTAAACCACACCTTGTTGCGTCTTTAAACATAGAATTTGCACTCTGCCCCGTTAAAACTACTTTTTCTACCGTTTTGCTTTTCTTTATTTGTCGCATAACGCTTTCGTAATCAAGCCCTTTATCGTAACCGCCCATTATAAGTATAGTTTTATTTGACATACTGTTTATTGCGCTTATGCAAGAGTCGGGATTAGTTGATTTTGAATCGTTAAAAAACGTTACGCCGTTTACGGTTTTAACTTTTTGTATGCGGTGCTTAACGCCGGAAAAATCTTTTATTCCATTAACTATATCTTCATTTTGTATTCCTAAAATTTTTAAAACGCAAATGGCGCACAAAACGTTTTCTATATTGTGGTTTCCGCTAATACTAATTTCGTTTACGCTTATAATTAACTCGTCTTTATAATATAAAAAATCGCCGTCTTTATAAGCGCCGTCTATTTTTTCGTTTAAGGAAAACCAAACGACTTTTGCACGAGTTTTTTTAGATAGGCTTGAAACTAAAACGTCGTCGTAATTTAAAACGGCAAACTCGCTTTCACGCAAATTTAAAAGAAGTTTACTCTTTAAAAATAAGTAGTTTTCCATATTGTAATGCCGTGTTAAATGGTCGGGCGTAACGTTTAATATACACGCTACGTGTGGCGTAAAACGGTTTATAGTTTCAAGTTGAAAACTAGAAACTTCGGCTATGTACACTCTGTTTTTTTGGTCGCTTGCGACCTTTGAAGAAAACGGAATTCCCACGTTTCCAACAAGCATAACGTCGCTAAAAACTTTTGAAAGGACGTGTTCTAGTAGCGAGCAAGTAGTAGTTTTTCCGTTAGTGCCCGTAACCGCTACGCATAAATTATTTGTGAATAAAGACGCTAGTTCAAATTCCCCAATTATACGCTTTTTTAACTCTCTTGCCCTTACCGCTATTTCGTGGTCAATGGGAATTGACGGGCTTAAAACTAAAACGTCAACGTACTCTAATTGAATTAACGGCTCAGTGCAAATTTTAGCGCCTTTACTTTCTAATTCCGCCATATTTTTTTTGACGGTTTCGCTTTGATTATCATCGTACATATAAACCTTTGCGCCTTCTAAAAGTAACAAAGAAGTTGCGCCATAACCGCTTTTTTGCATGCCTAAAACTAAAAAACTACTGTTTTTACAATACATTTATTACCCCTTATAAAATAAAAATTATACTAAATAAACAAATTACTAGCGTTATAAAAGTATAGCAAAACGTTATTTTAGATTCGCTATACCCTAAATGCTGAAAATGATGGTGCAAAGGCGCCATTAAAAATACTCTTTTTTTCGTCTTTTTATAGTAAAGCACTTGTATTATTACGGATAAAACCGTTAAAACGTACGTAATTCCAAATATGGGAACGTACAAAGTGTTGCCTGAAACAAGCGCTAGCATAGCGACTAATCCGCCTAGCGCAAGCGAGCCTGTATCTCCCATAAACACGCTTGCTTTTGAAGTGTTAAAAAATAAAAAACCTAGCAAACTGCCAACTACGGCAAATGCAAAATTACTAACGCTAATATATTCGCTTACAACCAAATAATATTCGCTATTTTTATTTATTTGAATTAAAATTACGCTTGCTAGCGCAGATATAACTACCGTGCTAACCGAACCGCAAAGCCCGTCTAAACCGTCGGTTAAATTTACGCCGTTTACCGCGCTTAAAAACACTAAAACGTTAAGCGGAATAGAAAACAGACCTAGTTTTACCGTTTTCATGGTAAACGGCAAGTATAAAAAATCTAACCCGCCTTGATAAACGTAAATAGAAGCAATTAATGCAACTATTATTTGAAACAAAAATTTTTGCCACGCCTTTAACCCTTCGTTATTACGGCTTTTTATTTTAATAAAGTCGTCTATAAACCCAACTAACGTAAAACCTAAAATTACGGTTATAGTAGTTAGTGCAAGTTTGCTTTTTAACCCGTTTAAAATTATAAAAACTACTATTGAAGATATTATAAAAAATACACCGCCCATAGTTGGAGTGCCACTTTTATAATTGTGTTCTGAAACGTATTTTAAAATTGGTTGCCCCATTTTATATTTTTTAAACAAAGGTATAAAAATAGCACCTAATAAAGTAGATAAAATACTAGACAAGCCTAACCCTAACAGTAAAATTTTCAATTTACATTTTTCCGAATTTAATTTTTTTAATAGCGTTTAAAATAGCACGTTTGTCGCTAAATTCGGTTTTTACCCCCATTATTTCTTGATATTCTTCCGCGCCTTTGCCTAAAACCAAAAGTACGTCGCCGTCTAATAGCATAGAAACGGCGTACTCTATTGCAAGCGCGCGATTTTGTATTATTATGTAATTTTGAGTGTGTTTTTTTATACCCGTTTCTATTTCGCTAATTATTCCCATAGAGTTTTCGTACCTAGGATTATCGTCTGTAATTATAGAAAAATCGGCAAGTTGACCTACCACTTCGCCCATTACGGCACGTTTTTTACTATCTCTATTTCCGCCACAACCAAACACGACCACAAGCCTTTTATCCGTCATAGTTTTAAAGGTTTTTAAAACGTTTAAAACGCCGTCGGGCGTGTGCGCGTAATCAATAAAAATATCCGCGCCTAAATATTCTTCTATAAACTCCGCCCTACCGGGAACACCCGTCATCATAGAAGCCCCGCGTGAAATATCTTCGTTTTTAACGCCTAGTTTTTTACATACGGTTGACGCCGCCATACAGTTATAAACGTTGTAATTTCCCGTCAAGCAAAAATCTACGGAAATCAACTCGTCGTCTATATTCATTATAAAAGACGAGCCTTTTATATCGCACTCTACGTTTACTGAAAAAGTGTCGCTAGGGTTATTAAGCCCGTAAGTATAGCATTTTAACGTTTGGTTTTGCAATATTTTTCTACCCGTAGCGTCGTCTACGTTAACTACGCAAAATTTTGCCGTTTGACTATTAAAAACGCTTAACTTTACTTTTTCGTATTCTTCAAAAGTTTTAAAATAGTCTAAATGGTCGTGCGTGCAATTAGTAAAAATTAGTGCTTCAAACTTTATGCTTTTTGCACGGTTTAAATAAATTGCGTGCGCAGAAAGTTCCATTACTGCGTAAACTACGCCTTTATCACTCATATCCATTAAAATTCTAAACAAGTTTATGCTACTAGGAGTAGTTAATTCGGGGCTAATAAACACGTTTTTATAGGTTATGCCAAGAGTTCCTATTACGCCAACTTCAATATTTGCGCTTTCAAAAATGCTTTTTATTATATAGGTGGTAGTAGTTTTTCCATTAGTGCCAACTACGCCTATAACTTTAACCCTTTTGTTTTTAGGCTTAAAAAACCTAAACGCAATTTCAGACATCGCTAGTTTAACGTCGTCAACTATTATTTGAGTAACGCTAGAATTAAACTCTTTACTAGTAACTATAACTTTCGCGCCGTTTTTTATTGCTTCGTCTATATAGTCAAAACCGTCTAAATTATTGCCTTTTACGGCAAAAAACAAACTGTTTAAAGTAACCTCTCTACTATCTTCGTAAATATTTTGAACTTCTAAATCTGTAAAGTTTAAAATTTTTACCGTTTTTAACCCTTTTATAAGTTGTGTTAATTTCATAATATCCCCTATAATTTTTTAACGTTTATAATGCCTTCAAAAATCTTTTTGCAAAGAGGTGCAGCAACCGTTGAGCCGTAAGTACCGCCAACGGGCTCGTCAACAATCATTAAGCCTATATATTTTGGGTTATCCGCAGGAAAAAAACCAATAAAACTCATAACGTATTTACCAACGTTAATAACGCCGTCTTGGTATTTTTGCGCCGTACCTGTATTTCCCCTTACTTGTGTAAACTCGGCAATAAAAACATTGAAAATCCCTTATAAATAAAGGAGTTTAACCTGTTTCCATGTACTCAAATTATTAGTAAGAGGTTTTTCCCCTTACTTGCGTAAACTTTTTATAATCGTAAAAAATAAACCTATAAACATTATATATAATATATAATAGCAAATAGGTTTACGTATAAAATATTAAGTTGTGTCATCTTCTGTCAAATCTTGTATTATCCAAGAGCGAGACAAACGTTTTTAGGAAGCGCATCAAAACGAACTATTGGTTTAGGTGCATTCCTTTTTAACTCGTCAATATATAATTCAACTTCAGCATTACGGATTGAAGCATAGATATCTTTATAGAGAAGAACATCACGCGCAAGCATAGCCGGAGTTAATGTAACAACCATATCAACTTGATTTTCATTACACATCTCTAACACGTGATTTAAGCCGGGACGGTTTTCTTTACGACCGCTAATGCCATAATCAAAAGCATTATCAATAACTTCCCAATCATCCTTATGCATTTCCAACAATTCTCTAAGTTGTTCATTTTTACGAAAAATTGTTACCTGGTCCTTGCTACCTACCCTCAAATAAGTTATGACTCTAATTTTATTCTTCAACATAATTTCACCTCTTAAAATTCTTCTATTTTATAGACTATTGTTAAATCAAGTTCTTCTTTGTTTACAATTTTATTTATGTACACTTTTGAAATAACGCTTTGTATCAAACTGAGCTTATCTCTTGGAGAAGATTTCAATTGATTTAAGAACTTTTTAAACCTTAAATCAAAAAGATGTAATCTACTCTCAACTTCGTTTTCTTCTGCAATACAAGCTTCTATTTCAGATATCTTTGCCTTAAAGATATTTCCTTTTTTTTTGAAAACTTCTTCAATTATTTTGCCAGAAAAATAATCCTCTAATAGTTTCGAATAATCTAAATTAGCTTTATCTAAATCACGCTTTAATTTTACAAAATCAATTTCTTTTTCTGGAAATAGTTTCTTTTTATACAATTCATAAAATTTTTCTTTATTATTCAAGCAAGCTTCTATAACTTCTATAGCGTCACAATAAAGAACCTCTTCAAGCATCCTTGCTCTTATAGAATATGTATGAATATTATTTTCCCTCAAAAAATATACCGCAGAATACTCAACGTTACTCCCTTTATGGTACAATAAATTCCTATTAGTTTTTCTATCAAATAATAGACGCCCGATATGCTCTACTTTATTCTTGTTTTTCGAACGCTTATCAATTATCGTCTGAACTCGCCAAAACAAGTCTTCATCTATAATCGCTATGTGTGTATTCTTCAACAAGATACGTTCTTCTTTTTTATGCCTTGTCCAATTAAGAGAATGCCCACAATATTCATAATCGCGCACTATTTCCCAAATCTTTTCTCCATTCCATATTCTTGACGGTTGTTTATGTAGTGGCTTTAACCCCAAAACATATACAGCATAAAATGACCGCGTTGGAACGTTTTCATCGTTAAATATTTCTGCGACCTTGGTTGTTGAATACTCAAACTCATCAATAAGCTGAAACGCTCTTCGGACTATCGCAGCAGAAAACTCATCTACGATTTCTTTTCCCTCTTCATCAAAATTATAACCGAACTTCGGATAATAATTTAAATGTTTAGTGTTTGCATAATGAATACGCGCATCCCTACATTTCCTTTTGAAATCTTTTAAATTGTATTCGTTCATAAAGTATTTAATAACGGCCGATAATTCATTATCATTTTGAGTGTCGTTACTATCATACTTATCATCAACTGATATAAGACGAATATTATGGCTTGGCAACACATTATCTACGAAATCACCGACTGCATACATAACACGCCCTAAACGAGAAAAATCTTTTACCAATAAAACCTTAAAAGAACCATTTCTAACTTCTTTTAATAATTCATTAAATGCTGGCCTATCCATGGTTCCACCAGAATATCCGTCATCATACAGCACCTTAACTATCTTAAAACCATGTTCATTGGCATATTTTGTTAATAATTTTACCTGATTTTCAATACTTCTTGATTCAATTTTACCGTCAAGTTTATCCTCATCTTCTCTAGATAATCTTGCATAAATAATAGCTTCATTATTCATAAGTTAAAAATCCTTTAATAATATTATCACAACTATAATATTGTATTCTCAAATCAAAAATCCTTTGATGTTTCGAACCATTTGCCATACGTGCTCTTACACCAATTCTTCGTATTAATTTTTGAATTACATTTGATTGAATAACCGTTGTTTCATCAAAAGTTTTAAAGAAATCTACCAACTCATGTGCTCTTAATTGATTTGTAGGATTTTGAAGTTCCGCATTATGCTTTCTTGTTAAAATCTTAATTTCATTTTCAAGCGCATCTTTTTCTCTTTTATATTTTGACATCATCGTTGTAAATGTAGAATTCGGCAAATTACCTTGAATGTTTTGCTCAAAAAGTTTTTCAATATACTTGTCAACTTCTTGGCATTTATTTTTTAGCCTAACAATTTCAGTTTCAATATCCGTCTTAATATCTCTACCTGTACAATCAAATTTTGATGCATACTCTAAAAATTCTTTTTCTTTTGATAATATGTAATCCTTTAATTCCAACAAATCTCTAGCAACAATAGTTTCCAATACTCTTCTAGTTATTGAGTTTGGATTGTCGCAATCACTCTTGTTGCAATAATATCGGTAATCTAAAACACCATTATTAGGTCTTCGTTCTAACCTCATCTTTTTGCCACAATCTTCACAGTAAACAATTCCTCTAAAGGGATTATCTTCTAATTGGACTGATGTTCCTCTTGCCTCTTTAATCATTTTTTGAGCCATATCCCAGGTGCTCCTATCAATTAATGGCTCATATCTGTTTTCAAAAACGTAACAATTTTTATTTTGATAACGTTTTTTTAATTTAAAGCTTAAAGAACTAGTTTGTGCGGTTTTGTACACTCCAAGATATTCTTCTCTAGTAATGATGTCTCGAACCATACCAGCTGTCCAAGTATAAAGTTTTGATTCAGGCATTAATAAAACTTTAACTTTATTATAATTAAACTTAACCGCATTATAATAACGGGGTGTTTTAATCTTTTCTTTTGTTAAATATTTTGCGACTAAACCAGAACTTCCAAGTTCTATGACTTTCTTATAAATTAGTTGAACAATAGGACCAGTTTCAGGATCTGGAATCCTTTCATATGCTTCATTATAGTTATAACCGAAGATTGGAAAAACAGTGTTTCTTGGTTCACCATTTTGTGCTTTCATATTTAATATAGAACGAATTTTTCTAGACGTATCTTTTGCATACATTTCATTAAAATAATTTTTTAATGGCGCAAAGTCCGAAGCACGTTCATCAATACTATCATAACCGTCATTGACTGCAATGAGTCTAATGTCATGCTTGGGAAATAATTCTTCCATAATTTTCCCAAGGTCAATATAGTTTCTTCCTAATCGAGAAAGGTCTTTGACAACTACTAAATTGATTTTTCCTATCTCAATATCAGAAATGAGTCGTTTGAAGTCTGGCCTGTCAAAATCTGTACCAGAATAACCATCATCAACATACTCATCTACTACACGCCAACCGCGGTCTTTTATATATTTATCTAACATTTCGCGTTGTGTCTGTATTGATTGACTTTCCGCTTTTCCGTCTTCTTTAGACAATCTTAAATACTTTGCTACGTAATATTGCTTTGCCAAACTTCTCACCTCCTTCTGATTTATTTATTTTATATTTTTAAAATTAATTTTGATTATCTTTTGTATTTCCCATCATATCTAAAAGCATAGATACTGCTTGCTCTGAAACCGTAGGTCCCTCAGTAGCAAATTCCCTCTTAACTTTAATAACTTGCTTACCATATTGATAAATTTTTTGTATAGTAGCTTCACCGCTATTTAACTTTATTAGTTTTTCGTCTTTCATATATGCTATCGCAATTTAGAAGAACGCTAACCATGATAGTACACAAAACTATTTATCTACGCACTATTATAGTGCATATTTTTTAATTTGTCAAACTATTTTAGTGCATATTCTGAAAATAAATCACTAAATTAGTGCATAAGCAATTGACAAATTAGAATTAAAACGCTATAATTCTGTATATGAAATAAATCTCGAGGTAAAAAATGACCGACAATAAATATCCTGATGTAAAGGAAAACATCTTAAATAATCTTATTAATTGGTTTAATTCACAGTCTATATACAATCAAGTTTCTCTTGCATCAGCACTTGGCGTATCTAGACAATCCGTTACTCGTTGGCTCACCCGCGTTTGTATACCAGACACAACCTTATGGTTTAAGCTTTGTGAAATCATGAATATTTCTATTGTTGAATTCCTAGGCTTGGACCAAAAAGCAATGTTGTCTCAAACGGAAACAAAACTAATCAATAATTACAAAAACGATTTATCCTTTAAGTCATTTATTGACCGATATTTTTCAGACGAAAATTTCAAACGTACTATCGACTCTTTAGCAACACTTACTAAATAACTATTTACCTCCTTAAATTTATCTATTGGTTGTTAATAACACAACCCCTTGTATTAATATATAATCTGACTCCAAAATATAGAATAAAAGCAGTTCAAAATCGAACTGCTTTTTTCGTTTTAATATTAAGTTGTATATCAAATCTTAAATTTATGTATGTTACTAAAAATTGCACCCATCAATTCCTGATGTAAATCCTCATCAAATTTACCATAAATATACGAATATTTTCGAATTAATGGTTCATATAACACCAAAATTTCCCCTATAGCAATTACGTTCCCCTCTACAGCACTTTTAAGTAAAAATTCAAAGTTTTTATCTTTCATTTTTTTAGTTCCTTTTCAATATTCTCCTTTAGCTTCTTCAGCGCATAATATTTTAAATTGCTTGCATATGAAGATGGAATATTTAATTCTTTGCTAATTTCTATAATTGTCATTTCGTGAATATACAATAATCGCAATACCTTTTTTCTCATACAAGATAATTCCTTGTATGCATTATAAATCTTTTCATCACCAAAGAAAAAATCTTCGATATTTTCATTATTTATCTCATAAGAAAGAATTTCAGAATCAATTTCATCAAGCGAAACTGTTTGTATTCTTTTCATTTCTTTACGGAGATAATAATGTTTAGCATTTCTCACTACATGCTCCACCCATGCAGTAAACCTATTCCTTAAATTCTCATCATCTTTGCGATTAGTCATTTGTCCTCCTAAGGACATACCGCAAAGACAGGATATCTACAACATGCCAATGCGGCATGCCATGATTTTTTAATATTTAATTTTGCTTGCCGAACGGTTACAATCACAGCAATTTCTACATCGTATTCACCCCCTTTTTCTAAAATTTGTATTAAAAAACGGCCATAACACTCCTTAGAGTGGTATGACCGTAATTTACAGTGCAATAAGCCAGTCGATTTTTCAATATCGACCTTAAGCCTAAGATTTAGTTGTCCAGTTTTTAATTTGATATTACATTCAACACGTCCCTTTCATAATATATCTTATTCGAGTAGGCTGAATTTCTCAATAGTATCAAGATACCTATTCAAATCCTCACAAATTAAAATTCTTCTTGCAACAGAATATTTTTCTAAACGTTCTGATATATCTTTCAAGTATATGTATTCCGGATGTTTATATTCCTTGTTCACAAGCTTATCTATCGTGATTCGCAATGTATTTGCGATTCTTATCACCATATCTAAACTTGGTATTGAAATTCCCAATTCTATCCTTGCAATGTGACTTGCGCTACAATCGCAAAATTCGGCAAGATCTTCTTGCGTTAAATCTGCAATTTGGCGTTGTTTTCTTATAGTTTTACCTAAAGCCACGTAATCCATTAAAGTAATCTCCTTTGTATTTATATTTTACTATTTTCGACAAAAAATTTGAATAGCGTATAAGTCAAGTTCATAGCCTATAAGTAAGAATTACAAATATTTTTATAATTTTTTTTGACTTATAGAGCATTTTTTCTTCTTATAAGCAATTTATTATTTTCTTTAATACAACTTTTTTTCCTATAAACAATTAAAAATTCTTTACGATAACAAAAATTTTATCTATACGCCATAAATCTTCCTATTGATTTGATTTTTGGAATGAAAAAAGAGCAAGTATCATCATGACACCTACCCTTCCTTTCTTATCATTTTTTGCTTATTACGCCAAATTTGTCGTCTACATAAAAGCAATTGGTAATACCGTTAAATATCGCTGTGCATTTTTGCCCTTTATATTCAACGACATAATTATTACCCTCTTTCTTTTCAACGACCGTTACTTCATCCATTTCACCATGAAGTGAATGTATTCTTGCCTTAATCTTAACTGACTGCATTGGGATACCTCCCTGTTTCAATCATTTCAATCATATTAAAATAACTCTCACTTAAAGGCGTCATGCTCTCCTGCAAATAATTGATAAGCAACATTAACTGTTCTTCTGTTATACTACCATCATCGTATTCCGTCCATTCATCAAGTTTAGATACAATAAAGTAATAACTTTTTGTTTCTTCTAAATCGTTGGAAAAATCTACGTTATCAAGTTCGTATTTCAGGTCAATAATGATACTATCTTTTATTGGAATTCTATTACCGTTCTGATCTATTTTCATAAAACCTATCTAAAACCTCCGAATAGTTTTCCAAATCACACAAACAATCCCAATAATTAGCTATATAATTCATAAAGTCTATTATCGGTGTTTCATGACAATCATAGTGACAACACGATTTTACTAAATCGATATATTTATTTATAACCGATTTACCGTATTTAACATCAAGCTTATGGCTAACAGCATAATCAAATATAAGCGCGGAAAATCCATCGTTGTACTCGTATATATTATCACCATAAATAACTTGTATCTTTAATTTTTCATCCATAGCATACCTCTTTGAATTTTTGGAAGGATTTCTAAAATGAAACCCTTCCTTTTTACATTCTTTTTCTATTCATCTGGTACTCCCAAATAAAATCATCTAAGCCCTTATATTCCGTGGGCCAAACATAAGTTTTATACCAAATTCCCATTTCGCTTAAAAGTTTACCAAGATTTTCAAAACCACTTTGCACGTGAGGATTATTAAGCATATCCATATCGAAAGCAGTATAAACTTTTTTAAGCCCCTGTGCTTTTAATTGCTCAAGTGCATTTGAAAGTTGCGTTAATGATTGAACGCCGGGAACAGCAAGAACAGTAGTACCAGAAAGAGCGTGAATAACGTCAGCTTTCATCGGACCTTCAGTTATAATTATACTATTTTTAACCTTACCAGCCAAATGAGTCCAACCTTCAGCTTTACAACCATCTTTCAAATCAACGCTTGAAACCCATCTAAACTTACGTTTCTCTGAGTTATCTCGTCGGATTTGCAAACCTTGAATTCTGCCTTTCAAATCCCTAACAGGAATTAGTATTCCTCTTTTATCTTTTACAAACGTCCATACATCGTCATCCGTTCGATAAAAGCCAGGAACACCTGACAAATAATATCCTTCAGCCCTTAACTGTTTTGCAATTGTTTGAAGACCTGCAACTGGAGTGGTTTTATAACCGTTTTCTTTAATCTCCTCATCTGTAAGTCCTCTATTTTTTAGATTATTTAAGTGATCGTTTGAAAGCGTTAACTTCGAAAGCAAAGCACTATATGTGGCATGACGAGTTTCAATATCGGTAATTGGATATTCTTTGATTACGGCTTGTGGAACAACCTTAACTTTTTGTCTATTCGTTATAATAGATGGTTTTAATCGTTCCACTAATGCCGAATATACTTTATCTCTCGGCACACCTGTATACAACGAATACAAATCGAATATACCGCCTGAAACCCCACATCTCGGACATCTAAAAACATCTTTTGCAAGATTAATATTTAAATGCCTTTTTCGTGGATTCTCATCACAGCACGGACACTGCACATAGTACGAAGTTTGTCCGTAAGGCGGATTCGGTAGTCCCAATAAAGGGATTAAATCCGTCATATAAAATGTTTCCATATAGTTCCTCCTTTATTAAGGGACGGTTTATTATCCGCCCCTTAACGAATTCTTTCGCATTACGCACATTCGCGCACTGCATAATCGCAAATAAATTGCGCTGCTTCTTTAATTTCCATATCTCCAGTAAATTTTTCAGCGAGCCACTTTATAGCTTTAGGATCACAACCTAATACTTGTCCCAGCGTATAATTCTTTTCTTTATACTTTGCAATCGGGCAAGCCATTTCAAGAGCTTTCTTATATTTTTCTTCATAAGTCAACTCTTTTTCTTTAAGCGTTTCAAGCTCTTTTTCCTCAACTTGATATTCGTCACTTTCAACAATCTCTTCTTTTTTAGAAGTGTCGGTTACCACGACCGATTGATTGCCGCCAAACGAACAAGCTGTTTGTATTGCCAAAGACACAGCTTCACATTGTGTTTCAGATATCAAAGTTTCAAAAGTGTTAGAATCGTTCATTGCTTTAGCAATTGTAATTTCCGATAAATAACATCTTTCTTCTTCGTTGTACTTAGGATAAATCCTTGCACGTGCCATAACACAACCGTTACTTTGTGAAACATTAACCGAAATTTTACCTTCTGGATACTTTTCTCTGAAAAGCTTTACGCTTTCCTGCATTTTATTCGAGCAATTTTCTTTACTCATTTTCTTTACCTCCTATTAAATATTTACATAAGTATTTCTATATTGAATCCAAACGCTCAATATTGCGTTAATAAGTTTTGAAACTTTGTTTTTGTACTCTACGGGTTCCATCGGGTCAAATCCCTTAAATCTTTCTAACCCGTCAACAACAACCTTTTCAAGACTTGATGCCGATGTTTCTCTCATTTGTTTAAGGTCTTCACTAGGTTGAGGTCCAAATTTCCTTTCTCCAATCAAAGAACGTAAACTTGCAGAAATCAACTGAAAATGATAAGAGAGTGCTTTCTTATCAAGCGTAAACGGCGCCGTTCTACAAAGTGCTTGAATTGTTTCAAATACAAATATTCTATAATTTACTTCTTGTAAAACCGGAAGCATATCCAATTTCAATTCTTTCGCTTCAATCTTCTTTTGAAGCTCCAACTGCTTGTTTTTATAAATGTCTATTAGTTGCATAATAAAACTCCTATTTATTAATATAATTTTTTAGTCTTGTGGCTAAATTTGTGCCACGTTTTTCTGTGTCAGTTCGATTAATTGCAATACACAACGCCTTGCGTTCACCTACAAGAATCACTCTATCTTTACTTCTAGTAATAGCCGTATAAATCAAAGGTCTTGTAAGCATAATTGAGTGCGCACATTGAAGATTAATAATCACAGAACGATATTCCGAACCTTGCGATTTATGGATTGTTGAAGCGTAACCTAAACTTAACTTTTCTAGGTCTGATTCTCCATATTCCACTATTCGTCCTTCACCGAAATCAATATAAATACTGACTGCATTATCGTGTCTATCTATATCAACGATATATCCGACTGCGCCGTTATTAATATCTTCATCATTCTTTATTTGCATTACTTTATCTCCAAGACGAAACAATCTTTTGTCATCACCGACTTCAGCTTTACCTCTTGCCGGTGGATTAACAATATCACGAATACGTTCGTTTAATGCATTAACGCCTGTTTCTGTTTTCTGCCGATATGGACTCAGTATTGCCACGTTATCTACCCCATACTTTGCAATTTCCTGTTTGTAAAGTTCAACGATTGTTTCTTGAGACCAAGCCAAATTCATAGAACTTATAAACTGAAAATCATCACCGTAGTCAAGGTTAAGGTTTCCATGTCGAATAATCTTTGCATTCTCAGCTATCCTACTGCCAAACGATTGTCTAAACACCTTATCCAATCTTACGAAAGGAATTTGCTCACTTTCAAGTAGCTCACTCAGCACTGCCCCAGGTCCAACAGATGGCAACTGGTCAGCATCTCCGATAAGAACTATTTGCGCTGTATCTTTTAGTGCGTCAAATACTCTACCAGCGAGATAAATGTCAAGCATTGACACTTCATCAATTAAAATCAAATCTGCATCAATCTTTTGTGATTCACTAAATGAACCATCATCATTCGCTCTGATGTTTAAGACTTTATGTACCGTATAAGCAGGTTCTCCTGTAGATTGCGCCATTCTTCTCGCTGCTTTTCCAGTAGGCGCACAACAACAAATATTTTTGCGTGGGTTGTACGACTTATAAATTTCAAGAATTGCACGTTGAATCATGGTTTTACCAGTACCAGGTCCACCTGTAATAATAGATACACCGTTTGATAATGCCGTTATCACCGCTTGTCGTTGTTCGTCGGCCATAGTAATATTTCTTCGCTTTTCAAAAGCATCAAGTTTTGACTCAATGTTATACAACGTAGGACAACGCCCTTTTTCAAGTTGTTTATAAACCATATACGCCAAATGCTTTTCAGCACGCGCCGTTTGCGTTCTATAAACAAACCCCATATAACATTCAAGTTTATTTTCCGTTACCATTTTCAACGCTCGATTTGCAACCATATCTTCGGTTAATGCTTGCGTATCTAATAATTTTATAACAGATTTCATAAACTCGTGCTTTTCTAAACATAAATGGCCTCGACTTTCCGCCTCAATTAAGGCATATTGTATTCCGGCGTCAACTCTGTCGGGTGCAAGGTCTTCAAAACCCATACTTTTAGCAATTCTGTCAGCAGTATTAAAACCTATACCACTAAGTTCACATAAAGTATAAGGATGCTCCTTTACAATCTCCATTGTTTTATTGCCGTACTTTTGATAAAACTTTACTGCACGATTAGCCGATATACCGTGAGGTGCTAAAAACGCAACAACGTCACGAGCACCTCGATTTGTTAGGTATGAATCGACAATCTTTTTTAATTTTACTTCGCTTATGCCTGGAACTAAAAGAAGTTGTTCGGGGTCTAGGTCAAGAATATCTAACGTCTTATCTCCAAATGCTTTATAAATTTTTTCAGCAATTTTGGGACCGACTCCACTTATCTGACCTGACGACAGATATGCAATTATTCCATCTTTATTAGGAATTATCACTTCATCGTATGTTTCAACCTCAAACTGAACCCCGTGTTTAGAGTTCTTATTCCATTTTCCACGCATATCGTAACGAAGACTGCCTGATATAGGTAAACAATATCCAACAGCTTTAATTTGTGTTACCAAATTACCGTCCAAGTCAAATATTTTCTCACAAGGACGATATGCCGCTATCATAAAGCTACTCATATCAATGTTTTGGGCATTGTTAGGATATATTAATCTTTCAAATTGACATACCATAATCAAGCCCTTCCTACGTTTAATTGAACTTCTTTCTCTAACACGTTAACATTATCTTCTTTATAAAAGAATTTTTGCTTCGTATCAAGAACAACCGTTCCTTTGTCTCCTAGCAGGTTTGTAACCTCTTCATATATTTGTTCGTTAAACGTTCGAATCCTTATGTTATGCTTTGCCGCATAACTGATTTCATTGCGCATACCGTTGCTTATACGGTCCCCACAAACGTAGAGTTCATCGCATTTATCGAGAACGTTTAATCCGAATTGAAGCGCCGTTGCACGTTCTGAAGGGATATTATCATTTAGGATAATTGGAAGATATGCGTGTGGCGCATGTGCCGCTACGTCCAAATTGCTTTGAGCGTAAAACATATACCTTCTTGCCTTTTCCATATTATTAAATATTCCTTCCGTCGTATCCGCTTTTAACGGTGAACAAATATAAATGTTTTTCTTATGAGCATTACGTTCCAAACACTGCTTTATCAAAAGAGTTTCCCACTCTTTTATAAAAATATTTTGTTCCATAATGTTTCTCCTACAATTAAATTGCATGTACGGATACTTTAAGCTTACGGCTTTCCGTTGTTTTAATAACGTCGGTGTAAACCGTAGGATATCTTTCCTTTAACGCTTTAGAATCCGGACGTTTTGATGTTTTAGTAACGAAGTCTATAAGAATCTTATCGGTAGTTGTTTCCAATATACCGTGTTCGTGTTCTTTCATAGCCTCCGCAATTCGCACTGCGTGCTTTTCAACCTCCTCTTCCATTTTTTTAATCTCACCATTATAATCTGAGATTTTTCCTTGTAAATCTGCGATTCTACGCAATGGTCTTTCATACTTACCCGAAAACTCAATCGATGGCAACGCTGAATTACCCTTGTAAATTTTTGCAAGAGATTCTAACGCAAGCTTTGCATTTACGTCGTCCATTGTCGGTGGTTTATCGTGAACCAAACTCCAAATAAACCTATCAAGTTTATCGAATATCATATCCTCTTTTGCCCTATCACGTTCTAACTCTGGCATAGCCATATCGTTATCTGGATTATTACCCCACATCGCTGAAAAAGCTCCGTGTTGCAAGTCCTTAACTGCAAGGTAGAAACGTAATTGAAGCTCATAATAAATCGGATATGCGCCATCAGCCCAATCTCCTGCTTTATGATAAGTACAACTCTTGCATTCAAGCACGCCTTCTTCACCGTCTGACTTGCGAATATATTTTCTATCAATATCTGCAAGTGCATAAGGAAAATCAGCATGTTGATACATGTTCGTATCTTCCATAACAAGATTGCCTGTCTTCTTACCATAAAAATGTGCTGCTATCGGTTCTAAAAAATGCCCCATCTCAAGCTGGTCTGGATTATCTTTTATCGGTGGTTTCATCCTACCTTTTTTAATCATCCAAAGCTCAAGAGGCGTTGTCCAAGGCGACAATCCAAATACTGCTGCGACGTCACTTCCGCCGATGGTGTAAGGAATATCTCCGTTCGGACCATGCATACGACATTCAAGCCAGCGTTCTCTGGTCATACCAGCTGTATCACAAAGTATTTTAGGTTTTGCCATATTAGTATTCCACCTCACCTTTGCGGTCGTAGTCATACCAATCCAGCGACAATGCTCTCGTAAGATTTTCTTCTACCGAAAGAAGCTTACTTTCTGGAGTATTCTGAGTCTTTAACGTAAACAAAATCTCCTGCATTGCCATATAAACTTCGTGAGCACTTGCGCCTTTTCCACCATATGCCATCTTATACATTTCAATCGCTTCAATAGCTGCTTTTTTAGGCATCGCAAGTTTCTTACAAATCCTCGTCATTGCATTTACAGGATAATCCAACCAAACGTCAAGCAATTTTTCAAGTTTTTTAACGTTATCACTAAACTTAGCAAATAACAAGTCAACCGACTTTTCAAAATCTTGAACTTTTGCTTTATGTCTGTGGTCAACCGCAAGACACCCACCAATAGCAACTGGATATTGTCCACCAACAAACATAGCAGATATCTTTGCTGAAGCAACGCCTGTATCCGAAGTCATAAACCTAATACCGGGCATTAATTTAGACGCCAACGTTTTTTGTCCGTTCGCCTCTAAAGTTTTAACGTATGTTCCCATCAAATCATCCTTTTGGTCTGGCATTGTCCAAAGTCCGCTTGTAACAGAATGGTCGCTATATCCAGACACGAATTGATTTCCTGGAAACCTATCGTCAAGTTTACCTTTCAACGCTTTTAACAACTCGTCGATTGGTAGTACGGAATAATCTGTTTCATCCCCTGAATGTACCGCTGACACCTTCTCGTCTCGAATAAGCAAAAGCGCATCAGAATTTGATAAGTGCAAGCACGCATTAAGGGTTTGAGCAAGAATATCCCTACTTAATTTCGGCAAAGCCGAACCTCCAATTTTCGCTCTATCAAGCAAGGTTTTATACGCTGTATCTCTAATAGGATACAACTCCCCATCTACTCGAAGTGCGAGTCCTAAATTCTCTGCCGTATCTTTTACGGCATCTTGACTTGTTCCTACTGCAAATGCTTGAATATCATTATACAGCGGCGAATCTTTGCTCAATGATAATATTTCCAAATCTTTCACTTGGGAATGCTTCCATTGGCTTCGTTTCGCCAGCTCTTCATGACAATCAAGAATCGTTAGATAAGAACTGAATGTTGTGTAGTAACTGTCCTGACAATTTTGCATTTTTAATGCCTCCTTAAAATTATTTGACGGATATCGCCGCCTCGATATAACAAAAGACAGTAACCCCACAACTGATTACTGTCTTAATGTTCCAAAATATTAAATTGTTTTGGCGTAAATGAAAAAAGTGCCAATTACCCCATGGTAAATGACACTATGTAACTCTGATAACTATTTCTTCCCTCAAGGAAAATCTGATACTCTACGTATTTATTATATCAAAATTATCTCATTCAGTCAATATCTTTTAAGGAGTTAAAGATAAAAAGTTTTTAATTATAACATGATTATCTTTATTTATTCTGCCATTTTTTGACAATCATCTTCTTTTTCATCATGTCTATTGATTTGAAATAAACACATTGTAAATACACCAACTGTTCCACCGACCATTAATCCAATCATAAAATATAAAAATCCCATTATAACCTCCTAATTTTTTCAAAAGAAAAAGGTGAGAATTTCTTCCCACCTTCTTCAAATCAAATTATTAGTTAAACAAATTCATCAATCGAACTTTGCAACCTATTTATGACGTCGCATTCAAATATACTTTCGGGCGTATCGTCATGTCCGTTTTCTTGTAGTTTTCCTGCAAGTTCTTCTAATAAATCCTCTAACCTTTTCACGTCTTTTTTTGATAGTTTCATACATCAACCTGCCTTTCTTTTTATAAGTCTCCACATTCCCCTTTCGGTACGCTCGAAATATTTAGGATTGATCTGCAAGGTTTGCCTTATCTTTTCTTTCCACCATTGATTTGTTTTAGTTTTCTTATAAGGCTCAACTTCTTTATAAATAAACTCTAAAGAAACCGCCTCATTATGAGATTCTAAAACAGCAGCAACAATATCTTTCCAAGTAGCACCTTGCATATCACGAATGTCCACCGTTTTGCGCTTTACCTCCAATATTGGAATAAGCATCGGCTCATCTTTTCTAACAATCATAACGTACTCATGCAAAATCGGAATAAACTTACCCGTATATTGAGTATTATCCGAAAAGCAATTATGCTGTGCTTTAATAATAATGTTTTCAAGAGTTCCAGGCTTTATAATTTCAGAAAGCATACTGTAAAGTTTACCTTTCTTTTTTATATCACCCATTAAAACAGCCATTCTTCCACCTTTTTCAAGCGCAGTATATTGCTTAAGCATTGCATAATTCATCATTTCCACAAACTTTTCCCATTCAGGAACGCGGGATAAATCAAGTGTTCTTGGGTCGTATCCATACTTGTTCTGCACGTCAATTGCTTTATACATAACGTCGGAATATTTAATAATATCCCAATACGGTGGATGCCAAAAAATAAATTCAGGTCGTTCTTTAATATCACAGTTCATAATATCAAATCCACTATGTAAATCATATATATGACTGCGAATACCCATCTTTTCAGCCGCTGCTTTTGTAGTCCCACTTCCACACATATAATCGCAGATTTCAGCGGGCTTAAAAAAGCCCACCAAATCCTCAATCAATTTCGGGGAACAGTTTCCTCTATACTGATTATTACCACCTTCGCCACGTTCTGGATACGATACAATGGATGTTAAAATTCTCTTTTCCATATCGTTAACACGTCCCTTCCACACTGTGGCATTCTATTTCATATTCCGAATCGGAAATAATTTTTATATACTTCCTATAAAGACTTGAAAGTCGTTCAGGTGTCATAAAACAATCAACTGGTGTCATATTCCAAGGATATTTTGACTCATATAAAAGATATGTCCTGTTGTTTAAGTCTTCACAAGCTGTTAAATCAACCCCTTCCAACTCAAAAATTACTTCTTTCAATAATGTTGGTAAACCAAGATTTTCTTCATCAAATTCATAATAATTTTCAAGTTTTGGTTTGCTGATATTTTCTTCCTTAAACCATTTTCGAATTTTAGACTCAAGAACAGGCGCCATTCCAATTAACTGTTCTAATCTTTCAAGCGCAACCTCTCCTATTTGAGAAAGTTCTACGCCAAAACCATAGATATGATACGTTTCTGTCATGGCTATACCTCGTCAAATAATTTTGGAATTTTACCATAAATCGCTTTAACTGTTTTTGTTTCTTCATCCCAAGTGGTCAAATAGCATTCATCTTTTTTAAGAGATGTATTGGTTTCAACCTCTTCTAAAAACTGCTTTATAAATTCTTCGGTAACAGGTTCCGAAAAATGACACGATTCTCCGCATTTTTCACCCATAAGATGAGCAACACCTTGTCCATCCCATTCTTTTAGAACATATTCCGGTTGTTTTTTGTCATTCAAAACAACTTGACCATTCTCATCTCTCTTCATTAAATACGTGAATCCCTTTCCACATCTTTCACAGGAAGAATATTCTTCCTGATTCCTGTAATTATAATCGTTATACATTACACCCCCGCATTGAGGGCACTTTTTGTAATCAATCACTGAACCCATATTCAGTCCTCCTTTACTTGTAATATTTCTTTTTTACATTCGTCAAGGTCGTCTAAAACTTGTTCAATAGCCGTTAGAATATTGTCATCAAGAAGATTATCAACATACATATATAAATCTATTATATGTTTTACACCATTTACCTCAATGAGACCATCATATTCTATCCAATTATTGTTTGAAAGGACTAATCGACCTGACTTTATAGCATCTTCTAATTGTCTATCGGTATTAATATAAGACCTCATATTATCTTCAAATGCGCCAATATTAGATTTATCTTTACTACGAGCGATTTCCTCACCATCCTTATCAAAAAGGGTTGCAATTACATCGCCATTTGCAAAAATATCAATCATAAGCCCATCGGGAAATTTAATATATGCTATATTCCCACCATGCCATAAACAATTAAGTTTATTTGCGGAATAACTTTCAGGGTTAAAAATTAATTCCACGCCTTTATCTTTTGCTTTTTTGAATAACGCTTCACATTTCTTTTTGTATATACTTTCTCTCATGTTACACCTCTGCTAAACTCATTGAAATTCTATCAGACGTTTCATCGTAAGTAATATGCTCGTTGGTTAATAAGTCAACCATATCACTGTACTGCATAAACCTATCCACTCCTGACTCATAGCCACAAGTACCGATTAGAGTTTTGTTATGCGTAAAAACAGCGTAAATGATTCTTTGCCCACAACAATGCATTTTGTCCTTTTTGGTTATATCTTCAATATAACCTCTTTTACTACAAAACGAACGTCTGATATTTACAACGTCGCTATAAAGGTATTTAGGAATATTCATAAAATCACCTCGTTTAAATACAATCGTATATATAGGTTTCGCCGACTTTATAAACCAAAGCATCTTGTAAAATACGCTTCTCTGTAATTTCCGAACCATCTGAAAGTAATATGTATTTATCGTTATCTAAATCATAATCGTAATTATCTAATCCATACATATCTTCCAGTAAATCTGTCCAATTCTCGCTTGCTGTATAAGACTCAATAGAGATAAATTGTAAAAATTCATCAATGGTTTTTATATCAAGCAATCGATTTAATATGCAGCAAACGTATTCTTCAATGCCTCGATTTTTCTTAATGTTTTCGATGCTAAACCTAAATATATACTTGTGTAGCGAATCGTATAGGTTGAGATGCAACGGATCTCGTTTATCCGGCATCTCTTCCAAATACAAATTGCCAATCTTGGTATGAATTTCAATCATTGGCTTGCGCCTTCCTTTTTACGCTTGATATATTCAGCTAAAAGCTCATGCGCCACTTCAGAAATAGTTTCATGATATCTATCCGAATCTTCTTCACGAGAATATTCAAGCTCTCTTGTTACCATATAAGGAATATTAGAATCGTTGATAAAACGCTCATATTCTTCTTCAGACAACTCTAAAAGCTCGTCCCAATCTTCAACTTGGTTACGGAAATCTATAAAGATATTTCTATGTTTTAGCATAAAATTCAAATCGCCAACGATGTTTTCAGAGATAGGAAGTTTGACAGCTTTTATATTGAGCGTATAATGACTCTCACAATGGTAACCTTCAATATACGCCTCATAACTTGTTTCGCTATTTTCTTCCACAAAGTCTTCATCATCAAGCCAGGCTTCCACACAACCTTCCTTACGTTCTTTATACATTCTTAAGCGCATCTGTAATTTTGCCTCATCAAAATCAGTAAAAGCAACTGTTTCAATGCCTTCATCGCCATCAAACGCCCAATCCTCAGTAAGAAGATATATTTTAATAACGTCCTTAGAAGTTGTACTTTTATCAGCCTGCTCAATCATGCAAGGAGCCATAATTACTCCGTCAAAGTTTAAATCTTCTAGTTTCTTTTTGGTTCCATACCATTTTGAAAAGTTTTCTTCAAGAATTTTTACTTCATCTTTGAAAGGAGGCTTAATAAAATCGCAATAGATGTCAGGATAAGGATTATCTGTATCCTTATCTTTACCTGTTACAATACGGGTAATAACCCCAACTAAGCCAACGTAATCGCTTTGATTATTAGCAATTACCATTTCGCCTACTTGATATTTTTTGTCTGCATATTCGAATACTTCGTCTTTTTTATTAAGTATCATAAATCATCACCACCTTTTTATTATTTTTCCACGTCGTAAAGTATGGTACAACAATCCTCACATTCGATTGAAACGTTTTGAAGTGCGCCGTTACCATAACCTACACAACGCAAATTGTGTCCAATGTGTTCTCTTAATCTGAAATCACACTCTTTCCGTTTTAAATGAATTGCATTTTCAATAGTTTTATCCGACGTTAATAAAACGTGGCGACTATATTTAGTGCAAACACTTAAATTGTTCTGTTTTTGCCTTATAGATAATTTTTTACCTATGTATTGCCTTAAATGCTCAAAGCAATCTTTCTTACGATTAACGCAAAATGATACTTTACCTCTTTTAATCACCATTTATGCTGTCTCCTTGTTGTTTTTTGAATTTTTCTCTTATCAAATCCGATATATCAAACCAATCAACTCTTTCAATGATTTCATATTCACCAAACTCTATCGTAACACCACTTGATAAGCAAATAACGTCTGGTTCATCACGGTCGTTCAATATACCGTATTCATGGTCTGCGTTTTCATCATATATAACTTTAAAAATTACTAATTCATTCATAAAATACCTACATATGAATATCAACGCTAACAATTACGTCTTCATCGTCTGCGGATTCGATAAAATCTTCAAACAATCTATGCCATTCTTCACGCTTTTTAACAGCAATATCTGGCTTTTTATCAGTTTCTGAAATCGAAATACAAACATATTCTCTTTCGATATATTCGTCATTACTATCAAGGAAGCCGTAAGGTAATAAACCATATTTATCATTAAAGTTGTGTCTATCCAAATATTCTTGAAAAGTTTCTCCAGAAACATAAGCAACTTCTCCCCAATAAAGAATTTTATCTTCCTTAATGGAATAATAATTTTTTTCTTTGTCTTCTTCTTTTAGCATTTCACCAGCATTAAAACATGCTTTCAAATACTCATAATCTTCGGACAAATCCTTATATTGAGTGTCACGCATAACCTGCCATTGTATATCCTTCTTTCTAGCGAAGCATACCCACTTATATCCATCAGGGGCTTTTGTTGGTTCTCTATCGTAATCAATTTCACCTAATGAACTTTCAAAGCAATCTTCTTTAACCAAGAACTCACACGGCCATCTACCACCAATCGAAAACCAGTCATAAAAAGCTTGTGGATTCCAAAAACATCCATACGTTCCCGTTTCAGGATTAAACGTATATCTTTCCTCTGCAAACTCCTCATAAGTCTTATATAGTTTTCTATTAGGCACTTCAACAACCTGCATTTTCTTTGCTCTTTTGTTTCTTTTTCGATGCTTCAATTGGCCGAATACAGCTTTATATACTTTTCCATTATAAACCGTATATCCACCATCCAAGTTACAGTAAGGTTCTAAATACGTACCGTTAGGAAGCTTTACTTTCCTTGTAGTCCCGTTTTTGAAATCGTCCTTTAATTCTTCTGTCATATCATCGAACTGCAAATACTGCGGGTCTTCAGTGTCTTGTCTAAATGGTTCTAACCTTCTACAAACCGAATCAGAAACCTCACGAGCAAACGACGTCAATCTTGACGTTAAGAATTTTATACCATATCTTGCACCCCAATTTTCCTTAAACTCTTTTTTTGCAGCATCAGGTTTTAAACGCTCTATCTCTGCTAAGACATCTAATGATTGTTCTTTATTTTCTTCAATAGCAGGTATTTTCTCTGCTAAATAAATATTATAATGCATATTATAATTCTCCTCATAATTTAAATATATTACGGGCAGCAGAGATTTCCCAGCTACCCGTTTAATTGTTTTATACCCTTATATACCGTTTTACAACAGCGGTAAGTTTTGTGGGTAACTGATTTAAGTCTGTGATATCCAAGAAGGAATCACCGTAAATTCTTTCTATGTTTTTCTTGTCATCGCCAATTGCGGCTGCAACAAAAACAACACCTTTTCTTTGGTACTCTTGTTTAATGCCACGCAAGTCTTCTTCTGCGGCCGTTCCTACATATCCTCTACCATTCGGTTGTCCGTCCGATACAAGAATAAGTATTTTAACGGTTTCAGGTCTTTTAGACAAACGCTCTGCGACATAACGAAGTGCTGCACCGTCTCTATTACAACCCCTTGCGCCAATATCCATCATTCTATACTTATCATTATTATCAATACTATCAAACTCCGCATAGGAATACAGTTCTACGTTATCATTATGACCTGTAGAATGCCCGTAAACCATAACAGGAATATCTAAACTTTGACAAAAATCATATAAAATAATGGCTGACGCTCGCGCATAAGTCGCACGGTTTGAGCTATGCATAGAGCCCGATTCGTCAAGTAATAACCCAACGGCAAGTTCAGGAATATCGTTCGGTAAATTGTTTTTATAAAAAACCTTACCGTCGTTTCGATGCAATGCACGTGCGTCCAATTTTCGGCCCATCAAAAGTCCGGTCATTTTACCGCCCTTTCTTTGGTCTTTTAATTGCTTGATTATGCTTCGTTGCAATTGCCTTGAAATCATAAGCAATGGACTCGAAACAGCCTGGTATCTTTCAACCATACCATCCGAAACACTACTCATTCTATTCACTCGAATATTAATTCCTTGATGAACGTTACCATAGGAAATATTTTGTGCTACTTCGTTTAGTTCTTTTAAGCGTTCGTTCTCAAGTTCTTCACAAGCGGCTTTCTCAGCCATTGATTCTAAAAGATTTTCAATATCACGACCGGCGTTCTCATACTCTTGGGATTCATAGTCGTTGTTTTTCTCCAACCTACCTTCCCCAAAATCAATAACGTCGTCCGTTTTTATTAAAGGAATTCTTCCATCTTCGCCTTGCGAAATCTCTTGATATTCATTATCTCCAGAGCCACCTCCTAAGTTCTCAGCCGATTGTGATGCACCTTCGCCACTTTCCCCCGTTTCTCCACCAGCATTTTCAGGCTTTTCCCCTTTTGCTTTTTCAGCTTCTGCTTTGGTTTTTTCACGGTTTTTAGCGTTTGGTGTTCCACCCTCACCTGCGTTTGCTCTAACGGGAGCGCTATTACCTTGCGCTTGCTTTGTGCTTCCTGCAAGAGAGCCTAAAATTTTTGATAATGCTTCTTCCAGTTCTTCATCAGATGGCGTTTGACCAGCTTGTGCTAACGAATCCTTAACGTTCTCACAGAAATCTTTTATATACTCCCAGCAACGTATAAGAATTAAGTTAACCGTTTCCAAACGAACCTTCATTGGTTCTTCTGTTACGCTTCTATCTATTTCAGATAAAAGACCGAATACTAATTGAATTCTTTCGTTTGAAAAATCTTCATCACCATACTTGATTTCACCGAATTTTGCATACGATAAAATGATTTGCATAATGGATTCAAGAATATGTCGCTCTCCGCTACGCTCTGACTCCATTAGCTGTGTCACAGTGCCTATCTTTTCAAAGTGTATTGCTCTGAATTTAGCAAGCCCTGAACCAAGCATTCCTGGAAAGTTATTCAAAACACGGCTTTCAATATACCCGTCTTCTAAAATATTAAGCAAATTGTGTGCGACAAATATTACTGCTTTAGCATTTTTCTCGTCTGCTTTCATGTAAGCCCAAAAATCTTTTTCATTTTGCATATCCTTGCTCTTCGTTAATATCGGAGGACAAGGAAACCAATGATACCTTTCTAAAAAATTGTGATAAGTCTGCATACTCAAGAAATCGGTATATAAAACGTGCCCAAATTCGTGTCCAAATATTCCGTTAATAATTTGATAACGGTTTTCTCTTCCCCGAACTTCGGTAATCATCTTATTCCCAGTATTGATATGCACCACTGCGTTATCCGTAAAAGCAATTTCTCCATCTTTCGGATCCCAATACAAATCGACTTTCACACGACGGTTATATTGATACCGTCGTGATTGAGCCGCTGCAATATCTTCATAGTGTCCTGCAAGTATTGCGGACGAGAAGAATTGACTATCGGATATCTTACTTCGCTTTTCGTTTAAGCGCTGTCTGACTATCCTATGATTCACCCTCGACATTTTTAGGGTTTAACCTCCTTTATGCTGATTTTTTTGTTTTAGGCAAGAATTCTTGCTCTAACGTATTTGTTATAAGCGCCATACGGGCATCTTCGTCCGTGGTTGCTTTACTGATAATTGTGGATAACGCCGATTTGTAAACGTCGCCGGTAATCTGCGTACTGATAATCCAGTCAATAAGACTTCTCATACCAACCGAACCATCTAAAATACTGTTTTTCTTACAATATTCCGCCATACTATTTACAACGTTAACCATTTGGCTTACTTGATGTTCGTCCGTTTCTCCCGTTACACTCATTGCTCTTTGAACCATTACTTCAGGCGTTGGAAGTTCTATATCTTTTATAAGACTCATTCTGTCAACGACAGATTGATTTAACCCACGACAACCTTCATAATCTACGTTCGTAGTAACAACAACGACTGCATCTGGATGACGTTCTATTATTTCACCTGTTGGCAAAGTAATTGAGCCTTCTTGTTCAAGAAGCGAGTTCAAACCTACAAGTACACCTGGTTGCATAATTGTAGTAGGCTCCTGCAATTCAACAACGTATCCGTTTTTAAGCGCTCGCAAGAAATCGGTTTCAGTATAAGAGAACGTTTGTCCACCTGATTGCTTTTCACCATTCTTAACTTTTGTAAGCGCTTGAACCTTACTTATTGTTTTATCAAGAACAACTGCCATACAATCTTGTACCGACGCATCCTTTTTATCAATACCCGTAAGAATTTTATATGTCCCTTCAGGATCATACTCCATATCTTCAAGGTCAGGTAAATTCAAAAGCTTTGAAACGTTTTCGTAATTGATGCCACCCATTGCCTCTACCTTTTGAAGTTCTTCGTTCGTAGCAACCGATTTATTTTCAGAATCAGGTAAAATTTGTCCTATAAAATCAAATATTTCAGTACCAGCCGAACAAGTATACTTCATGTAAGGAAGATTAAGTCCCGCAGCAATTGCTTTTGCACACATTGTTTTACCGGTACCGGCTGGACCTCGCAACAAGAAGTTTCTCATTTGCGTTGCTTTGCCTGTGGTTAACTGCGCATGCTTACAAATTTCAACTGCTTCTTCAGGAACAATATACCATTCTGGAAGTTTCGGCACTAACGCTTGTTCTTCTAACGTCAAGTTTCTTGGTTGTAATTCAAACTGTCCAACAAAATCGCTTTGCTCTATTACTGTTTCAGCTGCTTTAATAGTTCCATTTGAGGTTGAATGTGCAAAAATACAAAAGTTTCCTGCTTCAACCTTGGTCGGCGTATAAGCACCCGAATCTAACTGAGTTTTAGAAACACGCATTAAATTACCACTCTTATCAAGCGACGTTTTAACGTGTGCGTCACAACTCTCGTCTTTTGCTCTACGATAAACGTTATCACAGATACAACCCATAAGGTTTAACATTTTTGTTTGGTCGGGAAATCCCGATTGAAACTCAGCATAATACTCATAAAACTTAGTACGATATTCCATGTCTTCCATCAGCGTTGGATGAAGCGCCATAACAATTGCTGCACCATCTCTGCCCGCTGCGTTTAAGACGTAGTTTTCTACCGTTTCCGTGTTCTTATCGTACACGCTTGCCATAATCGTTCCCGAATCCTTGTTATAAACGACAAGATGATACGCATCAGCATTAACGGAAGATTTATATTCCGCCATGCTTTTATTATCCTGTGTTCCAACAGCGCCGTCATTACCATTCATACAGCCACAAATGGCGTGTACTGCTTTAATAACCGAGGCGCTTAAAGTTGCTTCTTTTCCATCACCATACTTTGATGCAACGCTTACCTTTTTGCTGGCAAGTTTATCGTAAGGCGGTGGTAAATTCCTACTAAAACTGAATAAATTTGTTACATAACTACTCATTTTTTGATAATTCCTTTTTTAAATTAAATTTGATTCCTTCCGGAACACATTCAACGTCTTTGATACCCTCACGCATAAGTTCACTGCAAATATTACGCCAGCTCTCTTTAATTGGAAGTTCATCAGACGGAATAATAAGTTCCGTTTGCTCTTGCCCTATCAGTTCATTGATTCTTTCATTGAGAAGTAAAATATTATCTTGCACCCATTCATACGCAAGCAAATCATAATTTACATTATCTTCGCCACGTGGAATCCTTGACAATTCTTCATCCTCGCTTTCGGTTTCATCACTGACATTTTGTTTTACGTTTACCGTAAAATCTAATCCTTGAACGGTTAAATCACTTATAATCACCTTTGCAAACTTGTATCCAGCGGCTTTGTTTAAGCAAATCATTACTTCTTCGCCCGCTTCTATACTTTTACGAGCATTAGGATTTCTCCAAACCCATTTTGCATCAGGATATGCATTCTTAACCTGTTCGTTAATCTGTTTGAGTATTACGGCAAACCAATCATCTTCGCATCTTGCTTCTGGACTTCCTATAACTGACATTGAACTTGAATTATCTTCTCTCTTCTTTAATTTGCTTTTAATTACAAGAAATAACGTAATTGCAAGAGAAATAAAGAATACAATCCAAACTCTACTTACCAATGATAGTAATAAAATCCAACCAAGAAACACAAAGGCTCCATAAGCCAGTTCTTTTTTGCTAATTCTGTTACGCATAATCACCTCAAAAACCTTTAGATATGAGCGTAAAAAAACGCACAAGAGATTAAATCAATAAAACTCTTGTGCGTTTATATATACGCCTGTATCATATTGTCACCCGCAAATTAGTCTTCAGAGAAGAACGCATTCGTACCGCCAAACGATTCATATCCTTCGAACGTAGATTGTTCGGGAACATACTCGTCTGCTGGTTTGTTTTGCGATTTCGGTTTCTGAGCTTCCGACTTACCTGCTTTGTCGCCTTGTTCGTTCTTATCACTGTTACCGCTTCCGCTTGTAGCGTATTCGATATCGGTAATAATAATCGCTTCAGCGCTCTTTTCTTCTTTAGAATCGTTATCAGTCCAAACGTCTAAAATAAGATTGCCAGTAATGTTGATGCGTGAGCCTTCTTTAAGTTGCATCTTCTTAATTCGCTCACACACCGAGTCAAAAGCCTTCACCGTCTTGTTGAGCCAGCGGGTGTTATTCTCGGCATTCGGGTCGTAAAGACCTTTGCCGATACGGAAGCGCACACTTTTTCCGTTTTCAGAAAAGTTAAGCGCAGGGTTCTTGTCGTACCCTTTAGATACGACTGCATTGGTTATAATAACCTTAAACATAAAATTACTCCTTTGCAGGTTCTACCTGCCATAAAATTTATTTATTTCAGCTCGCAATGCGAGTAGAAACCAAAGAAAATAAAAAAAGTGCCAGTATGACATTATACGTCTACTGACACTATGTAACTCTGATAACTATTTCTTCCCTCAAGGAAAATCTGATACTCTATATAAAAATTATAGCATACAAATCTACATTAGTCAATTCATTTTAGTTTTATTTGCGTAACTTTTAGCAAAAATAATTAGGAATTATCTTTTTTCCACCTCCAAAATATAGTAATCACATATAACAAATCCAAATTGATTATTATATACTTTCGTTTTTTCGTTCATATAAACAGAAACCGTTGAACCTTCTTGGATACCCTTAATTCGACGCTTAAACGGCAATTTAACGCACCTCCCTTCAACTTCTAAGGAAACACTCTTTCCGTTCCTCTTAAGGCGTGAACGCTCAATTTCAACGCATATACCCGTTATACAAATAATCTTACCTTTAACACTATTTATATATAATGTTATAGCAGTAACACATAAATATAATGATATAAACAAACACGGAACACATAATATCCAATCCTTTGTAGTTAAAATTAATATAAGCGAAACTATAATAACAAGTGCCGTATATCCAATTCTTTTAAGGATTTCTTTTTGTATAGGTTCAGGAATTTTCTTAAAATTATCTTTAATCATATATCCTCCTTAAAATGCAACCATTAAAACGACAATAAAAGAAATAATAAGAACAGCACTAAATAATAAAGCACTTACTTTAATTGCTGTGGAACTGTTATCTTTCTTTTCACTTGACTGCTCGTTGATATCTTCTGGTTCAACGTCGTTATAGTAACCGTCATAACCAAAATCTCTATCTAGCCTTTCCTGTTGTAACTGCTTTTTCTTCTTTCTTTTCATAAAGCCTCCTTTTTTAGCAAACAAAAACACCGTCTAGGATAGTTTTCCTAAGCGGTGCGTTTGTTTGATTACAATTTTTGACAATAGCATTATAACATATATTGATTTCTATGTAAAACTCAATTTTGTATCACTTTTGTGTCATTATTGTGTCATTTTAAGTTTTTTGAAAAAAATTTTATAAAACGTGTGCTGTAATTATCGTAAAAGAGCTTGAATTTATGGTTATTTCATAGCCATTTGCTTTAACGTAATAATTCTTACCTTCTTTACAAACCGTAGAATTTTTACACTTAATTTGAGTTTTACACCATTCAACAGGATTAACAGTATTAATTCCTAAATTTTTCCTGATTCTAATCGCTCCGTTTAGAGTTGTTTTTAATCTATCAATATTTTTAAGCAATTCGTTTTTATCGTTAGTTTTCATTATATTCCTTTTTTATTAGTGCAACTATTTCTTTAATCTCTTTGAGGCTTACATACCCAGCTAATGCGCGAACTGTTGATAACATTGTTACATCCCTATATAATAAATCACCGTTTCCAACAAGAGTTCGAGCATCGCCCTCATCAAGTACTAATTTAGAATCTATTTCCGTTATTAATTTACATGCAATTCTACTTGGTAAACAAGCTTTAATTGTGGGAGTAATAGTATCTTTTGATGGACGTTGCGTTGCTAAAATCAGATGAATACCGGAAGCTCTACACTTTGTTGCTAATGTCATTACGGCATTTTCAAACTGTTTCTTATCAACTAAGAGTAAGTCCGCAATCTCATCAGCAACCACCACTATTTTCTGTAATAACGGCATATCTGCTTCTTGAGCCTGTTTATTGTATTCGTCAATATTTCTTACGTTAAGGTTTGCAAACATCTCATAGCGATTGTTCATTTCATTTATAAGTGAATCAAGTGAAGCTAATATATCGCCTAATTGATAAATTGACTTTCCATTAATTAAATGTGGTAAATCATCATATACACCAAACTCAACACCCTTAGGATCAATTAAAAGCAGTTTTAATTCCTCTGGAGAATATCTTGCTATTAACGAAACAATTATCTCATGAATCAATACGGATTTCCCTGAACCAGTTGCGCCTGCAATTAATAGGTGCGGCATCTTGGTGATATCACTATATAATGCTTTTGAATTTGACTTACCTATTACGCAATATCTTCCATTCTTGTTTTCATTTTTAATAGGCTGTGATAGCAATTCTTTTAGCCCAGCAACATGTCTTTGTGGATTAACAACTTCGATGCAAACACATTCTTTCTCGTTATTGATATAAGCTCTTACACTCAAGCACTGTAAACGCAACCTTATATCATCTACATATTTCAATGCTCTTTTTAAAACAGTTTCTTTATCTGAATTAAAATAGTATCTTATGAAATAATTTTCAATTTCATACTTACCCTTTTCTAATTTAACCTTAAATTCATCGAATACAAATTTAATCTGATCAAAAATTTCGTCTATCTTATTTATATCATATTCAGGTGTATCATAAGTTGCAAGAACATCTACAACTTTTGACAACACATTATATTCTTTTTTCATTTGCTCACCTTGCGACAATATAGCCATTGCCTTTTTATACTTTTCTACTCTCTCTAAATCTTTTTCTGTGACGTTCTTAAGTCTTCCTAAATTCATATTGTGCGTTAAATCCGAACGCTTAACTTGTCTTGCAATAGGATTTTTACATAACCTTTCTACGTAACTGAAATAATCCTCTTCTTCCTTATGCGTCATTGATAAAATTGCATTTACAACTCTTTCAGAGAAGGTTTCATTAAGCAATTCAATATCAATATCGGTATCTTCAACAATATCGTGAAGAAATGCCGTGATTTTACAATCCTCATCAATTAAAGGCGCAGCAACAGCTCTTGGATGTTCGATATATGGTCTTCCTGCTTTATCTAGTTGATACAAATGGTATTTAGAAGCCAAAAACTCCGCTTTATCAACTAAAGATGGAAACTTTGATAATTTATACAACTCATTGTTTTTAATGAGTTCTTCAAACGTTACAGGGGCAAATCCGTTAATATCTGCACCAGCATTTAATGCATGTGGCATCATAAACAATGTCTTGTAATCATCACAATATCTATTATGTATATGCCCATGAATAAGAAAGCCCAACTTTTTAGAACCCAACTTACGACTATTTTTCCATTCAAGCATTGGATAATGACACAACGTAATATCTATATTATTGCTCTTGATTTCAAGATAAGGCACTATCTGGTCAAAATATTCCGAGTAATCATTTTTACCAAGCCACTTTTTGTCGTGGTTACCAGTTATAAGAACTTTACGACCATTCAATCTTTGGAGGTATTTCAACGGATCTGCTTTTTCCCATACTAAATCGCCGACAATATAAACAGTGTCAGCTTTTTTCTTTACCTTTGCGTTCCACGCCGAAATTAAGGCTTCATCCATCTCATCTATTGATGAAAATGGTCTATTACAAAGTTTTATTATGTTATTATGCCCAAAATGCAAATCCGCTATAAAATAATCCATTTCTATATTAAATCCTTTGTTTTTATATACGTTAAATCTAAGCTCGCTTTGTTTACGTAAAATAATTTTTTATTTAATTCCATAAAATTTAATGAACTTCTATTAATCTTTTATTAAGTTTGTCAAGGTTTTCTTTATATTCCATGTTATTTGGATTAATTTTTATCAACCAACTATACATCAAAATTCCCCTTTCAACTGGAAATGGAATTTTATCTAAGAACGATAACCTAAACCAAATATCAGCAATGCTTTCAATATCCGGAACCATATCTTCGGGCAAATATATTTTACCATCGTCCGTAGGTGTTTTCAGTATTCTTAAATATTCCTCCATCAGCGGATCCATTACGTTTATCGCCCTAAGATAATATTCGCGAATATTATACATCTCATCTTTGGACATTTCAAGACCGCTTAAATTCTTGGATTCTGCTTTATCTATTTGATTTTTTAAAAGTATTGAAGCAATACATATATTATTCTTGTGAATATTTCTTCTACATTCTGGAAAATCGGCCATAGATAAAACATTGTTTAATAATTCAATAGATTTTTGATAATTTAAAAGTGCTTCATCTAATTTTCCCTGTTCCAGATTAATTTGTGCTATATGACTATAGCAATTTGCTTTATCTAAAAAATCCTCAATAGAATTAGATTGTTTTAAGACTTGTTCTATATAATTTAATGCTTCTTCATATAAACCATTCGCCTCTTCATACGCCTTCAAAACTTTGCAACGAATACCTGCTCGCAAACTAACAATAAAAGCTGCCTTATAATATGGAATTTTCTTTTTGTCAAGTAAATATTGTTTTAAAAGAGCAATTGCTTTACCATAATACTCTAAACTCATCTTGCCTTTTAAATCTGCAAGTGCCCCTAAATTATTATACATAGTTACTAAAGCGTATGCACTTTTTTCTTTATTGACAGTCTCACTTTTAAACAATTGTTTTTGGACTGAAAATGCTGCTTCTATATAATCTTTTGCATATTCATAATCATTTAATTCTAAGAATAAAGCCCCTAAATTATTATAAATATTTGACATATACCCCGCCAAATATTCTTCTATATTTACTTCCGCCTTTTTTATCGCATAAAATCTTTCAAACAAATCAATTGCTTTTTTATAATATTCACCAGCACTATCTAACTTATTCTGATTTTTATAACAAAAAGCCAATTGATTATAACATAAATTATAATAGTATAATGCTTCTTTATCTAATCTATTCTCTTCTATTGTGTCTAATAATTTTATTGCGTCATGAAGCATTTCAATTGCTTGCTTAATTTTATATGATTCTATTAATAAACTAGCACAATCGCATATTGAATTAATATAATCCAAATGTTCTTCTATCTTATTAAGGGAAATTGTTTTTTTCTTAATATTAATAATTGTGTTTTGAAGAGCTATTGCTTTATCGTAGTCTATGGGAACACCATGCCCCCTATGATAAATATCGACAAGTTTTTCAAGTGCAGGCAAATATTCAAAGTCTCCACATTTGGTTAATATCTTTATTCCTTTCTTGGTATTAACCTCTACGTCTATTCCCGATAAATACGCTAAACCAATTAAATATTTATGTTTTGGAGAAAAATCATTTTCCTTTATGTTTAATGACAATAAAATATTTCTTAAAGAATTGCTAAAAAGTTCTTTATCATGAATATCAATTAAATCGGGAATATCCTCAAAAACATCTATAACCATCTGTTTATTAGTACCAACTAATTCTACAGGAAAGATATATTTTTTATTTGCTTTTGCAATCGGATACTCTGTTGTGATAATATAATTTACCTCATTTACCATATTAGGAGTAAATACAACAGAAAAGACATCACACTTATTAATTGCCTTTTCAATTTCATGATTAAAGTTTTCTCCGGGAGTCAAGAATTCGTCATACCATATTCCTATATCTTCAAACTCATCATTCTCATGAATTAATTCCATAAATTCGTTGGCAAATTTTCTATCTTTTTTTCTATAGCTAACAAATAAATGTGCATCAAACTCGGACTTTATTTGATTTATTATTTCTTCTCTCAATAAAACAGAATTTAAAAACTTTTCTAATTTCTCGGAAAAAGAAATCGCTGTAGTATCTAATTCAAATTTTGATAAAAATTGAATATTATTAAACGTTTTATTATATAATTCTAAAATATTTGTTTCCTGCAAAAGCGGTAAAATTGGAATATGCTTTTCTTTAATAAAAGCAAACTCCTTAGAATTAATTGATTTATAATCGCTTAAAAATTTACGTGTGATTGGGATAACAACAAGCTGCATTTGGCCTAAAGTTAATTCTAAATCATTTTCGATGTATTCACTTGGATTTTTTTTGTACCAAAAAGAACAATTAGAAATTTCTAATATATCGTCACATATTTCATTAAAATACAAGTTAAAATCTTCCGGATGAGAATAAAAATAAACTCTCGCCTTTCCAACCGAGGAACTATTCCCCCGAGTTTTACATAACAATTCCATAACACACATCTCCTTTTTATCTGTAATAGTAAAAATATTGCCTTTTATTTGTTTCTGATAATTACATTCATATATACTACTCTAATAATTTAAAACAGAATAGACTGCTAAATCACAGACTGCATTAGTGCTATTCCTCCCGGCTTTTCTTAACGTGCCTTCATATTCAAGCCCACACTTTAACATTACACGACCTGAATTAGGATTATCGGTATCATGTTTAGCGCAAATACGTTTAGCACCAACTTTGTTAAACAAAAACTCTATAATATGTTTAAACGCTTCCGAAGTATAGCCTTGATGCCACCATTTTTCTCCAATGCAATAACCTATTTCAACTTCGTTAACATTCTCGTTTATACGTACAACCGAAATAGAACCAATAGGCTCACCAATTTCTTTGACTTCAATTGCCCATTGGTAATAATTATCTTCTTCATACCCTTTAAGCCAGTCGTTGATTATTAATTTAGTAATTTCAATATTCTCATGAGGTCCCCAGGTTAAAAACTTGGTAACATTAGGATTAGACGCCCAATTATCAAACATGTTTTGAGCATCTTCAATCTTAAATCTTCTTAAAATAAGTCTTTCTGTTTCTAAAACTGTCGTTCCTTTATGTGTCATTATTTTCTCCTACCTATGTACATCAAGTGACTACTGTATGGAAGATATTTATAATTCTCGCAAAGTTTCAATGATAAATCTAAATAAAGTTCCCTAACTTCTTTAGAACTAGCCTCTATCTGTCTTACACAACTAGCTGTAACACCTTCTTGTCCAAACAACGTAATCTTATTAAAACCGAGTTTCACAAAAAACGGTTCAATGGAATCCACGTCAACAAGTGTAATGCGTGTAAATGCATCACCAGTCCATGATTTACCCTCAACCATACAATCGAACAAGCCAGAAGGTTTATCTATTAACAGTTCTTCAATATCTTCATCTAAGCAATAGTTTAATATGCTATTTAGTGCCATAAAAGTCGCACACAAAAGTCCACCTTGTTTAAGATGCTGCTTTGCTTCTAAAACACACTTTTCTCTATCTTCGAGCAACGACAAATGATACAACGGTCCCATCAATAGAACGCTATCAAACTCACCAAGATTTAATTCAGATAAATCTCTAGCGTCAGCTTGATAAGCCTTTATACTAACGCCGAGTTCTTTAGCCTTAGCTTTAGCAAATTCAACATTAGCATAACTTAAATCAACTAAAGTAACATCATACCCAAGCGAAGCCAAATAAATACTATACCTACCAGCCCCACCGCCAATATCTAAAACCTTACAAGGCTTAAGATATTTATTAAACATTGCTTTAGTTATTTCAAATTCATACCTAAACCCATCAAGTCTATCCCACTCTTTTTGTGGATTTTCGTCATAATTCTGTTTTACAATTTCTACTTCATTCATCATTTGATTTTTCATAATACCACGGGTATAATTTCCGATGTCCTTTCTTAAGTTCACATATTCTCTTTCTTTGTTTTATATTTAACAAACAGTATTTTTTAAAATTCACCATAATTGTTTTTCTTTTAGAGAATACATAGAAATCTAATATAAAAGCACCAATATAATTATCAACTTTCTTTTGGTTAAACCTTTCAAAGACATTAAAATATTCTAACGCTTCTTGAATATCAACATTTGAATCATTCTCTTTATCACATAAAATTATTTGATATTGAAGCATGTAAGAATTTAAATCATCTATTATTGATTTCTTTATTAATTTATTAAGAATTTCTGAAGCTTTCTTTTTCGCTTGTTTATATTTTTTTAATCTTCGCATTAAATCAATACAAATAAGCTCTATACTAATATCTTT
>JAZRGU010000003.1:0-14236 GCA_045644385.1 Christensenellaceae bacterium
AGCAACAATGCTAAAAATACAACTTATTAAAACTTAATCTTTTGTGGATAAGAAAAGCCCACTATATTTCGCTTTTTGCGAAGTATAGTGGGCTACACTTTTATTTTTGACCAAAAATCCCTATGGAAAGAGCACTTTTGCAACTCTTTTAGTTTGTAGTTAATTATTTATTCATCGCCTTTTTACCTGCAACGGCAACTGCAAACGTTGCGCCTACCATTGGGTTGTTACCCATACCGATAAGGCCCATTATTTCAACGCATAAGGAAATTTATAAAATTACTTAGCAATAAATTTATTAAAAAAGTTAGGGTTTTAAACTATTTTTTAAAAAATTATTAATCTTAGGACACGTCATTTTTGATGATGATAAACACATTGTAATTCATCGTTTTATTTGTAAATTATTCCTTGCAAATTGTTTTGTAAAGTGATAAAATATTATAAATAGAAATTATTAGAGTTGTTATGAAAAAAATATTATTTAAACTTTTAACAATTATTTTTGCTATAACTTTATGTTTAGCCGTATTTACTGCTTGTGACAATAATATTGGTGACGATACTCCAGCGCATACACATTATTACACTACTATAAAAAGCAACGAGTTAAACCATTGGCATGAGTGTACTTGTGGTGAAAAGCAAGGCATAGAAGCTCATAAAGGCGGTACTGCAACTTGCCAAATAAAGGCAAAATGTGCAGTATGTAGCAAAGAATATGGCAATTTGGAAACTCACAAATATCTAACTTATAATTATAATAATAATGCAACTTGCAAGGCAAATGGTACTGAAACGGCGTATTGTGAATATGGTTGTGGCGAAAGCGTTGTTAGAGAAAGATTAGGAACAATAACTAGCACTCATTTTTTTGGGGATGATGGATGGTGTACCATTTGCAAAAAAGTTTTTAATAATCACCCTACTGAAGGTGTAGTTTATTTTGTCCCACGTGGAGCTAATTATGCAATAGTTTTGGGTTATGAGGGAGTTTCAAAAAGAGTTGTAATTGCAGATACTTATAATAATTTACCTGTAAAGGAAATAGGCAAAGATGCTTTTTATGAATCTAATATAACTCATGTTATTATACCTGAAGGCGTTGAAAATATTGGAGATTCGGCATTTTTTAATTGCGATAATTTAATTAGCGTAACAATGCCAAATTCAATAATAAGTATAGGTTCTTCTGCATTTGCTAATTGCTCAAATCTAGAAATTGTAAATTTGCCTAAACAATTAAAAAACATAGGTCATATTGCTTTTAAATACACTAAAACGTACTACAATAATGAAAATTGGATTGACAATGTTTTTTACATTGATAATTGGGTTGTTGATTCAAAAACATCCATATTGGGTTCGTGTTCAATTAAGGATGGAACGGTTGGCATATGTGGATATGCTTTCTATAATTGCAAGAAATTGACAAATATTTATATATCTAATACCGTAAAATTTATATGTGATTCTGCGTTTAATTATTGCACTTCACTTAAAAGCGTAATTATACCTGAAAATGTAGCATGCATAGGTAATAACGCATTTTATAATTGCACTAATTTGGTAGAATTAATTGCAACTGGAGATATTGAAAGTATTGGTGGTTATTCTTTTTATGGTTGCCCTATTGAAACTGCTGTAGTTCCAATTAATGTTTTCAGGTTTATTGAAAAAGAAAATTTAATAAATGTTACAATTACAAAAGCTGATGAAATTGAGTTTGGTGCTTTTGAGCAATGTATAAATATGGTGAATTTAACTTTGCCATTCGTTACAGGATATTTAGGTTCCTTATTTGGTATTTCATCGGTTTTCGAAAACGATGGAATACCAAAGTCGTTAAAAACTGTAACCATAACAGGTGATGCAGATATAAGTTCTGGGGCGTTCAAAGGTTGCAAGGGTTTAATAAGCGTTACGATATGTGACAGCGTAACAAGTATAGGTGATTATGCGTTCTCTAATTGCAATAGTTTAACTAATATAACAATACCAAATAGCGTAACAAGTATAGGTGATTATGTGTTCTCTAATTGCAATAGTTTAGCTAATATAACAATACCAAATAGCGTAACAAGTATAGGAAGATATGCGTTCTCTAATTGCAGCAGTTTAACAAAGATAGAAATACCAAATAGTGTAACAAGCAGGGGTTGTGGTGCGTTCTCTGGTTGCAGTAGTTTGCGAGAAATAACGTTGCCGTTTATAGGGGCAAAAGCAGGAGTGACAAGTAGTAATATAAATCAATATCCACTAGGTTATATTTTCGGTTCTGAAAAGTTTGAAGGAGGCACGGCGGTTAAGCAATATTATCATGGCAACGATTTGAGTAGTTGGGATACTAGTACATATTATATACCAACAACCTTGACACATGTAACGGTAAATGGTGGGGAAATTTTATATGGTGCTTTTTATGATTGTGAATTTTTGACCAGTGTTGTATTGGGTAATGCTGTAACTAATATAGAACGACAAGCGTTTTATAGGTGTTATGATTTAACTAGTGTGATTATTGGTGAAAATGTAGTGAATGTAGCAGAACATGCTTTCTATTTATGTTATAGGCTAACGAATGTGACTATGTATAATAAAGTAGTAAGTATCGGCAAATCTGCTTTTTCTAATTATTTATACCATATTTCTATAAATTATAATGGAACGATGGAAGAATGGAACAGTATAAATAAAGAAAATGGCTGGTATTCAGAATCTATAAGTATAATATGTTTTGATGGAAATATTGAATATAAATAACAATAAGGGGGGATTGTATTATGAATTGGGAAATTGTTGGTAAATCAAAGGCGGAACTCTTTAAAAAAGAGTATCCAGGAAAGTGTCCTATTAGTAATGAAGAAGCTATAGTTACAGTACATTGTTCCCAAAAACTTGCAAGTAAGAAAGATTTGCAGAAAACAACGAAGGAATTAGGTAGAGAATGTAGTTTGTTGGATAGAAAAAATCAGACATGTATATACGAATGTCTGCTAGTAACAGAAAAATTTTAAAATTATTAAATTAAATAAGAAATAGAAAAGTGTTGCTAAACTTAGCAACACTTTTAATTTTACTTTTAATTATTTATTCATCGCCTTTTCAACTGCGACTGCAACTGCAACGGTAGCACCAACCATTGGGTTGTTACCCATACCGATTAAGCCCATCATTTCAACGTGTGCTGGAACTGACGAAGAACCAGCGAATTGCGCGTCGCCGTGCATACGACCCATAGTATCAGTCATACCGTATGATGCAGGGCCGGCAGCCATATTGTCTGGGTGAAGCGTTCTACCAGTACCGCCACCGCTTGCTACGGAGAAGTATTTAACGCCGTTTTCGTTACACCACTTTTTGTAAGTGCCTGCAACTGGGTGTTGGAAGCGGGTAGGGTTAGTAGAGTTACCCGTAATTGAAACCGAAACGTTTTCTAAACGCATAATAGCAACGCCTTCGTTAACGTTATCTGCACCGTAGCATTTAACTTTTGCTCTTGCGCCGTTAGAGAACGCTTTTTCGTAAACTACTTTAACAGTTTCGCTATATGGGTCAAATTCAGTTTCAACGTAAGTAAAGCCGTTAATTCTTGCAATAATCATAGCCGCGTCTTTACCCAAACCGTTTAAAATAACTCTTAAATCCTTTTTTCTAACCGTGTTAGCGTTAAGTGCAATTTTAATTGCGCCTTCTGCTGCGGCAAAAGATTCGTGACCTGCCAAGAAGCAGAAGCAGTCAGTATCGTCGTTTAAAAGCATTGCGCCAAGTTCGCCGTGGCCAATACCTACTTTACGGTTGTCTGCAACAGAGCCTGGAATACAAAAAGATTGTAAGCCAACGCCGATAAGTGAAGCCGCTTCGTATGCCTTTTTAGCGCCTTTTTTAATTGCGATAGCAGCGCCAACTGTATATGCCCAAACTGCGTTTTCAAAGCAAATAGGTTGAGTGCTTCTAACAATTTCGTCACAGTCAATACCTTTTGATAAACAAATTTCTTTACACTCTTCAACAGAAGAAATGCCGTATTCTTTTAAAACGCCGTTAATTTTATCAATTCTTCTTGAATAACCTTCAAATAATGCCATAATTTAGCACCTCCTTATTCCTTGCGTGGGTCAATGTACTTAAACGCATTGTCAAATTGACCGTAGTGACCCATTGCTTTGTTATACGCTTCGTTAGGGTCCATACCTTTTTTAATAAAGTCAGTCATTTTGCCAAGAGATACGAATTCGTAACCAACAACTTGCATATCTTCGTTAAGAGCCATTCTAGTAACGTAGCCTTCTGCCATTTCAAGATATCTAGTACCTTTTTCCTTCGTGCCGTACATAGTGCCAACTTGTGAACGCAAGCCTTTGCCAAGGTCTTCAAGCCCTGCGCCGATAACTAAACCGTCGTCAGAGAAAGCCGATTGAGTACGACCGTATACGATTTGTAAGAAAAGTTCGCGCATTGCGGTGTTGATAGCGTCGCATACAAGGTCGGTATTAAGTGCTTCTAAAATAGTTTTGCCTGGAAGTATTTCAGACGCCATAGCGGCAGAGTGAGTCATACCCGAGCAACCAATGGTTTCTACAAGCGCTTCTTCTATAATACCGTTTTTAACGTTAAGCGTAAGTTTGCAAGCGCCTTGTTGTGGTGCGCACCAACCAATGCCGTGCGTTAAACCGGAAATATCGCTAACTTCTTTGGATTTAATCCATTTACCTTCTTCGGGAATAGGTGCTGGGCCGTGGTTAGGGCCTTGTTTAACGCAAACCATATTCTCTACTTCGTGTGAATATTGCATATTGTTTCCTCCAATAATTTTTTTAAACGAATTTATATAAGTATAACATATCTAAAAGGTATTTTGCAACCGCATTTAAACAATAAATTGCCCATTGCGTTATTTTTTTATAAAAATAATTTTTATTAATGCAAATTCGTTAATATTGATATTTGCTTGACATTTTTACTAACAAATGATAAAATTTTAATATCTTAATATTAACGCGTTGAAAAAGGCAAGTAGCAAATTTTTTCTTACGTAGAGAGCGTGCGGTTGGTGCAAGCACGTTAAGTTATTTTTGTGAATACACTTTTGAGCGGTTGGCTGAACTTACAGTAGGCTAAAACGGGTGCGCCCGATATTGCGCGTAAGTATTTTACTTTATAAGGAGTAGTTTGCGAAAACTACTTAAAAAGAGATGGTACCGCGATTTTCGCTCTCTACAACCGCTTGGTTGTAGAGTTTTTTGTTTATTATAACTATTTACGAGGTGAATTATGAAAATTTATGAAGAATTAGTTGAACGTGGGCTTATTGCTCAGGTTACGGACGAAAACGAAATTAAAGAATTAGTAAATAACGGCAAAGCAAAGTTTTACATTGGCTTTGACCCTACGGCAGACTCGCTTCACGTAGGGCATTTTATGGCGCTTTGCTTAATGCGTAGGCTTCAACTTGCAGGCAATCAACCAGTAGTTTTAATCGGTGGTGGCACGGGGCATATAGGCGACCCGTCGGGCAGAACGGATATGCGTTCTATGATGACGGTTGAAACCATTAACCACAACTGCGAGTGTTTTAAAAAGCAAATGGAAAAGTTTATTAGATTTGACGGTGAAAACCCTGCAATAATGGTAAACAACGCCGATTGGCTTTTAAAACTTAACTACGTTGAACTTTTAAGAGAGGTTGGCGGTTGTTTCTCGGTAAACAATATGTTAAGGGCAGAGTGCTATAAGCAACGTATGGAAAAAGGCTTGTCGTTTTTAGAGTTTAACTATATGATAATGCAATCTTACGACTTTTATCACCTTTATAAAGAATACGGTTGCAATATGCAATTCGGTGGGGACGACCAGTGGTCTAATATGCTTGGCGGAACTGAACTTATCCGCAAAAAACTAGGCAAAGACGCTTACGCTATGACTATAACTTTACTTATGAATAGCGAAGGTAAAAAGATGGGTAAAACGGCAAAGGGCGCAGTTTGGCTTGACGCTGAAAAAACTAGTCCGTTTGAGTTTTATCAATATTGGCGCAACGTTGCCGATAGCGACGTGTTAAAGTGCATAAGAATGCTTACGTTTATTCCTATTGAAGAAATTAACCAAATGAATTCTTGGGAAGGCGAAGAACTTAACAAGGCAAAAGAAATTTTGGCTTTTGAACTTACAAAACTCGTTCACGGCGAAGAAGAAGCAATTAAAGCCGAAAAGCAAACGAAAGCGGTTTTTGGCGGTGGTAACGCCGAAGATATGCCCGTAAAAGAAATTTCAAAAGATACTCAAACCGTAATAGACGTTTTAGTTGCCCTTAATATTTGCAAGTCTAGGGGCGAAGCAAGGCGTTTAATTGAAGGCGGTGGCGTTTCTATAAACGAAGATAAAATTAACGTTAACGACGTTTCTTTGGAAAAATATTTGCAGGCTGGCGAATTTATTTTGCACAAAGGTAAAAAAGTACACTTTAAGGTAGTTTTAGTTTAATAATGAAAGAAAGTTTTGTAAGCGTAAAACAGCCTGCCGTAACGGAAACGGTTATTCAAAAATCTCGTTTTATTTGCTCGGTTGCTCCCGTTGACGGGGAAGACGAAGCAAAAAATTTTGTTTCAAGCATTAGGGCAAAATATCCCGACGCAACGCATAATTGCTACGCGTATATTGCTGACGACGGTGGGTTTTACGTAAAATTTTCTGACGACGGCGAACCGCAAGGCACGGCGGGTATGCCAATGCTAGAAGTTTTAAAAAACCGCAAATTATACAAGGTTGCAACCGTTGTAACAAGGTATTTTGGCGGAGTAAAACTAGGCGCGGGCGGACTTGTTAGGGCTTATAGCGAAAGCGTTTGCAACGCGCTTGATAGCGCTAAAATTATTGAATACATTTTGTCGTCGGTTATAAAAACGGAAGTTTCTTTTTCGCTATATCCTAAAATATTAAAATATTTTAGCAGTATAAAAATAAACGTTATATCTACCGATTTTACGGGCGACGGAGTAGTTATAACTTTTACCGTTCCAAAAAAGGATACCGAAAGCGTAAAAAGGGCGATGCTAGATATTTCTTCGGGCAAAGCGTTGTTTAATATTTTAGAAGAAAAATACGAAGTGTATAAATAATGAAAACTATAACAGACCTTAAACCGCAACTAAAAAACAATAAAAGGGTAAGCGTTTATTTAAACGGCAGTTATTATTGTGGGCTTAACCTTGCAACCGTTATGCAAGCAAGGTTAAAAGTGGGTATGGAAATAGACGAAACTACTCTTATAGATATCCAAAAAAATAGCGAAGCGCAAGCCTGTTTTGACTCTGCATTAAATTTTATTTCTAAAAGCGTAAAAACGGAAAGGCAAATAAAAGATAAGTTAATTTCAAAAGGGTATATTGAAGAAATCGTTTTAGAAGTTATTGAAAAATTAAAAAGTTACAATTTTATAAACGACCAAAACTATGCCGAAAGGTTTGTGTTAACTTATTCAAACTATAAAGGAAAGCGCCTTTTAAAAACCGAACTCAAATTAAAGGGCGTTAGCGAAACCGTAATAAACGACGCGCTAATTGATATAGATAGCGAGTTTGAAACGGCTTTAAAAATAGCGCAAAAATATTCTAAAAACAAGCAAAAAGACAAAAAAAATTTTGCAAAATGCTATAACCACTTAATAAGTAAAGGCTTTTCGTATGACGACGCTATGTCCGCCACAAAAAAAGCCTTTGAAAATTTAGATATAGATTAATAAATTAAACAATTAAATATCGCATTAAAAGCGCGTGTAATATTCGGGGCGTTAATACATATTTTCAACGTCTTTTGCAATATCTACTACGGCTTTTTTTAATTGTTGCGGTGCTAAAACTTTAACGTTTTTGCCAAACGATAAAATTTTGCCTGCCAAAACGTTATCAATAGGCAGTTCGCAAGACGCTATAATTTTACCGTTTTTTAAAGTGTAAACGTTGTCTATTCCAAGCCACTCTTCTACGTCTGCCTTTGCTAATTTTGAAATTTCTAATTCAACTACTTCCGCAGTTAACTCGTCGTACCATTTTTGTAAAATTTCTTTTACGTTAGGAGTTGTGCGCCTTTCAAAAATTTTGCCCGTAAGTTTAGCGCGTTGTATTCTTCCTACCTTAAAAAGCCTAAACTCTTTGCGTAGGTTACAATAGGCGTAAACGTACCATAGCCCTTGTTTTAGTATTAAAATATGTGGCTGTATCGTGCGTGAAGTTTCAGTTCCGTCTTTACTAACGTATACAAGCGAAACTTCTTGTTTTTGCTCTATGCTTTTTTCCAAAAACATTATTGATTGTTTAAAACTTTCGTCGCTTCCCCAAGCACCGCCGTCAATAATTAAATTGCCAAAATCTAACGTAAATTGCTCGTCTTTCTTTTTAGAAATAGACTTAAATTTTTCAATTATTTTAGTTAGTTGTTGCGAATTAATATCGTTGTTAACGCCGTTTAAAACGTTAAGCAAAAACTCACTTTCTTCTTCCGTAAAAAAAGTGGCGGGTATTTTAAAAGTGTCGGCAATAGAAAATCCGCCGTTTCTACCGCGAGTATTGTAAATTGGCACGCATAAAGAGAGTTCGTCTATATACCTATACGCCGTGCGTTCTGAAACTTCGTAGCGTTGCGCAATATATTTTGCCGTTATTGATTTTCGCGATAACAATAAAAATAGTAATTCTATAAGTATTTGGTTTTTCATAAAACCCTCCTAATTTACTTATATTATATAATACTATTTTGACAAAGGTATGTCAATATTTACACAAAATTTCGGCTATTTTTTTATTTGCTATTAAAAATTTGGCGTTTTTAATATTTTGTTTATAATAGTTTGAATTTTGGTATAAACTAATAACTTTTTGAGTAAAAGTTTTGCTTGTGGCGGTTTCTTCGTAAAGAACGTCGCATACGTTTAAAGAGTTAAAATAGTTGGCGTTTTGTATTTGGTCGCCCCTAGAATTTGATTTAGAAAGCGGAATAAAAAGCGTTGGAATTTTTAAAAACATAAGTTCAAACGCCGTGTTAGAGCCAGCCCTAGAAACGCAAACGTCGGTTATAGGATAAACCGTTTGCATATTAGCGTATTCAACTTGATTGTAATTTTGTAGTTTTATAGGCGTTAAATTGTTTTTGCCAACTATATGAATAACGTTAAATTTTTTTGTTAACTCTTTGCAACTTTTGTAAAATAAGTCGTTAATTTTTTTTGCTCCGCTAGACCCACCTATTATTAAAAGCACGGGCAAATTATTATAAAACCCCCACTTTTCCCTAGTAATTTTTAAAGTATTGTTAAGCAGTTCTTCGCGAATTGGCGCGCCTACGTATTCGCCGTTTTTTATAGTTAAAGAAGTTTCTTTAAAAGACGTTAAAACCTTGCTAGCAAAAAGCGACGCTATTTTATTAGAAAGCCCCAATGTAAAGTCCGATTCGTGTATAATAACGGGAATATTTAGCATTTTTGAAGCAATCGTAACGGGAAGCCCAACGTATCCGCCTTTTGAAAATACGACGTCTGGCTTTAACTTTTTTAAAATTTTAGTTGCTTCGCTTACGCTTTTTACAAAAACAAATGGAATTTTAAAATTTTTAAAAGTAAAACTCCTAACTAGTTTTACCGATTTAATAGAATAGTAGGGGATATTTTGTTCTTTTACTAAACGTTTTTCTATACCCGATTCGCTACCAACGTAATAAATAGAAGAAAAGTGAGTTTGTAAGTATTTTAAAATTGCAAAATTAGGCGTTACGTGTCCGGCAGTACCACCGCCCGTTAAAATTATAGTGCTCATATTATATAATATGAGAAATTTTTTTGCTTTTACAATTATATAAAAAAATTATTGTAGTATAAAAACAAGTTGTTTACGGTTTTTAAAACCGTTTTTGTTAAATATATATCGCTTTAAACGATAATAGCGTTTAAAAAACGTGCGTATTTTTAATATCTCATATTGTTTTTATAAACTGCTTATTTTTAATATAACGCGTATATTTTATGGTTTTACGTTTGATGGAGAAACTCCGTAAAACTTTTTAAACGCTTTGCTAAAATAAAAAGGGTCTTTATATCCAACAAGTTCGGCTATTTCAGAAATATTGTTAAAATCTCCACTTTCAATAATGCTTTTAGCATAGGCAAGGCGCTTTGATATTACATATTCTTGCGGAGTTACGTTAAATCTTAAAATAAATAATTTTCTAAAATAAGTATCTGAAATGCAACATAGTTTAGATAAGTTTTCTATTTTTAGATTACATTTAAATATGTGTGATTTTAAATATTCAATAGCAGGTTCTATTATAAGGGTGTTATTTTCTTTTAAATTGTTTAAATGCGTTATCCTTGCAAGGTACGATAAAAAATCGTAAAACACGGACATGCAAGTGTATTTATCGTGAGTAGCCCCAAACCTCCATAGTTCCGAAAAATCGTTGTAAATAAAATTTATTTTGTAAAAGTTGCTTGTAGAAAATAGGGTGGGGCAAGGACTTTCTACGTCGGCAAAAAAATTGATTGAGGTATATAAACTGTCCCCAGATTGGCTAACGTACTCGTAACTAGCACCTTGTGGAATAAAAAGTACGTTTCCAGCACTTAAAGTTATTTTTTTTCCATTAAAAAAATAGTCGGTTAAGCCGGTTATTTTAAATAGAAAACCATGGTACTTTCTACTTTCAATTTTTCCATATTTTTTAGTTTGTGTGTGAAAAGAAGACACGATATTTATATTCTTAATATTGCTAATCATTGTACAAATCCTTTATATTAACGTAATTTTATTATACAATATAGTTTAGTTTTATGCAATAAATTAGTTTTTATTTTTCCATATTTTAATAATTATAGAATTTATTTTTTTATTTATATATATGGCGTAAAAAAATTATTTGATATGCTTGGTTATTTTTGATATAATATAATTATAAAAATTTGACGAGGTGTCAAAATGAGTATAACACAAAAATTTTATGACGATATGGCTTCTTGCTACGATAAATTGTTTCTTGATTGGAACGCCACCACCAAAGAACAAGCCGAATTATTGCAAACGATTTTTAAAAAATTTGGTTATAACAAAAGTGCTAGCGTACTTGATTGTGCTTGCGGAATAGGAACTCAGGCAATAGGACTTGCTTCACTTGGATATAAAGTAACCGCGTCTGATATAAGCGAAGGCGAAATTGCCGAAGCAAGAACAAGGGCGTTAAATGCAAAGGTTGATATTTTATTCAAAAACGCAGACTTTTGCGCGTTATCACAAGTTTTTTTTAATAAGTTTGATATAGTTATTGCTATGGATAATGCGTTGCCTCATATGCTTACAAGCCAAGATTTAGGTAGAGCCGTAAAAAGCATTGTAAATCAAATTAAAGAAAACGGCATTTTTGTAGGAAGTATAAGAGATTACGACGCCTTGCTTAAAAACAAACCGCCATACTCTCCGCCGTATATTTACGAAACCGAAAAAGGCAAACGGGTATCGTTTCAAACTTGGATTTGGAATGACGATAGATATAAATTAACACAATATATTATTGATGACGAAGATGAGTTAAAAATTAATAAATTTGAATGCGAATATAGAGCAACTCGTAGGCAGGAATTAACGGCTTTATTTATTGATAATGGTTTTAACGAAGTGGTATGGACGTTTCCCGAAGAAACGGGTTTTTATCAACCAATTATAATTGCAAAAAAATAAAAAATTCCAATTTGTAGAAATAAAAAATTTTTAAGCAAGTACGTTGTTTGTTTAAAATTTGCTTATTTGTATATATAACCATATAAAAAACGTGCTACAAAAACGGTTTAATCAATAGTTTAAAGAAAATTGGCACAGTAAATAACGATTAAGTTAAAAATTACGTTATTAAAAAACGAATAAAAATAAAAATGATATATTACAAACAAATCACTTTATTTTTAGTTGTCTAAGGCAATTTTATTGCATATAATAATATCAAGGTAGCGTACCTAATCTTTGATTAGTTGTCGGCATTGTTCCGACCACGCATCACGAGGTAATTTTTACCTCGTTTTTTTATTTTTGGGGTTAGGATTATGGGGTGTTTGACAATTAATTCTTTTTTATGCTATACTACTTGTGAAAGGTGGTTAAAGTTCCTTTTGGATAAGTAGTATAGTGTAAACTATCTGCAATGTTATGAGCAAAATTGAGAGTTCGGTCATAATTGCTTTAACCTCCTTTTTTGCTTTCTTTGACAGCATAAAAAGAGTGATTGTCAAACGTAGGGGAAAAGAAAACTCGTTTTCTTTCGGTCTAACAAAAATAAATTAGAAAATAAAAAGTGTGGGGTTATTTTTAACTACCACACTTTAAATTTAATTAAATCCCCCCCCCAGATAGTTTGGGGATTTAATTACATAAAAAAAGTAACGAATAATCGTTACTTTTTAAAGGCGACACACGGATATTGAAACAATCTCACCATTTTTTCGTTCCAAGGAACTCACGCTTAATTATATTATATTTATATTGTCAAATAAAACTAATAATGCAAAAACTCTATCTAAACCACAAGAGTTCAAATAGGGTTTTTAATGGCGGGCAAGTGGTGATTGCATTTGAACTTTTTTTAATTATTTTAAAAGTTCTTCCAAAGTGGAACTCTTTGCCTCCACATCTTTAAAATGAGCATTTTGACAAGTTAAATATGTAACTGTCTTTTTCGATGCTTCAAGATTCTTTAACAATTCATCGTTTGTAAAGTTTGCATCAACATGAGTATTAGCATAAATTTTCAAGCCATTTAGTGTTGCGCAACCTGATCCTAAACCATAAACTGTGATTCGAGCAACTGTCATATTGCCTTGTGAAAAAGAGTTGTATTTGTCGTCGATAGAAGGATGTATTTGGAAAGTGTTGTTATATATTTGGTCTTGAATTAGTGAATGGCCCATATATGTTGCTGTTATTCTATTTGTAGTAAGATAATTTGCTTTATCTGCATGAGTTGCAAATGATTGCAAGCCTTTTTCTGTTGCATAAGTTTTTGAAATAACAGTTGGTTCTTTTTGATAAGATAATTCCTGAACAAAGAAAGCTGATTGGAAATAAGTTGTTTTTTCTATACTAACATCTAAGCGCTTAAACATTGCTTTGATTTCTTTAACTTCTTGATCTGTTAAATTATATTTTAAAATGTAATTTGTGAAATAAGATGTTTCTTTAGAATTTGAAAATGTGTATCCTACTTTAGTTTCAATTTTTAGTTCAATAAATAAATCATTGCCATCCAAATACATATCTGATTGAGATGCAACTTTATTGTTCTTAATTGCATTGATATCAAAACCTTCATCTTCCAAAAATCCGTAAGGAATAGCATTATATTTTGCATTTTTGTAATGCAAATATTCTTTGTTTGTTTCAAAATAAGATTTGTCTAAAGAGATAAGCTCATAGTAATAACTATCAGTCAACACATTTTGAAGAATTTGTGAATAATTTAAATAATCATTTTGAGATCCTCCGTTATTGCTTCCACCATTTTGGTCACCAGGATTCGTGATTGGTGGATTTGTGTTGTTAGGGTCAGGGATACAACTTGTGCAACCTGCCATGCCAAGACCAGAAAGTGCAATGCTACCAGCTAAAACTGTTGTAACAATACGTTTTTTTGTTTCATCTTTAATGTTTTTAAATTTTTCTGCTAATTTTGTTAATAGATTCATAATTACTCCTTTTAAGTAAATAAAAAAGTGCCATACTCAAGCGAATACGACACTTAGCAAAGTGACTTATCGCTCTAAGTTGCGACACTTAATTTAATCAAATAAATCCACATAAAAGATTTGTTTGTAGTGCGAAAAAGATACACTCATGCCCAAAAGAAGTATACTTTTATGTGAAAATATTAAATTAAGAGCCGCAAGTATATTTTAACATTTTATAACATAGAAAGCAATAAATTTTTAATAAAAATTAAAAAGCCCTTAAATAATAGACCTATTTAGGTCTTTCAAAAGTGAAAATTATCCCTGCGTTGCCTTTAACAAATATATATTTGATTATAGTAATAGAAAATGCGACTCTATTTGGGTCAAATAGAATCGCTCTTGGCGGAGAGAGGGGGCGATTCCCCTGAGAGGGGAAATGTCGCAAGGCGACAAAAGGGTTGCGCCGTGCTAACGGTAGCCCAAAGGGCAAATCAACTGAACGAAGCCACGCAAAAAGCACCCCTAAATAAGGGTGCT
>JAZRGU010000004.1:0-6491 GCA_045644385.1 Christensenellaceae bacterium
CTTTTTTCATAAATCCTCCGTTTGTTTTATTGGTTGCAACTGGCAGGTCGCAACTTTTATTATACACAAACGGAGGATTTTTCTCAACGGTAAACCTTTACTGGACCCCCAGACTATCTGGGGGTTTATTGTTTACACAAAAAAGTGTATGCGCATTTTACGCATACACTTTTAATTTTAATTTAATTAAGCTTCGTAAACTGAAACTTGCTTGCGGTCTTTACCAACTCTTTCAAACTTAACTACGCCTGAAACCGTTGCAAATAAAGTATCGTCTTTACCAATGCCAACACCGTTGCCTGGATAGAACTTTGTACCGCGTTGTCTAACAAGGATAGAACCTGCGCTAACTTTTTGACCGTCTGCACGTTTAATGCCTAAACGCTTTGCAGCACTGTCACGACCGTTTCTACTGCTACCTACACCTTTTTTATGAGCAAATAATCTAATTAAAAACATAATCTTTTACCTCCCCCTTATTTAGATGCAATTTTAGAGATTTTAACGGAAGTGAAAGGTTGCCTATGACCTTTTTTCTTTCTCTCGTTCTTCTTTGCTTTGTATTTAAACACGATAACTTTTTTTAACTTGTCGTGCTTTAATACTTCGCCGGTTACTATGAAAGCCTTTGCGCTTTCGCCTACTTTAATTCCTTCTTCGTCGGATACTAATAATGCGCTGAATTCTACGCTAGCACCAACTTCGGCATCAATTTTTTCAAACTTTACAACGTCACCTTCTGTAACTTTGTACTGCTTGTTGCCGTTTTCAATAATTGCGTACATCTACATTGTACCTCCTGTCTAATCTCGCCGAATTTCGCTAAATGCAAAGGCGCCGATAACCGAACTTTATAGCCTTTTCCGAGCGGTTCTTTATGATTTTACATTTTTTTTTATAATTTGTCAACTATTTAAGCATACTTTTTAAAGAACAAAACAAACTAATTACAAGGAGTAAAATATGGTTGAAAAAGAGATTAATCAAGATGCTATAAACGAAGTTTATCGCAACGCAAACGTAGCGTTGCTTTCAATTACTAACGTAATTAACGAACTTGAAGACTGCCCGTTAAAAAAAGAAATAGCCAGCGAATACGAAGGCTATGAAAAATTGATAGGCGAAATTTCTGCTTATATGCAAGAAAAAGGCTACGAAGCAAAAGAAGTTGGTACTTTTAAAAAGATGATGATGTCTTCTGCTATAAAAGTAAACACGGCTTTTGACGACACCGCACAGCACATAGCGGAACTTATGATAAAAGGTACGGTTATGGGAATAACTGAACTTTGCGGAATTATTAATAATTCCAAACACATTACCGATAAAACTATAATAGAGTATGCAAAAAAACTAAAAGAACTTGAAGAAACTTACGAACAAAAACTCAAAAAGTTTTTATAAAGTTTTATTTTAGGAATAAATGATTTTTATATTGACAATAATTAAAATGGAGGTTTTATTATGAATAATTGTAATAATTGTAATTGTAGAGTAAAATGTAACGTTTGCGAGTGTATTCACAACGATAGTTGCAACACTTGTAATTTAGATTGCATTGAAATAACACACGAAAAAACTACTGACGACGTTGTGGCAACACCACATTTTTGCAAATCTTTTTGTAAAAAATAAAATTAAGCGCTGAAAAATCAGCGCTTTTTTTATTTTGATTTTTTTAAATGATACTCTAAATAGCCGTATAATGCATCTTTTGCATACGGTACGGGTTTATGCCCCGTTGCGTGGTTTACAATAAACAATTTATCTTTATGTTTTTTATAACCTTCTATGGTGTCAAGCGCTTTTTTACTTTCTTCGTTGTCGTAATGCCCTGCAACTAAACAGAACGGCTTTGGAGCAACGCACGCTAATAAATCTTGGTTGTTAAGACCTGCTTTTTTTACTTCTTCTAACTTTTTGCCCCAATACCACACGTCGTCCCAATTTGTGCTTTCCCAAACGATACCAAAGTCGCTTGCGCCTATAACCTTAATTCTTTCGTCTAAACAACCCGTATAAAACGCCATTTTTCCACCCAAAGAGTGCCCGTATATACCAATATTTTCTGCATCTACACGTGGGTCTTTTTCAACAACGTCTATAACTAGTTGAGTATCTGCAACCAATTTACCTATACCCGTCCACCCTGGATAATCAGTTATTATTGCAGTTCCTGCTAATTGCCAACGTTCCCAAGCGTCGTTATCCAAATCGCTATCAATATAAGTTCTATAATACGCGTCGGCAGTTGCTACGATAAATCCCCTTTCAACAAGGTCTACAAGCATTAAGTTTGAAGCGTACCCTGGGTATGGTAAATGCTCTTGCGTTTCTGGGTTGTAAGCCATAGTTGCTTCTGGAAAATAGAACGGCAATACTACCGCAGGCAATTTGCCCGTTGCGTTTTTAGGTATTGCAAAAAATACCCTTTGATACGTAATTTTACCGTCTGGCCTTATACCGTTTGCTTGCAAATAAACTTCGCAATCAAACCCGTTAAGTTCGTATTTTTTAACAAATTCAAAAGTTTTTTCAAAATTATAATTTTTAGGAGTTCCTATAAGTTCTTTCCATTTGTTTAACATTTTTTACCTTCCTTGCAAAAAATTTATTTTTAAATTTTAAATACAAAATAATTATATATCAATGAATTTTTAATGTCAATTGACTTTATACTTTTTTTATAATTTTAAAATTCATACTATAATTAATTTAAAAATTTTTATTAAAAAGGTTGATTAATAGCGTTTTATATATTATAATGGTCGTAACTAAAATTATATTAGTAGAGGTGTTTTTTTGAAAGCAATTATTAACGCAACAATCGTAATGCAAGATTACCTAATTCCAAACGGCACTATTTTAATAGACGGCGAATTTATAAAAGCGTATGGAAAAGCAAAAGACGTTAAAATTCCAAACGATTGCGAAATTATTGATGCCCAAAACTATTACGTAGGTCCTGGCCTTATAGATATTCACACCCACGCAGTAGACAATATGTGGATTTTTGAAGAGCCTAAAAAAACATCTGAATTTTTGTTTAAGCACGGCGTTACGGGCGTTTTACCCGCGCTTTATAACAACCTTAATAAAGATGCGTACATAAAAGCGGCAGACGATATTTTAACCGCCAACAAAAACGGCGATTTTGACAACTTTGTAGGCTTTTATATGGAAGGCCCTTACCTTTCGCCAAATTTTGGCTGTGAACGCGATAAAAACGTTTGGAAAGACGCGATAGTTAAACAAGAGTATATTGATATTGTAAAAAAGGTAAAAGACTCTGCAAAAGTTTGGTGCTTTGCTCCTGAAAGAGAGGGCATTGAAGAATTTGTTAAAGACGTAAAAAAAGAAATTCCAAACATAGTTTTTGCGGTTGCACACAGTGAAGCAACGCCAAAGCAAGTTGAAAAGTATATTCCGTACGGATTAAAAATTGCAACTCACCACACTAACGCTACGGGAACTATTCCGCACTATTCAGAGTGTAGAGGCGTTTGCGTTGACGAAGCTGTTAATTACAATAAAGAAATTTACGCGGAACTTATTTCGGATAGAATGGGTATACACGTAGTACCATATATGCAAAGGCTTGTTCGCAAGATAAAAGGCGACGATAGAATTATATTAATTGCCGACCAATTCGTTTGCGATGGACCTATCCCAGCCGGTTTTGAAGAAGCTACGGACATACATTTTGACAATGCCGGTGAAATTGCAGGTTCGGGATTAACGCTAGATATTGCTTGCGGTAACTTTATGGTACATACCGGTTGCTCGGTTGTTGACGCGTTTAGATTTGGCTCGTACAACCCTGCGCGCGCTTTGTCGCTTGTAGGCGTTGGATATATTGAAGAAGGAAATTACGCCAACTTAACTATGGTTGACGATAAATTTAACGTTAAAAAAACACTTTTTAAAGGAGAATTAAAATGAAAACTATTTTTGACCCAGCAACAGATTTTAAATTTATCCCTGCTGATTACGTTCCTTTTAAGGATAGAGAACTTTGCGAAAAGTTAAGAAAAATTAGCGGTACAGATTTAGAAAAGCACCCTAACCCTGATTTTAACATTAAGGTTATGATGAACCCACACCCTGTTTTGATTGCAACTTTATTTGAAAGAATTAAAGAAGCATCTGACAATAATAGAAAAATTACCCTTATTTTAGGTAACCCTGAACCAGACACTTATATTCCACTTGCTCAACTTATCAACTACTTTAAAGTAGACTGCAAAAACGTTCACATCTTTGCTATGGACGAATGGGCTGACCAAGACGGTAACATCGCGCCTGAAACTTACAAGGCTGGCTTTGCACACTCTATGCTTAAATATTTGGTTTACCAAATTGACGAAAAACTTCGTATGCCTCTTGAAAACGTTCACTACCCTACTAATAAGAACATTGCAAACTATTCAGATATGATTACTGAATGTGGCGAAGGCGGTGCGGATATTTGTTCATCTTCTCCTGGTTGGACTGGACATATGGCGTTTATTGACCCTGTTTCTGAATTTATGCCAAGTTTAAATAGCGACGGTTCTTATAACATTGACGAGTGGCTTAATATGAAAGCAAGAGTAGTTGGTCTTCACCCACTTACAGTTGCTCAAAACTCACTTCACGGCGTATTTGGTCAATCTGGTTATATTGCAGACGTTCCTCCAAAAGCCGCTACAATCGGCCCTGTTGACGTTAAAAATGCAAGAGAAAGAATTGAAGTTCACGCACTTTTAACTAACGGAACTTTCTCTTCTTGGCAAAGAATGACTAGCCGTCTTGTTCTTCACGGACCTGTTACTCCATTAATCCCAAGTTCAATGCTTCAAACTATGAAAACGCAAGTTTACGTAAGCGAAGAACTCGCTGCTCCGTTTGATTGTTGGGAAAAAGTTGGTTATTAATTTTTAATTACAAAAAAATATCGTTTAGCGTTTCTTTTAAGAAACGCTAAACTTTTACCTATTTAGGAGATTACTATGAATTACGATATAAAAGTTGGATTTAGTCGCGTAAACGTTAACCCTCCGTTAAACATTAAAATTCGCGGTTATTTAATAGACCGCTTTAACGAAGGTTTTTTAGACGATTTAGAAGTAAACGCGTTAGCCGTAAACAAAGACGATAAAACCGTTGTGTTAGTTGCCGTTGACAACTGCGGAATAGTCAAAGATATAATAAAAGAAATTAAAGATAAAGTTTGTAAATTAACTAAACTTGACGAGCAAGCCATATTTATTCACGCAACGCACATACACACCGGTCCGTTTTTAAAAGTAAACGAAAATTCGCGTGAAATAGAAATTAAATACACCGACTTTTTAGGCGATAGAATTGCCGACGCTTGCAAAATGGCAATAAACGATTTAAAGCCTGCTAAAATGGGTTATGCTTTTTCAAAAGCAGAAAAGGTTGCGTTTAACCGCCGTTATCTTATGAAAGACGGCACAACTAGAACAAACCCCGGCGTTAACAACCCAGATATAGTTAAGTCTTTGGGCTTGCTTGACGAAAGCGTTAACGTATTAAGATTTACCCGTGAAGACGGTGAAAACTTCGTTGTAGTAAACTTTGGCAATCACCCTGACTGTATAGGCGGAAATAAAATTTCGGCTGACTGGCCAGGCTTTACAAGAAGAATTTTTGAAAAGGCTATTGACAATTCTAAATGTATCGTATTTAACGGTGCGCAAGGCGATATTAACCACGTTAACGTTGCTCCAAAAGGTGGCGATTTTAACGGTATGTTTATGGACTTTGACGACGTTTCAAGGGGTTACAGCCACTCTCGCCATATAGGTAACGTTATGGCTGCTTCCGCTATGGTAGTTTACGAAAAAGTTAATTACGTTGACGTTGATAAAATTGATTATAAAATTGAAGACGTAGAAATCTTTTTTAATAAAGCGGACGAAAGCGAATTAGAAGAAGCAGAATATATTTTTAATATGTATAAAGAAGGCAAAGCCGATGAACTTCCATACAAAGGTATGATGCTTACTACTATGATTGCGGACGCACGTAGAAAGGTTAATTTAAAAAATTATCCCGACTCTACTAATCTTCCGTTTTCGGCAATAAGAATTGGCAACGTTGCCTTTGCAGGTCTTCCAGGCGAGCCTTTTGCCGGCATTGGTATAGGCTTAAAGAAAACCGAAGGCTACGATATGGTACTTCCTTGCTGTTGTACAAACTCTTATCAAGGATATTACCCTATGAAAGACTCTTATCAAGAAGGCGGTTATGAAGCTAATGGCACGTCTTTTAAAGAAGGTACGGCAGAACGCTTTATTGAATACGGTTCAAAAATTTTAAAAAGTTTAAAATAATATAATAAAAATAAATATCCACCAGCCTAGCTGGTGGTTTTTCATTTTCAGGCAATTAGCCCTAAACTATTCTGGCTTACGCACAAGTGCGTATTTAAACGACCTGCCAGTCTTGCACCTTTTACTCGCTACCCGTAAACGGGTCTTTGG
>JAZRGU010000005.1:0-42384 GCA_045644385.1 Christensenellaceae bacterium
CTGTATATGTTAAATGGTTTTCTCGCATATCTAGTATAACGGATAATTTGAATTCTGGCGAGTATTTTTTAAATACTTGTCCTTTTTTTGCCATTAAAAATGCACCTCCTAAAGTGTCTAACTTTTGGGGTGCATTTCAGTATTAAAAGCGCTTTTTTAATTCGTTATAAAATTAAGTGGGCGATTTTAGTTTATTTTTTTAAAAATAAATGCTTTATTTTGTTGTAAAAAAAAAATAAAAGTTATATAATAAACTTAATTTTTTAATTTTGGAAATATTAAAATGAAAGCATTAAACGTATGTAAAAACAAACTAATTAATTTTGGCAAAAAATTAACTCTTAATCAATTTGATAAATATAAATACAAAAAGCAATATAAAAGCCTTTTAATTGCTGCGTTTTTATTTTATATTGCGACTATGTCAATAAAGTTAATATACAGCACGCAACTTTCCGCATTAGTAGAATATTACGGTAAAACAAAAGCGGAAATTTCGCTTGGTCTTACTATATATTATTTTTCTTACGCTTTTTTTCAAATGCTGTTAAGTTTTTTTATATCAAAAATAAACGTTAAAAAATTTTTAGCGGTAACTTCGCTTTTTTCTGCGTTGTCGTTTGCGGGAATTGCGCTTACAACGGACTTGTGGCAAGTTTGGATAATTTTTGGTTTAAACGGATTTTTTCAATGTGCGAGCTGGGGCGGTTTAGTTTATATTTTAACTAAACACCTGCCTAACGACACGTTGCCTGCAACCAACAAGCTTTTAACCATTGGGCATCCAGTAGGAAACTCTATTGCCTATTTAGTATCGGGCATTTGCGTTGAATATTTTAACTGGAAAATTACTTTTATTATATTTGCGGTGTTTTATATTTTTTCAATCATCTACCTTTTTATAAAAGAAAGTATGGTTGAAAAAACTTTAAAAAACGGTGGCGAATACGTTTTTGAAGTAAAAGACCATAGTCATGACTACGTAATCCCAGCAGGCAAAAAGGTTAACGTTGTAAGTTTTATGATAATTCTTACGACCTTATGTTTTTTGGCGCAATCGTTAAATTACGGTTTTGGAAACTGGGTTCCAACCTTGCTTTTTGAATTAGGCTTTCCGCTTTCAAAAGCTATAACTATAAGCCTTTTAATGCCGTTAGTTGCAATACTACCGTCTTTTATGATGTTTAATTTGTTTGAAAAAACAGGCAAAGTTTATAAATGGGTTAGATTGTTTGGAATAATCACTCTTTTAATGCTTGGCGTTATGATATTTGGTTATAATTTAAATTTAATTTTTGCAATAATTATGTGCATTGCTTTAAAATTTACTATAACTTGCCTTAACAGTGGTTCAACGTCATACGTAACTATAAAATTAAAAAACTATATAAATAGCGGTACGTCTACATTAATATTAAATTCAATTGCGTCAATAGGTGCGGGAATTATACCTTTTATAACGGGGCTAGTTATGGATAATTTTGGTTGGGCTAATTATTATTTATCAATGTTTATGCTTTGTTTGTTGTCGTTAGCGTTTATTATAATTTTACAAATTATAATAAAAAGGAATAAAGACTTATCAGATTGGTTTTAAAATAATAGGAGAAAATATGAAACATTTATTAGGAATTGATATAGGAACAACGTCTTTAAAAGGCTGTGTTTTTGATGAAACGGGTAAAGAAATTGCTTCTACAACAAAATCTTATACGTTAATAACCAAAGGCAATACCGTAGAATTTGTTGCAGACGATTATTATAAATTGTTTTTAGAAGCGTATAACGAACTTTCAAGCAAAGTTAAAATTGATGCTTTTTCAATAGATACGCAAGGCGAAACTATGATATTTTTGGATAAAGACGGTAACGCTTTATTAAACGCGATAGTTTGGCTTGACAATAGGGCGGAAGAAGAAGCAAAAGAAATTGAAGCAAAATTCGGTTTAAAAACCATTTACGAAGTAACTGGTCAAACGGAAGTTCCTGCGGGATATCCAGCGCCAAAAATTTTATGGTTAAAAAAGAATATGCCCGAAACGTTTAAAAAGGTAGATAAAATAGTTTTGCTAGAAGACTATTTAATCTATCGTTTAACGGGTAAGTTTGCTTGTGAAAAATCTCTTTATTCTTCAACGTTATATTTAGATATAAATACGGGCGAGTATTACGAAGAAATGCTTGACTTTATAGGTATAACCAAAAACCAACTTCCTACGCTTTACGAAAGTGGCGAAGTGGTAGGTACGTATAACGGAGCAACTGTTTCAACGGGTGCGCTTGACCAAATTGCAGGATTTATAGGCTCGGGAATTATAAGCGAAGGTATAGTTAGCGAAATGACTGGTACTGCACTTGCCGTTTGCGCGCTTTCTAAAACAGTTCCACCTTATTACGAAGGAATAAAAGTTCCTGCGTATTATATTGCAAAAGATAAATATTGCTTGTTAATGTGGGCGCCAACCGCCGGTATGGTAATGGAGTGGTTTAGAAAAAACCTTTACGATAACGAAAAATATTCCGTAATTGATAGCGAAGCGGAAAAAATACCTTTTGCAAGCGAGGGGTTAATAATTTCTCCAAATATGTGCGGTCAAGTAATGCCAACAAGCGATAGCGGTGTTAAAGGTGGCGTATACGGCATAGAATTAAAACACACAAAAGCGCATTTTGCCCGTGCAATAATGGAATCGGTTGCTTGTTTGTTAAGGCAATATTTAGAGTGTTTAAATTTACCTATTGATAAAGTTATTTCAATAGGTGGAGGCTCTAAAAGCAAGTTATGGTTACAAATAAAGGCGGATATAACCAAGAAAAAGGTTGTAACGCTAAACAATAAAGAAGTTGCTTGTTTAGGCACTGCAATTTACGCGGGTTTAGGTAGTGGAATTTATAAAGATATTAATAGCGCGATAAACGGCGTTATAGAGTTTAAAGACGAGGTTTTACCAAAAGTTTCACAAAGCGATGCCGATGAACTTTATAACAAATATCTTTCTTACGACAAAATGCTTTTAAATAGAGAAAACAACTTAAAATAAACTCATAAAAAATCGCTTTTTGGCGATTTTTTTGTTTTAGAATTAGTTGGTTTTGCGTTTTTATATTATCAATTTGACACACCTATCAAAATATTATATAATATTTAGTATACTTACGCTACGATTATACTAAAAAGTTTTTATAATAGAGTAAAACAAAATTAGAATTTAACAAAAAAGTGTGATTGTATGAAAGGGTTACGTAAATTTCTTAAAGTGTTTATTTGGGTTCAATGTGGCGCTTGTTTTGGACGTGTGCTACAAAAGTATCTTGATTTTGTAAACAATCCCGAAGCGTATGCCTATAACTCTGCTCCGTGGTATACGGGCATTATAATTACAGTTATTCTTACAGCAATAACAGTTTTTATTACAACAATTGCCTATTTTGTTGTTGGTCACATAATCAAAAAACGAGAGCAATCCGCAATATTTAATAAAAGCGCTAAATAAATGCTTAAAATTTTAAAGGGATATCCCTTTTGTTTTGCAAAGTCTTGCAAAACAATCGCCCTTGTTGGCATATAAAACTATTAAAAATGCCTAAAACTAAAAGTTTACGGCGCTAGTTACAAACGATACGAAAGTTAAAGGAAGGCTATGGCAAAAGACGTTCATAAAGATTTTAAATACAGAAAAATTAAAAAGCCTAATAGGTTTATAGCTTTTGTTGCCAAAATGGTAATGGGAATAATTTGTAAAAAAAGAAACGTAGAATTTTTGTATGACGACGGTTATAATTCAACTTTAAACACCCCCGTAGTTTTGCTTTCTTGCCACGCTTCAAAAGATGATTATATTTACGTTTTTAAAGGCGCTAAAAGAAACGACCTTCACGTTGTTTGCGGATATCAAAACGTTTTTAAAAAGGGCGTATATTTTTTACTTAAAAATCTAGGCGTTATAGCAAAGTATTTATATCAGCCCGATATAGTTGCCATAAAACAAATTTTAGAGGCTGTAAAACTTGGCGATAGCATTGCCATATTTCCAGAGGGTATACAATCAACAAGCGGTTCAACGCACCCAATAAATCCTGCCACCATAGGTTTGCTTAAAAAACTTAAACTCCCCGTTGTTTTAGCAACAAGCAAGGGCTCGTATCTTACAAGAACGCGTTATAGTACGGACGTAAAAAAAGGTAAAATTATTATAAATTATAGTTTGCTTTTTACCGCTAACGAACTTGCAAATAGTAGCGAAGAAGAATTAAACAAAAAATTGCTTGATAATTTTAAGTATAACGATTACGAGTTTAATAGGCAAAACAAAATTGCCTACGTTGGAAAAAAGCCGAATATTTACGGGTTAAACAATATTATTTATAAATGCCCGCATTGTAATAGCGAATATAAGTTTATAGTTGAAAATTGTAATATGAAATGTAAAGAGTGCGGTTTTGAAATTACAATGAACGACTATTACGAAATTAGTTCGGTAAATAAAGAACTTCCGTTTATAGACGTAGACGAGTGGTATAAATGGCAACGCAAAGTTTTAAATAAAGAAATTAAAAGCGACAGTTTTAAAATGTCAACCACGGTAGAACTCGGCGTTTTACAAACGGAAAAGTTATACGCAAACTCATCTATTAAGCGTATAGGAAACGGCACTATAATTTTAACTAATAAAGGGCTTACCTATAAAGGCGTTAAAAACGGCGAAGAAGTTGAAATGTTTTTTGAGGCAAGGTACGTTTATTCGCTTACCATTTCGCTTGACTACGAGTTAGATTTATATTATAAAAACGACTATTATAATTTTAAACTTACAAAATACGAAACTCAAATAACAAAGTGGATGATAGCATCGGAAGAAATACATAATTTATACGACGAGTGTTGGTATAATGCAAGTAAAGAGGTGTATGATTATGAATCGTAAAAAAGAGTTCTTGTTTTTGGGAATATCGGGTGCTATACTTTTAACTTTAATTTTATTTTCGGTTTTTAATTGGAATATAATAAAAGAACTTTTTGGCTATATGATAAACGGCGTAGAAATAGTTAAAGAAAGTATACTAGATTTAGGTATAGTGGGCGTTATTTCTATGTCTATTATCATTATAATTTGTTTCTTTTTTCCAGTTATATCGTCGCTACCAATACAAATTGCGTCTGCCGTTAGTTACGGGTTACTAGGCGGTTGCATACACGTTTTATTATCCGTATTTTTAGCAAGTCAACTAGTGTTTTTATTTACAAGAAACGTAAAGTTATTTTATTCAAAAAAGAAACTTCAACAGCAACTTGAATTAGAAGAAAAAATTAAAAATAGCAAAAGAAGTATATTGTATTTTGTAATAGTGGCGTATCTTGCGCCGTTTATTCCGTTTTTACTTATACATATGATAGCGGCAAGTAGCGGTATGAAGTGGTGGAAATATTCTTTATTAACGCTAATAGGCCCTATTCCCGATATAGTAGTAACTTTGGTTGCGGGCGTAAAAATAACTTCTACAACTTCGCCCGTAGTTTCGTTTGTATTAATTATAATAATAATTGCCTGTGTAATTACGGCGCTTGTTTATAAAAATAAGATAGTAGATTTAATTTTTTTACCAAAGAGAGATAAAAAAGATGGAAAAAACTAACGGCGAATTAAACTCAAAATTAAAATTTGGGTTAAAGAGTTTTATAACTATTTGCGCAATACTTTTTGGAATCGTTATTTTTGTTGGAATACTAACGTTTATTATCCCAGCGGGAAGATATCAAAGAGTTGACGGTGTAATTGACCCAAACGCATTTGAATTTATATCAAACACAACAAGATTGCCCGTTTACCGCTGGTTTACAGTGCCAATAGAAGCCATTATTTTTGGCGAGGGTAATTTTAGCGTAATACAAATAATAGCCGTTTTATTAGTTTTAGGCGGTACTTTTAAAGTGCTTGATAAAACGGGCGGTTTATACGCTATCGTAAGGGTTATAGTAGATAAGTTTTATTATAGGCGTTATTTGTCTATATGGATAATAACTTTGGCTATGATGACGCTTTCTTCTTGCTTTGGTTTACAAGAAGAACTGCTTATAATGTTTCCGGTATTTTTATCGTTTTCAAAGGCAATGAAATGGGGAAAGGTGCAAGCGGTTAGTTTAGTTTTAGTAACTACGGGCGTTGGTTTTACAACGGCACTTTTTAATCCCTTTACGATAGGCGTTGCTTCTAATTTAGCAGGCGTAAGTATTTTAAGCGGTATATGGTTTAGAATTTTAATATTTGCTATAATTTACGTTTTAACGTCGCTATATTTAATATATTGCGCTAAAAAAGATGAAAAGCGTGCAAGTGTTAGCCAAGAAGCAAGCGAATTTAAAACGCTTACGGAAACTGAAAAAATAGAGTATTTAAAAAAGGCAAAATTAATTTTTATACTGTTTGCCGTTGCGCTTTTTGTTATAATAATAACTTCGCTAATTTCTTTTTTAAGTGATTTAGGTATGGTTTTTATGGCTGTAACGTTTATTATTGGAACGTTTTTAATAGGCAATAAACTCTTAAACGGATTTAAAAATACCGCCAAAACTTTTTTTAGCGGAGCAAAAGATTTATCGCCGTCAATTATAATGTTGTTACTAGCGTTTAGCGTAAAATACGTTGCCGATAAAGGAAATATTTTAGAAACTATATTTTACTATTTTCACTCTTATATGAACGATAAATCGCCGTACGTTACGGTAGTTTTATTGTATTTATTAGTTTTAGTTTTTGAATTCTTTATACCTGGTTCAATGTCTAAGGCGTTGTTGCTAATACCGCTTTTAACGCTTGCGCCTTTTGAAAGCATAAGCGTAAACGTAATAATTTTAGCCTATTTATTCGGCGATGGTTACACTAACGTTTTATTCCCGACGTGTAGCACGCTTGTGGTAGGTTTAAGCGTTGCGGAAGTAAGTTATACCGAGTGGTTAAAAAAGACTTTTCCGTTTCAAATTGCACTTTTTATAGTTTCGGTATTATTGTTGATTTTTGCCGTTTATATAGGCTTATAAAATATAAAAATACGCCCTAAAAGTTTTACACTTTTAGGGCGTTTTGATTGTGGCTTTTAGCGGAAAATTAACCACCACTTTAAGTGGTGGTTTTGATTTTTTAAATTTATTTTACTATATCTATTATTTGTTGCAAGTTAGTTACAGTGTAGGTAACCTTAAACCCGTCTTTTAACGGATAGTTTTTTGGGTTAAACCAGCAAGTGTCTATACCAAGGTTGTTGCCACCTTTTACGTCGCTTGTCAAACTGTCGCCAATAATTAAAGTGGACTTATCAAATTTAACGCCCGCTTTTTTTTGTGCGTTTATAAAAAAGTTTAATTCAGGTTTAGGATATCCCATTTCTTCGCTTACGAAAATGCCGTCAATAAATTTTATAAAATTTTGATTATTTAAACGCTTTTCTTGCACGCGCGTTATTCCATTGGTGGCGATATAAATTTTTTTACCTAACCTTTTTAAAGTTTGCAAAACTTCGTACGCGCCGTTAATAGTTTGAGTGCATTTAGAAAGTTCGTTTAAAAAAGTTTGATTAAATAAATTAGGGTTTATATCGCTGCTTATTAAGCCAAGATATTCTTTAAACCTTAAAACTACTATTTCATCTTTTTTATAAAGCCCTTTTTCGTACTTTTTCCACCAACTGTCGTTAATTTTTTGATAAATTTTATACAACTCGTCGTTTACTTCAAGGTTAAAAAATTGGCTGGCGTTTTTATGCGCTTGTTTTTCGGCAAAATCAAAATCTAATAAAGTATTATCTGCATCAAAAATTAAAACGTTGTAACTCATAAATTAAATATAGCATAATTTTTATAAAGTTTCAACAATATTAAATATAATTATAGCAATTAACGTCTAGTTTTAGTTTACAGTTTTTTAAAACAAATTCGCCGTTTTTACTATATTGTTTAGGGTGATATCTATAACTTTTGTTTTTTAACTCAAAAAGGTCGCAATCGCTATCTTTACTTTTTAAAAATGCCGAAGTTAAATTGGCGGTTATAAACTCTTTGCAGTCGTAAAGCATTTTTTCACTCATTTCGCCCAAATTAGAAACGGCGTTTATATTTTCGGCAAAATTGGTATCAGTTATGCGTAGCCAAACGTCTAATTTTACGTTTAAAGTAGGAACGTTATCTTCAAAAGATAGCGTTAAATTTTTTAACGATTTTTGTATACCGAATAAAAAATTGCCTTTGTTACCGTATTCGTCTACGGAGTCAACGTTAATAAAACACTCTTTTGCGTTTCTTAAAGTAAGGGCGTAGCATAGTGCTTCGTCACTCGTTAGTTCTCCCCTTAAAAAACCTTTGGAAAAAAATAGGGCGGTAGAAGCGTCGTAAATTACAAATGAAGAATCGCCTTCACTTTTTCCTGCGCTACCGCTACTAGGCTCACTCATAGTGGCGGTATTAGTCGTGCTTTGTGCGTTTTTATCAATTTTAATAGCGTTTACTTTGGGCATAAAACCGCTGTGAGATTTTGAGTAGTAACCTATGGAAAACTGCTTTATAGAAGTCGTTAAAATTTTGCTTGCTCCGTTGTAATCTCTAACAAAAATTTTTGATAAAGAAAGCCCCGATATATTATCTAACGGCGAGTGCGAAAGTAAAATGTCTTTTGCCGTTCCGTAGCAAGCACATAAAATTGCAGAGTCTTCTACTTTATAAGAACGAATAAAAAAATCTAGCACGTCAAAAACGTTGTCTTCAAGCATATTTTCGCCCAAAATTATAAGGTTACAAAAACTCAATTTAGGGTACCAACCCGTTGTTTCGCCAATTTTAGTTACGGCGGAATATAACGTTTTTCCGCTTGCTGAAATTACGGACTCGTCGTTAGAAGATTGCCCAATGGCAGTTTCCGGCACGGCTATTTGTGCGGTTATTTCGTATTCTTCTTCTTTTTTATCTATGCCAAGCGAAACAATAAACGCCGTTTTTTCTATGTTTATTAGCGAAAAGTCGGAAGTAAAATAAAAAATAAAAATAACAACGAAAATAACTATTAAAATTTTTGCTCTTTTAAATACCATATTTTCTCCTTTTTAAAAGCGTTATTATAGGCACTAAATACGTCATAATTATAAAAAAGTAAACCAAATAATTTTGAGTAAAATTAAGCGCTTTAAAAAAGTCGTTTTGCGTAATAATAGAAAGCGTTATTTCTATTGCCGTAACGATTAAAGCAGGAACTACTTTGTTTTTAAAGTTTAGTATATACGAAAGCAAAATAGACGCAAATATTAGTGGTAACGAAACTTGAAAAACATTTATTCCCGATAGCATAAACGCGCCTAAATAGTCAAACCTACCTATATCGGAAAGCGAAATAGAATATTTACTCATTTTTAACGTGGCGTAATATTGACGCTCGGCAATACTGTCAAAAATAGAATAAAAAATTATTAAAATTACAATAGTTAAACAAGAATAAATTATAAAAGATTTTATAATCGTTTTATCGTGCCGTGCGCTTCTTTTTATTTTACCTGCAAAAAATAGCAAATAAATGGGGTCGCCAAACCAAATTAGGCTTTTTAGCACGCCGTTTAAAAACCTTGTGTTTTGCGGAACTATTGGAAGTAGTGCCGAGTAGTTTCCCGAAAATATAGATAGCAAAATAATTATAAATATACCGCTTATAAAAAGCCAAAGCGATATTTCCATACTTCTAGCATAAGGCCTAACGCCTTTTAAAATAACGTAAAATGCAACTATAAAAAAAGGCATAAAAGTTAAAAAAGTGGGTTGTGTTTCGTAAAAAGTAAGTTCTATTGAGTTTTTTTGTTCAAAAATAGGTATAAAAGTTTTAGTTAAAAAGAACAAAAAATATAAAAAACACAACAGTTTTGTAAATGGTTTGCCAAACTTATTTTCAAAATATAATATAACGTTTCCGTCGCCAACTTCTCGCGTAATTTTTAAGACAACTAAAAGTAAAAAAAAGTCTAAAACTACGTTTATAAGTGCGGAAATCCAAAGCGCTTCATTAGAAAAATGCGCTAATTGAGCAGGCAAAATGTGAAGTTTTGTTATTGTAAAACCAACGGTGGTTATAATTGCCACTTGGCGCGTCGTTATAGATTTATTCATTAAAGTTTTTCCTCGTTACGTTTTTAGTTTTAAAAGCAGAGGGGCGTTTTTTTATTTCGGCATAAAAAGATTTTGTTAAAGCATCTTGCAAATCGTTTTTAATAATAGGCGAGTAAGGCGCAAGGTAAGGCACTCCAAAACTGTCAAAATCACTTAAATAAGTAATTAATGCACAGCCAAGCAGTATAATTCCAAAACCGCCGAAAGAACCTGCAATAATTAAAAATATTATTCTTAAAACGGAAAGAGTTTCCGTCATATCGGGTACGGTGTAAATGCAAATACCAGAAAGCGCCATTATCATTATGGTAGGCGTAGAAACTATGCCAGCGTTAACGGCGGTTTCGCCTAAAACTAGCGCGCCTACAACCGACATTGCAATTCCAACGTACCTAGGCATTCTTATACTTGCTTCGTTTAGTATTTCAAAAATAAAAAGCGTAAAAAACATTTCAACGCTAGGCGACAACGGTATCCCCTTAATACTGCCCACTATCGTAAGCAAAAAATTAAGCGGAATAATTTGCAAGTGAAACAGTTGAGCCGCCACAAAAAACGACGGTAAAATTATTGCTGAAATAACTGCAAAAACTCTAATTAATCGCGATACGTTTGCCCTATAAGAATTTACGTAGTAGTCTTCGCTAGACTGAAAGTCTTCTATAAATAAAAAAGGAACGGTTAAAATTATAGGCGAGCCGTCTACTATTATTGCAATTCGCCCTTCTAAAAGTTTTGCCGCTAAAATATCGGGCTTTTCAGTCGTTCCAACTTGTCTAAACAACGTAGTTTTTCTATCTGAAATACACTTTATGATATAAGAACTGTCTATAACGCCGTCAACGTCAATTTTTTTAATTTTTTCGGTAACCGCTTGCACTATTTCGTCGTTTGCAATAGAAGAAATATAAACTATTCCAACCGTGGTGTTAGAGTATTTTCCCACACTATATTTTTTTAAGCACAAATCTTTGCTTTTTATCCTTTGGCGAAGTAGCCCTAAATTAATTTGAAAATTTTCTACAAAGCCTTCGCGCGGACCTTTTAAAACGGACGACGTAGGTGGTTCCGTTACGGCGCGCGCGTTTGGTTTTTTACACTTAACGTTAATCGCTTTGTTATAGCCGTCTACAAAAACTATGGCGTCGCCTTCGGAAATTTTAGTTAAAACGTCCGTTAGCGTTAAAATTTCTTCGCTTTCAGGCACGTTAACCGTGTTTAAAATTTCACTAAATTCGCTTACGTTGGTTGCTTGTTTAAAAGGCTTAACAACTTGTTTTCCTATTAAAATTTTATCTACCATAGTATCTAAAAAAACTACCGTGGCTTTGTATTTATAAAATTCAAAATCGTAAAAAAACAAATCGTCTGTTTTTAAAGCGTTTTTTATAGCCTTAATATTTTCTTTTAGAATTTTGCTAACTTCCATAAAACTACTATTTGTAAAGCACCAAAAATTATGTAAAAAAAATAAAAAAGTGATGCTTTTTACGGCATCACTTCTAAAAAATAAAAATTATTTAGTTGTATTTTCCATTTCTTTTAAAATTATATCGGTTATTGCAGAACACTCTTGCTGGCTTATAGAAGTGTTTTGCGCTATAATTGTAGAAACGGCTTCGTGATTTTGCTGGTTACTGTTATTAGAAGAATATTTTTTGATGATTTTAGACGCTACCGAACTAACGGACGAAGATTTTAAAATGCCTTTTAAAATATCAGAAACCGTTGATTTTAGCGTCCCGTTTTTTGAAAGTTGTTTGACGATTGCATAAAAAAACGTAGCAATACCGCCAATAGATAGACCTTTTTTAAAAATAAAAAGCAAGTCTTTTGAATTTAGTAGAAAAAACGCGTAACAAAAAAACAATAAAATACCAATAATAAAAGGTACTATGTGTATAATTTTTTTATTTTTATACGGAATTATTTTTTTTAAAACGCTAGTTAGTAGATAAGTAACCCCTGCAAGAATTAACGTTTCAACGTTAAATTTTTGTAATATTAGCAATATTTCTTCTGCGCTCATCGTAGTTTCCTTTGAGGGAAGTTTTTAAAATTGCCGTTTCAAAATTGCCGATTATTTTAAAATGCAAGCGTAATATAAATTTAGTTTTTAGTTTATCCGTTTTAATAAATTCCCCCTAATTAAAATTTCCAGACGCTAACGCAATTATACACCTAAAAATTTACTAAATAAATCGTTTATGACGCATTTTTAAATATTCTTACGGCAAGCACCGTCATATCGTCTTGCGAAGTGCCGTTTTGTAATAAAAGAGCCCTATTTAAAATGCTGTCTGCAATAAGTTGAGGGTTTTTATTATCTAAATTTCTAATATATTCAACAAGGTCGGTAGAAGAAGAAAAAGCGTCGCTAACGCCGTCGGTTATCATAATAATGGTTTCTCCGTCACGTAAAGAAGTAGAGCAACCCGTTGGGGCAAGGTCGTCTAAAATGCCAAGTGGCAAAGAACTGCCTTCTATAATTTTAATGCTACTGTCGGTCATAATAAAACTGTAAGGCGCGCCAATTTTTATAAAATCGGCTTTTAAATCAAATAGGTTTACCGTTAAAATGTCCATAGCCGAAAAATTATCGTCGGTATTTAGCGTTAAAATTTTGTTTACCATACCTAAAATTAAATTGCTTTCAAGCCCCGCTTTATAAAAAGATTCTATAAGCGAAATTGCCGTAGAAGAAGTGTTTTTTGCGCGAGTGCCACTTCCCATACCGTCGGATAGGGCAAGTAAAAATTTACCCTCGTCAATTTTGGTTAGTGCGTGGGTATCTCCGCTAGTTTTAGAGCCCTCTTTGGTTTTTACGGCAAGTCCAAAAGCGGCGTCAAAAGACGGCGAAGGTTTAATGGTAATTGCGGAAGTTTCAACGGTTAGCCCCACTTTTGAAACTATCGCCGTTTTTTTATTAAGGCACTCGTCAACGGCTTGCAAAAGCCCTTCGTTAAAAATATCGTCGTTTTTAACAACAAGGTTTATCTCGGTAGTGTCGTTTGAGTTAAAAACCATAAGTTCATTAAAAAATATGCCTTTTTTACGTAAATTTTCGCATAATTTTTTCTCTAATAAAGACGAGTAATTAAGCGTTTTTGAATAGTCTATTGCAAGCCCTTTTAACATTAAAGCAACGCCCTCGGACTGCATTTTAATAAGTTCTTTACCGCTTAAAACGTCTTCACTTTCTTTTACTTTTTCGCGGTATTTGCCTATAAGGGCGTTCATTTCAAAAATAACGCCGTTAACAAAACCGCAATTTTCCGCAAAGTTTTTGGTAAGGTCAATTAGCGATATTCTATTTTTTGCAACGCCTATTGATAAAATTTTAATAATTTCGTTTCTGTCGGGGTATCCCTTTTGCTTGCACCTAGAAAAAGACGGGCATTTTTCGCACACTTCTAAAAGCAATTCGTCCGCCATTTTGCCAAGTAACTGCTCGTCGGTAGAAACTAATTCTTCAAGTGCGGAAAAACTTTGTTTTATTTGCATAAACACGTCCGCAATGCCGTATAGCCTGTTAGAAATAGTCCCTCTCATACGGTTAATTGCGTGTTTAGAAAGAGATTTTTCTTGAAAAGCGCTAGTTTTTTTGCGTACGCCGTCGGTTATAAAATTGGGCGTAAAAAGATAAACGGTTACGGGAATAACGGTATAAAAAATATCCGAGTAAACAAACGTGCCGTAAACTTTAAAAACTAGCATAAAAACAAGGTCAACGCAAATTAAAACTAGCGATGATAGCAGTTTAGACTGTTTTGTAAATATAGACGAGCAAAGCACTAATAACGGAAAGGTTGCTAGGGGATATATAGACCTTGTAAACACGCTGTGCGAAATAGAAAGCACGGTTACTATAGCTACTGAAACGCTTCCGTTAAATACGGCGCAAGCATATAGCCCTATTAATATAATTGCGGACTTTAAAGCGTATCCGCCAAAAACGTTTGCCAGCCCAAGCCCCGTTAAAATGCAAAAAACGGCTAAACAAATAATTTCGTCGCCCGAGCATTTATAGTCAAACTTTTTAAAAAACAATAATTTGGTAGACGAAATAAAAACAAATGTTAAAACTACGCAAATGCTCGCTTCTAAAATTTTAAACGAAATAGAATGCTCGTTAGTTATAAAAACAAAACTTATTAGCGATATTGCCGAATATATTATAATTTCAGCGCCCATAGGCTTGTTTTTTTTGCGATATATAGAAAACACAAAAACGCAAAACACGCTAGTTATAAGCGATGCAATTAACAATTTAACGTTTAAACTAAACGCAAAAGTCGCAATAAATAATAAAGAGCAAATAACGGGGTTTACGCCCGTATACAGTAGCGAAACGTAAAACGGCACGCTAAAAAAACTTTTGCCTTCTATACTGCAAGAAAGAAGATAGCAAATAAACGCGTACGTAAGAATTTTAAAAGCGTCTTTATAAGTCAATTTTTTTATCAAGTTAGTTCACCACCTAAATTAGTTAATAAATATATAACATAATTTACTTGACGGCTATTGTCAAAAAAAGGCGATTTTTTGCTAAAAATATTCTTTTTTAAAGTAGGTTTAAATCAATGCTTTAACAAGTTGCAAAAATTTTAATAAAAGTGTATAATTGTTTAAAGGTGATTTTATGTATTTAGTAGTAGGGCTTGGAAACCCAGATAAAAAATATGCAAACACAATGCATAATATGGGCTTTATGGCTATTGATAAAGCCACTCAAAAACTAAACCTTTCTTTTAATAAAAAGGCTTTTAAAGGCGTAGTTTGCGAAACAATTGTAAACGGCAATAAGGTCGTGTTTTTAAAACCTTACACGTATATGAATTTAAGTGGCGACAGTGTAGTTGAAGCCGTTAAATTTTATAAAATTCCACTTTCTAATTTAATAGTTGTGTACGACGATATTGACGTGGAAAAAGGTCGTTTACGCCTGCGTGAAAAGGGCTCTGCCGGCACGCACAACGGCATGCGCGACGTTATATTAAAGTTGGGTAGCGGTGAGTTTTTTCGCGTAAGAATAGGTATTAAAAACAATAATTTTGCAGGCAATTTAGCAGATTACGTTTTATCTCAAATAAAAAGTGAAGAAAAAGAAGTTATAGAAACTTCAATAACAAGGGCAAGCGAAGCAATAATTGACTTTGTTTCCGGCGTAAGTACGGAAGAAGCAATGCGTAAATATAACGGCTAATATGCTAAAATCTTTATTAAAGCCAAATACCAACGTTGGCGAAATCAACTTAATACAAAAGTACTTCCGTAGTGGGCTTCCCACTGCGGTTTTTGGCGTTTCAGAACCGCAAAAATGCGCCGTTATTAGTTGTTTAGATATCCCCGTTATAGTCATCGTGCGAGACGGCGTTACGGCTGAAAAAATGGCAAAGTTAATAAGTCAAATTAGCGGTGAAGAAGCCGTATATCTTCCTGCAAAAAACGACGTGTTGCTTTTTAAAACGGCGTTTAATAAAGAGAGTTTATATAAAAGAATTTCAGCCTTATATAAAATGAGTTGCGGGGCTAAAAAAATTATAACTACTTTTGAAGCGCTAACGCAACTTTTTCCAAAAAATATAAACAGTTTAACTATTTGTAAAAACGACGAGTGCGACCTTCAATTAACCGTAAAAACGCTTGTAGATTTAGGCTATAAAAAAGTTGATTTTAGCGAAAATAAAGGCACTTTTTCCGTTAGGGGCGATATTTTAGAAATTTACCCAATAAACTCTGACCATATTTATAGAATTGATTTTTTTGGAGATTTCGTTGAAAGGATAATTGACTCTTTTGGAAGCGAATATTCTTCCGTTACAGCCGTTATGGCAAGCGACGTTATAATAGAGCCAAGCGAAGTTGATTTTATAAAAGAAAGTTTAAAAAACTCGTACAAAGAGTACGGAAATTTACTCGTTAAAGACGGTGCTAAAAAGATATACGATAAAATCGTAGAAAAACTTGAAAGCGACCTTTTTGACGATTCTTTGCAATACGTTTTTCCACTTATAAAAAACAAAACAAGCGACGTTTTTGATATTTTAAACGGCGAATACGGCGTAGTTTTTGACGAAGCAAAAATTAATTATTCCGTTTTAGAATACGCGTATAAAGAACATTACGAAAGATTTAACGCGCTTTTAAAAACGGGCGAAGTGCTGTCTTTTAGTCAAGGGCAAATAGTTAAAAAAGAAGAATTTTTAGGCAAGTTAAAAAGTAAAAAAACGCTTACCACGTCTATTTTAAACTCAGTTTCGCCACTTATAAATCCACTAAAAACGGTAAACGTAAGCGCGTCGCCTATAAGTAGATATTTTTTAAAACCGCAAGCGCTTTACGAAGATTGCCAAAATTGGCAAATAACGGGATACACCGTTGTAATTTTTTGTGGAGACAATAGGGTATTACAAAACTTATACAAAGAACTTTTAGTTAACGGCGTAAGGGCTAAAATTATACAAGATATAACCGAAAACACAAGCGGTATAAATTTGTATAACGGCAAATTAGAAACGGGTTTTATATTTCACAGTTTAAAACTTGCAGTTATAGGAAGCGGAGATATAACCGCTAAAAAACAGCAAGAAAAGTCTATTAAAAGAAAGCGGGGCGACGTTTTTTCCGCCCCAACCGTAGGCGATTTTGCCGTACACGAAACTTTTGGCGTGGGCATTGTTCGCGGGGTTAAAAAAATAAGCACCATAGAAGGCGTTTCCGAGTACGTTGAACTAGAATACGCCGGTGGCGACAGGCTTTATATTGCAACCGACCAAATGGACAAATTGTCTAAATATTTAGGTGGCGAAAATCCCACTCTAAATAGAATAGGCACAAGGGAGTTTGAACGCATTAAAGAAAGGGTTAGAAAAGCCATATCTTTAATGACTATTAACCTAAAAAAATTGTATGCGGAACGAAAAGAGCAAAAAGGCTTTATGTTTTCTAGCGACAACGCCTTGACGGAAGAATTTGAAAATTCTTTCGGTTTTGAAGAAACGGAAGACCAAATTTTATCTATTGCCGAAATTAAAGAAGATATGGAAAGTAGCAAAGTTATGGATAGGCTACTTTGCGGAGACGTAGGTTTTGGCAAAACGGAAGTTGCGTTTAGGGCTTGCTTTAAAGCCATAATGGACTGTAAGCAAGCGGCGATAGTTGCGCCCACTACTATACTTTGCGAACAGCACTACGCAACGGCAATGGCAAGGTTCAAAGATTTTGGCGTTAGAATAGCGGTATTAAACCGTTTTAGAACTCCTTTACAAGTAAAAAATACGCTAAAAAAACTAGAAAACGGCGAAATAGATTTAATTATAGGAACTCATCGCCTATTTTCAAAAGACGTAAAGTTTAAAGATTTAGGCTTGCTTGTAATAGACGAAGAGCAAAGGTTTGGCGTAGAGCATAAAGAAAGGTTAAAGTTGTTAAAAAAGAACGTAGACACTTTAACTTTATCTGCAACCCCCATACCAAGAACGCTACATTTATCGCTTTCGGGTATTAGAGATATAAGCACAATAAATACTCCGCCAAAACAAAGAATACCCGTTCAAACGGTTGTTACGGAACTTTCAGACACTTTAATTCAAAACGCGCTTAACAAAGAGTTTGCGCGTGACGGGCAAGTGTTTATTTTGTATAATAGAGTTGACAGTATTTACTCTTTTGCCGAAAAGGTAAAAGCGCTTGTAAGCGATGCAAAAATAATAGTTGCGCACGGGCAAATGCCCGAAAAAACGCTTGAAAATAACGTTTCCGCTTTTTATAGAGGCGAGGGCAACGTGTTAATAGCAACTACTATTATAGAAAACGGAATAGATATGCCAAGGGCTAATACGCTTATCGTTTGCGATGCCGACAATTTAGGGCTTTCAACGCTTTATCAATTAAAGGGGCGCGTTGGAAGAAGCAATCTTATGGCGTACGCTTATTTTACCTATTCTCAAAACAAAATTTTAACTGACGTAGCGTATAAAAGACTAACGGCGCTTATGGAATTTACCGAAATGGGTAGCGGTTATAAAATTGCAATGCGCGATTTAGAACTTCGCGGTGCGGGAAGTATTTTAGGTAAAGAACAGCACGGGCATATGGATAAAGTCGGATACGAACTGTACAATAAACTGTTAAAAGAAGAACTCGGCGAAAGGACGGCGCTTGACGGCATTGAACTTGATATTAAATCAGACGCGTATATTCCAGACGAGTATATTTCTAACGAAAGCGCTAAAATGGACGCTTATAAAATAATTGCCGAAATTCGCCAAAAGGACGAAGCCGAAAAAGTAAAAACTTCGCTTCGCAACGCCTTTGGAAAAATTCCAGAAAGCGTTTTAACGCTTATAAACATAGCGGTTTTAAAAAGCCTTGCCGAAAAGGCAGGCGCAATTAAAATAACGGTTGCTTTAAAAGTCGGTAAAATTACGCTTAAAGGGCTTGATTGTTTAAAAGACGGCAAAATTACTTCCGCGCTAAAAAACAATAAAAACGTAACTTTATCTTTTGACACTAATCCCCAACTTTCCTTTAAAACCGAAAGTGGTAAACCGCAAGAAATTATAAGCAAAATGCTTGAATTTTTATCGTAAAAGGTTAAAAGTTGTTAAAAATGTCGAAACAAATATAAATTGAAGCGCTTATATTTGTAAAAGTTTTGTAAAAAACCAAAAAAACTATTGCAAATAATATAAATATTATGTATAATAACAGTATTGTCATAATGTTTTTTAATGGGCAACGCCCTTTTGTATTACGGAGAAATTTATGAAGAAGTTTTTTACTAAAATTATATCGCTTTTAACGGTGGCAATTATTGCAACGGGCATATTAAGTGGCTGTTCTTTAATCGTTACCGACGTTGAAAAGGATATGGCACTTGAAGTTGCTACCGTTTCACTTGACGAAAATCTTAAAGATACCATTTACAAAAAAGATATGGTAAACGCGTACACTTCAAATGCTTACTATTATCAATATTACGGCACTTCTAATAAAGACGCGTATGAAGAAATAATGAAATCTCTTACGCAAAACTCAATTATAGTTCAACAATCAATAAAAGCGCTTACTACAACTACGGAAGAAGCAGGCAATACGGAAAAAGGGTATTTTTTACAAGCGTCCGAAGTTTTAGAGGCAAACCGCACTTCAAAAGAAAAAGTTTTAACTACTAAAAACTATCTTGGCGCGGATATGACTACCGTTAACTACGTTGGTTATAGCACTGCAAACGCTTATCAAAAAGCAGAAATTTTAGACGATTTCTTAACTACTTACGAATACAATTTGGCTAGGTACAACTTTTTAGTTACCGTTGATTCTTTAATAGAACAATTTATGGAAGCCGAAGAAAACGAAGAATTAACTAACGAATCGCTAGCAATAACTAACCGCACAACGCTTACTATTCCTACTCAAAAAGACGGTAACGAGTACGAAATTAAAAACGACGCAGAGTTAAGCAAAATAACCGACGAATATAAAAAAGAAGTTGAAAGAATTAACAGAGATTACGGTTTAGGTATTGAAGTTTCGTCGTACACCACTAAATACGACTTAGCAAATAAATTACACGAAGAATTCTTTAATAAATTTGATATTATTACAAAAGCAAGAAAAAAGGCTTTAACAAAATTAATTAACCAACTTAAAAAAATAGGTTACATTACGGAAGAAGAAGCTAAAAAAGTTCCTACTACGAAAGAAGATTTAATTAAAATTTCTTTCTTTGCAAGCGCTTTAAAGAGCCAATACGAAACTTTAATCGTAGCAAAATATAGGCTTGCGCTTGTAAACCAACAAGAAAAAGCGGTTACAGACGATAATTTATACGTTGAATATAAAACTATGTTTGATAGCCAAAAAACAGATTTTGGTAAGTCTAACGCCAATTACGAAGCAAAACTTGAAGAAGTTAGCGAAACTAATTTTATAGCGTACAATCCAAACTACGGCGCAGGCAAGGTTTACGGCTACGTAGCAAACCTTTTAATAGGTTTTAATAAAGAACAACAAGCGCTTGTAGATTCGTTTACTAACGAGCCTAAATATACGGACGCGCAAAAAACCGCTTACGTAAACGATATGTTAAAGTATATAAAAGCAAAAGATTTGCGTCAAACTTGGGTGCTTTCAAATTACGGCACTTACGACGAAGCGTCAAAACAATTTACTTTTAAAAGCGATTACGTAAAAACCGACCTTTTAAATAAATTTGACGGCGAAATTATAGGCGCAAAAGCATATCAATATTACGAAGAAAGCGGAGAAAAAGCAACCGCGTATACCTATAAGTCTATAAGAGAAAAAGAGTATACGTTTAACGAATTTATTAACGGAACGTTTAAAAACGTTATGGGCGTTACACCTACTACAACCGTTCAAAAACTTGCCGGCGCGGAAGAAGACACTTACGTTGCAACCGTTATTAAAGACGAAATAATGGATAAGTTTAGAGACCTTATTTACGCTTATTCAACCGACGACGGTTCTCTTAACGAAGGTTACGGATATTTATATTCGCCTATGGGAACGGACTTTGTAAAAGAATTTGAAGATACTCAAAAGGCGCTTATAGATAACGGCGTTGGTAGTTACGCTTACGTCGTTACTAATTACGGTTATCACGTAATGCTTTGTACAAAAATTATTAAACCAACCGAAACTTGTCTTACTGCCGTTGAGTTTAAAAACGAAGTTGCAAAACAAGGAACTATGCCGTACGAGTTTAAACAATATAAAATAGAAAACATTTCTTCTTCAACGGTTTCTAATATTATACTTGCTTTTATTAATAGAAACTTTGAAAAAGACGGCGTAGTTACTAAATACGAAAGCGCGTATAGCGACTTAATTAAATAATAATTGACTAATAAAACTAGTCGTAAAAAGCGGGTTTAAAGCCCGCTTTTATTATGCAGTAAATCTTGTTGGCGCAGTATAAAAAACGGCGTAAAAGGGCAAAATTAGGCTTATATAGTGGTATTTTGGACATTTTTTACATCTATATATTGTTGGCTAAATTTTATTAAACCACAAGATATTGTGCTTTTTTTTAAAATAATTGTATATTTGTTGCAAAAACAACAAATAAATAAAGTGCGTTTGTGGTATACTACCATTACCGTCAACAAAAAAGCTAATTTTAGAGGTTAAAGTTATGAAGATTATCAAAAGAAGTGGAATAGAGGCAAATTTTGATTTAAGTAAAATTATCGGCGCTGTAAAAAAGGCAAATGCAGAAGTTGTAGAAGCCGATAGGCTTACTGAAAGCCAAATTAGCGAACTCGCTTTTAACGTAGAAAAAATATGCGCGGGAAGAACGCGTTCTTTAAGCGTAGAAGAAATTCAAGACCTTGTTGAAAACGAAATTATGCGTTTTGGCGCTTTTAACCTTGCAAGAATATATATAACGTACCGTTTTAAAAGGCAACTCGTAAGAAAAGCGAATACGACGGATGAACGCATTTTAACGCTTATAGAGTGCAACAACGAAGAAGTTAAACAAGAAAATTCTAACAAAAACCCAACCGTTAATAGCGTTCAACGCGACTATATGGCGGGCGAAGTTTCAAAAGATATAACCAAGCGTATTTTGCTTTCGCAAGATATAGTAAACGCGCACGAAAACGGAATTATTCACTTTCACGACGCTGACTATTACGCACAGCATATGCATAACTGCGACCTTGTAAATTTAGAAGATATGTTGCAAAACGGCACTGTAATTTCAGGCACCATGATAGAAAAACCGCACAGTTTTTCTACCGCTTGTAACATAGCAACTCAAATTATAGCGCAAGTTGCGTCTTCGCAATACGGCGGTCAAAGTATTTCGCTTACACATTTAGCGCCTTTCGTTCAAATTTCAAGGGAAAAAATCACTAGCGAAGTTTTAGCGGAATATAAAGAAGTTGGCGTTGAAGTTAGCGAAGAAAAATTAAAACAAATTGTAGAAAAACGCGTTCGTAGCGAAATTAAAAAAGGTATTCAAACAATACAATACCAAGTTGTAACGTTAATGACTACTAACGGTCAAGCGCCGTTTATAACGGTATTTATGTATTTGGGCGAAGCCAAAAACGAAAGGGAAAAACAAGACCTTGCAATAATGATAGAAGAAACTTTATTGCAAAGAATTCGTGGTGTTAAAAACGAACAAGGCGTTTATATTACGCCGGCTTTCCCTAAACTTATTTACGTTTTAGAAGAGCAAAATATAAACGAAGACAGTCCTTATTACTACCTTACTAAACTTTCTGCGGAGTGTACGGCAAAGCGTATGGTTCCAGATTATATCTCCGAAAAAATAATGCTTGAACTCAAAAAAGATAAAAATGGCGAAGGTCATTGTTATACTTGTATGGGTTGCCGTTCTTTCTTAACGCCTTACGTTGATAAAGACGGAAAGCCTAAATATTACGGAAGATTTAACCAAGGCGTAGTTACCATAAATTTAGTTGATATAGCGTTATCTTCCGGCAAAAACGAAGAAGAATTTTGGAAGGTTTTTGACGCGCGCATGGAACTTTGCCACAAAGCGCTTCAAGCAAGGCACGAAAGATTAACAGGAACGTTGAGTGACGCTGCGCCTATTTTATGGCAACACGGCGCGCTTGCAAGATTAAAATCGGGCGAGAAAATTGACAGTTTACTTCACGGCGGTTACTCTACTATTTCTCTTGGCTATGCAGGTTTATGGGAAACGGTATACTATTTAACGGGCAAAAAACTTACTGAACCCGAAGGTAAAGAAATGGGTCTTAAAATAATGAAAAAGTTAAACGAGTATACTGCAAAGTGGAAAAACGCCGAAAATATTGACTATTCGCTTTACGGAACTCCACTTGAAAGCACGACTTATAAATTTGCGCAAGCGCTTCAAAAACGCTTTGGAATAATAGAGGGCGTAACGGATAAAAACTATATTACAAACAGTTATCACGTTCACGTAACCGAGCCTATTGACGCTTTTACAAAACTCAAAATAGAGTCTGAATTCCAACAACTTTCACCAGGTGGCGCAATAAGTTACGTAGAAGTTCCTAATATGCAACACAATATTCCTGCGGTATTAAAAGTTATGCGTTTTATTTACGATAACATTATGTACGCCGAACTTAACACTAAAAGCGATTATTGCCAATGCTGTGGATATAACGGCGAAATTCAAATAGCAACGGGCGAGGGTGGCAAACTTATATGGAAATGTCCAAAATGCCAAAATACCGACCAAACTAAAATGAACGTTGCTCGCCGTACTTGCGGATATATAGGTACGCAATATTGGAATCAAGGAAGAACGCAAGAAATAAAAGAAAGGGTGCTTCACCTTTAAAAGCCAAAATCTTTTAGCATCTTGCTAAAAGATTTTTATTTAAAATTATGAATTACGCAACTATAAAATACAACGATATAGCAAATGGGCTTGGCGTTAGAACGTCGCTTTTTGTGTCGGGTTGTACGCACCGCTGTAAAAACTGTTTTAACAGTGAGGCGTGGGATTTTAATTACGGCAGTCCGTTTACGCTACAAGTTCAAAACGAAATAATAAACTCTTTAAAAGAAGGGTATGTAGACGGGTTGTCTTTACTAGGTGGCGAGCCTTTTGAGCCTAAAAATCAAGAGGCACTATTGCCGTTTTTACAAAGGGTAAAACAAGAAGTTCCAAACAAAAACGTTTGGTGCTATACGGGTTATTTGTTTGATAAAGAACTTTTACAAAACAGTAGAGCAACCACAAAATATACCTTAAAAATGCTTTCGCTTATAGACGTTTTAGTGGACGGAAAATTCGTTGAAGAATTAAAAGATATTTCGCTTACGTTTAAAGGCTCGTCTAACCAAAGAATTATTGACGTAAAAAAGAGTTTAAAAGAAAATAAAGTAATATTATACGAATTATAAAGGGGAAAATATGGCATTAAAAAATTTAAAAATAGCGTTTAAAAAACTTAACCAATCGGCAATTACGCCAACTTTTGGCACTCAATTTTCAGCGGGTGCGGACTTATACAGCGTAGAAGAAGACGTTGTAATAAACCCCAACGAAACGGCTTTTATCGGCACGGGTATAGCGGTTGCTATTCCGGAAGGTTTAGTCGGATTAATTTATGCAAGAAGTGGGCTTGCTTCAAAAAGGGGGCTTGCTCCTGCAAATAAAGTAGGGGTTATAGATAGCGATTATCGTGGAGAGGTTAAAGTTGCATTACATAACCATAGCACCGTTAAGCAAACCGTTTTAAAAGGCGAAAGAGTTGCTCAAATGGTAATAGTTGACTATTACGCTTGCGAGTACGTTGAGTGTGACGACTTAGATAAAACTGAACGCGGTGAGGGCGGATTTGGCTCAACCGGAAGAAAATAATTTTTTAGCACGCGGTGTTTTAAATAATTAGCCGTGTGCTTTTTTTGTTTATTTTAAAAATATAGGCACATAATACTATTATGAAAAAGATTGATAGCGAATATAAAAAAGTGCTAAACAAACTAACCTATGCCGAGCCTAGCGAAGTAGGCGCAATATTAAAGGAATACTTTAATTTAAAAAGGCAAAAAAACAAAAATAAAAAATAAAAACTGCAAAATTTGCTAAAAGCCGTATAAAAAAGTAGTAAAGCCAACTAAAACTACGTAAAAATACGGCAAAAATGATTTAATATAGTAAAAAAATAAAAACGGCGTTTAGCCGTTTTTAATAATCCCATTTAGGTATGTATTTTGTAGAAGAAGAATTTAATTCTTGTATAAAAAGTTTATTTTCGTCTAGTGTCGTGGCGTGCAGTATTGCCTTTTGATATTCGCGCTTAGTTATTCCCCTATTTAATTCTTTAAAATTTTGAACGTCTCCAAACGGGGTGTATTGGCTCATAAGCGAAAAATACGCGCCGTTTTTTTGATTTTGCTTAAACCAAGAAATAATTTCTATGCTATCGTTTACGCAAAGCGGTAAAATTAAGTGCCTTACTATTACACCGCTTTTAATAAGTCCGTTTTCTACAACCGTTTTTTTAGATTGCATCATAAATTTAATATTTTCACTAGCAACGCTAAAATAGTCTTCTTTATTAGTATACCGTTTAGAAATTAACGGGCTTTTAAATTTTAAATCGGCAAGGTAAACGTCAACGTAAGGGTCAATTAAGTTAAGGGCGTTTAAATTTTCGTAAGAGTGGGTGTTGTAAACTATTGGAATTTTAGGGCGGTAAATTTCAAGCGCTTCTATTATACCATATATATAATGGGTTGGGGTAACAAGGTTAACGTTGTGTGCGCCCATTTCTTCTAATTCTTTAAAAATTTCCGCAAGTTTGTTTGGGGTAATATCTATTCCCCTTAAATTTCTAGAAAGTTCGTAATTTTGGCAAAACACGCACTTTAAAGAGCAACCTGTAAAAAATACCGTGCCCGAGCCGTTTACACCGCTAACGATAGGCTCTTCGTATTCGTGAAGATAGTATTTAGAAATATTTAGGTCGTATTTAGCACCGCAAAACCCCAAATTTTTATCCGTTCTTAAACAGTTGCAGTTGTTTTTACAAAGGTTGCAATAATTATTCATAATTATATTTTAACATTATTCTTAATAATTGACAAACAAAAAAAAAGAATATATAATATTTTTACTTGTATGACTTTACTTCGTCAAGTAGACCACAAATAACTACAAGAGGTAAAAACAAATGAACAAATTTTTTACAAGCGAAAGTGTAACGGAAGGTCATCCCGATAAGGTTTGCGACCAAATTTCCGACGCTGTTTTGGACGCTATTTTAGAAAAAGACCCCGACGCACGCGTTGCGTGTGAGTGCAGTTGTTGTACGGGCTTAATTTTAGTTATGGGCGAAATTTCTACAAAATGCTACGTAGATATTCCCGCAATAGCAAGAAAAACCGTTGAACGCATAGGATATACTCGTGCAAAATTTGGTTTTGACGCTGAAACTTGCGGTGTTATAACTAGTATAAGAGAGCAAAGCGCGGATATAGCGCTAGGAGTAGATAGTTCCGTTGAACATCGCGAAACGGGCGATATTGCAGACACAATCGGCGCTGGCGACCAAGGTATAATGTTTGGCTACGCTACCGACGAGACGGAAGAATATATGCCACTTGCTTTAACGCTTGCTCATAAACTTACACGTAAACTTGCGGAAGTTAGAAAAGACGGAACTTTAAAATACCTTCGTCCAGACGGAAAAAGCCAAGTAACCGTTGAGTACGACGGTAAAACCGTTAAAAGAATAGAAGCCGTTGTTATTTCGGCGCAACATAGCGAAAGCGTAACTACCGAGCAAATTAGAAAAGATATTAAACAATACGTTATAGAAGCCGTTTTACCTAGCGAGTTGTTAGACGAAAACACTAAATATTACATTAACCCTACGGGTAGATTTGAAATAGGCGGTCCTCACGGCGATAGCGGATTAACGGGCAGAAAAATTATAGTTGACACTTACGGTGGTAGTTGCCCACACGGTGGCGGTGCTTTTTCGGGTAAAGACCCTACCAAAGTTGATAGAAGCGCAACGTATATGGCAAGATATATTTGTAAAAACATAGTTGCTTCGGGGCTTGCAAAAGAGTGTACTTTGGAACTTTCTTATGCTATTGGCGTTGCAAAGCCACTTTCAGTATTTATTAATACTGACGGAACAGGCGTTTTACCAGACGGCGAAATTGCGGAAATAGTAAACAAAGAGTTTGATTTAAGACCGTATTCAATTATAAAAACGCTTGGATTAAAAAGACCTATCTATTCAAAAACTGCAAGTTACGGCCATTTTGGTAGAAGCGAATTCCCTTGGGAACAATTAGATAGAGTAGAAGATTTAAAAAAATATATAAAATAATTTAAAGCGGTTGCATTTTATTTAAATTTGGCAACCGCTTTTTTATGCGTTCATTTACGCATATTTTTACGATTATGCTTTATGCACCGTACAAAATCTTATTTAGCAAAATTTTAGACGTAAAAACGCACCTTAAAGTTACTACTTTTAAGGTGCGTTTTATAATTTTAGTTTTTATTAATTAGTTATTTTCGTCTTCGCTAGCAGTTTCGTTAGTTTCAGATGCTTCTTCGCTAGTTTCTTCACTACCGCCTTCCGTATCTAAATTTTCAGGATTTTCCTTTAATTGTTCAACGTCAATAACGGTTGCGTCGCTAGACTCGTTTTCTACTTCGTCATTTTCAGTTTCGTCAACCTTTTGTGCTTTTTCGTAATCGTAGTCTTCACTAGTGTTTTCGTCTAATACTATTTCACTCTTTTTCTTTGAAATTTTATTTAACGTTTTTTCACGAGAAGTTCTGTCGTAGAAAGATGCAACTTTTTCTTTTTTCTTCTTTTTATTTTTAGTTACAGTTCTTATAAACACAATAACCATAACCGCCATTAAAACAACGGCAATTATTATTGAAGAAATTTGAAGAGCAACGTCTTTTTCTACTTTATAACCGGTATCTTCCTCTTCTTCCGTTTCAGGTGTTTCTTCTTCCGCTAAGGTATTGTCAATTTCAGTATCTGCAAAAAGAGTAGTGTAATCGGCAAATTTAACTAAACTGTTACCGATAAATATTACTTTTTCTTGATAGTATTGAGTAGACGTAACCGTTTCACCGTCTACGGTTTCTTTTACGGTAGAAGGCGCTCTTGTGTGAGAGTGCGTAGTGCTAAACGGGTCGTCAGAGTTTTTATACTCGTCAACGTACAAGTCTTTATCGTAAGCAAAAGACGCTTCTTCATAAGCAGATGAAACTACGCTTTCAAAGAAAATAGTTCCTTGCGACTTGTTGTTATTTGCAGGTCTGTCACCGTTCCAAACTTCAATTCTATAATCAACGTTTTTATTTCCCGATGCTATATAGAAGCAAACTTCCGTCCACTCGTTAATAGTTTTAGAGTTTTTATCAACGGTTGCCTTTAACGTTTCAGACCAATCGTTAGCGGAAATAGACATAACGTCGTATTCGCCGTCGGTTATAGTGTTGGTAACAAGGTATACGGTTGCTTTTGCATCTCCAATAACTCTAATTTTAACTTTAATTTTCATAAAAGTATTAGCAGTTATCGTTGATACGTTAGTTATCATAGCCGAGTTTAATTCGGCGTTGTTTTGAAGAACAACCGCTTGTGCATATTTATTATTGTTAGAAGTTAATTTTGCAAAAGTGTCAAGTCCGTTTATGCCCGTGTAGTTTGCGTTGTATTTACTGTTAATAATACCGCTTACAACGTTATCGTTATCGTTTTCTTTACGAAGCGAATAAGTATTTGTGTTAGAAGTCGGTTTAGTTTTAATTTCAAATTCGCCTAATTTGTCAACAGAAGTAGAATATAAATCTTTAACAACCGTTTCAACGCCTTCGCCGTAAGCACCGTAAACGCCTTGCAACGAAGTTTTTGTACAGTTATTAACTGAGGTAGAGTAAGTGTAAAAATCTTTATCTACGTCTATATGTTTTATATCGGCAATAAGCGCATAGCCAGATTGTAAAAAGAGCGCGTCCTGTATAAACTCGTTTTCAATGCTTGGACCAAACTTAATTTGGAGTTTAAACGGAGTGGCAACGTCAGTTTTATTTTCAAGTATTATACTGTATTTTACCCACGTGCCGTAATTGCCTTCTTCTACCTTTTGAGTTGTAAATGAAGAGAACGCGCTTATTTCTTTATTAGAAGCGTTAACGTCTATTACGTCAATTACAACCTTGTCTGCATTAGGGCGGTCAGCGTTTGACTTTACAAAGAAGGTAACTAACTTGTAACTTTCAGCGTTTAAGGTAATCTCTTCACTAGTAAACGTAGCCGAGCAATGAGAGTCTTTAAAGTTCATATAAGCAAGTGAAGGATTAGCAGTTCCTATTTTATTAATATCAGAAAGTGCTTCCGTTAAATCTGCTTTACCGTCAAAGTCGGTAGTAATATCGCTAGCAAAACCTAATTTAACGTTTTGGCAGTTTGCGTTAAAGTATTCATCGGAAACGTTCTTTACCGTAGTACCGCTAATTGCCGTACCTACAACGTCTGTTTTTCTAAAATTAAGCGTGCTTTCAAATAAAGAATAATTTTTAGCCGTATTGCTGTAAGTGGTTTTTTCAGTTGGGTTAGTGCCGGTAAACGTAGGAACAAGCGCCGAAGCGTTTATTGCGTTATTTTCAACGTCCGTTTTAGAAACGGTTATAACGTTTGCACTAGGTGCAGTTTTTTTAGCGTCGTATTCTTGTTTGTTGTAGGTTTTAATTTGTGCGTTGTCAAAATAAGCAAAACCTTCTACGTAACCAACTGTAGCAAACGAGTTGCCTTTACCAAGACCAAACGTAATATTTAACGTAGTGTTTGCGTATTCGTAAGTTTGAATTTCTGCTTCAAATAAAGTCCACTCACCATTTGTGTTAATGTTGTTAAAGTAAACCGTTTTATAGTCAACTGTACCAACTTTAAAATCAAGGGCGATATACGCGCCCGGAGTTTTATTAGAGCTGTACGCCTTTAAATCTTTCGTTTTTACCCATACGGAAAAGATTGCGTAAGAGTCTGCGTTTAAAGAGATAGAAGACGTGTTTTTAAATTTTTGCGCCGTACCGATAGAACTAGACTTGTTTTGAATTTGTAAAATTTTAGTTCCGTCTGCTTGTGGGTTTACGTTGTCCGTTTCGTTATCTGCAAACGCGTTTTCAACTAATCCGTAGTAATATGGAGTATTTGGGTTATAATAAACTGCGGAAACACCGTTGCTTTCAGGCGTAACTACGGGTTTATACTTATTATCTACCTTGTTATATGCAGTTTCTTCCGTGTCAATTATACCGCTTTTTGCGTAATTAGTCGTCGTGTGCGCGGTGTTGCCTTGTGCGCCCGAGTCGTAAGAGTTGGCCCAATTTATAGAAGACGATACGGGAAAAACTTTATTTTCGCCATCGGTAGAAAACTCAAAGTCGCCGTTTTTAACAATTTGATAGTCTGTTGGCGAAGTGTCCGTAGTTTCGGTGTTATTGTTACTGTTGCCGGTATCGCCATCGTCTTTACTACAAGCGGTAGCAAAAATTACAGAGAAAGCCATTACGATTGAAAGTAAAATAATAAAAACGTTTTTAAATTTTGTTTTAGTTAATAAGTTCATAAACCACCTTAATAATGTTTAGCAATTTGCACGCGTACGCGCTATTAATTAATTTATACTTTATTAGTATAATATATTTTAATAGAAAAAGCAATAGGTTTTTAAACAATTTTAACATTTTATAATTTAAAATTAACGGAAAACACTTATATTTTGTCAATTTGTGCGTCGGTTAGTTTGGCATTTTAATAAATTTTTGCTTAATATTTAAATTTTTGCAAAAACTATATCTATGAAATTGAAAAAGAATTTGCTATTAATATTAACGGGTGCGGTAACAGGAATAGTAAGCGGATTTTTTGGCGGTGGCGGTGGTATGATGGTAGTGCCAATGCTAGTTTTAATAAATAAAAGCAAGCAAAAAACGGCGCACGCAACGGCTATTGCAATAATGCTTCCAATAATTATAGTTGGCGCAATAGTCAACGTTTTGGGTGGGCATTTTGAGTTAAAGTCGGGTTTGCCAACGAGTATAGGCGTATTTGTGGGCGGGATATTAGGCGCGCTTTTATTAAAAAAAATCAACAATAAAGTTTTAGTAAAACTCTTTGCAATAGTAATGCTTGTTGCAGGAATAAAAATGTTGTTTTTTTAATTTTTTTTACATAATGAGTATTGAATTTGTAAAATTTTTAGCGGTTGGCTTATTGGGCGGAATATTAGGCGGTATGGGTATGGGCGGAGGCACTATTTTAATACCTTTGCTAACCATTTTTATGTCGGTAAACCAGCACGGCGCACAAACTATAAATTTAGTTGCGTTTATACCTATGGCAATAGTAGTTATAATACTTCATATCAAAAACAAACTAATAGAAAAAAAAGGCTTGTTTTTAATAATTTTACCAGCCGTTGTCCTTGCCGTTTTAGGTAGTATTTTGTCGCAAAAACTAGACGGCAAAATTTTAGAAAAGTTGTTTGGAGCATTTTTGTTGGCACTTGCAATATTGCAGTTTTTTTCTCAAAAAATATTAGATAAAATGGAAGGAAAAAACTCTTAAATAAACGTAACGCAACAAAAATATTTTAAAAAATTTACGATAAAATCAAGTTTTTTTTAAATTTGCTATTGAAATGCTTAAAATTTTATTGTATAATGGCTACAATGAAGATATTGTTGCTCGGCTTACGTTACGATTCGGGCTCGCATAAAATTATAGTAACAAGAGGTGCAAATTGGAAAAAATAGGAATTATTGATTTAGGCTCTAATACGGCTAGGCTAGTTATTGTGGAAATGCTTGGGGACGGGCACTTTGTCGTAATTGACCAAATTAAAGAAAGCGTGCGTTTAGGCAAAGATATGGAACGCGACGGGTTTTTAAAACCGCAACGCATTGCCGAAACTATTAAAACGCTTAAAATGTTTAGAAAGTTGTGTGACGCGTACGAAATTGAAAGAATAATCGCCGTTGCAACAGCCGCCGTTCGCCGTGCAAAAAATCAAAGGAGTTTTCTTGACGAAATAGTTGCTAACACGGGCATTAAATTAAAAGTATTGTCCGCAGAAGAAGAGGCTACTTACGTATACCGTGGGGTTATTAACACTATGGATATCCCCAAAGGGCTTATCGTAGAAATTGGTGGCGGTAGCACTAAAATTATATATTACAATAGGCGTAATTTATTAAATTACGAAACTTTGCCTTTCGGCGCTGTTACTTTAACCGACTTGTTTGGGGACGAAGCCGTTTCTCACGCAGAGCAAACTAAAAAAATAGAAGAATTTATAACGGAACAACTTGAACGCATAGATTGGCTTAAAACCATTGACCCTGAAACTCAACTTATAGGTTGTGGCGGTTCTTTTAGAAACCTTTGCAAAATTGTAAAAATGAAAAAGAAATGCCCTTTAACAACGTTACACAATTATAACGTTACTACGGAAGAGTTTGAAGAAGTTTACGATATGTTTAAAACGCTTAATTTAGAAAATAAGCGTATTAAAGGTATATCAATGCAACGCGCCGATTTATTGCCGTCTGCTTTTGCAGTTGCGCACGCGTTTACTAAATATTTGAATTTTGAAAAACTAACCGTTTCCGCTTGCGGATTAAGAGAGGGCATAATGTTCAATTATGCAAATCCTTTAACGGTTGAAAAACCTATTTCAGACGTTTTAACGTACAGTTTACAAACGCTTGTAAAATATCACGGTTGCAATGAAAGGCACAGCGAACAAGTAGTTAATTTATCAATTCAACTATTTAAACAATTAAGGGTTTTGCATAAATTCCCAAGGCAATGCTTAAAGATATTAAAAGTTGCGGCGTATTTACATAACGTTGGAACTACTATTAAGTATTACGACTATCAAAAACACACCGGTTACATTATTTTAAATTCTAGTTTATACGGAATATCTCAAAGAGATATAGTTTTATCGGCACTTGTTGTTTCAAATTACAAAAACGATGATTTTACTCTTGCAGAACTTGCTAAATACAGAGAGTTTATTGCCGAAGAAGACGTAGAAATTATTAGAAAACTCGGCGTAATGTTAAGAATAGCCGTAAGTTTAGATAGAAGTTTATCTTCTTGCGTTAAAACCATTAATTGCGACGTGTTAGGGGACTCCGTAATAATGAAAACGGAACTTGATAGCGACGCTACTTTGGAAATTAAAGACGCGCTTTCAGCACAAGCAGACTTTAAACGTGTGTTTAAAAAGAATTTAGAAATTTTATAAATTTTATAAATTAACGCCTTGCTAAATTTAGCAAGGCGTATTTATTTTACTCATTTTATTTTTTTTAAAGAATAAGATAATAAAGGGTAAAATATGTCTAATAAAACAATTAGTAGTTACAACTGTATAAGTTTAGCGTTTTTATTTATAGGGTATCTTATAGGCGCGGGGTTTTTAAGTGGGCAAGAACTTTGGCAATTTTATGGAATTTACGGAAAAAGCGGTGCGGTTTTTTTAGTATTAAGCGGTGCGTTGCAAGGTCTTTTAGGATATTTTGTGGTTGCTTATTCTAAAAAATTTAGCGTAAACGATTTTAAAAATTTATTGCTAAAAGATAATAAAATTTATAAATTTACGATAGTTTTTACGGAACTTTTATTCATTTTTTTTATTTTTAGTATTATGATAGCGGGCGTAAACTCGCTATATTACAGTATGTTTTTAAAAGACGGCGTTTGGTTTTCTTTACTTTTTACTATTGCGGTTTCGTTAGTTTCTTATTACGGAGTAGACGTTATAGTAAAAATGTTTAACGTAATATTGCCTATAATCATAATAATAACTGCAATAATTTTTGTTATAGTGGTTGCAAATTACGGTTATAAAGACGCTTTTAGTTTGCAAAACGTACAAAATATTGCGCTTAATAACCCGTTTTCGTCTTCTATACTATACATAGCGCACAATATTTATTTGGTTTTAATATTAATAGTGCCAACGTCGGAGCGCATAAGCAAAAAAAGCGTTGCAAAAAAAGGTTTTTTTACGTCAAGCATAATTTTTATTGCAGTTTCTTTATTCGTAGTAGTGCCTATATTTTTAATGCCCGATTACGCTAAATTTTCTATGCCACTTTTAGAAATTATTAAAGACGTTTCTTTTCCTTTATACTGCGTATTTTCGTTACTACTAATGCTAGTTATGTTTTCAACGGCGGTTTCTAGTACCGTGTTAATCGTTGATTATTCCCTAAAAAAGTCCACCTTTTTTAATAAAAACAAACTAATTTTTTGCATAGTTTTGGGCGTAACTTGTTACGGCGTTTCTTTTATGGGGTTTTCTAGTTTAATTGCAATAATGTACCCGTTAAGCGGTGTTTTAGGAATAGTGGTATTAGTAGTTATGGCTATAAATTTTGCAAAAATCAAAATAAAATAAAATCAACAAGGTAAAAAACTCTTTACAAAACTATAAGTTTAATATACAATAAAAATATAAATAATATTAAGGAGTTTTTATTATGGCAGTAGATATTGAAACGTTAGATATGATGGTTATGGAATGTGAAGAAAAGATGGATAAATCTCTTGACGTTTTAAAAGGAGACGTTTTGCAAATCCGTGCAGGCAGAGCCAATCCACACATTTTAGATAAAATAAGCGTAGAGGCGTATGGAGCAATGTCGCCTATAAACCAAATTGGCAACGTATCGGTTGTAGACGGGCAATGCCTTGTTATATCGCCTTGGGATAAATCGCTTTTAAAAAACGTAGAAAAGGCAATACTCGTATCAAACATAGGTATTACCCCTACTAACGACGGTAACGTTGTTAGGCTTGTTTTCCCTATGCTAACCGATGAAAGAAGGCGCGAAATAGTAAAGCAAGTTAAAAAAATGGGTGAAGACGGTAAAGTTGCAATTAGAAACATTAGGCGCGATAATTTAGAGGCGTTTAAAAAATTAAAAACTGCAAAAGAAATAACTGAAGACCAATATTCCGGTTACGAAGCGGATATAGAAAAACTTACAGGCAAAGCCGTAGAGGCTATTGATAAAGTTATTTCGGATAAAGAAAAAGAACTTTTAACTATTTAATTTTATGGAACAAAAACTAATAATTCCACGCCATATCGGTTTTATTATGGACGGTAACGGCAGGTGGGCAAAAATGCGAGGGAAGCCACGCAATTACGGGCACGTTAAAGGTGCGGACAGGGTGGACGAAGTCGTTTCAAATTGTTTTAGTTATGGCGTAGAGTGTATTACACTTTATGCCTTTTCAACGGAGAATTGGTCGCGTCCTAAACAAGAAGTTGATAAAATAATGAACATTTTATACAACTTTTTAAAAAAGTATAACGCCAAATTAAACGACAACCAAGTGCGTTTAAAAGTTTCGGGCGATACGTCTAAATTAAACAAAAAAACCGCTGATTTAATTTATAAAACTGAAAACGAAACTGCTCGTTTTACTTCAAAAACTTTAAACATAGCGGTTAATTACGGAAGCAAGCAAGAAATTTTACACGCCGTAAACACTTTGCTTAAAAGCGGTAAAACGGAGGCTTCGCTACAAGATTTTGAAAACGCTTTATACACCGCAGGTATGCCGGATATTGACCTAGTTGTTAGAACTAGTGGAGAAAGTCGCATAAGCAATTTCTTTTTATGGCAAACGGCGTATGCGGAGTTGTATTTTACTAATACCTTGTGGCCCGATTTTGACAAGGCGGAATTACAAAAGGCAATAGAGTGGTTTTCTTTGCGCAACAGAAGATTTGGAAACGTTTAATTATGGGTAAAAAAATTTTAATATCGGTTGCTCTACTTATAATAACCGTGATGTTTTTGGTATTAAAAGAAATCAATTCGGCTTTATTTAACCTTTACGTAGCCGTTTTGGCTTTTATTTGTACGTACGAGGTTTCGCAAGCGTTAGGCGATAAAATTAACGATTCGCAAAAAATGGTGGCTATATGGTTTCCTATCGTAGCGATAGGCGTAATCACGTTTTTTCCTAAAATAGGGGTGGCGTTTGTAGTTTTAGCATTGACGGCGGTTGTAGTTTCGTCCGTATTTACAAACGGAGCAAAAATAAGCAAAACGGCGTATTTTTTGTTTAATACGTTTTATCCAACCGTTCCGCTTATTACGCTTTGTTACCTTAATTTAATGGGCAAAAACTCGCTATTTACGTTAATAACGGTGTTTTCGGTAGTTGCGTTTTCAGACGTTTTTGGTCAAATTTTTAACAAAATATTTAAAGGGCGCAAGTTGTTTTATAAATTTGATAGCCAAAAAACAGTTTTGCAAATTATAGGCGGAGTTTTGGGTGGAATAACGGCGTCGCTTTTAACTTATTTTATACTAAAAGAAGTCCATCACGACGTGTTTTACGACGCAAAAACTGTAAACGCGGTGTTATTTATAGTGGTAACGGGAATATTTTTTAGCGTTGTATGTCAGTTTGGTGAAATATTTGAAAGTTATTTAAAAAAGCAGTTGGGCTTAAAAAATTCCGACGCGCTTATATCAAACTACGGTGGATTGTTAAATAAAATAGGTGGATTAGTTTCAACAAGCGTTTGCGCGTATTTTATTTACTCATTTTTATTCTAAGATTCAAGGATATTATATTAATATGATAAATATTGCTTTAATAGGTTCAACGGGTTCTATTGGAAGGCAGGTTTTAAACGTAGTTGACAGATACCCAAACAAATTTAAAATAATATCAATGACGGCTGGTTCAAACGCCGTTCTTTTTGATAGCCAAATAAATAAATACAACCCTAAAATTGCGTGCTTATACGATAGCGAAAAGGCAAGATTTATTAAGTCAATTCCAAACGGCACGTCTTTTTATTACGGGCCGTCGTCTTTAATACACGCCGTATGCGAAGAAGCGGACGTGGTTTTTGTTGCCGTTTCGGGCTTCGTGGGGTTTGAAGTTGTAAAAACGGCAATAGAACTTAAAAAGAACGTTGCGCTTGCCAATAAAGAAACGCTTGTTGCAGGCGGAGAGTTAATAATGCCTTTGGCAAGAAAAAACGGCGTAAAAATTATACCCGTTGACAGCGAGCATTCGGCTATTTGGCAATGTTTAGATTTTGAAGAAAAAAAAGATTTTGAAAAACTTATAATTACGGCTTCGGGCGGTGCGTTTAGAAATTATTCTAAACAAGATTTACAAAACGTAACGGCAAAAGACGCGTTAAAACACCCAAATTGGCTAATGGGCGATAAAATTACGATAGACTGCGCAACTATGATGAATAAGGCGTTTGAAGTTATAGAAGCAATGTGGCTTTTTGACGTTCCGTATAATAAAATTGACGTGGTTATTCATCCGCAAAGTATAATACACTCTATGGTTCAGTTTGCCGACGGGGCTATTTTAGCGCAAATGGGCGTTCCGTCTATGGAAATTCCAATACAATTAGCGCTTACCTACCCAGATAGGCTAAACACCAATTTAAAACCGCTTAATTTAGTTAACACAAGTTTAGACTTTAAAGAAGTTGACGAAGATTTTTACCCTTGTTTTGCGCTTGCAAAAAACGCTATAAACAAAGGATATAACTATCCTTGCGCGTTAAGTGGGGCGGACGAAATTGCGGTTTCGCTATTTTTGCAAGGAAAAATTGCGTATAACGATATTGCTCCGTCAATTTTATACGCGCTTGAAAAAACTGAAAAATTAAAGGTTTCTTTTGAAACTATTGCACATACGGATAAAGAGGCAAGAAGGCTTGTTTTAGAGTATTTTAAAAATAGAGGTTAATATGAATTGTCTTTTATCTATAAGTGGGGTTTTAAATTCAATATTATCGGTTTTATTAGCCGTTTTAGTTCTTTTAATAATGATAACGGTGCACGAATTTGGGCATTATATCGTTGGAAAGTTGTTTAAATTTAAAATAAACGAATTTGCAATAGGTATGGGGCCCGCGCTGTTTAAAAGCAAGAATAAAACTACGGGCGAAATATTTTCTATAAGGGCGCTTCCGCTTGGCGGATATTGTGCTTTTGAAGGCGAAGATAAAGACGAAAGCGAAAATCCCGACGCGTTTAATAACAAATCTCCCTTTAAGCGAATAGCCGTTTTAGTTGCCGGTGCAACTATGAATATGCTTGTTGGCGTATTCGTTTTAATGCTTTCAACGGGAATTTACGGGCAAGTGCTTTTAAAAACTCACGACGTTTACTATAACGAAGCGTACGCCGAATACTCTTTGCAAAAAGACGACGTTATACTTGCAATTAACGGAAAAACCACGTATATGACTACGGACGTTTTGTCTGTATTAGACGGTAAAAAACAAGGCGAAATTATAACCGTTTTAGTTAAAAACGGCAATCAAAAATACGAAAGGGCAGTCAAGTTAAGAAACGACGTAACCGTAAAAAATTTAACGGACACCGTTTCCGCCTTTACCGCTATTGGCATTGCCACGTTTGAAAAAGTTGACGCCGTAACGGAAAATTCTAAATTTAAAAAAGACGACGTTATTTTAAAAATAAACGATAATTTAGACTATAACGGTTGCACTAGGGTATACGGTATAAAGGCGGTTATAGATTATGCAAAAACTTTATCGGTAGGCGATAAATTGTCGCTTTACGTATCGTCTAACGGCGAAAGAAAAGTGGTTGAAGTGCCTATTTTAACAGACCTATCCGTTTTAGATGAAGACTCTATCAAAACGGCGCTTGGCATTTTAGAAAGCGCGCCTATCGTAAATTATAGTTCGCAAAACGTTAAGTTTGGTTTTTTTGAAACTATAAAACGCGGTTTTGCTTATTCAGTTGGCGTTGGCGGAACTATTTTTAGAACGCTAGGCGAACTTTTAACGGGTAAACTTGGCATATCCGCGGTTGGCGGTCCTATAACTACTATTACAACAACTAGTTCTGCAATTAAAGCGGGTGGATTTAACTACTTTTTAGAAATTATGGGATTTATAGGCATAAACCTTGCGGTATTTAACCTTTTGCCTATACCTGCGCTAGACGGCAGTAGAGTTGTTTTTTGCTTAATAGAAGCAATACGCAAAAAGCCTATAAATAGAAAAGCCGAAGGCATAATTCATACGGTAGGCTTGCTTATACTGTTAGGTTTTTGCGTGCTTGTAGACTTTTTACAAATATTTTAAATTAAAGGCAATATCGTTTGATATTGCTTTTTTATTTACAGGCGATTAATATCCGCTTGCTAAAATACTTTTATAAAAATATAAATGTTATTATTTACTTGTTAAAACGTTAAAAGATGTGGTATAATTAAAAATTATGGAAGTTATTAAATTTGAAGACGTGTCTTTTAGTTATGAAGACGAGCAAAAACCCGTTATATACAATTTAAATTTAACTATTAACTCGGGCGAATATATATGTATTTTAGGCAAAAACGGTAGCGGAAAGTCTACTATGGCAAGGCTTATGAACGGTCTTTTATTGCCAACTTACGGCAAAGTTACGGTTTTTGGGTATGACACGTTAAATAAAAGCCATCTTTTTGATATTAGAAAACGCGTTGGTATGGTATTTCAAAATCCAGACAATCAAATGGTTGCAACCATCGTTGAAGACGACGTTGCCTTTGGCCCTGAAAACGTAGGTATAAACTCAAAAGAAATAGGCAAGCGCATTGACTTTGCTTTAAAATCTACCAATATTGAGGAGTTTAGGTTTAGGGCGGGTCAAAAATTATCGGGCGGTCAAAAACAAAGGGTTGCTATTGCCGGCGTATTAGCACTTATGCCCGAAGTTATTATTTTAGACGAGTCTACTTCTATGCTAGACGCTATTGGTCGCAAAGAAGTTTTGTCGGTTATTAAAGATTTAAACCAAAGTGGTATTACGGTTATTTCCGTAACTCATTATATGGAAGAAGCGGTTGACGCCGATAGAATTTTAGTGGTAGACGGCGGTAGCGTTAAACTTGACGGAACTCCAAGCGAAGTGTTTCGTAACTATTCGCTTATTAAAGATTGCGGTTTAGAACTTCCAAAAGCAAGTTATATTGCAAGCAGTTTAAACCGTTTAGGAGTGCCTATAAAAAGCGATATTTTAACGGGCGAAGAGTTGGCGGAGGAATTATGCAAATTGTTTCAAAAGGCTTAACCTTTACTTATAATAAAAAAACCGAGTTCAACAAAAACGCCTTAAACGGCATAGATTTAACTATTGAAAGCGGTGATTTTTTTGGTATTATAGGGCATACGGGTAGCGGAAAGTCTACCTTTATTCAGCATTTAAACGGCTTAATAAAAACGCAAGAAGGAACTTTAACGGTTGGCGAATACGATTTATCTTCAAAGCAAAAAAACAATGCAAAAACGCTTAATATATTGCGTTCGCAAGTCGGTATGGTTTTTCAATACCCCGAATATCAATTATTTGCCGAAACCGTTTTTGAAGACGTTGCTTTCGGCGTAAAAAACTTTTTTCCAAATTACACGCCTAGTCAAGTTGAAAGCGCGGTAAAAAGTGCGTTAGAAAAAGTTGGGCTTAATTATTTTGAAATTAAAGATAAATCTCCGTTTGACCTTTCGGGTGGGCAAAAAAGGCGTGTTGCCATTGCCGGCGTAATTGCAACCGAGCCAAAGGTTTTAGTGCTGGACGAGCCTGTTGCAGGGCTTGACCCACAAGGCAAAAAGCAACTTATGTCGCTTATTTTATCGCTTAAAAAAGAAAGCGTAGAAACGGTAATTATAGTCTCTCACGATTTAGACGAAGTTACGGAATACTGTAACAAAATAGCGGTGTTTTTAAACGGTAAAGTCGTTTGTTGCGACACTCCAAAAAATATTTTTAGCACTTTAAACAAGGTAAAAGAATACGGTTTGGGGCTTCCTATTACGGCAAATTGCGTTCAAAAATTAAGCGAAATAGGCGTTTTTATAGACACTGATTTTAAAGCAGACGATTTTATAAACGCCATAAAAGAAAATTACGAAAAAAAGGTAAAATATGTTAAGTGACGTAACTTTTGGGCAATATTATCAAGCAAATTCATTTGTTCATAAAATGGATTCAAGGATAAAATTGTTAATTTTAATTGCATATATCGTTATGATTTTTTTAATAAAAAACTTTTACGGTTTTTTAGCCGTGGGTACGTTTTTAACTATTGCAATAGCGTTTTCAAAAGTTCCTATTTTAGACCTTTTTAAAAGCCTAAAAGCCGTAATTTTTATAGTTTTGTTTACCTTTATATTAAACGTTTTTTTCTATAAGGGAAACGACGCAAAAACGCTTTTTTGGATAGTTACCGATAAAAGTTTAATTTTTTCGTGTTTTATGGCGTTAAGAATTATAACGTTAGTTTTAGGAAGTATGTTGTTAAGTTTAACAACTACCCCCGTTGCTTTAACGGACGGAATTGAAAGTTTATTAAAACCGCTAAAAATCATAAAATTTCCGGTACACGAACTAGCGCTTGTTATGAGCATTGCCCTTCGTTTTATACCTATTCTTATGAACGAGGCGGATAGGGTAATTATGGCTCAAAAATCAAGGGGAGCAGATTTTGAAAGCGGAAATATATTTAAACGCGCCAAATCTATGATACCCGTTTTAATTCCTTTGTTAATTAGCGCGTTTAGGCGCGCCGAAGAACTTGGCGACGCTATGGATAGCCGTTGTTATAGTAGTAGTGCCGTTAGAACAAAATTTAGAAAATTAAAACTCTCTTACCGTGATTTGTTAGGGGGTATATTAACTGTTGCGTTTGTTACGGCGGTTATTATATTAAACGTTTTTTGCGGAGTAATTATATGAGAATACTTTTAACGGTTAGTTACGATGGAACTGATTTTTGCGGTTACCAAGTTCAACTAGATAAAAGAACCGTGCAAAGCGAACTAGAAACGGCGCTTTATAAAATAACTCAAACAAAAATAAAAACCGTTGCTAGCGGAAGAACGGATAGTGGGGTGCACGCGCTTAACCAAAAGGTGCATTTTGACTACGAAGGCAGTATGGCGCCGTTTAACTTCGTACTTGCTCTTAATTCCGTGTTACCAAGCGACGTTAGGGTTAAAAGCGCAAAAAAAGTTAAACAAGATTTTAGCGCAAGATACAGCGCAAAACAAAAAACTTATTTATATAGATGTAGTTTAAACAGCGTAGAAAATCCGCTAGAAAGTAGATATTGCGTTTACTTAAAAAACGCTTCGCTTGACTATAAAAAAATTGATGATTGCGTTAAACTTTTAGAAGGAAAACACGACTTTAAATGTTTTTTATCTAGCGGAAGTTCCGTTAAAGACACGGTTAGAACCATTTATAAAATAAAAGTTAAAAAAACGGGCAGTAAACTAGATTTTTTCGTTACGGGCAACGGCTTTTTATATAATATGGTAAGAATTATAGTGGGAACGCTACTTGCCGTTGGCGAAAATAGGCTAGATATAAATAGCGTTAAAGAAGCATTAAGCACGGGCAAAAGAAATTTAGTTGGCAAAACTATGTTTGCAAAAGGCTTGTGTTTATATAGCGTTAAATATTAAAACTCGCACTAAAAATATACGGCGTAAAATTATAAGCGTAAAAAAAAGAAGTTGAAACTGAAATGCACCCCAAAAGTTAGACACTTTAGGAGGTGCATTTTTAATGGCAAAAAAAGGACAAGTATTTAAAAAATACTCGCCAGAATTCAAATTATCCGTTATACTAGATATGCGAGAAAACCATTTAACATATACAG
>JAZRGU010000006.1:0-25142 GCA_045644385.1 Christensenellaceae bacterium
ATAGAAAAACTACACGAATACATTAACTATTACAACAATGAAAGAATATCTTTAAAATTGAAAATGAGTCCAGTAAAATACCGAACTCAATTCCAATACATTTAATTTAATTTTTTGTCTAAACTTTTGGGTTCACATCAATTTTCTAACGCTTTTATCTTTACGGCTCTGCTGGTTCACCACCCCTTGCAGTCAAAAAAACCACTCGTCAAACGATGAGTGGTTTCTTTGTTAAATGCTTATTTTATGCGGATTTTTAGGGGGCAATTTTTTATTTTTATTTGCACTTAAAATAGAAAAAAATCTGAATTTATAACATTTATAAAAGGTAAAATAGTCTATTAGTACAAGCCTTGTTTTTTTGTGCTATTTTGGCAAAAAAAAGTTCTAAAATTAAAGGTAAAAAAAATTTTTAAAAATTATTTAAAAAGATATTGACAGCGCTTTTTAATACGAGTAAAATAATTTCACAAACGATGGGTGATTTTTAATTATCGCCTAAAAGGAGTGAATATGAACGTAACGTTTTTAATAGGCAATGGCTTTGATTTAAATTTGGGGCTTAAAACAAAATACGCCGATTTTATTAAGCAGTATTTAAAGACTGATAGATTAGATACTAGCATAATAGAAACGTTTAAAATGGATTTAGCGCAAGACAGAAACAATGCAAATTTATGGGCAAACGCTGAACTTGCAATGGGGCAATATTCTATAAAGGTTGCCGAAAGATACGGAAGTAAAGCGGCGGAAGTTTATTGTGATTTGCACGATGATTTTTGCACAAAACTTGCAAGTTATCTAAAAAAGGAACAAGCCAAAATAAAAACCAGCGAAATAAAAGAAGCGTTCATTAAATGTTTTGCAAACGTAACCAAAGGTTTTACCGCTGGGCAAACAAATCAGTTAATTCCGCTACTTAAAAAAAACGAAACCGTTAATTACAATTTTATAGTTTATAACTACACCACTATTATTGATGAACTTGTTGAAAATAATAAAAAAGTAGGGGAGCATACTTTTAAGTTTGCAGGTGGAAATACTGCAACGTATAAAGACGTAATTAAAGATATAGTACACGCACACGGAACGACTACTTATTCCATGACCTTTGGCGTAAACGATATTACGCAAATTGGCGAGCCTGCGATTTTTGACGGGCAACCGGACGAATATAAAAGCACCTTTATAAAAAAAGACTTTAACGAAATGGCAGAAGAAGGCGTGTTTGAAAAAGCGCAAGCCATGTTAGAAAGTAGCGGGCTAATATACGTTTACGGTATGTCGCTAGGGGAAACAGACAAGGCTTGGTGGCAACGAATTTATGAACTATTAACTGTAAAACAAGATTTGCACGTTATTATTCACACTATTGATATGCCACAAGATAATCTATTGCTTAGAAAAAAGGTTACTTTTATAAAATCTTTAAAAAGAAAATTTGTCAACTATTCCTTAAATGAAAATGAAGCGGTAGACCCACAAATTTTAAATAGAATACATATTACGGGCGAAAATATTTTTGCTGGGATTAAAAACGTGGCGAAGGAATTGCCAACGCCAAATGCTATTCCCAATTTTATAAACCCAACCACGATAAACGACGTTGCAAGTTAAAAGGCGAGAATATTCTCGCCTTTTATATTAAATTACAACCTCAAAATTACGCCAACTGACCATTTATAACTAAAAAGCTTAATTTGTTTTGCGTTTGTGTAGCCAAAAAAAACAGCACTTTTATATAAAATTTTGAGTTTTAAAAAATTACGGCAAAAATGCTTTTTTTATGCTAAAAAAGGGGCTAAAACCCCAAAAAGTTGGCAATAAGTTGAGTGTAAACGCCACGTTATATTTACTAAAGTAAAAATTTTTTTGTAAGTTGCTAAAATTGCTTGACAAAGATTTTTTAAAATGCTAAACTTTGTTCAACTTAAATATTAAAAGCTACGACGAAGACGGATTCTATCAAGCGTTTTATAGAGAGTCGGGGATGGTGAAATCCCGATAAAAACTAATAGAAATCTTATCACTTCTGAGCTGAAAGTCCCAAAGAAAATTTCAAGTAGGCGCTTTCCGTGATTGCTACGTCAGTGCATAGGAGTTGTTGGACTCTGAAAGTGGTAGTTTAATTATAACTACAATTTGAGTGGTACCGCGAGTATATTAATACCCGTCTCAAAGCGCAAGTTTGAGGCGGGTTTTTGTTTTTTTAAAAATTAAACTATATAATTTTTAAGGAGGGTTTAAGCAATGAACACAAACAACACTTTAAGTCAGTTATCGGAAGTCGCAACAAGAATTAAAGATTTGCGGGAAATTATGGGTTTTTCCGTTAATACGATGACTGAAAGAACTAACGTATCTGAAAAGCAATATCTTGCGTATGAAAGCGGAAAAGAAGATATTCCTTTTTCATTTATACATAAATGTGCCCTTGCTTTTGGCGTAGATATGACGGACCTTTTACAAGGTAGTTCGGCTAAACTTTCTACTTATACCGTAACAAGAAAAGGTCAAGGTCAAGAAACGGTAAAAGAAGACGGCATTGACATTGCAAACCTTGCCCCAAAATTTAAGGACAAACTAGCAGAGCCTTATTACGTTACCTACGAATATTCCGCAAGTCAACAAAACAAGCCTATTCATTTAACCACTCATAGCGGACAAGAATTTGACATTGTATTAAGCGGTAAACTTAAAGTTCAAGTCGGCGACCACGTAGAAGTTTTAAGTGAAGGCGACAGTATCTATTATAATTCTTCTATGCCACACGGTATGATTGCCGTTGACGGTAAGAATTGTACTTTCGTTGCAGTTGTAATGTCGGGCGATAATTCGGCGGAAACGGTTGTTAGAAAAAGCGTTATGAACGCTAAGGTAAGCGAAAAACTTGTTTGTGAAAAGTTTGTTGAAACAAAAGAAGATAAACTCGGCAGATTAGAGTCAATCAAATTTAAGAATACCAATACGTTTAACTTTGGTTTTGATATAGTTGACGGCATTGCTGAAAAATATCCAGAAAAACTTGCAATGCTCCACCTTGATAAATATAAAAACGAGCGCAGGTTTACGTTTAAGGATATAAAGCGTGCGTCTAACCAAGTTGCAAACTACTTTACTTCGCTTGGCATTAAGCGTGGCGATAAGGTTATGCTTGTTCTTAAACGCCATTATCAATTTTGGTTTTGTATGGTTGCGCTACATAAAATAGGTGCAATTGCAATACCCGCAACCAATCAACTTAAAGAACACGATTTTGAATATAGATATAACTCGGCAGGCGTAAAAGCAATTGTTTGCACTGCTGACGGCGATACTTATACTTACGCTGAAAGCGCTGCTAAAAAATGCCCACAAGTTGAAACGCTTCTTATGGTTGGTGGTGCAATGGACGGTTGGCGCGACTTTGATAAAGAATATTGTTTATTCTCTGGAAAATTTGAACGTTCTAATGATTGTTCACAAGGGGACGACGCTGCTCTTATGTTCTTTACGTCGGGAACTACGGGCAATCCTAAAATGGCGTCGCATAAACACACTTATGCCTTAGGTCACTACGTAACGGCAAAATATTGGCATTGTTGCGAACGCGACGGTTTACATCTTACTATTTCCGACACTGGTTGGGGCAAGTCTTTATGGGGTAAATTATACGGTCAATGGCTTTGCGAAGGTGCAGTTTTCGTTTATGACTTTGATAAATTTGACGAAAACGATTTGCTTCCTATGTTTGCTAAATACAATATAACTACTTTCTGTGCTCCGCCTACTATGCTTCGTATGTTAATTCGTGGAGACCTTTCAAAATATGATTTATCTTCTATCCACCATATGACGACGGCTGGCGAAGCGTTGAATCCAGAAGTATTTAATAAGTTTAAAGAAGCAACGGGTTTAGAAATTATGGAAGGTTTTGGGCAAACAGAAACAACTCTTGCTATTGCAAACCTTTACGGCACTACTCCTAAAATCGGCGCAATGGGTAAGGCTAGCCCACAATTTGACGTTGACGTGGTTGACGGCGACGGTAATAGTGTTCCTGCCGGTGAAGTAGGCGAAATAGTAATTCATACCGACAAAGAAGTTCCTTGCGGTTTGTTTAGAGAATATTATCGTGATGCCGATAAAACAAACGAAGCTTGGCACGACGGTTTATATCATACGGGCGATACCGCTTGGCGTGATGAAGACGGATATTTTTGGTACGTAGGTCGTGTTGACGACGTAATTAAGTCTAGCGGTTATCGTATTGGACCTTTTGAAATAGAAAGCGTAATAATGGAACTTCCTTACGTGTTAGAATGTGGCGTTTCTGCCGTTCCTGATGAAGTTCGTGGTCAGGTAGTTAAAGCAAGCATCGTTTTAACAAAAGGAACTACTCCTAGCGAAGAATTAAAAAAGGATATTCAAAAATACGTTAAAGACCATACGGCACCGTATAAATATCCAAGAGTAGTTGTGTTCTGTGACGAACTTCCTAAAACTATAAGCGGAAAAATTCAAAGAAACAAACTTTAATATATTATAAACAAAAAAACGTAACTAAAACGCCAAATAATATAGGTACTTTTTTAAAGGCTAGTAAACGTTTTTTTAAACTAGGCGTTAACGTTACAAATCTAAAAATATAACTTAACTTTTGTGGATAAAAAAAGCCCACCATATTTCGCATTTTGCGTAGTATTGGTGGGTTATACTTTTTTTATAATAAAATTCCCTAAGATGTACGCCCATTACACACTCTTTTTATATAAGTTTACAACAAAACGCAAGCGATTATTAATGCTTTAATAAATTTAACGGCGGTACGTTTGCAAGCGTTTTGCTAGCGTTTATTAAACGCTAAAAATTATACGTTTAATTTAAAATTAGCGTGCGACGCTTTTGCTCATAAAGGCGGTGCCAAATTTTATACATACCATTTTAAAGTTATTTATCACGCGTGGTTATAGGCAAGCGAAATTTTTGCATTTGTTTTGGTAAGCAACTTAATTACGCCGCCTTAATTTCTTTTTCTTCTTGCGGAAAGCCGTTTTTCTTCCACTCTAAAAGTTGTTCAACAGAAAGCCCGTTGCCTTCCGGGTGTTTTTTTAATATTCTGTTGGCTTTCACTATTGGGCTAGTTAACCAAACGATAACGTGTGAAGTTGCAGCAATAATCCAACTAAATGGGAAGCCAAGCAATATTAGGAATAACTTACCTGGCAATACCGAACTAATTATAGATATATACGTTAGCCTAAACAAAACGAAAGAACTAACTACTATAAACATAGAAGTTTTGGTTTTCTTATATCCCCTTAACGCCGACATTAAAATCGTGTGTATGCTTACAAAAATTTGGAAAGGACAGCAAATTGTTAAAATATAGGTAGCGGCTTCGCTAACGGCAACGTCGGTTGTAAACGCTTTACTTAAAAATCTTGCACAAAATACCATAGGTGTAATTAACACTATTGCAAAACTTAAAGACGAAAGCGTTGTAAAGGTAGCGCCGTTTACTGCGCGTTTTATCTTTTTAGCCCCAATATTTTGTGCCACGAAAGACGTTGTAGCATATCCAAACGCCGTAAAAAATATGGTTATAAAATGTTCTAATTTAATAAATATTGAATAGCCAGATTCGTAGTTAGAACCAAAAACGTTTATGTATGAGTGTACTAACGTATTAGATAAGCCCGTTATAGAACTTTGTATGCCCGTAGGTAAACCTACTAAAATAATGGTTTTAGCAATCTTTTTATCCATTTTAAGATTTTTAAGGTCTATTTTATAGTCGGCATCTATTCGTACAAGATAAATAAAAGCACAAATTGCCGAAACGAATTGAGCAATTATAGTAGCAACACCGGCGCCAATAACGTCCCATTTAAGAACTGCAACGAACAAAAGGTCTAACCCAACGTTAATAATGGAACTTATAATTAAATAAATTAACGGCCTAGTAGAGTCGCCAACGGCACGGAAAATACTAGTTAGTATATTGTACATTATTAGTCCTGAAACACCGCCAAAGTAGATTAACAAATAAGTGGTGGCATAATCTATAATATCTGCGTTAGATTTCATTAAAATCAACATTGGCCTAGTTAGCGCCATGCCTAAAACTGTAACAATAACGCTTAAAATTATACCTATACAAAGAGTAGAAGAAACGGCTTTTTTAATATTTTCTTTATCGTGCTTGCCGTAATATTGCGAAATTATTACACCTGCACCAGCAGAAATTCCAGAACAAAACAATACAAAGGTATTTGTAATACTGCCCGTTCCACCAACGGCACCCATTGATTGAGAACTTGCAAACTGACCTACGATTACCATATCTACAGAATGGTATAGTTGTTGCAAAAATAAGCCCAAAACCATAGGAGCAAAAAACCCAAAAATAAGTTTTGGAATATTGCCTACCGTCATATCTACGCCTTTTTTTCTAAAAAGACTAGCGTTACTCATCGTTGTTGCCCCCTAAAATTTAGTTTACGTTTTTAATTTACTTTTAATAGTTACGTATTATAATAATATCTTAAAAGCAACTATACTGTAAATGGAATATTTAAAATAATATGGAATATTCCGTTTACAATTTTTCTAATTTATTATATTTTGGCACGATAAATTGTTGTAAAAACAAAAAATAGCAAATAAAAAAGCCGTTTAAGCCGAGTCCCTATAAGGGATTCGGCAACTAAATAAATCCGTGAACGGATTTGTGATATTTGTCTAACGACAAGTGATATTGCTACGCAGTTATATTCGCCTTACGGCGAGTTATGGATTTATTTAATATAACTTTGGCGATAGCCAAAATATAACTGCTTGCGCAGTTGGCGTTCGCGATGCTCGGCTAAACTGTTTGCTTGCGCAAACAATATAACTTTTAGCCACAGGGCTAAAAATATAACTCATATATGCTTAATATTTTGTGGATATGAAAAGCACACTACATTTCACTTTTAGTGAAGTATAGTGTGCTATACTTTTATTATGGATAAAAAGTCCCTAATAGGAACTGTCTAAGTAAACGGCTTTTTTATATTTTAAGTAAATTGATTTTGAACTTCGTCGTAAAATAGGGCTATTAAAAAAAATAGGGTAGAAAGTTTGTTTAAATATTCAAAAATAAAATTACTGCCACCGTAGTTTTTATATACGTTTGCATAGGCGCGTTCTGCTCGCCTAACAATCGTTCTAACAACGTGCGCTTTTGCGCCCGCACCCAAACACACTCGCCTTGACGCTTCTACCGTAAGTTCTTCTACTAGCCCAATGGCAGCCATTTTTAAACCGCCCGCCGCAGAAGAACAGCCTATTATTTTATCAAATTTAAGGTCTTTATCGTTGAGTTTTTCTTTTAATACCGCTAGGGCGTTGTTGTAGCCGATTGAAATATCGGTATCTACCGTTGTAAAGTGGCTTGCAGTCGCAATAATATCTTCCGTTTCCGTATCAACCGCGGTGAGTTTAGTAAAGGTAGAACCGAAATCTATCATAAGATAGCGACTCATTTATTATTCCCCCAAAAGTTCTTTAATATCTGGTAGCGTTTCTTCAATAGCAACGCCAGGGGCGTATACTTTGTTAAAACCCATAGCCTCAAATCTTTTTCTAACTTCGTCAAAATTTTGCTTTCCAACAACAATGTTTCCGCCAACGAAAAGCGGTATGTCGCCTATGCCTGCTTCTATGCAGTTTTCCCTCATTCCACGGCAGTCAATTTCGCCTTGACCATATAACGACGAAACTAAAATAAGGTCTGCATTAGTTTCTACTGCGGCGTTAATAAAATCTTCTTGCGAAGATAATACGCCAATGTTTACCACGTTGTAGCCTTCGTTTTTCAAAACGTATTCTATAATTTTGTTTCCAACGGCGTGAACGTCTGCTCCAATTACTCCAATAACTATCGTTTTCATACAATCACCTTAATAAGTATGTTATAACGATATAATTATAAATTTATAAACAAATTATTCAATCTATTGCGTACTTAATGTCCATACATTATTTGTGTAACTATTTAAACATAATAAATAAATAATAATAACTACCGCAAAAAAAATACTCGCCGTAAAAACGGTGAGTATTAAAAAATAATTAATTTTTAAATAAGTTTATCTTTATAAACTTGCTTTGCAATATCAATAAAAGCCGTACACGCTTTGCTAACGTATCTATTCTTTTTATATCCTATATACATTCGCCTTGTGGTGTGCTTGTTGTTAATTTTATAGTAACAACAGTTTTCACTGCTGGCGGAAGTTATTAGCATATCGGTAGTAAAAACAATTCCCATACCGGCGCACGCCATATTGTAAGAAGTTATAAGTTGGTCTAAACTTATTATAATTTTTGGAGTAAAGCCCGACTCTTCGCATAAATTTTGCGCCCTTCTATACATATCGTTGCCTTTTTTCATAAATAAAAACTCTTCGTCTTTAAATTCTTTTAAATCAACGGCTTGGCAGTTGGCGTTTAAATGAAGGTTGTTTTTTACGTCTTCAATAGTAAGCGCATAGTCTTTTAACCTTTCGTTAATTTTCAATCTAGAAGGAACTGCAAGTAGTACCGTTTCGTCAAACAAAGGCTCGCAAGAATATAATTTTTGGTCAAAGTCGTGCGCAATAAGAAGGTCTATTGCGTCCGTTAACAAGAGTTTTCGTAAATCGGGCGAGTTAGATTCCACTAATTCTATTTTAACGCCGGGCCACAATTCAGAAAATCGCATTATAATTTTTGGCATTATAAAAGAAGAAACGAAATTTTCGCCACTAACTATTAAAGTTCCGCTTTTTAATTCGCAAACGTCGCTTAATTCTTCGCGCAATCTTTTTTGCAAAGAACGAATTTCTTCTATATTTTTAATGTAAATTTTACCCGCTTCCGTTAAAGTGATAGGCGAAGTAGAACGGTCAAAAAGCATAACGCCCAAAGATTTTTCTACTTTTTTTATCATTGCCGAAAGGGCAGGTTGCGAAACGAAGAATTTTTTAGCCGCAACCGAAAAACTCTTTTCTTTATATACTTCGTATATATAATCGTTAACGTCCATAAAACACCTTATTTTTTATAGGTTTCTATTCCTTGTTCAAATAGGTCGTTACCTACGGAATCGTAAGTTACAATAGCGTAAAAATCTTCCACTTCTAAACGGTGGATAGCCTCTGCGCCAAGGTCTTCGTATGTAACCACTTCGCAAGTTTTTACCGTTTCTGAAATTGAAGCGGCTGCTCCGCCTATTGCAGACATATAAACCGCGCCGTATTTAGGAAGCATTTCTTTTAATTCTTTGCTTCTTGGACCTTTGCCTATCATAACTTTTAAACCTTCTTTTAAAAGGGGCTCTGAATAAGCGTCCATTCTGTAACTAGACGTAGGTCCTGCCGAGCCTATTGCTCTACCTGGCTTTGCAGGTGTTGGACCAACGTAGTAAATTGCCATATTATTAACGTCAATAGGCAATTTTTCATTTTTTGCTAAAAGTTCGCAAAGGCGTTTGTGGGCAGCGTCTCTACCCGTATAAATAACGCCCGTAATTTTTACCGCGTCGCCTGCGCGAAGTGCTTTAACTTCTTCTGGATTAAAAGGACTTTTTAATTCTATCATAATATTTCTCCTTAAAGCGTGCAAGATTTGTGTCTTGCTGCGTGGCATTGAATATTGATTGCCACCGGTAAACTTGCAATATGGCAAGGGTGAACGTTTACTTTTACTGCAAGGCAAGTAACTCTACCGCCAAAGCCCATAGGTCCTACGCCACAGTTATTGATAAGTTCTTTTAATTCTTTTTCTAACTTATTAGCAATAGGGTCGTCGCTTTCGTCGTCAATTTCGCGCATAAGTGCTTCCTTTGCTAAAAGCGCGCATTTTTCAAAGTTTCCGCCAATGCCAACGCCTACTATAACGGGAGGGCAAGGTTTTCCGCCACCGTTAAACACGGTGTCAACAACCAATTTTTTTACGCCTTCTATTCCGTCGGCAGGAATAAGCATTTTTACGGTAGACATATTTTCACTTCCGCCACCTTTTGGAGCAACGTCTATTTTAAAAATATCGCCTGGAACTAATTTTATATGTACTATTGCAGGAGTATTGTCTTTGGTGTTTACTCTATCAAGAGGGTGGCGTACAACGGACTTTCTTAAATAGCCTTCCGTGTAAGCAAGGCGCACGCCTTCGTTAACGGCTTGGTAAATATCGCCTTCAAAACATACTTCCGAGCCAATAGTAATATACACTACCGCCACGCCCGTGTCTTGACAAATAGGAAGATGTTTTTCTCTTGCTAAAAGGTCGTTTTCTACAATTTGTTCTAAAACTTGTTTGCCTAGTGGAGACTCCTCTTCGTCAATCGCCTTTTTTAACGCGTTAAGAACGTTTTCAGGAATATTCTCGCAAGCGTCAATAAACAAATCTCTAACTTTTTTAGTTACGTCATTTAAGTTAATGGTTCTCATTTTTCTTGCTCCTTAAACAAATTTATCGTATATAAATTAAATAATAAAATAACAACAAATAATATTTATAATATCACTATTAAAAAAAAATTACAAGGATTTAAAGCGCAAAACGCATAAAAACAAATTAAAAATAAATAGTTATAGTCATTTTTAATTTTTTATGGTATAAAAAATATTAAAATTTATTTAATTGCGTAAAAAACTCTTGACAATTTTTTTTAAAAAGAACATAATAAAGAAAAAATTTGACAAGACCTACAAGTAATTGTAAAAAGTGGGGGAAGTGCGGTGAAACTCCGTCGCAACAGTCATTACGGTTAAAGTCCGATAACCCATCTAGTCAAAAAACAATGTAAATTTTCTTGGGCAGTGAAGAAAAAACATTAAAGCCATAAGGCTGTTTTGCGTGCTCAAAGAGTGCGCAATTTTTAATTTTAGGGAGGGTTTTATGAAAAAAATTTTTAGTTTAATTATATGCACTGTTATAACGTTAGGATTATTTTATTTTGCGGGTTGTTCTTCAAAAGAGCCGTTAGTTATAAAAGAAAACGATACTTATATCGTGGTTAAGGTTTCTAGCGAGCAAATGCAAATATCTAGCCAAACAAAATTAGTAGACTATATGTATTCGCTAAAAGACGACGGCGAACTTGCTTTTGAAGTAAGCGACGGTATGATTACGTCTATTAACGGAATAGAAAACCCGTCTGATTGGTCTAGTTGTTGGATGCTTTATACTAGCGACGTAGACAGTGCAAATGCCGTATGGGGAAGCGTTGAATATAACGGAGCAGTTTACGGCTCTGCAATTTTGGGCGCAGAATCTTTAATCGTTAAAGACGGTTGCATTTATATTTGGGTTTATCAATCTTTTTAAATTATGAATTCGGCAAAAAAAGTTATTTTATCGGGAGTATTTACTGCACTACTCATCGGTGGACAATTAGTATTAAGCGGAGTTTCGGGCATAGAAATAGTAACCGTGCTTTTGTTGACGTTTGCGTATAAGTACGGAATAGCGCAAGGTTTGTTGGTTGCAAATGCGTTTTCGCTACTTAGATGCTTTATTTTTGGGTTTATGCCTAACGTAGTAGCGTTGTATTTAGTTTACTATAATTTATTCGTTTTAGTTTTTAGCAGTTTAGGTCAACTTTTTAAAGGTAGTTATAGCCTTAAAAAACACGCCGTTATACTTATAGTTGCCGTTATAATGACAGCGCTTTTTACTATGACGGACAACGTAATTACGCCACTTATGTACGGGTTTAATAAAAACGCAACACAAGCGTATTTCGTTGCTTCGTTATATACGGTTATTCCACAAATAATTTGTACTTTTGCAACGGTTTTAACGTTGTTTCCTATGCTGATAAGAGTTCTTAATTTAAAAGGGCAAAATGAAAGTTTATAAAAATTAAAAACGGCGTAATAGCGCGAAAACAAGCGTATATTTACGCCGTTTTTTATTTTCTGCTTGCAATTATAAATTTTATAAGTTATAATATAAAAACAATAAATAAAATTAGTGCGAGGCTATAATGAATAAAGCGTATATAAGATTTCCTAACTTTAAAAACAAAGCGTTAACTTTAAGTTACGACGATGGCGTAAGGCAAGATAAAAGGCTTATTCAAATTATGCAAAAAAACGGTCTAAAAGGCACGTTTAATATTAGTAGCGGTAGATTTAGCGAGACGTACGAAGGTGTAGAAAAAGGAATTATGACGCTAAAAGAAGCGTTAGATTTATATTCTACTTCGGGCATGGAAGTTGCCGTTCACGGGCATGGTCATCTATCTTTGGCTAACGTTGATAGCGCTATGGCTGTAAACGACGTTGCAACTTGCAGAAAAGAACTAGAACAAAACTTTTCGCAAATTATTAAAGGTTTAGCGTATGCTAACGGCGATTATAACGATAGCGTTGTGGAAATATTAAAGCAATGCGGAATTTCGTATGCAAGAACGGTTATTTCTACGGAAAAATTTGATTTGCCGTCTGATTGGTTAAAACTTCCTACCACTTGCCATCATAAAAACCCACGTTTAATGGAACTTGCCAAACAATTCGTTGAAATAAAAGAAAGGCCGTATTGGTGGAGCAATTCTCCTAAACTTTTTTATCTTTGGGGGCACAGTTACGAGTTTGACGACGATAATAATTGGGACGTTATTGAAAAGTTTGCAGAGTATATTGGCAATAAAGACGATATATGGTACGCTACAAACGGCGAGATTTTTAATTATTTACAAGCGTGTAGCAGGTTAAATTGGAGTATGGACGCAAGCATCGTACACAACCCCACTAGCGTAGACGTTTATATAAACTATTTCCGTAAAGAATTTGTTGTTAAAGCGGGGCAAACGGTTAAATTAAAAGAGTTGTAAGGAATAAAAAATCTAACAGCATAAATAATATAATTAGGCAATTAACTTTACTCTACCATCGGTTTAAATCTTCTCACTAAACCATCGGTAGGTGTACCTTAATACTTATGGAGATTATACTATACGTGAAAGGAGGGTGCTTATGGATCAAATTAAAATAGGAAAATTTATTGCCGATTGTAGAAAAAAAGTAAATCTAACGCAAGCGCAATTAGCGGAAAAACTCGGCATAACCGATAAAGCGGTTTCTAAATGGGAAAGGGGCGTTGCCATGCCCGATTCTTCCATTATGCTTGAATTGTGCCAAATTTTAAACGTTAGCGTAAACGATTTGTTGTGTGGGGAGGTTGTTTCAATGGAAAATTACAACAAAGAATTAGAAAATAATTTGCTTGATATGATTAAGCAAAAAGAACAGGCAGACAAAAGATTGTTATCTACGGAAATATTTATAGGTATTACGGCGACAGTCGTTCTTTTTGCTTTGATATTTGTTGCGGCTTTTGTGCAAATGCCAAATGGAGTAAGAATTACTCTAATTGTATTTGGGTTCGTTTTGTTTTTAGCGGGTTGCTTCTATGCCTTGCAGATTGAGCAAGTGGCAGGATATTATACGTGCAAAGAATGCGGGCACCAATATGTACCGACGTATAGAGCCGTTGCTATGGCTCCGCACGTAAGTAGAACTAGATATATGCGTTGCCCACGTTGTAAAAAAACGTCTTGGCAAAAAAAGGTTATAAGTAAAGATTGATAATTTTTTACTAAAAAATTGCCTAAAAATCAAAGAAAAAAATAAAAAAACGCCGTAAAAAGCCGTGCGTTTTAAAAAATTTTTAGTTAATAAATTAAGCCCACCGTTTTGCGTTTTTGCAAAATTTAGCGGGCTTTTTGTTTGTAAAAATTTATACGTGCAACTATTGGTGGCGGCTTACCATAATTAGTTGTTTAGTAAAAGCAGGCGTTTACTTTATAAATAATTAAACGAAAGCAGGCGTTTACTTTATAAATAATTAAACGCAAGTAAAAAACGTAATTAAAGTATATCTACGCCTAACTTTTTGGCTTCTTCTTCAAGACCTTCCGGCCATAACGAAACTTGAACTTCGCCAATGTGCGCCTTTTGTAAAATAAGCATACACAAGCGTGATTGACCAATACCGCCACCTATTGAAAGCGGTAAGTTTTGGTTAATAATATCTTTGTGGTATCCAAATTCAAGGCGGTTTTCAAGCCCTGCTTGTTTTAATTGAGAAATTAAAGAGTCTTTATCAACTCTAATTCCCATACTAGAAATCTCAAGAGAGTTATCTAAAACTTCATTGTAAAATAATATATCGCCGTTAAGTTCCCAATCGTCGTAATCGGGGGCTCTGCCGTCGTGGCGAGTACCGCTTTTTAAAGTTTTGCCTATTTGCATTAAAAATACAGTGCCGTATTCTTTTGCAATTGCGTTTTCGCGTTCTTTTGCGGTAAGGTTTGGATATAAGTCTTCAAGTTCTTGCGAAGTTATAAACTTAACTTCTTTTTTAATATTTAAATTGAGTTCTTTAAATTCTTTTTTAGCAAGTTCGTTGGTTTCGTAAACGGCGCTAACTATTGCGTTTACCGTTTGTTTTAAATAATCAACCGTTCTATCGCTAGCGGAAATAACCTTTTCCCAGTCCCATTGGTCAACGTAAATAGAGTGGATATTGTCAATAGAATCGTCGCGCCTAATTGCGTTCATATCGGTATATAAACCGCAACCTACGTTAAACCCGTATTTTTTTAGTGCAGTTCTTTTCCATTTTGCAAGCGAGTGTACTATTTCGGCATTTTTTCCACCCAAAGACAACACGTCAAACCTAACGGCTCTTTCAACGCCGTTTAAATCGTCGTTAAGACCCGTGTTAGATAATACAAGTATAGGTGCGGAAACTCTAATAAGATTAAGTTTTTCTGCCAAAATTCTTTCAAAGTTGTCTTTTACGAACTTAATTGATTTTTGAGTGGTTATTAAATCCGTTTTACTTTTATAGCCTTTTGGTATAAACAATGCGTCCATTTTACTACCTCGCGTTTTCGTTTTAAAGTAAAAATAGTATAATTATCGTAAATAATAGCAAATTTTTTTAATATAGTCAAGCAAACGATGCTCTTTGTAGAATATAAATAGGGTTTAAAAAATATAATATCAAGGGGAATTATTATGGGCTTTTACGAAAATATTTGCAAAATTTTTAGCGGTAACGTTTTAATGCCAACTCCGTATAGAATAACGGTTATGGCAGGTTACGGCGCTTACGTAGAAGGCGCAATTAGAGTTTTAGACGTAACAAAAACAAAAATAGTTATAGCCGTAAAAACGGGAAAACTAATATTTGAGGGCAAAAACCTATCCATAGGCTCGTATTCGGAAAAAGACGCAACCGTTTTGGGCGACGTTTTAAAAATAGAAAAAAGTAGGTGAATATGCGTTACGGTTTATTAAGGGGTTGCTATACTTTAAGCGGTAAAAAATTAGAGATTTTGCCCGAATTATTACATCAAAGAAGCGTTAGCGTTTACGAGTTTAAAATACTTAATAACGACCTTTGCAAAATAGTTATAGACTATAAAAATTGTCGCAAATTTTTTGCTATTTGTAATAATATGTGTTATAATATAAAAAAAGTTAGATATAAAGGCTTGCTTTCGCCTTTTAAAAACGCAGGGCTGTGTTTAGGGGGCGTAATAGGCGTTGCGTTATTTATAGTAATATGTTTATCGCTTCAAAATTATATTTTTGCAATAGACGTTTTGGGTAGCGGTGCGTGTTATTCGTCTCAAACCATATCGGTTGCAAATAGCGTTGGGGCAAAAAAATTTGCAAAATTTTCTAGCGTAAACCTAAAAGAACTTGAACAAAAAATACTGTCTACAAATAGCGGTCTTTCCTTCGTGTCGTGCAAGCGTTACGGAAATAGGCTTGTAATTAGCACTTATTTGTCTACTAGTAAAGAAGAGCCTTTAATTAACGATAATAAAGAAATAATAAGCAGTTACAACGGCGTTTTAGAAAGCATATCCGTACTTCGCGGAACGGCGCTTAAAAGCGTTGGCGAAACCGTTAGCGTGGGCGACGTTATAGTGGGTGCTTACATAACGGATAAAGACGGCGAAACCTATCCGTCTTACGTAGTTGCACGCGCAACCGTTTTAGTTGAAGAAAAAAGGGTTTTTTCCGTCAATTCCATAACGCAAGACGCTGTTAAAATAGCCGTAAAAATGGCGGAATTTGACGTAGACGGCGAGGTTGTTGGTAATAAAGTTAGCGTTAATGGAAATACTATAACTGTAAGTTTAACAGTAAGGCACGAGTTATACGGAGGATAATTTGGAAAATATAACAGTGGAAGTAAAAATTGAAAACGCCAATTATTTAGCGGAACTTTTAGGCGTGTTTGACGAGAATTTAGAAGTCGTAATAAAGCAAACGGGAGTTTTGGCTTACGTAGAAGGCGAAGCAATTAAAATTTGCGGTAAAGAAGACGACGTAAAACTTGCCAAAGCCGTAATAGAAAAATTATTAGACATTATTCGCGTTGGCGAAAAAATAGATAAATCTCGTATAGTTTATTGCATAGATTTAGCGCGTAGCGGTGCTATAAACGATATTGAAAAGGTGGTTAGTGGCGTAGTTTCGGTAACGTCTAGGGGAAAGCAAATAAAGTGTAAAACCTTAGGTCAAAAAAAATACGTAGACGCTATAAGTAAAAACACCGTAGTTTTCGGGGTAGGCCCTGCTGGTACGGGTAAAACCTATTTGGCGGTTGCCCTTGCCGTAACGGCGTATAAAAACAAAGAAGTAGAAAAAATTATCTTAACTCGTCCAGCGGTAGAAGCAGGCGAAAAATTAGGATTTTTACCGGGAGATTTGCAAAACAAGGTTGACCCATATTTACGCCCGTTATACGACGCTTTGCAAGAGATGTTCGGTTTAGAAACCTATCAAAAGTTGATTGAAAGGGGAGTTATAGAAATCGCGCCTTTGGCTTATATGAGGGGCAGAACTTTAAACGACAGTTTTATTATATTAGACGAAGCCCAAAACACCACCAAAGAGCAAATGAAAATGTTTTTAACTCGTATGGGCGAAAACAGTAAAATGGTAATCACGGGGGACGTTACTCAAATAGACTTGCCAACGGGCAAAAAAAGCGGGCTTATACACGCGGTGTCTATATTAAAAAACATTGAAGGCGTTGAAACCGTAAATTTAACTTATAAAGACGTGGTGCGTCATCCGTTAGTTATGGAAATAATAAAGGCGTACACTAAACACGAAGATAAAATTAATAAAGATAAGAGTAAAAAAAATGAAAAATAAAGCAAAAACACAATGGAAAACGTTAGATTTTATTAGAACGATTTTATTATTTGTAGGACAAGTTGTTTTTTTATTGCTATTGTTTTTAGTGGCGCTTGCCATAAAACTAGAAGACGTAAACGATATTCCAAACTTCTTTTCTACAACGGGTAATATCATAGAAAGCGTGTATATCTTTTTGGCAATAATACTTTTAAACGCGTTAGTTTACGTATATTTCTATACGGAAAAACGTCAATTTTTAAAAGTAACGTCAAACAATTTAATGCTTTTTGCAATAATAAACGTGTCGCTTATAGCGTGCTTTTTACTTGGTAGAGTTAATCCTTACTTGCGCCCGTTTGCATTATGCGCGTTGTTGTCGCTAGTATTAATAGACAAGCGTTCTGCAATATTTTTAAACTGCGTATTTTGTATATTAATGCTACTTTGCGATATGTTTATTTGTTCTACTACCGAATATAACCGAGAAATTTATATTTCGTTAATTATAAACTTTGTGTCGGGCATTTTCGCCGTGTTTACGATAGACGGCGAGGGTTCAAGGGCAAAAGTTATATTCAGTTCTTTTATAATAGCAATTCCGGTAGTAGTAAGCGCCGTTTGTTTAGAATTTACAACGGAGTATAAAAGACTTTTAATAGTTTCGCTTTGCGCTTTGGGAAGTGGCGTTATAGCGGACGGGCTTATGATGCTTATGCTTCCCGTGTTTGAACTTGCGTTTAGCGTTTTAACTAATTTTAGGTTAGCGGAGTTAACCGACCACAAGTCAAAACTAATAAAGTGTATGATAGAACTTGCCCCAGGTACGTTTAATCACACTATGATTGTTGCGATGCTTGCCGAGGCTTGCTCTAACGCCATAGGCGAAAATCCGTTACTAGCAAGGGCTTGCGCATACTATCACGATATGGGAAAAATTAAAAAACCCGAATATTTTACCGAAAATCAAAGCGGAAGAAACCCTCACGACGAACTTTCGCCCGAACTTTCAACGGACATTATTCGCGCGCACGCCAAAGACGGTTACGATTTAATAAGAAAATGGAAACTACCGGAAGTTTTGGCGGACGCGTCAAGTCAACACCACGGAACTTTGCCTATAAGATACTTTTATATTAAGGCGTCAAAGTTTACCGACGGCGACCTTCCAATAGAAAACTTTTGTTATTACGGTCCAAAGCCTCAAACTAAAATAAACGCTATAATTATGATTTGCGACGCTTGCGAAGCAAAGGTTAGAACGGTAAGCAATCGCACTCACGAAAACGTAGACAAAGCAGTAAAAGACATTATAGAAGAACGTATGGATTTAGACCAATTTACCGATTGCGACATTACGTTTAAAGAGTTAGATATTATTAGAAACACTATAACTAATACGCTTGCAGGCGTATATCACGAAAGAGTAAAATACCCTAAACTTAAAAAGGGGAGCAAAAATTCTAAAAATGCTTAAAATTATTGGTGAAAGTTCGCAAATTGATATAGAAAGTTTGGCAAATGCGGTATATAAAACGCTGTGCCAACAAGACGAGTTATGCGCCGAATTAACCTTTGTTAGCGAAAGTGAAATTAAAGATTTAAACAATAATTTTAGGGGAATAGATAGCGTTACGGACGTGCTTTCTTTTCCTTCGTTAGACGGCGTAAGGGGTAAGGTTTTAAAATGCAAAGATTATGCGTTAGACGTTACCGAAAACGGTCTTTTTATAGGCTCAATAGCAATTTGCACTAAAAGGGCTAGCGAGCAAGCCAAGGAATACGGGCATTCTTTAAAAAGAGAGTTGACTTATTTAACGTTGCACGGGTTATTGCATCTTTTTGGTTACGACCATATTATAGATGGCGATAAAAAGCAAATGCGTGCGTTAGAAGAAGACATAATAAATAAGGTTAAGGTGTTTAGATGAAAAGCGGAATAGTTGCCGTTGTAGGAAGAGCAAATGCGGGAAAATCAACGTTAATAAACGTTTTAGTAGGCGAAAAAGTTGCAATAGTTTCGCCAAAGCCACAAACCACGCGTGAAAAAATTCTTGGAGTTTTAACGCGTCAAGATTATCAAATAGTTTTTGTAGATACGCCGGGGTTTTATAAATCAACCACGTCGCTTGGCAAAAAAATGCAAAGGGACGCGCGCAAAAGTTTAGAAGACGTTGACCTTGCCGTTTTTGTTTTAGACGGGCACGAAGGCGTTAAAGAAGACGATTTAAAAACTCTTAAAAGCGTAGTTCAAACGGGTGTAAAAACCATAGTTGCATTTTCCAAAATAGATATTATGCCCAAAGAAAATATTCCGCAAAACCTAATAAAAATTGCGGAAGTAGAAGGCATTAGCGACGTTATTCCTATATCTTCAAGAAAAGGTAGAAATATAGGCGAGTTAACAAACTTAATTTTAAAATACTTGCCTAGTAGGGACGCTATTTTTAAAGAAGACATTATTTCTAACAAGTCCGAAAAATTTATGATTAGCGAAATAATGCGCGAAAAAATCTTAATTGCTTTTGATAAAGAAATTCCACACGGTATTGCCATAGTTATAAACGAGTTTGAAAAGCAAAAAAACGGAGTTTACAATATAAGTTTAGATATAATTTGCGAAAAGCAAAACCACAAGGCCATATTAATAGGAAAGCAAGGCTCTAAAATTAAAGAAGTTAGTTCTTACGCAAGAACTAGTATGGAAAAGTTTTTAGACGCAAAAGTATTTTTAACAACCTACGTTAAAGTAAAAGAAGATTGGCGCGACAAGCCAAACCTACTTGAAGAATTTGGTTACGGAGATAATAATTAAACTATGAGAATGCGCAAAAAAAGTAATCTAGAAAGTAGGATTGAAAGTTGCAAAAACCAAATTCCGCTTTGCCGTTCAACTAGCGTTTACCGTAAAGAAGAAAGCCAGCGTTATAATATAGTTGATTTAAAAGAACTTTTTAAAAACGATAACCCCGTTTATTTAGAAATAGGTTGCGGAAAGGGTAAATTTATAATAGAAAACGCCGTAAGGAATAAAAACGTAAACTATTTAGGGGTTGAAGTTATTGCAAACGTTTTAATTTCAGGCGCGGAAGAAGTTAAAAAAAGGGATATAAATAACGTCAAGTTTTTTAATATGGGCGCGGAACTTTTGCACTACACTTTGTTAAAAAACAGCATATCAAAATTGTATTTAAACTTTTCTTGTCCGTACCCCAAAAAACAATACGAAAATCATCGTTTAACCTATAAGTATTTTTTAGATATTTATAAGTTTATTTTAAAAGAAAACGCGGTTATAGAATTAAAAACGGATAACGACGGGTTTTTTGAATACTCTATAAATTCTTTAAAAGAAAACGCATTTAACGTTTACGATATTAATTACGATTTGTATAAAAATTTGCCAAGCGACAATATCGCAACTGAATACGAGCAAAAATTCGTAAACGAAGGAAAATTAATACACGCATTAAAGGCGGTTAGTATAAACGAAAATTAATACACGCATTAAAGGCGGTTAGTATAAAGGAGAATTAAAATGAAAGTTTTAAACGTTGACCTTTACAAGGAATTTAACGTGCAAAAAAAGCAAAACGAAAAAGGCGAACTAATTTGTATTTTAAAAGAAAGTTTAGTTGAAACGCGTAAGCATCCTGCAATTTTAGTTATTGCTGGTGGCGGATATACCGACGTTAGCGATAGAGAGCAAGAGCCTATCGCCCTTAAATTTTTAGCGGAAAACTATAACGTATTTATACTAAATTACGCTTGCGGAAACGTTAAATATCCAACTCCGTTTATAGAAGCGAGTATGGCAATGTGCTACATAAAAAAGAACGCCGATTATTTAAGCGTTAATAAAGATTGCGTTTGCGCTTTGGGTTGTTCGGCAGGCGGGCATTTATTAGGTTTAATTTCAAATAAATTTGAAGATAAAGTTTTAGACTTTTTAAAAGAAGATAAAGTTTTAGTTCGTCCAGACGCGTCTATATATCTTTACCCCGTAGTTACTTCTAGTGGAAGAACTCACGGCGGTTCGTTTACTAATCTTTGCGGTGAAAACGAAGAACTTAAAAACAGTTTGTCAATAGAAAAATGCGTTACTAAAAATTCGCCACCAGCGTTTATAATGGCAACGCGTAGCGACGGTTGTGTTCCCGTAAGAAACAGCCTTGTTCTTGCAAGTGCGTACGAAGAAAACGGAATTCCTTTTACGCTACATATTTTTGAAAGGGGAAATCACGGCGGTTCAACGGGCAAAATGGAAGCGTTTAGTGAAGAGTCGTTTTTAAGAAACGCAAAAACTTATTCAACAGATTATACTAAATGGGTAAATTTGGCTATAAACTGGCTAAAAGATAGGAACTTTAAAAGCGTAGAATAATGGATAAAAAACAAATAAGAAGCACCGTAAAAAAAATAAGGGAAGGCTTATCCGTTAGCGAAGTTGAATTAATGAGTGATATTATCGTTAAAAAGGCACTTTCTTTAAACGGCATTGATAAGTTTTATACGTTTTTTATTTATAACGATTTTAAAAACGAAGTAAAAACGTCTTTTTTGATTAATCGGTTAAAAGAATTAAATAAAAGCGTGTGTTTTCCGCTTATTAAAGGCGAAACTATGCTTGCCGTTACGCCAATTAATAATAATTTTGAAAAGGACGCTTTTGGAATTTTAACTCCAACGGAATATAACGTGGTTAGCAAGGTAGACGTTGCTTTTGTTCCGCTTATAGCATGCGATATAAACAAAAACCGAATAGGTTTTGGAAAGGGTTATTACGATAAGTTTTTAAAAGATAAAAACGTATTAAAAATTGGCTTATGCTATGATTTTCAAGTAGTTGATAGCGTAAACGCCGAGCCTTGCGACGTACCGCTTGACGTAATAGTTACGGAAAAACGCGTTATATACTAATTTTAGCGTTACTTTTAGTATTTACGCTATTAAACCCTAAAAAACGCTACGCAAAATAAAATTAAAAAGACTGCGATTATATTTTAAATCGCAGTCTTTTTTGGTGCGGATAACAAGATTTGAACTTGCAAGGTTTCCCACACGAATCTGAATCGTGCGCGTTTGCCAGTTTCGCCATATCCGCATATCATATATATTAACATATACGCGGTATAAATTCAACGATTTTTATAAACCGTAACGTTATTTTTAAAATTTGCAACTATTTTTTATTAACGCTTGCACTAAAATTGATAAAGTAAACTATTGCAGTTAAAAACGTGTTAAGCATAACCTTAAACCAAAAATGTTTGTTTAGTAATTTAAAAATAAAAAAACTATAATGTTAATATAAATTAGCAAATTTAACAAATCAATCTTCTTTAATAGTTAATAAAGTGTAATTTTTGCTAATTTTATATTGCAAAAATCTTCAAATTATAATTGGTAGACTATTTATGAATACAATTATATAATTTATTGTATAAATATAAAGTAAAGGAAAGTTTATATTATGACAATAGGTAAAAAAATAGCAAATTTAAGAAACATTATTGGAATATCGCAAGAAGAACTTGCCGAAAAGGTAGGCGTTTCTAGGCAATCGGTTTCAAAGTGGGAAGTAGACCAAGCGCTTCCGCAAATAGACAAAGTGCTTTTACTTTGCAAACTCTTTAACGTTTCTGCCGACGAACTTTTACAAGAAGGTATATCAATAGGCAATAGCGAAACTACAAAACCTAAAACTAACAAGTATTTTGGAACGGACGGTTTTAGGGGCGAAGCAAACGTAAACTTAACGTCTATGCAAGCCTATAAAGTTGGTAGATTTTTAGGTTGGTATTATTCTTCGCCGTTATCTGGTTGCAAAAAAGCGGGGTATAGACCTAGAATAGTCGTTGGTAAAGACACGCGCCGTTCAAGTTATATGATTGAATATTCTTTGGTTGCTGGAATAACGGCTTCGGGTGCAGATGCATATATGCTACACGTAACTACAACTCCAAGCGTTTCTTACATAACCAAGCAAGACGATTTTGATTGCGGAATTATGATAACCGCGTCTCATAATCCGTTTTACGATAACGGAATTAAGGTAATTAACCGCTACGGTGAAAAGTTAGAAGACGCAACAGCGCAACTTATTGAAAGTTATATAGACGGCAATTTATCTGAATTTAACGTTGTTGGCGGAGATTTACCGCTTGCTCATAGAGAAAAAATCGGTTGCATAGTAGACTACGTTTCGGGAAGAAACAGATATTTAGGCTACTTAATTTCAATTGCATCGCACTCGTATAAAAAATTAAAAATAGGTTTAGACTGTGCTAACGGCGCAAGTTGGTTGCTTGCAAAATCGCTTTTTGGCGCTTTGGGTGCTCAGGTAGTCGTAGTGGGTGCAGAGCCTGACGGGTTAAACGTAAATTTAGATTGTGGTTCAACTCATATAGAAAATTTAATTAAAGTAGTTAAAGAAGAGCATTTAGATATGGGCTTTGCTTTTGACGGAGACGCCGATAGATGTATTGCCGTAGATGAAAACGGAAACGTTGTAGACGGCGACAAAATGCTTTACATTTTAGGAAAAAGATTAAAGCAAAGGGGCATTTTAAACGGCGACACGATAGTTGCAACAATTATGTCAAACAGCGGATTAATAAGCGCGCTTAACAAAATAGGTATTAAATGCGTGCAAACCAAAGTTGGCGACAGGTTTGTATACGAATGTATGCAAAAGAACGATTATTGTTTAGGTGGCGAGCAATCTGGACACTTAATATTAAAAAAATACGCAACCACGGGCGACGGTTTGCTTACCGCTATTATGATAACGGAAGAAGTGTGCGACAGAAAAACTTCACTTTCTAAACTTTGTGAAGATGTTGTATTGTACCCACAATATATTAAAAACGTTAGGGTAAAAGATAAAGACGGTGCAATTTTAGATGAAGCCGTAAAGCAAGAAGTTCAAGAAATTGAAAAATTGATTAACGGAAAAGGCAGAGTTTTATTTAGAAAAAGCGGTACAGAGCCCGTTATAAGAGTAATGGTAGAAAGCGAAAGTTTAGACGCTTGCATAGAGTATGCCGATAGAATTGCAAAGAAGATTGCTGAAGGAGGGCATACTATTGAGTAAGCAAGTAAAAATAAGCGAACTTTACGTTTGTAACGAAGATTATTTAAAACCGTTGTTTAACTCTTTAACGTACCCGTGGGAAATTTTACCTAAAATAGGCGAATATATAAATAAATTGATAAGCGACGGAATAGAAGGTTACACTTTGCTTAAAGAAGGCGTTTACGTTGGAAAAAACGTTAAAATTTACGAAACGGCTACCATTGAGCCACCTTGCATAATAGGCGATAACGTAACTATCCGCCCGGGCGCGTTTATACGCGGAAACGTTATAATAGGTAAAAATAGCGTTATAGGTAATTCTACCGAATTAAAAAACTGCGTTTTACTTGAAAAAGTAGAAGTTCCGCACTACAATTACGTAGGCGACTCTGTGCTTGGAAATTTTAGCCATTTAGGCGCGGGTTCGGTTTGTTCAAATTTAAAGGCGGACAACAAAAGCGTAGTCGTTCACGGCGACGTTGACTACTTAACTAATTTAAGAAAAGTTGGCGCGTTTTTAGGCGATAAGGCAAACGTTGGCTGTAATTGCGTGCTTAATCCTGGAACCGTTATAGGTAAAAATTCAAGCGTTTATCCGTTAAGTTGTTTGCGTGGCGTATACGAAAGCGAAAGCATAGTAAAAAGCAAAGATTGCGTAGTAAAAAGAGTGTAAAAAAATATAAAAAAGGCGTTTTTAAGTATGATGTGAACCCAAAAGTTTAGACAAAAAATTAAATTAAATATATTGGAATTGAGTTCGGTATTTTACTGGACTCATTTTCAATTTTAAAGATATTCTTTCATTGTTGTAATAGTTAATGTATTCGTGTAGTTTTTCTATGAAAGCGTTAACGCTTTCAAATTTTTCGCCGTAGAACATTTCA
>JAZRGU010000007.1:0-79359 GCA_045644385.1 Christensenellaceae bacterium
TACAACTCTTATAAGTTCTTTTTTTGGTTTTTCTTGCCTACACGCAATACAAGTTCGCATAGGAATTTTTTTTACCGCCATATTTCCTCCGAAATTTTATTCATTTTCACCATCTAATTCGCCGTCTTCAATTACGGGCATATCAAAACTTAAAACGTCATCATCGTTTACGCTTGAATTCGTAATAGGCTCGTCAAGGCTTAAACCTTCGTTTGCTTCGTCAACTACTGCGTCAAATTCCTCCATTGCCTTTGATTCGCTTTTAACGTCAATCTTCCAACCCGTAAGTTTAGCGGCTAATCTAGCGTTTTGCCCGTCTCTACCGATTGCAAGTGAAAGTTTATCGTCTGGAACTACTACTCTTGCAGACTTTTCGTCAATAGCCGTAACTCTTAAAACTTTTGCAGGAGCAAGTGCCTTTGCTATAAATTCAAGCGGGTCTTCACTCCAAGGTATAATGTCAATTTTTTCACCGCCAAGTTGTTCAATAACGGCGTTAACTCTCATACCCTTATTTCCAACGCAAGCGCCAACTGCGTCAATTTGCGGGTCTTCGCTATAAATGGCGATTTTACTTCTTTGACCAGCCTCGCGCGAAACAGATTTAATAACGACTATACCTTGCCTAATTTCAGGCACTTCGTTTTCAAAAAAGCGCTTAACAAGCCCCGTTGCCGTACGAGAAACTAAAACTTGCGTATTTTTACCAACGGTTCTTATGCGTTTAACGTAAACGGTTATTTTATCGTTAAGTTGATATTTTTCACCGGGAACTTGGTCTTGCGGAAGCATAACGCCTTCAAGTTGACCGCCCGTTAGTTCAACGTAAACGTTGCCGTTTTCAACTTTTCTAACGATTGCCGAGTGAATTTCGTTTTCTTTATCTTCAAACTCTTGAATAGTGTTAGCCCTTTCAGCCTCTCTAATTTTTTGCATAACTACTTGTTTTGCAGTTTGCGCGGCTATTCTTCCAAAATCTTTTGGAACGAACTCTTTTTCAAAAGTGTCGCCTAACTTATAACTTTTTTTGTGTTGTTTAGCGTCTTGTAAAGAAATTTCTTTATCAGCGTCTACAACCTCTTCAACGATAGTTTTAATTGCGTAAAACTTAATAGAGCACTTTTCTTCGTTGTACTTAATAACTACTTCGCTTGCGTCCGAAGCATATCTTTTGTATGCCGAAGTCAAAGCGTTTTGTAACGTTTCTTTAAACGACTCTTTATCTATGCCCTTACTTGCACAAATTTCGTCAAGAGCAGCAAAAAAATCTTTGTTTACCATAAATTCACTCCTTATGTGATATATAATTATTATTTCAATTCGCTTTTTAGCGTTTATTTTTTCTTTTAGTCAATTCGCTTTTTAGCGTTTGTTTTATTTAGTCAAATATTATTGCTTCGTTAATTTTTGAAATTCTAGATAGCGGAAACAAAATATCTTCGTTATTAACGGTAACTACAACGTTGTTACCGTCGTAACTTTTTAAAATGCCTTCAAAATACTTTTGCCCTTTAATAGGTGCGTAAAGGCTTAACTCCACCATTTTGTTTATGCGCTTTAAAAAATCTTTTTCAGTTTTTAAAGGTCTATCTATTCCCGGGCTAGACACGTTTAACGTATACGCGTTTGGATACGGGTCAAACTCGTCTAACGGAGAGTTGATTGCGTTGTGGAATTTTTCGCACGTGTCAAGGTCAACGCCACCGTCTTTATCAATATACACGGTAAGTTGCGGATTTTTGCTAACTTTAAACTCTACTTCAACTATTTCTACCCCGCAATCTTCTGCATAAGGTTTTAAAAATGCGACAATCTCTTCATTAGGCTTTGCCTTCATTTTGCCTCCTATAAACAAATTTGAGAGTGGCTTTTGCCACCCTCAAATTAAGCATCTTATTTAAGTCTAAATAATTTTAACACATCTATTTAAATATTGCAAGCGTTTTTATAATATATTATAAATATTTTAGTATTTGTGGTTTTAACTTGCAATTTAATAAACGTTATTTTAGTTTTTATTACTTTCGCCTTGCAATTTAATAAACATTTCCGCCGTTGCGTAAGCGTCCGAAAGCGCCCTGTGATGATGAAACGTTATTCCGTAATGCTCGCACACAACGTTTAGTTTATGCCTTTTAAGTTGCGGTAAAAGTTTGCGCGAAAGTTCTAACGTGTCAATTACGTTATTATCCATTACGTACCCCAATTTTTTACCGTTAATTTGCAACATTTTAAAATCAAAATCGGAATTGTGCGCAACGAAATTAGCGCCTTGTATAAATTTAAAAAAGTCGGGATAAACGTCTTCAAAAAAAGGACTGTTTTTAACCAAATTATCGTCTATGCCGGTAAGTTCAATAATTCGTTTAGGAATTTCTACTTTTGGATTAATTAACGTTTGAAATTCTTCAACGATAACTCCGTTTACAATTTTAACCGCGCCTATTTCCGTAATTTTATCGTTTACTATATCCGTACCCGTAGTTTCTATGTCAACAACGGCATAAACTTCATTTAAAAAATGGCTAGGCAGTTTAGTTTGTAAAGAAAAAAAGTTTTGTTGCGAAGCCGTTTCAACGCTTTTGGGAAATATTTTTGAGTATCTTTCGGGTGCGGGTTTAGACGGCTTTGGCTTAACTGTAAAATTGTTTGGAAACGAGCAAAAGTGAAAGCCTTTTACGTTTAAACTAACGTATCCGTTATACAGTTCGTTTTCGCCCCTTATTATTATAGTGCTACCTTGCCCTATTTTTTCAAGTTTTTTTAATTTGTTTTTATCGGACGTAAAAATTCTTCCGCTTATTTTAGAAGTAGTGTCGTCAAGCGTTATTACGTAAAACGGCTTGCCGTTTTTTGTTTCTTTTTGCTCTACGGAAGTTACCGTGCCTGCAAAATAAACGGTGCCAAGCGTTTGAAAACCGTCGGCTATGTAGGTGGCGGTATCGTAAACGACGTCGTCGCAAGTTTTTAAAACGTCAACTACCTTGTACCTTCGCACGTCGCTTTTTTCAATTTCGCTTTCGTTTACGCTAATTTCTTCGTAAACCGCTACGGAAGTGTCTACTTCCGAAATTTTTATATTACCGTTAAAATTTCCGCTGTAATTACGGCTTAAATACTCGGTTAAATTATCTAAAAAAGGCGTTCTAATAAGATAATCGTGAGTGTAATCGTTTACTAATATTTCAAAATTTATGCCCGTTTGAGAATTAAAAACAACCACGTTTTTATCTGAAACGGAAAAACTAATAGAAGAATAGTTTTCTTTAACAAAATTTAAAATGGCACGCCTAGTAACGTCTTTATCCGCAATAGATTTTTGGCAAATTAGTTCTAAACCGTAACTAGACGGAATTTCTTTTTTTATTGAGTTTTTAATAAAATTTAAACCGTCTTCACTTACTGCAACGTCACTTACGGCAAATAAGTTTACCACTTTGTTTTTAGTGTCAATTTCCGCCTTTTTAAAACGGATATTGCCTAAATTGCCGTCAAAGTTTTTAAGTGATTCTAGCAATTTATCACATTTGTTCAACAATTTTATATAGTTCCTTTATAAATTCTTCACGCGCGGATAAAAACGGCACTTTTTTAACTACGGTTTCACCCTTAAAAATTACGCAAAAATCTTTTGAGCCTGCAATTCCTAAATGACAATCTTTTGCTTCCCCAGGTCCGTTTACAACGCAACCCATTACGGCTACTTTTAACGGTTTTTTTATGTGTTTTGTTAAATCTTCTATTTCTTTTGCAAGAGATATTGAATCGTATTCAGTTCTTCCGCAAGTTGGGCAAGAAATAACTTCTACGTAATTTTTATCTAACCCAACCGCCCTTAATATTTTTATTGCAACGGCAGGTTCAAGCAAAGGGTTTGCAGTTAAACTTACGCGCATCGTGTCGCCTATTCCGTCAAGCAATAACGCCCCTAACCCAGCGCTAGATTTTACAAGACCGCTTTCGTAAGTGCCCGCTTCCGTAACCCCTATGTGCAACGGATAATTAGTTTTACTATGTAAATACCTGTACGCTTTTACCGTAAGACTAACGTCGCTTGCCTTGGCGGAAATTACGATATCTTTAACGCCAAATTTTTCAAAAAGAGCAACGTTTTTTAAAGCGCTTTCGCATAGCGAAATTTCGTTTTTACCATATTTTGATAAAAAATCTTTTTCTATACTTCCAGAATTAGAGCCTACTCTAACGGGAACTCCGTAATATTTTAAACAATCGGCAACCTTTTTAATATTATCTTCTCCACCAACGTTGCCGGGGTTAATTCTTACCTTATCCGCGCCGTTTTCAATAGATTTTATAGCAAGTTTATAATCAAAGTGAATATCGGCAACAATCGGCACGTCAACGCTTGACTTTATTGTTTTTATGGCAAGCGCGTCGGCTTCGTCTTTAACGGCAAGCCTAACGATATCACACCCTTCGTTTTTAAGTGCAAGTATTTGACTAATAACGTCACTTGTATATTGAGTTTTAATATTCGTCATAGATTGAACGGCAACCTTTTCGCCACCGCCAATAACTACACCGCCGATATTTACTTTTTTAGTCATTTGTTACCTTTATTCATTTCGTATACAAGGCGTAAACCTTCAAGAGTAAGCATTCTATCTATTTTACTTATGCAACTAACTTCTTTGGCTATAATTTCACCCATACCGCCCGTTGCAACAACGTTAATTTCATCAACGCCTAACTCGTTTTTAATCTTTTTAACTATATTGTCTACAAGCCCTGCAAAGCCGAAAATAATACCCGCTTGCATACACTCTTGCGTGCTTTTTGCAATTACGCTTTTGGGCGCTACGAGTTCTATCATAGGAAGTTGCGCCGTGTTAGAAACTAACCCTTGAAGAGCCGTTTTAATACCCGGTGCAATAACTACGCCGATAAGTTCGCCCTTACCCGTCAACACGTCAAAAGTAGTGGCTGTTCCAAAGTCTATAACAATCATAGGTTTACCGTTGCCGTACTTATTAAACGCGCTAACGCAGTTTACTATAATATCCGCGCCAACTTCTTTTGGGTTATCCGCCTTAACGTTAATGCCCGTTTTAACGCCTGCGCCTATCATTATAGGGGTAACTTTAAAGAAATACTCGCACATATGAATAATTGTAAAATTAAGCGACGGTATAACCGAAGAAACAATTATTCCCGTTATATCGCTTGTATTTAAAGATGAACTGTTTAAAAGATTTATAAGCGTTGCGCCGTATTCGTCCGCCGTTCTAGTTTGGCGTGAAGACACCCTGTACGACGCCATTAATTTATCGCCTTTAAATACTGCGTATTTAATGTTTGTGTTACCAATGTCTATACATAAAATCATAATAATACCCTATTTTAAAATTTTATAGCCTTAAATACGCGGTTAAGCGCCGGCGCTACTAATAAGTTAATACCGAGTTCAATAAAAAAGTTAAACGTTACAATCGAAACTAAAATATATACTAAAACGTTAGTTCCTTCCGTTATTGTGTAAACGGAATTAGTCATACCCAAACAACCTAAAATAAAAATTAAGGTGTTAATTACGGGAACGATTGCCGAAGCAACAAACGTTGCTACTATTTTGTTTGGAATAAGTGTATATATAAAACCGCCCATAAAGCCCGCAACGGTAGTTTTTAATATGCAAGTTAGCGTTGTAACTACGGGGTCGTTAGGCCAAATTAAAACGTAAAAAGGCATGACGCCTAAAATTACTTGAATTAAAATTACAATTCCGCACGCAAAACCCAAAAAAGCGCCTACTAACGGTCCAAATAAAATACCGCCAAGCACTATGGGTATAAGCGTAAAGTTAAGTTGAACAGTACCTATGCTAATAGTTCCCCCAACCGCTTGCAAAACTATAACTAATGCAAGTAGTACCGCTATTCCCGTAATATTTTTGGCGGAAAGTTTTACAGTAAATTTATTCATAATAGCCTCCAATCAAGTTCTATAAAAGATACCTGTAAGAAAAAATAAAAATATAAAGTCAAGCCTAAAAAGTGCCTGCTAGTATTATTTTAATACATTTTATTAAAAAATTCAACCTAATGGTAACATTTTTTAAAAAAAATAAATAGTATAAAGTAGATAGCAATATCAAAAACATTTTGGAGGATAAAATAAATTATGAACTTTTTTGGATTTAACGACAATTGCTGTTTGTACATACTTATTATACTTTTACTAGTTTGCCTTTGCGGAAACGGCTGTATTTCTAACATTATAGACAAAATTTGTGGCTGTGGTTGGATACTTCCAATTATCATAGCGTTGTTATGTTGCTGTAAAGGTGGCAAAAAGCCTTACGGCATCGGCGGTTGCGGATGTAAATAATTGACACAAACGATAAAAACGGCGAGAACTTCGCCGTTTTTATCAATTTAAAAAATATTGCTTTCGTATTTTAATATCCTAAAAATTCTACGCCTTTTAACAAAATGTCGTTAATCATTTCGCTACGAAGCGAATAAAAAATAATCTTCCCCTGTCGTTTTGCCTTTACAGCACCTAAATCTTTTAAAATTCTTAACTGATGAGAAACGGTAGTTTGATTTAAATTTAGCATTACCGATAAATCTGTAACGCACATTTCGCTAATTGCAAGTGCAGATAACATTTTTAGCCTTGTAACGTCTGAAAATAAACTAAAAAAACTAACTAAATCCCCTAGTATTTCTTCACTTGGTATGTAGTCGCTTACTAAATTTTGCAAGCGTTTATCTAGCAGTAAAACACTTTGACTACTTGCCATAACACCACCTCGTTACGATTATTTTTACTAATTTAATGATAAAACACATATAAAAATATGTCAACGTATACATACAATAAAATGTGTCGCATATTGTAATATAAGAATAATTTTTGTAAAAAGGAGTTTTATGAATTCAACGTATCTTGTTTTATTAGGCTTATTGTTTTTGTTAACCACGAATAATACTATATCTTTAACGCAAGCGTTACTTTTAGTTACGCTACTTACAACGACCACTTGTTTATGCCAAAACACTAACACTATTTAATAAGATAAAATAAGGTATGGCTTAGCCATACCTTTTTGGTTTTTTACAATATGTATTTATTTAAATAGTCGGTTACTATTTGGTTATACCTAACTTCGTTAATAACGTAACTTATGCCGTGCCCTGCGTTTTCAAACTCGTGCCTTTCAATATAATCTTTATTTGATTGCCAAATTAGTTTAGACATATCGCACGGAACTAACCTATCGTCTTTGCCGTGAATAATCGCTATTGGAATTTTTGCATTTTTAACGGCTTGTATTGCCGAAGTTTCGTTTAAATTAAACCGCCCGAAAATTAGCGCGCTTAAATATATAAACGGATATACAAGTTTTGGAGATACTTTTAAATCTTTACACACCTTGCAAATTATATCTTTTGGCGTTGAATACGGGCAATCTACAAAAACGCCTTTAACGTTACTTGGTAAGTTAAGCGATATAGAAGTTAACGCCGTAAACGCACCCATAGAAATTCCACAAATTAAAATTTTAGGGTTAAAAAATCTGTTGTTTACGTATTTAATCCAGTCTAAACAGTCGTACTTTTCTTTAATTCCAAAAGTAATAGTATGCCCTTGACTTTTGCCGTGCGCACGTTGGTCAACTATTAAAACGTTAAGGTCGTGTTTAAAAAAAGTAAGCGCAATACCGCTAAAATCTCTTGTAGAATTCGCCCTATATCCGTGAAGGCATATAACTACGGGAGCGCCGTCTTTTTTATGATAATATTTTCCATAAAGTTTTAGTTTAGAAGAAGAAGTTATTTCAACTTCTTCGTATTTATAAGGTTTAAAGTTGTCCACTATATCTCGCATTTGTTTAACGCGCGACTCGTATTGCTCGCCTTTTGGAATATTATATTCGTTATTTTGATTTTTGTGCGGAGAATAAAATACCGCCAAATATATTAAAAACAAACATAATGTAAGCAATGCAATCACGCCTAAAATTACGTATAAAGTTATCATTTGTGCTCCCTTTTTTAAACCTTTAACGGCTTTGCTTTTTTACCGACTATTGCGGTAGACATCTCTTTACAATCATAGTATTTAATAGCGTTTTCAACGTCGGTTTTAGTTAAATTATCCACTTCTAAAAGCCTGTCGTTAACGTCGTACAACTTGCCCGTATTTAAATAATATCTAGAAAACAACTGTACTTTTGAAGTAGGTCTTTCAAGTGCAAAAACCGTTGAAGATTTTATTTGGCACTTTACTTTATCAAACTCTTCTTGCGTAACCCCGTCTTTTTTTAAGCGTTCTAAAACTTCTAAAACGGCGTTTAAGGCTTGGTCTGTTTTTAATGAATTTACGCCCGCGTATATAGAAGACGTGCCTACGTCTTTATACCTAGACGAAAACGAATACACGGAATACGCAAGCCCAAGTTCTTCCCTAACCTTTTGAAACAACCTACTGCTCATACCGCCACCTATTATTGCGGTTAAAGTTTCGCTTGCTATTTTATCTTTATCTAAAAACGACGGCGCTTTAAAAGTCAAACAAAAATGTGTTTGTTCTATATCTTTTTTAACAGCCAAATTTTGTTTCAAATTTACAGTGTTTCGCATAGGCTCGCCTGCTTTTTTGTTAAAAGAAACGTATGGCAAAATATATTTATCTACTAAATTTAAACAATCTTTTAAGTTTACGTTACCCGCAAAAGTTACGCATATATTTTCGGCAACGTAGTAATCGTTAATATAATTTTTAATATCGTTTAGCGTAAAAGAAGAAACGTTATTTACGCTTCCTAAAATCGTTCTACCGTACCCGTCGTCGCCAAAATACGAACGGCACGCTAAATCAAAGCAAACGTCTTCGGGATTATCGTTGCTCATATTTATTTCTTCTATAATAACTTGCTTTTCTTTTTCCGCCTCGTTTTCCGGATACGTGCTACGAAATACCGCGCTAGACATAACCGAAAACGTCTTTTCTAAATTTTCCGCCAAGGTTTGAACGTAAAAGCAAGTTTTATCTACGCTTGTATAAGCGTTAAAATTTGCGCCACACGCTTCCATAGTGTTTGAAATATCAAAAGCGGAAAGTTCGTTAGTGCCTTTAAAACTCATATGTTCTATATAGTGCGAAATGCCGTTATTTTTATTGTTTTCGTTTGCGCTACCCGTTCCCACCATTATTGCAAAAGAACTAGAAAGCGCACCGCCTTCACTAACTATAACAGTTAAATTTTCGTTAATTTTTTTAATGTAATCCATATTTGTTACGTTTCAACGCTTGAATTTAACCCTTCTATGTTTTTAGAAACGGTTACAAGGTTAAAACCCTTTTCTTTTATTTTATCTATAATTTTTGGCAACGCGTTTAAGGTGTGAGTTTTTGGGTGCATTAAAATTAAATCGCCGTTAGATAAATTATTAGTAGCCCTAGAAATTATAAGTGTTTCACTGTTATCGCGCCAGTCAATAGTGTCTTTTGACCACATTATAGTTTTGTACCCTAAATTATAACACACCTTTAACGTCGTTTTAGAAAACGAGCCTGACGGCGGAGCAAACAAAGTTACGTTATACCCCGTAAGCGCTTTAATAATATTTGCGTTATCTTGAATTTCACGCTTGTTTTGGGCTTCGCTTAAATTTTTATGGTCTTTATGAAAATATCCGTGATTTCCAAGTTCGTGGCCTTCGTTAATAATGCGCTTTAACGTTTCGGCGTTATCGTCCGCCCAACAACCGCCCACAAAAAAAGTTGCGGTTGCACCCTTTTCTTTTAACACGTTTAATATCTTGTTTACAGTTTGCGTATTTTCGTAAACGTTAAACATTAAAGATATATCTTTTTTTTCTTTATTGCCACTGTATATAGCGCCATAACCTTTACCACCGCTAATCGTTTGAGTTTTTTGTGGCAAAAACGAAACGGTAAATATAGCAACTATAATAATTGTTAAAATAACGTTAGTTAAAATTAATGTTTTTTTATTCATACTTTTTGCAATCCTATTTATATATATTGCAAAAAGAGTTGTAAAATTCCCTATGCTTTCTTAATTGATATACCGTTTTTTGTAAATAAACTAACTATTTGCTCTTTTGTGCCTACTACTATGTCGTTATAATCAAAAAAATACATAGTATTATCTTGCAAATAAAACGCAAGCCCTTGATTTGTTTTTTTAAGTAAGGTTACGTTTTTAAACATTATGGTATCTAATATAACGGAGTTGCCTTGTTCTTTTTTAATTTCTATTCTCTTTTCTTTAAACAAGTACTCAATTTTTAATTCGGCTTTGTCAACGCCCATTTCTTTTACTGCGTTTTGAACGCCTGTTTTAGAAGTTTTTATAGAATTCCATAACGGCAACACACAAATAACGCAAGCAAAAGCGCCCACTATAACGGAAAGCCAGTTAATTTTTTCCGCCGTTAAACCACTTACTATATTCCACACGCCTACCGCAACCAATAAAACTGCTAAAACGATAGAAGTTATAATAGATTTTTTTAACGTTGCCTTATTCATTTTTTCTACTTTTTGTTTATCGTAATTACTTATAACTTTATACATAATTTTAAAATGCCTCTAATATTTTTAACGTTACTTCTTTGTACGCGTCTACCGCTAATTTAACCATTTTGTTAAATTGTGTTGCTCCGCCTTCGCCGTCAGACACGGCTTTTATCATAATAAGTGGAATATTAGCCCTTTTGCACACAAGCGCTATTCCCGCACTTTCCATATCGCAAACGGTTGCCCCGTATAATTTATTTAGTTTAGCCTTTAATTCTTTATTTTCTAAAAATTTATCCGCAGATGCGCAAATTGCAAATTTGGCGTCCTTTTTAACGCTTTTTACAACGTCAAACAACTCGCTTTTAACGTCAATTATAGGGCTATTAAATTCGGGATATTGCCCCACTACTACGTTGTCGGTTGCGGTTAAGTCAAAATCGTAATGAACTACACCGCTTATAAACACGGTGTCTAAAATATCGTTGCTACTTGTAAGCGTACCGCATACGCCAAAGTTCATAATAACTTCGCAATTAAAAACGCCTATTAAAATACTAGTTGCGCTAGACGCACAAATTTCCCCTATACCGCTTTGGCAAACGTAAAGAGTTTTATTTTTGCAAGCGTACTCGTATACGTTTAAACCGCAAACGCATTTTTTATCTACAAGCGTTCCAAGTTCGTTTAAAATGGGCGCTAATTCTTTTTCCATAGCGACTACCATTCCTATTTTTTTAAATTTTTTATCGTACATTTTACACCTCTTTAACAAAACGTAAAAATTATTAATAAACTGTAATATGAAAGTTTTTATATATGATAACGGATTAGATTTAACAAACTACAAGGTTGCGTTAAAAAACATAAACGTAGAATACGTTTTTAGTAAAGACGTTACGCTTTCAACTAGTTGCAACGCGCTACTTTTAACGGGTGGCGGAAATATAATTCCGTATTTATACGGCGAGCCTAAAAAACTAGGTCAAACTTACGATTGCGAAACGGATATTGCCGAAATGTATTTACTAAAACAGTTCGTTTTAAAAAAGCAAACGGTAGTGGGCGTATGCAAAGGTATGCAAGTTATAAACGTGTTTTTTGGCGGAACGCTAAAAGAAACTGAAACGTGCCATTACTGTGAAAATAAAGATATATTTCACTCTATTAAATTAACCGACGGCAGTTTTTTACGCCCCGCTTTTACAAAAAATATGCTAGTAAACTCTTCACATAAAGAAGAACTTAAATACGTACCTAAAACGCTTGAAATTTGCGCAACTAGTAAAATAGGAAACGTAATTGAAGCAATAAAACACAAAACCTTGCCTATTTACGGCGTTCAATTCCACCCAGAACGTATGGGCAACTTTTTTTCTAACGCATTTTACGGCTTATTTTTTAAACGCAACTAATCGTTTATTTTATTCCGTCATCATCTTGCACCAAACCGGTGCTTTTTGAGTAAATTCCTCGTTATTTTGAGTGCGTTTAAGCATATCTAAAAGGTTGTAAGAAGCGTTATCGTCCCTATCAAGATAACGCCTTACGGAATAAGACGCTTCAAGTTCTTTTTCGTTTAAAAGCAACTCGTCTTTTCTAGTTCCGGAACGGTAAAGGTCTATTGCAGGAAAAATACGTCTTTCGGATAGTTGACGCGATAAAATAATTTCCATATTTCCCGTTCCTTTAAATTCTTCGTAAATAACGTCGTCCATTTTAGAACCCGTATCAACAAGCGCGGTTGAAAGTATAGTTAAACTGCCACCGCCTTCAATATTTCTTGCCGAGCCGAAAAACTTTTTAGGTGCTTGAAGCGCTATTGGGTCAATACCGCCCGAAAGCGTTTTACCGCTAGACGGAACAATCGCGTTGTACGCACGCGTTAATTTGGTTATAGAGTCAAGTAAAATTACAACGTCTTTACCTTCTTCTACCAATCGTTTACACCTATTTAAAACGAGTTCAGCCGCCCTTATGTGATGGTCGGGAGTTTCGTCAAACGTAGAATATACTACTTCGCCCTTACAATAACGCTTTAAATCGGTAACTTCTTCTGGTCTTTCGTCTATAAGTAAAACTATAAGATGAATATCGGGGTGATTAACTTCTATTGACTTTGCAATTTTTTTAAGCAAAGTAGTTTTGCCCGCTTTTGGCGGAGCAACTATAAGCCCCCTTTGCCCTTTACCTATTGGGCATAAAAGGTCTATTGCCCTAATAGACAAATCGCTTTCGTTTTCTTTTAATTCTAGCGTTATTCTTTCATCGGGATAGCAAGGCGTTAAATCGTCAAAATGCGGTCTAATTCTATCATTATCGTAAGGCCTTCCGTTAAGCGAAATAATCTTTTTTAAAGACGGCGAAGAATTGTCGTGCATTTTTTCGGCAACGCCCTCTACGTAATCGCCACGCCTTAATTTAAAATTTCTTATGGCAACTTTTGAAACGTAAATATCGGAAGATACGTCCGCTTCGTAGTTTTCGCCACGCATAAAGGCGTAACCGTCGCTATGAAACTCTAATATGCCCTTAACGACGTTTTCTTTACCATTTTGATTTTTATACTCAATAACGGAAGTTTCTTCGTCCTCACTTTTTAATTCTACCGTATAGTCTTGGTCTTCACTTTCGCCAACTTGCTTGTTGTATTCTAAATCGGTTAACCTAGGCTTTCTTCCCTTTCCGCTTTTGTTTGGAATAAGTTCGCCCGACTGTATTTGTAAAATGTATTCTATAAGTTCATTTTTATTTCTTGAAGAAGGAGTTCCGCCAAGCGCCCTAGCAATTTTGCGTAAAGACTCAACACCCATAATTTTTTCTAAATAATCTCTTGAATATTTCATAATAACCTCCTATCTTTCTACGTTAATTATCACGCACTTGTCGTTTTTATTATAAATATACGGACTTTTACTTTCTATATATTCGCCTATTAATTTTTTAAACTCTAATTCGTCTTGAATATCTATCGTGCTACCTAGCGTTTTATAATGCATTGGTATAACGGTTTTTGGCTTTATTGCGTTTATATATTCTATTGCGCCTTTACTATCTATCGTGTATACCGAGCCTATTGGAATAAGCAAAACGTCTACGTCGTTTACGTTTATAATCTCTTTATTCAGCCTTTCGCCAATATCGCCTAAAAAACAAAACTTTACTCCGTCTAAAACAAAAATTAAAGCGTTGTTTAAACCGCGCAAAGCACCTAAATTTTGGTCGTGAAAAGTTTTTATAATTTTAAAATTAGAACCGCTAGTTACTTTGCTTTTATAATTTACAAGCGCCCTGTTATTATGGTCAAAATGCTCGTGCGAGCAAAAAATATAGTCGGCTTTAACTTTAACTTCTTTTAGCCCTACGTTTTTAAAAGGGTCTAACGCAATAGAATAACTATCGCCCTCTATTAAAAAATAAGAGTGCCCAAAATAATTTATTTTAATCATTAAAAACCTCCGCCGTTAGCGTTATATTACGCCTGTCAACGTCTTTATTTAAAATAAAATCGTAATCAATGTTAAGTTCAAGTTTGTTTGTGAAAATTTTAGAAGATATAGAATTTGTTTTTGCCTCGGCAAACATAGAAAAATTATTAGAATAAACAGTAAAAGGATAATTGACGTTTTTTTTGAATTTTATTTGATATTTTGCACTTCCCGTGCATTTTAATAGACAAGACCCGTCTTTAAAAACTATAAACGTAAAACTTTGGCTAGTATCGGCAGATAAAAAAGTTGTTTTAAGTTTGCCGTCTACTTCTAAAAACGTGCCCTTCGTTTTATAATGGTTTACTTCGCCGTTTATTTTAGAAGAATATAAAATATTACAATTAATCATAAATTATACTAATATTACACTATTTTGTTCAAAATGTAAAGGGTTATTATAAAAATTTAGATTAAAATTGTGCAAAATATGTAAATTTATATAGAAAACTGCAAGTTGCCTTAACGCAATAAAAAATGCAAGTGGCTTAACGCTTTAAAAATCGCTTTTTGCCACTTGCTTTAAATTTTATAAATATTTTTTGTTAATTTTACAGTTGTTTATTGATTTAGGAGTATTTTTCGTTAATTTTTTGAGCAATTTTTTTACCGTCTGCACCGGCGCTTGCAATACCACCTGCATAACCGCACCCCTCGCCACACGGATATAAATTAGTTGCGCTTACGCTGTTACCTAGTTCCGTTCTAGTAACGCGCACGGGCGACGACGTTCTAGACTCAACGCCCGTCAAAACGGCGTCGTAACTATCAAAGCATTTAATTCTTTTTGCCATATCTTTTATTGCAAACTTTAAAGTTTCGTCAACAAATTTTGGCAAAAGTAAAGATAAACTAACAAATTTTACACCCATTTGATAAGTCGGTTTAACGCCGTAAAAACCACTTGAAACTTTATTAGATAAATAATCGCCAACTAATTGCGCGGGGGCTGAATAATCTTCGCCACCCAACAAAAAGGCTTTTTGTTCTAAATTTTTTAAAAAGTTTAATCCGCCGAAAACACCGCTTTCAAAATCGCTTTTTTTAACTTGAACTACAACGGCTGAATTTGAATTTTCGCCGTCCCTTAAAAAATTGCTCATACCGTTTACCACTACGGTATTTTTAGTGGACGACGACGGCATTACGTATCCGCCCGGACACATACAAAAAGTAAACGCGCCCCTGCCGTTATATGAAGAAGTTAACTTATAGTCGGCACTAGGTAAATTTTTATAGTCTTTGTACTTTTCGCCGTATTGCGATAAGTTTATATCTTTGTTTAAATGCTCAATTCTAACGCCTACGGCAAACTCCTTGCTTTCCATAAAAACGCCGTTTTTATGTAGCATTTCGTAAACGTCGCGCGCGCTGTGGCCAACGCATAATACTACGTCGTCAAAACTTTCGCACCTATCGTTAATAGTTACACTTACCACCTTTCCGTCTTTAATTTTAATATCGGTTAGTTTGGTGTTAAATAAAACTCTACCGCCAAGTGAAATAATTTGCTCTCTAATATTTTTTACTACTTTTGGCAAATTGTCGCTACCGATATGTGGTTTTGCTAAATACCCAACTTCGCTAGGCGCACCAAAATTTACAAAATCTTTAATAACTTCTTTAACGTAAACGCTATTTACGTTAGTGTTTAACTTACCGTCCGAAAAAGTGCCTGCACCACCCTCGCCAAACTGAATATTGCTTTCTTCGTCTAAAATCCTAGTATTAATAAACCCGTCTACACTCGCCTTTCTTTCTTCAACTTTCTTTCCGCGTTCAATCAAAGTAACGTTATGCCCATACCTTAATAAATCAAGGGCGCAAAACAATCCGGAAGGGCCTGCGCCAACAACCAAAATATCGGCTTTTTTTAATGGCTTTTTATATTCGCGACTAGCCTCTTTTTCTACTTTTGAAGAAACTTCTACCGAATATACGTAAAATATATTGTTTTTATCGCGCGCGTCAATAGATTTTTTAATAATTTTAAAGTGTTTTAAATCGTTTTTATTTATTTTTGCCATTTTTAAGGCTTTAAACTTCAACTCGTCTACACCGCTATTTATTGGCATTTTTATATTTTGTAAAACAATCATTTTATAGCCTCGCTAACGGCGCACGCCGAAGCAAACGCCCACTGTAAATTGTAACCGCCACAATCGCCGTCAACGTCTAAAACTTCACCACAAGCGTAAAGACCTTTTAAAAGTTTACTTTCTAACGTAACGCAATCAAAATCGTTTAAACTAACGCCACCGCGAGTAACTTGCGAGTTGTCAAACCCAGCCGTGCCCTCTACTTTAAGTTCGTAATTTTTAACGGCGTTAATTACCTTATTAACGTTAATTTCGCTAATATTTTTAGTTAAATCTAGCCCTAAACAGTTTTTTAATATAGACGACGCAATTTTATTGTTAATAACGCCCATTAACGCATATTCAACCGTTAAATACGGGCAATTTTTAATTTTGTTAATTATTTGTAGTTTTAATTCTTCTTCGCTTAATTGCGGGCAAAAATCTATTATAACTTTTGTGTCGCTTTCGCCCGTTAAATACGAAGACGCACTAAACACGGCGTTTCCGCTAACGCCGTAATCGGTAAATAAAACGTCCCCTAAAAAAGAGCATACTTCTTTATCTTTTACACAACCTTTTAAAAGAACCTTTTGCTTTAAACCTTTTAGTCCTTTAATTTTAGATTTTTCCGTCTTTAACTGTACGATTGACGGGTGTAATTTTGTTAATTTATGCCCAAATTTTGTAAGTAAGGAATAACTAGTTCCGTCAGTTCCAAGGTGCGAGGCAGATTTTCCGCCCGTTGCCACTATTACCGTATTAGAAGTTAAAATTTCGCCGTTATTTAGCGTTACGTAAAATAGCGAATTTTGTTTTTTTATATCAACTACGTAGCCGTTTAATAAAACCCTTGTATTTAAACTTTCTAATTTAAACCTTAACGCGTCAACCACCGAAGACGCTTGTTTAGATAGCGGATAATATTTATCGCCGTCAAGAGTAGATAAAACGCCTAAATTTTGTAAATAGTCAACAAAACTTTTGTTTGAATAATTTTCTAAAATGCCAGATATTTTATGAATATTTTGACCGTGATAATATTTTAAGCCAACGTCTTTATTAGAAAAATTACATTGACCGTTTCCGCTTACTAACAGTTTTTTTGCAAGGCGAGGCGACCTTTCAATAACAGCAACGTTTTTACCTCCAAATTTGGTAGATAGGTTGATTGCGCTAATAATTCCGGAAGCGCCACCACCTATTATAATTGCCTTAATTTGCCCTGATGTTTCCTTATTCATCTTTATTGCCTCCCTATTAAAAATTATTTTATCACTTTTACCTTAATTTTGCAACGTTTGAGTTGACTATTTAATAAAAAAGATATAAAATATTATCGTAGATATACATTAAGAGGTATTTATGGAAAAATTAAAAGATTTTCTTATAAACGTATACGAAAACTATATGCATTACGTTGCAATCGCCATAGTTGCGCTTGCAGTTTTAATAGTATTTATTATTATAATTACAAAGGTGCAATCAAATAAAATTAAAAACCGCACTTATAAAAACGCAGGGGCAAAAGCGGTAAACGAATTGACGCCGGAAGAAATAGATAATATTTCTAACAACGTTGCAGACAAGTCTACTCTTTTAAAATACATTAACGAAGAAACTGAAAAATCTAATAAACCAAAAAAAACAAAACAGAGTAAATCAAACGTAAAAACCAACGTTAAAAACGAAGAAAACAGTGCCGAAAATGCGCCCATAACAGAAACTCAAACTAAAAAAGAAACTAAAAGCGTTGCCAAAAAAACTAAAAAAGAAGTTAAAGATAATACGGCAAATATAGTAGACAAAGTTAACGTTGACGCAGGCGAAACCAACGTGCAACAACCTTTAAATAACGCTAGCGAAACTACTTCTACGGCGGAAAATAAACCTTCTACAAAAACGGCTAAAACGGAAACAAAATCTACCACCACAAAACCTAAAACGGAAATAAAATCTACTACCACAAAAACTAAAACGACTTCTAAAAAAACGCCGAAAGAACCTTCAACTCAAAAGCAAACCGAAAAAAAACGTCAATATATGGGCAAGTGGAAAATTATTGAAGAAGACGGTAGATTTCGCGCCGAATTAATCGCTTCAAACGGTGGCGTGCTTTTAAAAACGGAAAGTTACACTACCCTAACGGGAGTTAAAAACGGTATTGAAACTATCAAAAAGAACGTTGATAGCGGTCGTTTTGCAATAAGCATTGATAAATACAACCATTTTAGATTTAAACTTTTTTCAGGAGCAAACCGCTTAATTTGTATAAGTGAAGACTATTCAAGTAAAGCAAAATGTGAAAACGGAATAGAATCGGTTAAACGCTTTGCAAAAGACGCAACTGTAATTATAGAAGAAAATCAATAATAAATTGTAATTATAAAAATATCAAATATAATTACGTAAGTTAGTATAACAATATAAAAACCTTGGCTTTTATAAAGTCAAGGTTAATTTTTTTGTAATTTTATGTATTAAAAGTTTAAACAAGGGAAATTATAATAGCAAGGAGAAATTATTATGATTGCAATTTGTTTGATTTTTAGTGGTATTGCTTTCTTTTTAAACGGCTTTTTACCACTCATTGACCAAAACGATAATAACGAAATTGTTATTATTAACGTACTTTCAGGCTTTATAGTATCAATACTATCAATGTTTGGAATTTTAACCGGCGTAGACGGTGGAATACAACTTTTATACGCTTCTACCCTTCTTTTAGGTATAACGCACTTGTACATTTCTGCAATTGCCATTTGGGACTTATCCGAAGAAAGCCTTGGCTGGTTTTCGGCTTTAATTGCACTAATTACAATAGCACTTGGCGTATACTATTTAGTATCGGGCGCTATGACGCTTGGTTTTATGTGGCTTATTTGGTCGCTTATTTGGGTTGCGTACTTCGTTTCACGCGGATTAAACGTTTTAAAAACGGCGTCTAGTTGGGTAATTATGCTTGAAGGTTTAGTAGCCTTAATAGGTGCAGGTATGCTTATTTTTATGGGCATAGTAGTTCTTGTTTAATTAAAAAAAAATTACAACTTGGGTTTGCCCTATTATCGACTAGAATTAAAACAAATTTCTAGTTTAAATTAAAAAGAGAGTTAGAAGCAAAATTCTAATTCTTTTTTTTTGCAAAAATATTTGACGTACGAAATACATCGTGTTACGATATATATCGTGAGGTGATGTAAAATTGGATATTCAATTAAAGCGCGGTATTCTTGACGTGTTAGTATTAACCGCAATTAAAAACGAAGATTCTTACGGATATAAAATTATAAAAGACGTAAAACCCTATATAGAAATTTCAGAGTCAACTCTTTACACAATTTTAAAAAGGCTTGAACTAGCGGATTTAATTAACGTTTATTCGTCTGAACACGACGGGCGTGTTAGAAAATACTACCATATAACGCATTTAGGGCTAAAAAGAATTGAAGACTTTAAAAAAGATTGGAAAGAAGTATGGTCTTTATACAAATTTATAATTAAGGGAGATAACGACAATGAATAAGCAAGAATTTATTAAAACGCTTCGTAATAAACTATCAAAATTTCCGCAAAAAGAAGTTGAAGACAGTATTAATTTTTACAACGAAATGATAGACGATAAAATAGAAGACGGCATTTTAGAAGAAGATGCCGTTAAAGATGTTGGCAACGTTGATTATATTGCTTCTTTAATCGCTTCGGATATTCCGCTAACCAAAATAGTTAAAAATAACGTAAAACGCAAAAATAATTTTAGAACTTGGGAAATCGTTTTGCTAGTATTAGGCTCTCCTATATGGCTATCGTTATTAATAAGCCTTTTTGCCGTAGTATTTTCTGCATACGTTTCCTTATGGGCAGGAGTTATTTCTTTATGGGCGGGAAGTTTTTGTGCATTTATAGTTAGTTTATACGGAATAGTATACGGCATAATAATGACGTTTGTTAGCGACGTCTACGTAAATCTAGCAATATTAGGTTTAAGCATTGCCAGCGTAGGCGTATCAATACTTTTATATTATTGCTCTAAATACTCAACTAAGGGCTTAATAATTCTTGGTAAACAAATAGTATCATTAATTAAAAACTCTTTCGTAAAAAAGGAGAACAAATAATGAAAAAACTTATAATATGGATAATTATTGCAATATTTTTATTAATTTTTGGTGGAACACTATTTGTAATTTCAATGACAAAACTAGGTTGGGATTTTAATAAAATAGGCTCGTATAATTTTGAAACTAACACTTATCAAATAGTTGAAGATTTTAATAAAATAGAAATTGACGTAACTACTACCGATATCGAGTTTAAACCTTCTACGGACGGGCAATGTAAACTTATATGCTATGAAAACGTTAAAGAAAAACACTCCTTTTCCGTTACGGACGGCGTTTTAAAAATAACTACCGCAAGCAACAAAAAATGGTACGACTATATTCATTTATTTTCCTCTTCGCCAAAAATGACGGTTTTTTTACCAAATTTAGATAGCGTTAGCCTTAATATTAAAGTTTCTACGGGCGATATTATAATACCGTCAAACTTCTCTTTTGAAAGCATAAAAATTTTAGGCTCAACTTGCAACGTTAAATGCAACGCTTCCACCGTAAACCAAACTAAAATTGATGTAACTACTGGCAATATTTTAATAGAAAACGCAAACGCCAAAAATTACGATTTAAAAGTTAGCACCGGAGATATAAAAACGACTAACGCAACTTGCGAAAATTTTACGTCAACCGGCACTACCGGAGAAGTTAAATTAAATAACGTAATAGCGTCTAATAAAATTTTTATAAAAAGAAGCACTGGCGATATTGAGTTTTATAAATGCGACGCAAGTGAATTAATACTTAAAACTTCAACGGGCGACGTAGAAGGCACGCTACTTACCGCTAAAACCTTTATTGCAAAAACGGGTACGGGCGAAATTGATATTCCAAACGGTACCGAAGGCGGTAAATGCGAAATAACTACGTCTACGGGAGATATAGAAGTTGATATAGTTAGTTAATAATTAATAAATTATTAAATTTAAAAAACTTTAAATAAAACGCCGAGTTAAATGGTTAAAAATTGTTAAACCATTTTAACTCGGCTTTATTATTACCACAAAAACACTTACAAACCGTTTTTAACAAGGTTACATTATTACGGTATAATTATTTTATATAAAATTAAAAGAATTAGCGCTAAAATAAGTTCTAATTCTTTTATATTAATTACTTTTATTTAATTTAGGCTAATTTAAATTATTATGTTTCTTGGCGAAATTATTGAAGAAAAAACGATTTGCGTTTTAGTTCTTCCAAAATGTTGAATAGAAGAAGTAAATAAGTCCATTTCGTGCGTATTTTTAAAAATGGCTTGAACAACCAAAGAATATTCCCCCGTTACCCTATCGCAAGATATTACGTGATTTGAGTTAGACAAAAATTCATACAAATCTTCGCGCATGGGGTTGCTAACTTCTATATCTATATAACATTTAATAGTGTCGGCGTAAATAGAAGTGTCTACTTCGGTTTTATAGCCCTTTATTACACCGTTTTTAGTCATTTCGTTTATTCTTCCGCTAACGGTAGGAACGGAAGCAAAAACTTTTTCCGCTATTTTTTTTACCGGAATTTTAGCGTCGTCCATTAAAAGTTTTAAAATAGCTTTATCTAATTCATCTAACATACGTTCTTTCATAATTACACCTCTTTTTTATAGTAACATAATATTACACTCAATAAAAAAAATCAAGCGTTTTTTTGTTGTTGATTGAATTATTTTTAAATATTTTTTCACATAATCATATAAAATTAAAAATATTTTTTAACTATTGACAACCCACAATTTAAAGTGTTACCATTTGATTATACAGTTGGAGGTATATTATGAATTATAGATTAGAAAGCGATTCAATAGGCACGTTAAACATTCCGGAAGACGCGTACTACGGAGTACAAAGTTTAAGGGCATATAACAATTTCCAAATAACCGGAAATAAAATGAATAAAAATTTTGTTTACAACGTTGTAAAAGTTAAAAAAGCGGCTGCACTTTCAAACTACTCCGCAGGCGATATTTCAAAAGAAATGCTTGACGCTATTATTACCGCGTGCGACGAAGCAGTTTTAGGCAAACTTGACAGCGGTTTTATTACGGACGCTATTCAAGGCGGTGCCGGAACTTCTCTTAATATGAACGTAAACGAAGTTATTGCTAACCGCGCTACCGAAATTTTAGGCGGTAAAAAAGGCGAATATATTTGCCACCCTAACGACCACGTAAATAAATGTCAATCTACTAACGACGTTATACCTACCGCCGGCAAAATGACTATTATAGAAATGGCAAACGCTTTATATCCAAGTTTAGACAATTTAATTTGCGAACTTGACAAAAAGGCGAAAGAGTTTGACGATATCGTTAAAATGGGTAGAACACAAGTAGAAGACGCCGTTCCTATAAGGCTTGGTCAAGAATTTAACGCATACTCGTCTGCACTTAAAAGATGTAAAGGTATGATAAAAAGCGCAATGGAATATATGTACACCGTTAACATCGGCGGTACAGCAATAGGAACTGCAATTAACGCAACGCCTATTTATTTAAAAGAAATCGCTAAAAATCTTTCTAATATTTGCGGTTTTACCGTAAAACAAGCCGACGATTTAGTTGACTCTACGCAAAACCTTGACGCTTTTGCATTTGTTTCGGGCGCATTAAAATCACTTGCTATTGCCCTTTCAAAAATGTCTAACGATTTAAGGCTTTTAGCAAGCGGTCCTAGAACAGGTATTATGGAAATTGAATTACCACCTATGCAAAACGGTTCTTCTATTATGCCAGGAAAGGTAAACCCAGTTATTCCAGAAGTAGTTTCGCAAGTTGCTTTTGCCGTTATTGGTAACGACGTTACAATCGCTATGGCAACCGAAGGCGGTCAATTTGAACTTAACGCGTTTGAGCCTGTAATTTTCTATAAATTATTTGAGTCGCTTACTTGCCTTAAAAACGCTATGGATACGTTTACGGAAAACTGCATAAAAGGAATTAAGGCAAATCGCGAAAGATGTCAAGAACTTTTAGATAAAAGCGTTGGTATAGTTACGGCTTTATGCCCATATATCGGCTACAAAAAAGGCGCTGAACTTGCTAAAAAGGCGTTAATAGAAAACGTTCCTATTAAAACTTTGGTTTTACAAGAAGGCATTATGACGGAAGAAGAACTTAATAAAGTGTTTAACGCGTTCTCTCTTACCGAGCCTAAAAGATAATTTTAGTCTTTAAATTCATTTAACTATAAAACGCACTTACTTTGTTTTTAGTAAAGTAAGTGCGTTTTTTATTTGCAATTTATATAATTTTTATAATTTTATAGTTTTTAAATCTTCTAACCACTCAAACTTAACGGCGTCCGACGGCATAGTCAAATCTCCCCTAGGCGACACGCCTACACTACCTATTTTTACACCGTCTGGCAAGCAAGAACGTTTAAATTGTTGGCTAAAAAATCTATTATAAAAGTTCTTTAACCATTTTAAAAGAGTGGTTTTATCAAACTCTTCAAACGTAATAGTTGCAATTTTAAATATTTTTGACGGTTTATAGCACGCCCTAATAGCGTAATATAAATAAAAATCGTGTAATATATACGGACCTACGATATCTTCTGTTTTTTGGCTTATTTCGCCGTCCTTTGGCGGTAAAAGTTCGGGGGAAACGGGCGTTAACAAAACGTCGTAAAGAGTGTTTTTAATATCTCCCCCTAACCTATTTGCTTCATATTCAACAACGTGTCTTATAAGCGTTTTTGGTATAGACGAATTTACGGCGTAATTACTCATATGGTCGCCGTTATACGTTGCCCAACCAAGCGCAAGTTCAGATAAATCGCCCGTGCCTATAACTATGCCGTTTACCTTATTTGCAATATCCATTAAAACTTGCGTTCTTTCGCGCGCTTGGGAATTTTCATAAGTTACGTCATAAGTGTTTGCGTTTTGCCCTATATCTTCAAAATGAGTTAATACTGCGTTTTTAATGCTAATTTCTTTTAAAGTAACGTTAAGCGTATTTGCAAGCATTTCCGCGTTAGATTTAGTGCGCTTTGTAGTTCCAAAACAAGGCATTGTTACCGCAATAATACCCTTTAAATCCATTTTTAATAGTTTAAACGCCCTAACGCAAACTAAAAGCGCAAGGGTGCTATCAAGCCCGCCAGACACTCCTATTACAAGGTTTTTGCAACCTATATGATTAATTCGCTTTGCAAGCGCGTTTGATTGCATTGAAAGTATTAGTTCAGCCCTAGTAGCAATTTCACTTGCCGTTGACGGAATAAACGGCGTTTTGCTAAATTGCCTATCAATTTTATTTGAAAACTCCTGAACGTTAAACGTTACAAAAGTTTCTTCTATACTACAAAATTGCTTTGCTTTTGATTTTTCGGCAGATAAAAAGTCTACGTCAATATCGGTATATATTAAACCGTTATTAAACAATTTGCTTTCCTTTAAAATTTTGCCGTTTTCACATATTATATTATGCCCCGAAAAAACGTAATCGGTAGTAGACTCGCCAAAGCCGGAGTTTGCATACACGCAACTAGAATTTAACTTTCTTGTAATACTCATTAAATCTACGCGCCTGTAATCCGCCCTTTTTACGACTTCGTTACTACAAGCACAGTTAACTATAATATTTGCGCTTGTTTCGTAGTTTTTTAAGCCGTTATATACGCTTACCGTAAAATTTTGATAATTGTTGCAAACGTAAACTACGTTGCTTGCAAAAATATATTCTTTACCGTCAAATAATATTTTAGCGTTTTTATATTCGCCTTTTAATTGAGAAATTTTAACGTCGGTTAAAAAATCGCTATTATAAGGCGTAAAACCTAAAATTTCACCTTCAAATAACGTTGCAACGGCTTTGTATATTACGCCGTTTACCATTAAAGGCAAACTAATAAACACTAGCATATCTTTATAAAGAGTATGCTCTTTAATTTTTATTAACGCACGTTTAGCGCTTTCTAAAAGAGTTTGTTGATAAAACAAATCGCCACAAGTTGCGCCCGTAATGCACATATTTTGAAACGCCAAAACCTTAACGCCTTTTAACATTGCTTCGTCAATAGAATTTTTTATTTTTAAAACGTTTTCTTCTACGTTAGCAACTTCAACGTCAATAGTACTAGCGCCCACTTTAACAAAACCTAAATAATTAGTTTGAACGGTTTTAGTGTCCGATAAAGCGCTGTTGATTTTTTCTAGCGACTTACTTTTTACCCCGCAACCTTGCGAAAGTATTTTGTTTACAGTGCCAAGCGGAACTCCGCTTTTAATAGACAACTCTTTATTAGTCATCTTTAAAGCCATTTTTTTAAGTTTAATTTCTTCTATAATTTTATACATACAACGATTATACTATTGGCGTATAATTTAGTAAAGCGTTTTTACCTTAATTTATAATATTTTTATATTTTTAAAATAAATAATCAAAAATATTATTATATTTTATATTTTTTGTATAATATTTTATAAAAAAATACAGCACCCAACTTTTGTTAGATGCTGTACACAAATGCATATTTAATTTTTTACTGCGCTTGTTACCGTACTATTTATCACTTACTTCGCTAACGTATACAGCGCAATACTTACGGGGTTAAGCGATTAAAATTGTTCCTCACTATTCATTGGCGTATCTCCTTATATCCCTTTAATTTTTAGATTTAACCATTTACTAACTCTAATTACATACATTAATTTGTACCTCCTTATAGAAAGTATGTGGCTTTTTAGTACATTGGATTTACCCTCCCTTTGTACCTTTATTATACAAGAAAGAATAAAGCGTGTCAATACTAATTTTAAAAATTTTACACAACTTTATTTTTCAAAAACCTATTTACAATCGTAAAAAATCGTGCTATACTTTAAAAGTGGGCGCAATTAAAACTAACGCCACAAAACAAATTATTTATAGTAAAATTATTATTCGCTACTACTTACGCAAAAAACGTAAACGGTAGCGTTTTTTATTTAAATTTTAACGCCGTAAAATTACGCCAACTTATTAGCAACGCTTTAAACCTAGCCAAGCCCTAAAAAATTATAACTATTTTTTATTGACGTTTTTTGGTTTTATTAATCGTTTAATTAGCCCCACGTCAAACTCGTTTATCATCATTGCTATAAATATTATAGCAAAGCCAATAAACAAGTAAACTGTTAAATCTTCAACGCCTAATATAACGCTAAATAAAGTGCCAAAAACCGCCTCTAAACTTAAAATTAGCGACGCTTTTGAAACGCTAGTCATCTTTTGCCCAAATATCATAAAAGATTGCGCCATAAGCGTGCAAACAATCGTTAAATACAAAATTTCTAGCAACTGGCTTTTATTAAGAGCAAAATTTTGTATTCCGCTTTTAACTTCAAAAATCAACGATAAAAACGCCATTATAACGCCAACTACGAATAACTGCAACAATAAAAGCGACACGGTGTTACAACCGTCTTTTTGAAATTTAGACGTAAAAACAATTTGAATACCGTAAAAAATAGCGCTAATAAAGGTTAAAACGTCCCCAAAAAGATAGTTCCCGTTTCCACTATCCCCGCTAGAAAACGCAACGAATCCTATCCCTATAATACACGTTATTGCCGAAAGCAAATTTTTTATTAGCGGTGGTTTTTTAGTTAGTATCCATACGATAAAAGGCGTCATAACGCAATAAGAAGCAGTTAAAAAGGCGTTTCTTGCAGGCGTAGTATAAGAAAGCCCAACCGTTTGAACGGCGTAGGCAAAAGAAAGAACTATTCCTAAAAACAAGCCTTTAATTAGCGTTTTTTTATCTATTTTTTTTATAGATTTATAAAATATTAAAGCCAAAATTATAGAAGAAATTAAAAACCTTATTGCAAGCACGTAAAAAGTTGGAACGTGCTTTATAGTTTCTTTTAATAAAACGAAAGAACTTCCCCATGCAATAGTTGCAAAAAGAAGCAACAGCGAGCCTATTAAATTGTTATTTTTTAAATTTTTTGTTTTCATACGCAATATAAGAATATCTTTACGCTTGCAATCAATACAAAAACGGCTTATTTAAAGCCGTTTTAATTTAAAGCGAAATAGTTTCAGCGCCGTTAATAGCGTCTTCAACTAAACCGTCAACGTCAAGCAATTTTTCAAGTTCAACTACTTTTTCTAATTTTGGTTTAATTAAAGGATGTTTTGGCAAAAATACAGTGCAACAATCTTCGTATGGTAATATGCTAGTTTCAAACGTTCCTATTTTTTCGGCTATTTCTATAATTTCTAACTTATCAAAACCTATAAGCGGACGCAATACGGGAAGAATAGACACCGCGTTTTGAGACGACGTTATACTTTCTACCGTTTGACTTGCCACTTGCCCTAAACACTCGCCCGTAATTATTGCTTGCGCACCAATTTTATTACACAGTTTTTCGGAAATTCTCATCATAAAACGGCGCATCATAGTAATCATATACTCTTCTGGCAGTTTTTCGTGAATAGCCTCTTGTATTTTTGTAAAGGTAACTACGTGCAAATCAATACCGCTAGCGTAACTTGATAAAATTTTTGCTAAATCTATAACTTTTTGCTTTGCCATTTCGCTAGTGTACGGATAAGAGTAAAAGTGAACGGCGGAAAGTTTCATACCGCGCTTTGCCATCATATAAGACGCAACGGGGCTATCAATTCCACCCGAAAGCATAACCAAGCCTTTACCGGACGAGCCTATCGGCATACCGCCCATCATTTTTATAATTTCTGTAAAAATAAGCGTCTTTTTATTTTCGCGAATATCTATATAAAGGATAAAATCAGGCTCGTGAACGTCAACGCTTAAATTGCCGTTTGCCGACAAAATTTTTCCACCAATCAATTTACTACACTCAACCGAATTTAACTCAAAGGACTTGTCCGCACGTTTAGTTTCTACTTTAAAAGTGCCTTTTTTATACTTACACTCGTCTACCGCTACGGAAATTATATCGTTTAAATTAGTGTCAATACAAGTTGCAACCGATAACGTGTGTATACCGCTTACCTTTTTTAACGCTTCTATAACGGCGTATACGTCGCCGTCGTTTAACCCTTCAATTAAGTATCTGCCTGGTATTTTAAAGAGTTTATATTTAAAGCCTATTAACGCTTTTTTTACGTTTTCTTGCAAAAGTTTTTCAAAAAAACCCCTATTTTTACCTTTTAAATGAATTTCGCACCAGCGAATTATTAAAACTTTGCTCATTTTAAATTATACATCGTCCTTTTTAAATTTAATGCAATTTCGTTTAGTTTTTTTGTAGCAAAAGCAACTTCTTCGCTAGTAGTTTCCGCACAAAAACTAATTCTTATTACGCCGTCTAAAACGTCGTCGCTATACCCAATGCTAGTCAACATTTTACTGTGCCTGTTTTTAGAAGAACAAGCCGAGCCCGTGCCTATAATAACGCCTTCGCCGTCTAGCATACGCTGTATAACTTCGCCCCTTAAACCTATTGCAGATAGGCTTATTATATACGGCGAACAATAATTGCTACTTATTACTTTAAACAAGTTTTTATCAAGTAAATTTAAAAATAATTCTTTTAAATTTTTAGCGTTTTTATAGTTTAATTCAAGTTCGTTATAATGCTTGTTTACGGCGAATTCAAAAATTTTAATTCCAAAAATATTTTCCGTACCGCTTCTAAAACCGCCTTCTTGCGCACCGCCGTAAATTAACGGCTTTAAATTTTTAACTCTTTTATTTTTTATTAACGCGCCAATGCCTTTAATCGCGTTTATTTTATGGGCGGAAACTGAATAAAGGTCTATAAAATCACTTAATTTATAAGGGATTTTTAAAAATGCTTGAACGCCGTCCGAGTGAAATATAACGCGCGGATTAATTTGTTTAACTAATTTTGCAATTTCGTTTATATCGTTTATTGCGCCCGTTTCGTTATTAACGTGCACTACCGAAACAAGCGTGGTGTTTTTATCTATTAAAGAAAGTAAATTTTCTACGTTAACGCTACCGTCGTCGTTTAACAAAGCAAACCTAACGTCAAACCCCGAATTTTTTAATTCGGTAACGGGCTTAATTATAGCGCTGTGTTCGCCAAGCGTTGTTACAACGTTACCGCGCCTAGCGTAAGAAAACACCGCAGTATTATCCGATTCGCTACCGCAAGAAGTAAATATAACTTCAAAATTATCGCCAAAAACGCTATTAAGAACGCTTCGCGCGTCTTTAAGCGCCTTGTTAGCGTCAACTCCGCCCGAGTATAATGCCGAAGCGTTATAAAAGCAATCGTCGTAGTATTTTTTTGCATATTCAAGCGCCTCGCCGTAAGGCTTTGTAGTTGCGCCGTTGTCTAAATAAATAACGTTTTTTTGCATAGTTTATCCTTTGTTTAATAATTTTAAATACTCTTTATCAAATTTTTGTTGGTTAGAAAATTTTAAAATATAATCAAACAACTCTTTGTTATAAGAAAGCACTATTATTCTTTTTTCCCTAGCGCCTTGAACTAAAAAAGCACCGTCAGTTTGAGTTATTTTATCCGTTTTTGCAACGTAAACTTTAAATTCTTTGTTATGCTTATTTTTAGTAAAAAAACCGCTGTTTAAATTGCCGGCAGATATAATTTTTGAACACTCAAAATTTGCAAACGGAACGGATTTTTTATTGTTTATAACGCGATTTGTTCTAACCGAGCCGTTTATAAAAGTATAATCGTAAAAGCAATAAAATTTACGTTGTAAAAATCTAGATAAAAGTATTATACCTAACTCTATTATCGTAATAAACCAAAAAAAGTTTGAAAAGAAAAACGCAATAAAAAACGCAACGGCAAAAAATATTACGTTAACGATTTTTATTGATTTAAAAGTTAAATACAAAACTCTTTGTTTTTCTATATTGCTAGGCGCAATAGAAACTTCAAAATAATTTTTATCAAACATACCACTATTTAAGCGTTACGATGGTAACGCCGTGCTCCCCCTCTCCGTATTTTCCAAATCTAAACGAAACTACTTCTTTTCTATTTTTTAAGTAGTTGTGAATTGCGCTAGATAAAATTTTTAAACCCTTGCCGTGAACTATTCTAACTTCTTCTAAATTATTTAGCAACGCTTCGTCTAAAAACTTTTGAACTTCTATAATGGCTTCGCTTGCGTCAAGCCCTATAACGTTAACTTCTAGTTTAACGTTTAAAGCAGACTCTCTTTTTAGCGAAACTGCAACGTTGTTTTTTTGTTTTGAGCCCTTTTTAATATAGGAAATATCGCCAATTTTACAGTTTAGCCTTAACGCGCCTATCATAACCCAAACACAGTTTTTACGCTTATTTACTTCTAAAACTTCACCTTCGCCGTTAAGCGATTTTACGTAAACTTTATCTCCCTTTTTTAATAAATCTATATTGCAATCTTCATAAGGGTTAAAGGCGTTGTTTTCGCTATCTAAATTATACTTTGCGTTTTCTATTTTGTTTTTTAAGGTAGACATTTTAACAAGGTCGCCACTTTGATATTCGGCTTTATTAAAAATATCCTTCATTTGTTCAAGCAATTCTTCGGCTTCAAAAAGCCTGTTTTCAAAAGTTTTTTTTGCGTCTAACTTTGCTTTTAATAACAATTTTTCTTTATCTTTTTCTAATTTTTGGCGTTCAAGTTCAACTTCTTTTAAAAGTGATTGTTGCTTTAGCTTTAATTCGTTAATAAGCGCGCCGTCTTTTTCGGCTTTTTCTTTAACCATTTCGGCTTCTTTTATCATATTGTTAAAAGAAACTTTTTCGCTAGATAAAAAGCCCGTTGCAAGATTTGCAATTTCTTTATCTAAACCAAGCCTTACCGCAATTTCTATCGCGTTTGACGAGCCTGCAAGCCCACTGCGTAGTTTATATAGCGGAGCAAAAGTTTGATTGTCAAATTCCATAGACGCGTTTAAAATATCGCTAGAAGAATAAGCATACTCTTTTAAACTGTTAAAATGCGTAGTTACAAGCCCGAACGTTTGCCTTTTAACAAGAGTTTGTATTACGGCAAGCGCAAGCGCGCTACCTTCGTCTGGGTCGGTTCCCGCACCTAATTCGTCAATTAAAACCAAGCATTTTTCGTTTGCTATTTTTAAAATATTAACTATGTTTTTTAAATGCGAAGAAAACGTTGAAAGGTTTTGTTCTATGCTTTGCTCGTCGCCAATATCAACGCAAACGTCGTTAAATACGGAAAGCGTGCTACCTTCTTGACAAGGCACGAACATGCCAGACATAGCCATTAAAGTAAGTAAACCCACTAATTTTAAAGTAACCGTTTTTCCACCCGTGTTTGGTCCGGATATTAAAACGTATCTATACTCGTAACCAAGTTTAACGCTAACGGGAACTACTTTACTAGCGTCAATTAAAGGGTGCCTACCTTTTATAACGTCAATTTTGCCGTTTGCGTTTAAATTTGGATATACGCTTTTGGTGCTAAAAGCGTAATGCGCCTTGCTAAAAGTTAAGTCCACGTCGGTTAAATATTTAACGTTATCGTTTAATAAAGTGGCAATTTGCCCAACCGAATTAGAAAGTTCAAGTAAAATTCTTTCAACTTCTATACCTTCACTTAAAACGGCGCTACGAAGTTCGTTATTTAAAGTTAAAATTTCTTGCGGTTCAACAAAAAACGTGTTTCCGCTTGCCGACCTATCGTGAATAAACCCGTTAACTTGCGTTACGTATTCAGACTTAACGGGAATAACGTATCTACCAGAACGCATAGAAACTACGTTATCTTGCATAAACTTATTGCCGTCTTTTCTCATATAAGCCGACAGTTTTAAACGAATTTTTTCGTTTATTTCTTTAATTTGATTTCTTATATTATACAGTTTTAAAGAGGCGTTATCCGCCATTTGCGTTTCGTTTATTATTTTAGAAAAAATATCGTTTTCTAAACTGCTGTGAGTATATATTTTAGTTGCAATATCTTTTAAAATAGGCGCGTTTGTAATTGAGTTTTCTAGCGTTGATTTTAATATTCTTGAAGCCCTTAACAGTTTAGCGCATTTTAAAAGCTCTTTAAAAGAAAGCATACCGCCCCTACTAGCGCGTTCGGGCTCGTCAAACATCTCTTCAAAATATTCAACGTTAGAAACGCCTTCGTTATAAAGTAAAGCGTAAGCCTCGTTTGTTTTTTCTAAAAGGTGCTTTGCTAAAACTATATTAGAAGTAGGCTCTAAATTTAAAATAGAGGTTTTCGTGCTATCTAATACGGCGTAGTTTAGCAACTTATTTAAAACTTTGTCGTATTCAAGTAGTTGAGTTGACTTTTTAAGCATTACAAAACCCCCTTATAAAAATTTGCTTTGGTTTTATTTTGTACACCAAGCGCTTCATAGTTTATTTTTAAATCTTTTATGGTAGAAAAATTTTCAGCGCTTACGTCAAGATAATAACTATTATAAATTCTAAACCTACACTCGCTTAACTTATATCTTTCTACTATAAATTTTCTATTTTCGTTGTCTTTTAATATAAACTCATTATCTACTAAACAGTCCGCACAGTTTTTAGAGAACGGGCAGTATATTAAATCCATAATTTCAATAGCGCCCTCGTTAAAAACTATTAAACCGTCGTTTACGTTTTTAATTTCGTTTAACGAAAGTTCTTTTGAAGCGCAAATTAAACGCGCGCCGTCGCCAAACAAACAAGCAACGTCAACGTCGTTAAACGCGTTTACCCCTACACCGCAAAAAAATTCTATTCCGTTAATTTTACAGTACTCAACCGCCCAATACGAGTTTATATATAAACCGCTAAAATAACCTTTAATTTTATTAATAATTTCTAAATCATTTTTTTCTAAATAAGGCGGTAAATACAAATAAACTTTTGCTCCGTTTTGGCTTAAAGTTTTAACGCTTGTTGCGTCAACGCTATTGTAATTATTTGGCGAATATATTATATAATTATAACCGCTAAAAGTTTTAACTTCACTTGTTATTATAGCCTTAACGCTTTCGTTAAGAAGCGGTTTTTTAAAATTGTAAAAATCTTTATAATTTACGATATTTACTTGATTTTTTAAACAATTTTTAAAAAATAATTTTTCGTATAAACTAGCGCGTAAACGATTTAGCACGCCTTTTGAAATAAATAAATTTTCATCAAAATTTTTAAAGTTTACGCTAACTTTAAAAGGATAAACGTCTACTTTATTTAAATTGTTTATTACGTCTTGTTTAGTGGCGCTTTGCGTTTTAGAAGGCGTTAAAACCTCGCTAGATTTTACTAAAATATCTTCGCATAAAAGCGTTAAATAATCGCCGTTTTTAACAGTTACGTCAACCGTTATTTGCTTTAACGCCGTGCGTTTTAAGTTATCGTTTAACAAAACGTCTTTGGTAATACTTACCGTATCGCCCGCGCGTATTTTCCCCTTAAATTTTAACGTTTGCTTACCGCTTGCTAAAACGCTTGCAAAACCGTTGCCAACTTCTTTGCCGTCGCGCAATATCTTAAAAGCGTCGCCATCGTTAAATTTTACGTTTTTAGTTACGGTAAAAGTATCTTTTAAAACGTTGTTTACGGTTGTAACGGCAAGCCCTTTATGCCCTTGAATTTTTGAACTAATAAAGTTTTTTGGTTGGCTAGTTGCAAGCGAAGTAGTGTAATCTCCCCTATTATACGCTTTTTTTAAAGAGTTAAACAAACTGCTTGTATCTTCGCCGTTAAGCGCCGACTTATACAGTAAAACCGAAGCCCTAACGTATTCTTCACTACGCATACGCCCTTCAATTTTAAACGACGTTACGCCTGCTTTTATATACTTATTTAACTCGTCTTTTAAACATAAATCGGATAAAGAAAGCACGTAACCGCTTTTTAAGACTTTTCCGCTTGTAGTTTCGTACGTATATTCCTTTCTACAAGGTTGTTTGCAAAGCCCCCTATTTCCGCTATTTGCCCCGATGTACGACGACATATAACAATGCCCCGAAAAACAAGTACACAACGCGCCTTGAACAAAAATTTCGGTTTCAATAATTTTGCAGATTTTTTTAATATCTTCAAATTTTGTTTCCCTTGCTAATATAACCCTAGAAAACCCGTATCTTTTTGCTTGTATTGCGCCGTATTCATTACAAACGCCCGCTTGCGTTGAAAGATGTAAAACGGCGTTTGGTAGCATATTTTTAATTACTTTACCCAAAAACACGTCTTGAATAATAAATGCGTCTACCCCTATATTATAGGCGTAAACTATACTATCTAAAACGGCGTTTAATTCCGAGTTTTTAATTAAAGTGTTTACCGTTAAATAAGTTTTTACGTTAAACGTTTTTGCGTATGCAACGGCGTATTTTAACTCGTCTCTACTAAAATTTTGCGAATTTTTGCGTGCCGAAAAATCTTGCAAACCCAAATAAACGGCGTTTGCACCAGACTCTACACTTGCTATTAAGTTTTGCATATTGCCTGCCGGCGACAAAATTTCTATCATTATTTTAGTTTAATATACCGCCACAAGCAAAGTGGCGGTATAAATTACCTTAATTCTATATTTGCTTTTTTTAGGTTGGCAAGTATTTTATTTACGCTTGCATCAACTTCTTCCATAGTTAAAGAACGTTCAAGCGATGAAAATACCAAGTGGTACGCCATACTCTTTTTGCCGTTTTCGGCAAGTTGACCACCCTCGTAAATATCAAAAATTTCAACCGAAACAAGAGTTTTATCACTGCCTTTTTTAATCAATTTAATGGTTTCGCCGTTAGTTACGGACTTGTCCATTACAAGCGCCAAATCGCGTTCAATAGACGGGAATTTAGAAATAGCCTTAAACTGCGGTTTTTTGTTTAGCATATTTGCTATTAAATAGAAATAAATTTCGCCAACGTAAACGCGTTTATCTATACCAAAATTCTCGCAAACTTCTGGGTTTAACTCGCCAAAAAATCCAACGCTTTTATTTCCAATAACAACTTCGCAACTTCTTGTTGGGTGCATAAACGGTTTATCGCATTTAACGTAATCTACTTTAAAACTTGCGTGTAAAACTTCTAGCAACCCTTCAACTACGCCTTTTAACGTGTAAAAATCTTCGTTTTCGCCAAAAGCACCCAAAGAAATACACAAGTTTTCGTTTGGCAATTCTTCAAGCGGTAAAGACTTTGGCTTATATTCAACGCCAAACTCAAAAAGCCTACCCTCTAAATTCTTTTTGTTTAAATTGCTTGCTATAACTTTAACCATAGACGGCATTAAAGACGTGCGCATTACCGACATATCTTCGCCAAGCGGATTAAATATTTTAACGTAGTTATACTCGCTTAAAGTAGTGTCTATATTAAGCATTTCGTAATCTTTTGGAGAAATAAACGAGTAGTTAATAGTCTCTAAAAATCCTTGCATAACCAAATAATTTTTAGCGGTATTAAGGTCTTTTTGCTCTTTGGTTAAACCGCCAACGGTAAGAGAAGCGTCGTCAAGCAACGTGTCAACGATATTATCGTAACCGTACATTCTTATAACTTCTTCTGCAATGTCTGGATAATCTTCAATATCGTCGCGGTATAAAGGAACTGTAATTTCTATATCGTCGTTACTAATTTTTACGCCAAATTCAAGAGATTTTAAAATACTTTCTATAACGCTAGGCTCAACGTTTATGCCTAAAACTTTATTTATTTTAGAAATTTTTGTGTTTAAAATTTTAGGCTCTAAACTTACGGCGTTGCAATCTATATAAGAAGCCGAAACTCTACCTGCTTTAAGTTCGTCAATAAGCGCTAACGCCCTTTGCATACCTAAATTTGCAATGTATGCGTCAGTTCCCTTTTCAAAACGTGAAGAAGAATCTGAACGCTTTCCTAAACTACGTGAAGTTTTTCTAATACTATCGCGCTTAAACATTGCCGATTCAAACACAATTTGAGTAGTTTTATCGCTAATGCAACTGTTTATACCGCCCATAATACCCGCAATACATTGTGGTTTAACCCCGTCGCAAATAACTAAATTTGAAGAATTTAAAGTAAATTCTTTTTCGTCAAGAGTAGTTATTTTTTCGCCGTCAGTCGCACGCCTTACTATAATTTTTTTGTCTTCTAAATTTTCGTAGTCAAAACTGTGCATAGGTTGACCTATTTCCATTAAAACAAAGTTAGTTATGTCAACTATGTTGTTAATGGCGTTTATGCCAACGCTTTTTAACCTTTTTTGCATCCAAAGTGGAGATTGTTCTATTTTAATTTCGTCTACGTAAGAAGCAACGTAACGTGGACACAACTCGCTATCTTTAACTATAACGCTTAATTTATCTTGCGTTTTAACGTCGCTTACCTTATACGACAAGTTAGGCATTTTTAACGGCCTATTTAAGATTGCCGAAACTTCGCGCGCTAAACCTAAAATACTTTGACAGTCAGGTCTATTAGCCGTTACGTTAATGTCAAAAATAATTTCGCCCAAACCTACTATTTTTTTAACGTCTTCACCGTTTTTGCAATTATTATCTAATATCAAAAGCCCGTCGTAAGAAGCGCCTTTATACATATCTTCCGTAACGCCTATTTCGCCACCTGCGCAAAGCATACCAAAAGAATCGTAACCCCTTAACTTGCCGGCTTTAATAGTCATAACGCCTTCTATCGTTTTATGGTCGCTTCCCGTAGCGTAAACGGTTGCGCCAATTAACGCGCAAGGTGCTTTAATTCCAACTTTAACGTTGTCTGCACCACAACAAATTTGAAAAACACCGTGCTCGCCACAGTCAACTTTACAAAGGTGAAGATGAGTGCCTTCTATACCCTCGCACTCTAAAACTTCGCCTACAACTACTTTTGAAATTTCTTTTCCGTATTCAATAACCTCTTCTACTTCAAAACCGCAAGAAAAAAGTTTATTTTGAAGTTCTAAAACTGAAACGTCTGTTAAGTCAACGTAATCATTTAACCACTCTAATGGAAGTTTCATAAAAATCCCCTCCTTATTTAAATTGCTTTAAAAAGCGCACGTCGTTTTCAAAGAAAAGCCTAATATCTGGAATTTTATATTTTAATATTGCTATTCTTTCAATACCCATACCAAAGGCATAGCCCGAATAAACGTTGCTATCAATACCGCAAGCGTCTAAAACCTTTTTGTTTACTATGCCGGCGCCTAAAATTTCTATCCAACCCGTGCCTTTGCAAAGTTTACACCCCTTGCCGTGACACTCCGAACAAGAAACGTCTACTTCAACGCTAGGCTCCGTAAACGGAAAGTATGACGGACGCAACCTAGTTTTAGTATCTTTACCAAACATAATTTTAACGAACTCGTCAAGCGTTCCTTTTAAGTCGCATAAAGTTATGCCTTTATCTACTACTAAGCCTTCCATTTGATGAAACATTGGCGAGTGCGAAGCGTCGCTATCCGAACGGTAAACTTTACCGGGGCTTAATATTTTAATAGGAGGCTTTTGTTTAAGCATAACCCTTGCTTGTCCCGCAGAGGTTTGAGTACGAAGCAAGATATTATCGTTAATATAAAACGTGTCTTGCATATCGCGTGCGGGGTGGTCAATAGGAATATTTAACATTTGGAAGTTATAATAATCTTCTTCAATTTCAGGTCCTTCAAAAACGCTAAAACCCATACCCGTAAACGCTTCAATTAATTCGTTTCTAACAAGCGTTATTGGGTGAAGCGAGCCTAATTTATTAGATTTTGCAGGCATAGTTATATCTATTGCTTCTTCTTTAAAAGTTTGTAAACGTTCAGCCTTTTTAAGAACTTCTTCGCGCGAGGCAAAAAGTTGTTCAATTTCTAATCTAACTTCGTTAATTAGTTTGCCCGCTTCCGGACGTTCTTCTTTTGGCAAATCTTTCATACCCTTTAAAAGTTCGGTTATTTCGCCGGACTTTCCAAAATACTTAACTTTAACGTCAAAAAGTTCTTTGTTGTTAGCGGAATTTGAAATATCCGCACTTGCTTTTTGTTTAATAAGAGCTAGTTTTTCCTTCATACCTTCTCCTTAATATAAAAAAATAAGAAACCCCTTTAAAAAGGGCGTTTCTTAACGCTGTACCACCTTAATTTATGCAAATATATTGCACCTTGTGCGCTTGTAACGAAAGCGAACGGCTCGGCTTACTTAATTCGGCTTGCAACTCCAAAGTGAATAGCGTTTTATCAGTAGTTAAAGGCTTTCAGCGCAACGCCTTTAATCTCTAAACAAACAACAAAAACGCCTGTCTTTTTCATAGTTTTTATACATTTATTTAATTTTATATTAATTATACTAATTATTTTTATAATTGTCAATCGTTTACGAGGTTTTACACGCCGAAAACACTATTCCCGATAAATACGTTTCAGGAACGCTTCCTATAATTATATTATCGTAAATCATAACCTTAATTTTATCTTCAATGTTTTTTGTTATTACCTTTGTTATTATGGAAACGCTACTTGTAATATCTACGTACAAAGTGTGCCTAGTTTGATTAATTCCAGCGCTTTCAAAAGAAGAAACTACGTCGCACCTAACCGAGTTTATTGCAATTAACGGCATTTTAACTTTACTTCCCACGCCTTGCAAAATTCCAATGCCCGTAAAAACCCCAATGGGAACGTCTACACCACTGTTATTATATGCAGTTAAACACTCACTTACCTTATTTGCAAGCGACACCGTTAGATTGTTAAATTTATAACTGTCGGCGGTTATCATAGTTATTTCGCCTTGCTCGTCTTTATGAATTTTAAAAAAGTTTTCGTAATCGTATTTATCTTTAAACGATTGTTCTATTGCATAATACGACGCCGTTGATAGCATACCGTTATTAGACGCTTCGCCTATTTTAACCAGCATTTTATTAGAGTTAGAATAAAGTGCTATAAATATAGCAAAAAACAATACTATAAAAATTATAAACCCACGCTTTTTTCTTCTTTGCTTTTTCATACCTATAATTTATGAAATTAACGCAAAAAAAAGACCGTTTGCACGGTCTAAACCTATTTATAAATAGAATTTTTAACTATAATTTTAAGTTTTGCTTGCGTTATTTTTTTACAAAATTTAAGTGGAGTTAATAAATAAGTTAAGTAAAATTTTACTAGCAAAATTTTTAAGTTAAACGTACTACCTAACTTACTTAGTAAAATACTTTTTTGCTTTATCTTCTAAAAAAAGTAAACTTTCTTTTAATTCTTCAATTTCGCCGTAATCGCCGTTATATACTTCTATAAGCATACTTCCGTTAAAACCAAAATCGCTTAACCTTTTAAACAAGTCGTCAAAATCAAAAATTCCTTTACCTGGCAAGCAAATTTTTCCGTTATTATTTACGTCCGACAAATGAACGGTGTTTATATTTTCGCCCATTTCGTTTATATAATCTACGTAACTGTCGCCCGAAACCCTTGCTTGCTTAACGTCTAAACAAGTTTTTAACCCTTTACAATACTTTGATATTTGAGTGTAAAATCCAACGCGATTATAATACGCCCACTCTACGTTTTCTAAACATAAAAAAACGTTTTTTTGTAAACAAAAATCGTTTAACTTGTTAAATTTTTTGCCTATATCTTCGTAATTATTGTATAAAATATTCTTTTTAAAACGAGCAATTCCGTGGAGAGTGTAGTTTTTTGCCCCAAGCAAATTAGCCGTATTTAAACAGTTTTCTAAAATTTTGTACGCGTCGTTTACGGCGCGAGGATTATCGCCGAAAAGTTGAGGCTCAAAGTGAGTGTTTAAAGTATGAATAGAGTGTACTTTTAAGTTACCTTGGCGCGACTTTAAAAGATTTGCAAACTCACTTGTATATTCACAATAAGAACCCAAAAACACTTCAACGACGCGTGCGCCTAAATTATTAAGCGTAACTAACGCGTCTTCGTTATACTGCCTTTTAAACAAAGACGCCGTAGATATTCCTATTTCCATAATTAATCCTTTTTGTATAAAACGCTACCGTTTTGCGAATATAAAGTAACGGTATCGCCTTCTTTAATTTTACCTTCTATAATCGCGTCGGAAAGCAAATCTTCAATATGTTTAGAAACGGCGCGTTTAAGCGGTCTAGCCCCGTAAGTTTTATCGTAGCCCTCGCTTACAACAACGTCTAAAACGGCATCTTCTACGTTTAAATTAACGTGCATTTCTTTAACTCTTTGAACTATTTCGCCCACTAAAATTCTAGCAATTTTATAAAAATTTTCTTTTGATAGCCTATTAAACACTATAATTTCGTCTAATCTGTTAATAAATTCGGGCTTAAAACGCTTTTTAAGACTTTCTATTGCAGTGTTTTTATCATTTTTAATTTCATTTGTAAAACCAAATGAAACAACTTGACTTTCGTCGCTAGAAAACCCTACGTTAGAAGTTAAAATTATTAACGCGTTTTTAAAACTTGCTTCTTTACCTTTACTGTCGGTTAGCCTACCTTCGTCAAGCACTTGAAGTAAAAGGTCAAAAATATCGGGGTGCGCCTTTTCTATTTCGTCAAACAAAACTACCGAGTACGGATTTTTGCGTATTTTTTCGGTAAGCAAGCCTTCTTCTTCATACCCAACGTAACCTTGCGCAACGCCTATTAACTTATTTATAGAAGTTTTATCGGAATACTCACTCATATCAAAGCGAATAACGTTTTGTTCAGAGCCAAAAACACATTTTCCTAACGCTTTTGTAAGATGAGATTTACCAACGCCCGTTGGACCAACGAAAATAAACGAGCCCATAGGCCTACAAGGGTCTTTTAAATTAGCGCGCGAACGGCGAACAGCGCGAGATACCGCGTTAACGGCGTCCTCTTGCCCAACCACCATTTTTTTAAGTTCTTCTTCTAACCCTAAAAGTTTAGAAGTTTCGTTAAGCGATAATTTGGTTACCGGAATTTTTAAACTTTCGCTTATAACCTTTTTAATATCTTCCGTTGTAACCACAAGCGGTTTTAAACTTTGCTCGTTTTTTATAGACAACAGTTTTTGATACTCTTGCTTTTTATTATAAATTTCTTTATCGGCGTTTCTAGCGACGTCTAAATCGTTGCGTTTAAGCGCGTTATCACGCTTTAAAATTAAAGAATTTATATACAATTTTAACTCTTCTATACTACCGTTATCACCTTTTTTTAAAAGGTGCTTTTCGCTACACGCTTCGTCTAGTAAATCTATTGCTTTATCTGGAAGTTTTCTATCTATAATGTACCTGCTAGAAAGTTTGCATGCGCTTATTACGGCTTCGTCTAGAATAGTAACGCAGTGATGTTTTTCAAATAAATTTTTAATTCCGCGGATAATTTCAATCGCCTCGTCTACTGACGGCTCTTCAACTTTTATCGGTTGAAAACGCCTTTCAAGAGCAGGGTCTTTTTCTATATATTTAGCGTACTCGTTAGGAGTAGTTGCTCCAATAACCATAATTTCACCGCGTGATAAAAGCGGTTTTAAAATTTCTACGGCGTCAACTTTACTATCTTGCGTACTGCCAGCGCCTACTAAATTATGTATTTCGTCTATAAAAAATATTATATTGCCTTCGTTTACGGCGTAATCTACGGCGTTTTTAAGTTTTAACTCAAAATCTCCACGATATCTAGTACCTGCTAAAAGACCGCCTACGTCTAGGCTAAAAATAGTTTTACCCTTTAAAAAATCGGGCACTATTCCCTTTGCAATTTTTAAAGCAAGCCCTTCTACAACCGCGCTTTTACCAACGCCAGCCTCGCCTACTAGCACTGGTGCGTTTTTAGTTTTTCTTGAAAGAGTTACTATAATTTTTTGAGTTTCTTGCTCGCGCCCTATAATATCGTCAATTTTGCCTTGTTTTGCCTTTAAGGTAAGGTCGTAACCAAGCCCGTCAAAAGCAGAAGAAAGCGACGTTTCTTGCTTTTTTAACTCTTCTTTTGGTTTTACTAACGTTGGAGTTTTAACGGAAACTTCGCGCTTTTCTTCTTTTATAGGAGCAGTAACTTCTTTTTCTACTACTTTTTTCTTTTTTACGTTTACGCTTTTTAAAACTTCGGAATATAAAGACGCTATATCCACTCCAAGAGCTTGCAATATTTTATACGCCCTACAATTTTCGCACTTTAAAATAGCAAGTAGTAAATGTGCCGTTTTTACGTAATCGTTATACTCTTTTGCTATTTCGGAAGCGTCTTTTAAAACGTTTTTAGCGTTTACAGTGTAACCGCTTGTCGCTTGATTTCTAAACGTGGTTTTTAAATATGCAAAATACCTTTCATAAGTCGCCCCATGCAAAAGCAACGCTTTCGTAGCGTCGCATTTAGGCGTCAACAAAAAAGCGTATAATATTTCTTCCGTACCAACGTAATTTAAATTGTATTTTGCTTTAATTTCGTTTGCCGTGTTTAAAACTATGTACAAACCTTCACTGTAATTAGCCATTTACACCTTTTAAAATTCTTTTAAAATTTCTTTTAAATATTCTTTGAATTGGTCCTTTAACTCGCCGTCACGTAAACCAAATTCAACGTTAGCCTTTAAATAACCAAGCCTACTGCCCATATCGTAACGAGTACCGTCAAAATTAAGCGCTTGAACTTGATTGTTAGAAGCCAAAACGTCTAAAACGTCTGTAAATTGATATTCGCCGTTTTCGGCTGGCGTTAACGTTCTTATAATGTCAAATATGTCGGACGTAACTACGTATCTTCCAAGCGGAGCAAGCCTACTTTTAACGTCCTCTAATTTTGGTTTTTCAACTATTTTAGTTACGTTATATAAATTTCCGTCTATACTACTGTATTCAACGGAAGCGTAATTAGGAACGTCTTTTAAAGGAACTTCTTTGCAACCTATAATATTTTTGCCGGTTTTTTCAAAAGCGTCAACTAATTGTTTTGTTACGGGATAATCTTTGTTATACATAACGTCGTCACCCCATAAAACCGCAAAAGGCTCGCCACAAGCAAACTCTTCCGCCCTTGCAAGCGCACCCGCCGTGCCGTTTAACTCCTCTTGCTTAACAAAAGATATATTTGCCATAGTTTCGGGGTATTTTATTTGCTCGTAAAAATTCATTTTGCCTTTTTGTAAAAGCATATCGTCTAATTCCTTAACGGCAAAAAAATGCTCTTTTATAACGTCTTCACGATATCCCACTACGAATAAAATATCCTTTATTCCGCTTTTAACAACTTCTTCCGCTATAATTTGAATAGCGGGTTTATTAAGTATTGGTAACATTGCTTTTGGAACTGCTTTGGTATAAGGCATAAACCTAGTGCCGTAACCTGCAACGGGAATTACGGCTTTTGTAACTTTTTTCATAAAAACCTCTTATAATAAACTACTGTTATTAAAAATCGGGTAGACTTTCCACCCGATTAACTTTTTTATTTTGTGCCAAAAAGTCTATCGCCAGCATCGCCAAGACCTGGAACTATGTATGCGTGCTCGTTGAGTTTTTCGTCAAGTGCGGCAACGTATATGTCAACGTCTGGATGTGCGTCCATAACGGCTTTTACGCCTTCTGGTGCGGCAATTAAATTCATAAGTTTTATATCTTTGCAACCGCGTTGTTTAATAAAATCAATAGCGGCAACCGCACTGCCACCCGTAGCAAGCATAGGGTCAACTACTATAATAGTCCTTTCTTCGCTATCAACTGGTAATTTGCAATAATATTCAACGGGCAAGTGAGTTTCTGGGTCCCTATATAAACCGATATGCCCAACTTTTGCGTTTGGAACAAGCGTTAAAATACCGTTTACCATACCTAAACCAGCGCGCAAAATAGGAACTACGCCTATACTTCTACCAGAAATAAAATTTGCCATAGTTTTGCAAATAGGCGTTTCAATTTCCCTTTTTTCTAGCGGTAAATCCCTAGTAACTTCATAAGCCATTAATAAAGAAATTTCATCTGCTAATTCTCTAAAATCCTTAGTTACGGTGTCAACGCGTCTCATCATAGAAACTTTATGTTGAATAAGTGGGTGGTCTAATACGTGTAATTTACTCATATTTTCTCCTTAATTGTAAATAAACTATTTTATTTAAAAAAATCGTTTTCTATTTGCGATATTTTATTTAAAAAATTCGCTTTCAATTTGCGATATTTTATTAACTCTAACTTCGTGCCTGTTTCCGTCAAAATTAGTGTTTAAAAATATATCTACAAACTTAACAACGTCTTCTTTCTTACTAATTCTAGCGCCCATAGCAATAACGTTTGAATTATTGTGGCGTCTAGTCATTTCAGCCGAAAACTCGTCGGTAACGTGCGCGCAACGTATGCCTTTAAACTTATTTGCAACGATGCTCATACCAATACCCGTTCCGCAAATTAATACGCCGTAATCACACTCTTTTTTTACAACGGCTTGACATACGGGAGTTGCGTAATCTGGATAATCGCAAGATTCGTTTGAAAACGTTCCAAAATCAACTACGGTATGCCCGTGAGTTTCTAAATAATAAATTACGGCGTCTTTATAATCAATACCGCCGTGGTCACATCCAAAAGCAATTTTCATAATTCACCTATTTTTAATAATTTAATATATAGTAGTATATATTTTAAAATAACTGTTTTAGTTTGTCAAGTATAATAAATTTTTAGGCTTGTAGTATTATTCGCCACCGCACGCTTTTTTAAGCCTATTCATTACGCCAACGTCAACTTCGCTACCCGTGTTAACGGATATTGCTATTATTAAATCAGCAATTTTTTCGCCTTCTAATAACTTATAATACAAATTTGAAGCAATTTCTTCGGCGGTATTACCTAAATTTAAAAAGTTTCCGCTTATTTTTTTTGAAATAAAATTATCGCACAAAAAATAACACCTTAAACCTTGTTTACTTTTATTATCGTAATATTTTTGCGCTTCCGCTACGTTACTACGGTCAAATAAAATCGTTTGGCATTTCGGTTTATAATGGCTGTATTTACACCCTGGAGAACGATTTACTATTCCGTCGTTTTTATTAGCGTATTCACAACTACCTACAACGCTTTTTATCATTTCTGCCGTTATAAGACCGCTACGCAAAATAACGGGGGTACTCGTAGTAACGTCAAGCACCGTTGACTCAATTCCGCCCTGACATTTACCGCCGTCTAAAATAAGTTCAATTTTACCGTTCAAATCGTCGTAAACGTGCTTGCTTGTTACGGGGCTAGTGTGTTTAGAAACGTTTGCAGACGGCGCGCAAATAGGCGCGTTTACGTATTTTAAAAACTCTTGCGCACCTTTATGAGAAGGAACTCTTACGGCAAGCGTATTTAATCCGCACGAAACTACGCTACTAACTTTGTTTTTGCTTTTATACACCATAGTTAACGGACCTGGCAAAAACGCTTGCTGTAACTTTTTAACGTAATCGTGTTCAACGTAAACTAAATCGTTTAAATCAAAATCTTTATGTATATGCACTATTAAAGGATTGTCGCTAGGTCTACCTTTTGCTTCGTAAATCTTTTTAACGGCGTCGTCGTCAGTGGCAAGCGCCCCAAGTCCGTACACCGTTTCCGTAGGAAACGCAACCAAATTGCCACTATCTATTAATTTTTTAGCATATTGTAAAGAATCTTCGTTAATTTGTAGTATTTTTGTTTGCATAAAACTCACTTAATTAAAAAATATCGTCTGGTGGCGGAATAAACTCGTCGTCTTGCGGTGGAATAAACTCATCGTCTTGCGGTGGAATAAAATCTCCGTCGCCCAACTTTTGAAATCCACTATTTTGGTTAGGTTCAGGCGGAATTTGCAAACTACTTTCGTTAAATACGATATTAGTAAATTTAGATAATTCACCTTTAAACATAACGTTAAACGAGCCTATTGCACCATTTCTGTTTTTAGCAATAATAATTTCCGTTTCGTCTTTTTTAATAACGTCTGGATTTTCCGTGCCGTCCAAAGACCTATCTGGTCTATGAATAAACATAACAACGTCGGCGTCTTGCTCAATCGCACCCGACTCGCGAAGGTTAGAAAGCACGGGTTTAGAGCCTTTCTTTTCGTTTTCACGGTTAAGTTGCGAAAGCGCTATAACGGGAACGTCAAGTTCTTTTGCAATCATTTTTAACCCGCGTGATATTTCGGTTATTTCGGCTTGCCTACTATCGTTAGAATTAACGGCAGTCATAAGTTGAATATGGTCAACTACTACTACGTCTAATCTACCTTTTAACGACTTTAATCTACGGCATTTAGATAAAATATCCGGAACGGTTACTATTGAAGTGTCGTCAATAAAAATATTAGTGCCGTCTAAAAGTTTTTGGGCGTTCCAAATTTTTTGCCAATCACGGCTTTCCATTTTACCGTCCCTAGCAATTTTTGAACTTACGCCACTAACCGAATAAACCATACGCTCGGCAAGTTCTTGCTTAGTCATTTCAAGTGCAAATACTGCGCATACCGCGTCGTTTTTTATAGCGACGTGTTCAACTATATTCATAACGAAAGTAGTTTTACCAACGGACGGCCTTGCCGCAACTATAACCAAATTGCCTTTATGTAATCCCCTAGTCATACCGTCAAAACCGATAAAGCCCGTTTTTAAACCTTGGTTAAAGTTTTTATCTTTTTGAATATTGTTAAACAACTCAATAACGTCGTCTATATTTTCGTTTAAGTTAGTAAGCGAAGAAGTTGAAATTTGTTCGCTAATATCGTAAATTAACTTTTCGGCGTAACTTAACGACTTTTGACTGTCCGTACTAATTTTAGCATCTTTCGTAATAAGGTCGGCACTGCGTATTAATTTACGCAAAATGCTATCTCTTTTTACAATTTTTAAATAATATTCGTAATTTGCAGCAGACGGCGTTGCGCGTGAAAGCACGGAAAGATATTCAATACCACCCGCTTTTTCAAGAGTAGTTTTACTTTCCATATCTTCCGCTAAACTTGCAAGGTCAACTTTCTTTCTTTTGCCAGCGGGCTTTACGGAAGTTTTACTCATTTCGTCAGTTAAAGTAACGATGTCAACGGGTCTATTATCGTCTAAAACGCTACAAATACTGTCAAAAACAAGTTTGTGCGACTCCATATAAAAGTCGTCGCGCTTTAATTCGGCGCGAATTTCATATTGTAACTCTTTGTCTATTAGTATAGACCCTAAAATGCTTTGTTCTGCTTCCAAATTGTATGGAAGTGCTGAAATAACGTTATTTGCCATAATTTATCCTATAATTTTAATTAATTTAAACTTTTTAATTCGTTAAGTGCGTTTTTAAAAGATTGCATTGCCACGTCGTAAGGCGTTTTTGTCATAAGGTCAACACCCGCAATTTTTAATAAGTTAGTTGGAGTGTCGCTACAACCGGAAGATAAAAATTCAAAGTATTTATCTACCGCCACCTTGCCGTCTTTTAAAATACTTTCCGCAATATTTATAGCGCTTATTATGCCCGTTGCGTATTTGTAAACGTAAAACGCCGTGTAAAAATGTGGTATTCTTGCCCACTCGTAAGAAATTTCTTCGTTAGACTTAACCGACCTACCGTAGTATTTTTTGTTAAGTTCCAAATACTTTTCGCTTAAAAGTTCTTTGGTTAAAGAAACGCCGTTTTCGCTACTATCGTGAGCAAAATACTCAAATTCGGCAAACATAGTTTGCCTAAATAACGTAGTTCGTATAGTGTCTAAATAATACGAAAGTAAGTATTTTTTAACGGAATTGTCTTTTGCAGTGCTTATTAAGTGTTTAATTAAAAGAATTTCGTTTACGGTAGAAGCAACTTCCGCTACAAAAATTTTATAATCTGCCGTTGTTTGCGGTTGACTTGCATTTGACTTATACGAGTGAATTGCATGCCCCAACTCGTGCGCAATAGTAAATACGGAGTGAGTAGTTTTTGTATGATTTAATAAAACGAAGGGGTGCTTTAAACCGTACGTTGAAACGCTGTACGCACCCGAACGCTTTCCGTCGTTTTCGTAAACGTCTATCCACCTTTCGTTAAACGCGCGTGTTAAAAGGTTTTTATAATCTTCGCCTAGCGGTTTTAAACCTTGTATAACTAAATTGTACGCGTCTTCGTAATCAAGCGCAATTTCACAATCGCTTACAAGGGGTACGTATAAGTCGTACATATTTAGCGTACCGCCAATAACGGATTTTCTGTATTTTACGTATTGATGCAACGTGCTAAGATTTGAATTTACGCTTTTTAAAAGTTGAGTGTATACCTTTTTTTCAACTTCTTCTTTAAAAAGAGCCATATCCAAGCAACTTTCAAAATTTCTAACCCTAGATATAAACACGTTTTTTTCTACGTTGCCTTTATACGTTGCAGTTATAGTGTTTAACACTTTTTTATAAGCGTTATAATATGCTTTAAAAGCCTTTTTTCTTACGTTTTTATTAGGATTTTGCAATAAAAGTGAAAAAGTTGCTTGCGTAACTTTAACTTTTTTACCGTCTACCACAATGGTTGGAAAGTCAAGGTCAACGTTATCTATCATAGAAAACACGTCGTGATATCCGCCCAAAACTTTACCGCTTAAAGCAAGAAGTTTTTCGCAATCTTCGCTTAAAATATGCGGTTTATAATCTTTAATTCTTTGTAAATCGCGCTTATACGGTTTTAAACTTTCGTCGTTTATTAAACAAGTTAAAGTTTTATCGTCTAACGCCGTAATTTCTACGTCTATAAAAGACGTTTCCGTAGAAAATTTAACGGCTAAATTATCAACTTTTCCGCATAATTCGTTAGCAACTCTATCGTCGCCGTTTTCGTCCCTACGCATCATAGCGTATACGGATAAATTTTCTAACTTTAAAAATAATTCGTATAATTTTAAGTAACAAGCCTTAACGGAAACGGCGTCTTTTAATTTGCCTTTAAAAGACGAAAAATCCATATCGCTTTCAAGGGCGCTACACTCTAAATAAAAATCTTCGTCGCTATTAAATACGTCTTTAATATTCCACTTGTACTTTTCGTTTATTTCGCTACGCTTCATACCCCACTCCTTTTATAAGCAACCAAAAAATTTGAAGACGTTGTTACGGTTATAATTTCGTCTACGTTAAAATTTAATTTTTTAAATTCGCTGTCTACTAAAATTTTTCTTTCAACGTAGTCGTTTTGTTTATCCGACCACTCTAAAACCTCAATGGTATAATAGTCTATATTATTAGTGTATAAATCACCGTTTATTCTTGTAATGGTTACGGACGAAGTGAGTTTGCTTTTTAACACCGTTTGACAAACGAATTTATAGTAAGTAGCAACCCTTCCGTAAGTTATTTGCAAATATATAAACGAAAACACGGTAAACAATCCGCTTGTAGAATACAAAATTATCATTAGCGGAGTTTTATATTCGTGCATATACGGCAAATATGCGTTAAACACTATTACGGTTATTACGATTAAAGCGCATAACGCTAAAATTATAAAGTATATGGTTAAAAGTTTGTCTTTTTGCTTTTTGATTTTATTTATATATTCGGTAGTGTATAAATTAGTCATAAATTACTCGCCTTTTTTATCTGTTCTTATATATTTTAAACCGCTTTCGGTTTTTAAAAAGAGTTCGTATCTGTCTTCATACTCGGCAAAAACGTAATTAGTATTTTGCTTTACCGTAAAGTATATTGGATATACGTTTTTTGCCTTTTTGGGCTTTTCGCCTTCTTTAACGGGCGTTTGCTTTTTAGTTTTTTTTGCTTTAAAAGTAAAAGCGCTGTAAATAGAATATAGCACGGTTACGATAGATAGCGTAACGCATACTCCAAAAATTAACCCGCCGTATTTTACGTTAGCCCCCATAAAAAACGCAACTGCGTAAAAAATGGCGATTAACGGTAGCGGATATAATTTTGATTTTATAAAAAATTTAAATATTCGCTTCATTTTATTCAACGTTTTTAAAAATTAATTTATTGAGTTTTCGCGTTTTAACAAAAATATTGTGAACTACGCCTTTTACTTGTTCTTTTTTAATACAGCCAAAATCTCTGCTATCGTAACTTTCTAAACGGTTATCTCCCATAACGAACAACTCATCTTCGCCAACAACGTAACTCGGTTTTACCCTATATTCCGTAAAACAGCCCTCTTTAACGTAAGGCTCGTTAAGTTTATTTCTTATTACTTCGCCTTTGTAGATTATATAAACGCAATACTCACCCGTTTTTGCGTCTTGCTCAAATATAATTTTATCGCCCTCGGTTGCAATTACTCTTTTTATATAGTCTTTTTCAGAGTCGTATTTAAAAATTACTATATCTCCCCTTTGAATTGGGGCTAACCTGTCCGCTAAAACTATATCGTCGTTAAAAAGAGTGTTTTGCATTGAAACGTTTTGAACTCTATACACGGAAAGCCAAACGTTAGTTGTAAAAATCATAAACAATATTAAAGCAAATAAAACGATGCAAAACGTTATATCGCTTTTAACTTTTTTTTGATTTTCTTCTATTTGGTTTAAACATTGAAAGTTATAGTTATTCATATTTTTTTCCATTAACAAGTTTTACGCTTTTTTTAAATGCGTCTAGCGTAAACATAACTACTTTATTGCAGTTGTCGCATTTAAGTTTAATATCCGCACCCGTCCTAACGCAAGTCCACGAATTGCATTTGCAAGGATGATTTTTTTTAGTTATAACTTTATCGTTAACCTCAATCATACTACCTCACAATAAAATAAAATTATTTATTATAAAAGCCCCAAGCGAAGAAACCGAAATTGAAATAATTTTATTGTATTCACGCATACTTTTTGCGTTTTCGTCTTTAAAATCGCTTAATAATATTTGTACGTTTTGCCAAAAATCTCCGCCTATTAAAGCAACTTCTTTTACGTATACTTCACCGCTATCAAGTTTAATTTCAATTTTTAAAGTATCGCTAAAATTAGATGCAACGTCAAACTTTAAAAATGAATTTTCGTCTATCGTGTCTACAATTTTTCTTACGGCGTACGTTGTTAAGGTGTTAGTTGAATATATCCCCTTAATGTTAAACGGCCCGTCTTTAATAGAATATAGCGAAGAAGAAAACGCATTGCCTAAAAGTTCGGTTTTAATATTTTCTACTATAAAATTTGCAGGTTGCTTTAAAGAACTAAATAGCACCGACGGCGTTTTAGAAAGTGATTTTATATTGAGTTTTTTATAGTTAAATTTTGAACTTATAGTAAAGCCGTTTTTGTATTTTACTATTGCAAAAGCAATTTCAAAATCAACGTTTCCGTACGCTTTGCGTTTAAAAATATACTTTCCGCTATCGCTTATTATAGGCGTAACGTTATACCACACCCTATCGCTAGTATTATAGACGTTGCTACTTGATAAAACGTGAATAGCGTCAATGGAATTTTTACTGTAATAGTCAACGTTGTAAATTATTTCTTCTTCGTCGCTTTCTATTTCAAGTTGAGGCGTTTTAGGTAAAGCAACGCTTTGTTTTGCAATAAATTTTAAGAAAAACAAATCAACGTCTTTTAAGCAGTTTTCGTCAAGCACGTCCTTTGCTATCGTTATAAAGTTAAACCACGTTGTGTCTTGATTTGGAAGCCTTAATAAAGTTTCAACAGACCTTTCCGCATCAAACGTTTCGCTGTTAGTTGCGCCCAAAAACAATACGGGGCAAGTTACGTACGTAGCGTACGATTGCGCTTCTATACCAGCAATAAATCTATACCTTTCTTCGTTAAGTTCTATACCTATTTTGGCTTCTTCGTATTTGTTTACGCCTTTATAAGCAAGCCAACCCGCACCGAATAAAAACACGGCGCAATCTACTCGCTTATCGGTTGCCGAAAGTTGCCATAAAACGTTTGCGCTATACCTGTTTGCAATAACTCCAACAATTCCGCTTGGATTTTTACTTTTTAAATAAGAAACCGCGTATCTTGCAACCGCAGTCCACTCATACCAACAAGTTTGATTTGCTAAATTATGCGCGTATTCAAAAGTGTCTTTACACTTAACGTAATTTGCGTAAGAAATTTCTTCGGGATATTTAGTATATTCCCCTTCTTCGTTTTCACCGCGTAAATCAACTGCCAAAACGTCGTAACCCTGCATAGCAAAATGGTTTACTAGTTCGCCGTCTATTTTATCGCACACGTCAGGAAGAACTAATATAGACCCCTTGCTATTAGTTTTTTGCTGAACGAACAAACCGTATATTCTAACTCGGTTTGCGCCTACTTGACGCCCCGAAAAATACACGTTTGTATAAGTTGCGTTTTGCAACGTAAACGTATTGAGTTTTACCTCTTTTAACGGAAGTGAATCGTCAAACGAACTCCACATCGTTATTGGGGTTAAAATTGTTTCAGCCATAATATCTTTTGCCCTTTAATAAAAACTTGTAATACGAAATTTTTTTAATTAAAATTTTTAATTTTAATATTTTAGTTTGCATAGATAAGCAGTTTGTGTCGTTAAAACGTTTATATTTTAGTTTTTGCGATTAAACTTTTAATAACCCTATTTTGCGGTTAAAATTTTAATAACCCTATTTTGCGGTTAAATTTTTAATAACCCACGCTAACCTTTACCTTTGAACCGCTAGTTTGCGTTGCAGAAGTAACTTCTATTTTACCGTCTACCGCGTCTTTTAACTCGTCAACGTGAGATATTAAACCTATCGTAAAGTTTGGATTTTTTAATTTTTGCAAACTGCTTATAACGGTATCGGTCAAATTTTTGTCTAACGTGCCGAAGCCCTCGTCTAAAAAGAAAAACTCTATGGGGCGTAACGACGCGGAGTGAATTTCTTGGCTAAGCGCTAATGCAAGCGAAAGCGAAACTATAAACGTTTCCCCTCCCGAAAGCGTAATTACCGCACGCTTTTCACCGCCGTTTAAATTATCGGTGATAAAAAATTCCCCGTCGTATACTAAACCGTACTTACCAGACGAAAGTTTAAATAAAGTTTTTCGTGCTTTGGCGCAAATTTCTTTTAAATACTCTTCTGCAATAAATTCTAAAAGTTTGCGTTCTTTAACTATTGCTATTAAAGAATCTAAAAGTTTAATTTTTTCGTATAATATATTATACTCTTTTTCTATTATACACTTATCTTTATAATTTTGCTCGGTTTTTTCACAACTATTTTTAATTTTTGCAGTTTTTTCTGCTTGAAGTAGCAATTTTTTGTGAATTTCTTCCCTTTTTTGCAAATTTTCTTGGTAAATTGAAAGTTCAAAAGTTGAATTTTTAAGGTTTTTGTCAATCCTTGTTAACTCGTTAGTTAATAAAAGCACTTCTTCAAAGTAGTTTTCCGTGTCTTGTTTTAAAGTTTCTAAGTCGTATTCCTTTACGATTTTAACACTTTCTTCCAGCGAATATCCAACTTCGTTTTTAAGTTTTAACACGTCGCCTTCTACCTTTGTTTTTTGTAAAATTAACCCGTCTAATTTAGTTTTAACTTCGTTGATTTGCAAAGTAGAATTTAAAACGCAAGTTTCCGCTTGGCTAAGTAAATCTTCGCTACTTAATAACTCTTGTTTTAGTTTAGCAACGCTTTCTTTTAGTTGTAAAACTTGGCTTTTAACGTCTTTTCCGTCGGTCAACGTTAAAATTAAAGCGTCGTTTTTAGAAACTTGCTTTAAAATATCTAAATTGTTACTCTCTAACTCGTTGACTTTTGCATTTAACGTTTCAAGTTTAGAAATTAGCGCCTGCTTATTAGTAGACAATTCGTTTATTTTAAGTTGAACTTCACGCTGAACGTCAAAGGCGGTTTTAACTTCGCTAATAAGTAAAAACTCGTCTTTATACTCGTCGCTATCTTTTAAAGCGTTACTCAAATTTTCTAACCTAGATAAAATAGCCGTTTTAGGTTTATTTTCTATAACCAAGTTTAAAAGGTCGTTTAAAAATTTGCACTCGCTGTTTATTTGAGTATTAACGGCTTTTTTAGAGATAGAGTTTTCTAATTCTTTAAGGTGTTTTTCTAAACTATACGTTGCGCCGTTACTAGTATAATTTTTAATAAGATTTTGCACCTTGTTTAGTTCGGCGCTTGTATTTTCAATTTGGTTTTTTAAACTTAAAATTTGCGTAAAATTATTTTTTACGGTTTGGTTTAAAACTTGATTTTGTTCAACTATTAATTTTGATTTTTCATAATTAATTTCCGCATTATTAAGCGTGCAGTTTAATCGTTCAAGTTGAGTTTTTTTACTAGCGATATTTTGCTTTAAACTATCTTGTTTTATTACGCTATTATCGTACAACTTTTTAAACTCAACAACCTTGTTAGTTAACGATAAAATATCACCGTTTAAAGCGTTTAATTGCGCGTTTAAATCAATAAAATTTTTTATTAAAAAAAGTTTATTAATCACGCTTTTAGCATTAGTAAAATAATCTTCTTTTTGGCGTAGTTTTATAAGTGAACTTTCAACTTCGTTACGCCTTGATTTTAAATTATAAAAAACAGTATTTTTTTCTATATAATCTAAAATTTTAGAGTTTTCTGCATTTAATTCTTCATACTCTTTTAAGGCAATTTTTAACTCGGATTTAAGGTCGTTTAGCGCGTCTAAATTAACGCTATTTAACATAGATAATTTTGCCGTTAATTCCGTTTGTTTTATTGCGTAACTATCGCGTAAAGCACCCGTGTTTTTCTTTAATTTTTCGCCGTATTTTTCAAGCCCAAAAAGGCTTTCCATTATTTTTACCCTATTAATTCTAGGGGAAGTTAAAAACTTGTCAAACTTGCCTTGCGGAAGCACTATACTACTTTCAAATTCATCGGCGTTTAAGCCTATTATTTCAATAATTTTTTCGTCTACTTGGCGTTGCTTTTCAGCCAAAACGATTTTGTCATTTTCGTTAATAACTTCGTATAAAACGCTTTTTGAAGCGCTAGTTAAACTATACTTTCTATTTACCTTATAAACCTTTCTAACGCCGTTAAAAACAATTTGAAATTCGTAGTCAATCTCGGCGTTTTTACAGCGCTTATTTATATATTCGCTTTTAAATTTAGTTGAATATAAAGCGCAAATAATACTGTCTAAAATAGTGCTTTTGCCACTACCCGTATCCCCAAAAATACCGAACAAACCGCTTTTTGTAACTTCTTTAAAATCTATAACTACCGCTTCGCTAAAACTCTTTACGCCGAATATCGTTAATTTTATAGGCTTCATAATTCCACCCCGTCTTCAAGCATTTTTAAATAGAGTTCAACCATATCGAGTTTAGGCTCAACGTTAAACAATTTTTTATAATACTCTATAAAAAGTTCTTTATCGTTTAAAGTGCGTCTGTCTACGGCGTTTTCTTCGCCCTCGTACGCATCGTTTAAAAACTCTACGTCCGTTATAAACGGATATTTTTCTAACAATTTTGTAAGTTCGCTATTATGTAGCGGCTGCGATAGATAAAGGCGCAGTTTAACGTAACAATTACAAAACGTGTCTAAAATTTCGTATAATTTATAAAAATCGTAGCAATCAACTACTTTTAACTTTTTACCGTTTTTAAATTCTACCCTTTCAACATCCTTTAACGCCCCGTTTTCAACGGTTAAAACGGTAAAATACTTTTCTTGTTTTTCGCCGTAATCGTACTGTAAAATGCTACCGCTATACACCACGTTTTTTTGCTTGTTAATTACTTGATATTTATGCAAATGCCCAAGCGCCGTATAAATTACGTTTGACGGAATAGCGTTAATATCAACAAGCCTAGCACCGCCTAATTCAATGGGTTTTTCGCCTCCGTCAGACACACCGCCCGCCATAAATAAATGCGAAACTAATATTTCCGCACGGTTATTAACGTTATAACTTGAACCTTGTTTAATTAAAGACGCTATTTTATCGGTATACAAAGCGTCGTCGTCAAGCGTTTTTAGTAAAATTTGCTCGTTTGGATACGGAAGAACGTTAAAAAAGACGGTTTCGCCGTTGTTATCTTTAATTTCAAAAAACCTTTCGTTTGCCCTAACTACTTCAACTCTTTTGAGTTTTAAGGGGCGTAAAAACTCTTTTGTGGCAAATAAAACACCGTAATCGTAACAAACGGAAGCACCTGCGGTTACCCTAGAATTATCGTCGTGATTGCCACTTATAACAATAACCGCCCTTGTTTTATTAGACAACTCTTTTAAAACGCTATAAAAAAGTTCCTCTGCACTAGCAGAAGGAGAAAACACGTCGTAAACGTCGCCCGCAATAATTACTACGTCAATATCGCTAGTTTCAACGTATTCAATTAATTCGTTAAGCACTTGTTTTTGCTCTTGCAATCTACTAAAATTTTTTAGTTTTTTGCCCAAATGCCAATCGGAAGTGTGTAAAATTTTCAAAATTGCCTCTTGTAGATAAAACGTTGCTATACACAACATTTTGTATTAAAAATTGATTTGCAAAATTTTAGTTGCATTTTTTTTATTATTATTTTAATATATTTTATAATATAATGCAATATAAATTTTACAAATTTAGGGTGAAAAATGTCGTTCTGTAACTACTCAAAAGAAAACACGTCTAGCGGAAAGTTAATTTTAGACAATTTGTTTGTTTCAAACTACCTTCCCGAACTTAATAACGACGCTGTAAAGGTATACCTTTACGGCTTGTATTTATGCCAAAATTCTTCTATTGATTTTGACGTTGACGCAATGGCAAATTCCCTTAATATTTCTAAAAGCGAACTAATAGATAACTTTAAATACCTTGAAGAATTCGGTTTAGTTTCTATAATTTTAAACGACCCTTTTACAGTAAATTATATTCCCGTTGGCGACAATAGCGTTAAATATAAGCGTTATAAACCCGAAAAATACGAAGATTTATCAAAGGCACTTCAAGTTTTTATTTCAGAACGTATGATAAGCACGTCTGAATACGCGGAATACTTTAACCTACTTGAAAGCACGCCGTTAAAGCCGGAAGCCTTTTTAATGATTGTAAAATACTGCACCGATTTAAAAGGGGCGGATATTTCTTATAAGTACATTTTAACAGTTTCAAAAGATTTTATAAGCAAAAACGTAACGACGCCCGAAGCCGTAGAAAAAGAACTTTCAGGCTACAACTTATTAACAAAAGAAATAGGCGACCTTTTTAGAACGCTAAAAATTACGCGTAAGCAAGAAGTTGAAGATATTCAACTTTATAAAAAATGGTATAAAAATTACAATTTTGAGCCTGAAATTATCAATTACACGGCAAAATTATATAAAATTAAAAGTTTAAAAAGCCTAGATAAAGTGTTTGACGAATTATACGGCGCAAAATGCTTTACCAAAGAAGACGTAAGCGCATACCATAAATCTAAACAAGAAAAACAAGATTTAAGTATAGAAATTTGCAAAGCGCTTGGCATATACGTAGAAATTCACGATTCCGTTATATCTAATTACGTTTCCCCTTGGCTTTCTATGGGATACAGCGCGCAAACGCTTGTTTTTATTGCTAACTACTGTTTTAAAAACAACAGGCGCACTCTTGAACAAATGAACGTAACCGTAAATAATTTAATGAAACTTGGCTACGTTACACTTGAAGATATTATTAATTACATTAACGAGTTTAACAGCACCGATAAGTTCATTTATAAAATACTTGAATATTTGGGTCTTACAAGAAAGCCAAACGGTTGGGATAGAGAAAACGTTAAAATTTGGCGTAGGGACTGGAACTTTTCTGACGAAATAATTTTAGAGTCTGCAAAGCGCGCTTCAAATACCGAAAACCCAATTCCGTATATGAACGCTATTTTATCTAACTGGAAAAATAAAGGCGCGTACACTATTGAGCAAATTAACAGCATTTCGCCTATTAGTAACAATAAAAACGCCAACACTAAAACTGCACAGCATTTTGCAAACGAACGCACTTACACTAAAAAAGAACTTGACGACCTTATTGAATCGCTAGACGATATAAAGGAGTTATATGATAAAATCTAACGTAATATTGCAACAAGTAAACGATTTTTACGTTAACAAAAAAACAAAAACTTTGGCTAAAAAAGAGTATTTTAACAACTTGCTAAACCAAAATAAAGACTACGTTTTACTGTACAACAAAATAGGCGCAACCAAATTAGATTTAGCAAAACAAGAATATTTAAACAACCAAGAAGAAGTTGAAAAACTACAAAAATCGCTTAACAAGTTAAATATAAAACTTAATAAAATTTTAGAAGATATCGGATATTTTAAATATTTTTCTAACAACGAATACGACTGCAAAACGTGTAAAGACAGCGGTTTTGTTAACGGAAAAAGATGCTTTTGTTACGTCAAAAAAATTACGGAAGTAAGCCTAAACTATTTAGGCGTTATAAATAAAGAGCCTTGCCTATTTAGCGATGCAAACGCCCCGTCTATACAAAAGCAAAAAGTGTTATTACAAAAATACGCAACTAACTTTCCAAACAACAACGTTAAAAATTTTGTGCTAACGGGAAAGGTTGGCACAGGCAAAACTTTTTTAAGTAAATGCGTGTTAAACACCGTAAACCAAAAGGGCTATAACGGAGTGTTTTTAACCGCCAACGAACTTAACAATTTGTTTTTAAAAATGCATTTAGGCGAAGTTCAAAAAACCGTTGTAAACGAAATTTTATATAATTGCGACCTTTTAGTTATTGACGATTTAGGAACTGAACCTATATATAATAACGTTACGCCTGAATACCTTTTAGCATTAATTAGCGATAGAATAGATAAAAAATCTCCGTTTATAATCACCACTAACCTATCTAACGAAGAACTTATAAATAAATATAACGAACGCTTTGTTTCAAGATTAAAAACGGCAATGTTTTTACCTTTTAACGACAAAGACCTTCGCAAGTAACAACTGTTTAACTACAAAGACCTTCGCAGGTAACAACTGTTTAACTACAAAGACCTTCGCAAGTAACAACTGTTTAACTACAAAGACCTTCGCAGGTAACAACTGTAAAAGGCAATATAATAATAAAAAAGCGGTTAGAATTTATCGTAATTCTAACCGCTGTCTTTTTTATTTCTTTTTATAACTATCAACGCCAAAAAGTGATTTCATATCTGCGTCGTACCTTTTAATTTTATCGTACTGTTTAAAATCAACGTCTGCGTCAAATTTTTCTAAACTTGCTTTTTGCGAGCGTGAAATTCTTGTTGGAACTTCAATAGTTACGGTTACGTACATATCGCCAGTGCCTTGCCTAGACTTAATACCCTTACCGCGTACGATAAATTTTTTACCGCTTTGCGTACCTTCGGGAATTGAAAATTCAATAGCGTCTTCAAGCGTTGGTATCATAACTTTTCCGCCTAAAACCGCAGTTTTATAAGAAATAGGAAGTTCTATAAAAATATCGTAACCCTTTCTTACAAACATTTTATGCGAAAGCACTTTAAATACCACTATTAAGTCGCCCGCGTCGCCACCTTTTGTAGAAGCGTCGCCATAACCGCGCTTTTTCATATATGAATTAGTGTCCGCACCGGCAGGAATATCAAGCGTAACGGTAGTGTTTTTCTTGTTGTAACCCCTACCCGAACAAGCGTCGCATTTTTCGGTAATCTTTTTGCCCGTTCCCGAACACTCTGGACACGCTTTTACGCTAATTGAACGGAAAATTCCACCGCCCGACATATATTGAACTTGACCGCTTCCGCCACAATTTTTACACGTTGAGTATTGAGTGCCGTTTTTTGCGCCCGTGCTTTTACAAGCCGAGCAAGGCTCTTTACGCACGTATGTAACGTCACGCTTGCAACCTTTTGCAGCGTCTAAAAAAGAAAGTTCTAATTCAAGCGTTACGTCTTGCCCCTTGGTATTACGTTCAGTGTAACCGCTACTACCACCTGTAAATTGGCTAAATATATCTCCAAAAATATCGCCAAAACCGCCAAATCCGCCGTCGCCACCAAAGTTAAAGCCACCCATGTTAGGATGTTCTTGTTCAAAATCGTATTGCCTGCGTTTTTGCGGGTCGGAAAGAACTTCGTTAGCCTCGTTAACTTCTTTAAATTTAGCGGCACAGTTGGCGTCCCCAGGGTGTAAATCAGGGTGATATTGCTTAACTAGTTTTCTGTATGCACTTTTAATCTCGTCTTGCGTGGCGTCTTTTTTAACGCCTAAAATATCGTAATAATTTGCCATAATAAACCTATATTAAAGTAGTAAATGAAGGGCGTTATGCCCTTCATTTATTTAATTTTTATTAGTTTTGATGAAACTCTGTATCTCCGTCGTCATTATTATCGCCGTTTGGGTTAGCGTTTGCGCCACCTGCTTGTTGATAGAGTTTAGCAAAAATTGCTTGCGCTTCCGTATTCAACTTTTCAGTAGCGGCTTTAATACGTTCGTCGTCGTTAGATTCAAGTTCAACTTTTGCATCTTTAACGAGTTCTTCAAGTTTTGCTTTATCTTCTTCCGCAATCTTGTCGCCGTTTTCTTTTAACGCTTTTTCCATTTGGAAAATCATACCGTCAAGCGCGTTTCTATTGTCAACCGACTCTTTTCTCTTTTTATCTTCTTCCGCGTATTGTTCGGCTTCTTTAACCGCCTTGTTGATTTCTTCTTCCGATAAGTTAGTAGAAGAAGTTATAGTAATATCGGCACTCTTTTGCGTTCCTAAATCTTTTGCGGTTACGTGAACTATACCGTTAGCGTCAATATCAAAAGTTACTTCAATTTGTGGAATACCCCTTGGAGCAGGAGCAATTCCCGTAAGGTTGAATTGACCAAGAGTTTTATTATCTTTTGCAAACTTTCTTTCGCCTTGTAATACGTGAATAGTAACTTCCGGTTGGTTATCCGCAGCAGTAGAGAACACTTGCGATTTTTTTGCAGGAATAGTCGTATTTCTTTCAATAAGTGGAGTGCAAATTCCACCAAGAGTTTCAATACCAAGCGTAAGTGGAGTTACGTCTAAAAGCAACACGTCTTTAACTTCGCCTGTTAATACACCGCCTTGAATAGCAGCGCCGATTGCAACGCACTCGTCTGGGTTAATGCCTTTAAACGGCTCTTTGCCCGTAACTGCTTTTACTCTTTCTACAACGGCTGGAATTCTAGTTGAACCACCAACTAAAATAACCTTTGCTATATCGCCGTAAGAAAGCCCTGCGTCCGCCATAGCCTTTGTAAGCGGTTCAATAGTCTTTTCTACAAGGTCTTCCGTTAAAGCGTTGAATTTTTGCCTTGTTAAAGTTACGTCAAGGTGTTTAGGACCGTTAGCGTCCGCCGTAATAAACGGTAAGTTTACGTTTGTGTTAGACATACTTGAAAGTTCAATTTTAGCCTTTTCAGACGCTTCTTTTAAGCGTTGCATTGCCATTTTGTCTTTTGATAAGTCAATGCCTTCTTTTGCTTTAAAGTCTTCAACCAAATAGTCCATAACTTTTTTATCAAAATCGTCGCCACCCAAGAAGCAGTTTCCGTTAGTTGCTAAAACTTCAAACACGCCGTCGCCAATATCTAAAATAGAAACGTCAAACGTACCACCGCCAAGGTCGTAAATTATAACTTTGTGTGAGTTAGTGTCTTTATCAAGACCGTAAGCAAGTGCCGCAGCAGTAGGCTCGTTTATTACGCGAAGAACGTTTAATCCCGCAATTTTGCCCGCGTCTTTGGTTGCTTGACGTTGCGCGTCGTTAAAATATGCAGGGCAAGTTATTACCGCGTCTTTTACGGTTTCGCCAAGATATGACTCCGCGTCCTTTTTTAATTTTGAAAGTATCATAGCGGAAATTTCTTGTGGAGAATACTTTTTATCGTCTATGCTAACCTTATAATCGCTACCCATATGCCTTTTTATAGATAACACGGTTCTATCGCTGTTAGCAACCGCTTGCCTTTTTGCAACTTGACCAACAAGCCTTTCCCCGTCTTTTTGAAAACCTACTACTGACGGAGTAGTTCTTGCGCCCTCCGCATTTGCTATAACTACGGGCTCGCCACCTTCCATAACTGCTACGCACGAGTTAGTTGTTCCTAAATCTATACCTATTATTTTACTCATAATATATCTCCTTTACCTTATTTATTATATTTTATGTACGCTTTTAGCCAATTACAACGACTTGCGCATACCTAATAACTTTATCGCCACATTTGTAGCCTTTTAAAAATACTTGTTTAACAGTTCCTTCAACTTCGCCTTCTTGCCTTTCAACTTTCATAACGGCTTCTTGCGTGTTGGGGTCAAAAACTTCGCCTAGCGGATTAATTGCCGTAAAACCTTCGGCTTCTAGCGTTTCTTTAAATTGACGCGCCATCATAGTTAAACCTTCTTTGGTCTTTTCGTCAAGGTCCATAGAAAGCGCCCTATCTAAATTGTCGCCAACCACCAATATTTTAGATACTATATCGTATTTGCCTTCTTTATAAGCGTTAATTCTGGTTTCTTGATTGCGTTTTTTAAAGTTTTCAAAATCCGCAGCGGTGCGAACCCAACTATCTTTAAAAGAAGCGCTTTCTTTTATTAGTTTTTCGTTTTCCGCTTTTAACGCTTCGTTTTCTTCAATTAATTGCTTTAAAGTAGGCTTTTTTGCCGACGTTTTTGCTTGACTTTGTTCGTTATTAATTTCTTTATTGTTTTCCATTTTTACCTACCCGATAAAATACTTTCTAAAATTTTGCCAACGTTTTCTAGCACCGCAACTACTTTTTGATAATCCATACGCGCAGGTCCTATAACGCCGTAAGTACCTATTTTTTTTCCGTTTGCCGTATAGGTTGCCGATACAACCGAACAGTCTTTTGGAAGTTCGCTAGCGTAATCAGTGCCTATTTTTACGTTGAATTTTAATTCTTTATTGTCTTCACTTAATAAGTTAAAGACTTTATCTTTTTTAGTTACGACGGATAAAAACTCTTTTATTTTACCAACGTCCGTATACTCGGCGTGTTTTAAAATTTTATCTTCGCCTTCCATTAAAACTTCACTTTCCGACTCTGAAAAATAAACTTTTAACGCTTCTATAACGTTTATAAATATCGTTTTATATCCGCTAAAACTTTCGTTAAAGTCAATTTCAGTTTGGCATATTTCTTTAAAAGTTTTGCCAGAAAACAACTTATTTATAAGTGCGCTGGCTTCTTCAAGCCCTTCGTCCGTCATGCTAGGCGGAATAGAAATAAAATTGTCTTTTAAAAGTTTAACGTCCGTAACTATTAAAACGAGTGCGGTTTCGGGCTTAAAGCGGAAAAATTTTATTTCACGCAATCTATCGTCTTCCCCTTTGGAGTGAACGCCTACGGAAGTATAATCCGTAAGTTCGCTTATAACCTTAACGGCGCTTTTTAAAACGTTTTCTATATTATCAGTTTTTTCTAAAAATATATTTTTAATATAGTTTAATTCTTTTTGCGAGAGTTTATCTTTCGTCATAAGTTCTGAAACGTATAATTTATACGCTTCCGGCGAAGGAACTCTTCCCGACGAAGTGTGTAATTGCGTTAAATATCCGAGTTCTTCTAGCGAAGATAACTCCGCCCTAACCGTTGCCGAACTTATATCCGACATATATTTATCCGTAATTGCTTTTGAAGAAACGGGAACGGCGGTGTCTATATAATCGTCAACCACTATTTGAAGAATTTTCTTTTTTCTTTCACTTAATTCTATATTTGGCACACTAGACCCCCGATTGTTAGCACTCTTTTGTTGCGAGTGCTAATTTTTTCTTAATTGTACAACCTAAAACGCAGTTTGTCAATAGATTTTGACTACTTTTTATAAAATATTTTTTATTAATTTTTACAAAGTTTTTTTATGCAATAAAATTTAACGTAACTTTACTTTTTAACGCTATAAAATAAATATTTTTTGAATAACTATTAAAAACGCTTGAATTTTTACGTTTTATAATGTATAATACCCTAGTAATAAGATTTTAAAACTTATTTAACTAATATTTCGCTACTGTGGCTCAGGTGGTAGAGCAGCTGATTCGTAATCAGCAGGTCGGGGGTCCGAGTCCCCCCAGTAGCTCCAAAAAATAAGCACGCTTGTTTTGAACTCAAAACAAGCGTGCTTTTACGTGTTTTTATTTGTTTTTGTAAATTCACAGCCACGTCTATAAGCAATAATAGCCTAGCCGTTAAAAACGACAAGCAAAGCCGTTATAACGTGTTAAAAAGTTGCTTTAATGTATTTTTTCTACGTAAATTTTTTGGTAAATTTCTTCAAATTTATCTCTATAAAATAAATTTGTGCCAGACGTAGTTATAGAAGCCGTGCCAGCCGATACCGCACATCTTAAAATTTCGGTATTTTCCGCGCCGTTTTCTATCATTAAACATGCGGCGGCAACCATACTGTCGCCCGCGCCGACGGTAGAATTTACGGCAACCGACGCGCTTTTACAAAAATAAGAGTTAGTGCCGTTTGTAAAAATTGCACCTTCACGTCCAAGAGATAACAATACGTTTTCACAGCCCGCGTCAATTAGTTTTCCGCACGCTTTTAACATATCGGGTATAGTTTTTAATTTAGCGTTTACGGCGCCTTCTAGTTCCACTAAATTCGGCTTAACCATATACGCACCGCTTGACAGTGCGTGTACTAATTTAGCGCCTTCTATATCCACTACTTTTTTAACCTTTTTATCAATGGCGTTTAAAAGCTCGCAATAATACCCGTCCCCTACGCCTTGCGGTAAAGAACCGCTTATAATTGCAACGGATGCTTTTTTAGATAAGTTTCCCACAAGCGAAACTAATTCTTGCTGTTTTTCGCTAACGACTTCTTCGCCAATATCGTTTATTTCGGTTAACATAGACTTATTGTCTACTATTTTATAGTTAATTCTAACGCTACCTTTATTCCAAATAAAAGTATTCTTTACGCCTTCGTTATCAAGGCGTTGAACGAACAAACTACCGTCGTTTTCATACATAAAACCCGTTGCGTAACTGTCGCCACCAAGCCTACTTACGCCTATTGCCGAGTTTAAGGCTTTTCCTGAATAAGTAACCGTTTTATTTGCAATTCTATTTAACCTGCCAACGTTTAACTGTTCTAACTCTACCGTGCAGTCTATACTAGGGTTAGGGCAAATGCTTAATATCATTTTATCACTCTTTATCTTTTTTTGCTTGCGCTATTATTTTTGCTTGTTGGTCGTAAGGCACTTCTTCGTACCTAACGAATTCCGCCGTAAACGTTCCGCGACCTTGCGTAACACTTCTTAAATCGGCTGAATATTCTAAAATTTCACTTTCTGGAACTTCGGCTATAATAACCGACTTATCTTCTACGTTATCGGTAGAAAGTATTCTTCCGCGTCGCTTATTTAAATCGCCCATAATATCACCCATATAAACGTCGGGCGCGGTAATCGTTACAGACGAAACCGGCTCTAAAATTACGGGGTCTGCGTTTAAAATACCTTCGCTATACGCAATTTTTGCCGCCGAAACAAAGGCAACCTCTTTACTGTCTACGGGGTGAGAACTACCGTCAAACAACGTTGCTTTTAGGTTGATAAGCGGATATCCTGCTAAAACGCCTTCTTTAATGGCTTCACGTAAACCTTTGTCTACCGCGGGGATAAATTGTTTTGGTACGGCACCGCCTACAACGGCGTCTACAAACTCGTAATACCCGTCGCTTGCACCGCTTTCAAAGCGAATTTTAACGTGGCCGTATTGCCCTGCTCCGCCAGATTGCTTTTTGTGCTTACCTTCGGCTTCCGCTTGTTTTCTTATAGTTTCTTTATACGCAATTTTCGGTTTTTCTAAAACGGCGTCAACGCCGAATTTAGATTTTAATTTTTTCTTTATAACTTCAAGTTGAGTAGAGCCGACGCCTGCAATAACCATTTCGCCCGTTTCAAGATTTTTTTCAACTTTAAAAGAAATATCTTCGTCTTTAAGTTTGTTAAGACCTGCAAAAATTTTATCTTCTTCGCCCTTTTTTAAAGCGTAAACGGCGCGTTTATACGTTGCTGGTGGAACTTCAAAAGTTTTAAACTCTACTTTTTCTTTTTGATATAAAGTGTCGCCCGTTTTAACGTTATTGAGTTTTGCAACCGCACCAATTTCGCCGGCGCAAAGTGAAGTTACCGCGTCTTGCTTTTTGCCTTTAACTAAATATATTGAACTAATTTTTTCTTCTTCGCCGGTAGTAGCAACCTTTAAAACGTCGCCAGAATTTAATACGCCCGAAACAACTTTAATATAGTTTAACCTACCAACGTAAGGGTCAACGACCGTTTTAAATACTCTTATAATCGTTTGACTATCTTTATCAGGCGTAATAGCGACCTTTTCGCCGTTGATAACGGCGCGTTGAATGCCCGCGTCTTTTGGACTAGGTAAAGTAGAAATTATTTTATCCATCAAGTTAAATACGCCGTGGTTTTTAAGTGCGCTACCGCCTAAAACGGTAATGGTAGAGCAAGAACTAATTCCAAGTTTAACGCCCTTTTCAATTTCTTCGGGAGAAAGTGCGCCTTCATTAAAAAACTTATCTAAAAGATGCTCGTCGTTTTCAGCGGCGGCTTCAGTAACTGCAAGTTTTGCGTCTTCGTAAGCGCTTTGTAAATAATCTGGGATAGGATATTCGTTTCTTTCCCAATCTCTTAAAACACCGTAAGCAACCTTAACGAAGCCTTTCATTTTACCGTCTACCATATTAGGAACTATCATAGGCGCAATTCTATGCCCGTATTTTTCCTTTATGGCGTCAACCGTTTTTATAAAATCTGAATTATCCTTATCTAGACCGTTGATAAAAAGCATGGCTGGAATAGCGCGACTTATACAATAGTCAATAGCCTTTTCAGTTCCAACAGTCAAAGTTCCGTTTGCTCCCGACACGATTATTGCCGAGTCGCAAACCGCAAGCGCTTGTGCCATTTCGCACTCAAAATCGTAAAATCCGGGTACGTCTATAATATTTAACTTATACCCCTTGTATTCGCCGTAAGCGCACGCTAAACTAATTGAAGATTTTTTTGCTATTTCTTCTGGGTCAAAGTCCATAACGGTGTTACCGTCTTCAACCTTTCCCTGCCTATCCGTCGCGTTGCAATTAAATAAAATTGCCTCGGCAAGAGTGGTTTTACCCTCGCCACCGTGTCCAATAAGTGCCACGTTTCTCAATCTGTCTACATCCATATAATTACCCCTTATATATTATTGACCAATAAATTAGTCAATAACATTATACAATAAATTAATTGCTTTTTCAATAGGCAATTTATTTTTTAACCATTTTGAAAATTTTAAACGTTATAATTGCCAAAATTTTTAATTTATATGCTTATAAAATTTATTAAAAAACAATTTTAGTTGGCAATTATTTTATTTATATAAAAAAGGCAACACCTTTTTTTAAATTAAATTAAAACGGTGCGCCTTTTATATTATAAATTTAAAATTTTATAGCGGTTTTGTTAAATTTGCCTATATTTTTATATGTTTTTAAACGGCAAAATTTAAAATATTCCGTTATAGTAAAATACAAATAATTCCGCCTTTTCCTTCGTTTACAATTCTAGTTACGGTACGCCTCATTTTATTTTTAGTGCGGTCTTTCATACAACTAATTTTGTTTACTATTTCATCGTTTACAAGCGTTGAAAGCCGTTTTCCAAACACGTCTGTTTTCCACACTTTTTCCGGGCTGTTTTCGTATTCGGTTTTTATAAAATCGGCAAAGTCTTTACATTGTTTTTCCGTGCCTGATATAGGCGAAACTTCGGCGTCTACGTTAATTTTAAGCAAGTGCATACAAGACGTGCTTGCCTTAATTTTAACGCCGTATCTACCGCCTTGTTTAACAACTTCCGGCTCGCAAAGCGACATATCCGTTTCCGTTGGAATAACGATACCGTAACCGCTTTCGTCAACTTCTAATAAAGCATTTTTTAACTTATTGTAATTATCTTTTGCAACGTTTACGTCTTTTATATAACTAATAAGGTTATAGTCGTCTATAATTTCTTCGCCCGAAAGTTCGCTTAAAAGTTTATAGAACAAGCCGTTGCTTGCTTCCAAAGTAAACTCTGCTTTACCCTCGCCTAGCAAAACGTCGCATTTATCAACCTTTTTTATGCCGTCTACTTCTAAAAGCGCTTCTTCTATAAGTTTATAATCTTTCATTTTTTCAGTTACTTGGCACACGTTTTTTAACGTTTTTAAAATTGACGTTATAATTTCGCAAGACGGCGGTAAAACTTGCATCCATTTAGGAAGTTTAACGTCAAAAGTGCGAAGCGGAAATTCCATTAACAAACTTTCTAATATAGAAGCCGTTTGCTCTTCGTTTAACTGTAAAACGTTTAGGCAAAGCACTTTTACGCCGTATTTGTTAGAAATTTCGGCTTGCAATTTTTTAGCGTCTTCGCCGTTTGGATTTGTAGTATTTAAAACTATTACAAACGGTTTATTGCACTCTTTTAATTTATTTACCGCTTTTTCTTCCGCCTTTTGATAACTTTCCCTTGGAATATTAGAAAAAGAGCCGTCCGTAGTAACTAAAACACCAACGGTAGAGTGGCTTGAAATAACCTTTTCCGTTCCGTAACTTGCGGCTTCTTCAAAAGGCATTGGCTCGTCTTTCCAAGGCGTTTTTACAAGCCTTGGCGCACCGTCTTCGCTATCTCCGATTGCGCCGTCAACCATAAACCCAACGCAATCAATTAGCCTAACTTTTGCTTGCGCTTTTCCTTTAATAGAAATTTTTACCGCTTCGCTAGGCACGAATTTAGGCTCGGTTGTAGTTATAGTTTTTCCCTCGCCCGATTGAGGCATTTCGTCAATGGCGATTTGACGCTTTGTTTTGTTTAAAATATTGGGCGTTACCATAAGGTCCATTAACTTTGTGATGAACGCCGATTTTCCCGTCCTTACCGGACCTACAACACCTATATAAATGTCGCCGTTCGTCCTTTTGGCGATGTCCTTATAGATATCGAACTTTTCCATAAAAAAAATCCTCCCCGATACTGTTAAAGTATATGGGAGAATTTTTTAAAATATGATTTATTAATTTTCTTTTTCTTTAATTTTTTCTTCTTTTTTTAATTTTCTTTTTATTTTAGCCTCTCGTATCATTTGCATCCAGTTGGTAGGATGCTCTTCGCCTGCTATTAACCTATTGATATTTTTGCGGTGAGCATACCACGTTAATGTTATAATTAATACTATAAATAAGTTAGAAAACGCAGTTACGAATATTTTTGTTGGAGAAGTTGCGCCAACGGCAACGTATTTAACGTAAACTGAAAAGCACGCCGCAATAGCGCCCGGAGTAGTTGCTATAAACGAACCCATAGAGCCTATTTCCGTAATCAAAATAAAGGCTATCGCTAAAATTCCGCTAATTATAGCCACACGCCAATCGCAAACGGCAAAAACGCCTATCGTAGTTGCAATTCCCTTTCCGCCTTTAAACTTCATAAATACGGGAAACACGTGCCCTAACACCGCAAAAAATCCACACATAACTTCGGTTAACATACTAACGGGAAGTTGAGTTCCTTTAAAGCAAAAGTTTTTGTAAACTAAAAGCCCTATAAGAGTTGGCACGGCGCCCTTTACCATATCTAACAATAAAACTAAAACGCCTATTTTTAGACCAAAGTTTCTACTCATATTTAAAGTTCCGGGGTTACCGCTACCTATTTTTCTTATATCCTTTTTTTTGAGTTTAGAAATAATAACGGCAAAATTTATGCTTCCTATTAAATAAGAAGTTACGCACAGCAACAAAAACTGCCACCATATTTTGTAAAAAGAAAGTTCCACCATCTAATTATTCCTCCGTTTTTTCTCTCACAAATATTCTTATAGGCGTACCGCTAAAATCAAAAGTGTTTCTTAAAGTGTTTTCTAAAAAACGCTTATAACTAAAATGCATTAAATCTGCACTGTTTACAAAAATTACGAAAGTCGGCGGACAAGCGCCGTCTTGTACGGCATAGTAAATTTTTAACCTTCTGCCGTTTTTGGTAGGAGGTTCGGTTGCCCTAACGGCGTCGTTTATAACGTCGTTTAACGTACCCGTAGTTATACGTTTTTGACTATTTTGGTAAACTTCGTTTACCAATTTAAATAATTTTTCAGTTCTTAACCCCGTTTTTGCGGATATAAATATAGATTTAAAATAATCCATAAAAGCAAGGTCTACGTTTAATTTGTTTTTAAATTTTTCTATGGTGTAGGTGTCTTTTTCTACGGCGTCCCACTTGTTCATAACTACTATTGACGGCTTGCCTTGTTCGTGTATATAACCCAAAATTTTAACGTCTTGCTCGGTTAAACCCTCTATACTGTCAACTACCGCAAGGCAAACGTCGGCACGCCTAATAGCGCCTAACGCGCGAACTACGCTGTAATACTCAACGTCTTCGCTAACCGCCTTTTTCTTTCTTATACCGGCGGTATCTATAATCATATATTTTTGACCGTTTACTTCAATAGGGGTGTCAATCGCGTCGCGCGTTGTTCCTGCAATATTGGAAACGATAGTTCTATCGTAACCCAAAAGTTTATTAGTTAAACTTGACTTTCCTGCGTTTGGCTTTCCTACTATTGCAATTTTAATATACTCGCTTTGCTCGTCTTCGTTTGAAGCGTCAAAACTAGCGCAAACTTCGTCAAGCAAATCGCCAAGACCTTTACCTTGTTCGCACGAAATACCAAAAGGCTCGCCCAAGCCTAACTCGTAATACTCCATAAGTAAAGTGGCGTCGTAATTATCTAACTTGTTAACCGCCAAAACTACTTTTTTGTTGGATTTGCGAAGAATAGTTGCAACGTCGCTATCGGCGGCGGTTAAACCGCCTTTAATATCGCACATAAAAATTATTACGTCCGCAGTTTCTATTGCAATTTCCGCTTGCTTTTTAATGTGAATCCACATTTCGTCTTGCGATTTTAGTTCTATTCCGCCCGTGTCAACAAGTGTAAATTCTTTTCCACACCACTCGCAATCACAGTAAATTCTATCCCTAGTAACGCCGGGAATATTCTCTACTATTGATATCTTTTTTCCTGTTATTTTGTTAAAAAACGTTGATTTTCCTACGTTTGGCCTACCAACTACTGCTACTATCGGTTTACTCATTTTATTATCCTTACGTTTTTTCCACCGCTAAGTGCGTCAAAAAAACTTTGTCCACTTCCATTTGTTATTATTATTTTTTTATTTAATTTGTGCCTAAAATCAAGTAAAGTTACGTCGTCTAAAAAAACGTCTTCGCCCTGTTTTAAACATACGTCAGGCAAAATTAAAGCGTCGTATTCGTCTACGTATTTTAAGGCGTTTTTTAAAATATCGCCACCCGTTAATAAACCCGTACAATTTACGGTATGCCCAAAAAAGTCGTTTTTAACTTTTAAAACTTTTCCGTCAAGCCCCGTAACAACGCCTTTTACTTTTTGTAAGCAATCGTTTATAAAATCGCCGGCACTTTCACCGCAAACAATTAAATATTTGCCGTTATTTTTACGTTGTTTTAAACAAGCGTTTAACTCGTTTAAAAACTTTGCCGTAGTGCCAACGCCGTTTCCTATTTGACTAAAATCGCCGTAACTTTCCGCACTTTTAACGGGTAATCCCGCTTTAAAATAAAACTCGTCGCCAAGCAAAGCAAAGTTAAAGCCGATTTTTTGGTTTATACTTTCAACTTGCTCTATTACGCATTTTGCGTAACCGCAAGTTGTATTTTCTATATCGTAAAGCCCGTCTCTAAACGCGGTAATTCCGCAAGGCACTATTGCAACCGACGATACGTTTGGATATAACCCGTATAAATCGTTTATGGTTTTTTCTAGTAACGCCCCGTCGTTTACTTTTGGCACTAAAACTACTTGCGTTTCCATTTTTATATTGGCGCTTGCAAGTTTTTTTAGTTGACTCATAATATTTCCCGCAAAGCGATTGTTTAGCATTGATTTTCTAACTTCGCCGTCGGTAACTTGAACGCTTACGTATAAAGGGCTTAATTTTAAGCGGATAATTCTATCAACGTCGCCGTCGGTTAAGTTGGTTAACGTTATAAAATTGCCACGTAAAAAACTTTGGCGGTAGTCGTCGTCTTTTACGTACAAAGAACTCCGCATACCTTTTGGCATTTGGTCCACAAAGCAAAAAATACAGTTGTTACGGCATTTTTTAATTTCTAAATTGTCGTTTTCAAAAATTAAACCCATAGTTTCGTCGGGATATTTTTCAATTTCGGCAGTTGACAAAACACCGTTTACGTCAAGAACTTCAATAGTAAAACTATCTAAACTGTCGTAATATAGGTAATCTAAAATATCAACGACTTCATACCCGTCAAATTTAGTTATACAGTCGCCAACGCTAATTCCTATTTCACGCAATATTGAGTTTTTTTGTATTGCCTTTACCTTTAACATACTACTCTTAATTTTTAAAAACTATAAATAATCTACTTTGTAAAAAGCGCCTCTTCTTCCTTGGTTAAGTACCTACACTCGCCTTCTTTTAAAGTTTTATCTAACGTAATTCCACCAAACGAAATTCTTTTTAAGTAACTAACTTTATTTCCTAAACTGCCAAAAATGCGTTTGATTTCGTGATATTTACCTTCCGTTAACGTAATGTAACCGCTTTTATCCGTCAACATTTTAACTAAACAAGGTTGAGTTTTGTACCCGTCTTTTAACGTTACGCCGTTTTGAATATCGTTAACTTGACTATCTAAAACGCTATCTAAAACTTCAAAATAATACTCTTTTTTAGTAAGGTTTTTAGGAGCAAGCCTTTTATGTGCCGACACGCCGTCGTTAGTAATTATAACTAAACCTACCGTGTCTTTATCAAGCCTACCGCAAGGAAATAAACCAACTCTTTTAAATTCGCTTGGCAAAATTTCTACAACGGTTTTACAAGCGCCGTCAACGCTTGCGCTAACCACTCCGCTAGGCTTGTTTAACATAACGTATACGAACTTTTTAAAATTGGGTTTTTTGCCGTCTAATAAAATTTCGTCAACGTTAACGTCCACTTTTAACGAAGCGTTTGAAACGGTTTTTCCGTTTACGCTTATCCTTTTGTTTTTAACGGCGGTTAGGCACTGCGACCTTGTCATAATAGCGCAAGACGAAAACAACCTGTCTAACCTTTCCATTATAATTCCTTTCTGTCAACAAAAGCGCGCATTAAAGTAACTTCGTCAGTATACTCAATATCACTGCCGATTGGTATGCCGTGCGCCAGCCTTGTAACTTTAACGCCAAGCGGTTTTATAACGCCCGATATATACATTGCCGTAATTTCCCCGTCGTAGTCGGGATTTGTTGCTAAAACCACTTCTTTAACGCCGTCGTTTTTTATGCGAAGCACTAAACCGTCTATATCAATGTCGTTAGGTCCGATATTTTCGCTAGGGCGCAAAGTTCCGTGCAAAACGTGATAAACCCCGTTAAACTCGTGAATTTTTTCCATAGCAAAAACGTCCTTTGGCTCTTTTACCACGCACACTATTTCGTGCGAACGGTTAGTGCAAATATCGCAAACTTCTTTATCGGTATAATTGCCGCAAACTTTACAATAGCGTATTTTATTTTTGCAATTTATTATACTGTTTGCAAAAGCCTCGGCGTCTTCTTTTGACATATTTATAATTTCATACGCAAAGCGTTGCGCCGTTTTAGTTCCTACCCCAGGCAATTTTGTAAATGCGTTTATCAATTTGCCAATGGGCTCTATAAATTGACTCATACTTTAAAATAAGCCCCCAGCACCGCCAAACGCGCCCATTTTCTTTTTGTGTAATTCTTCGGCTTTTTCGTAAGCGTCGTTTACCGCAACTATAATTAAATCTTCAAGCATTTCTAAATCGTCAACGTCTACGGCTTCTTTTTTAATATTTATTGATTGAAGGGCTTTTTTGCCGTTCATAGTAACGGTAACTAAACCGCCGGCGGATACGCCTTCAATAACCGCTTCTTCAAGTTCTTGTTGTGCTTTTTGCATATCTTGTTGCATTTTTTGCGCTTGTTTCATAAGTTGTTGCATTTGATTGCCACCACCAAAACCGCCAAATCCACCTTTAAATCCCATAATATACACTCCTTTTATTTTTAGGCTATTGCCTTACGTTTTAATTTTTTTACGTTTTATTAAACTTTTTTTATGCTACAAAAAATTATTTTACTTCGCCAATGCTACCAAAAAACTCTTTAACAGCCTCGTCGTCATTGGCGTTTGAGTTTGAATTTTGACCTAAAACTGAAACTTTTAATATTCCAAACTCTTTAACTATATCTTTTATTAAAGACATATTTTCTTCTTTTGATACTAAATTGCGTTCGGCACTACCACCCGCGTTAATTATTAACTCACCGTCAATAACCGTTGCACTCATTTCTTGCGAAGCAACCCACAAAATAGTTTTACCTTCCATTGTTCTTAAACGCCTAACTACCGTACCCCAAGCACGCCTACCTAAACCGTCGTCTCTTTGATTTTTAGTTTCGGCTAACGTAGAATTTATAACGGTGCTTGTTTGATTAACGTCATCTTTTATAACGACCTTTTTTTCCGTCGGCTCGTTTATAACCTTTTCTTCTTTTACTACCGCCTCGCTTATATTAGTCGGCTCGTTTACTATTACGCCATCACTAACCGCATCTTTTTTATTAAACTCTTTATCGTCAAATTGTTTAGAAACAGTTTCAACCTTTACCTTTTCAACCGTTTTTACGGTCTCCGCACTGCTGTTTTGCCCGTAATTTATCGCCGTTTTAGGCTCGCAAACGCTTGCGTTTAGGTTTAAATTTGCAAGTTTAGTTTCTAACGCGTTTATTCTAGATAGCAACGCGTCTATATTATAATCTGCTTCTTTTAAAGACGCCTTTATTAAAGCAGTTTCAAATACCGCGCGCGGTTGAGTAGAATACCTTAATTGCGATTCTATTGAAGAAATTATCTCTAAAACACGCATTAATCTATGCTCGTCGCATAAATTTGCAGTTTGCTTATAGGCTTCAATTTTATCGTCTGGCAAAGATAAAATTTCCTTTGCTTTTTTACAAGTTTTTACTATAACTAAATCTCTAACGTAACAAATAGCGTCTTTACAAACGAGTGAAACGCTTTTGCCTAGATTATAAAGTTCTTCGCTAATTTGCAAAACGCCACCAACGTCTCCATTTAAAACGGCTTTTACAAGCGCGTCCGTCTTTAAAGAGTCCGTTGCGCCTAAAACGTTAATAACGTCATCATAAGAAAGTTCGTTTTCGCTAGCGGAAACGCATAAATCGGCAACGGAAAGTGCGTCTCTAACACTGCCTTCGCCCGCCTTTGCTATTGCAATTAACGCTTCTTGCGTGTATTTTTTACCTAATTCATCGTAAATTTTTGAAATTAAATTTGCAATTTCTTTTGTAGAAACAAGCCTAAAATCAAACCTCATACACCTTGAAAGTATAGTTGCAGGAAGTTTATGTGGCTCGGTTGTTGCAAGTATAAATATAGCGTGTTTTGGGGGTTCTTCTAGCGTTTTTAATAGCGCGTTGAACGCCTCGCTAGTAAGCATATGAACTTCGTCTATTATATAAACCTTATACTTTGCGTTTACGGGCGGATATTGCACGCTTTCTCTAATTTCTCTAACGTTTTCAACTTTGTTGTTAGAAGCCGCGTCCATTTCAACAATATCAATATTAGAAGAATTAGAAAGAGAAATGCAAGCCTTGCAGTTTCCGCACGGCGAGCCGTTAACGTCGTTTAAACAGTTAACTGCTTTTGCAAAGATTTTTGCTAGCGTAGTTTTACCCGTACCGCGCGCACCCGTGAACAAGTAAGCGTGGCCCACTCTATCCGATTTTATTTGGTTTGTTAGCGTTTTAACTATTGCGTCTTGCCCGATAACGTCTTCAAAAACGGTTGGTCTAAAACGCCTGTATATTGCTAAATAAGACATATTATTCACCGATACATTTTATTATTTTTTTTCTTGCTCTTGTTAGAGCATTGTTTACACTTTTTACGTTTTTACCCGTTTTTAAAGCAATTTCGATATAACTTAATCCTTCTAAAAACAAGTTTAACACGATTATTTCGTTTTTTGATAGCACGCCGTAAATTTTATGCTTTAACTCTCCGCCACTTTCCCTAGAAAGCACTATGTCTTCGGGAGTAGTGTCAAAAATTTGCATACTGTCTAAAATTTCTGGCGGAACACAGTTGTTAAGCGCGTTGCTACTACTGTTTGAGTATTTTTTAACGGCGGAAATTAAACTGTTTTTAATGCAAGTAGTTGCAAACGTTAAAAAAGAAGCGTTGCCGTCTTTATACTTGTTTACGGCGTTTATTAAACCAAACATACCTTCTTGCATTAAATCTTCGTTTTCCGCACCTAACAAAAATAGGTTTCTGCAAAAATATTTTACAAGCCCGCTATACCTTGAATATATTTCGTTAAAAGCCGTTTCTTCGCCTTGCTTATAGGCTTTAACTAATTGCTCGTCCGATAATTTATTCATTTTACTTACCGTTTTTTACCTCGCTTTGACGAACTAATTCAAAAACGGCAACCGCACAAGCGACGGAAGCGTTAAGAGAATTAACTTTTCCAAACATAGGAATAGAAACTACCGCGTCGCACTTTTCTTTGGTAAGCCTATTTACGCCCGTATCTTCTCCACCAACTACGATTACGGTTTTACCCGTTAAGTCCGTTTTGTAAATATCGCTACCGCCAACTTCTAACGCGTAAGCCCAAAGCCCGCAATCTTTTAACTTATCTATCGCAACGTTAATATTGGTTACCCTGCATATAGGCAAGTGATTTGCGCTACCTTCCGAAATTCGCATTACGGTGTCGCTAACTTGCGCGCTACGCCTTTTGCCTATAATTACGGCGTCTGCCCCAGCGCACTCTGAAACCCTTATAATACTTCCTAAATTATGTGGGTCCTCAACCCCGTCAAGCACGACTACAAGCGCGGTTTGTTTATCTTTAAGCGTCAAACACAACTCGTCAAAATCGGCGTAAACGTAATCGGACACGAAAGCGATAAAGCCTTGATGACGGCGCATTGGAGATTCTTTATCTAAAATTTGTTTTTCAACGTATTGAATTTTACAGCCAAGTTTAACGGCTTCTTTTACAAGCGTTCTAGAAGCCTCGTCTCTCATACCGTTTTGAACTAGTATTTTATCAATAGTCTTGTCCGTCTTTAATAATTCCGCAACTGCGTTTCTACCTTCTATTTTCATTTTTGCTCACCATAATTTAATAAAAAATTTAATCTTTCGTTTTGCCCCGTTAAATACAAAAAGCCTACTAGCGCCTCAAAGCCCGTTGCCCTATTGTACTCGCTAACGGTAGCGCTTTTTGCACGAGTGCCTTTTTTTGTGTTTCTTGCACGTTTATATACGTCAATTTCCTCGTCGGTTAAAATAGGCATTATCGCTTCTAAATACTCGGCTTGCGCTTTTGCGCAAACTACTTGTGAAGCCTTTTTATTAAGTACCGCCCCTTTATCGTCTTTTTCAAACACTAATTTTTCGCGAATAAAAAGAGAATATACCGCGTCGCCTATAAACGCTAGCGTTACGGAACTTAATTGTAAAACGGCTTTTTTATCAAGCGTGTCGCCTAAATTAAACATACATCTACCTTAAAATTATATTTTTACAAGTATAACATACTTTTATTAATATTACAAGAATTGTAACCACGTTTTTTTAAATTTATGAGTAGGACAAATAATTTATAGTTCCTTCAAAAATAACGCTTGCTATATTTTGCCTATAATCTTCGTTGCACAGTAATTGCTCTTCTTCTTTATTAGACAAAAAACCGCACTCCACAATAACCGCAGTGCATTTAGACGTGTTAAGTAAAAAATAATCGCCTTTAAGCGCAGTGTAATTTTTTTTAACGGAAAGTTTTTGATTAAGGTTTTTTTGTATGCTATCGGCTAAATTTTTACTACTTTCGCTATCCGATTTATAAAAGACTTGCGCCCCTCTTCTTGATGAAGAAGTATACTTGTTCAAATGCACGGATATTAATACGTTTGGATCACTTTCCCTAATAATTTCCGCACGTTTTTGCATATCGCGTTTTTTAAATCCAGGGCTTTCGTCTCCGTACAAACCGTCGCTATTTTCCCTAGTTAAAACAACTATAAAACCAACGCTTTCAAATAGCGTTTTTAATTTTTTTGAAATGTCTAAATTTAACTCGCTTTCGCTTACTTTGGTTGTAGTTCCAACCGCACCGCCGTCAATTCCGCCGTGACCCGCGTCTATAACTACGGTATATTTAACGTTCTTAACGGCGTAACTTGCGGGGATTAACACCGTTATTAAAGACATAATTATTGCAACTACAACACAAAATACGGCTTGTTTATTAATTGAAAATATCATATTTAAATGTATGTTTTTTTGTTATTTTTAATTACATTTTTTAAAAACAATTACCGTTACGTATAGTAAAACGAGCAACTTTTTACGGAAATTTTTAAAGTTTTTAACCAAACGCAATTACAAAAATTTTTAAAACTACGGCTATTTTTTTAAGGCAAAAGCATTTGCACTATAAAAATATATATTTCGTTAAAACAGTTGACAAAAATTCGTCAATTTTCTTATAATAGACTTATTAAATAAAATAAATGCGAATTTACTTAACAAAGAGGTTAAAAATGTTTATTCCTGAAATTTACGCCACAAATCTTTTTAATGAAGACGTAATGAAAGAACTTTTGCCAAACGACATATTTTGCTCGCTTCAAAAAACTATTGAAAACGGCGAACCGCTTGATATGACCGTAGCACAAGCAGTTGCGGACGCTATGAAAAATTGGGCGATATCAAAAGGTGCAACGCACTTTACCCATTGGTTTCAACCAATGACTGGCGTTACCGCTGAAAAACACGATAGTTTTATAGAGCCAACTAAAGATGGCGACGTTATTATGAACTTTTCAGCAAAGTCACTTGTTAAAAGTGAAACGGACGCTTCAAGTTTCCCATCTGGCGGGCTTAGAACCACTTTTGAAGCGCGTGGTTATACCGCGTGGGACCCAACCTCTTTTGCCTTTATTAAAAACAACGTTCTTTGTATTCCTACCGCCTTTTGCTCTTATACAGGCGAAGCGCTCGATAAAAAGACTCCTCTTCTTCGTAGTATGGAAGCAATTAACAAACAGGCTCTTCGCGTTTTAAAACTCTTTGGAAACGAAGAGGTAACCGCCGTTAAAACAACCGTTGGCCCCGAACAGGAATATTTCCTTATCGATAAGGAATATTACCTTGGCCGTAAAGACCTTGTTTATACCGGCCGTACCCTTTTTGGCGCTATGCCCCCTAAAGGACAAGAACTCGACGACCATTATTTTG
>JAZRGU010000008.1:0-26754 GCA_045644385.1 Christensenellaceae bacterium
TTAAATTATTTGCTTTTTATTATAAAAAATACACAAAGTGTAAGTATATGCCACAAACCCTTTCGTCAACTAACGTTGCCACCTTCCCTTTCAGTTAAAGGGAAGGCTTTTAAATTATTTGCTTTTTATTATAAAAAATACGCAAAGTGTAAGTATATACCACAAACCCTACCGTCAACTAACGTTGCCACCTTCCCTTTCAGTTAAAGGGAAGGCTTTTAAATTATTTGCTTTTTATTATAAAAAATACGCAAAGTGTAAGTATATACCACAAACCCTTTCGGCTAAATGGAAGGCATTTATGGGAAAGAAAAGGTTTTTTGTTAAATATGAATTATGCAATTAATAAAAGTTATTTTAAAACAAATTAAAAAACGGCATATATATCTATATATAATATATGCAAATAAACCGTAATTATATAATTGAATAAAAATTTTAAAGGGCGCTACAAAGCATTGCCGTTAATTTGCTACAACCAAATAAATTTTTAAGATTTATTAAATTTACATAAATGCGAGTGAAATTGCCTATTAACAGTAAATTTTTTACGGCAAGTTGTAGATTTATTTAATATAACTTGCAAACAGAGTTTGCAAATATAACACAAAACTCGTTTTGCATATAACTTTTAGCCACAAGGCTAAAAATACAACTCGTAAAGGCAAGGCAAGATTTTTACGTGATAAAGCAAATAAAAAAGCACTAACTAGCGTTAGTGCATTTTTTTTGTTTTTTATTATACAAGTTCAATAATTGCTACTTCGGCAGCGTCGCCACGCCTTTCGCCTTTAAGATATCTTCTTGTATAACCGCCACCTTGACCAAGTTCTTCTTTACGTTCAGCGTACTTTGGTGCAATTTCGTTAAAAATCTTTTCTACAAGTGGGTGATTAATACCTTTTGTTCTTGCTCTGAATTCTGCTTTTGATTCTTTTGCTTCTTTAACAAATTGAATATCGTAAACAAGACCCATAATCTTTCTTCTTGCGTTAAGTTTTTTAACCCCGTCTTTAATAACCTTTTTAGTAACTTCTTTACCTTTTGCATCTTTGCTTGTTACGGTTGTTTCTACCGTGTCGGCATAAGTGTTTACGGCAAGCGTTATTATTTTTTCTACGTAAGACCTTAATGATTGAACGTGCCCTTCGGTAACTTCTATTTTACCGTACCATAAAAGGTTAGACGCTTGATTGCGAAGAACTGCTTTTCTTTGTGTTGAAGTTAAACCCATATTACCTGGCATTTTCTTATTCCTCCTGTTCCTTTAATTTAAGACCGTAACCGTTGAGTTTAAGAATAACTTCATCAAGCGATTTTTTGCCCAAGTTTCTTACTTTAAGCATTTCGTCTTCGGTCTTTTGTGTTAAATCTTCTATCGTGTGAATACCCGCACGCTTTAAGCAGTTGTACGAACGAACTGAAAGGTCCATTTCTTCAATGCTCATATTGAGTATTTTTGGAAGTGGGTCAGTTGGTGGTGCAACTAATATGCCTAAACCTGTCATGGCTTCTGAAAGATTAACGAAGATACTAACGTGTTCTTGAATAATTTTAGCGGCAAGCGAAATAATTTCTTTGCCGGTAAACGCGCCGTTTGTCCACACTTCTAAAATAAGCCTATCTCTATCTATATTTTGACCAACCCTTGCGTTTTCTACGTTATAACTAACTTTTGTTACAGGGGTGTAAATAGAGTCAATTGCTATATAGCCGATTTCGCCCGTTTTATTGTATTCAGCGCCTTTGTAACCTCTACCTCTACCGATTGTAAGGTCAACGTCAAGCAAACCGCCGTTGTCTATCGTACAAACGTATTGGTCGGGATTTAAAATTTCAATTTCCGCATCACTTTCAATATCGCCCGCCTTAACAACTGCCGGACCTTCTTTATTGATTTTTAAAATCTTTTTAAAATCAACGTCGGTAGTGGCGGTTTTAATTGCTATGCTTTTTAAATTGAGAATTATCTCGGTAACGTCTTCTTTGACGCCCTTTATTGTGGAAAATTCGTGTTTTACATCAAGACTTGGTGCGAATTTGATGCCTTGAATAGCAGCGCCTGGAAGCGCAGACAATAAAGTTCTTCTTAAACAGTTGCCTATCGTAATACCAAAGCCCTTTTCAAGTGGCTCTACTACTATTTTGGCATAACTTTTGTCTTCATTTTCTTCTACCGAAATCTTAGGCATTTCTATTTCCATCATAGAAATTCTACCTCCTAATTTTTATTTGATAAGCATAATTTTTAGCGTTTAACGCAATATTTATAATTCTATTAAACGCTAGTAAAATTATTACTTTGAATACAATTCTACTATCATGTATTCTTGGATTTGACTGTCTATATCCTCTCTTGTAGGAAGTGCAATAACTTTACCTTCAAGTTTTTCTGCATTATAGTCAAGCCATTTAGGAACGCTTGTAGATTTTTCTGCACCTTTGAACGCCTCAAAATACTTGCTATCTCTCTTTGTTTCTTTAACGGCAATTACGTCGCCAACGTTTACTTGGTACGACGCTATATCTACGTTTTTACCGTTAACAGTAAAGTGAGCATGTGTTACGAGTTGGCGCGACGTTGAACGAGATGGAGCAAAGCCAAGTCTATAAACTACGTTATCAAGCCTTCTTTCTAAAAGTGAAAGCATGTTTTCGCCCGTAACGCCTTTCATTCTATCGGCAGCCTCAAAGTAACCTCTGAATTGGTTTTCAAGTACGCCGTAAATTCTTTTAGTTTTTTGTTTTTCACGAAGTTGTTGACCGTATTCGGAAACTTTATGTCTGCCAGCACCGTGTTGTCCTGGTGCAACAGGTCTTTTTTCAAATGGGCAAGAAGTTTTGTAGCACTTTTCGCCTTTAAGGAAAAGTTTACAACCCTCTCTTCTGCATAAACGACATTTTGCATCTGTATATTTAGCCATTTTTGTAACCTCCTATTATACTCTACGGCGTTTTGGTGGACGACATCCATTGTGTGGAATTGGCGAAACGTCTTGAATTAACGTTACGTCAACACCGCATACACCCAACGCCCTAATTGCAGACTCTCTGCCTTGACCTGGACCTTTAACGTAAACTTCCGCACTGCGAAGTCCGTGTTCCATAGCCGCTTTAACTGCAACCTCTGCCGCTTGTTGTGCTGCAAACGGAGTACTCTTTCTTGAACCTCTGTATCCAAGACTTCCTGCACTTGAATGTGCAATTGCGTTTCCTTTCATATCCGTTACCGTTACGATTGTGTTATTGAACGAAGATTGAATATGAACTTGACCTTTATCAACTTTTTTAAGTTCTTTACGCTTTTTTGAAACAACTGTTTTAGCCATTTATATTATCCTCCTTCAAATATTACTTCGTAGCAGTCTTTTTCTTCGCTACTGTACGACGTGGACCTTTACGCGTTCTTGCATTTCTCTTTGAACTTTGACCTCTTACAGGTAAGCCCTTTCTATGCCTTACACCACGAAAACATCCAATTTCCATAAGTCTTTTTACGTTAAGGTTTACTTCACTGCGAAGTTCGCCTTCAACTTTGTAATTGTGGTCAATATACTCTCTTAATTTAGAGACATCTTCCTCTGTTAAATCTTTAACCCTTGTGTCTGGGTTTATTCCTGTTGCTTTTAAAATCTTTGTTGCGGTTGGTCTTCCGATACCAAATATATATGTGATACCTATTTCAACACGCTTTTCTCTTGGTAAATCTACACCGGCAATACGAGCCATTTTTTAAACCTCCGAATTATTTTTTTAAATAATTTTATTTTTTTATGTTTTTGTTTTTTTGGTTTTAGAAGTAATTAACCTTGTTTTTGTTTATGGTTTTTGTTCTTTGAGCAAATTACCATAACTTTACCTTCTCTTCTAATGACTCTGCATTTGTCGCACATAGGTTTTACTGATGGTCTTACTTTCATTTTTATATCCTCCGATTATTTGTGTATTTATAAAATTAGTTTTTACTGCGCCATACGATTCTGCCTTTTGTTAAGTCGTACGGGCTCATTTCTATTTTAACGCCGTCGCCTGGGATAATTTTAATGTAGTTCATTCTTAATTTTCCAGATATATACGCCGTAATAACAAATCCGTTTGACAACTTAACTTTAAAAGTTGCATTTGGCAAGGCTTCTAAAATTACGCCTTCTGCCTCTATAACATCATTTTTTGACACCGCTTTACCTCCATTTTATAAACATACGGGACTTACCCGTCATCGTCTTATATGCTTTGCTTCTTCCTTAAGGCATAAAGTTTACGCTTTACCACCAGCGTTTAAGCATATAAATTAATTTGCTTATAGCGTTAGTATTTCTACTCCGCTATCGGTAATTGCTACCGTGTTTTCATAGTGAGCCGACGGCTTTCTATCGCTTGTTACACAATTTAGCCCGTCAATCTCTACTTTATACGAACCCATATTTATCATAGGTTCTATGGCAATCGTCATATTTTTTTTCAACCTAACGCCCGTACCCCTACGCCCGTAGTTTGGAACTTGGGGGTCTTCGTGAAGTTGCCTACCTATGCCGTGCCCTACCATATCACGCACTACCGAGAAGCCGTTTTTTTCGGCGTGCTCTTGAATTTGAGCACCTATATCGCCGAGCGCGCTTCCTATGCAAATGCCTTCTATCCCTTTAAAAAAGCACTCTTTGGTTACGTCTATAAGTTTCTTTTTTTCGGGACTTATCGCGCCTACGTAGAAACTTCGTGCACCGTCTCCATGAAAGCCGTTTTTATACGCGCCCACGTCAACGGAAACTATTTCACCCTCTTTAATTACGCGATTGCCCGGTACGCCGTGCACTACTTCTTCGTCTATTGAAATGCACGCCGACGCAGGAAACCCGTACTTTCCTAAAAAGGAAGGTCTTGCACCGCAGTTTACTATATAGTCGTGAATAATTTTGTTTAGTTCGCCCGTGGTCATACCCGCTTTGATTTTTTCTTCTGCTAGCAAAAGAACGTCGCGAACTATGCCACAAGGCTCACGCATTAGTTTTAATTCTTCGTCTGATTTAACGTAAATCATTTTAGCCTAAAATTTTTATAATTTGATTGAACGTTTCCTCTATACTACAATTTCCGTCTACGTTTACGAGTTTGTTTGCTTTTTTATAGTAGTCTATTAAAGGAGCCGTTTGTTTGTTATAAACTTCTATGCGACTTTTTACGATTTCTTTGGTATCGTCTTCACGCTGTAATAACGCGCCACCGCATTTTGGGCAAGTCGTTTCGCCGTTTAGCGAAGTTACGTGGTACGATGCTTTACAGTCACTGCAAACGCGCCTACCCGTTATGCGATTAAGAAGTTTATTAACGTCTACGTCTATATTTAAAACTAGGTACGATTTTTCAAACTCGTCAAACTCTTGTGCTTGAACAATCGTTCTTGGAAAACCGTCAAGTATATAGCCGTTCTTTTTGCAATCTTGCTTTTCTAACCTTTGTTTTACAATTTCTACGGTAATATCGTCTGGCACTAGTTGACCTTTGTCTATACAATTTTTTGCAATAATGCCGATTGCTGTGGAATTCTTTATGTTTTCCCTAAAAATATCACCAGTAGAAATATGCGGAAGATTGTATTTTTCCGAAAGCCTAACGGCTTGCGTACCTTTTCCCGCGCCAGGTGCGCCAAGCAATATAACGTTCATTTTACTTTAAAAAGCCTCTATAATTCTTCATCATTATTTGAGATTCAAGGGCGGTATTAAATTCAAGAGCAACCGAAACTACGATTAACATACCGGTTGCCGTGAAAGCAGCCGAACTAGACGCATCAATCGCCTTGAATACAAGTGACGGAATAAGGGCGATAAGTGCTAGGAATATTGCGCCAAAAAGCGTTATTCTTCCACTTATTTTTTTCAAGTAGTCCGCCGTTGGTCTACCTGGTCTAATACCCATAATAAAACCGCCGTTTTGTTGGATGCTTTTTGAAATATCGTCTGGATTGAACTGAATTGACGTGTAGAAATATGCAAAGAATATAATTAACAAACTCAACACGATTGGGTAAATCCACGACTCAGCACCCATATACGTTGCCCACCAGATACCGAATTTTGACGCACCCACATTAAAGAGTGTCATAATAAGTTCTGGGAAACTCAAAATTGAAAAGGCAAAAATAAGTGGGAGTACGCCGTTTGAGTTAACCTTTATAGGTATAACCGTGGACTGACCGCCATACATTTTTTGACCTCTTATTTGTTTTGCATATTGAACAGGGATTTTTCTTTCAGCAAGTTCAACCGTAACTATACATACGAATACCGCTACTAATGCAACTAACATTATAGCAAATTTCCAAAAGTATGAACGAGCCTCGTCACCACCGTTGAAAATGTTTTGAATCATTTGTATAAAAGTTTGACCCGCTGTTGAAATAATGCCCGCAAAAATAAGCATTGAAATACCGTTTGAAATACCATAGTCGGTAATTCTTTCGCCTATCCACATAGTAACTACCGTACCCGCTGTAAAGAATACGACAACTACTACGTAAGCAAGCCACTCTTGACCAAAAAGTATTGCTGATAAAGGCGTTCCGTCTGCCGACATTGTAAGATTATCGCTATAATTAAGCAAAATACCAACCGCTTGGATTATTGCAAGAATAATAGTGGTGTACCTTGTGTATTGCGCTATTCTCTTTTTGCCTTCTTCACCTTGCTTTGAAAGTCTTTCAAGTGATGGGATTGCAACGGCTAAAAGTTGCATTATAATTGACGCGTTAATATATGGACCGATACCCATTGCAAAGAAAGTTCCTTGTGCAAGCGAGCCACCTGTCATCATATTCATTATGTTAAGATAAGTTAGTTCGTTTAATTTAGCGCCTTCTATAAGCCCATCGCCTATACCGGGAACGGGTATATAACTTCCTAATCTATATAATAAAAGGAATAATAAGGTGTACCAAATTTTAACGCGAATTTCTTTTACCTTAAACGCTTTTTTTAATGTTTCAAACATCTTTTACCTCCGCCGTTTTGGTAAACAGAATATTAAACTTCTTCTGCTGTACCGCCGGCTTTCTCTATCGCTTCTTTTGCAGAAGCAGAGAATTTGCTTGCCTTGACAGTAAGAGCAACCGTGAGTTCTCCGTTACCTAAAACTTTAAGTCCTACGGCGTTTTTAACCTCTTTAATAAGTCCTTCGCCGTAAAGTGTTTCAAAATCAATAACTGCACCGTTTTCAAATCCGTTGAGTGCGGAAACGTTTACGATTGCATATACTTTTCTGAAATGGTTGTTAAAACCTCTTTTTGGAACTCTACGAGTAAGTGGCATTTGACCGCCTTCAAAGCCTGGTCTAACACCGCCACCACTTCTTGCCCATTGTCCTTTGTGTCCTTTACCACTTGTTTTTCCAAGACCAGAACCGATACCACGGCCAAGTCTTTTTACTGATTTTCTACTACCTTCTGCAGGTTGTAATGTACCAATTCTCATTTTGCACCTCTCATACGTTCTCTACTTTTACAAGGTGGCTTACAACTTTAAGTTGTCCTTGTAAAGTAGCGCTGTCAGTAAATACTTTTGATTGACCAACTTTTTTAAGACCAAGTGCTGCTACTGTTCCTTTTTGAACTGCGGAACAAGATATCGTGCTTCTTACAAGCGTTACTTTTACGTTCATATCTTCCTCCTTAACCCTTAATCTCTTCAACAGTTTTGCCACGAAGTGCGGCAACTTGTTCTATTGATTTAAGTCCATATAAGCCAGCCAATGCTGCTTTTACCATATTGATAGGGTTTGACGTGCCGTGTGATTTAGTTCTGATATTCTTAATACCAACGGCTTCCATAACCGCACGAACAGGACCGCCAGCGATAACGCCGGTACCTTCTTCGGCTGGAAGCATTACGATAGAACCTCTACCAAATTTACCAACAGTTTCGTGAGGAATTGTGTTTCCTACAAGAGCAACTTTTGCCATTGCCTTTTTAGCTTGTGCAGTTGCTTTATCTATTGCTTCTGGAACTTCGTTTGCCTTACCCATACCGCAAGCAACTCTACCGTTTTCATCGCCAACTACTACGAGTGCGGCAAAACGCATTTTACGTCCGCCCTTTACTACTTTTGTTACGCGGTTAACGGAAATAAGTTTTTTGCAAAGACCGTCTTTTTCTTCTTGCTTTCTTGGAGCTTTATTTTCTCTTGCCATTTTAAAAGTCCTCCTTAGAATTTAAGACCGGCTTCTCTTGCGCCGTCTGCTACGCTTTGAACGCGACCCATATAAATATAACCGCCTCTGTCAAATACAACTTCGGTAATACCTTTTTCAAGTGCGCGTTTAGCAACTTCTTGACCTACAACTTTTGCAGCCTCTGATTTAGTGAGGTCTTTTATAGTTTCAGTCAACGCCTTATCCATCGTTGAGCAGGCAACTAAAGTTTTACCTGCTACATCGTCTATTATTTGAGCATAAATGTGGCTAAGACTTCTATAAACTGAAAGTCTTGGGCGTTCTGGAGTTCCAGAAACTTTATTCCTTACTCTTTCATGTCTTTTTAATCTATCCGCATTTTTATCAATTTTAGATATCATATCAGTTTACTCCTTATTTACCCGCTGTCTTACCTTCTTTACGTTCAATTACTTCGTCGCTTAAACGAATTCCGTATCCGTGGTAAGGTTCTGGCTTTCTAATTGCTCTAATTTTAGCGGCTTCTGCACCAACAAGTTCTTTGCTGATACCTTCAACTACAATTTCAGTTGGAGACGTGCAAGTAAGTTTTACGCCTTCAACAGCCTTGTATTCAACAAGGTGGCTAAAACCTACTGAAAGGCTTAAATCTTTGCCTACTTGTGTAACTTTCCAACCTACGCCGTTTACTATAAGAGTCTTCTTATAGCCATCAGTTACGCCTACAACCATATCGTAAACAAGTGCTCTATATAAGCCGTGTTTTGATTTGGTTGCGTTTTCTTCGTTAAATCTTACTACTTGAATTTCGCCGTTTTCAACGTTAAAACCAATGTTAGCGCTGTCAAACTCTTGCGTTAATGTTCCGCGTGGACCTTTAACGGTAATAAGATTACCTTCTACTTTAAATTCTACACCGGCAGGAATTTTTACGGGTGCTTTACCTATTCTTGACATAGTTTACTCCCCTCCTTACCAAATGTAAGCAAGAACTTCGCCACCGTGATTGCTCTTTCTTGCTTCTTTATCCGTCATAACGCCTTTTGAAGTAGATATGATTGCTATACCAAGTCCGCCAAGAACTTTTGGTAATTCGTCACAACCCGTGTAAATCCTTAAACCTGGTTTAGAAATTCTTTTTAATCCACTTATAACTTTTTCGCCGTTAGGGCCGTATTTAAGTGTTATGACAATTTTGCCTTGAACGCCGTCTTCAACGACTTCATATGATGTAATGTAACCTTCTTGCAAAAGAATTCTGGCAATCTCTTTTTTAATTTTTGATGCCGGAACTTCAACGCTTTCGTGTTTAACAACGAGCGCGTTTCTAATGCGAGTAAGCATATCTGCAATAGTATCTGTCATTATCCGTTCCTCCTTTTACCAACTAGACTTTTTCACGCCGGGAATCTGTCCTTTATAAGCCAAATTTCTGAAACATATACGACAAATACCATACTTACGAAGTACAGCGTGTGGACGACCACAAATACTGCATCTCGTATATTCTCTTGTAGAGAACTTTGCTGTTTTTTGTTGTTTATTTATCATTGCTTTTTTTGCCATGACCGTTCCCCCTTAATTAAGCCTTGAAAGGCATACCCATTGCTTTGAGTAATTCGTATGCTTCTTCATCCGTTTTAGCCGTAGTAACAAAGCATATATCAAAACCTCTTATTTTTTCTACTTGGTCGTATTGAATTTCAGGGAAAATAAGTTGTTCTTTAATGCCCATTGCATAGTTGCCCCTTCCGTCAAAAGACTTGTCTGGAACACCTTTAAAGTCTCTAACTCTTGGAAGTGCTATTGATACAAACTTGTCAAAAAATTGATACATTCTATCGTTTCTTAACGTAACCTTAATACCTACGTTCATACCTTGTCTAACCTTGAAGTTAGCAACGGATTTTTTTGCTTTTGTAAGTACCGGTTTTTGACCAGAAATGAGAGAAAGTTCTTTTTCTACAAGTTGAACGCTTTTAGCGTTGTCTTTAATATCGCCAAGACCGCCGTTAATAGTTATTTTAACGAGCTTTGGAACTTGGTTTACATTTTTATAGTTAAAACGCTTCATAAGATATGGTACAACTTCTGTTTTGTACATCTCTCTTACTCTGCAATCTGAATCGGTTGCAGTTACCTTAGCAACCTGAGTCTTTCCTGCCATAATAAGTTCTCCTTAATAATTATTACGCTTGCGCGTCTGCTGTACCATCTTTCTTTACAGCCTTTTTCTTTGTAGAAGGTTTCTTTTCTTCTACCTTTTCAGTAGCCTTTTTAGTAGTCTTTTTTGCTTTTGCAGGTGCAACTTCTTCACTTGCAACAACTTCTTCCGCTACTTTTTTAGTTGACTTTTTAGTAGCCTTTTTTGGTGCAACTTCTTCACTTGCAACCTCTTCTTTTACGGCTTTTTTGCTAGCCTTTTTTTGTGGTGCCTTCTTTTCAACTTTAACGTCTAAAACAGCACCGCATTTTTTACAAGCTCTAACTTTTTTGCCGTCTACTAATATATAGCCAACACGAGTTGCCTTATCGCATTTTGGGCAAATAACTAAAACGTTTGAAGCGTCAATAGGACCTTCTTTTTTAATCTTTTGGCTTGTTTCTTGTGCGCTACGAGCCTTGCGATTTTTTTCTTGTACGTTTACGCCTTCTACGATAATTTTATTTAATTTGGGAAGTGCCGTTAAAACTTTACCAGTTTTTTTAACGTCTTTACCCGTAATAACTACAACGGTATCGTTCTTTTTAACTTTCATAACTATCTCCTTACAACACTTCCGGAGCAAGTGAAACAATCTTCATAAAATCTTTTTCACGAAGTTCTCTTGCAACAGGTCCAAAAATACGAGTTCCTCTAGGTTGTTTTTGATTGTCTATTACAACAGCGGCGTTTTCGTCAAATCTAATGTGAGTGCCATCTGGTCTACGAAGACCTTTTGAAGTTCTAACTATAACGGCTTTAACCACGTCACCTTTCTTTACTGCGCCACCGGGAGTAGCGGTTTTAACACTTGCAACGATAACGTCGCCTATGTTACCACACCTTCTGAAAGAACCGCCTAAAACCCTAATACACATAATTTCTTTTGCGCCAGAGTTGTCTGCAACTTTTAATCTTGTTTGTGGTTGTATCATCTTCGCTTTCTCCTATTATTTAGCCTTTTCAATAATTTCAGAAACTCTCCAATTTTTAGTTTTGGATAACTTTCTTGTTTCGACTATTCTTACTTTATCACCAATTCCGCAAGCATTCTCTTCGTCGTGCGCTTTGAATTTAACGGTTCTTGTGATAGTTTTTTTGTAAAGAGGATGTTTTCTTTTTTCGGTTACTTCTACAACAACGGTTTTATCCATTTTGTCAGAAACTATCAAACCTACTCTTTCTTTTCTCAAATTTCTTTCCATTTATACTTCCTCCATTACGCCTTCTTTTCTCTTTCACAAATAATGGTCTTAACTCTTGCAATATCTTTTTTAACGGTTTTAAGCACGTTAGGATTTTCAAGTTGACCAGTAGCGTGACGGAAACGAAGGTTAAACAATTCTTCTTTTAAAGATTCAAGTTTTGCAACTAATTCGTCATTAGTCATCTCTTTTATTTCTTTTGCTTTCATTAACCTTCACCGCCTTCTTGTGAAACTTCTTTTTTCATAAACTTTGTTTTGATTGGCAATTTGTGTCCTGCAAGACGCATAGCTTCTCTTGCCGTAACTTCGTCAACGCCAGCCATTTCAAATAAAACTCTGCCTGGCTTAACAACTGCCACCCAGTACTCAACTGAACCTTTACCAGAACCCATACGAGTTTCCGCTGGTTTTTGAGTTATTGGTTTGTGTGGGAAAATATCAATCCAAACTTGACCACCACGTTTAATAAATCTTGTCATCGCTACACGCGCTGCTTCTATTTGATTAGACGTAATCCAAGCTGGCTCCATAGCAACAAGGCCGTATTGACCGTAAGCAATCATATTGCCTTTGTTAGCCTTGCCTGTCATCCTTCCACGATGAACTCTTCTTCTTTTTACTCTCTTGGGCATTAACATATTAAGCCTCGCCTCCTTCGGTAACTTTCTTTGCACCGCCTAAAACTTCGCCTTTGTACACCCATACCTTAATTCCGATAATACCGAAAGTCGTGTGAGCCTCGGCAAAACCGTAATCAATGTCGGCACGAAGTGTTTGAAGTGGAATTGAACCCTCGTGATATTGTTCACTACGAGCAATTTCCGCACCGTCAAGTCTTCCGCTAACCATAATTTTGATACCCTTAACGCCAAGCCTTGTAGCCCTTGACATCGCTTGCTTCATACTTCTTCTAAAAGATGCTCTTTTTTCAAGTTGAGCAGCAACGTTTTCAGCAATAAGTTGTGCATCGCAATCAGGTTTTTTAACTTCCACAATGTTTACTGCAATTTGTTTGCCTTTGGCAATTTTTGCAAGACTGTTTTTCATTACTTCAATTTCAGCGCCAGCCTTACCGATTAAAACGCCTGGTCTAGCCGTAAATACGGTAACCGTAACTTTGTTTGCCGCCCTTTCAATTCTTACGGAAGAAATTGCTGCTTGGAAGTACTTATCTTTAATAAATTTTCTTAATTCATAATCTTCTTTAAGGTTTACTGAAAATGCTTTTTTGTCAGCATACCATTGAGTATCCCAATCTTTGATTATGCCTACTCTTAATCCATGAGGATTTACTTTTTGTCCCATTACAGCCTCCTACTTCTTAATCACATCAAGAATAACCGTGATGTGACTTGTGCGTTTTAAAATTCTAAATGCTCTACCGTGTGCCATAGGTCTCATTCTCTTTAACGTAGGGCCTTGGTCAGCGTAGCATACGGCAATTTTAAGGTCGTCTTTATTCATACCTAAATTATGTTCGGCATTAGCAACGGCAGATAATACGACTTTTTTAATTGGTTCAGCACCTGCTTTTGACGTATTTTCTAAAATTGCAACGGCATCGTTAACGCTTTTTCCTCTAATATTATCAAGTACAACTCTTACTTTGTAAGGAGAAATTCTAATAAATTTAGCAATTGCTTTTGCTCTTTTATCTTTATTTTCCTCAATGCGTTGAGTTTTTAATTTCATATTTTTAGCCATTTTCTACCTCCTACCTTGCGTCCGAAGTTTTAGAGCCTGCGTGACCCTTGAAAGTTCTTGTAGGTGCGAATTCGCCAAGCTTACAACCTACCATATCCTCCGTTATATAAACGGGAACGTGCTTTCTACCATCGTGAACTGCAATAGTATGACCAACCATTTGGGGGAATATTGTAGACGCTCTTGACCAAGTTTTTAAAACCGTCTTTTTGTTTTCAGCGTTAAGAGCTTCTACCCTTTTTAATAATCTTTCTTGGACGTATGGTCCTTTTTTAACACTTCTACTCATTTTAGTCCTCCCCTTAATTTACCCTTTTAAGAATAAACTTGTCGGTTCTGTTTTTCTTCTTTCTAGTCTTGTAACCAAGTGCTGGTTTACCCCAAGGCGTTACAGGTCCCGACCTACCAACAGGTGCTTTACCTTCACCACCACCGTGTGGGTGGTCGCAAGGGTTCATTACAGAACCTCTTACAGTAGGTCTAATACCCATATGCCTCTTTTTACCAGCTTTACCGATTCTAATAATTTCGTGGTCTAGGTTACCAACTTGACCGATAGTTGCTTTACATTTTACAAGGATAAGACGCATTTCGCCACTTGGCATTTTAACTTGTGCGTACTTTCCTTCTTTTGCCATAAGTTGTGCCGCCATACCAGCCGCCCTAACGAGTTGACCGCCTTTACCTGGTTGAAGTTCAATGTTGTGAATCATCGTACCAACAGGAATTGCTTCAATAGGAAGTGCGTTGCCTGGCTTAATATCTGCACCGGCGCCACTTAAAACTTTGTCGCCAACGTTTAATCCAACAGGGGCAAGAATATATTTCTTTTCGCCGTCAGCATAAACTAAAAGTGCAATATTTGCAGTTCTGTTTGGGTCGTATTCAATGGTTTTAACAACAGCCGTGATACCGTCTTTACATCTTTTAAAGTCAATAATACGGTATTTTCTTTTATTTCCACCGCCGTGATGTCTTACAGTGATTTTACCTTGCGCATTACGGCCTGCCGTATGCTTTTGGTCTTCAAGAAGCGACCTTTCAGGTTTTGTACAAGTTATTTCTTCGTAAGAACTTACCGTCATAAAACGGCGAGCAGAAGAAGTTGGTTTATATCTTTTGATACCCATTTATGTCTCCTCCTTATTAAGCCATGGAATCGAAGAATTCGATGCCCTTGCTGTCTGCCTTTAATTGTACGATGGCTTTTTTGTAAGATGGAGTGTAACCTTCGTTTCTACCCATTCTCTTTAATTTGCCACGACAATTTACTGTGTTAACGGAATCAACTTGTACGTTAAAAAGTTTTTCAACGGCAAGTTTAATTTCCGTTTTGTTCGCTGTTTTAGAAACTACGAAAACATATTTCTTGCTAGAAATATCAGCGTAACTCTTTTCTGTTAAAAGAGGTCTGATAATAATATCTCTTTCCTTCATTATTCTCCGTAAACCTCCTCTAATTTAGCAACTGCGCTTTGCGCGATAACTACTACTGCGTTTTTAACAACGTCGTAAGTGTTTAATTGTTCAACGGCGATAGTTTCAAGCGTAGGTATGTTTGCAGACGCCCTTATTACGTTAACGTCGTTATTACCCATAACTACTAAAACAGTTTTTTCAAACTTGAAAGCGTCCATAAACGCTACCATTTCTTTCGTTTTGCCGTTTTCTACTGCAAGATTATCAATAACGATAAATTCGTTGTCTGCAATCTTTTTAGAAAGTGCGCTGAAAAGTGCAACGCGCTTTGCAGTTATGTTCATCTTTTTAGAGAAATCTCTTGACTTTGGTGCGAATACTACGCCACCCTTAATCCATTGTGGTGCTCTTGTAGAACCTTGGCGCGCATTACCCGTGCCCTTTTGTCTCCAAGGCTTTTTACCGCCACCTCTTACTTCCGACCTAGTTAAAGTACTTTTAGTACCTTGACGTTCGTTAGCAAGTCTAGTAACTACGGCTTGATGTATTAAAGGTTCGTTGTATTCAATTGCGAAGATTTCGCTAAGTTCCATAGAGCCAGTTTCTTGACCCTTCATATTATAAACTTTAATGCTTGGCATAGAATAACTCTCCTTTACGCTTTAACGCTATCGGAAATAACAACGATTCCGCCCTTTGGACCAGGGATAGCGCCTTTTATAAGCAATGCGTTTCTAACCGTATCGACTTTTACGATTTCAAGGTTTTGTACGGTTACCTTTTCGTTACCGTATTGACCTGGCATATGCTTGTTCTTAAATACTCTTGACGGAGCGCTTATTGAACCCATAGAACCTACTTCTCTGTGTACAGGGCCAACGCCGTGCGTCATTTTAAGTCTTTGTTGATTCCATCTTTTAATTACGCCCGTAAATCCGTGACCTTTCGTTTGACCGGATACGTCAATTTTGTCGCCCTCTTTAAAAGCTTCAACAGTTACGGTTTGACCTACTGCGTAAGCGGAAACGTCGTCAAGCCTAAATTCTTTTAAAACTTTTTGACAAGCAACGCCTGCTTTTTTAAATTGACCTGCTTCGGGTTTGTTAAGGTCTGCTTCTTTAACTTCGTTAAAACCAAGTTTAACTGCTTGATATCCGTCTTTTTCAACAGTTTTAAGTTGAACTACCGGACATGGACCAGCCTCAACTACGGTAACGGGAATTACTTTTCCGTCAGCGGAAAAGATTTGCGTCATACCTAATTTTTTTCCAATGATTGCTTTATTCATTTGATAAAGTTCACCTCCATAATATTTACAATATTAAAATTGCATTTGTTTTTTAAAGTTTAATTTTTACGTCAACGCCTGCTGGTAAATGAATACTGTCAAGTATCTTTGCACTTGCCGAGGTTGAGTAAATGTCAATAAGTCTCTTATGAGTTCTTATTTCAAATTGCTCTCTACTATCCTTGTACTTATGAGGAGACCTCAAAATAGTAACAATTTCCTTTTCAGTAGGAAGTGGGATAGGTCCGCTTATTTTAGCGCCTGCTTTTTTCATCGTTTCAACGATTCTTTCAGTTGCTTGGTCAACCATTTTGTGGTCGTATGCGGCTAATTTAATTCTAATTTTTTGTCCTGCCATTGTTTCTCTCCTTTTTTATACTAACTTTTTAATGTAGTCAACATTGCCGTGTGTGTCGCGCTTTAAAGAAAATAAAAAATCACTCGCTACTGTGTTGTTTTGCTGCGAATGACTCTAATTTCTTGCACGGTTAGTCGCGAGAGTTATACCCTCACATTTGTCAACGAAAATTATCTTCTTTTGCCCTTGCAAGTTCCGGATTTGCATTGTGGGCGCAAGTTTAAGTAACTTTTCGTATCAACCCAATATAAACACAGCCTCTATATTTTATAAGATTACAAAAATAAAGTCAAATGTTTTTTTGCGTTTTTTTAAATAATTTTTAAATATTTTTTATAACCACAATATATTGTTGTGCAAACAAAAAAGCCCACTAAAAATGGGCTTTTAATTTGCTTTATTTTTTGAAATTTAACGTAATTGTTCCGTCTTCGTTATAGTTTACGCACTCTTTTGACATCGTTATAGAGTCTTTGTGTTTAACATACTCGTCTACGCTATTAAACACCGGCTTATAATTAGCGATAACTTCTTTTGCTTTTTCGGCGTTGTTTGTAAGAAGTTCGTATAATAAAGCAACTTGCATTTTAGCGTTTTCTACACAAGCAAGGTACGGATTGTCTACGTAAAAATCTATGCCGTGAGCAGTTCCTATCGTTCCGCCAACGTAACAGTGGATTGCTGGGAATAAGGTACTAATATCGCCCATATCGGTTGAAGATGGAAACCATTTGTCATTATAACTGTAACCGTCTTTACCAGCCAAGTTTTCAAAAACTTCAAGGGCAACCTTTCTTAAATTAGCGTCTTCGTTAAGTGCTTCCGAACCTGGAAGGTCGGTTATAGTTACGTTTGCTCCAATAGCCGCCGCGCAAGCAGATATGGTGCGGTTTACCGCGTCGTTAATCTTTTTGTGAGCAATAGGGTTTGCAGCGCGTACGTAAGATTCAATTTTAACCTCGTCCGGTACGGCGTTAACAGCCTCGCCACCCTTGGTTATAATTGAGTGAATTCTTGCATAAGTATCTTCTGTAAAAGTTTCTCTTAACGAGTTGATTGCAAGTAGCATAAGGTTAGCGGCGTTTAAAGCGTTTATTCCGTTGTGAGGGTAAGCGCCCGCGTGAGCCGACTTGCCTTTAACTACTATGCTTTTTCTAATTACGCCGTTATGCCCTTTTGTTAAACTGAACTTTCTACTGCCGGTCATATTAGTGGTGTGAACCATAAAGGCAATATCTACGTCTTCAAAATACCTTCTTGAAATAAATTCCGCTTTTCCGGAATTGTATTTTATAACACCCTTGTCTATAAGAGATTTTCTATATTCAATTTCAATACCTTCTTCGGCGGGAACTAAACATAATTTTATTTTACCGCATAATTTAGATATAACTTCTTGTCTTTTTAAAGCCGCCGCAACGCCTAAAATAGCCGCGCATTGAACGTTATGACCGCAAGTATGCACGTATTTAGTTTGACTATCGCACTCTGGGTGGTTTGCGTTTATTAAAGAGTCAAGTTCGGCTAAAACCAAAACCGTTGGACCTTCTTTTTTAGTATCAACTGCCGTATAAAAGCCAGTTGTACCCTCTGCCCTTACGATATCTTCTTCTTTATAGCCTAATTGCTTAAATTGAGAAATCAAAAATTCAGTAGTTTTATACTCTCTATAACCAGTTTCGGGATTTTTCCAAATATGCCTTTCAGCGTCTAAAATCATTTGCTTATAATCGTCTAACACGTTTATAAAATCATACATACTCACACCTTCTTTTACGCAAATATTTGCGCTATGTTTTTTTATAATATTTTATCATACACAATTTTATTTTGCAAACAATTTATTGATTAAATTTATTTTTTATATTGCCTATTGTTGCCAAAATAAATAAAATGTGTTACACTTTAAAAAAGGAGTTATTATGGCTACGGAAGGAAATCCCCGAAGTTTTAATTTTGGGTTAAATTTAAATAACGAATATTTACGCACTAGTTTTTTTGTGGCGCAGTTTTTAGCGCCATAATTCGCGCGCGCTTCTATATATATAGTTCGTTTGCCTAGTGCGTAAGAGCATTGGGCATTTTTTATGCCAAAGTTGAGGTGTAAAATGAACGAAGAAAAGAACGTTTTAGAAAACGAAAATGCGCTACCTGAAAAACGCGATTATACCGAAGAACTTTTACAAATAGTTAAAAGTGCGGACTCGCAAAAAAGAAAGCGCGAACAAATAAGCGAATACCACGATAACGATATTGCCGAAATTATCCCCCTTTTAACGCAAGAAGAAAGAAAAACTCTTTATAAAATTTTAGGGGTTGACGCAATTTCCGCCGTATTTGCGTACGTTGACGACGCCAGCGAATACCTTGCCGAGTTAGACAATGAAAAAGTTGCCGACATATTAGAAAGTATGGACGCGGACGACGCCATTGACGTATTAGAAGATTTTACCGAAGAACGCGTTAACGAACTTTTACCACTCATAGAACCGGAAGTTCAAAAGGACATTGAACTTATAACTTCTTATAAAGAAGATGAAATCGGTAGCCGTATGACCACCAATTTTATAACTATAAAAAATTCTTATACGGTAAAGCAAGCGATGAGTTCCGTTATTAGCCAAGCCGCCGATAACGACAATATTTCAACTATTTACGCCGTTGACGAGAACAACTGTTTTTACGGCGCAATAGAATTAAGAGATTTGGTAGTAGCAAGAGACACTACTCCGTTAGACTCTATAATTACAACCAATTACCCCTACCTTTTTGACCGTGAAACAACGGCTGAGTGTATTGAAAGTTTAAAAGATTATTCGGAAGACAGTATTCCCGTACTCAACAAAGAAAAGCAAATTTTGGGCGTAATTACTGCGTCTGATATAGTTGAGGCTATTGACGAAGAAATGAGTGACGACTACGCTAAACTTGCAGGTCTTACTTCCGAAGAAGATTTAAACGAGCCACTTTTAAAAAGCGTTAGAAAACGCTTGCCTTGGCTTACCACCTTACTTGTTTTAAGCGTTTTAGTTTCATCCGTTATTCAAGCGTTTCAAACGTTTATACCAACTTCGCTTATTATAATTTACACTTTTCAAAGTTTAATATTAGGTATGAGCGGTAACAGTGGAACGCAAAGCCTAGCAGTTACTATTAGAGTTTTAAACAACGAAAAATTAAGTTCTAAAGAAAAAAACAAATTTGTGTTTAAAGAGATGCGCGTCGGTGCGCTTAACGGAATTTTAATAGGCTCTCTTTCATTTTTAATTATAGGTTTATATATTCAACTTTTTGAAGGGGCGTTTGCAAGCGATTTAGGAGTGTCGGGCTTTGCAATTTCAGGCTGTATAGGAATTTCACTATTTTTATCTATGCTTGTTGCAAGTTTAGACGGAACGCTTATTCCCATGTTATTTAAAAGGGTTGGCGTTGACCCGGCAGTAGCGTCAGGACCGTTAATAACTACCGTTAACGACTTTGTTGCCGTTTGTATTTATTACGGCGTTTCACTTTTATTATTAGTTTTTTTATTATAAAAACCATAGCGTATTACACCTTTAAACTAAGTTTTTAATTGAGTAAATTAAAAAAGTAAAGGATAGCAAATAATTTTTGCTATCCTTTTGTGCTGTTTAAAAATCTCTAAGGGAAACGCCTTTTTTTGCTATCCTTTTATAATTTTATCGTCTTAACTGCTACCGCCAATTTTTTGCATAATCGTAGCGTGGGGTTTTATTTTTTATTTAATATTTCTTTAACGCAATTTTTAACTATTTCTATTTCTTTTTTAGATACTTTTTCGTCAAAATCTTTAAATTTATTGCTTTCCACGTCTTTATCAAACAAAACGCCGTACCACAACAACCCCAAAGCGTACCTACCTAGTCCAAGCGATGCGTGATAAGTGTCTCTATAAAGATTTTTAATACCTTTTTTAAGTAATAAATCAAAAAGTTCGCCACTTCTTATCATTTTAGTTGCGTTTATTAATTCAAACGCTTTATCGTAGGCTGTAACTATATCTTTCGTCATTTCCGAACTAGTTTTATATTTATTAAGCGATGCAAGCATTTCACTGCCGTTTTCGTACGCCCAAGTTTGATGAACGTATATTTTAGCGTTAGGACAGTATTCTTTAACGTAACTAACAAGAGTTTGTAAAAAAGGCACGTAAAAATTAAAGTCTACACTAAATTTACTTGCTTGTTGAACGGTTATAACGTCCCACGCCCTATTTTTAAGTGCAGTTTTTAAGTTTATCCAAAAAAAGAAAGTTGACCGTTTATTTCTAACCCGTAGCATGCTTCTTGACTTTGTATGAATTTGCAATGCCTTTCTAGCGAGCAACCGCTAGAATATAAATTTACAATATTAATTTTTTCGCCGTCTTTTCTTGCTATTTCATAAACGTATCTTGTTGCGTCTTGCGAAAAACCATTTCCTATACATAAAACTTCCATAATTTCCCCCTTGCATAACATAACTACTTTAATATTTTAGCACGGCGTTTTTTTATTTTCAATTGTTTTTAGCAATTTTAAAAATTTTTATTGATATGTAATATTTATTATGCTATAATTTATTTAATATAAAAATAAGGAGTTTTATTATGGATTTTCAAAAATTATTTTTAGGCATTAAGCCAAAAAAAGTTTTGGCAAGGTTTAAATCTACGTTAAAAGTTGTAAACTTTGCACACGCGCCTTACACTTATAGCAAAAAAAACATATCTTATAACGGCTCGGCAGACGATTATTACGCAACTTACGAAGTTACTCATCTTTTTGCAACTGAATACCGCAACACCTTTACTTCTCAAGCATTTTTTTCTAGAGATAGAAGATATATTAAAAAGAAAATTTTTGGCAAAGAAGTTGAAAGGTTTGGTCCTTGGTATTATTATGCAAGGGCTACTGCAATTTTCCACGCGTTGCCAATGAAAGACCTTCCTAAAACGCAAGCAAAGTTACAACAACTTTTCCCAGAAGTTAAATTTAATTTTTATAAAGACACCGTTGAAGTTTATTACGGGCATGACGTAAAAACTATAAACGAAGCAACCAACGTAATTTGGGAATTTAAACGCATTTATGATAGAATTTATAAAGATTTAGTTGCAAATATGAACTATATTCACGATGAATTACATAAAAAATAAAAATTTTTATATAAGTAAAGCACACTGCTAATAAAAGCAGTGTGCTATTTTTATACGTTAAAATTTCTTAATAAAACCAGCGCAAACTAACTATTTATTCATTAGTTTCAGTTTCAAGCGTTTGGGGGGCAAGGTTTGTAGACTCAAACTTTTTAGAAAGTTTTTTAATGGTTGGAAAGTAAAAGCACAAGTTTGACGAAATGCAAAGAGCCCATCCAACTGGCCAAACGAGATATAAAAACAATATGGTTGGCCATAACGGGTATATTAAATATATCCAGAAAAATCTAAATAGGCACATAAACATAAACGAAGAAATAGTTGGTATAATCGGCTTACCTAACGCCCTTAAAGACGCAACTAAAATTTCGCTTATACCTTGAACGAAATACAAACTAGATACTACCATCATCTTTTGGCGTGCGTACATAATAACTTATGGGTCGTCTGTCATAATATCCGCTAATTGCCTTGAAAATCCTGCCGAAAGCGCACCCGCTGTTCCACCGATAATAACGGTTATAATCATTGACTTTGCAATTACTTGCTTTACCCTTTTTACGTTTTTTGCACCTATATTTTGAGCAATATACGGCATTACCGCAAGCGACGGCGCCATACAAATTTGATACATTAATCCGTCGTACTGATTTGCTATTCCAACGCCCGTAGTTGCATTATCGCCATAGCCGTTTACAACCTTTGTTATAAGAACGTTTGCTATTGAATAAAACATACTTTGTAGCCCCGTTGGTATACCTATATAAAACATTTCGCCAACAAGTTTTTTATAGAATTTTAAATTTTTAAATCTAAAACGAACTTTACCTTTATTTATTAATAAAGTAATATAGGCAAGCGAACTACTAGTAACGTTTGCTATAATTAATGCAATACCTACGCCTTCTATGGTAGTATGGAAAAATTTTATAAAAACAAAGTTTAATATAACCTTTATTACACCGCTTATAAGAAGGAATATCATTGGTCGCTTATCGTCCCCGACGCCCTTAATATTGACGCGGAAAAGTTATATAATAACGTAAAAGGCAACGCGTAAAAGTAAAACCTAAAATACGTAGTTGCACCAGCAAGCTTCCTTGCGGGGCAGTCTATTAAAATTAAAAACTTTTCTGCAAACGTAACGCCCACGATAAGCAATATTGTGCCACCGCAAATACTTACGAGTATTGCCGAGCCCATTGCTTTTTCGGCACCTTCTATATCGCCTTTACCGATATGCCTTGCAACTACTACGTTTGCTCCCGAAGAAACGCCTACTATTATACTTGTAATAAGTGTAATTAAAGTGCCACAAACGCTGACCGAACCGACGGCGTCGTCCCCTACCATGTTGCCTAGCATAGTCATATCTATTATGCTAAACAACTGTTGGCAAACATTTATTATCATAATAGGTATAGACATAGATAAAAGACCTTTTATGATAGAGCCCTCTAACATATTTGTTTCTTTAATTCTCATATTCCCTCCTATAAACCTATAAGAGTATTTTAAATTAGTATACGCTTATAAAATATTCAAGTCAACGAATAAATACGCAGATTTTTATATTTTAAAAATTTAACTTTATTTGTTAAAAATTTCAAATAACATAGCAGTTATTTTTACCTTAAAAAAACTGCGCCCAAAATTTATTAGGTGCAGTTTTTATATTCTTTATTAAATTTTATTTTTCGTTTTTATAAATTTCTTTAAAATATTTATAAGTATCAACTTTTAATTCGCCACAAGCAGCCTCGTCGCAAGCGATAATACCGTCTTTATGCATTTGAAGTGCGCTTATAGTCCAAGCGTGGTCTACACCACCTTCAACGCAATGACGAAGTGCGCGAGCCTTATTATGTCCGCTAATTAAAAGCATAACTTGTTTAGAATCGCAAACCGTGCCAACGCCAACTGAAAGTGCCGTTTTAGGAACTTTATTTGGGTCGTTATCAAAGAAGCGTGAGTTAGCAATTAAAGTATCTTCCGTTAATCCACGAACGCCCGTGCGAGAAGAAAGTGAAGTAAACGGTTCGTTAAACGCAATGTGTCCGTCAACACCGCTACCACCCATAAATAAATCTATTCCGCCGTATGAAGCAATTTTGTCTTCGTAACGTTTGCACTCTGCTTCTAAATCGCTTGCCATACCGTTTAAAATATTAACGTTTTCTTTTGGAATATCAATGTGATTAAAGAAATTGTCGTGCATAAAATACCAATAACTTTGCTCGTGTTCTCTTGGTAAACCAACGTATTCGTCCATATTAAAAGTTACAACGTTTTTAAAAGTAACTTTTCCCGTTTTGTTCATTTCTATCAACTTTTTATAAACGCCAAGCGGAGAAGAGCCTGTTGGTAAACCGAGAACGAAAGGACGGTTTTCTTTGTGATTGTTTATGGCGTTTGCAATGTGATTTGCAGCCCATAAACTCATTTCTTCGTAATTATCTTTAATAATTAATTTCATAATATACCTCGCTTAATTATATTTATAATTTGATTTTATTAAATTTTCTACTATATATTATACACCTAGGCTTTTGTTTTGTAAATACTTTTTTTTGACTATTTTTATTTGCAAAAATACCAAAAAAGTGTAATTGTACGTTTGCATTTGGGCTTATTTTACTATTTATTATATGCTATTGCAAAGTAAAATAGGTATTTTGTTAAAAACTTTGCACTTGTTTTTTAATAAAAAAACCACTTTTTGCTTTGCTATAAAAGTGGTTTTTACTTTGGCTATTAATTTAACGTAATTTAAATTGATTTTAAATTAATATATGCTTAAACGCATTTTTTTGCTAATTAATTCTAAAACCTTTTTGCTTGCCACGCTGTTTCCTTTATTATCTAACGCCGGCGAATACACTCCTATTCCCATACGGCAAGGAACGATAGCCATAATTCCAACGCCAACACCGCTTTTAGCAGGCACGCCAACGTTTAATGCAAATTCACCAGACCCGTCGTACATACCGCAAGTTATGCCACTTTTTAACGCCGTAAAAAAAGTTTCGTATAACGGGTTAATACTGTCAATCGTTCTCATTTGTTGAGTAACGGGGTCGGATTTTTCGTTATAGCCCACAGCCTGCCAACGCATTTTTGAGTTTTCTAAACAAAGGTGGCAGCGCGCTTCTACACAACCGGGCGTAACCAATCTATTTTGCGCGTCTATAACGGTTGCCCCGTTTGCCGAAAGATTAACGCCTACGTCTAATATTTTACCATCGTCGCCAATAAGGATACAGCCGTTTTCAATATCCTTTCCAGCCATTGTTTTAATTTTACCATTTTTTATTAGTAACATATTCTCTCCTATTTACGTTATCGATTTATATTGTTTTTTAAACAGATAATTAATTAATAACGTTATAGCACGGATAAAACTAACTTCAAGAGTTTTTAAAATTTTTGTTTATATAACAAATTTTATCGTGTGTTTTTTTAAACTGTAATTTATTTTAGCAATTTTATTAAACCGTATTTGCTTTTACTTTAATTTGACATAAAAAAAGAGTAACGTTTGTTACTCTTTTTTTATACTGCTACTAAAACAGATGTTACTATATACTCTTTAATAATACATAAGGTATGATATTGAGACGCCATATATTATACCAAAAACGACTGATATACAAAAAGTAATAATAAATCCTTTTACCCAACCTTTTATAAAAGTCTCTCTTTCTTCTGTTCCACTTTGAAACATCGCTAAACCTATAACAAGACCTATTAATCCTGCAAAAAAACCTAAAAGAACGCCAAGCCCATTTCTTGATTCTCCGCCCGCTTGCGCAATCGGTTTGTTATTAGTTGAACATCCACAGTTAGGACAAACAACAGCACCATCATTAATCTCTTTACCACAAGTTTTACAATACATACTTTTTCTCCTATGTTTTTAAGTGCCTCTCACTTTTTAACCAATTATATCACATTTTGAGATATGTGTCAATATCTCAACACGAGATATCGTATAATATTTATATGAAACTAAAAGAATTAAGGGAAGAAAATAATTTAACACAAAGTCAAATTGCCGAATATTTAAATATTAAGCAAAACACATATTCGCAATATGAAAATGAAAAACGCCAACTACCTATTGACGTTTTAATAAAGCTTGCAAAATTTTATAAAGTTTCAGCCGATTATATTTTAGGATTAGAAGATTAAAAAAGACCTATAACAGCAAAAGTGCTATTATAGGTCTTCATTTTTACTTGCTTTTTAACGTTTGAATTGATTTGATAAGTAAGATTTTTATTTTTACAACTTTTTTATGTGTATTTTCAAAGTTTTCAACAGTTAAAACTTCTGAATCTTTTAAAACGGTTAGCCAGTTTTCCGTTTCACTTGCTTCTTTTAAAGCTGTTTCAAATTTAGAAATCATATCGGCACGGCTTTGTGGATTGTTAGCCTCGGCGATATTTGCCGATATACTAGTTCCAGAGCGCTTTATTTGGTCTGCAAAACTATGCTCTTTTTTATCTTTTAACAATTGCGATATTTTAATTATCTCAACAGCAAATTCTTGAGATAACGTTAATAACTTATTTTCTTTCATAGTTTTATTATAGCACATAAAAAATTTAAATGCAACGATAGTTGCTATAATGTGAGCATAGCGAACTATCATGCGATTTATCGCTATCATTCGAACATAGTGAGTTATAATTAAAATTCGCAAAAGCGAAAATGATAGTTACTACGCAACATGATAACTCGCCTAAAGGCTCGAATTATAATCAAATTCTTGCGATAACGTTAACAACTTATTTTCTTTCATAGTTTTATTATAGCACATAAAAAAATGCAACGCAGTTGCTATAATGTGAGCATAGCGAACTATCATGCGATTTATCGCTATCATTCGAACATAGTGAGTTATAATTAAAATTCGCTAAAGCGAAAATGATAGTTGCTATCGCAACGTGATAACTCGCCTAAAGGCTCGAATTATAATCAAATTCTTGCGAATTTGACATAAAAAAAGACTTGTAAAAACAAGTCTTTTTTTTGGCTCCCCGTGCAAGATTTGAACTTGCGACCCATCGGTTAACAGCCGATTGCTCTACCGCTGAGCTAACGAGGAATAATGAAATGCGGCAACTCCCTATCCTCCCAGGTCGTGTCCAACCAAGTACTTTTAGCGCAATCGAGCTTAACTTCTGTGTTCGGAATGAGAACAGGTGGATCCTCGACGCTATCGTCACCGCAATGGTTATATAACTGCTA
>JAZRGU010000009.1:0-12354 GCA_045644385.1 Christensenellaceae bacterium
GGCTCATAAAACGTTTAGCGCACTCGCTTTTCACTCGTGGCTGTTTATATTTGTTTAAACTATTCGTTTGCGCTTGCTATCACGCCTGTGGCTAAAAACGTGCTATCCGAAGCACGTTTTTTTAACGCCCCGTTCGCCCCCTAATAAACTATGCAATAAAAAAACAACTTGCTAAATGCAAGTTGCTTTTTTATGGTGCCGGTGGTGGGGGTCGAACCCACACGATATCGCTATCACGGGATTTTGAGTCCCGCGCGTCTGCCAATTCCACCACACCGGCAAAAAAATTAAAATTAAGTTGCTTTTTTAATGGTTTTGTGCAATACTATATACACAAAGTATAATTATAATAGCACAGCATTTTTAAAAATGCAAACGTTTTATTGTTAAAATAGGAAATTATGAAAAAACTCGTATTAATAGACGGCAACAGTTTAATAAATCGCGCTTTTTACGCTACGCCACCGCTTTCGGATAAGTCGGGTAGACCTACAAACGCCGTATTCGGCTTTGTAAATATGCTTATTAAAATGATAGGGGATATTAGCCCCGAATATATAGTGGTTGCCTTTGACGTACACGCGCCTACTTTTAGGCATAATATGTACGACGGCTACAAGGCTACAAGAAAGCCTATGCCGGAAGATTTGCGACCACAAATTCCGCTTTTAAAAGAAGTTTTGTCTACAATGGGCATAAAAACTTACGAGCAAGCGGGCATAGAAGCAGACGATATTATTGGAACTTTATCTAAGCGTTATAAAGGCGAAACTATTATTATAACGGGCGATAAAGACAGTTTTCAACTTGTAGACGATACAACTTCCGTTTATTTTACCCGTAGGGGAATTACGGACACGGAAATTTATAACGCCCAAAATTTTAAAGAAAAAACTCAAATAGAGCCTTTGCAAATTATAGATTTAAAGGCGTGTATGGGGGACAGTTCAGATAATATCCCCGGAATTATAGGCGTTGGCGAAAAAACGGCGCTTTCCTTAATAACTACGTACGGCAGTTTAGAAAACGTATACCAAAACCTTGGCGACTTTAAAGGTAAATTGCAAGAAAAAATACAAAACGGCAAAGAACTTGCCTTTTTATCAAAAACTCTTGCAACTATTAATACTAGCGTAGAAATTCCACTAAAAATTGAAGATTGCACCTTTAAATTTCCTTTTTCTGACGAAGTTAAAAGGTTTTTTACCGAACTTGATTTTAGGGGCTTTTTAAAAAGAGTTGAATTGTTTGATAAAGGCGATAGCGAGCCGTCAATTAATAAAGAAGTTTTGCGTGTTGAACTAACTAATGAAAGCGAGTGCTTATTTTTAAAAGACGCAAAAAATATTTCGCTTGTAGTAGGCGAAAATATCCACGTTTATTGTGGCGACCAAAAAGAATACGTATTAAAAGTTAAGCAAACGTTTTTTGACGCAGGCTTTGAGTTTTTAGACGCTATCAACCTAATAAAGCCCATTTTAGAAAACGAAAACTGTACCGTAATATTGCACTCGGTAAAAAAAGCAATTCGCTATTTTAAAGACTTTAACGTTTCATTAAAATGCAAGGTAGAAGACGTTGATATTATGCGTTATTTAGTAGATTTTTCGGGCTACGAAGAAAGTGTAGACGAGTTAATTTACTATTACGGCAAAAACAAAGAAACGCCTGCTTATTCATTAAAACTTATATGCGACGAACTTTATAAAAAAATTCAAAACGACGGCGTTTATAACCTATACAAAAACATAGAATTGCCACTAACTTACGTTTTAATTTCTATGGAAGACGACGGTTTTAAAATAGATTTAGACGCTTTAACTGAAATTAAACGAGAATATAAGCAAAAATTAAGCGAATTATCAAACAAAATAAACGAGCAAGCGGGGGTTATTGTAAATCCAAATTCGCCAAAGCAAGTTAGCGAAGTTTTATTTAAAACGCTAGGGTTATCGGGTGGTAAAAAGAACAAAAGCGGTAATTATTCTACCAGTGCCGAAAAGTTGGAAGAACTTAGCGACGCGCACCCTATTATCCCTTTAATTTTGCAGTATAGAACGGCTCAAAAACTGTATTCTTCGTACCTAGAAGGTATGGGCAATTTGGTAGATAAAGAAACGGGGCTTGTGCATACTTGCTTTAATCAAACGCTTACTCAAACGGGAAGGCTATCTTCAAAAGAGCCTAATTTACAAAATATCCCCGTAAGAGATAACGAAGGTAGAGAACTGCGCAAACTGTTTATTCCAAGAGGGGAAGACAGGGTTTTAATAGACGCCGATTATTCGCAAATTGAACTAAGGCTTTTAGCGCATTTTAGCGGTTGTAAAATTTTAATTGACGCCTATAATAACGGCGAAGATATACACGCGCTTACGGCAAGCCAAGTTTTTGGCGTTAAGTTAAGCGAAGTAACTTCAACTATGCGTCGCAACGCAAAAGCCGTAAACTTTGGAATTATTTACGGCATAAGCGAGTACGGGCTTGCTAAAAATTTAAAAATATCTCCAAAAGAAGCAAAAGAGTATATAGCCAAATATTTTGAAATGTATCCGTCGGTTAAAGAATATATGCAATCTAACGTAGAATTTGCTAAACAAAACGGGTACGTGTCTACGCTACTTAATAGAAGAAGGTATATAAAAGAAATTAACTCTCCAAATTTTGCCGTGCGCGGTTTTGGCGAAAGGGCTTCAAAAAATATGCCACTTCAAGGCAGTAGCGCCGATATTATTAAAATTGCTATGGTTAAAGTTTATGAAAGACTTAAAAACGAAAGTAAACAGTCTAAATTAATTCTTCAAGTTCACGACGAATTAATCGTAGACGCGCCTATCAGCGAAAGTCAAAAGGTTTTAAAAATAGTAAAAGAAGAAATGGAAAACGCCGTTTCTTTAAAAGTTCCTTTAACCGTAGATATTAAAATGGGAAAAAGTTGGTACGAAACTAAATGAGTAAATTTACCGTTGCTATAACGGGTGGAATAGGAAGTGGAAAGTCCACCGTTTCAAATATTATACGCAAACTTGGTTACGAAGTTTTTAGTGCGGACGCCGTCTATAAAGAAATGCTAAAAGACGGCGAGTTTTTGCGCGGTGTTTTTAAAAGCGTTAAAGTAAGTGAAAGTTTAAACGAGAAAGACGGTTTAAAAAAGGTTGCGTCTATCGTATTTAACAACGAGTTAGCGTTAAAAAAACTAAATTCATATACTCACCCTAAAATAATGAAAAAACTTTTTGAATTAAACGCCACCAAGCAAAAAATAGCGTTTAACGAAGTTCCGCTTTTATTTGAAAGCGGTTATCAAAGTTATTACGACGCCGTAATAGTTGTTAAAAGAAGCGAAAAGGCTAGAATAGAAAGCGTTGCTATAAGGGACGGAATAACTAATTTAGAAGTAATTAATAGAATAAAAAATCAATACGACTACGAAAAAAAAGAAATTTTAGAGCATACTATTATATATAACGACGGCACTTTAAACGAACTTGAAGCCAAAGTTATAGCGGTAGTAAATGAAATTGTTAAAAATATCTAAAATTTTATTAGTTATAGCGTTAATTTTTAGCGTTTTGTGCGGTGCTTTTTACGTTTATTTTATAGGCGGATATAAAAAGTATGAAAATCTTTTAAAAGACATTTGCACTAAATATAACGTAGAAGTAAGTTTAGCACTTGCGGTTATGAAAACCGAAAGCAATTTTAATAGTCAAGCCGTTTCAGATAAAGGCGCAATAGGTTTAATGCAAGTAACAAAAAGCACGGCTCAGTACGTTGCTAAACTATACGATATTAAGGGCGAAATTGATTTAAAAAACAAAAGCGTAAACGCTTTAATCGGCGTGTGCTATTTAAATTATTTAACTAATAAATTTAAAGATAAAAACGCCGTTATTTGCGCTTATAACGCAGGCGAAACAAGAGTTAAAACTTGGCTTGATTTTAACGGAAATTTAAACCCAAAAACTATTCCGTATAAAGAAACTAAAAACTACTTAAAACTTGTAAATTTTAGAAAAAAACTTTATACCTTATTGTTAAACTAAAACGCGACTTAAATAGTCGTGTTTTTTGTTATTATTTTTTATAAACAACACATACTTAAATAAAAAAGGTATTATGTTAGATAGCAAGTGTAAATTTATTTTAAACTATATAAACGACGCGTGTAAAAACGGCGAATTTAGAATTTTTACGATAGACGAAATAGTTTCTAAATACAATAAAAATCAAAGCCTTAGTTTAGATAGCGTAGCGCCGTGTTTTAGGGAGCTTAACGCAAGCGGTTATATACGTTGTAAATACGACGACGGTTACAGTTTTTGCGCCACTATAACCGAAAAGGGAATTTCTTTTATAAAAGAAAAAAACAGCGAAATTCCCTTAACCGTAAAAAATAATAACGGCGTTTTAGGTTGGTGCTTTTTTTTGTCGTTTTTAGGTGGGTTTATCGGCTCGCTTTTTTCTACTATAATTGCTTTTTTTGCGAGGTTATAAATGCTAAATTATTCTCAAAGAAGCGTGTTAAAAGTAATTAACGACCACTGTATAAAAAGAGATTCTTGTTTAATATCGCCGTCTAATTTAATAGCGTTTATAAATCAGCCCAAAAAGGTAAATAAAGATAATATAAATTCAATTTTACAAAGTTTAGATAGCGGTGATTACGTTGACGTTATTTTAACCACTCAAAACGGCGAGCCAATATACTGCATAACGCTTAAAAAGAAAGGTAAAAACTATAAGCAAGAATATCAAAACGAAATAAGCGCAATAAAAAATAGAATTATACTTGCCGTATTAGGCGCTTGCGTTTCTTTTATTGTAGGTAGAATTTTGGTGCTTATATTCACATAAGCGCATAAATGCAGTTAAAAAAGCAAAAGTTTTACCGATATTTAAAAAAATTCTTTATTTTATATAAAAAATATGTTAATATATAATATAGCGCTTATAAGGAGGCTTGTTTTATGCAAAAACTTCAAAAAAATTTTGAATTAAAAAGTTCATACAAGCCTATGGGCGACCAAATTAACGCTATTAAATCTCTTACCGAAGGCGTTTTAGACGGGTTAAAAACGCAAGTTTTGGTAGGAGTTACGGGTAGTGGTAAAACTTTTACTATGGCAAACGTAATAAACAACGTAAACCGCCCAACGCTTGTTATAGCGCATAACAAAACGCTTGCCGCGCAACTTTGCAACGAGTTTAGAGAGTTTTTTCCAAGCAACGCCGTAGAGTATTTCGTTTCTTATTACGATTATTATCAACCCGAGTCTTATCTTCCAGCGTCGGATACGTATATTGAAAAAGACTTGTCTATTAACGATGAAATTGACAAATTGCGCCACAGTGCAACTAGCGCCTTAGCAGAACGGCGCGACGTTTTAGTGGTTGCTTCCGTAAGTTGTATTTACGGTTTAGGCGCACCGGAAGAATATTATAATTTAGCAGTTTCGCTAAGACCAAACCAAAGTTATGAAAGAGACGAATTAATGCGTAAATTAGTTTCTATCCATTACGAAAGGCGCGATATTGATTTTTCAAGAAGTTCGTTTAGAGTTAGGGGCGACGTTTTAGATATTTTTCCCGTTTCAAACACTCAAACAATTATAAGGGTAGAGTTTTTTGGCGATGAAATTGAGTCTATAAAAGAAGTTGATTACGTTACGGGCGAGGCTATTTCCGTGTTAAAGCACGCCGTTATTTTTCCCGCAAGCCATTACGCCGTTGGTAGCGAAAAATTAAAATCTGCTTTAACGGCTATTACCAAAGATTTGCATAACGAAGTTAAAGCCTTAAAAGATAGCGATAAAATTTTAGAAGCGCAAAGGTTAGAGCAACGCACTTTATACGATATAGAGATGATGAGTGAAATAGGCTATTGCAGTGGCGTTGAAAATTACAGTAGGTATTTTGACGGTAGAAGTCCAAACCAACCGCCTTTTACCTTGCTAGATTATTTTCCAAAAGATTTTTTACTTTTCGTTGACGAAAGCCATATGACGCTTCCGCAACTTCGCGCAATGTATAACGGCGATAAAGCGCGAAAAACCAATCTTGTAGACTACGGTTTTAGGTTAAAAAGCGCGTTTGATAACCGTCCTTTAAAATTTGAAGAGTTTGAGCAACGCATTAACCAAATGATATGCGTTTCCGCAACGCCAGCCGATTATGAAAAAAGTATAGCCGATAATTTTGCCGAGCAAATAATTAGACCTACGGGGCTTGTTGACCCAATAGTAGAAGTTAGAAAAATAGAAGGGCAAATAGACGATTTAGAAAGCGAAATTACAAAGGTTATACAAAATAGCGGTAGAATTTTAATAACCACGTTAACTAAAAAAATGGCGGAAAGTTTAACGGAATATTTAAAGGAACGCCATTTTAAAGTTCGCTATATGCACAGCGATATAGACACTCTTGAAAGAATAGATATTATCCAAGAGTTAAGAAGTGGCGAAATAGACGTTTTAGTTGGAATTAACTTGTTAAGAGAAGGTCTTGATATGCCCGAAGTTAAACTAGTTGCCATACTTGACGCCGACAAAGAAGGCTTTTTGCGAAGTGATACCGCCCTTATTCAAACGATAGGTAGAACGGCAAGAAACGCCGAGGGTAGAGTTATAATGTACGCCGACGTTATAACGGGTAGTATGAAACGCGCCATAGACGAAACTAACCGCCGTAGAAACCTTCAAATAGAATACAATAAAAAACACGGCATAGTTCCAAAAACTATTATAAAAGACGTAAAAAATACGTTAAACATAACTAAAAAGATAGATAAAGTTAGCGATATTAGTTTAAAAGATATTCCAGAAGAAATAGAAAAACTAACTGCGCTTATGAAAATTGCTTCTAAAAATTTAGATTTTGAAAAATGTATAGAATTAAGAAACACTATAACTGCGTTAAAGAACAAATTAAGGTCAAAAAATGCTTGATAAAATTATAATTAAAGGTGCAAAACAAAATAATTTAAAAAACGTAAACCTTGAAATTCCAAGGGACAAACTAGTGGTTTTTACGGGCTTATCGGGTAGCGGTAAGTCAACCTTGGCTTTTGACACTATTTTTGCCGAAGGTCAAAGGCGTTATATGGAAAGTTTGTCTAGTTACGCAAGGCAATTTTTAGGTCAAATGGAAAAGCCGGACGTTGACAGTATAGACGGGTTGTCTCCCGCTATATCAATAGACCAAAAAACAACGTCAAACAACCCAAGGTCAACGGTTGGAACGGTTACTGAAATTTACGATTATTTAAGGCTACTTTTTGCAAAAATCGGCACTCCACATTGTGCCGTTTGCGGAAGTTTAATACAGCGCCAGTCGGTAGACGAAATCGTAGATAAAGTAATAGAACTACCCGAAGGCAGTAAAATTTTAATAAACGCGCCCGTCGTAAGAGGCAAAAAGGGCGAGTTTGAAAAATTGATTTTAGGCTTTAAAAAATCGGGTTATGCAAGGGTTGAAATTGACGGTGTAGTTTATGATTTATCCGAAACCATTAATTTAGATAAAAACGTAAAGCACTCAATAAACGTAGTAGTTGATAGGCTTATTATTAAGCAAACCATTAAAAAGCGTTTGGCGGACAGTATAGAAACTTCTTTAAAACTTGCCGACGGGTTAGTGGTTATTAATTGCGAGCAAAAAGAATACCTTTATTCAACAAAATATTCTTGTTCTAATTGCGGTGCTTCTTTGCCTGAAATAGAGCCTAGGTTGTTTTCGTTTAACAACCCCTTCGGCGCTTGCGAAGAGTGTAAGGGTTTGGGATATAAAATGGCGATTGACGAAAAACTCGTTATAGGCGACAGTAGCAGGAGTTTATCGCAAGGCGCGCTTACTATAACGGGTTGGAATTTAGACTCGGGGCGTATGGCGCATATGTATTTTTCGTCGCTAGCAAAGCACTATAATTTTAGTATGGACACGCCTATTTGCGATTTGCCAAAAGATATTTTAAATATTTTACTTTACGGAAACGGCGGTCAAAAAATTAATATGGCGTACTCTACAAAAACTTTTAGCGGAAGTTTTAACTCTGCCTTTGAAGGGGTTATTCCTAATTTAGAAAGGCGTTATAGAGAAACTACGTCCGATTACACTAAAAGCGAAATAGAAAAATATATGTACACAATGCCTTGCAAGTGCTGTGGCGGAAAAAGGCTTAAAAAAGAAGCGCTTGCCGTAACCGTGTGCGATAAAAATATAGACGACGTTTGCCGTTTAAGTATTAACGAAACGTACGATTTTATAAACGGTTTAGTTTTAACTGAAACGCAAGCGTTTATAGCCAAAAGTATTGTAAAAGAAATAAAAGAAAGGCTAAACTTTTTAAAAGAAGTAGGGCTTTCCTACTTGACGCTATCAAGAGTTGCCGGCTCGCTATCGGGTGGCGAAGCGCAAAGAATAAGGCTTGCAACGCAAATAGGTAGCGGTTTGACGGGCGTAATATATATATTAGACGAGCCAAGCATAGGGCTTCATCAACGCGATAATTTAAAATTAATAGGCGCGTTAAAAAAATTAAGAGATTTAGGAAACACTTTAATCGTTGTTGAACACGACGAAGATATGATGCGTCAAGCCGATTATATAGTAGACGTAGGTAGGCGTGCCGGAGTTAACGGTGGCGAAATAGTAGTTGCCGGCAGTATAGAAGACGTTATGTCGTGTGAAAACTCTATAACCGGCGAATACCTTTCGGGCAAGCGAAAAATTGAAGTACCGCCTTTTAGGGTTGGTGGAAACGGCAAGTTTTTAACGGTAAAAGGCGCTAGGCAAAACAATTTAAAAAACATTGACGTTTCTTTTCCAATAGGCGTTATAACGGCTGTAACGGGCGTGTCGGGAAGCGGTAAAAGTTCGCTTGTAAACGAAATTTTATATCCTAAATGTGCGGTAGCGTTAAACGGTGCTAAATTAAGGCAAGGCGATTGCGACGGAATAGAAGGTATAGAAAATTTTGATAACGTTATTGCAATAGACCAATCTCCAATAGGAAGAACGCCAAGAAGTAACCCAGCAACGTATACGGGCGTGTTTGCTTTTATCCGTGAAATTTTTGCTTCTACTAACGACTCAAAAGAAAGGGGTTATACGGCAGGTAGGTTTAGTTTTAACGTTTCGGGCGGTAGGTGCGAGCATTGTGCGGGCGACGGAATAATAACTATTTCAATGCACTTTTTACCCGACGTTTACGTTCCTTGCGAAGTATGTAAGGGCAAGCGGTATAACAGAGAAACTCTTTCCGTTAAATATAAAGGTAAAGATATTTCAGACGTGCTAGAAATGACTGTTGACGAAGCCGTTGACTTCTTTGCAAACGTTCCAAGAATTTATAATAAAATTAAAAAGCTTAAAGACGTTGGTCTTGGATATATTAAACTCGGTCAACCTGCGCCTACGTTATCGGGTGGCGAGGCTCAAAGGGTAAAACTTGCAACTGAACTTTCAAAAAGGTCTACGGGAAGAACGCTTTATATATTAGACGAGCCTACTACGGGCTTGCACTCGTACGACGTAAGCAAACTTATTAACATTTTAAACGAATTGCGAAATTCGGGAAACACCGTAATCGTAATAGAACACAATTTAGACGTTATTAAAATTGCCGATTACGTAGTAGATTTAGGTTTAGAAGGCGGTGACGGTGGCGGAGAAGTTGTAGCAATAGGCACTCCCGAAGAAGTCGCTTTAAACGAAAACAGTTTTACAGGTCAATTTATTAAAAAGGTTTTAAAGTAAAATATTATGATAAGAGATGAATTTATAAAAAAACAAAACGAAGAAAAATTAACTCCAAAAGAAATAGCGGGCATTAGGCAAATGGGCGAACGCGCCTACTATACTAGCAGTTTGCCAAGAATAACGGCGTTGTTAAAAAGTTTTAACCTTTTGGCTTTAATTTTATTGATTATGGCAGTTGCGTTAATCGCCGTTGACGTATACACCATAATCGTAACGCATAAAATCGGCGGTGGCTTTGGCGAGTGGTTTTCAATTATATTGCCTTTTATATTGTTATTAGTTGCAGGCGTTTGGTATTTTATTGTTAGAAAATCGTATTTAAACAGGTTTAAAAGATATCAACAAAAAGTAAAAAGCATTTCTAGAAACGAGATGTTGAAACAGCAAAAAATTTACGATAAAATAAACAAATAATTTACATATTGCCTTTACATAGGTAAAAAGGAGAAATATGGACTATAAACTTACCTTTAATAACTGGATTTCTAATCCGTTACTAACGGCGGAGGCTTACGAAGAATTAAACTCTATAAAAGACGATTTAAAAGAGATTGAATACCGTTTTGGAAAAGAACTTGAATTTGGAACGGCTGGTATGCGTGGTCTTATAGGTTACGGAACTAATATGATTAACGTTTATACCGTAAAGCGTGCCACAAAAGGACTTGCGGAATACGTAAAATCACTTGGATATTTAGAAATGGAAAGGGGTGTTGTAATATCGTACGACACTCGCAAAAATTCAAAAGTTTTTGCAAAGGCGTGTGCGGGCGTGCTTATAAAAAACGGCGTCAACGTTAAAATTTTTAAAAACCCAAGCCCCGTACCTATGCTTTCTTACGCAATTAAGCGCTTTAACGCCGTTGCGGGAATAATGATAACCGCTAGCCATAATCCAAAAGAATACAACGGCTATAAAGTTTACGGTGAAAACGGCGCTCAGGCGTCGGTAGAGACAACTCAAAAAATAGTGTCGTACATAAACGAAGTTACGGATTGGCTTTCAATAGAAGAAGTTCCCGTAAACGAACTTAAAAAACAAAGGGGATTGGCTATAATAGGCAACCGTTTTTTAAAGCGTTACGTAAAAACCATTTGCAAGCAAGCGTTGTCTAAAAAGGCTGTAAAAAAACAAGGCAAAAAAGTAAAAATAGTATACACGCCACTTCACGGAACGGGTTATAGCCCCGTAACCGCAGTTTTAAAAAATTTAAATATTAACGTTTCCGTGGTAAAAGAGCAAACCGTTGAAGACGAGAATTTTTCTACGGTAGAAATTCCTAATCCCGAGTGTAAAGAAGCGTTTAATATGGCAATTTCCGTTGCAAATAAAATTTCGGCAAACGTAATTTTTGGAACTGACCCCGACGCCGATAGGTTGGGCGTTGCCATTAGAAATTTAGACGGCGAATTTGTAAATTTAACGGGCAATCAAACGGGAATTTTGCTAACCGATTACGTTTTAAAACGCCTTGTTGAAGAAAATAAACTGCCAAAAAACGGCGTAGTTATAAAAAGTTACGTTTCTAGCGGTATGGCAAAGTATATTTGCGATTGCTACGGAGTTAAATTAGAAGAAGTTCCCGTTGGATTTAAATACGTTGGCGAAAAAATTGATAAGTACGAAAAAGATAAAAGCAAGTCCTTTATATTTGCCTTTGAAGAAAGTTGCGGATATTTAAAAGGCACTCACTCTTACGATAAAGACGCCATAGTAGCAAGTATGCTATTTGCGGAAATGGCTTGTTATTATGCTAATTTAGGCGTAAGTATTTATAGCGTTTTAATTGATTTGTATGAAAAATACGGTTACTATATAGATAAAATAAGTTCTATAAATTATTCGGGAATTAGCGCCGTAAAAGAAACGAATAGCGTCGTTGAAAAAATTAGAAAATCTAAAATTTCTAGCGTTGGCGGATATAAGATTTTAGCAACAAGAGATTATTTGACCGGCGAAAGAATTCAAGCGGACGGCGATAAAACAAATTTAGAATACTGCGGAATAAATTGTTTATACTACGAACTTGAAATAGGCGGATTTATTTGCGTAAGACCTAGCGGAACAGAACCTAAACTTAGGGTTTATTATTCCGTTAGGGGTAAAGATTTAAACATTGCAACTACCGCTTTAAACGTTATAGAGAAAGAATTTTCTAAATTACTTAAATAACTTTGTAGTGGTTTTAAAGTTTTTGCTTGATTTATCAATTAAAAACGCTTGCTAAAATTCAAATAAAAAAATATTAAAAAATATTATAAAATTTGCGAAAAAATGCTTGACTTAAAATTTGTGTAATGATATTATAAATAGGCGCTTGACAAAAAGTGCCACTTAACTGTCGTTAAGTAAAGTAGATTGACAACTGCATAGGAGTTAATATATAGGAATATATATTGACGAGAACGAAAAATAAAGTACAGAAGGCAAAAGAAATAAACTAAGAATATTCTAAAAAGAATGGTTAATACGAATAGTATAACAAAGTTTGTTTTGAATTTTTGTAAAAAATCTTAGAAGGTTAACTTAAAGAGAAGACGGACATTGTGAAAATGTCAAAAGAATAAGCTACAAAGAGCATACAGGAGGATGCC
>JAZRGU010000010.1:0-49161 GCA_045644385.1 Christensenellaceae bacterium
TTCTGTATATGTTAAATGGTTTTCTCGCATATCTAGTATAACGGATAATTTGAATTCTGGCGAGTATTTTTTAAATACTTGTCCTTTTTTTGCCATTAAAAATGCACCTCCTAAAGTGTCTAACTTTTGGGGTGCATTTCAAATTTCTAACGCTTTTAGTTTAACTAAATTATTTCAATTTTGCCCCACAACTACCACACTTAAGATTTTCTATATCTTACTTGTATAAAGTCTACTAAAAAGATATTTTTGGGGTTTTGCATTAAGGTTTTTTAACTCAAACGAAAAATCACGGCGTAAGCGTGTCCGTTTGCGCGAAGCGCAACATCATTGATGCGAAGCATCACATCGTTGGGCGCAAGCCCACATCATTTGAGGCAACGCCTAAACCTCGTTCATTTGTGCCGCAAGCGGCAATGATGTTGACCTGTCGGTCAAATGATGTTGCGTGTGCCACGCAAATGATGTTGTGCCTGTCGGCACAAATGAAAAAATCCAACTCTCGCGTGTTGGATTTTTTGGCTGGGGTAGTAGGATTTGAACCTACGAAATGACGGAGTCAGAGTCCGTAGCCTTACCGCTTGGCGACACCCCATTATTATATTGCTATGGTAACAATATTGCGTATTATTATAAACTTATTCTTTACAACTAACGCCATATAAATATAGCACTATTTATTAAAATTTTCAACTTTTTTGCTACCTATACCTAAATTTAATCTTTTTATTTAAGGCGACGTTGCAAGTTCTACGTTAGCTTAACCACGTAACAAAGTAAAATTTAAAACGTATGCAGTAACAAAAAAGCCCGTAACGATTACGACTTTAACAAAGTAAAACCAAAACGGAAAAAGGTTGGGGAATACCTACGCCCCTAACCTAACTATAATATGCGAGTTAATAAAAATCACGGAGAATTTAAAAAATGCCATAGCACAATTGCTATGGCATAAATTGTTTTTAAACTCTTAATTCACTACCGCTTGAATTATCGCAGTAACAAACTAAATCTTTAACGCTTTTACCCTCTTTAAGCATATTGTATAACTTTTCTATAAGAGTGGCTCTAACGCCGGTATAATTTGAATATTTTTCAAGAGTTTTTATAGCGCCGTTTTGCTTTGCAAATTCGCAAAGTTCAACGCTTCTTTCATCGTCGCTAGGATTAAAGCACATAGCGCACGCTATTGAAACGCATATCATATCCGCGTTAACGCCGTGTTTTTCGGCAAGTTTTAACGCGCCTATAAGCCTATCGTTTTCGCTTAACTTTCTAATAGTGTCTTTACCAACGCGCGCAATAGTGTCGCCAAGAGCCGTATTTTGAAAACGGTACAATAAGTTTTCGGCGTGCTCTAATAACACTTTAATATCAACTTTATTTTCAATAGAAATTGCAAGGGCGCTTTCCATTAAAACTCTATACGCGCAATATCTAATTTCGTAGTCTTTAACAACTTCGCTTATGTATTCGTAATTTTTTAAAAATCCTAAATAAGCGCAAGTAGCGTGGCTCATATTGTGCATATATAATTTTCTTTGAATAAATAAATTAAATGGAGAGAACGGATACAAATTTTTTACGTCGGGAATTTCGCCTTTAAACGCGTCTTTATCCACGGGTAAAATATTGTAAGGCTCAACAAAAACCCTTAAAAAGTTGCCTTGCTTTTTCTCTTCTGGAAGCGCGGGAACCATACGGCCTATACTTGCTTCTACAAAACCAACGCTACTTTCAATTTGACTTTCGTATTCTGGAAGTTGTTGCTTTATTAAGTCTTTTAAGTACGCGTCCGCCCCGATAAGATTTTCGCAAATAATTATGTTTAAAGGCTTACAGCCGTTTTCAAATCTCTTTTTTAAGCCAAGTGCAATAGGTTTAGCAATAAATTTTAAAACGTTTACGCCTATTGCCGTTGCCATAACGTCTGCACTGGCAATTTCGTTTGCAACGAGTTCTAAATCGGTTCCGTCTATACCGTATACGTTTTTAACTATTTTTTCTTCGTTAGTGTCGCTTGTTACTATATTAATAGGATATTGCTTATCGCTGTTAAGTTTAGAAATAACTTGTTGGTTTATATCAACGTAACCAACGGAATAACCGCTATCTGAAAATAAAGGACCTATAAACCCCCTACCAATATTACCAGCGCCATACATTACAAATTTTTTCATAATTCACCTACTAAATTTTTTTGCAGTTTTCAAGCAAATATTTTTCCGCTTCCGCGTTCCATAAGCCGTTGTTTAACTTGCAAAGCCTATCAAGTTCTTTAAACATTGCGTCGGTTTTGCCAAGTTCTTCAAAATCGGAAATAGCCGTCAATGGCAAGGAAACGTGGTTGTAAATGAGTTTTTTAGCACCTTTTATAGTAGGCAATTTTAAAACGGTGTCAACAACGCTATCTAATCCGCCAACGTGAGTAACCATTATTGCAGGGTTTACTTTGTTTTTAGCAGAAAGGTCAAGCGCTTCTATCATATCGTTTGTGTTACCGCCGGAAGTACCGGTAATTCTATGGAAGGCGTAGTGAACGTCGTAAAAATTAACTTTTGCCGAAAAGTCTTTGTTTAAAGGACCTGCAAAGAAGTTAAGACAACCGCCGTCGCCCAAAATAGCGTCCGCTTGTTCAACTACCGGTGTTACCGGCGCGTATACGAACACGTCGTCATACCCCTTGCCGTTAGTTATTGCGCGCAAAGTTTCAACTGCGTTTTCGCAAGTTGCGGTATTAACGTAATGAAGTTCAACGCCGTTTTTCTTTGCTTCTTCTACCGTTATAAGTTCAGACGCTCTTTTAAGCCTATTATCGTCTATATCCGTAACTACTATAATAGACGGTTTTTTAGGTCCGTGAATACCGTAATCGGTTGCGCTTAATCCCATTGGGCCTGCGCCGGCAAGAATAGCAACCGCACCGCCTTCTTTTATACCCATTATATGTGAGTGAGTTTCGTAATCAGAGTGGAAATTTTCGTGATAACCTGCAATTATGCAAGAAACGGGCTCTGCAAGTGAAGCGCCAAAGAACGTTTCGCCGTCATAGTTAAGCAAGTTACCGCACTCAATTAATTTGTTTGGTATAACTATGTATTGAGAGTTTCCGCCTATATATTGATAAGAATAACCTGGGGCTGTAACGCTACCGTCACTCATAGCCGGTTGAATTGCGTATTTTTGACCTGGTTTAAACTTATTTTGCCATTTTTTGCCAACTTTTATTATTTCTCCGCAAAATTCGTGGCCTATAATTATAGGGTTGGTTGCGCAATCGTTTGGCACGCGCTTATGGTCTGCACCTTGTTCCGCCGCTTTGTAGGTAGACATACAAACGCTATCCGAAACAACGGAAGCAAGAATTTCGTCTTCTTTAATTTCTGGCAAGTCAAATTCTTCAAGCCTTAAATCTTCTTTACCGTAAAGCCTAACCGCTTTTGTTTTCATAAAAACCTCCAAAATACATATTTGTTAAAATAACTAGGTATTCAATAGCAAAATTTATTTTTTAAATAAAATCAAATATATTATATCACTTGGCATTTTTTTAGGCAAGTAGTTAAACTAGTTTTATGAATAAAATAAATACAAATTTTATTTAGATTTTTGCGTTTAAAAAGTAAAAAAATTTTAGTTTTTTATTGTTTGTTGTTGAAAATAACTAAAAATAAGTCTATAATAATATTACAAGAATAAAAGGCGGTTTTAATTATGGCTAAAAAATTATGTTTTATTTTGGGTGCTGGTGGAGCAAAAGGCATTGCACACATCGGATTTTTAAAGGCTATGGAAGAAGCTAATATTAAGCCCGACTGCGTGGCGGGATGTTCTATGGGCGCTATCGTCGGCGCGTGCTATTGTAACGGAATTTCCGTTGAAGATATGAAAGCCGTTGCAGACCTTATGCGCATGAAAGATATTGCGGATATTGAAATTGCACCTTTTAACAAAAAAAGTTTGTTTCGTTCGGTAAAAATGCGCGCAAAAGTTAAATCTCTTTTGGGCGACGTAACTTTTGACGAGTTAAAAATCCCCTTTGAGTGCATAGCAGCGGATATTGTTACGGGAAAAGTTGTAACTTTAAAAAAAGGCAAAGTTGAAGAAGCAGTTAGCGCAAGTGCGTCTATCCCCACTATTTTTAGACCTGTTGAAATAGACAATATGGAACTTGTTGACGGCGGTATTTTAATGCGCCTTCCGTTTGCAAGCGCAAAGCACTTTAAAGCGGACGTAACCGTTGCGGTTGACGTTATAGGAAACCTTTCACCTTTTAAACCAACGCGAAATTTAATAAGTCAAGCACTGCGCGTTATAGAAGTGACGGATTGTTTTTTATCTCATAAAACGGCAAGTTATTATAAGCCTAACGTTATGGTTTATCCAGACACTAGCGAGATGAGTCAATTTAAAGTTGAAAAACTTGATTACGCTTTTGAAGCGGGCTATAAAGCGGGTAAAGAAAAGGTTGAAGAAATTAAGTGTTTATTAAAAGACTAATTTAGTGAGTTTAAAAAAATAAAAATGCTATCAAAAATAATTTGGTAGCATTTATTTTTTTGTGTTTTTATCAATTTCTTTTGACATTTTATCGTGTTTTTGCAGTAAATTTAAAATTGCCGTTTGCGAATATTTGATTTTTGGCTTTTGACTTTTTTCTTCTTGTTTATTCTTATTTAAATTTACGTTTGCAACGTTTTTTACGGCGTTTATTATTTTATCTGACGTCGCCTTATCGCTTGCAAGTTTGTTTAATATATCAAAAATGCCGAATTTATCCAAAAAACTCCCCTTTTTAAAATAAAATATATACTCAATTTTATAAAAATCGTTGATTATTCAAATAATTTAGTGTATAATAACAAAGTATACATAGTTAAAACTATGTTGCACGTAAATAAAATATGATATTCTTATTTAAATAGGGGTTTTATAAATGAAAAAACTTATTGTTGCAATACTAACTGTAATTCTTGCTTTATGCACGCTTTCGGGTTGCTCAAATTCTACCGGCGCACTTGATAATACCGACGGGGCTGTAACGTACGGCAACGGCTCTTTTTTAGTTGAAAAAGGCGATTACGCTTACTTTATTAACGGTAAAGAAGTCGTTACCGCTGAAAATAAGTTTGGAAAAGTAGAAAAGGCGTCTTTGGTGCGCGTTTTAAAAACTGAATTATCAAATCCAAAAACCGCTAAAATTGAAACGGTTATTCCTAAACTCATTTTAAGCGCAAACTACGCTTCCGGATTCTTTATGTACGGCGATTACGTTTACTACGCAACTCCTTCTACTATACAAGATAAAACCGGTGCGGTGCTTAACACTCACAACGAGTTTTACCGTTTTAATTTAAAAACGGGCAAAAACGATTCTAACTATATTTGCAAACTTGAAAACAACACCAAAGATTTTAAATTTATTGAAGTTGACGGTAAAGTGTATTTAATTACCACCGCTACGGTTACCGACGGTGAGGCTAGTCAAAATAAATTAGTCGTTTACGATTGCGAAAGTAAAAACAAAATATTTACTTCTGAAAACTACGTTGAAGTAGCCTTTGCGGAAGATAGTTCTAAAACGGTTTTCTTTACGGTTAAAGGTCGCACCGTTGCGCTTAACAATGCCGAACAAGATTTTGACGAATTGTATAGATACAACGTTGGCGAAACTTCCGCCACCCTTGAATTAAGTGGCGCGGGATTTTCCGATATGAGTTTTGACGATAGAGAAACCACTTTAACGGAAGACAAGTTAGTTCCTGTAAGAGGTAGCAACGGCGTAACTATTAACCTTATTAAAAACACGGGCAAATTATTCGTGTACAAAGTTAATAAAAACGATACGGACAACACCGGCTCTTATTATTACGGAACTGATTTAGTAGACGGCGAAGGCGCTATAAAAGAAACGTTAACAAAAATTAACCTTGGCGCTTCTAACGGCTACATTGACCAAGCAATGCAAAAAACTTCTTACTTTAAATCTCTTAACGAAGTTTATTACGTTGAGTCTGGCGACGCTTTCGTTTCAGCACTTATGAAGTTTGACTATACGGCTCAAAACAGCCTAAACAAACTTAACGGCAGAACTATAATTTCAGAAGAGTGCGAAGGCTATACTATTCAATTTGTAAAAGGCGATTATATGTACCTTGCAAACGCTTCGGAAGGTTATTATTACAGATGTAATTACACCGCTACAAGCGACGTTAAAGTTAATAAAATTAACGCTGTTCCTATGCAAGTATCTTCAAGTTGGTTTATTCCAACGGTTGTTGATGATAGATATTTTATAGGCGCGTATTCGGGCAACTATTATTTGAATTATATTTACGTTGTAGATATGCAAAAGATTGACGACGCAACGCTTTTAGAAGGCAAAGACGTAACTTATTACGAAGATTACCTTGAAACGTATTCCGTAGAAAATAGAGAAAACATTTTATCCTTATGGGATACTCGTATAGGCGTTATAACTTCAAGCGATAGTAAAGACCTTAACGATTTATTAGAATCTAACTATCCAGAAGAAAAGGAAGAAAAATAATAAACTTAAATTCGCCGACGTAACGGCGAATTTTTTATGACTATGGAAATATTATCATTTGATATAGAAAGCACAACGGGCAGTCATAACGACGGTAGTATGTGTACGTTTGGCTATTGCATAGCCGATAGCAACTTTAACGTAACCGTTCAAAAAGACGTTGTTATGAAGCCTTATACAAAGCGTTACGAAAGTAAAACGAAGTTACATTACGATAAAGAATATTTATCTAAATGCGAGCAATTTCCCTTTTTTTACGAAGAAATTGCAAAACTCTTTAACAGCAACTACTGCGTTATAGGGTTTTCCGTAATGAACGACGTTGACTTTTTAAACAACGCGTGCGAAATATACTCTTTAAAAAAAATTGAATACCAGTTTTTAGACGTGCAGTTAATTTACAAAACGGTGTACAATAAACCTACGCTTTCGGCACTTTCTTCAATAGCGGAAGAATTAAACGTTGAATATAAAGCGCACCGTTCCGATGAAGATGCAAGAGTTACCCTACTCGTTTTAAAACACATCTTATCCGATACGGGTTACACTTTAAAAGAACTTTTAAAAAAATATCACATAACGGCTGGAATTAACAGTTCAACCGAAATAACCCCTTGCCAAAACGGTACTTTTACTCATAGAGAAATAAATTATTTAATATTAGACTTTGTAAAAAACAACTACCAGCATAAAAGATATTATAAAGGTGGGCTTTCTTCTAAAACGTTTGCCTTTGCCGATTATATTAGGTATAACGACGTTGACAAATTCCGCACGATTATTAAAAAAATTTATATGCTTAACGGTAGAATAGGCTCTATTGAAACGTCAAACGTTTTTGTTTGCGACGAAAATGAAATGACGGATAAATACGCGCGCCGTATTGCCGAAAGAAACGCTAACAAACAATTAATTCAAGTTATTAGTTTAACCGAGTTGTTAAACACTTTAAAGGAACTTCCTAAAATTGATTTTTCTGGCGACGTTGAAACAATTAGGCTTTATAGACTAGAAGTTAATCGCCAACGGAAATTAAAAAAAGAACAACAAGCAAACATTAAAGCGAATAGCAAAAATAAAAAACACGGCTAAGTTCTAGATAAAAAGTCAAATAAACTTTAACAATAATTAAAAAGTCGGTTTAGTTTAACCGACTTTTTTTATGCAATATTATATTTTGCAAGAGTTTTTATAATCCAATTTAAATAATCGCCAACTTTATCTCTTTCGCTTTCGTTTGGTTGCCTTGAAACAAAGTTTAATAAATATACTTCAAAATCTTCTAGTTTACTATCGTCTATACTTTCTAAATTAACGCCTTTAAGTTTTTGTATTAACTGTTTACAATAATCTATATCTAAATAACCCGAATAGCATTTTTCGTTAAAAGTTTTACACGTTATAGTTTCTACTATTTTTTTAACGTTAGTTTTTGGGGGCATAGGCTCTATTTTGTCTAATACAAGTAGAGCTTTTTTATTTGCTTTTATTATAAAATAACACGCAATTTTTAAAATTAAATATAAAACGTAACTAACTATTAAAAGCAAAGCGTTATAGTAAATAATTTCTTTTACGTTTATAAACACTGCGTTACCTACGCAATAGTTTGATAGCGAAAAAAGCGTTGTAAACGGCAATATAATTAAAACGCCACTTTTAAAAAACAATGCGCTAGTGCTTTTTTTGCTTAATAAAATATATGATAATTCAACTATAAAGCATACCGCAATTAGTATTGGTAACAAAACGCATAAAAGGGCGCTAAACCTTGTGTCTAAAACTGTTTTTAATATTTTTAAAACGTTTATAAGCCAAAATTCCATTATTATTGCTCCGCTATAATTATGGAACTGCCTTTAAATTTTTATACGTCTAACTTTAAACACTTTAACTGTAATACGTTTATTAAATAAACTTCGTCTACCTTTAAATTAGAAGATTTTTCTATCGCTTCTTTATATAACTGCATTTGAGTTTTATAATTTTTTATTAAATCATCGTCGTTTTTAATAGTAGAATACTTGTAGTCTATAAGTATTGCCCTACCGCCTTTTATAGCCACCAAATCAAAAACGCCTTGAATTAAAATTTCTTCGTTAGAAGTGTTGTAACCAAATTTTTTAGCGTCAAACAATGCGCAAAACCTTTGCTCTTTTTTTAATTCGTAATCTTTTATTTTAGTAAATATAGGCATTTTTAAAACGCCGTCTAAATTGTTTACGTCAATTAAACTTGCTTCTTCACTCGTAATTTTACCGCTATCTAATAAACTTTGCATTTGCTTTTGACAAGAGTCGCCGTAAAAATTACATAACTGAAAAAATTTATGGTACGCCGTACCCGTTTCCGTATTAGATAGCCCGAATAAATTAGTAGTTTCGTAATAGTCTTGCGCGTCGCTTTTGTTAACTTCTGAAACGGAACGCTTTAACGGCATAACGGTATCTTCATAATACGAGTATTTAAACGTTAAGTTTTTTTGTATTAGTTTTGTTAGTTCAGCGTCGCTTTCGCTACCCATAACGGCTATGCCTTCTTCTTTTTTATTAAAGTCAAATTCGCTTGAATTGTGAATAATAATTTCGGCGTCGTTTTCATCTAAAAAGCACTTTTGCTTATCGGCAATTTTAAAAGTAGAATATTTGCGCTTGTTAAGCGAAGAAGAATTTGCAATAAAATGCAACGCGCACTTTGCCCTTGTTATAGCAACGTAAAACAACCTTGCTTCTTCTACCGCCCTTTCTTCTTTAAAGTGAACTTTACTTGCAAAGCGAAGGAGATTTTCGCTATAAGTCATTTCTTCTAAATTATAGTTTTTAGGAACAATGCCGTACTTTTTACTGTATAAAACGTCGCCTAAAATTTCGCTTGAATTAAATTGCTTGTTAAAGTCCGCTATTATAACTATTGGAAATTCTAAGCCTTTTGACGCGTGTTCCGTCATTACCGTAACGGTGTTTTCGCCCGCCGTTTGAGTTTGCGTAATTTCGTCAATAGACTCGCTTAAATAATTACTAAACTCTAAAAGCGTCATACTTTTATTAGACAGCACGCTTTCTGAAATAAACCTTTCAACGCGCTTTACTCTTTCGTTTCCAAATTCCATAGCGTAAAGTTTTGTAGTAAAACCCGTTTCGCCTATTATTTTATATAAAATTTCACTTGCTTTTGCGTATTCCGCAATAAGCCTTAATTTTTCGTACCAAGTTATAAAGTCCGCAACCTTTTTAGAAATCTCTTGGCTGGAATTTTTTACGAAAGTTACGCAATCGTAAAAACTTTTATCGTTACCGCCAAACTTTCTAATGCTTGCAAGTTCAGTTTCGTTAAAACCGCCAAAATTTAGCATAAACGAAGCAAATGGAATATCTTTTTGTGGCATAATTATAGCGTTTACCGCGTCAAATAACGCCTTTATTTCGGGATATTGACTAATCTCGCTAGTGGCGCTAGAACTTACGGGAATACCCGCGTCGTACAGCGCGGAAACAACCGCTTCGCCATAACCGTTTACACCGCGAACTAGTATACAAATATCTTTAAAATCAACGGGTTTTATACGCTTGTCTTTACAAGGCTCTTTAATGTCGTAATAAGTCGTTTTTAAAAGTTCACGCACTAAATTTACAGTTAAAATTTCTTGCTTGCCGTATTCTTTTTTGGTTAAACCTTTAAAACTGTCTATTACGGAATACACCTTTTTGTTAGAAAATTCTTCAACTTCTTTTTCGTCGTCTTCTATTAAATGAATAACCGTTTCGCCTTTAAAATCAGCGTAGCCGTTGCCGTAAACCATAGGATTTTTAGCGTAGTCAAACCCAGAAAATTGAGTTGTAAAAACGTCGCTAAACACTTTGTTTGTTAGGTCAATAATATTTTTAGCACTTCTAAAATTATAGTCAAGCGAAATTGCGCTTCCGCCAATCCCGTTTTTATACGACTCGTATTTATCTATAAAAAATTTAGGATTACAACCCCTAAACGCATAAATACTTTGCTTGCTATCGCCAACCAAAAAGGCGTTATCGTTAATTATTTTAGATATAATTTTTTCTTGTATTGCGTTTACGTCTTGATACTCGTCTACAAAAACGTAGTCGTATTTAGTTTTAACTTCTTGCGCGATATCTTCGTTTTGAAGTAGTTTATAGGTTAAAACTTCTAAATCGCTAAAATCTACGCCGTTTTCTTCGTTTTTTAACTGCGTATAATACTCACTATACCTATTTGCAACGTCAAAAAGCGCATTTATAATTTTAACGTTTTGTTGCGCTTGTATTTTTGCTTCTTCTTCGCTAACGTTAAAGTTATTTAATATCGTAGAGTAAAAACCTTTAAAATCGTTAATTAAGTTTTTAAACTCGTCCGCAACGGCTTTGTTTTTTGGTTTAGACGACGTAAGTTTTAATTCAAACCCACAATAAAGTTTACTAAATTCAAACAAGTTGCTAGTTAAACTTAAACTTGAAGCCAAAACTATTGCCTTGTTGCAAATTTCAACGCGTTTTTCATCGCCGTCTAATAACCTTAAAATATTATTAAACGCGTCTAAATAACTTTGTGCTTCTTTGTTGACGGAAGGCAAAATATCTTCTTTTATAATTTCTAATAAATTTAAATGACTGTTTAAAGTTTTTTCTTTTAAACTTTCAAGCCCTAAATCGTTAAGCGCAAAAGAGTATATACCGCTAATTATTTTGCGCAAGCCTTTATCGTTGCGTTTTCCGCCAAATAAGTTGACAAGCAAAGTAAAGTCGCTATCGTTTTCGCCATAAAGCGCTTCAAACAAACTAGACATAGCCTCGCCTTGAAGTTTTTTACACTTTTTAGCGTCTAGCACTTCAAAGGACGCGTCAATCCCCAATTTATAAAAATACTTTTTTAATAAATTTAAACAAAAGGAGTGAATAGTGCTAATATCCGCCATGCTAATTTTTTCTAGTTCGTATTTATAGCGAACATCTCCGCTTTCGTTAAACGCCAAAATTAAAGCCTTTTTTAATTTTTCTTTCATTTCGCTAGCCGCTAAATTAGTAAAAGTAACGGCTAAAATTCTATCTATGCCAACGTTTTTTTCGGTTACAAGGCGGATAATTCTTTCTATAACTACGTGCGTTTTTCCAGAGCCTGCCGAAGCGGAAACTAACAAGTTGCCGTTATCGTAAAAGATTGCTTGCTTTTGGCTAGGCGTTAAATAAGAATAGTCTCTCATTAAATTTCCTCCTCGTTGTTAACGGCGTTTATTATGGTGCTTGCGTCAATCTTTTTTTCTTTTCTAACGCAATTTTCGTTTGGACTTATTCCGCACATTCCACCGTAAGAACAATAAGTGCAAGCGTCTTTATACGGCGACGGCGCTATAAACCCTGAATTTATTTCGTCTACACCTTTTTCGCTAATTTTAACGGCGTATTTTAAATAAGCGTCCATATCGCTTTGGTTTAACGTTTCCGAACTTGAATAAACGTTGCCGTCTTTTTTTAGTTTTATAGATACAAACTCGCTATCGCCGTTTTGGTATAAGTCAACGTCGGTTGCTTCTAAAATATCTTTACTTTCAACCGTTTTGCCACGCATTTTATAATTGCTTTCTCCGCTTAAACTAAACGAGTCGTGCACGGGGAAATAATAAGCGCCGGCAGGCTTTAATCCGCCTTTTAAAAAGGCGTTCATATATAAATATAATTGCAGTTTATTTCCGGTATAAAAATACTCGTCGTTATGTAAAATTCCGCCCGTTTTATAGTCTATAACGCGAATTTTATCTTGGTATATATCAATTCTATCTACTTTTCCACTTATTTTATATTTGCCCGTTTTTGCGTTTAAATTTATTGCTTTAAACTCGCTGTTATCGTTAAAAGACGCTTCTATATAATACGGTTTAAACAATGAATTTTTAATGGAATTATAGATGGCAAAGCAAACCCTTTTACCTTCTTTTTCTAGCCTATTAAACAAAAATTTGTGTTGGGGATTGTCTCCGTAATCTACGTATTTTTCATTTTCAAAAATGTTTTTGCAAATTGAAGAAACTAACTCGTCGGACTGTTGTTTTGAATTGACGGAGTCTATTTTTTTAACGTAATTTTCAGTTAAATCGTGAAGCAAAGTGCCAAGTTCCGTAACTTTTAAATCTTCCGTTTTTTCTTCTTTTAACTTTAATACGTTTTGAGAGTAATTTGCATACGGGCAAGAAAAATATTTTTCCAGAGTAGTTGCGGAAATATGCCCGTTTTTAAAACATAAATCGCTACCCTTTTTTAAAACTTTTTGGGTATCGTTATTTAAAAGCAATTTGCTTGCGCTTTCTTTAACTTCGCTTAATTCACCGCTAGATAACGCATTGTAAAAAGATGCTATTTCGTAGCGCGCAATAGCGTTGCCTTCTTTATAATGCTTAGATAGTTTTGCTATTTTCTTTAACGCGGTAGATTTTTCTAAATAGTCGTAAGAAGTTTTTTTACTGCCTTCGTATTTAGTGGGCAAGGTTTCGTAATCTAAAAACTTATTTATTTTTAAATTAAATATTGCCGTTAAATAATTTATTATATCTGATTTTTGAGCCTCCTCTCCCGACAAGTTTTGGCTTACGTACGAAGCGTGCAAATAATTAGTAAACGACATTAACGCAACGGCAACGCTTTCTTTTTCACGCTTGTTTACGATTTTAATTTTTGGCTCTACTATAATTTTAAACCCGTCTAATTTAGCAAGGTCGCCGTCGGATAAAAGCGCGGTGTCGCTTTTTACAAAAGGCACGTCCCCGTTAAGCCCTAACGCGTATAAAACGCCGGCGTTTTTAATTTTAACGTCTTTTATTTCGCCAACGTAAACAGCGTCGTTAAAAAGCGGTATAGAGCCTACGTTTGTTGCAGTAACGCCACTTGTAAACACGTTTATAAATTCGCTAATTGAAACTTTTTCGCCTTTTAAAACGAAAACTATTTGCTGTAAAAAATCGTTTAATTTTTCTTCGGCTTTGTCGTTAAAATCGGCGTATTTTACTTCGCCTAAAAGAGTTAGTTTTTTACCTAACTCTTTCATATTATTAAAACAATTAGTTGCAGATAGCATTTTTTTAATTGCTTCTACAATCTCGTCGGCAGTTTTTGCGTTTATTAAATAAGACGCAACTTCTATCGCCGTTTTTCTTAACGCTTCTAACTCGCTTGCGTTTTCGTAAGTTTTATCAACTTCGTTTTTTAATAACTTTCTAGAAAACGCGTGTTTTGAAACGTATACGTAAAGTTTGTCTAATAAATTTCTATCTAAACAAAATAAACCGCTTGAAACAAAGTTTAAAAAGTCTTTAACTAAAAGCCCCCTTTTAAAAAAGTTTAAATACGATATTACGTAATTTGATATTGGATGCTCTGAAAGAGTTACGGGCGAGTCTACGTAATACGGCACGTTTTGCTCTTTAAAAACTCTTTCTATAATAGGTTTATACGCTAAAATACTGCCAACGGAAACTACGCAATCTTTATACCTTCCGTTCTCGTTAATTACGTGATTTTTAATGCTTTTTACAACGTTTTCTACTTCTTTTATTGGCGTTGAATATTCGCTTACGGTTACGCTTGACGTTGAAACGGCGTTAAACCCCTTTTTAAACACTTCAACGTTATATAAATATTTTTTTAACGCTTCTATTTCTTTACTTGACGGTTTTACTTCGTAAATTTGGCTATCTTTACAAATTTGCATTAGTTTTTTGCACGTTTCGCCTGTGTATACGTCGCTATCATTGCTATCTAAAATAATAGAATACACTTCTTTTGCGTTTTGTATAAGCGCGCTTATAACGTCTTGACGTTGGCTTGTTATAGTAGAAAAACCGCATAAAATTACGGTTGAGTTTTTAATAGACTCGTCCCGTTTAACTAAATTAGGCATAAGCGAAAAATAGTTGTTGCCGTCTTTTAAATTTGCTTTACAAAGCGCTTCTACGTACTTTTCGTAAATTAAAGCAATATCTTTTATTTTTAATAAAAACGCGCCTTCCGCACCACAGTTATCGCTTTCTATTAACTCTTTTAAAATTTGCGGAGTTACGTTTGCGCTTTCTAGTTGAGATATTAACTCGTACAAAATAAGCGAAAGGTTTGGCTTATTTATAGACGCTTCAAAACATTGTAAATTATTTTTTTGCTCTGCTATAATTTTTCTAACCATCATAACCGAACTTTCTTTTGAAAGAACGTTACTAGTAGGCACAACGGAAGAAACGTAGCGCTTAAAAGTAGTTACGTCTACGTCCAAAAAGCCACCGCCTAAACGCTTTGCCGTTTCAATTTCTAAATTAAGGGTTATTTTGTCTTCCGAAAAAACAATGCACTTTTCGTTATTTTGCCTTAATTTTTTTATTAAAGAAGCCGTTGTATTTATGCAATCTGCAATTGTTAAAACTTTAATTATTTTCAAAATTACTATCCTTTATTAATTACTTAACACAAAAATCTTGACACTTGTGTGACAATTTTATAAAATTTTTACAATTATATATATTTTAGTATAACACATAACTAAATGTTTAACAAATTGTTTTTACATTTTGTAAATTTTATGTTACAATACTATTAAATATAAATTTTGGTGGATTATGAAAAAATTTACTGCACTATTATTAGTTGCGCTATCTTCTTTAATTTGCTTATCGGGATGTGCGCAAAAAACGATTAACTTTATAGGCGAATATTGGAATTGTAGCCCTTCTACTTTTTCTAAAATTGAAGAAGTGCTTGTGTATGACGTTAAAGTGGTTAACACAACGCCGTCTAATTCAACCGAATTAAAAAATAACGACGTTTCGCTTGAAATTACCGAAGGCACTTATACCACTACGCTTATAGGTAAACACGCCGACACTAACTATTATACTTACACTACTACGCTTTCTGTAAAAGGCAATTACAACTATAAATACGCACAAAACCCTATTCCCATTGAAAACTATTTGCAAACGGAAGTTGTTTTTGAAAGTAGGGCTAACGGATTTAAGCCTATTAGCGCAAAAAGAACTACGTATAACAGTTTAACGGGTGAAGACGTTGGAGCAACTATTTTCTTTTATTATCAAAACGGATATATAGAGCATAGGTTTAAATACGAATATACTATTGATTATACTGAAAGCGACGCTAAAACTAAATTAACCTACACTTATTTTAGTGAAGATATAGAAAACGTAACCGAAAAAACGTTTAAAAATTATAGCAACGGCGCTTATATAGATAACAATTTATTAACGCTTCTTCCACGCGCCTTTAATTTGTCGGACGGGTTTCACCAAACTTTTAAGACGATAGACGTTCCGTCTAACGCAAATAGAGATATGGTTTACGCCGTTTCTAACACGACGGACACTATTTCTCAATACAAGTTAGGCGTAAAATACGATTACGTTTTAAACGGAAGCCCCGTTTCGTATGGCGACACGATAGACGCCGTAAGGCTTTTAACGGCGATAAACGACACGTTCTCGGGTAGTAGTATAGAAAGTTATTACGCTATTGACACTGCAACCCACCGCCACAGAATGATAAAATCTTATAGCGTTATTAACGACGATATTGGATATATGGAATACACTTTAAAAAGTGCTACCGTAAACGACTAAAAATTTAGCCATAGCAAAAGCCGAGTCCCTTCAAGGGATTCGGCAACTAAATAAATCCGCAAACACGGATTTGTGATAATTTGAAAAATTTCCTTGCAAAGCAAGATATTTTTCAAAGTGATATTGCCTTACGGCAGTGATATTCGCCTTTGGCGAGTTGTGGATTTATTTAATATAACTGCGACTAAAAGTCGCAATCTAACGCAAGGGTTTTCTTGCATATAACTTTTAGCCACAAGGCTAAAAATATAACTAATTTAACTTAATATTTTGTGGATAAGAAAAGCCCACCATATTTCGCTAATTGCGAAGTATAGTGGGCTATACTTTTGTTTTAAATTAAATTTCCCTTACAAGAACTCTTTAACTGCTATGGCTTTATTTATACGTAAAACTATTTTTATAATTATTAAATACGGTTTTTTATAATTGCAATCTAAAAGTTTTTAACTTTTTATTTAACGTAATTATAAACTGCCGTTTTTTTGTTTAGTTAGTTCGTTGCTTTTTATAACTCCAACAATTGAGTATATTAGCGAAACTACGACTGCAAAACTACAAAGTATTAAAAGTAAAATAAAGGAAGTAGACCAGTCGCCCGTTGCGTCTTTTATAGCCGCTAAACAATACGTGCTTATAGTTGAGCCCGTATAACATAAACTGTTTAATAATCCTGCCAAAAATCCCGAATTTACCTTATCGCGAAGATATAGCGGAGAAATGCTAGTAACAACGTTATTAACGCATAGCATAAATAAAGATGTTAGCGCAAGCGATATTAAAACTATAACCCATAATGGCGACTCTATAAAAATTACCACAAACAAAATACTTAACGCGCCAAAAGCGTACCAAATACCGGCTTGCAAAATAAACGATTTAACCTTTTTTTGAACGGCGGTGTTAAAAAACGCGCTAAAAAACCCAAAAATAGGAAGAATTATAGATAGTATTATAGACACGCTATCCGGCAACATATAAGTGTGTTTTAAAATTGATGGCGTCCAAGTAGAAACACCGTCTTTAACAAAGTTGTTAATAATTGCAAAAACGCCCAACAATATAATTAAAATTATCGTAGAAAAATCAATTTTTTTAGTGGTTGCTATAACTTTTTTTTCTTCTTTTTCTTCTTTTTCTTCTTGCTGAACAGCGAAGGCAACGTCGTATTTAATTAACCAAAAAACGCCTGCAAAAGTCATTAAAACCGACGCAAGCAAAAACGTAAATTTAAACGCCTTCCAAATTGCAAAAAGCGAACTTGCCCCGTAAATCAAAAAAGTTCCCGTAGCCACGGTGGTGCCCATAATTACTACGGCTTTGGATAAATCTTTTGATTTTAAAGTTTTTGATAACAAAAAAATTAACGAAGTCCATAAAAACGATTGCATTAAACCGTTAAAAAACCATACGTACTTTATATATTTAAAAGGAATACCAAAAAATATAATTAAATTTAAAACGGAAGATATAATTAAAGACGCACTTATTAAGTATTTTTTATTGTACTTTTTACAAAAAATACCGTTTATTATTTGCCCCGCGCCGTAAACGAAGAAAAACAGCGTTGTTGGTAGCGCTATTTCCGCGTCGCTAGTTACGTTATAAAACTCTTTAATAAGCGTTATGCAAGACGGATAAGTGTTTCTTCCTAAATACGCCGTCGTATACGTAAGCCAGCATAATAATATTGGTAAAATTGTGCTTTTATTTAATTTGTTTTTAGCCGTAGTTTCCATAACTTCCTTTAACATTAATGCAATTTTACATTAATGATGTTAAATTATAAACTCTTTAATAAGCAAAGTCAAACGAATATAATTAAAAGCGTTAGAATTTGCAATAAACTCGTTTACGTTAAATGCCCTACCTTTACAATTTACAAAAGAGTTTTACCTTTTATAAAACCGCTGTTTTTATTGACACGTTTAAATAGTTAAAAAGTTTTTATAAAAGTTTAAAAAGCAACCGCTAGTTTAACACTTTTGGTTGCTTTTTTATTAAAGTTGATTTTATTTTTGCCTTATACTACGCGCAACTACTTGCGGTGGAATTGAAAGCATTACTTGACCGCTATACTCTACGTCAATAATATTTCCCACTTGCAAGTTACTTTTATTTATTTTGCCACCGCCAGTTGCGTAATAACAAGTAGAATCGTTTACTATTAATATATAGTTGCCGTAAGCATATTCACTTTTTATAACTTCTACTAAAATCGTTTGGTTTATCTCTAAAATTTTTGCCGTCATAACAATTTTTGTACTAGAATTATTGCCGTTGCAATTATTAACGTTTTTACACCCCGTAAATAAAAACGCCGTTATTATTATAATTATTAAACTGGTTAGTTTTTTCATATACTCTTTTTAGTTTGTAAAATTTTTGGCTTTATATTCGCCTTTATACAGTTTAATTATAAAATAATTAATTTCTTTTTGCAAGCCTTTTTACTACGTTAAAAAAGAGCAACTTTAGTTGCTCTTTTTGTTATTTTTAATACCATTTGGCCTCAGAGTCGTATACTAAAACTATGGTTATTTCAGTTTCTTCTGAAGCGTAAGCCCAAGTTCCAGCGTAATCTTTATCGTAAGGCTCGCCCTTGGAGTTGTGACCAAATTTATAATCAGTGCCTTCTACTTTAAAGTAACTAAAATATCTTTGACCATTCGTATCACCTTCAATAGTAATTGAGTCATTAGCAGGAACGTAACCGCTAAAATCAAACTCATCGTTTAATTTAAGTTCAACCGTGCCTAAAACGTCGCCGTCGTAATCTTTAATAGTTACGTTATAAGTTACTTCCGTCCATTGTGCAATAAGCGTTACGTTGCCAGAAACTTCCCAAATGCCGTTTATAGCAACGTGAGTTTCAGTTCCTTCAACAACCCAATCAACTAACGTGTAGCCTAAACGAGTTGCAGTTAAAGTATACTCTTCGCCGTAAATTAACGTTTCGCTACCGTTTGTAGAACCTTCGTAATTGTAGTTAAGAGTAACGTTACTTTCCTCACCGTTCCATTTTGCCACAACAGTGATTTCACTATCAATAAGCCAATTTGCAGTAAGGTCAATAGGCTCGCCGTTATAAGTCCAACCAGCAAATACGTAGTTTGTTCTTGTTGGTGCTGGAACTTCGCCTTGTGCAAAAGGAGCAGCGTCATAAGTTGCAGTAAACGTGCTTTCTGTAAGCGCGTCGCCACCGTTTGCGTCAAACGTAATAGTGTAAGTTTTAATAGTCCATTGAGCAACGAGAGTAGCAGTTTCGTCTTCTAAATTCCAAGCGCTATTAGAGTCAAAATCTTCGCCGTTTAACTTCCAACCTGCAAAAGTATAACCTGTTTTAGTAGGTGTTGGAAGACCTGCAACTACTTGACCGTAAGCTGCGTTAACAGTGTTATCAGTAAGCGCGTCGCCATAGTTTACGTCAAGAGTTATGGTGCAAGTTTTTTCCGCCCATTGTGCAACGAGAGTAGCGTTATCGTCGTTAGTCCAAGGTTTAGTAGCGTCAAAATCTTCACCGTTTAATTTCCAACCAACTAAACTATAACCAGTTTTTGTAACTTGTGGCAATACTAATACTTCGCCGTAAGTTGCAGTTTCAGTGTTGTTTGTAAGTTCGTTACCGGCGTTTACTTCAATAGTAACCGTACAAGTTTTTGCAGTCCATTGTGCAACGAGAGTAGCAGTTTCGTCTTCTAAATTCCAAGCGCTATTAGAGTCAAAATCTTCGCCGTTTAATTTCCAACCTGCAAAAGTATAACCCGTTCTAGTTACTGTTGGCAATACTAATACTTCGCCGTAAGTTGCAGTTACAGTGTTGTTTGTAAGTTCGTTACCGCCGTTTACTTCAATAGTAACCGTACAAGTTTTTGCAGTCCATTGTGCAACTAGGGTAGCAGTTTCTGCTTGTTTGCTCCAAGCAGTTGTAGTAGCAAAATCTTCGCCGTCTAATTTCCAACCTGCAAAAGTATAACCCGTTCTAGTTACTGCTGGTAAAGTTATAGTTTGACCGCAAGTAGCAACTAACGTGCTTTCAGCAACCGCGTTACCGCCGTTAACGTCAATAGTAACCGTACAAGTTTTTACAGGAATATCAACGTCGTGCGTTTGAGTTTCAAACGCGCTGTTTTCAAACGTTGCCGTATATCTTCCCGTACCAACCGCTGTATAAGTTGGTTGAGCTTCAACGCCATAAACAGTATCTACGGTTTCAGTTTCAACGTGCGTATTAACTCTTTGACAAATTCTTGTTGCCGTGCATTGAGAATAATCTGCGTTAAAGTTATAAGTTGGCGCGCTGAAATCGTGGCCTAACGCTTCTCCGTATTCAAACGTTTGAGTTCCCGCTTCACCGCACTCGCACGATTTATAGTAAACTGCTTTTGCAGTGCAAGTTGCAGGCGATTTTAAAAACTTTGCTTCTGCAACTTCTAAATTATACGCGTGTTCGTGATTTTTGTTAAACTTTGCGTAAATCGTAGTATGGTTTGAGATAGGGTTTTGTACTAATGAATTAGCCGTAAACTCTTGCTCAAAAGTAACGTCGTCAAAATACCAACCGTCAAAGGTGTAGCCCGTTTTAGTTGGCTCTTGTGGCAAAGTTATTTCCTCGTTTCCGCTAGTTACAATTTGATGAACTTCTGCGCCGTCTACCATAAATTTTAGTGTGTATTTTTTAGCAGAACAAGCAGTTACACCAAAAACGGTACAAAGCGCCATAACAACGGATAAAAGTAAAATTGTAAATTTTTTCATTTTGCCCCTCCTAATTAAAGCGTTATTAACTTAATTATAATAGTGCTAGTATAGTTATAATTATAGCATTGCGTTAACTACTATGTCAATAGTAGAATAAAAATTTTATAATATATTAGTATATACTATTACTGTTTTCAATCATTATAATGCTCTACTATCAAAAAATTATGCCAAATTTGACATTGTATTTAAGTTTTTTAACAAAAATCGTTCATAGATAGCGTTGCTCTTTTATAAAAAAAATCAATAAAAAAAGGCTGGTTAAGCCGAGTCCCTATAAGGGATTCGGCAACTAAATAAATCCGCAAGCGGATTTGTGATATTTGTCTAACGACAAGTTATATTGCTACGCAGTTATATTTGCCTTACGGCAAGTTAAGGATTTATTTAATATAACTTTGGCTTTGCCAAAATAAAACTGCTTACGCAGTTGGCGTTCGCTTCGCTCGGCTAAACTGTTTACTGCGTAAACAATATCACTTTTAGCCACAAGGCTAAAAATATAACTTTTTTAATCTTTTGTGGATAAGAAAAGCACACTACATTTCACTTTTAGTGAAGTATAGTGTGCTATACTTTTATTATGGATAAAAATTCCCTAATAGGAACTCCCTAACAGCCTTTTATACTTTTTTTTCGCAATAAACACACCTTTTTACGCCGTCGCTAGAAATTTTTGCAATTTGCTTTAATTCTTGCTCCGTAGTAGTTATACATTTTGGGTTTTTGCAAGAGTATTTATTGTAAATTAATTTGCTATCGTTTAAAATTTGTGCGTTGGTTTTGCCGTCTGCAAGTTCTAAAAGTTTTAAAATTAAAGCCATTCTTATAAACTTGCCGTTAAGCACTTGTTTAAAATAGCAAGCGCGGGCGTCGCCGTCTACGTCTACGCTAATTTCGTTTACGCGTGGAAGCGGGTGCAAAACTATCGTATCTTTTTTAGCGGTGTTTAGTTTATTTAGCGTTAAAACGTAACTGTCTTTTAACCTTTCGTATTCGTTTAAATCGCTAAAACGTTCTTGTTGAACACGCGTCATATACAAAACATCTAAACTAGGTAAAGACTTTTCTAAATTATCCGTTTCCTCGTACTGCATATTGCATTTATCTAAAACGTCGCTTTTAACGTAACTTGGAATTTTTAACTCGTTTGGAGAAATTAAAACTACTTTTACGTTTTCGTATCTAGATAGCGCGGAAATTAAAGAGTGAACGGTTCTACCGTACTTTAAATCACCGCAAAAACCTATGGTTAAGTCGTTTAATCTACCCTTTTCGCTAATTATAGTAAGAAGGTCGGCAAGCGTTTGAGTTGGATGGCAATGTCCGCCGTCGCCCGCGTTTATTACGGGAATAGTGGCGTTTAAAGACGCAACGGTAGGCGCGCCCTCTAAATAATGGCGCATTGCTATAATATCTGCGTAACAACTTATAACCCTAACGGTATCGGCAACGCTTTCGCCTTTACTTGCAGACGACGTACTTGCCGACGAAAACCCTATTACGTTTCCGCCAAGTTCAAGCATTGCGGATTCAAAACTCAACCTTGTGCGAGTTGACGGCTCGTAAAAAAGCGTAGCCAATTTTTTGCCCTTGCACTTTTCGGCGTACTTTAAAGGGTTTGACTTAATATCTTGCGCAGTTTTAATAAGCTCGTCTATTTCTAAAATTGATAAATCACAAATATCAATAACACTTCTCATACGTTTATACCTTGTTTATCCAACTTTCGTCCGACGGGTTGTTTCTAAATTGAATTAACCTATCTATATCTTCCTTTTTAATATAGCCTTCTTCGTATGCAACTTGCGCAATAGTGTCAAAATCGGTAAGTGAAACGTTTTTAACGTTGGCTTCTTTTAACCTATCAATACCCTTTTGCATACCGTACGTAAATATACTTACAACGCCTAAAACTTCCGCACCGGCTTCTCTTAAAGCGTCTACTACTTCTATAACGCTACCGCCCGTTGAAATAAGGTCTTCTACTACTACTACCTTTTGATTAGGCTCTAATTTACCTTCTATTCTATTTTGCCTACCATGGTCTTTTGCGCCCGACCTAACGTAGCCCATAGGTAAATTTAAAAGGTGCCCCGTTATCGCCGCGTGCGCAATACCCGCGGTTGAAGTTCCCATTAAAACTTCTACGCCTTCGTAATTTTCTTTTATTGCTTTTGCAAGAGAAGTTTCTACGTCGTTTCTAACTTCAACGGAAGTTAAAGTTAATCTGTTATCGCAATACACGGGGCTTTTAATTCCGCTAGCCCAAGTAAAAGGCTCTTCGGGACGGAAAAATACGGCTTTTATTTTTAACAAGTCTTTTGCTATTAATTTTTTAATATCGTTCATAACGCTGTTTATCCTTTAATTAATATAATCTTCGTCGCCGTCAACCGCGTATTCGCCTTCGTATTCGGCTACGAATCTATCAAATAATTTTTGTAAAAGTTCTTCGTCTTCAATAGGAAGTAACGCTTCGTTCTTTTCGTCTAATTCAAAAATGACAACGTCGTCGGGGTCAGAGCCCTCAATTTCTTCCGCAGGTTGAAAAAACACGTACTTTTTGTCAGCCTCGTCTAACGTTCCAATATGATAATATTCGTGTGAATTACCTTCTTCGTCAACGAGTTCTACAATTTCCTCTTCTTCGTAATTATCTATTTCTTTATCCATAATAACTCTCCTTATCGTTTTTTTAATTATACAACATTTTATCCTTTTTGACAATGTTTTAAAGCAATAAAACGCAAATTATTCATCTTCTTCTGATACGTCAAAGTCAAAGCAATCTTCTTTTGATTTTTGATTTTTACAAACTTCAACGCAAGGCTGTTTGTGGCTACAACTTTTGGTTATTAATATGGCGTCGTCGCCAATTTTTGTAATTTTGCAATATTCAATTTCTTCGCCGTCGCAAGGAATAAAGCAGTTGCGCTTGCCGTTTACGACAATTTTAAGGACTTTTCCCGTAGATTTTTCAATAATAAGGTCGCTAATTTTTCCTAAGTTTTTACCCGTTTCTACGTTTAAAACGTCTTTCTTTTTTAATTCAGAATATCTAATTGACATAATATCACCCATATAAATACTTATGCTTAAACAAGCGTTTTTATAAGTGATAACTACATAAAAATATCCGCCTTGTTAGGCGGATAAAATTATTTTTATTAGATTTCAGCAAAGTATTTGATAGTTCTTACCATTTGTGAAGTGTAAGAGTTTTCATTGTCGTACCAAGCAACGACTTGAACTTGATAAGTATCGTCGTCAATTTTAGAAACCATAGTTTGAGTAGCGTCAAATAAAGAGCCGTACTTCATACCGATAACGTCGGAAGATACGATTTCGTCCGTGTTATAACCAAAAGACTCGGTTGCTTGCGCTTTCATAGCTTCGTTAATTGCTTCTTTTGTAACGTCTTTACCCTTAACTACTGCAACTAAAATAGTAGTTGAACCGGTAGCGGTAGGAACGCGTTGAGCAGAACCAATAAGTTTGCCGTTGAGTTCAGGAATAACAAGACCGATAGCTTTTGCAGCGCCCGTGCTGTTTGGAACGATGTTCATAGCGCCCGCACGTGACCTTCTTAAATCGCCCTTTCTTTGTGGACCGTCTAAAATCATTTGGTCGCCAGTGTAAGCGTGAACGGTTGTCATAATACCAGAAACGATAGGTGCGTAATCGTTAAGTGCTTTTGCCATAGGTGCAAGACAGTTAGTCGTGCAAGATGCAGCGGAAATAATGTTATCTTCTTTTGTTAAAGTGTTTTGGTTTACGTTGAATACGATTGTAGGAAGGTCGTTTCCAGCAGGTGCAGAAATTACGACTTTTTTAGCGCCGGCATCAATGTGTGCTTGTGCTTTTGCTTTTGAAGTGTAAAAACCTGTACATTCTAAAACAACGTCAACGCCAATTTCACCCCAAGGAAGTTCGCTAGCGTTTGCTTTTGCGTAAATGATAATTTCTTTTCCGTCAACAATAATAGAATTGTCCGTAGCTTCAACAGTATGACCTTTTGCAACGTAATTGCCTTGCATAGTATCATATTTTAAAAGATGAGCAAGCATCTTTGGGCTAGTAAGGTCGTTAATAGCAACTACTTCGTAACCTTCGGCATCAAACATTTGTCTGAAAGCCAAACGGCCTATACGACCAAAACCGTTAATTGCAACTTTTACATTTGACATTTTTAGTCCTCCAAATAATTAACTGAAAGTTAAATTTTTAACAATTTTATAATAGACTGTTACCAAGCCTATCTTTTGATATTATATAGGCTTTGATAAATTAAGTCAAATATTTTTTACGGCGTTTTTAATTCTTTTAGTTAAAAAACTTGAAATTTGGCAAGTTTTATTATATACTATTATAAAATGTATGGAAAAGGTAGGCAATATGTCATTACACGAAGATAAATTAAATTTATTAAAATCAAATTCAAATGGCGGGGCGGGCGTAAAAGCGGAAACTCTTTTTAAGCAAAGCGGAACGGAAGACCTATCTTATTTAGAGCCCAAAAAACGCGATTTTAACTGCGACGTTTTATATAAAGATAAACTTTACGAAGAGCCTTTACACGGCGACACGCATAAAAAATCTACCGACGAAACCGACGTTCAAACCGAAACTCTATTTAAAACGGGCATAGAAGATATTAGCATTGAAGAAGATGCAGTTTTAGAAGAAGAATCGTTAAAGTTTAAAGAGCCTGTTAAACCCGAATTCGTTAGCGAAGAAGTTTTGTTTACAAGCGAAAACGAGCAACCTAACTTAAACGACTTATCTATCGCTGATAGCGAAACGTCGTTTTTAGAAAACACTTTGCTTTCTTCGGAAGACGCGCTTGACATTGATAGCGACGATTATAAATTAACCTTTGGCGACCTTGACGACGTTACTACTAGCGTAGAAAACTCACTTATAACTTCAAACGTTCAAAAACAAGTTTACGTTAAAAAGTGTTTTGCCGAAAAAATGCTTGAAAACGGCGGAGATATTTTACAAAGGTACGACGAGTTAAAAAATATTTTACTTTCGTTTAAAAAAGTTAAGTCTAGAATATCTAACACTTGCGACACTTTTAAACTTGGAAAAACGCAAATTGCCAAAATTTCAACTTCCGGTAAGTCCTTAAAACTTTATTTAAACCTTAATTTAAACGAAGTAGAAAGCCGTTTAAAGTGTAAAGACGCAGGGCATAAAAAAGCCTATAAAGAAGTTCCCGTATTTTTAAGAGTGCGTTCCCCACGTTCTATGAGAAACGCAAAATACCTACTTAACCAACTTGCAACAAAATTCAACTTGCAAAATAATAAAAAAGCGGTTATGGTAAACTCAACCGAACTTTTAAAACGAAAACTTGATAAATAAAACCTTAAAAATCCCTAGTAAAAGTCCACTTTTACTAGGGATTTTATATTTACTCTAATTCTTCTTGTACTTGCTTTAAGTTTACGTCGCTTAAACGTTTTAATTCGTAAAACTTGCCCTTTTTAGCCATTAACTCGTCGTACGTGCCTTCTTCTATTTTTTCGCCGTTTTCCATAACCACTATTTTGTTTGCGTCCCTTATAGTAGACAAACGGTGCGCCACTATAAACGTCGTTCTACCCTTTATTGAAGAAGATATAGCCTTTTGCACGTTGTATTCCGAAATATTATCTAACGCGCTTGTGGCTTCGTCTAAAATTAAAATTTTTGGGTTTCTAATAAGCGCCCTTGCAATAGTTATTCTTTGCCTTTGACCGCCGGACAATTTGTCGCCGTGTTCGCCTATTTTAGTGTCAAGCCCGTTTGGCAAAATATCTAAAAACTCGTTTAAATTTGCCTTTTCAATAGCCGACTGCAATTCTTCCTCGCTATAACTACTAAGTCCGTAAGTTATATTTTGCCTAATAGTTCCGTCAAACAAAATACTCTTTTGCGACACTACCGAAATATTGTGCCTATACTCGCTTAAATTACAGTCAATAAGCGGTTTGCCGTCAATTAACACGCTACCGCTAGTTGGGTTTAAAAAGCCTATAATCATATTCATAAGCGTGCTTTTGCCACTGCCCGAACTACCAACTACGGCAACGCACTCGCCAGCCGAAACTTTTAAAGAAAAGTCCTTTATAACTTCGTTTTGAGTGTTTGGATATTTATAACTTACGTTTTTAAATTCAACGTTTCCGTTTATTTTAGAAACGCTTCCTTTTTTTAAATTAACTTCTATTTCCGAAGATTTCATAATTTCCGAAAGAGAATTTAAAGACTCTGCCCCTTTTGAAAGCATAGGAATAATATTTACCAGCCCAGACGACGCGTTTCTTATTGACGCAAAAAGCGATTCGTAAAGAACTATTTCTCCAACGGTTATAACGGAATTTAAACACAAAACGGTGCAAAAAATTAAACAACTAGCGCCAAGCAAGGTGTTAACTGCGTACATCCACGAGCCAAAATTAGCGTTTACTTTATCTAAATTTTTGCTTGCTTGCAAAAGTTTAGTTGCGTTTTCGTTAAAGTCTAACATTTCGTTCTCTTCAAGCCCGTGAGATTTGGTAACGGGCAACATATCTATCATATTAGACATTTTAGAACTTAAATTTTCAAAGTTTACGCGATGTTCTTTATTGGTTTTTCTTATTTTGTTTCTAAAAATTCTAGTCAACAAAACGTTAATGGGAATAACTAAAAGGAAAAACAGCGTAACCACACCGCTTTTATATATAGAAATAGAAGTTGTTACCACAACTGAAATTATGCACGTTACCAAAACTTTAAAAATTTGGTCAAGCAACATTTCTACGGCGTCTACGTCCTTTAAAAATTTTGCTTGAATTTTACCCGTTTGCATATCTTTATGATACGTTATAGAAAGGCTTTGAAGTTTACTAATTACCGCGCACCTAACGCCCGCGCCCGTTCTTCTTACGGCGTTGTTTACTATATTTAATCTCCAAACCGTTGTTGGAACGTTTTGAATAACTAATATAAAAATTAATACCGCGTCTATAATAAGCCTATTAGTGCTACCTTCAACGAAGCCTTGCGTTGCTATATCTATAATATCAGCCGTAATAAGCGGTATTATCCATATAGGCGAGGCTTGTAATATGTAAATAAGCGTAGAAACTATAAGGGGAACGGCGTTAATTTTTAATAATTTTTTTAATACGCTTGTACCCTTTTTATTATTTGAACTATCGCTAAAAACGGATTCATAATTTGGAATATAATTTTCTTGCTGTTTTAACCGCTTTGACATTTTTTGCTCCTATTAAAAAAGTTTAGTTTTTAGGCTAAACTTTTTTGTAACTATATTTTATATGGACGTAAAAATCGTTGTCAAGTTCTTTTTAAAAATAGTGAGATTTTTTTGTTTTTTTGGCTATAACACAATATAAGGTTGATTTAAACGGGTAAATCAAACACTAAAAAAACGAGGAAATGCCCGCAGATAAGAGTTTACGTCTTTTTAAGGGCTTAAACGAAGTATTATGCAGTGTTTCATTTTCACGTTATCAACCGTTTGTTGTAAAAGAGCCTTATTTTTTAGGCTTTTTAAACAAATTAGTTCTATCGCCGTTAGTTAGCGCGTTTAAAATGTTTTCGTTTGCAAAAGGAATTTCCGTTCTTACTTGTTTTAATAAATTTTTTACGTACTCTCTTTTAGTGTGCTTGTCGGCTGGGCAAGGGTTGTGTAAAATGGGCTTGTCTTTTGAAAATGAAGCGACGTCTCTTTCCCTTACGTATATCATAGGTCTTATTACGGATAAGTCCGCGCGTGAAAGCGTAGTTATGGGGTGAAACGTTGAAAGCCTACCTTCGTAAAGCATAGATAAAAAGAAAGTTTCAACTAAATCGTCTCCGTGGTGGCCAAGTGCAACTTTATTGCACCCTAACTCTTTTGCCGTGCCGTTTAACGCGCCCCTTCTCATATTTGCGCAAAGCGAACAAGGGTTGCTTTCTTTACGCATTTCAAAAACGACTTTTGCTATTTCCGTTTTTGTAACAACGTATTCAACGCCTAAACTATTTACGTACTCTTTTAGCGCGCGTTTTTCATCTTCGTCGTAATCTAAACCCGTGTCAACGGTAATTGCAACCAAAGTAAATTTTTTGGGGTAAAAACGCCTAATTCCCGCAAGCGCGGAAAGTAACGCTATGCTATCTTTACCGCCCGAAAGCCCAACGGCAATTTTGTCGCCGTCGTCAATCATATCGTATTCGTCTATCGCCCTGCGAATAGGACTCATTAGTTGTTGTAGAGTCATTTTAACCTCTTTAAAGTGTTTAGTTAATATATTTTACAATTATTTTGCGTTAAAAATCAACTGTTTTTACGGTTTTAGCCGTTTTTATACGATAACGTTGATAATTTTTATTGAATATTTTACCTTTTGTGTTATACTTATAATATATTAATTTATTAAGTAGGAATTTATTATGAACGTTGCAATTATTACGGGTGCGTCCTCCGGTATGGGCAAAGAATTTGTATGCCAAGCAGACGCTAGATACGATTTAGACGAAATTTGGGTTATCGCAAGGCGAAGCGATAGGTTAGAACTTTTAAAAGATTGCTGTAAAACCAAAATAATTCCAATTTCGCTAGACCTTACTAAAAACGAAAGTTTTGACGCTTTAAAACAAAAATTACAAGATGAAAATCCAAACGTTAAACTTTTAGTAAACGCAAGCGGTTTTGGTAAATTTTCGGAATTTTGCTATTCCGACGAAAGCGCAAACGCAAACATTTGCGACCTTAATTTAAAAGCGCTTATTTTAACTACGCAAATAGTTCTTCCTTACGTAAAAGAAGGTGGAAAAATTATACAAGTAGGCTCGCTTTCTTCGTTTGAGCCCGTTCCCCACCTTTCCGTTTACGCCGCAACCAAAGCGGGCGTATTAAGTTTTTCACGCGCGATTAATCACGAATTAAAAAAGCAAAAAATAAAGGTTTTGTGCGTTTGTCCGTACTGGGTAAAAACCGAATTCTTTTTAAGGGCAGACGAAAAGGAAAAAATTCAAAAATTTGACTGTATGTATAGTGCCGATTACGTAGTTAAAACAGCCTATAATACCATTGATAAAACGAATAAAGATTACGTTGTTCCCGGCGCGTATGCAAAACTTATTAGAATTTTATCAAAGTTTATTAGCCATAAACTTATGATGAAAATAATGGATAAAATGTTTAAGTATAAAAACGCTAACGACAAGGATATTTAATTAATGCTAAATAATTCTTTAATTAATAAAGGTGAAACAGTTGCAGTTGCGCTTTCTGGTGGTAAAGACAGTATGTTTTTATTGCATAATTTACTACTTATAAAAGACGAGTTGCAACTAAATATAAAAGCGGTAAACGTAGACCACTCAATTAGGGGTGAAGAAAGTATAAGCGACAGTGAGTTTGTAAAAACTTATTGCCAAAAATTAGGCGTGCCTTTATTTTTTAAAAAAGTAGACGCTGTTAATTATTCTAAAAACAAAAAACTTTCGTTAGAGCAAGGGGCAAGAGAATTGCGTTACGGCGTTTTTAAAGAAGCCGTTGACAGCGGTTTTTGTAATAAAATTGCAACGGCGCATCACGCCGACGATAATTTTGAGTCGGTTTTATTTAACTTGTTTAGGGGTAGCGGTATTTCCGGCATTTGCGGAATAAAAGAAAGCGTAGGCAATATTATTAGACCTATTTTACACGTAGAAAAAAGCGAAATTGACGATTTTATTGTAAAAAACAATATTCCTTACGTAACCGACAGCACTAATTTTGACGACGACTACACAAGAAATTTTATTCGCCTTAATTTAACCCCTTTAATAAAAGAAAAATTTGCGGGGGCTGTAAACAGCGTAAACAGGCTTACTAAAACGGCAAAAAAAGAAGACGAGTTTTTAAATTTATGCGCCGAAAACGCCGTTGATAAAAAAGGCGAAAACTACTTTTTGCCCGTTTCTTTAAACGAAGCAATATTTAACCGCGCAACCGTTATTATTTTAAAAAAGTGCGGTTTAGTTAAAGATTACGAAAAAGTTCATATAGATAGCGTTTACAATTTAACTAGACTAAAAAACGGTAGCGAAGTAGTTTTGCCAAAAAATATAATTGCCGTAAAAGAATATAATAGCGTCGTGTTTTACACGCAAATATCTAAAAAGTGTGATAGCGTTTATAGTTTTGATTTAGGGACTTTTGATTTTATTACTAGCACTGCAAACGTAATTATTGGAAACTCTAATAAAAGCGGGCTTATAGTAGACGCAAACGCTATTCCTAAAACGGCGGTTATAAGAACGCGCCGTAACGGCGACACGTTTAAAAAGTTTGGCGGTGGAACTAAAAAGTTAAAAGATTATTTTATAGACAAAAAAATTCCAAAGTATTATAGAGACTGTATTCCCCTTATTGCAAACGGAAGCGAAATTTTGGCTATATTTGGCGTTGAAATTAGTAGTAGCGTTAAAACTACTAAAAATACTACAAATTTTTTAACTTTAACCCTAACTCCTAAAAAAGAACAATAACCCTATAAAAATCATACATTGTTATGTAAACTAACGCTAAATAATTTAAAAAATTGAATAAATATTGTTGACACTTTTGTAGCAAGGTGCTAAAATAACACTAATTAAATACGATAATTTGGAGTAGAGGTGCATTTGTTAAAGAGTATCGCGCTAAAAAGGTTGCCAAAACCGCGTGAAAAAGGTGACGAGTGCCGAAGTGTGTAAGCGTGGCAACTTGCATGCTGGCAATTTAGATAACATCTATCTTGTTGTCGCATAAAATGCGGAGCGCTATTCTGTTTTTCCATAATGGTTTTAACGGGGTAGCATTTGTTACCCCGTTTTTGTAATTAAAATTGTAAATTTTAGGAGATATATCATTATGAAAAAAACTATTTTTACCGGTGCTGCAACCGCAATAGTTACGCCAATGGATGAAAACGGCGTAAACTATAACGACTTTGAAAGGCTTATTGACTGGCAAATTCAAAGCGGAATTGACGCAATAGTAGTAGTTGGAACAACGGGCGAAGGCTCTACGTTAACTGACGAAGAACACAAAGAAGCAATTAAATTTTGTGTAGAAAAGGTAAACGGACGCGTTCCCGTTATTGCCGGAACCGGCTCTAACGACACCGCTTACGCTATTGAACTTTCTAAGTACGCTTGCGAAGTGGGTGCGGACGCGCTTTTACTTGTTACTCCATACTACAACAAAGCAACTCAAAAAGGTTTAATAGAATCTTTTAAAGTCGTTGCAGACGTAAGCACCGTTCCTTGCATTTTATATAACGTTCCATCTAGAACGGGTTGCAATCTTTTACCAGAGTCGGTTGCCGTTTTAGCCGAACACGAAAACATCGTGGCTATTAAAGAGGCTAGCGGAAACATTTCTCAAATTGCAAAACTTGCGCAACTTGTAGGCGATAAAATTGACATTTATTCTGGAAACGACGACCAAATTGTTCCCGTTTTATCTCTTGGCGGAAAGGGCGTAATTTCAGTTTTATCTAACATTATGCCATACGAAACTAGCAAAATGTGCAAACTTTACCTTGAAGGCGACGTTAAAGGGGCATTAAAAATGCAACTTGACCTTTTACCACTTACCAACGCGCTTTTTAGCGAAGTAAACCCTATTCCCGTTAAATACGCGGTTTCTAAAATGGGGTATTGCAAAAATTATTTAAGGCTTCCGCTTACTCAAATGGAAAGTGCAAACGCAGAAAAATTAGAAAAACTTATGCGTGAACAAAATCTTATAAAATAAGGTGTTATTATGAAAATTTTATTGAGTGGTTTTGGCGGTTTTATGGGAAAAGAAGTAGTAAAACTTGCCCAAAACAATTATTTAAACGCAAGCATAACTATGGGTGTAGACGCGTTTTTTAACGAGCCTAGCCAAATTCCTTGCGTAAAAACTTTTTTAGAAGCGTCTACCAACGTTGACTTAATAGTAGATTTTTCTCACCACACGGTAATTAAAGAACTTTTAGAATTTGCCGTAAAAAACAATATTCCTGCGGTTATTGCTACCACGGGGCATACGGAAGAAGAAAAAGAATTGATTTATAGCGCAAGCAAGTCTATTCCCGTTTTTTACGCTGCAAATTATTCTATTGGCGTTTCTCTACTTGTAAACCTTGCTAAAATTACGGCAAAAACTATGACTAACGCAGATATAGAAATTGTAGAAATTCACCACAACAGAAAAATTGACGCGCCAAGCGGTACGGCGTTAATGCTTTACGAAGGCATTAAAGAAGTTTTGCCAAACTCTTTTGCCGTTATGGGTAGAAGCGGTTCTAGTAAACGCGTTGCAAACGAAATAGGTATGCACTCGCTTCGTATGGGCAACGTTGTTGGCGAGCATCAAGTTATAGTTTCTACGGCTAATCAAACTATAACTTTAAAACACGAAGCGCATAACCGTTCACTTTTTGCCGAAGGCGCGCTTGTTGCCGGCGATTTCCTTATAAAACAAAGCGCTGGGCTATACAATATGAAAGATTTGTTAAAGGATTAATTATTTATGAATATTGCAATTTATGGTTACGGCAATTTAGGTAAAGGCGTTGAAATTGCCGTAAATAACGCAAGCGATATGAATTTAGTGGGAATTTTTACTAGAAGAAACCCTCAAAATATAACCACTTTAACGGGCGCAAAGGTATATAGCGCAAACTCGCTTAACGATTTTACTTCAAAAATAGACGTGTTAGTTATTTGCGGTGGAAGTGCAACCGATTTACCTACGCTAACCCCTGCCCTTGCAAAGAATTTTAACGTGGTTGACAGTTTTGACACTCACGCCAAAATTCCCGAGCATTTTAACAACGTAAACGACGTGGCAATTAAAAACAACCGCGTTGCTTTAATTTCGGGCGGTTGGGACCCTGGTATGTTTTCTATTGCGCGACTTTATGCAGAGGCTATTTTACCAAACGGAAAAGATTATACTTTTTGGGGTAAAGGCGTAAGCCAAGGCCACTCGGACGCTATTAGAAGAATTGACGGCGTGCTTGACGCTAGGCAATACACCGTTCCCGTTAGCAAAGCGCTTAATAGCGTTAGAAACGGTGAAATGCCCGAACTTTCAACTCGCCAAAAACACACGCGCGAGTGCTACGTTGTGGCAAAAGAAGGCGCCGATTTAAACAAAATTGAAAACGAAATTAAAACTATGCCAAACTACTTTGCCGATTACGATACTACCGTTAACTTTATTTCTATAAACGAATTAAAGAAAAACCATAGTGGTATTCCACACGGCGGTAGCGTTATAAGAACGGGTAAAACGGGTTTAAAAGAAGAAAACACTCACGTTGTAGAGTATAGTTTAAAACTTGACTCTAATCCCGAATTTACGGCAAGCGTTTTAGTTGCGCTTTCTAGGGCGGTATATAAAATGTATAACCGCAAAAACTACGGCTGTAAAACTATTTTTGACGTAGCGCCAGCCGATTTAATTAACAAAGATTATATAGAACTAATTTCTCACTTACTATAAACGGAAAAACAAATGGAAAATAACAATTTGATTTGCGAAAACTTAACGATAGTAAATAACGCCTTGCACTTTGCAGGCGTTAACACGCTAGATTTAGCGCGTGAATACGGAACTCCTTTATACGTTTTAGACGAGGCGCGTATTCGCCAGCGTTGCAGAACTTATATAAACGCCGTAAACGAGGCGTTTAATGGTAATGCAAGCGTTTTATATGCTTCAAAAGCGCTGTCTTTTAAAAGAATTTACGAAATTATTAACGAAGAAGGATTAAAGACGGACGTTGTTTCGCAAGGCGAAATTTACACTGCAAAATTAGCGGGTTTTCCTATGCAAAACGCGTATTTTCACTCTAATAATAAAACGGATGAAGATATTGAATTTGCAATAGATAACGGCGTTGGCTATTTTGTAGTTGACAATATAGAAGAAGTTTTAGCAATAGATACAATTAGCAAAAAGCGAAACGTAACTTGCAATATTTTACTTCGCATAACTCCGGGAATAGACCCGCACACTTATAGCGAAGTTGCAACCGGAAAAGTTGACTCTAAATTCGGCTCTGCAATAGAAACGGGACAAGCCAAAGAAATAACTAAGCAAACGCTTTTACTTAAAAACGTAAATTTGGTTGGGTTTCACTGCCACGTTGGTTCGCAAGTTTTTGACTCCGACGTTTACGTAAAAGCAAGCGACGTTATGCTTAATTTTATAAAAGACGTTAAAGACGAGTTAAATTACGAGCCTTTACAACTTGACCTTGGCGGTGGCTTTGGCGTTAGGTACACTAATAACGACGAGCATATTGATATTGCAAGTAGAATTTTTGAAGTTGCAAAATTTATAAAACAAAAAGTTGCGTGTTTAAAGGTTAAAATGCCACACGTTATGTTTGAGCCTGGAAGAAGCATAGTGGCTGACGCCGGCTTAACGCTTTACACCGTTGGCACAGTTAAAAAAATACCTGGTTATAAAAATTACGTTTCGGTTGACGGCGGTATGGCGGACAATCCTAGGTACGCCCTATATAAATCTAACTACACCATTTTGCCCGCTTACGATATGAGTGCTAGTTGCGATATGACTTGCTCGGTTGTAGGAAGGTGTTGTGAAAGTGGAGATATTTTACAAGAAAACGTTACTATGCCGTCTACTATAAAAAGGGGCGACGTTATCGCTTGTTTAACGACGGGTGCGTATAACTACTCTATGGCGTCAAACTACAATAGGTTAGTTAAACCTGCCGTAGTTATGGTTAACGATAAAAAATCTTATATAGCCGTAAAAAAACAAAGTTTACAAAATTTAACTGAATTAGACGTGTAATTGCGATTGGGCATATCTGCCCAATCGTTTTTTTGTTGCAATTAATAATACTTTGATGTATAATAACATTACGCTGTAAAACAGTATAAAATATATTATACGCTTTTACGCTTGTTTTACTTAAAATTTTTACGCCTACCTTTTTTAAGCGATAACGTTAACTTTTAAATTTAAGGGTAAACTACTATGAAACTACTAAAAACAATTAAAGAAACGTTTATATCGTCTTTGTCACTTGCAGTAATTATTATTGTTTGCTTGTGCTTTTTTCCGCTTGCAAATTTTGGAGATTACGTAAAAATTTTTATAGGCTACGTTTCCGTAATAGTAGGTCAAGCGCTGTTTTTAGTCGGTTTAGACGCAAGCATTTTACCTATCGGCCGTATGGTAGGAAACTCTTTTTCTAAATACAATAATTTATTTTTTATTTTATCTTTCGGCTTTGTTTTTGGCTTACTTGCAACGGTTGCCGAGCCTGCCCTAGCAGTTTTAGCAAGGCAAATTAACGGCATATTGCCACTTATAAATAACACGCTATTTATTTGGATAACGGGCGCGGGAATAGGCGTTTTTGTTGCCATTGCACTACTACGCATGGTAAAAAACGTTAATATTAAACTTATTTTTGGCGTTTTTTATGCAATAGTTTTTATACTTATTCCTTTTTCTCCACCAGAATTTATATCTATTGCTTTTGATGGTAGCGGAGCAACCACGGGCGACGTTTCCGTTCCGTTTATTTTAGCGCTTGGAATAGGTATTTCCGCTTCAATTTCTAAATCTAAAACTAACGACGATTCTTTTGGTATAGTGGGAATTGCCTCTATCGGCCCTATTATTTCGGTTTTAATTTACGGCATAATTTTAAAGGCGTTTAAAGGCGGCAACTCTTTTGTAGAGAACGAATACTTAATTAGCGAAACAACGGAATTTTTACCTATTCTTTTAGGAAATTTGGTAGACGTTGCACTTGCCGTTTTACCTATTATTTTAATTTCAGTTCCGTTTTTACTGTTTACTGTAAAACTACCTAAAAAACACTTTTTAAAACTAATACTTGCTATAATTCCCGTGTATTTGGGGCTTTTAATATTCTTATCTGGAATAGATTTTGGTTTTCAATTTATAGGTCAATACATAGGTCAAGTATTTTTTAGCCCTGAATTTCCAAAGTGGTTTCCTTACCTACTTATAATAGTTGGATTTGTTTTAGGAATTGCAATAACAGTTTCAGAGCCTGCCGTAACCGTACTTGGCAATCAAATTGAAAGTATTACAAACGGCCACATTAAGCAAAACACTATAAAAATTACGCTTGCGCTTGGTATAGGAATAGCGTCTTCGCTATCAATACTAAAAATACTTACGGGCATAAATATCCTTTACTTTTTAATTCCGCTTTACTTAATATCTTTAATTATGATGATATTTACGCCTAAACTGTTCGTAGGGCTAGCGTTTGACAGCGGTGGCGTTACGGGCGGTGCGCTTACTTCGGCATTTTTAACTCCGTTAACGCTTAGTATTGCACAAGCGGTTGCAATAAACGCCAATCAAACTATGTCTGTATTAACTAACGGCTTTGGCATAATTTCGTTTATATCGGTAACGCCGTTAATAGCCGTTCAAGCACTTGGAATAATTTATAACGTAAAAGCCAAAAAAGCAAGAACTTATAACGAATTTGAAGATTTACAAGATTACGTTAAAGCAACGGAAAAGAATTTTTTTAAAAAATTAAAAATAAGGGGACGTAAAAAAAATGGAAAATAACGGCGCAAAAACCTTGCAGTATTACACCGTTATAACTAACGTTAAAAGCAAGGACTTAATAATACGACTTTTACAAGATAACGGCGCAAAGGGAATAAACACGGCGTACGGGCACGGCTCGGCAAAAAAAGGCGTTTTAGCGCAAGCATTTGGGTTTGATACGGAAGAAAAAAAACTTGTTTTAACTTGCTTAATTCCAACGGAAAACGCCAATATAGTTACTAGTGAATTGTACGAAAATTATAATTTTAACAAAGCGAATACGGGTATTGCCTTTGGCATACGAATTGACGCTTTATTGTTCTAAACAGGGGGATTTATGAAGGAATTAAAAGCATTATATATAATAGTAAACGCAGGATTTTCCGGTGAAATAGTTGATATTGCCCGTTCGCAAGGCGCTACCGGTGCAACAATATTAAACGCAAGGGGCTCGGTTACTAAACCGAAGACTATTTTAGGCATAACCATTGATAGCGAAAAAGAAATTATTTTAACGGTTACCGAAAAAGATATTGCCGTTAAAATTATGGAAGCGGTAAAAGAAAAAGCAGGTGTTGGAACGCTTGCGCACGGATTATGCTTTTTTATGCCCGTTGAAATGACTACTTTAAACATTTAGTTAATTTTACATTTTTATCGTTATTAAGGCTTTTTACGCCCTTAATAATTTGCTTGTCAAACAAAAAATTAATTAAAGCCGAATCTCTTATAGGGACTCGGCTTTAACCTTTTTTTAATTAAGCTCTGTCACAATAAATGACTGATTTTTGTGCAGAGCTTTTGTTTTTTTGTATTATAAAAGACCTACCGTGAGGTGGGTCTTTAAATTTTTGTATTATTTAACTGTTTTAGTTTACTGTTTAAGAAGCTTCTTCTCTATACTTAATACATCTGGAAAAATCAATTTTTTTCCATTTCTTTGAAGTAGCAATACCCTTGTAGCTTTTGATATTAAACTTTTCTCTAAAGCACCATCTATACGAACCGCTATTTGAGAACGAGAATCTATATATTCATTTTTAATATATTCTTTTGTTATTGGACACATGTTTTGTATAAGAAACGCTTTTTCATGACCTAAAACATATCCAAAAACAATAGTATCACACCTTCCGTATTTTTGTACTTTTTGGTTATAATAAACACGATATTTTTGAACATTATGCGAAAATGGAATCATCCAATACAAGCCTGTCGACTCATCTAAAAACGCATAAAAACAAGGACGATCATGTGGTTGCCCATTAACTTGTTCTTTGTTTTGCATTAAATAAGCATCTTTAAAATCTAAAAAATACTTATCATCTAAATAATAAAAATGTCCTTCCTTCATTTGTAACCTATAAAGAAAGCTCCATTTTAGCATGGAGCTTTCAACATTTGAACTTGACCTTTTATTAGTCGCATATCAAGTAGCGACAATCATTTGAACTCGACCTTATTTTAGTTGCATATCGAGTAACAACAAACATTTGAAGACAATGTTTAGCACATTGCGAAGTTTTTTGTTAGTCTACTCTAACAAACCACAAGTCATCCTTGCACTCTTATTATATGCAATATTTTACATTTTGTCAATAGTTTAAGATAATTTTTTAATTAAACTTAACAAACCATTAAATAAGTTGACAAATTTTAACAAAAGGTGGTATCATATTCTCGCTACAAAGTTTAATAATTCCCTTAATGGACATACTCTCGGTAAAAGCGTATGTCTAGGTTTTTTATCTAAAAATTCCATTGAGGGTAAAAACTTTGTAGCAGAAGTCTAGGCTACGTTTTGGGGTGCGTGGCTTTGGCTACGCACTTTTTATTTTACGGAGGTATACCTATGAAAAAACTTTTAACTATTTTACTATCAATTATTATATGTCTTTGCTTTACCGCTTGTTCTTCAAATTCAACAGACAATACGCCATCAAAATGTACACATATCTATTCTTCGGCAACTTGTACCTTGCCACAAAAATGCAGTAAATGTGGTACAACAAAAGGAAGTGCATTGGGACATAATTATAGTAGTGCAACTTGTACTTCTCCCAAACAATGTGTAAGGTGTAGTCAAACAAGTGGTTCAGCATTGGGACACACAACAACAACTGGTGTTTGCAGTAGATGCGATATTAGACAAGGATGGAGCAAAAGTGAAGTACGCAACTTAATACAAATTCGTTCTGTGTATGTAGATGATATTAATTCTGCTGGTGGCGTTGACATGGAAATACAATGGAAAAACACATCCAACAAAACAATTAAATACATTTATTTTGATGCAAAACCATATAACGCTGTTGGAGATATTGTACCTTGTGAAATTCGTGGATATAAATTATTTACTGGATATTGTACTGGACCATTTGAACCAGAATACACCAGTTGGTGGTATTATGATGGTACATATTATGGCGGTTCTCATTGGTCTAATTGTTGGTATAACAATAGTGTAAAAACCATTTCAATAACAGAAATCCGAATTATATATACCGATAATACAAAAGAAACAATTGCCGGAAATTTTGTTGATTATGCTTTCTATTCATAAATTATAAATGAAATTTTTTTCTTAATTTTTTACCAACTTTATAAACTATATGTATACAACGCAGTCCCTTGCGTTGCAAAAGAACTATTTAAAAGAACAAAAGTCTTTTCAGTAAGGGGTGAACGGTATGCGGAAAATAATAATCCAAATAAAGGGTACCGTACGTATCCGCCGTCGCTAATGCAATGTAGAGAGAAGGTGTTTACCCGCCTTCTCTTTTTTACGCACAAATAGGCAACATTTCTCTTTCAGAAATTTGCTTGCAAGTCACATTTTTTGTCGTTGTTAACGCAAAACGCATTAGAATATTTTGTTTTTCTACATCCGTTTCCTTTGCATAATTCACAAAATTGTTCCAAATTAAATAGTTGTTCAAGTATTTTGTTGATACACCGTTAAAATTATGGAAGCGGTAAAAGAAAAAGCAGGCGTTGGAACGCTTGCGCACGGACTATGCTTTTTTATGCCCGTTGAAATGACTACTTTAAACATTTAATTTAATAAACTTATATAGGTAAATATAGTTAAAGCACCACAAAAGTTTGGTTACTTTTGTGGTGCTTATTTTTTATTCAAAATATCCTTTGTATAATACTTTTAGCGGACTTGTTTTAAATAAATATGCGTATAACTCTATAAAATAATCGTCCGTCATACTTGCTATATAGTCCACCACTATTTGATTTGGCTCTGTGCTAATATAAGGCGTTTGGCGTTTATAATACGATTTGTTTACGTAGTTTACGTGATGTTTTATAATTGGCGAGTTTTGGTCGCCTTTTAATAAGTCTTCGTAAAGTTTATAGTACATATTATTAAACATAGGCTTTACGGTAGTTTCAAACGTTTTTTGCGTTTCTTTATTATTATAAAGCGTTTCGTAGTTTTGGCGCTTTGCTTGCTTTAAGGCTAAAAAATAGTCTTTATCTAATAATATATAGTTTTTACCGTAACTGTTTTTTATTATATTTACCGTTAAATTGTTTACAATTTCCGCATTTATTTGCCCTATCGTAGTAGACACAAAATCGTTTTCGTTATACACTTTTACCCTTGTACCGTCTTGCCTGTCTTTGCCTAAATAGGCGATAATGTCCGCAATTTTAACAACGCAACCTTCAAGCGTAAAAGGCGAGAGTTTTAAAATGCCGTCGCCGTTTTGTTGACAGTTTAAAATTATATCGTCTAACTCTTTAAAACCGTACGGCTTTTGCGGTTCGTAAATTTCTTTTTCTATTTCGCCGTTATGCCCGATTATTCCGTCTAGCGTTTGTAAAGTTACGTTATAATTAAAAATTTTATCTAACACCCTAACCGACTGAACGTTGTGTTGAAAACGTTTTTTGGCGTTTTGGTAAAACAACTCGTCTAAATACTTTTCGCCCACGTGTCCAAAAGGAGTATGCCCTAAATCGTGCCCTAGCGCTATTGCTTCTATTAATTCTAAATTTAAATTAAGGGCTTTTCCTATCGTTCTTGCTATTCTTGAAACTAATTGAACGTGAAGGGAACGGCGGGAAATATCGTCGTTTTTATAAAAAGAAAAAACCTGCGTTTTATCGGCGTACCTACTGTAATAAGGGCAGTTTAATATTTTATCGGTATCGCGAATAAACGGCGAACGAATAACGGTGGGGTTATCGTGTAACGCATTTCGCCTTACGGCGTTTATATCTAAACACGCAAAGGGGTTTTTAGCGCCGTTTTTAACGTCGCTTTCTATTTGCCTTGATACGTTTATTGGTAACTCGTCATATTTAGCCATAAAAAAACCTCTCTATTTATTTTAACACAGTTTTTTTACAGTGTAAATAGAGAGATTTTATTTATTTGTAATTTATAATTATGGTAAATATAAATCTAAAAGTTCAACTATTTTTCCAATAAATGTTGATACGGTGAGGTCTTTCCAACCGTCACCCCCAAACGCTTTATTTAGTGTATTTTGTTGCGAGTCATTAATATTATCAACTACGCCACAATTCATAAGCGTGCCTATGGTTGCATTTGTAACGCCGTCTTCCATACTAGTTGCAACGTCTTTAACGAAAACGTTCTTACGCGCCTGAATTCTTTGCTCTTCCGTTGTTAAGCCCGTTGTGTCAACCTTTAAAAGTGCAAAAATTCCGTCGTCTTTAAATTGGGTATCGCCGGTTATAACGTCGCCCAAAGTAAATTCGCTTGCGTCAAAAACGCCCGTCGTAAAGTCGTTAAACGTGTAGTCCGCAATTTTTGCATTTAAGCCCTCTACTTGACCGCTTTCGTTATACCATTTACCATCCGATTGGGTGTAGCCCATAATTTGCCCTAATTGAAGTTCTTTAATTTCCGTAGAAACGTTTTGAATTTCAGAATCTTCTAAAAGTTTTAAGATTTTAGGCGTATCAGGCGCATCGGTATCTATAATATCGCCAAGTTTAACGGAATTTATAATACCGTCTATTTCGCTTTCTAAATCGCCTATTTTTTTATCGGCTAATTTTTGTAAAACAACGTGAGACGTATTGTCGTCAATCGTTATAACTTCGCGAAGAGTTAAGCCGTTTACAATTCCGTTAATTTGACTACCTATATTTCCTATTTCTACGTATTTAAGTTTTTGTAAAACAACGTGCGACGTATTGTCGTCAATCGTTATAACCTCGCCAAGCGTTAAGCCATTAATTTCTGAGTTTATATCAAACGTTCCATCAAACACTTCTTCTAACTTAACGTCGGCAAAAAGTTGTTTTAATTCGTCTACTTTCGCATCGTTTTTATACCAGCCGTCGCTTTGTTTAACGTAACCCATTAAGTCGCCAACGTAAAGTGGTTTTAAAACTCCTTTAAGGTCTGTATCGCCATTTACTAACTTTTCTACTTCTACGTCAAACAACGTTAAATTAAGTTTATCGGTTACTTCTACGTTAGATTTATCAAACCATTTACCACCTTCTAATTTATAACTCATAAGTTCGCCGAGTTTTACGCCTTTAATTAAATCTGAAAGTTCAAGCGAACCACTTAAATCATCAACGGTTTTATCGTAAATAGAAAGCATTATTTTATCTATTGCAGTTTCCGCGCTAACAGGGGTATTATCTTCATTAAACCAATCGCCCTCTACCTTGTGCTTGCCAAGTAGCGAGCCTAACGTAGAATCTTCTACAATGCCTTCTAAATCAATAGTTCCGTTAACGGCTTCTTCAAGTGCCACGTTAGAAAGTTTAAGGTAAAGTTCTTCTACTGCAACGTCGTTTTCGTCAAGCCAATAATAATTATGCTCGTGAGCATCGTTGCAGTCTTTTAAGCAATAACCCGTAGGTATAGTTAAGCCCGCTTCTAATCCCGTAGCCATTTTGTAGCCAAGCGAGTGTCCTAAATAAACGCCACTAGTTAAAGTTAAAATATCAAAACCGCCACCCGTTAAAACGTCCATTACCGAAATGCTAATAAGGTTTTTGGTTATAATACCGGTAACGTCGTCGCTATCGTATAATTTATACTTATTAGGCTTACCTTCGCAATCCGTATCGTGAACGGGGCAACCTGAACTTTCCGTACAAATTACGTACCACTCGCCGTCACAAAGCGCGCCGTTTGTATGTATTTTACATTGCTCGGTTTCTATACACTTTTCGTAACCCATTAATTTGCCAAGTGAAAGCAACCCGTCAAGTATTCCTAAGTTAAAAGCGTAAACTCCGCTTTCTTCGTCAAGTTTAAAAAGTTCTTTAACCTTGATGCCGTCAAGCATTATTAACGGATTTTGAGCACCTTCTTGATTTTGAGCGCCCGTTAAATCGTTAATAAAATTATCTAGTTCAAGTTCGCCTATTGATTTTAAATCGCCTTCGTTTAACTCTTTGCCGATATCAAAAGTTTCGCCGTTTATAGCAGTGTCCGTTATCAACGAAATAGGCAAATTGCCAAACGATTCAAGCGCGCTTTGCTCGCTTAAATACTTATAGTCTGCAATAGTTTCGTCGTACATTTCGGTAAAGGTGGTTGGGAATAAGCAACCTATTTTAAAGCCTTTAAGTTCGGTAAATAAGCGCATTTTACCCGTTGCTTCGTCGTTGCCGAGTAAATACCCAAGCGATAAATTCCTTAATCTTTGCCTTGCGCCGTTACTAAATAGCGGATATACTCCGTTTTCGTTTTTTGGAAGCAATGCAAATACCGTTGAAAAACTTATTTCGTCAAGACCTTGTGCGGAAAACAATAATAATGGATTTATATCTTTAATATTATCCATATCAACGCTTTCGGCTTTTGACAAATCTAACCCCATTGAAGATGCAAGTTGAATAATATCTATGCCTTGTTCTTGCAATTTTTTAATCGTAAAGCCTTCGGGGTCGTTTTGTGCGCTTACTACCAACGCAACCCACTCTTCAACGGTAAATTCGCCTATGCCGGAAGTATCTTCTTGCATTACGCCCGCTTTTGACAAAGTAAAGTTTTTAAACGCCCAATAGGCAACGCCCGCCGTTCCGCCTAAAACGACGACTAGCGAAAATACCATACCGAGAATAAACGCTAACGACCTTCTAAAAAAATTTCCCATATTATCTCCGTAAATGCCAAACTAACGGCATTTTTACAATTTTGATAAAACCTTAATTAACGTGCTATACCAAAAAAATTTGTTACAAAAGTTTTGCCATTTTTAAATTTAACTCGTCTTCCGTTTGCGACATAGCCTTTAAAACGTCTTCAAAAAGTTCTTCTAAACTAACGCCCATAAGTTCCGCGCCTTGCGTTATAACGCTACGAGAACAGCCTTCGGCAAACCTTTTATCTTTAAACTTCTTTTTTAACGAACTTACTTCCATATCCTTAACGCTTTTACTTGGGCGCATTCTTACCGCCGCGCCAACTAGACCCGTTAACTCGTCTATTGTAAAAAGAACTTTTTCCATTGCGTGATTAGGCTTACAGTCCGTTTCAGTTAACCCGTAACCGTGCGAGCAAACCGAATATATTAAATCTTCGCTTACGGCGTTTTCTTTTAAAATTTCTTTTGCTTTAACGCAATGCTCGCTAGGATATAACTCGTAGTCTATATCGTGTAAAAGACCAACCGTTTGCCAATATTCTTTATCGTAACCGTATTTGTCGGCAAAATAGCCCATTACCAAAGAAACCGTATACGCGTGCTGTAAATGAAAAACTTCTTTATTATACTTTTTAAGTATGATTTCCGCTTCGTTAATATTCATAACTACACCTTTTAAGCCTTTGTAACTACTACCGTAATTTTAGCCGTAACTTCGGGTAAAAATTTTATTTCTACGCTGTAATTTCCCAAAGCCTTTATTGAGTCTTTTAATAAAACTTTTTTCTTGTCAACGTTAAAGCCTAGTTCGTTTACGGCGTCTGCAATTTCTTTTGAAGTTATAGCGCCAAAAACTTTTCCGTTATCACCGCATTTAACCGATAGCGTTACCGATTTTCCGTTAAGGTTACTTGCTTGTAACTTTAAAGCCTTTATTTCTTCTTGGCGATGAAAATCTTCCGCACCCTTTTTTATGTTAAGACTATTTATTTTAACGGCAGTTGCTTCTTCGGCAAGCCCTTGCTTTATAAGACAATTTCTTGCATACCCGTCGCTAACCTCTTTAATTTCGCCCGCTTTGCCTACGTTTTTAACGTCTTTAAGAATAATTACCTTCATTTGCCTCTCCTTAATTATAACTATACTTATAGTTATACTTCTACTATTATAGTTTAGACTATATTGCGCCGTTTGTCAATAATTAACGCGTTTTTTAATGGCTTTAAAAAATATATTCACAATTTAACTATAAAGGCTAAACATTTTAAAAAAAGTGTGCTAAAATATAAAAAAAGGAAGTTTTATGAAAGTTTATAATTCTATTGAAAATTTAATAGGCAACACGCCACTTGTTGAACTTAAAAATTTTACCAAAGAACTTAACCTTAACTGTAAAATTTATGCAAAGTTAGAAAGTTTTAACCCAGCCGGCTCTTGTAAAGATAGAATTGCCAAATTTATGATAGACGAGGCTGTAAAATCCGGACTTTTAACTAGCGGTGCTACGATTATTGAACCAACTTCGGGGAATACGGGCATTGGTTTAGCATTAATTTGCGCAAGTAGGGGTTATAAGGCAGTTATAGTTATGCCCGATAATATGTCAAAAGAACGCATAAAGTTAATTGAAGCATACGGGGCAAAAGTAGTTTTAACCGACGGTGCTTTGGGTATGAAAGGCGCCATTTTAAAAGCTAACGAAATTCAAAAATCTACCAAAAATTCTTTTTTGGCTAGCCAATTTACAAATTTAAACAATCCAAAAGCCCACTACCATACGACGGGCCCTGAAATTTTTAACGACACCGACGGTAGCGTTGACGTTTTTATTGCGGGCATCGGCACGGGCGGTACGATTTCCGGCGTTGGAAAGTATTTAAAAGAAAATAAAAAAAACGTAACCGTAATAGGCGTTGAGCCTTACAATTCGCCACTTATAACAAAAGGCACTGCAAGGCCACACAACCTACAAGGCATAGGCGCAAACTTTATTCCCGAAACGCTAGATTTATCCGTAGTTGATAAGGTTATGACTTCGCTTGAAGCAAACGCCTACAAAATGGGGCGCTTACTAGCCCAAAAGGAAGGAATATTAGTTGGAATTTCTTCCGGCGCGGTACTTGACGTAGCGGTTGAGTTTGCTAAACAAAAAGAAGCCGAAAACAAGGTTATAGTGGTACTTCTTTCGGATACGGGCGAAAGATATCTTTCTTGTAACGATTATTTTTAATAAAAAATTCCGTTGACTATTGCAGTGCAAAAGTCAACGGTTTTTTTAATCAACAAACTTTGGAATTTTATCTTCATAAATAGGCGAACTAGTTAAGTTTACGCCGAGTTTTCTTAACATTTTTACGTCTATATGCGGTAGCAATACGGACGAGTGGACTTGGCTATTTTTTAATTTTTTTAATTGCTCAATAGCAAGTTCGGCATTTTTATTAGTTGCGCAACTAGAAGAAAGCGCTATTAAAGTTTCGTCTATATGTAGCCTTGGCGTTTGGCTTTGAAGGTAGTTTACCTTTAATTCTTTTATAGGTAAAATTCTTTCGGGTAAAAGTAAATTTTCATTGTCGGGAATATTTGCAAGGTGTTTTAAAGCGTTTAATATCATTGCGCTTTGGCTTTCAAAAAGTTCGCTTGTTTTACCCGTTATAATCGTTCCGTCTTCAAGTTCAATAGCCGTAACGGGAACTTTTACGCTTTTTTGCTTTTTAAGGCACGCCGTGTAAACGCTTCTATCTTCTACCGAAATATTTAACTTATTCATTAAAAGCAATATTTTTTCCGATTCTACCGCGTCTAAATTGTTTCTTCTTTCGTTTTCAAGCGCTTTTAAATAACGGCGAATTATCTCTTGCTTTGAGGCGTTACAACAAACGCCGTCGTCACAAATTGCAAAGCCCGCCATATTAACGCCCATATCCGTAGGCGACTTATACGGAGAACTTCCCATTAGTTTTTCAAAAAGAGTGTTTAATACGGGGAAAATTTCTACGTCTCTATTATAATTAACGGAAGTTATTCCGTAACTTGACAAATGATAAGGGTCTATCATATTAACGTCGTTAAGGTCGGCAGTTGCAGCCTCGTACGCCATATTTACGGGGTGTTGAAGCGGTAAGTTCCATATAGGAAAAGTTTCGTATTTAGCATAGCCCGCTTTTTTACCGCGTTTAAAGTCGTGATATAGTTGAGATAAGCAAGTAGCCATTTTTCCGCTACCTGGACCGGGCGCGGTTATAACGACTAAATCGCGCGAGGTTTGTACGTATTCGTTTTTTCCGTAACCATCGTCGCTAATAATAAGCGGAATATTGGTTGGATAGCCCTTTATTGGATAGTGTAAATACACTTTTAATCCCAACTTTTCTAGGCGTTTTTTAAACTTTATGGCGAGTTCGTTAGATTTGTCAAATTGAGTTATAACAACGCTTCCAACGTATAAACCGTAACCCCTAAACACTTCTATAAGCCTTAACACGTCAACGTCGTAAGTTATGCCTAAATCGGCGCGGACTTTGTTTTTAGAAATGTCAAAAGAACTTATTACGATAATAATTTCCGCCCTATCTTTTAATTTAGAAAGCATTTGGATTTTACTATCCGGCCTAAAACCTGGCAAAACGCGAGAAGCGTGATAGTCGTCAAACAACTTTCCGCCAAATTCAAGGTATAATTTACCGCCAAACTCGTTTATTCGTTCAAGAATTTTTTCCGTTTGTACGGACAAATATTTTTCGCTGTCAAAACCCAATTTATTCATAAGTAAACTTCCCAAATAAAATAATACTAGTATTATACCAAAATACTTTTAGTAAAGCAATTATTTTTTAAAAATAAAAACAAAATACCCACTTGTTTTAAGCAAGTGGGTAACTTTTTATAACGTAATTTTTTCTTGACCGTTCATAAAAGGTCTTAATACTTCGGGAATAGTTATAGACCCGTCTTCATTTTGATATTGTTCTATAATTGCAGGGAACACGCGTGAAGTTGCAAGCCCCGAGCCGTTAAGAGTGTGAACAAACGCCGTTTTACCCGTCTCTTTTACGCGATATTTGGTGTTGTTTCTGCGCGCTTGATAGTCGCGTGCGTTAGAAACGGAAGAAACTTCTTTATAAATACCCATTGAAGGAATCCAAACTTCAACGTCGTAAGTTCTTGCCATTGATGCCGAGCAGTCGCCAGCAGCAAGTTTAGATAAACGGAAGTGAAGACCTAATTTATCCATAAGCGAGCAAGCCTTATTAACAAGTTCTTCAAATGCAGCGTCGCTTTGTTCAGGAGTGGTAATTTGTACCATTTCAACTTTATTGAATTGGTGACCACGAATCATACCGCGTTCTTCACTTCTAGCCGAGCCTGCTTCTTTACGATAGCAAGGAGTGTAAGCGAAGAATTTGAACGGAAGTTTTGCTTCGTCGATAATTTCGTTAGCGTAAAGGTTAACGAGCGCAGTTTCAGCAGTAGGTAACATAAAACGGTTTTTGCTACGGTCTTCATCAACGTCAAGCCAATAAACTTCATC
>JAZRGU010000011.1:0-4923 GCA_045644385.1 Christensenellaceae bacterium
AGCAACAATGCTAAAAATACAACTTATTAAAACTTAATCTTTTGTGGATAAGAAAAGCCCACTATATTTCGCTTTTTGCGAAGTATAGTGGGCTACACTTTTATTTTTGACCAAAAATCCCTATGGAAAGAGCACTTTTGCCACTCTTTTAGTTTTATTTTTTTTCTTTATAGAATTTTGCCATTTCGGCAGTAATTTTTAAAAATTCGTCTATATCGTCAGTTCCGTGGCAATGTAAAGGCGAAACTCTAATTGCACCTTGTATATTAAGCGCGTTTAATATTCTTTTTGAATAAATGCTAGTGTTAATTCTTTCGTATACGGTAACTCCGCGTCTTTGATATTCTGCAACGCACTCTGTAAAATCGCTATTTTTAATTGCCATTGCAACAATTAAATCTCTATTAGACAAGTCTTTTGTATCTACAAACACGGTTACGCCGTCTATGTGGCGTAGTCCTGGAACTTCCTTGCTTCCTTCTAAAAGCCTATATAAAAGTGCTCTTTCGTGAAGGTGAATACGCTTCATGCCTTCGTTATACAAGGTTTTTTTGTCGTTTGACTTTATATAGTGCTTACCAATATTGCAAACGTAAGTTATAATTTCCATAACCGCTTTAAAGTTAGCGGGTGCGCTTGTGCCAAGTTCAAAAACTTCTTGATTTTTTGCAATAAGTTTGTGATGTGGAAGCGACGCAACGCGATTAGAAACGTAGGCAAAACCACAACCGCGTATGCCAAAGAATTTATAGGGGGCAAAATTCATACCGTCTAATTTTAATTTTTCAACGTTAAGCGCGCTATGTGGCGCGTGTTGAACGGCGTCTGAAATTATATAAAGGTCGGGCTTAATTTCTCTTGCTTTTTTAACTATGGTTTCAATATCCATAATATTGCCCGAAATATTAGAAGCAGACATAACGCTTAAAAGACAAGTGTTTTTATCAACGTATTTTATAACTTCTTCGGGGTCAATTCCGCCCGTTTTTTTGTTTGCGGGCACAACGCGCATTTCTTTGCCTGTTTTTTTACAGTAAAATTCTATTGCGTCAAATGCCGATGGGTGTTCAATAGAAGATACAACCGCGTTAGTTCCAGGTATGTTTTCCATAATTAAGCCAACCATATGAAACATAGTTTGAGATGCGGTAAGTTCGGTAATTATTGAGCCTTCTTTTGCTCCGAATATAATTTCTAAAATTTCTTTTGTTCCCGTTTCTACTAGATTTTTAAGTTCTAATGAACGCGCGTGTATTCTTTCAGGGCAGTCTGGAAATTTTTCAATTTCGCTTTTTGCTAAAACGCACTTTTTTAGTCTTAAACTACCGCCCGAATTTTCAAAAAATAATCTTTTTTTAAACTTTGGGTCTTCGTCTACGTAAAAAAATTGCTCTTTTAAACTTTCTTGAAAGTCTTTATCAAATAAAATGCCGTATTTATTTTTCAATTTGTTTCTCCTATACAATTAAAATTATTTATCTTTTTCTAAAAACGCTTGATATTGCGAGTAAAGCAAGTTTATATAATTATTCCACTCGCTAGGGTCAATAAAAGGGTTTTTATCAGGATTTTGAATCATTTTTAGTCGTTTTTCTATCGTGTCATTGTGTTGTGGGTGGTTGCCAAGCATAACGTCAACTTTTATAGTTTTAAGTTTTTGTAGCGTTTTTGTAAATTCGTTGCGAAGGTTAAGGTCAATGCCGTATTTATTTAAATAATCTTTATATAACGTTAAAAATCCAGTTCCGCCAAAATAACCTATTTTATAAATTTTTTCGTTATCTAAAACGTCAAAGAAAAAAGAAGTAGTTCCAGGGGAGTGCCCGGGCGATAAAACGCATTTTATAGCGGTGTTACCAAGTTGTATTATTTCTCCGTCTAAAAATTCGTGGTCAATAATAGGTAACGAAGCGTAAGGGTTGGGGCATATACTAATTAAACTTGCGTCAGGTGTATTGCGTAGCATGTCGCAGTCTTCTTTACTCATAAAAGTTTTGCATTTATATAACGACCTAAATTCATTACAAGCACCAAAATGGTCAAAATGCCCGTGTGATATAATTAAATATTTTACGTCTTTTGGTTTAAATCCCAATTCATAAATAGACTCAACAAGCATATGAAATGTGTGCTGATATCCAGCGTCAAACAATATTAAACCGTCGCCCGTATCTATTAAGTGAGAGCAAACTCTTTTATCGCCAACGTAATATAAATTATTTAAAATTTTAAACGGCTTAACGTATGCTTCGCTAGGGTTTTTGTAATAACTTAATAGCGACGGAATAAGTCCTTGCTCAACTTCGTTATAACTTTTGTTATATAAGCCTAAATTTATTTTTTCTTTCATAGTTTTTCCTTAATAAAATTATTTAAATTGTTTTTTGATAAATCAATTTTGCCAATTAAGAGCAAAAATTGTAAATAAAGCGCTACCTTTGTGCAAAACGCTTTCGTTTACGTCAAATTTAGGGTGATGAAGCGGATAGCATTTACCATTGGGAATAGTGTGCAATTTAAAATATAAAGCGGGAATTAAAGCTGAAAATTCGGCAAAGTCTTCGCCTATTAAATCTCTATTTTTTAGCGTTACGCATTTTCTTTCGGGGTACGCTTCGTTTATAATGGCGCAAAAACTATTGTAAAGTTCTTCGTTGTTTTCCGTTCTAATTAAATCGTAATTAATTTTTATATCAACTTTTCCGCCGTAAAATAGTGCAGAGTTTTTAATAATTGTTAAAACTTGATTTTTAATTTGCTCGTAAACGCTTTTATCAAAAGCGCGTATAGAACCGCAAATAGTGCAAGTTTTGGGAACAATGTTGTTGCGCACTCCGCCGTGCACCATAGTAACTGCGTTTACCGTTTGGCTTTTTCCGTTTTGCATTGACGCTATTTTAGATACCGCGTCGCACGCCATATGCACGGGGTTTTTTGCAGTATTTGAAAAACAAATATGAGATTGCGTACCGTAAAAAGTTGCTTCGTATGCAAAAATGTTGGCAGATGTTGGCTCTTTGGTAACTAAAACGTCACCTAAAACGTAATCGTTATCAGGCTCACAGTGGTTATGAAGACCTATTATAGCGTCAGCGTTTGGGTTTTGTAAAGCGCCGTCGTTTATCATAAGTTTAGCACCGCCCGCACCTTCTTCGTAAGGTTGAAATATAAATTTTACCGAGCCTTTTAATAAGTGGCGGTTTTGCATAAGCAGTTTACAAGCGCCTAACGCCATAGCGGTGTGACTATCGTGCCCGCAAGCGTGCATATTTCCGTTTTGCGAAGCAAAGGGCAAGCCCGTTTCTTCTTTTATAGGTAACCCGTCGCAATCGGCGCGGATTGCCAAGCATTTGCCTGGAAGTTCGCCTTTAATTACGGCACAAACTCCGTGCCCGCCTACGTTAGCGCGTACGTCCGTTACACCTATTTCACGCAAAAACTCTATTATTAAAGTTTCGGTTTTGGGTGTGTCCATACGAAGTTCGGGCGTTTTGTGAAGTTCACGGCGCCAACGTATTATATCGCTTGAAATTTCTTTTGCCCGTTCACGAATACTTTTAATTATATTGCTATCCATATTTGCTCCTTATTATAACTATAATATAAGTATAGCAAATTATTTTAGAAATATAAATTGTTAAAAACGCAAAAAGTATTGCAAAAATGGCAAAAATTATGGTATAGTTGTTTTATGTGTAATTATTTTGAAAATAAAATTGAGTATGACGGAATTTTGTTTCAGATTACTAACAAGCCTACGCTTGACGAACGTGAAATTCACACCTACCACGAAATTCTTTATTATATTAGTGGTGATGCAGAAATTTTAACTGAAAATAGCCGTGTGTCGCTTAAAAACGGCTCTCTTTTAATTATTCCCAAAGAAACGTATCATTTTATAAGATTAAACAACCTTAATTTTTTTAGGTTAAAAATTTCTATTCCCAAATACGTAGAAAATTTTATTCCTATTGCCGATATTATGAAAGATTTTAAGTTGGTTGAGTGTATGCCCGAAGGCGTTCTATTTGTATTAAGTAGGCTAGTTCAAGTTATGCAAAATAAAGATAGTAAAAATAAGGCCTTTTACATATACGCACTATTTTTAACGCTAATTGAAGAGATAGACGTAGCAACAACTAAAAACCATAACGATTCTTTTAAACGGTTGGGCGTAGGTTCTAAAATAGTAGAATATATTTCTAAAAATCTTGACGGCGATTTAAGTGTTACGACTATTGCAAGGGAGGTTGGTGTTTCTACTTCGGGAGTTGTTCACGGTTTTAAAAAAGAACTAGGAATATCGTTACACAATTACATAACTCAAAGGCGGTTAATTTATGCGCGCGGTCTTATATTAAACGGGCATAAGCCGTCAAAAATATATGCAGATTGCGGATATTCAGAGTATTCTTCGTTTTACCGTGCCTACGTTAAGTTTTTTGGCAAAGCACCGTCAAAAGAAAATAGGGAGCGCTTATGAATTAAGCGTTTTATAAAAAGACTAATAAAAAACTTGTTAGTTTTAATAATATTTAAATATTTTATAACAAAAACGTTAAATAAAGTAAGGTTTTGCACAAAAAAAAGAGTGGCTTGTCGCTCTTCCCGTATGGAAAAGCGACAACTAAATAAATCCTTACGGATTTGTTATATTCGTCTAACGACGAGTGATATTGCCTACGGCAGTTATATTCGCCTAATGGCGAGTTGTGGATTTATTTAATATAACTTTGGCGCAGCCAAAATATAACTGCTTGTGGAACAAGCAATATAACTTTTAGCAACAATGCTAAAAATACAACTTATTAAAACTTAATCTTTTGTGGATAAGAAAAGCCCACTATATTTCGCTTTTTGCGAAGTATAGTGGGCTACACTTTTATTTTTGACCAAAAATCCCTATGGAAAGAGCACTTTTGC
>JAZRGU010000012.1:0-27894 GCA_045644385.1 Christensenellaceae bacterium
TTCTGTATATGTTAAATGGTTTTCTCGCATATCTAGTATAACGGATAATTTGAATTCTGGCGAGTATTTTTTAAATACTTGTCCTTTTTTTGCCATTAAAAATGCACCTCCTAAAGTGTCTAACTTTTGGGGTGCATTTCATAAACTAGCGCTTTTTTAATACAAGCGTTTTTAATTTTATTGCGTTGTTTTGCTTTCTTAATTAGTTAAAATTTTAAACGAATAACGTTAACGTAATTAACGATATAATTAACGTAGGTATAGCAATTATTACGCCCATTTTTAAAAATGACAAATAGTTGTATTTAATATTGTTTTTATTTAAAATTGAACTGTACATTATACCTGCAAGAGCGCCTATTGGCGTAAACAACGCACCTAAATTTGAGCCTATTATTGACGCGTACACTCCTTTAATCAACAAATTGCCGTTTAAAGATGATACTAACGAACTAAATAGCGCACTCATTGGAATATTATTTATAACGTTTGAAGTTAAAAAGGATAATATTCCATACTTTAAAACAACTGAATTATCACCTATTAAGTTTGCTAAATAAGTAGTTATATTTACTTCGTTTAACGTTATTATTATAACGAACATAGAAATTATAAAAGGTATAAGTTCCCACGGCGCGCGTTTAAGCGAAGAAGATAGTTCAATAGGCTTTCTTTTACGAATTAAACTTAAAACTAAAACCACTACAAATAAACTAGCGCACGTTATAAAACAAACAAGCCACATTTCAATATTTACGTAAGAAGAAACTGCTAAAAGCACCGTTGTTAACGCTAAACAAATTAAACCTATAATCAAGTTTAATTTGTCTTTAATTTTAACCGTTTCATTACTAGCGCTAATAGGCTTTTTAAGTTGTTTATAATACAGTAAAAATAAAAGCATAAATGCAAAAATTCCGGATATTATCGTTGGTATAAACATAACTTTAAAATACGATATAAAGTCTATATTATAACTACAAGCCAAATAAACGTTAGTTGGGTTGCCAATAATTAAAGCCATGCTCCAAGTGTTAGCCCCTACGAACTCTAACGTTAAATATGGTAACGGATTAATTTTTGCATTTTTACAAAAATAACAAATAAAGGGCGTAAACGACAAAATTATTATATCGTTTGACGTAATTACCGTTAAAACGGAAACTATTAAATAAAGGTAAATAAAAAGTTTAACTTGGCTACCGTTAGATTTTTTTAAAGTTGCGCTTGCAAGGTAACTAAAAAAGCCTAACTCATCTAAAAAAATTGAAATTATAGCCATACATATAAAAAGCACTAAAATTTTTATAGGGTTAATAGAGTTGTTTGCAGTTAGGCTATTATATATAACTTTAATATCAACCTTAGATGCTAAAAATACTAAAACTGCCCCAAAAAAAGAAATAACCCAATAAGAACCAAGTTTTATTTTGCCTATTTTAATATTTGGAAAAAATAAAATTCCAAGTATCATTATTAAAAACGTAAAAACCGAAATTAAACCTACCGCTATCATAAGTAACCTTTTAACCTTTAATATTTTAGCACAATTAAAAATACTTTTACAACAAAAAAATTACTTTATTTTACAAAAATAAAGTGGTTTTTAAGTTTTAAATAATTCTTGTATTATATTAAATAAAATAAACAATTTACCCTTCTTTACTTATTAAAAAACATAATAATTTTAAAGTGAGCATATTTACATATATGCAAAACTATAACTTTGTAGTTACAAAATAAAAAAAATAAAATGTATAGATTTGTTATCGTTTATGTGATATACTAAATATACTAACGTATTAAAACGAGGATTTATGATTAAAATTTTAAAAGAAAAAAATTTTTCGGTTTTAGGGCTTGGAGAGGTTATGTTAAGGCTTTCTCCATCGGGAAAAGAGAGAATTTCTTATTCAGAAACTTTTGAAAAAAAGGCTGGCGGTTCAGAACTTAACGTGGTTGCGGGAATATCTTCGCTAGGCTTGCGTACGGGCATAGTAACTAAACTTCCCGATAACGAAATAGGAAAATTCATTAAGCACGAAATTCGTTTTACAGGCACTAGCGACGATTATATCGTTTACGACACGTCTTTACAAAAAAGGCTTGGAATTTACTATTATGAAAGCGGTGCGTATCCTAGAACTCACGTAGTTTCGTACGACAGGCAAAATTCTTCGTTTTCTAATTTTAAAAAAGAAGATTTGCCAAAAGATATCTACACCGCTACCAACGTTTTTCATACGTGCGGTATAACGCTTGCGTTAAACGAATCGCTATGCGAAAACGTAATTGACATAATTAAAGAATTTCACAAAAACGGCACGCTTATTTCTTTTGACGTTAACTACCGCGCTTCTTTGTGGGACGAAGCAACCGCAAAATCTACAATAGAACGAATTTTACCTATTATTGACGTTTTGTTTATTTCAGAAGAAACTTCAAGAAGGATGTTTCAAATGACGGGTACGCTTGAAGAAATTCACCGCAAATTTTATAAGAAGTACCCTAATTTGCAAATTATTGCAAGCACTAAACGCACCGTTATTTCACCGCAAAAACATAATTTTACGTCTTTAATATACGATTGCGCTTGCGATAAACACTTTGCAGATAAACCTTACGAAAATATTGACGTTGTAGACAGAATAGGCTCTGGCGACGCTTACGTTGCAGGCGCGTTATACGGTCTTTGCAAATATCAAGATATAGAAAAAGCGGCGCGCTATGGCGACGCTATGGCATCGCTTAAAGACACCGTTTTAGGCGATATGACTCAATGCGACCTTTTAGACATAGAACGCATTATAAAAGCACACACCTCCACTGGATATAAAGACGAAATGGTTAGATAATACCCTATTTTTAAAAAAAATTTAATACGCTAACAATAATCAACAAGCCGTATCAACTTGATACGGCTTAATTTATTGAAACAGTTAATTAAAATATCAAAAAACCTTGCTTTTTAATGTGGTAGCAAACAACTTCTCTTTTCTATTTATCTTTTGTATGCTACCGCACGAACCCTGCGACTCATCTTTCCGAACACAAATTAAAAAAACCAACTAAAAAGTTGGCTTTTTTAATTGGAGCGGATGACGGGAATATCAAAAAGCCTTGCTTTTTAATGTGGTAGCAAACAACTTCTCTTTTCTATTTATCTTTTGTATGCTACCGCACGAACCCTGCGGGTCCTCTTCCCGAACATAAATTAAAAAAACCAACTAAAAAGTTGGCTTTTTTAATTGGAGCGGATGACGGGAATCGGACCCGCAACTAGGGCTTGGGAAGCCCCTATTTTACCACTAAACTACATCCGCAAAAAATAAAAAACAACACAGAGATTATTCGTGTGCTGCCTTTTTGATTGGAGCGGGAAACGGGACTCGGACCCGCGACACCTGCCTTGGCAAGGCAGTGCTCTACCACTGAGCTACTCCCGCATATGTGGTGGGAGTTATAGGGCTCGAACCTATGACCCTCTGCTTGTAAGGCAGATGCTCTCCCAGCTGAGCTAAACTCCCATAAACCTCAATGCCAATATAATATATCAAAAAAAAACTATAATTGCAAGCATTTTAACTAGGTTTTTTAAAATTTTTTTTACTCTAACGCATTTTGCATTAAAATATTATTTTTGATATTAAAATTTAAGCGCAATAAGCATTTTAATCTACTAAACGATAAACGCCCTATCCGCTTTTTATATAAAAAGGATAGCATTTAATTTTGCTATCCTTTTAAATTCGTTATTAAAGAATTTCTTTAACTTTTGCAGCCTTACCCGTAAGACCACGAAGATAATAAAGTTTTGCCCTTCTAACAGCACCTTTCTTAACTACTTTTATATCGGTTACCTTTGGTGAGTGAAGTGGGAAAGTTCTTTCAACGCCTACGCCGAAACTAATTCTTCTAACAGTAAAAGTTTCGCTAATACCGCCACCGCGCTTTGCAATAACTATACCTTCGTATGCTTGAATTCTCTCTCTTGTACCTTCTATAACTTTTACGGATACTCTAACCGTATCACCAACGTTAAATGATGGCACTTCGCTTTTTACGTTTTCTTTATTAATTTGCTCAATTATATTCATGACTTATACCTCCATAATTACGCGGTGTTCATTAGTTATATAAGAGGACCACCCGAAGTCTTTACTTATTTTATCATAGTAACGGTTATTTTGCAAGTAAAAATAGCCTATTTTTTTAACTTTTATGCACTTTTTTACTCTTTTGGGGCAAAAAAAGAATAAAAATTGCAAGGTAGTTTACCCGAATAAATTTTTCTTTTTTTATTTGCTTTTTTATTAAACAGCCTTTCAAAATCGCTAACGGGGGTTATAACGTGGCAACTCCAACCGTCTAATTTACTAAAAACTTTGCCAAAATCTTTATACAATAAAACTATTTGCTTTCTATCAAGCAATCTTTCGCCGTACGGCGGATTGGTTATAATTACGCCCTTTTTAAACCTACTTGTAAAATCGCGCATATCCCCTTTTTGAAAATGTATATTTTCTAAAACACCTGCGTTTTTAGCGTGCAACCTTGCTAGTTTAAGTTGCGCTTCGTCTATATCAAAGCCTATTAAATGCAAGTCTTTTCCGTCGTTTATATTTTTTTTAGCATCGTTTAGCATTTCTTTGTAAAAAGAAGTGTCAAAATTAGAATACTCTAAAAAATCAAAATGCCTATTTAGCCCCGGCGCAATATTCCTTGCAATCATACACGCCTCTATTAAAATTGTACCGCTACCGCAAAAAAGGTCAACTAACGGCGTGTCCGGCTTCCAAAAAGAAAGGTCTATAAGCGAAGTGGCTACGTTTTCTTTTAAGGGCGCGTCGCCAACTAGTTTTCTATACCCTCTTTTATGTAGCCCGTCGCCAGAAGTATCTAGCGAAATAGTAACGTAATCTCTTCTTATAATAAATTCAATTTTATACCTTTCGCCGTCTTCGTTTAAATTGCAGTTATAATGGCGTTGTAAACGCGTGCAAATTGCCTTTTTAATAACCGAAGCGCAAGCCGTAGTGGCAGAAAGTTTAGACTCTATTGAACTGCCGTAAACTTCAATTATTCCCTTTTTAGATACGTATTTTTCAAAGTCAAGATTTAAAACACCGTCAAATAACGCGTCAAAATTTTGAGCCTTAAAAGAGCCTATTTCTATAAACACCCTACTTGCCGTACGCAAATGCAAATTACAAAAAGCAACGTCTTTAATATCGCCTTCAAAAAACAACCTGCCGTTTAAAGCGGTTGTTTTTACGTTTAATAGATTATAAAGTTCTCTTTTTGTTACGCCTTCTAATCCCGACGGGCTTGACACTAAAATTTTCATTAAAACGCTTCCGTAATAACGTTTACTTTGCCGTCAATAACCTCTGCAACGGCAAAAGACACGTTAACTTCTTCTAAATTATTTTGTTGCAAATAATAATTTGCTATATTTTGATATTTTTGTTGCTTTTTACTTCCAACCGCCTCGGCTGGCGTGCCAAATTTATTAGTCGTTCTTGTTTTAACTTCTACAAAAACAAGCGTTTCGTCTTTTTTAGCAACGATGTCCGCTTCGCCAAACGGTGTAACGTAGTTAGTTAAAAGCACCTTATAGCCTTGTTTTTTTAACGTTTTAGCCGTTAATTGCTCGCCTAGTTTTCCAAGAAGTTTTTTATAAAGGTTTTTCTGTGAATTGAACACGCGCCAACCTCCTTTATAGCCGTTATATGCTCTTTCGTACCGTAACCGCTATTTCTTTCAAACCCGTAATTCGGATATAATTTTGAATATTCTTCCATTAACTTATCTCTATAAACTTTTGCAACTATTGAAGCGGCGCCTATGCTATAACTTTTAGCGTCGCCTTTAATTATTGAAAAAGTTTTTAAGTTAGTGTCTATTTTAACGGCGTCAATAAGCGTTACGTCCGGCGTAACGGTTAAACTTTCTATACATTGCTTCATACACTTTTTTGTGGCGTTAAGTATGTTTATTTCGTCAATTTCTTGCGGACTTATTTCTTTAATTGAATAACAAATTGCTTTTTCTAATATTTTATTATATAACGCTTCACGCTTTTTTTTAGATAGTTTTTTACTGTCGTCAACGCCGTCAATAATATCGCCAAGTGGCATAATAACGGCACAGCAAACTACGGGGCCAGCCAAAGGACCTCTGCCAACCTCGTCTACCCCTGCAATAAACTTGCAACCTTTATTTAAAAATTCGGTTTCGTAAAATAATTTATCTTCCATATTTTTATATAAATAAAATTTTACCCAATTTTCCCTTGCGTAAATCGCCTATAATTAGGCTGGACGCCCTTTCTTCGTCAATTTCCGCACCCTTTTTTAAACAGCCTTTAACCCTTGCTATTTCTTCAAAAATTTGAATTTCCGTTTTGTTTGTAGTATCAATTTTATACGCGTTATTTATGGCGCTTGGATAGTTTGCATTTAAATATTTAATTAAATCTAACGAAAGTTCGGTAAAATCTAAAATATCGTCGTTAATGCTACCTATAAACGCTAAATACTCGGCGTTTTGTTGATTTTCAAAACTAGGAGGCGTTGTTCCTGGCGTATCTAAAAGTTCTAAATCTTTAACCTTTAACCACTGTTTATCCTTTGTAACGCCTGCTTTATCGCCCGTTTTTGCTTTTTTAGAACCGCAAAGCAAGTTTATTACGGTAGACTTACCCGTATTTGGTATACCCGCAACCATTATTCTTAAAGGCTTGTTTATACCTTTGCTTTTATGTTTTTCTAATACGCTTTTTAGCGAATTAACAATTTCTAAATATAGCGCCTTTGCACTTTTTTCACTTGTTCCAACAGTGGTTATTACGTATGGATTATTATTTTTAAATTGACTTAACACTTTTTTAAACTCTAACTCGTCAACAAGGTCGTACTTATTAAAAACGTAAACTACGGGGCGGTTATTAAAAACCTTAATCAACTTTTGATTAAGGCACGCAAAAGGCGCTCTTGCGTCAAGCACAAAAACTATACCGTCACATAATTTAACTTGTTCTTCCATCATTCGCATTGCGCGAGTCATATGACCGGGAAACCACTGTAAATGCATAATTATTTTTTTAATAAGTCGGGGCGCTTTTTTAGCGTTATTTTTTCCGACTCACTTTTTCTCCATTTTTTTACTTCGGCGTGATTGCCAGACAATAATACGTCCGGCACTTTTTTGCCGTTAAATTCTTGTGGACGCGTGTATTGCGGATATTCTAAAAGCCCGTCTGTAAACGACTCTTCGCTTAAAGACTCTCCACTAATTACGCCGTCAACGTACCTACACAAACAGTCGGTAACGACCATTGCAGGAAGTTCTCCACCCGTTAAAACGTAATCGCCTATTGAAATTTCTTCGTCAATATATAGGTCAATAACACGCTGGTCAACGCCCTCGTAATGCCCGCAAAGTAAAATTATATGCTCGTACGAAATTAAATTAGAAACTTTACTTTGAGTAAACACTTCGCCTTTGGGCGACATAAAAATTCTACGCGCTTTATGGTCTTTATCAATAGCCTCTATCGCGGAAGCAATAGGTTGAGGCGTCATAACCATACCCGCGCCACCGCCAAAAGGATAATCGTCACACTTTTTGTGTTTGTTTTGCGAATAGTCCCTTATATTATGCACGTTAATTTCTATTTTTCCAGCCTCTTTCGCCCTACCTATTATACTTTCTTTTAATGCGCCGAACATTTCTGGAAACAGCGTTAAAATATCAATCTTCATAATAAATAACGTCCTTTAACTCTTCACTTAAAAATTTTAGCGTTTTATCTTGTAAATTTATAATAGGATTTAATTTTTTTAAATGAGGTACGTATGCCGTTTTGCCGTTTTGCATTTTTATAACGAACATATCAACACTGCCTTTTAAAACGTCGCTAACCGTTCCGATAATTTCGCTATTATAATCATATGCCGTAAGCCCTACAAGGTCAACGATGAAGTATTGAGTATTGCTTTTTTTAATATCATCTTTTAAAGCGTATAATTTTTGCGCGCGTAAAAGTTCCGCGTCGTTTCTAGTTAAAACGCCGTCTAACAAAATATATGCAAAACCTTTAAAAGCGTCTTTAACACTTTTAACACGCACTTCTTTTCCACTTTTAAAATATACTTTTTTTAAAGTGCTAACGCTAAAAAAACCGTCGGCAAGTATGCGGACTTTTAGTTCGCCTTTAATGCCTTGCGGTTTTACAACTTCCAAAACCTCTATTTTTTCCATAAAAATATGAGAGAAATTTATGCAATTTCTCCCTTTCCTTTAATTTCTATATTGTATTTTTTACGTTCTTTTGCACTTGCAGAACGAACAATAGTGCGAAGGGCTTTTGCAAGTTTGCCTTGACGACCTATAACTTTACCCATATCGCTTTCGTCTAAAACGACGGTAACGTTAACAACGTCGCCATCTTCTTCAACGATATATTCTATTGCGTCTTGTTTTTCGGCAAAACGATTTACTATATATTTGATTAATTCAAGCATTTATTCACCTTATTTCTTCTTCTTTTTAGGATTGGTTTTAGAAGGAGATAATTTTGTAGATTTTTCAATAACGCCTGCTTTTACTAAAAGATTTTTAACAGTTTCAGTTGGTTGAACGCCGTTAGCAATCCATTTTTTTGCCTTTTCTACGTCAATTACAACTTCTGCTGGGTCCGTATTAGGATTGTAATGTCCTATTTTTTCAATGTACGCACCGTCTCTTGCTACTCTTGCGTCTACAACAACTATTCTGTATAAAGCGTTGTCTTTATCGCCAAGTCTTGTTAATCTCATTTTTACTGCCATTTGTATATCCTCCGATATTTAATTATTATTTACATAAACGGTAAACGGCGTTTACCGCTTTTTAACTGTTTCATAAGTTGTTTTATTTGCTCAAATTGCTTTAAAAGTTGGTTTATTTCTTGAACGGTTGTTCCGCTTCCCTTTGCAATTCTTTGCTTTCTTGAATAGTTTAGTATTGACGGGTCTTTCTTTTCGCGTTTTGTCATAGATAAAATTATAGCCTTTGTTCTTTCTAGTTTAGACTCGTCTATATCCTCGGCTTTAACGCCCTTTAACTTGCCCATACCCATACCTGGCAACATACCTAAAATATCTGAAACGCCACCCATCTTTTTTATCATATCAAATTGAGATAAGTAATCGTCTAACGTAAAGGTATTTTCTTTAATGTGCTTTTCAAGTTCTTTAACTTCGGCTTCGTTTACGGCTTCTTGCGCCTTTTCTATAAGAGACATTACGTCCCCCATACCAAGTATTCGCTTTGCTATACGGTCGGGATAAAAAGGCTCTAAATCGCCAAGTTTTTCACCAACGCTTGCAAATTTTATGGGCTTACCCGTTACCGCTTTTACCGATAAACAAGCACCGCCCCTAGTGTCGCCGTCAAGTTTGGTTAGTACCGCGCCCGTTATAGATAACTTTTCGTCAAACGTTTTGGCTACGTTGACAGCGTCTTGCCCCGTCATAGAGTCAATAGTAAGTAAAATTTCGGTAGGGCTTACGGCTTTAACTATGTTTGAAAGTTCGTTCATTAAGTCTTCGTCTATATGAAGCCTACCGGCGGTGTCTATAATAACCGTGTCGTACCCGTATTTTTTAGCGTATTCAACGCCGTTTTTTGCAATTTTTACAGGGTCGCCTTGACCTTCGCTATACACTTCTACGTCCGCTTGCTTTCCAACTACTTTTAATTGGTTGATTGCGGCTGGGCGGTACACGTCGCACGCGATAAGAAGCGGTTTTTTGCCGTTCTTTTTTAAATAAAGCGACAACTTGCCCGATAAAGTAGTTTTTCCCGCACCTTGCAAACCGCACATCATAATAACGGTTGGTAAATTATCCGCTATTAAAAGTTTACTGTTGGTGCTACCCATAAGTTCAGTTAACTCGTCTGAAACGATTTTAATAACTTGTTGAGACGGGCTTAAACTTTTTAAAACGTCTTGCCCTAGCGCCTTTTCGCTAACTTTATTGACAAAATCTTTTGCAACAAGCAAGTTTACGTCCGCTTCTAAAAGAGCAATTCTAACTTCGCGCATCGCTTGCTTTATTTCAAGTTCGGTAAGTTTGCCTCGCTTTGTTAATTTTGAAAATACGTGATTGAGTTTTTCACTTAAACCACCGAATAAGTTTGCCATTACAAATCTCCTATCATTTTAAGAATTGCAATCTTTTGCTCGCTTTCGGGCAATTTTTTTACCTCTAAATTAAGCGCGCGTTTTTTATCTAATAAACGTAAACTTTTTTCGTAATTTTCAAGCAATTCCCTTGTTTTAACAAGAGTATCGCTAACCGCTTGGCGCGATATACCTTTAATTTCTGAAATTTCGCCAAGGGATAAATCACAATTATAGTAAAAGTCAAAAATTTCAACTTGATGCGCCGTAAGTAGCGCCTTATATTCTAAATATAATTCAGAATAAGTAAAGTGTAAGTTCATTTTTACCTCACTATGCACGCTTATTATACGACGTTTTATAATTACTGTCAAGCATTTTTACTTGACATATACAATTTTTTTTGCTTTATTTTGCCGTTGCCCCGCTTTCTGCTGACGTTATTTTCTATTACACACTAGCAGCCCCTTGAAGTGCAAGAAAAAAACGTTACGGCATCGCGACGATAGTGTTTCGTTGTGAACTTAATATGCCTTTCCTATAATATCCGCCACAAACCATTCCGTCAACCGTGTTGACACCTTCCCTTTCAGCTAAAGGGACGGCAATTTGTATGTGGACAATTCAAGTGCAAAAGAGCAAAAAGCAGTGCAATTACACTGCTTTTATCCTGTTACACCATGTATAACTATTGGACTCTTGTCCTCCTCTCTGCTCCACACATAATTACAATACGTTCGTTTTAAATATATTGCGTTTGTTGACGAATCTATCGAACTTATTTTAGCATTACCATTTAGGCTGTATAGATTCCAATTAGAAAATATCGCAATACTTACTGACGTTAATTTAGAACATCCCTCAAACGCATTAGAGCCTATACGTGCTACGTTGTTTGGTATTTCTATACTTGATAAACTAGAACAATTTGTGAATGCATAATTACCTATCCTTGTTACGCTTAGTGGTATTGCTATGTTTTCTAATTTAGAACAATCTTTGAAAGTATAATCATGTATAACATTTAATTTGCAATTTTTGTCAAGCGTTACTGTTTCTAAATTAGAGCAATCATAAAACGCATAACGTCCTATACTTGTTACGCTTAATGGTATTGCTATACTTTTTAATTTAGAACAATCCGAGAACGCTGATTCGCCTATATATTCTAGTTTATTGTTTACTTCAAACGTTACTGTTTGTAAATTAGAACAATCACGGAACGCATTTTCGCATATCCTTGTTACGCTTGATGGTATTGTTATGTTTTGTAAACCTTTACAACCATAGAACGCATCATTACTTATGCTTGTTACGCTTAATGGTATTGCTATGTTTTGCAAATTATCACAACCATAGAACGCATAACCACCTATACTAGTTACGCCTAATGGTATTGTTATGTCTGTTAAATTATAACAAGAAGAGAATGCCCGATATCCTATACTTTCTAGCTTGCTATTTGACTCAGACGTTACTGTTTGTAAATTACAACAACCATGGAACGCTTCTTCACCTATGCTTATTACACTTGCAGGTATTGTTATACTTGTCAAATTTTCACAATTAGAGAACGCACTCCAATAAATCAACTTGCAATTAGCATTTATCGTGCAAGTTTCAATATCTTCTGACTTTGCTTTAACTAATACTAAATATGGGTTTTTACTATCCCCTAAATATAGTGCGTTACTATATTCGTTATATTGTAAACTAGAAGAACCAAACGCACTAGAACCTATACTTTTTACATTTGCTGGCATTTCTATGCTTATTAAATTGTCACAACTATCAAACGCATAATCACAAATTATCTTACAATTAGCATTTATCGTGCAAGTTTCGATATCTTCTGACTTTGCTTTAACTAATACTAAATATGGGTTTTTACTATCCCCTAAATATAGTGCGTTACTATATTCGTTATATTGTAAATTAGAACAACCTTTGAAAGCCTTATCACCTATACTTGTTACGCTGTTTGGAATTGTTATACTTGTTAAATAATCACAATCAGAGAACAAATGGTCGCCTATATTAGTAACGCCATCATCTATATAAATACTCCTTATAGATTCTTTGGAAAATGGAGATATAAGATAGTCATTAACCCTTCCAGAACCCATTATATAAAAACTAAAAGAATCATCTCTATTTTTAATATAATAACCTGTAACGTGGTCGCTTGAACTTGCAGACATATTAAAGGAATTTTCTGCTAATTTATCAAGGTTGCCGTTGCAATATTTGCACACGCCATTATTAAAGCCGTGTCCTAAAACCTCGCAATCGTGCTTTTCGCCACAAGCAGTTAAGCCTAACACACTTGCCGAAAGCATAATAAAAGATAAAATTGTAACTAGTAGTTTTTTCATAATATATTTTCCTAAATAAACTTTTAGTTTAATGCAACGTTGCATTATATTTTCATTTTACTACTTTCAGTAAATAATTGCAATTGTTTTTTATATTGCGAAAAGTTTTAGTGTACTTTTGGTAAAATAAAAAAGGCTTGTTTAACAAGCCTTAATTGTATTTAGAGTGGGGTTTAAAAATAAGTGCGATTATATACCCTATAACGACAGCCGCAGTTACGCCTGCGGAAGCCGAACATAAACCGCCCGTTATTGCGCCGTATAGACCTGCTTTTGCGCCCTTTATAGCGCCGTCTGCAAGCAAATAACCAAAGCCCGAAATAGGAACGGTTGCCCCTGCGCCTGCAAAATCTACGAGTGGTTTATACAGTCCAAACGCTTGTAAAATCAAGCCCGACAACAAAAAGTATACTAAAATTTTTCCGCTTGTAAGTTTAGTTTTATTTATAATCAACTGTGCAATCGTACATATTAAACCGCCAACCACAAAACTTTTAAAAAACATAAATAACATATCTAACATAATTACACCTCTATTACTACTGCGTGAGAAACGGACGGAATTGATTCACCTTGCTGTATTGAAACAGTAGAAAGTAAAGCCCCCGTAGCCGAAAACAGCACTTTTTTAACTTCTTTTTTTAATAATTTTGGATAAATATAACTCGCCATAACTACCGTTCCGCACCCCGCACCGCTACCGCCTTGATAATTTTTTTCGTCTATATTATAAATCAATTCGCCACAGTCTACGTGATTATTTTCTATATCAATGCCTTCTTGTAAAAGCAAATGTTTTAAAAGTCTACTGCCAAGCGCGCCTAAATCGCCCGTTATAATAAGGTCGTAATCGCTGGGCTTTGTGTTCGTATTTTTTAAGTGCCTAGATATCGTTGAGCAAGCGGCAGGAGCCATAGCGGCACCCATATTATTTGCGTCCGTAACGCCAAAATCGGTAACCTTGCCTATCGTTGCGGAAGATATAAAAGGAAAGTTTTTTTGGCTATTTGCTAAAACGTACGCGCCAGCACCAGTAACCGTCCACTGCGCTTGCGGTGGACGAATTGCACCTAACTCCAAAGGGTATCTATACTGCCTTTCCGCAGTTGCAAAATGGCTACCCGACGCGCAAGCAACGTAATTTTCGTAATTAGAGTCTATTAAAAGCGAGCCTATTATTAAACTTTCCGTAATAGTAGAACACGCGCTATAAACTCCAAAAAACGGAACTTCAAAATCACGCGCGGAAAAATTTGCCGAAATTAATTGATTTAATAAATCGCCAGCAATAATAGTTCCTATATCGTTTTCTTTTAAGTTTGCCTTTTTTATACACTTTTTAATAGCGGTAGAAAGCATTTTACACTCGGCCTTTTCGTAAGTGCTTTCGCTAAATTTATCGTCGTCAAGTTTTAAGTCGTATAACGCGCCTAGTGACGAGTTTTTTTCTTTTGGACCAACCACCGAATAAGTGGTTATAATTTTTGGTTTGTTTTTAAAAATTAAAGTTCCATGCATAAATAAAATCCTATTATACGCTTATTTTTTGCAATAATAGGATTTTAATTCACTTTTTATAATTTTTTAAATAATTATTCCAAACAGTCCTAAAACGTAATAGCAAACGCCTACTAAAACGCTACCTATAACGCCAAAAACTATAATAGGCCCGGCTACTACGAACATCTTTGCGGCAAGCCCGTAAATATAGCCTTCGCTTTTAAATTCCATAGCCGGAGAAACTACTGAGTTTGCAAAACCCGTAATAGGCACGATAGAACCGCCACCGGCGTATTTACCTATTCTATCGTAAACGCCAAGCCCCGTTAAAAACGAGCCTAAAAATATCATTACGATAGACGTTGTACCCGCCAATATATCGCCGTAAAGCCCAAGCCAATACATTAACATAAAACGCACGAATTGACCAATTAAACATATTACTCCACCCACCCAAAACGCGTGAATTAAAGTTTTAAATTCGTTAGTTTTAGGCGCAATAGAAGAAACGTATTCTAAATATTTAGTATTTGTATTTTGCTTATTTTTGCCTGTCATATTTACCCTCTTTTATAAAAATTTCGGTAGGCGTTATTAAGCGTTCTTCTTCTAACATAATTTTTTTATGATTTTTCATATTAATATTATCTTCATAATTGCAAAAATAATACTAAATTGCAAAAAAAAGGTTTTGGCGCGTTAGCCAAAACCAATTTGTTTAATTATTTGTTTTTACCTGCTTGAACTTTTTTTAATTTTACAAATCTAGGCAAGCCGTTTTCGTAAGGGAGTTTAGTTTCGCCTTCAATAAGCGGTAAAGCGTAGTCTATAAACTCTTGCGTAACGTAGTTGCCTTCTTTATTTATCCACTCTCTTGGAACGACTCTTTCCGTATTAGCGGCAAGCGATAATTTTGCCATTTTATATTTAATTTTGTATTTTTCGCCCTCAACTCTTTCGTACGCAACCATTTTATCGGTAACGCCACGGCAAGCGGCTTTAACGGCTTCTCTACCAGCCCTAACGGCTTCTTCTATATCAACTTTTGAAGCAAGGTGCGCTGCGCATCTTTGCATTAAACTAAATTCAAAACTACGAGTTTTAAATCCCGTTTTTTCTTTAATTATACTTGCTAAAAGATGAGAAACTCCGCCAAGTTGAGTATGTCCAAACCCGTCCGTACTAGAAGCCACAAGCGAATCGCTAATAAACTTTCCGTCTTTATCGCGTATACCTTCTGAAACTACTACTATACACTTATTGTTTTTCTTTTTACAAACGTCTAAAACGTCTTGAACGAATTTGTCAACGTCAAACGGAACTTCCGGCAAGTAAATAAGGTCTGCGCCGTAGCCCGTAATACCTGCAAGAGCAGCGGAGCCTGCAAGCCAACCAGCGTTTCTTCCCATTGCTTCTAAAATACAAATTGCAGGTGTTTCGTATACGGTAGAGTCAATGTTAATTTCCATAACCGTTGACGCAATATATTTAGCCGCCGAAGCAAAACCTGGGCAATGGTCAGTGCCGTAAAGGTCGTTATCTATGGTTTTTGGAACGCCTATAACGTTGCAATCCCAACCCGATTTTTTAATAAATTTAGAAATTTTGTTGCAAGTATCCATACTGTCGTTACCGCCGTTATAAAAGAAGTAACGAACGTTGTATTTTTTAAATACTTCTAAAATACGCTTGTAGTCTGTATCGTCTACTTTATAATCTTTAAGTTTGTATCTAACCGAGCCGAGCGCCGAAGACGGAGTGTACTTTAAAAGTTCTAACTCTTTACTATCTTCTTTACTCATATCGTAAAAATCTTCATTTAAAACGCCTTGAATACCGTGTGCAACACCGTAAACTTGCGTGATTTTTTCTTGCCTAAGCGCTTCGTAAAATACGCCGTATGCACTTGCGTTTATAACAGAAGTAGGTCCGCCAGATTGCGCAAACATACATGCGCCAACTAAATTTTTCATAAAATTCTCCTATACGTAATGTATTTTATTAGACGCAATTTTAAAATTTTAAAACCGCGTTGTTTTTATATGTTGTAAATTTAATTTCAAGGTCGTTGCTAATTAAAGGCTCGCCCTCGTATACCATTTCAAAATTATCAAGTTCGTCTAAATTAGGATAAAAAACGGTTGCGTCGCCGTCCGCATTAACTTTGGTTACAAAAACTTCTTCGCAATAAGGTAACATAGTTTTATAAAACATTGCGCCACCTATAACGAAAACGTCTTCATACTTACTAAGTTCTTTTGAAAGTTCTTCTAGCGTGTAAACTATAATACAATCGTCCCTTTTAACGCCTTGCGGTGCTAAAACTATATTAACCCTATTTTTTAAAGGTTTTGAATTAGGAAAAGAAAGCAACGTATTGTATCCCATACAAACGGTTTTGCCAGCCGTTTTTTGCCTAAAAAACTTCATATCTTCTGGAATATCAAAAAGCAAACCGTTTTGCTTTCCTATTCCCCATTTTTTATCAACTGCAACTATTGCCTTCATTATATAGCAACCTCCAATTTGGTAGCAAGTGGCGTAGATTTATAATCTACTAATTTAAAATCGTCAACGGTAAAATCGTAAAAATTCTTTACGTTTTTGTTTATTTCTAATTTTGGCGCTTCAAATTGCTCGTTTTTAAACATAGTTTCTAGCGCCGGTATATGACGGTCGTAAATATGCGCATCCGATATAACGTGAACAAGTTCGCCAACTTCTAAATTAGACACTTGCGCAAACATCATAAGTAAAACCGAATACTGCACTACGTTCCAGTTGTTAGCAACCACCATATCGTTTGACCTTTGGTTTAATATGCCGTTTAACTTGCCTGCGCTAACGTTAAAAGTCATAGAATAAGCGCAAGGATATAAGTTCATTTCGTTAAGGTCTTGAAAGGTGTAGATATTAGTCATAATTCTACGCGAATAAGGGTTGTTTTTTAAATCAAAAAGCACCCTGTCTACTTGGTCCATATACCCTTCTTTATACTTGTGCTTTACGCCGAGTTGATAGCCGTAGGCTTTACCAATACTACCCGTTTCATCTGCCCAACTGTCCCAAATATGAGAGTTAAGGTCTTTAACGTTATTGCTCTTTTTTTGCCAAATCCATAAAATTTCGTCAACGGCGGACTTAAAAAAGGTTTTTCTAATCGTTAATATGGGAAATTCTTTTTGTAAATCGTAGCGATTTACTACACAAAACTTTTTAACGGTGTGCGCGGGCGTACCGTCTTCCCAATGAGGGCGGACGTTTTGGTCCGTATCCCAATATCCGTTAATTATAATGTCTTTACAGTTTTCAATAAACACTTTGTCTGCGTAACTCATAAATTGCTCCTTACGCTATATTTTAACATATTGATTTTAAAATGTAAAGACATAAAATACTCCATAATATAATTTAATAAAAAATGGCGTTGTTCTTTTTAATTTCTATTCTAGTTTTTTCTATCGCACGCTTTTCTATTCTAGAAATGTACGACCGCGAAATTTTTAAAAACCTTGCAACTTCTCTTTGAGGTAGCGGACGGCTTCCCTTTAACCCATACCTTAAACATATAACCTTATACTCTCTTTCGGATAGGCATTTTTCTAAAATTTCTAGCAGTTTTTTTCGTTCCGCTTTTTTTCCTACTTTATCAAAAACGCTGTCTTCTTCGTCGCTTAATAAATCCATTAAAGTAAGTTCGTTACCTTCTTTATCTACCCCTATGCTATCGGAAAGCGAAACCGTGCCCGCGTATTTTTTATTTGCCCTTAAAAGCATTAAAATTTCGTTTTCTATACACCTTGCGGTATAGGTTGCAAGTTGAGTGCCTTTTTCGTCGTCGTAAGTGTCTATTGCCTTAATTAAGCCGATAGTACCAGTTGAAATTAAATCGTCGCTGTCTTCGCTAGACTGATATTTTTTTACGATGTGAGCAACTAGCCTTAAATTGTGTTTTATAAGCAATTCCCTAGCGTTTTTATCGCCGTTTTGCTTATACTGTTGCAAATAGTGTTTTTCATCTTCTTGCGATAACGGTTTTGGAAAGCAATCGCCCGTAATACTTCCGCAAAAAAACAGTATTTTGGAAATAATAAAGTTTATAAAATCAAAAAACATACAGTTTCCCCCATAAAGAAAATGTATGTTTTAATTTGTATTAAAATGTATTATTTTGTAATTTTTTAGGCTTTGTTACAATTTAACGCTTTAACAAAGTATTATATTTGTTATTTATTAATCGTTATTGTGACGGAGCCAAGGCGACGGCACAATATTAGGTTAATTTAAAAATAACAAATCAAATACAAGTAAGACTAGGCAAACGCCCGAAGATAAGAGTTTACATCTTTTCAAGGGCTTTAACGACGTATTACGCAGTATTTCATTTGTTATTTATTAACCGTTATTGTGACGGAGCCTATATTAAATATCGCGCCTTAATATATCGCCTTCGCAAAGTTTTACGTTTGTGTATACGTATAACTTTTGTTGTACTAATTTTGCGTCTAGCACTTCTTCGCCGTTAAGGTCGGTCATTTTAGTTATTTTAATTTTTTTGTTAAAGTTTTCGCTTGGCGATAATATTTCAAGTTCGTCGCCCACTTTAAACCTATTGCGCATTTCAACTAAATTTGCGTTTAGTTCTTCGTTATAACCTAAAACGTTTGCAACGAACATACTGTTCCCAGTAGACTGACTGCCCGTTAAATTAACCGTCTCACAGTTAGCGCCAAGCATATAAGCCGTGGTAAAAGCACGGTGAAAAGTCTTTTTTAATTCAATTGCATAATTAGGGTTGTTTTTATAACTTTCGCCAACCTTATAATATTCGTCAATAGCCCTGCGGTAAGCGTTAATAACGGTTGCTAAATAATACTCGCCTTTCATTCTACCTTCAATTTTAAAAGAAGAAACTCCGCTGTTTAACATTTCGGGAATATAGTTTATCATATTAAGGTCTTTACTGTTTAATATGTAAGTTCCGCGTTCGTCTGCTTCAATGGTGTAAAACTCCCCGCCTTTCGTGGTTTCTCTAATATCGTATTGCCACCTACACGACTGAACGCACTCGCCCCTATTGCTATCACGCCCCGAAAAATAATTAGAAAGCAAACATCTGCCGCTGTAACTTATACACATAGCGCCGTGAATAAAGACTTCTATTTCCGCGTCGTTTTTACAAACGTTAGATATTTCGCTTATTTCTTTTAAAGATAGTTCCCTTGCTAAAATTAACCTTTTAACGCCTTGCTCAATCCAAAATTTAGCCGAATAAGCGTTTAAAGTATTGCTTTGAGTAGAAAGATGTATTTCTAAATTCGGAGCAACTTGTTTACATACCAAAAGCACGCCGGGGTCGGAAATAATAACCGCGTCTACCCCGATATCTTGCAAAGTTTTAAAATACTCTTTTAACTGTGCAAAGTCGCTATTTTTTGCAAAAATGTTTACGGTAACGTATAATTTTTTACCCCTTTCGTGAGTATAGTTAACGGCTTTTACAAGTTCTTCGGTTGTAAAATTATCCGAATACGCGCGAAGCGAAAAGTTTTTACCGCCAACGTAAACGGCGTCCGCCCCGTAGTAAAGCGCAGTTTTTAATTTTGAAAAATTGCCCGCTGGGGCAAGTAATTCCACCTTTTTCATAAGTTTTCCTTTCATTTATTTGCTATACGGCTATACCGCATACAACTATTTTTTATACGATACGGCTATACCGTCGCCAACGTCAAAAAAACAAGTTATCATTTCGCCGTCGTTTGACGCTAAAACGTTGTAATCGTCAATTTTTTTAATTAGCGTTCTATATTCTTTTGGACACTCTTTTTCGCCCGAAACGTAGCCCCTAAATAAAATATTATCTGCAAAAATCACACCGCCGTCGTTTAACAAATCTTTTAACAACGGATATAGCGTTGCGTACGCGGCTTTGTTGCAATCTAAAAATATAAAGTCAAATTTAACGGTTAAGTTTTTAACGACGTCAAAACTATCTCCTATTAAAGAAGTAACCCTATCGTACACGCCGTATTTTTTAAAGTTAGATATTGCTTCTAAACGAATATCTTGGTTTTTTTCTACGGTAAAAAGCCTTGCGTTTTTTAAGGTTTTTAAAATTGCAACGCCCGAACAACCCGTTGAAGTTCCTAATTCTAATACCGTTGAAGGCTGTTTTATAGAAAGTATTAACAACAGTTCGTTTAGCCCTTCTGAAAGTATAGTGGGAATTCCTTTACTTCTATACTCGTTTTGCATTTCAACAAGTTCTTTTAAAAGATTGTTTTTAAAGTTTGTTGCAGTCAATTCTTTTGTGTACTCGTTTACCATAATTACACTTCCGTTATAATTGGCAATATCATAGGGCTTTTTTTGGTATTTTTATACAAATAGTCTTTTAAACGCTTTCTTATAATACTTTTTATATCCCTATAACCGCCAGCCGATTTTATATTGTATTCTTCTATACATTTTACAACGACGTTTTTCATTTCGCAAATTTGTTGCTCGGTTAGCCCTGCGCCTTTACTTATAATATCCGGCTCTTGAAGAATTTGACCGGACTCGCTTGAAACGCAACTAATAGCAACAACTATGCCTTCGGCGGAAATGTGCTTTCTATCTCTTACGATGCTATGCGCTTCGCCAACGGACAATCCGTCAACCAAACGGCTACCCGCTTGGAATTTTTCTTTTTTCTTAATAGATTTTGAAGTGAGTTCAACGGTATCGCCTATTTCCGAAATTAAAATACTGCTTTCACGCATACCCATAGATTTTGCAAGTTCCGCGTGCTTTACAAGGTGGCGGTATTCCCCGTGAACGGGAATAAAGAATTTTGGCTTTATAAGCGAGTGCATTATTTTTAATTCTTCTTGACAAGCGTGCCCCGAAACGTGAATTTTTTCAAGCGATTCGTACACTACTTCCGCACCCTTTTTATATAAGTTGTTTATAACTTGATATATGCTTTTTTCGTTACCTGGAATTGGAGAAGCGGAAATAATTATAGTGTCGTTTTTGCCAACGTTTACTTGGCTAGACTCGCCCATTGCCATACGCGTTAACGCACTCATAGGTTCGCCTTGCGAGCCCGTTGAAACTACTACTAAATCTTTATCCGCACAATTTTTGATTTTATCTATATCAACAAGCGTGTTAGGCGGAATAGTTATTTCGCCTATTTTTGCAGAGGCTTCTACAACGTTTATCATACTTCTTCCGTTTAAGGCTACCTTTCGCCTATTTTTATAAGCGATATTTAAAATTTGCTGTAACCTATATACGTTTGAAGCAAAAGTTGCAAGAATTATTCTACGGCTTTTGTTTTGCAAAAATAACCTTTCTAAATTTTCGGTAACCACCGTTTCACTCATAGAGTACCCCGACCTTTCAACGTTGGTGGACTCGCAAAGCATTAAAGTAACGCCCTTTTTACCTATTTCCGTAAGCCTTGCAAGGTCTATAATTTCACCGCCTATCGGAGTTAAGTCAACTTTAAAATCCCCCGTGTGAAAAACAGTTCCAACGGGAGTTGATACCGCAAGTGCAACCGCGCCCGGTATAGAGTGGTTTACGTTTATAAACTCTACCGAAAAACAACCTGCTTTTATAACGCTTTTTGCGTGCACGCTGTTTAATTTGCAATTTTTAAGTTTAAACTCTCTTATTTTATTATCTAATAACGTAACCGTTAATTTAGTTCCGTAAACGGGAACGTTTAAATCTTTTAAAATATAGGGCAACGCGCCTATATGGTCTTCGTGCCCGTGCGTTAAAAATATTCCGCGCACTCTATCTTTATTTTGCGTAAGATAAGATATATCGGGAATAACAAGGTCTACCCCCGGCATATCTTCGCTTGGAAAGGTTAACCCAGCGTCTATAACTATAATATCTTTGCCGTATTCAAGCGCCGTCATATTTTTACCAATTTCGCCAACGCCACCTAAAAAACGGACTTTTAACGTGTTTTTATTTTTATTCATTATAATTCCTTAATTTTTTTACTATTATTATTTTACCATATTTGCTAATTTTTGTAAACAAATTTAAAAACCACTTTATTTTTTAAAATTTTATTTTAGACAATTTTTGACATAATTAATAAATTCCCTAAAACGATATTTAGGGAATTTACGTCAATTATTCAATTTCGCTAATTTGCTTAATGTTAGCGTTTATTTTTGCGCGCATTTCTATATATTTTTCGCGTTTTTCCATTTCGGCGTCTACAAGTGCTTTCGGCGCTTTTGCTAAAAATCCACGGTTGGCAAGTTTTCCGCTTGCCCTTGCTATTTCCGCTTCTACTTTTTCAAGTTCGCCTTTAAGCCTAATAAGTTCTTTTTGACTGTCTACAAGTTCGCCAAGCGGTATATACAATTCCGTTTGAGAAAGAACTTTTGAAACTACCTTAATTTTTAACTCGTCTTTTGACTTAACGTAATTAATTTTAGAAATACCGGCAAGTTTTTCTATATACACGGAAGTTTTTTCTATAAGTTTACTCTTTTCGCTAACGACGTAAAGTTCAACTTTTTTGTTAACCGCACAACCCGTATCTACGCGAATTTGCCTAATAGCCTTTATAATACCCATAACGTACTCGGTATTTTCCACGTCTTTTTTATAAGACAATTTAGAATTATACCTTGGGTAATCTGAAACCATTATACTGCCTTTTGTGTTTGGAATATTTCTAAATATTTCGTCGGTTATAAACGGTATATATGGGTGAAGAAGTTTTAAAGTATTAGTTAAAACGTAAACTAAAACGCTTAAAACGGTGTCTTTCTTGTCGCCGTCTTCACCGTAAAGTGCAGGTTTAGAAAGTTCAATATACCAATCGCAAAAATCGTTCCAAACAAACTCTTGAAGTTCAAAAAGAGCAATTCCAATTTCATACTTTTCCATATTTACCGTAATTTTTCTTACGGTGTTGTTAAGGCGCGAAATTATCCATTTGTCTACCGTTGAAAGTTTGCACTCGCTAACGTCTTTAATGTTTTTGCCTTCGCAATTCATAATAACGAATCTAGAAGCGTTCCAAATCTTATTAATGTAGTTGCGCGCGCCATCTAACTTATCTTTTGAAAAACGAGTGTCGCTACCTGGGGCAATACCGTTTAATAACGTATACCTTAAAGTGTCCGCGCCGTATTCGTCAATAATTTCAAGCGGGTCAATTCCGTTGCCAAGAGATTTGCTCATTTTTCTACCTTGCGCGTCTCTTACCAAACCGTGAATTAACACGTCTTTAAATGGAATTCTATTAGTGTGTTCAAGGGCAGAGAAAATCATTCTAGCAACCCAGAAGAAGATTATATCGTACCCCGTAACTAAAAGGTCGGTAGGATAAAAATATTTTAAATCTTCGGTAACGTCTGGATATCCAAGCGTTGAAAACGGCCATAACGCCGAACTAAACCAAGTATCTAAAACGTCTTCGTCTTGACGAATTTTTGCACTGTTACATTTTGGACATAAATTAACGTCTTCCCTAGAAACAGTCATTTGTCCGCAATCGTCACAGTAAAACGCAGGAATTCTATGACCCCACCAAAGTTGGCGTGAAATACACCAGTCTTTAATGTTGTTCATCCAGTTATAATAAATTTTTGTAAATCTTTCTGGCGTAAACTTAACGCTTTTTTTCTTAACGACGTCAATGGCGGGCTTTGCAAGTGGCTCCATTTTTACAAACCATTGTTTAGAAATTATAGGCTCTACGCTTGAAGAACAGCGGTAACAATGCCCTACGTTATGGTTGTACGGCTCAATTTGTACTAGCGCGCCCTCGTCTTGCAAATCTTTAACGATGGCTTTACGGCACTCAAACCTGTCTAAACCATTATACTTAAAGGCGTTTTCGTTCATAGTACCGTCGTCGTTCATAACTCTTATAACTTCAAGATTGTGGCGAAGCCCAATTTCAAAGTCGTTAGGGTCGTGCGCGGGAGTAATTTTAACCGCACCCGTACCAAAATCCATTTCAACGTACTCGTCGCCAACGATTGGAATTTCTTTATTAATAATAGGAAGTATTAAAGTTTTGCCAACGTAGCCTTCGTAACGCTTATCTTTTGGGTTAACTGCAACGGCAGTATCGCCAAGCATAGTTTCGGGACGAGTAGTTGCAATAGTAACGTACTTATCTTCTCCTTTAACCTTATACCTAACGTGCCATAAGTTAGAAGATTCTTCACTATAATCAACTTCCGCGTCGGAAAGTGCGGTTTTACACGTTGGACACCAGTTAATAATTCTACTGCCTTGATAAATTAACCCTTTTTCGTAAAGGTTAACGAAAACTTCTTTTACCGCCCTACTACACTTTTCATCCATAGTAAAGGCAAGGCGAGACCAATCGCAAGAAGAACCTAAACTTTTTAATTGCTCTATAATTTTACCGCCGTATTTTTCCTTCCAAGCCCAAGCGCGAACTAAAAATTCTTCACGCCCGATTTGCTCTTTGGTTAAACCTTCTTTTTTAAGCGCGTCAACAATCTTAACTTCCGTAGCGATAGACGCGTGGTCCGTGCCGGGAAGCCATAAGGTTTCGTATCCTTGCATCCTTTTAAACCTAACGATACTATCTTGAATAGACTCGTCAAGCGCGTGCCCCATATGAAGTTGCCCCGTTATATTTGGTGGCGGTATTACGATAGTAAACGGAACTTTGTTTTTATTTGGCGTTGCGCCGAAATAACCGCAATCGTTCCACTCTTTATACAAACGTTTTTCAAACTCTTTTGGATTATACGTCGTTGACATACCCATACGTTTTATCCTCCGCTGTTACATTTTTTTAAAAATTAGCAATAAGTTTAAATATTATACAATGTTTACTAATTATTGTCAAACAAAAGTGCGTGGGCATACAATATAATAAATTGTTTTAAAGGAGTTTTATATGAAAAGAATAATTTTATTTTTTATAACTTTCACTTTGTTGCTATTTCCTTTAACGGCGTGCAATAAAAGTGACGACGACGTTTTACGTGTAAATGAAGTTACGGACTCGTTTTTTTACGCGCCCTTTTACGTTGCGATAGAAAAGGGATTTTTTGAAGACGAAGGCTTAACTATTGAACTTACTAACGGTGGCGGTTCAGACGTTTCTATGACGGCGCTATTATCCGGCGGTGCGGACGTTATTCTTGCCGGCCCCGAAACTGCCGTTTACGTTTCGCGCCAAAATAAGCAAGATGCACCAAAAGTTTTTGCCCAACTAACCAAGCGAGACGGTTGCTTTTTAGTTTCAAGAAATCCCGAGCCAAACTTTAAGTGGGAAGATATACGCGGTAAAGAAATTATTATAGGTCGGCAAGGCGGACTTCCCGCAATGACGTTTCAATACATCGTTAAAAACTTGGGTATGATTGAAGGCACGGACGTAACTTTAAGAACGGATATTCAATTTCCGTTAATGGCGCCTACTTTTGATAACGGCACGGGCGATTACGTAACTTTATTTGAGCCTGTTGCAACGGAATTTGTAAACGCGGGCAAAGGTCATATAGTAGCAAGCGTAGGTGCGCAAAGCGGAGAAGTTCCTTACACTTCTTTTATTGCACTTTCAAGTTTTATGAAAAACAATCCCGAAAAAATTAAAAAATTCGTGCGCGCTATGTATAAGGCGATAGACTACGTTAAAACCGAAACGAGTTTAGAAGTTGCAAAATATTTAGTAAAACACTTTACGGGTAGCGAAGAAACTGCCGTTGCTAAATCGTTAGACAACTATAAAAGCGTTGACACTTGGATGAGTAATATGTGTTTAAACGAAACTATGTTTGACAAACTTTTAAGCGTTATTAAAAACGCCGGAGAAGACGTTAACGGCGTTCAATTTGCAAAGGTTGTAGACAACTCTTTTGCAACTGAAATTTACCAAGAATTGTACGCTTAAACAATAAATAAAAAAGGATTAATATGGAAGAAATACTAAAACTTGAAAACGTTTCGCTTTCATACCAAAGCGAAACCGGTGAAACACAAGCGATAAAAGACCTGTCGTTTACGGTAAACGCTGGTCAATTCGTTGCGATAATAGGACCGTCTGGTTGTGGAAAAACTACGGTTTTGTCGCTAATTGACGGACTTATAAAACCAAGCGGTGGAAAAATTCTTTTTAAGGGAAACACCTTTAATAGCGTCAACAAAAACATAGGTTATATGCTACAACGCGATGAGTTGTTTCCGTGGAGAACAATAGAAAAAAACATATTTCTTCCGCTAGAAATTAAAAAGATTAACACGCCTAAAAATAGAGAATACGCCGTTAGTCTATTAAAAAAATACGGGCTGTACGACTTTTTAAAATCATACCCAAGCGAATTGTCGGGCGGTATGCGCCAACGCGTTGCCCTTATACGAACTCTTGTTAGTAGACCCGAAATTTTGCTTTTAGACGAACCTTTTTCGGCATTAGACTACCAAACTAGGCTTAACGTTTGCAACGACGTTTACTCTATAATAAGGCAAGAAAAAAAGACTGCCATTTTAGTAACTCACGATATTTCAGAGGCTATTTCTATGGCGGATAAAATTATAGTTTTAACAAAACGCCCTGCTAAAATTTTAGCGCAACACACGATAGACGTAGACAAAAACGCCTCTCCGTTAAAACGGCGTGAAGATAAAAACTTTGCTAAATGGTTTGATATACTTTGGGGGCAACTTAACGATGAAAAATAAAGAAATATCTTATGAAAGACTGCTTTATGAAAAAAGGCGAAAAACGAATAAAAAACTAGTAACGTTAACGCGGTTTAGCATATTGATTTTGTTTATGGGATTATGGGAAATTTTAGCGCGTATCGGAGTTATAGACCCGTTTTTAATGAGTATGCCGTCTAAAATTATACTAACTATTAAGGACTTATTTTTAAATGGAAATTTAATGCTTCACGTTTCTACGACTTTACTAGAAACGGCACTTGGATTTTTAATAGCAACCATACTTGGAACTATTATAGCCTTAATACTATGGTGGAGTGAATTTTTAAGAAAAGTGTTAGAGCCTTATATAGTAGTTTTAAACAGTTTGCCCAAAATTGCGTTAGGACCTATTATTATAGTTTGGTTTGGCGCAGGCACTAAATCTATAATTTTTATGGCTATTTTAATAACCGTTATAGTTACTATTATTACTATGCAAAACGGCTTTTTATCAACGGAAAAATCAAAAATTTTACTTATGAATTCGCTTGGGGCAACCAAAATGCAAACGCTTTTAAAATTGGTTTTACCAGCGTCTATTCCAACGTTTGTTTCGTGTTTAAAAATTAACGTAGGTATGGCTTGGATAGGCTCTATTATGGGCGAATATTTAGTTTCTAAACAAGGTATAGGCTATCTTATAGTTTACGGCGGGCAAGTGTTTAGGCTAGATTTAGTTATGGCTAGCACCATTATTCTTTGCTTACTTGCAGGGCTTATGTACGGTTTAGTAGTGCTTTTAGAAAAATATATAACTAACAAAAAATAAAAAAGTGCGTTTAATTAAGCAAAACGCACTCTAAATAAAATACCACGGGCTGTAAAATGCACCCGTGGATATTTATTTTAGGCAACGGCACAATATTAGGTTAATTTAAAAATAACAAATCAAATACAAGTAAGACAAGGAAGCGCCCATAGATAAGAGTTTACATCTTTTCAAGGGCTTTAACAAAGTATTATACTATATTTACTTGCTATTATATGCCGTTTATTGTGACGGAGACAAGGCGACGGCACAATATTAGGTTAATTTTAAAATAACAAATCAAATACAAGTAAGACAAAGAAGCGCCCGAAGATAAGAGTATACGTCTTTTCAAGGGCTTTAACAAAGTATTACACTAT
>JAZRGU010000013.1:0-191454 GCA_045644385.1 Christensenellaceae bacterium
ATAGAAAAACTACACGAATACATTAACTATTACAACAATGAAAGAATATCTTTAAAATTGAAAATGAGTCCAGTAAAATACCGAACTCAATTCCAATACATTTAATTTAATTTTTTGTCTAAACTTTTGGGTTCACATCAAACCAACTTCTTTTTTTATATTCGTTTTTAATTTTTAACAAATTCTACAACGTCTTCAATATTACAGTCTAAAAAAGAACAAATTTTATCAAGCGTTTTCATTTCAATATTTTCATTAGCCCTTAACCTACGAATAGTTTTGCTATCTATGCCACATTCTTCTCTAAGTTTGTAAGTAGAAACGCCTTTTTTATCCATCGTTAAAAACAATCTATCAAATTTAAACATTTTATCCCCCTTAATATTGACATATATTATTATGGGGGTTATAATCTTTTTTATTAAGGGGATATAATCCCCATTTTATTGTAAGGAAGATTTTTATGGAGTTGTGGAAAGAGTTGTTGATAAGCGGTTTGCAAAACGAAAATTTAGAATTTGATTTTACAAACGACAAAATTTTAAAGGAAATAATAGATAATAAATGCTATGCAGTTTTACTGCAAATAAAGCAAATTTTAAACGATGAGAATTTAACCGACTACGAGTGCTATTATAAAATAGAAAAAATTATAAGTAAATTAGAAGAAAATAACGTTTTTTGTAATAGGCACGATTTTGGCTAAAATTTAAACGGCGTTTAAAATTTTTAATAAAAAACTATCTAGTTATCCTTTTATTGCGTTTAAAATTATACGGCGTAAAAAAAAGAAGTTGGCTTCAACTTCTTTTTTTGTTTATATTCGCTTTTAATTTTAATATTCGTTAACCAAAGTGTATTTTTTAGGTTCGTCTTCTTCAATACCGCAAAATCTTTCAGACTCAACCAAAAATACGTTATCCGTCTTATCGTCGTTAACCCTAGAAACTTCGCCAACTATTAAATAGCCCGCGCCTTTTTTAGCGTAAAATCTATGATAGCAATATGGCTCTAACGTAATGCTGTTACCAGGTGTAACTTCAATTTTTTCGCCAGGTTTATAAACGTGCTTAATACCGTCCATATAAACAACAACGTCGTTTTCAAGGTCTAACTTGCCGTCTTTACCTTTGTTGTAAAGTTCAACAACTAAAATTCCGCCACCCCTATTAATAATATCTTCCGCTTTTGACATATGGTAGTGGAAAGGTATTTGTTGCTCGGTTTCGTCTTCTAAAATTATGTATTTTTCAGCGTATGGCGCAACGTTTAACGGGTCGTTTTTATCGCCGTTACGAACGGTAAATAAAACTGCACCGCATTTTAAAAATTCGCCACTGCCAAAGTCGGTAACGTCCCAACCGAACATACGGTCAACTATTCTACCTATTTTATCTTTATTAGCAACAAAATCTTCCGGTTTCCAATATGCAAACATAGGAAGTTTAATTTTGTATTCTTCTAAACGGTTAAGTGCTTTTGTTATTGAATTGTTAATTTCAGAACGCTTCATAAAATCTCCTTGAATTAGCCGTAAAAGGCTTTATTAATGATTTGCTATAATCAATTATATTATTAAAAAAGCGTAAAGTCAAGCAACAATATTATTTTACAATAATATTTTTGCGTTTATCTAGTTTTTACGCGTTTTTTATAAATTGCTATTTAATCTTTAAAAGGTTTAAAATTTATATACATATAAAAACGCAAAAGTTGCAAAAAACGCTTGACATAAATTCGTTTTTTTTATAAAATGTATAACGCGATATTAAAGACTTGCGCTGTGGATTAGCCCCCCAAAGCGTAAAATCTTTCAAATAAATGTAAAATTAAGGAGAGTATCATGAACACTTTCATGGCAAAAAATGGTCAGATAGAAAGAAAATGGTATGTTGTTGACGCAACTGGTTTACCTCTTGGTAGGCTTGCATCGCAAGTAGCAGCAGTTTTAAGAGGTAAAAATAAACCTACGTTTACCCCAAACGTTGACACAGGCGACCACGTAATTATTATAAATACAGACAAGGTAGTTCTTACAGGTAAAAAACTTGATAAAAAGTTCTACACGTATCACACCGGCTACATCGGTGGTTTAAAGCAAATCCCTTACAGCAGAATGATGGCTGAAAAGTCAGACCTTGCTGTTTACGAGGCGGTAAAAGGTATGTTGCCAAAAAATAGCCTTGGCAGACAAATGATTACCAAACTCAGAGTTTATAAAGGTGCAGAGCACAATCATATTGCTCAAAAGCCCGTTGAACTTAAACTTGACAGGTAAGGAGGAGTATTATTATGGCAAAAGTAGCAAGTAAAAAGAAACTTCAATTCTGGGGTACAGGTAGAAGAAAAAAAGCAATTGCAAGAGTTAGGCTTATTCCAGGCGGTGCTGGTAACATCGTTATTAATAAAAGAACTATTGACGATTACTGCGACCTTGAAACGGTTAAACTCATTATTAAACAACCACTCGTTTTAACTGATACGTTAAATAAATACGACGTATTCGTTAACGTTATCGGTGGTGGTTTTACCGGTCAAGCAGGTGCAATCCGTCACGGTATTTCAAGAGCACTTATTATCGCTGAACCTGAACTTCGTTCGGCACTTAAAAAAGAAGGTTTCTTAACGAGAGACCCACGTATGAAGGAAAGGAAGAAATACGGTCTTAAAAAGGCACGTCGTGCTCCACAATTCAGCAAAAGATAATTTGTTGATACGCATTTTAAAATTTATATCCGCACTTTTGTGCGGATATTTTTTTATATTTTTATTTAAGTTATTGGCAGGGTGGGAATTTATAAGTTTAGTTTATTCTATTTTTACTCGCCCAAAAATGACAAATTTTAACATTGTTTTGTATAATTGTACAAAATAAATTAAAATTAAACAAAAATAAACTACAAAAAATGCTTTATTTTGTACAAAATATGTGTTATTATATTTGTAACGTAATTTAAGAGGTTATAAATATGAATAAAAAAAGCGTAGTTGTTTTGCAAGACAATTTAGAGTCCATTTCAGAAATAGTATCGGCGGTTGGATTACATAAAGATTTTAGTGTAGTTGCAAGCACGCAAGACGGTGAAGAAGGCATAGCGTTAATTAAGAGGCTCAAACCCGATTTTGTAATTTTAGGCATAGTTTTAAAAAATGCAGACGGTTTTGAAGTGTTAGAAAAAATTAAAAACGAAGAAGTTAAAACTAACGTAATAGTTGTAAGTTCTTTTACTAGCGAAAGTATTATAAGGCGCGCTTTATCTTCGGGTGCGGTGTATTATATGGCAAAACCTTTTAAAAGTGAAACGTTGGCGGAAAGATTAAACGAATTGTCAAGCGGGCTTTCCTACGAAAGCGATAGTCAACTTTCTTTTAAACGCAAAAACACACTTGACGAAAAGATTAGTAAAATATTTATATCGGTGGGAATTCCGCCACACATTAAGGGATATCAATACCTGCGCGAAGGCGTAAAAATGGCGGTTGAAAGTCCAGACATAATAAACAACATTACCAAACAACTATACCCTAAAATTGGGCAAAAGTATCAAACTAGTGCAAGTAAAGTTGAACGTGCTATTCGCCACGCCATAGAAGTTGCTTGGAATAGGGGAAGAATAGAAACTATAAATTCCCTTCTTGGAATACGCGCGTATATTGGAAACGACAAGCCCACAAACGGCGAGTTTATCGCGCTAATTGCCGATAAAATGCTACTAGAAGGGGCGTAAAACGTATATAATTTAAAAAAATATAAAAAATTCTATAAAAAGTGTTTACAAAATCCTTATCAGTGATTATAATAATCAAGCAATATATATTATTGCGATAAGGAGTAATAAAAGATGTCTAAATATATGTTATGTCCTAGATGTGAACTTAATTATATTTTAGAAGGCGAGGGATATTGTGGCGTTTGCAAGGCAGAACTCAAAATAGGCCCTCAATTAATGTTTTCCGTAGAAGAAGAAAATCACGAGCAAATTCTTTGCCCTATATGTAAGCAAAGGTATATGAGTGAAAACGACGATATGTGTGAACAATGCCGTGAAAACGCCGAATACAACCGTTCTCAACTTGTAGACGACGTTGATATTGAAAAGGACGAAGAGTGGCGCAGGTATCTTGACGATGACGAAAAAGACGTGTTATCGTCTTCTGGCGACGAAGAAGAAATGGTTTCTCTTTCTCAAATTGAAGAAGAAGAGGCGCTTGACGATTTTGACGATGAAGAAGATATTGACCCATACACGAACGAACGCATAACTCAAAATAGCGTTGAAGACGATTTTGAATACGTTCCAATAAACGATAGCGATTTTGAAGACTACGACGAAGAAGACGAAGAAGACCTTGACGACGGCGACGATTTTTAACTATTTAAAATAGTAAAATACTAAAATACGAATATTTTTTTAAAAAAGAGAAATAATTTTAGTATGATTAAGCAAACTTTATCTATTGCAAAAACAAAAGAAAAGATAAAGGACTATTTTAACAAAACGGTACAAGTTAAAGTCAATCTTGGAAGAAACAAAATCGTTAGTTACGTAGGAATAGTAACTAATATTTATCCAGCGCTGTTTACGGTAACTCCGATAGACGAATTTAAAGGAAAAATTGCTTTTTCTTATTCGGAATATATGTGTGGAATTGTAGATATTAAAGACGCTGACGCTAATTAAGCGAATAAAAAGTGCATTTTTAAAATAAAATGCGCTTTTTTTATTTGCAAAAATTATAGTTGTAATAAAAAAATTTTTACTTGCATAAACTTTATAGAACTATAAAGGAGGATTTTTTATGGCTATTGCGCCCCGTTTGGATAAATCTACATTTTCAAAATGCGTCAACGTATCTAATAAAAATAAGGCAGAGTGTAAGTTAGGCGTTTACGAAGACGAAACGTTAAACGTGCTTTCAGTAGACGCAAGCACTTATTTAACGTCAACTGAAATTAGCGATGGAGAAATTAGGTATAGTGGAAAGGCAGTATTTTGTGCCGTTTGCTTTAACGGTACGGAAATTAAAAAATATGAAGCGGGGGTTGAATACAGTTATAAATTCCCTTATACTTTTGTTGGAAATAATTGCAAACTAAACTTTTGTAGCGTTATAGCAAGCGACGTTTCCGTAAACGCTTTAAACGGCATACTTACGGCAAAGGCTAATATAATTTTTAACGGTGAAGTTTGCTGTTTAGTAGAAAACTCTTTAATATCTATAAATAACGGTGAATTTTTAACAAAAAAACAACAAGCGGAATATACGGAAGAAGTTGGTAGAGTTCAAAAATCGTTTAAAGTGCAAGACGAGTTTGAAATGCCAAATTTAATAAGCGACGTTGTTTGCCATAGCGAAAGGGTGTTTTTAACGGGCTGTCAAAGTGGAATTGGTTGCGTTATTTACGACGGTGAAATTGAAATGTCCGCCGTAATTTTAAAAAGAGACGAAAAAGAGCCTATAATCAAAAAACGCCGTATTCCGTTTAGGCTTGAAAGCGAAATGCTTGACGCAATGCCAAGCAATATTTGCGATGGTTATGCAAATATAAACGGCGCTTCTTTAAAAATTATGGTTGACGAAGCCAAATCTAAAAGTAACGTAGCCGTTGAAATTGACCTAAATTTAGAAGCCCTTATTTACGATAATTTAGTGTTAAATTACGCCGTTGACGCTTATTCTTGCGAGTGCAACTTAAAAAACACTTTGCAAAACTATAAATTAGAAAAAATTATAGGCAATAACTGCGCTTTGCAAAAAATCAATGCCGAATTGGCGTTTAGTAGTGAAAACAGTAGACTAATTTGTGTAGTTAATGATAAAATAGAAGAAATAGAATATTGCCAAAATAATAACGTGTTAAACGTAAAAGGCGCGTTACTTATTACGATGCTTTTATCTAGCGACGGCGCGTATAACTGTCAAACTGCGTTAGTTCCGTTTGAAATGTCAACCGAAATTACGGGTACGTGCGTTAAAAATTCAAAATGCGTAGTAACCGACCTAGAAGTTTTAGAGCAAGGCGGTAAATTTACGGCAAACTTTACTTTGCGCTTATATTATACGGATATGATTTGCCAAGAAACCCCCGTTTTAACGGCTATTGAAGAAGGTTCTAAAAAAGAGCAAAACGACTCTGCAATTAGCGTTTACATAGCGTCAAAGGGCGATACGCTTTGGGACGTTTCAAAGGCGCTTAACGTTTCAGAGCAAGTCGTAATAGAAACAAACGGCGAACTAGAATTTCCACTTACTGGGCAAGAACGCATCGTTATATATAGGGAAAAGGGCAAATCTATATAAGGAGTTTTTATGGATAAAGTAACGGTTAAGGCGTACGCAAAAATTAATATTGCGCTTAACGTTTGCGGTAGCGACGGCGAATATCATAACCTTGATACTTTCGTAACTACCGTAAATAAATATGATTTAATAACCGTTACTCGCCGAAAAGACGATAAAATTTTAGTTTCTTTCGTTGGTCCATACGGGTTTACGCCAAAATTTCAAGAGCAAACTAACGCTTATAAAACGGCAAAAATGTTTAAGGATTGCTTTAAGTGCGTAGGTGTAAATATAGAAGTGGTAAGAAATATTCCAACGGGTAGCGGTATGGGCGGTTCTTCTGCCGACGTTGCAGGCGTTTTAAAGGCGATGAAAAAGTTGTTTAACGTAACTGATAGCGTTTTTCCGCTTGCCGATAAATTAGGTTGCGACTCAACCTATCTATTAAAGGGCGGGTACGCTAGGCTGTTAAAAAGAGGGGAAGAAGTAATACCTATAAATTGCAACAAAGCGCTGTATTTCGTAGTAATTTACGCTAACGCGGGCGTTGAAACAAAATTGTGTTTTAACGAATTTGACAGGCTTAATAAAAGCGGAATTGCTTGCGATATTAAAGAAGTTATAAACGCGGTGCGTAACGGCGATTTTAGTGTGTTTAAAGATAAAAACAACAATGCCTTATACGATAGCGCGCGTAATTTAAACGGCGAAATTGAAGAAAATTTAAACGCGTTAAAAAGCCTTTCGCCTAATTATTGCGGTATGACGGGTAGCGGTTCAACGGTGTTTTGTATGTACGAAGAATTAGAAATGGCTAAATGGGCGTGCGATAAATTAAAAAAGCAAAATAAAAACGCAGAACTTTTAACAACTTTTAATCCGTTAAAGCCAACGCTTATAGATATTATTTTAAAAAGAGATTACGCTTTTAAAGATTAGTAGTTAAAAAAATTTAATAGATTGATTAAAATTCCCGAAAGTGTCAATACTTATCGTATCACTTTACGGGAGTTTTTTTATGAAAAAATTTTGCATAACTTTGTTTTTACTATCCATAATATTTTTAACGGTTATAGGTTGTTATAAAAATAACGATTATAACGAGGAATACTTGCGCATCCATATCCGCGCCAACTCAAATAGCGAAGTTGACCAAAGCGTAAAATACGAAATTAAAGATAAAATAGTAACTTATTTAACGCCGTACGTAGCAAAGTGTAACACCAAGCAAGACGCGTTAAATCTATTGCTAAAACAAGAGGGACAACTAGAAAGAGTTATTGACGATTTTTTAAAGTCAAAAGGGTTTACTTATACAAGTAACGTGGTGGTAAGAAACGAAAAGTTTCCTACAAGGGTTTACAAAGATTTCACGTTAGAAGAGGGTTTTTATGATGCCGTAATCGTTGAACTCGGAAGGGCAAAAGGGGATAATTGGTGGTGTGTTGTATATCCCCCGCTATGCTTTACGGGAAATGAGTGCGGTATAGTTTACAAATCAAAAATATTAGAAATTATTAAAAATTTTAAAAATAAACTATCCGCCTATTAATAAGGAGGATATATGATAAACAAGTTAAAAATTTGCGTTGCAGTAATACTTGCTGTTATATCAGTTGGGTGTGCGTCAACTTTTTTAATAAAAGAACAAGCAACACAAATTGTTGAACCTACTGCCATTATTAACGCGTCAAGCAGTTCTTCCGATATAAAACTCATACAGAAAAAACTTAAAAACTGGGGTTATTATAAAGGTAGCGTTGACGGTATTTACGGTTCACAAACAAAGTCGGCTGTCAAGTATTTTCAAAGAAAAAACGGTTTAGTCGTTGACGGTATCGTCGGCAACAAAACTCTTAGCGCTATGGGTATTTCGCAAAGTATGTTAAGCGGAGGCTCTTCTTCAAGTAAGCCAAACTCGTCAAACGGCGGTTACTCTAATTCCGATTTGCAACTTCTTGCAAGGCTAATTTACGCCGAAGCAAGAGGCGAAACTTACACGGGGCAAGTTGCGGTTGGAGCAGTCGTTTTAAACAGAGTTAAGAGTTCGTCTTTCCCTAATACTATTTCCGGCGTAATCTATCAACCTTACGCATTTACTTGCGTTAGCGACGGTCAAATTAATTTAAAACCGAATAGCACGGCACTTTCCGCCGCAAAAGACGCAATGAACGGCTGGGACCCAAGTTACGGTTGTTTATATTATTACAACCCTAAAATTGCAACTAGCCAATGGATTTTTTCAAGGCCAACGGTGGTTACCATAGGAAACCACGTGTTTGCGTTATAAGGGGGATAGAGTATGAAAGAAGTTAAAAATAATGCTATTCAAAAAACGGAAAGTATAGTAGAGGCAAACGAAAATAAAAAAAATAACGCTAATTTAAAAAATTCCAAAAACAATAAAAAGGCTAATAGGCAAAAACTTTTAAAAAAGAAACAAGAAGAAAGGCAAAGGCTTGCCGAAATCAAAAAGGCAAAAAAAGACGAAGCCAAAAGACAAAAACTTTTAAAAAAGGAACGCTTATTAGAAAAGAGAAAGGCTGAAAAATTAGAAAGGCTTGAAAATGCTCGTTTAAAAAAAGAAAAAGCAATAAAGGCGCGTAACGAAAAATTACGTTTACGTGCTAAAAAAAGAGAAGATTTAAAAGCGTTAAAATTAAAACAAAAAGAAGAAAGATTAAAAAGACGTGAACTTTTAAAACACGAAACCAAAGCCGAAAGAGAAAAAAGGCTTGCAAAAGAAAAGAGTGAAAAATTAGAATTTCGCCGTCAAAAACTTGAAGACAAAAAGGCAAAAAGATTAGAGCAAGCAAAAGAAAGGAGTGCTAAACGTGCCGAAGCAAAGCAAAAAAGGCAAGAATTAGCCGAAGAAAGACGCCAAAAACGACTTTTAAAAAGTCAAGAAAGGCGTGAAAGAAGAAAAAACAACAAAGGCATAGGCGGTTGGATAGCGGCGGTAGTGTCGCTTGGTTGTACCGTTTTAGTTTTAGCAGGGCTTTTAACCTTAACGGTATTTACGCCGATAGACGATTATTTGAATAATAACACAGCCATAGAAAAAAGTTTTTACGATTTAGTAGGTTACGTTGACAATTTAGACGTTAATTTAAGTAAATTAACCGTTTCGCAAGATAACGGAGAAAAACAAAAAATTCTAGGCGAAGTTAGAGTTCAAAGTAATTTGGCTACCGCTAGCATTTCTTCGCTACCACTTCAAGACGAAGATAAATTCTACACCACTAAATTTATCAATCAGGTAGGCGATTTTGCAAAGTATTTAAACAATAAACTAATAGACGGTAAAAGTTTAAGTCAAAGCGATATAGACACCATTAACAAAATGTACGAAATAACTAACAAGTTAAAAGGCGAACTTTCTAGTTTGTCTAGTCAAATAGACGAAAACTTTAACTTTGCTTCTATCTACGAAGGTAAACAAGACAATATAGTTATTTCTAAATTTATTGAACTTGAATCAAATTCAGTAGATTACCCGCATATGATTTACGACGGGGCGTTTTCAGAAGGTGCTAAATCAAAAGACGCAAAGGCTTTAAAAGGTTTAAAAGAAGTATCTAAAATGGATGCGGAAAAGCAATTAAAATCTTATTTTAAAAACTATTCGCTTTCAGAAGTTACTTTAATGGGCGAAGTTACTAGCGCAAATATTGAGTGCTACGACTTTGACTGTAAAACCGAAGACGGCACTATGCTTACTGCACAAATATCTAAATTAGGCGGTAAACTTTTATTATTCAACTACTTTAAAGACTGTAACGAAAATAAGGTTGACGACGAAACTTGTCAAAACGTGGCGGAAGAATTCTTAAAAAGTATTGGCGTTAACAACGTTAAAGCCGTATGGAAAAGCGATTCTTTAAACACTGTTACGTTCAATTTTTGTTCAGTAGTAGACGGAGTAATTTGTTATAGCGATTTAATTAAGGTTAACGTATGTAAAGAACGTGGAGTAGTTTCCGGCATTGAAGCGTCGTCTTATTATTTAAACTACACTCAAAGAAGTGTTAATAAGGCTACAATTTCTTTAAACGAGGCTAGTAAAAAGGTAAACGAGAATATTCAAATAGAAAATTCTAGGCTTGCTATAATTCCAGTTGGAATTAGTAGCGAAGTGCTTGCGTATGAGTTCGTTGGAGAGTATAACGGCGAAACTTATTACGTGTATATAGATAGCCAAACGGGTAAAGAAGTAGAAATTTTTAAAGTTGTTAAAACTACGGAAGGTACTTTATTAATGTAATTTTAGTTTAAAGTTTTACTGTAAAAAGTTCAAAAAACGGTTTCTTTTTGAAGCCGTTTTTTGTTGTTATTTAGAATATTTGCAATTATTTTATGATAGTTATTAAATATAATGTTTATTAATTGACAATTATTTTGCATTATGATATCTTTATTTTGTTTGTAGGAGGAGTTATGCTTGTTCTTAAAGATATAGTTAAAAACTACTATGCCGGTGGCGAAGTGGTACACGCGTTAAAAGGCGTTTCGGTTAATTTTAGAAAAAGTGAATTCGTTGCGGTTTTAGGTCCGTCTGGTTGCGGAAAAACAACTTTGCTTAACATCGTTGGCGGATTAGATAAATATACTTCGGGCGATTTAATTATTGACGGTACGTCTACCAAACAATACGGCGACAGAGAGTGGGATTTATACAGAAACCAATCCATAGGCTTTGTTTTTCAAAGTTATAATTTAATTCCTCACCAAACCGTTTTAGGAAACGTAGAACTTGCTTTAACTATTGCCGGCGTTAGTAAAGAAGAACGCATTAGGCGTTCAAAAGAGGCTATTGATAGAGTCGGTTTAAAAGGTCAATACAATAAAAGGCCAAATCAACTTTCGGGCGGGCAATGTCAAAGGGTTGCTATTGCAAGGGCGCTTGTAAACAACCCCGAAATTTTACTTGCCGACGAGCCAACCGGCGCGTTAGACAGTGAAACTAGCGTTCAAATTATGGAACTTATAAAAGAAATTTCAAAAGAACGTTTAGTTATTATGGTAACGCACAACCCCGAACTTGCAAGTATGTACGCTTCTAGAACGGTGCGTATGCTTGACGGCGAAATTATAGAAGATACTATGCCGTTTTTAGACGAAGAAGTTAAAGCCCTTCAAAAATTAGAAAATCAAGAAGTAGTAGTAGAACAAAAAAAGCAAAATAAAAAGAAAAAAGAGCAAGCCAAAATGTCCTTTTTTACGGCTTTTAAACTTTCGGCAAGAAATTTAATTACAAAAAAGGGTAGAACGGCACTCGTAGGATTTGCAGGTTCAATAGGCATTATAGGTATTGCCTTGGTTTTAGCGTTTTCCGCTGGAATAAAAGGCTACGTTGTCTCAATGCAAGACGATATGCTTTCGGGTAACCCCATAACCATAAACGAAACGACTTACGATTTAGAAGCGTTAACGGGCATGATGGATACTTCGCAAAAAGTTGAAATTATAAAAGAGCCAAACAAAGTTTACGTTGACTCTATGGTAGAGTATTTTATAAAAATGGGCAAAGAAACGGACGCTATGATTATCAAAAACGAAATAACGCCCGACTATTTAAATTTTATAAAAAATATGCCAAAAGATTATTATTCCGCTATGCTTTTTGATTACGGAATTGATATTCACAACAACTTTTATACTACGGTTAGAGAAACGGGTAAAGACGTAGATACTAATATTTCCGTAACCGCACTTACAAAACTTTATACGGAAATTTTAAAGAAAACGGACTTTTCTAAATACGCTTCGTACGTAGATATGTTCGTTCCGCAAATTAAGCAAGCACCGTCTAGTAAAGAATACATACAAACTCAATACGAAGTTTACGGCGAAATTGCAACTAACAAAAACCAAATTATGCTCGTTATTGATAAAGAAGACGAAACTTCCGATTTACTTCTTGCAAGGCTTGGTTATTACACGCAAGACGAGTTTACGAATTTAGTTTATAAAGCGGACGGCAACAGCAATTATAACGTTGACCTTGACAGAGTTTCTTTTACCTACGAAGAACTTTTAAATAAAGAATTTTATTGGTATCCAAACTCAAAGGTATTTAAAAGCAAAACGGTTGCTATTCCATCGGTTGTTCCTTACGATTATATTCCATACGGCGAAGATAGTTGGAAAAACGACGAAAACGCCGTAAAACTTCAAATATCAGGCATATTAAAACCAAAGGCAAGCATTTCTTACGGTTGCTTAAAAAGCGGTATTTATTATACGCAAGAGTTAACCGACCACGTTTTATTAGCAACTAAAAACGAACAAGGCGGAATTGCCGAGTATTACAAAAATCTTGACGTTTCAAATGCAAACCCGCTTATGGGCTCAATGAGTTATGCAATAGATTTAACGTATAACGGCGTTACGGAAGAAATAAAGCAAACGCTATCGCTTGCAGGTAGCACTGCTTTAATGAGTATGATTAATCCTTCCGCTTCTATAACGGCAGAAGATATTAAAAATTCGGTAGTAAGAACGCTTGGCGGAAACGACTTATCTAACAGTATAAGTGTTTACCCAATAGACTTTGACAATAAAGATTTAGTAACTAACTATCTTAATTTATGGAACGAAGACGGCGACTTATACGTTGGCGACAAATTAGTTGAAGATAGGCAAAACGTAAAATATACGGATACGCTTTCGCTAATTATAGATTTAATTAACACAATGATAGATATTATTTCGTACGCGTTAATTGCGTTTACTTCCGTTTCGCTTGTCGTTTCAACGGTTATGATAGGTATTATAACGTACGTTTCCGTTGTAGAAAGGGTAAAAGAAATAGGCGTTATTAGGGCGCTTGGCGGTCGTAAAAAAGACGTAAGTTATTTATTTAACGCCGAAACGTTTATTATAGGCTTGCTTGCAGGATTATTCGGCGTTATGGCAACGTATTTTATTTCGGAAATTGTAAACTTAATACTCTTCCCGTTAATAGATATAAGAAGAATTGCTTTATTGCCGATATCAGACGCTATTTTAATGATGTTGTTAAGCATAGGTTTAACTTTAATTTCGGGGCTTATTCCATCAAGAAGCGCGGCTCGTAAAGACCCTGTTATTGCGCTTAGAACGGAATAATTATTTTGCAAGTTAAATTAGCAAAAATATATTAACGTAACTTTAATTGTTGTAACTATTAATAGAATAAAATTCATAAAAAACGTATAAAACCGCGCTATGGCGCGGTTTTATGCTTTTTTTTAGATAATTGTACTCGCTTTTATTATTTAAAAAGGGCAAAAACTAGCATAAAATTAATAAAAATAAGCGTAAAATTAACAAAAACAAGCGTAAAAAACTGTCTAAAAAAGTAAAATTTATGTTGATATATTTTTTAATATATGTTAATATATATATAATTACGAAAAAGTTTAACGTTTTTTCGTGCGGAGGTTTTTTCAATGAAAAAATTTATGCTTGCACTATCGGCGATAATAATGATTTTTTTTGCAACTACTATTACGCCGTCAAACGTAAGCGCGTCAACTGACAAAGAGCAAATAATTTCAATTTGCAATTATTTAAATAATAATCCGCTAGAAGAAGTTGATAGCAATAACGCTAGTACGTATAGGCAAACCGTAACCGACGGGCTCGTTTTAGCCGAGCAAATTAACGCAGATAGCACTAGAAAGGCTAAAATAGAAAATTTTGAGTTTAAATTTAACTATATCTTTAATAGTTATAAGTTTTTTTTAATTGATTATGAAATTGAAAGTATTTATAACCCGTCTGAATATTCTCAAAGTGAAAACGGCGTTGTAAAATTAAACAACGCAAAGCACACGGCAATAAACGGCGTAGAATACGCTACTTCAAAAAGCGAGGCGGACGAGGCTTTTAACGATTTTAAGAATTTAGTAAATTCTAACGAATTAGTTAAAAACGTAAATATTGCACAAACTGAAAGCGACGCTAAAATTACGGGCGCTATTGAAACTGTTGACGGGTCAAAAATTTTTTCGCCCGACGATAGCGTGGTAATTTCTAAATACGTTAATTCAATCATTATAAAAAATGCCAAAGTTGCGCTTTTAAACAACGCAGAATTAGCGTCTGAAAATTACGGTATAGCATACTACTTTAACGTTGAATATAAGCAAAACGGCATATTTAGTGAAAAAGATTTTAAAAGTGCCGTTAAAGTTAAAATTAAACTTTCAGACGTTGGGCTTGATTTACAAAACGGTACGGTAGTTCAAATTGCAAAGTACCAAGGCAATCATAATATAACTTTAAACGACGCTAGCGTTGAAGAAGGTTACTTAGTATTTACTTTAAAATCGCCTGGCGAATACGCATTAGTTGCCGACGGCTACGCTATTAAAAATAGAAGTTACGTAGTTCAATTTTTTATTGATTACGGCGTATACGTTTTGCTAGGAGTTGTAGTTATTTTAATTATAGCAATTCCTATAAGGGTAAGGCGTAAAGCAAAGCGCAAAGCAGAAAAACGTATTAAAAAAGAGTTTAAAATTTTTAGAAAGAGCAATAAAATTAAAGAAAAACAAAACAAAAAAAAGAGAGGGTAAAGTAAATTATGTCAAATATTTTTAATACAGTAGTTGGATTTTTTGTTTTCATTTACACTTATTCTTTGGCGTTTATAATTGATACTTATTATAAAGTTCGCAATTGGCTTGCTGGTATAGGCTGGTTTAAAGCTTTTTATAATAAATTGCTTGCCATTTGGCCGTTTCAAGAAAAATTTGCGTTAGAATTTGCGCTAATAATATTAGTTGCGGTATTGCTAGTGGTTACAATTTTAATTATATGTGCCATTATAAAAAGGAATAAAAAACGCACGGTAACTTTTATAGTTAACGGTAAAGTTTACAGCAAAGTTAAAACTAGATACAAAAAACTTATTAAACTTCCAAGCGAGCCTAACGTTGAAGGTTACGAGTTTGTCGGTTGGTTTAAAGACAGTTCTTTTAAAACCCCGCTTGACAAAACTTTACGCAAGAAAAAAAGCATTTACGCTTACGCTAAACTCGTAGAAAAGGAAGAAGACAACGTTGCTACTCAAAACCAAGAAGTTTTAGTAAACGAGCAACCTAAAACGGTTGTAGAAGAAACTCAAAGCGCGCCTATTAACGGCGCTACCGTCGTTAACGCCGTAGAGCCTAACGTAGAAGAAATTAGTCAAACGGAAACCGCAGATGCTACCGCAGGCGTAGTTGAAGAAATAATTGATTTTTCTGAAACTTCAAATTTGGCTACTTTTTACGATGATATTCGCTTTGAAATGCTTGGCTACGAAAGGTCGGCGTCGTTTAAGAAAATGGGCGTTGTAAGAAAGCATATAATTGCCGAAATGTTTGAACGCGACGAAAAAATTTATTTATACCTTGCAGTAAGCCCTGAATATATGAAGTTAAAAGGCTATAACGTAGAAAGTTATTCTCAACAAGAGTTTGCCATAGTTCCTTGTAAAAAAGTTATAACTACAAAAGAAGACGCTGACGAAGCAATAGCGATAATTAAAGAAGTTATGACTTTAAACAATATGGTAAAAAGCGAAATTATTTACGTTAAAAAGACTGTTAGCGATGAGCAAACAAGGAAAAACGGCTTTGCATTTTACGTTAAAAACGATATAGTTGCAACTACGTCTACTGATTATTATAGAATTTTAAGGGGAATAGTTTTAAGTTACAGTGCATCTCGTACGCGCAAGCAAAACGTTGGTGCGGATAACAAAATGATTTTAAAAATCTTTAAAAAAGACGTTGAAGAAAAAGTAGTTTTATATCTCGCGCTTGACGCGGAAGCCGAAGGGCTTGAATTTGTGGGGTACGACAAAAACTTTGTTGACACTCCCGCTATGTTTGAAGTTAAAACGGCGCAAGATTGCTTTAAGGCTAACGAACTTATTGACAAGTTAATGTATATTTACGGTATGGATAAAAACCCAGAACAAACGGAAATTTCACTTGACGACCATTTAGACGCAAATTGCGGATTTGGGTATAGAATAAGGCGATAATAAAATCGGGAAATTTGCAAAAGCAAGTTTCCCGTTTTGGCGAATTAAAAAAATAAAGGTAATATAGGGAATAAAAAAATGGAAAAAGTTATTTTAACGGAACAAGGAAAAAAGGAACTTGAAGAAAGATTAAAAGAGTTAAAAAACGAACTTATCCCAGCGGTAGTTCAAAGAATTAAATTTGCAAGAGAGCAAGGCGATTTGTCTGAAAACGCAGAATATCACGCCGCAAAAGACGAGCAAGCAAAACTCAACGGCGAAATGCAAGATATTGAAGCAAAGTTAAAATACGGCGAAGTTTTTGTTGCTACTAACAAAGATATAGTTCAAGTAGGCTCAAAACTCACTTATATTGACGTTGAAGAAGACGAAGAGTATACCTTTACCGTAGTAGGCACTGCGGAAGCAGATTTAAGCAAGGGTAAAATTTCAATAGAATCTCCAATAGGTAGCGCCGTTGACGGTAAAAAGATTGGCGACGTTTGTACCGTAAAAACTGCAAAATGCGGAGAATACAAAATTAAAATTTTAAATATAGAAAACTAATTTTAGGAATTTAAACGATGAACAATAGGATAACTAAACAAAGGCTAAAAACGTTTTTTACTTACGAGTCCGTAAAATTAGTGGCAGTGCTTTCCATTGTTTTAGTTGTGCTAACTTTAATTTTTAACTCCGTTGCCAAAGTGCCTTCACAAGCGCAAACTATTAGCATTTTAATAGACACCAATGACGTAATAATAGGCGAAAACGAATACGATTATTACGTAAAAGTAAGAGACGGTTCAAGCAATAGATACGGGCTTTCTTACGACGTTTTGGGCTTTAATAATAGGCAAGTTTTTGATACGGAAGAATCGCCTAGCAAGTCGCTTATAAGAACTTATCACGAAATTTACGACGACGACTTGTTTATAGCGGGAAAAGAGTTAACGCAATACTATTTAGAACGCGGATATGCGCAAGAAATTAATTCGTATATTAATGGGTTAGAAGATTTTTTGTTTACTTCTAACGAATTTTACTCATCAATTAATGCGCCTACCGATGAAATAAACGAGGTTGCAGTAAGAGATTATTTTATAAGAACTCGTGGAAAAGACTCTCGTTTTTTAACCAAAAGTAAACTAGAAAACGGTGTGTTAAGCGAAATTGAAAGAATTAAAGGGTTAAAAACTAATTTAGAATTGTTTAAAAAGGTTTTACAAATATGTCCGCAACTTATTGCTAGCGAAACCGAATTTCCGTTTACTATTGGAGGCGTTGAAATAAAAGGCAGTTACGTTTTTGATTTGGGCGTACTTGGCGACGGGTTTATTAACGTTTTTAAAACTCACGTAAAAACTGAAACGGAAAATTATTATACCACTAACGGCGTGTATTTAACGATAGGTCAACACGAAGAAATAAATGGCGATTTATATTACGAAACGCTTGCTTTTATTCTAACGTTAGTTGAAGAATATTCTAATATATTGGACGGTCACTTATGAAAAAGGGGATATTTATAACCTTTGAGGGTTGCGAGGGTAGCGGAAAATCTACTCAATTAAAACTCTTTAAAGAGTATTTAGATAAAAACAACGTTGAATACGTATTTTTTAGAGAGCCTGGTAGCACCGTTATTTCTGAAAAAATACGCGACGTTATACTTGATATTAACAACGTAAATATGTCTAGCGAGTGCGAGGCGCTGTTGTATTCCGCGGCGCGTTCTCAACTTGTAAAAGAGTGTATTTTACCTGCGCTTAATCAAGGCAAATTAGTTCTTTGCGATAGGTATATAGACTCTTCTTTTGCCTATCAAGCGTTTGCAAGGGGGCTTGGTATGGACTACGTTTTAAATATAAACGACTACGCCGTAAAAAACTGTATGCCTAATTACACTTTGTTTTTTGATATTTCCCCAGACGACGCTTTTAAAAGAAAAGGCGGTGCAGACAGTGGCGATAGATTAGAACAAAGCGGTATGGAATTTCATAAAAAGGTGTACGAAGGCTATAAGCGTATTGCCGAAATTTATAGCGACAGAATAATAAAAATTAATTGTTTGGGCGCAAAAAACGAAACTCATTTAAACATTATTAGCGCACTAAAATCGCGTGGGGTTTTATAATGCAAATAAAGGCGTTACTTCAAAATACAAACGCGTATAAAATTATTAAAGCCGATAAATTAAAAGGCACTTTAAGCCACGCCATATTATTAGTTTGTCAAGACGAAATTATGCTAGAAACTTATTTAAAGTTTTTTGCAAAAACGTTAATGTGTAACAACGGCGAGCCTTGCTTAAATTGTAGGGCTTGTAATTTGATAGATAAAAAAGCGTATAGCGACGCTATATTTTATCCAACCAATAAAAAAATAGTGGTTGCCGATATAGACGATTTAATAGAAAAAAGTTATCTAAAACCACTTGAAAATTCAAATAAAATATTTATACTAAACAACGCGCACGAAATGAACGCGCAGTGTCAAAATAAACTTTTAAAAACGTTAGAAAATCCGCCTGAAAACACTTATATTTTGCTTGGGGCAACAACTACTAACACCTTGCTTCAAACGGTGTTATCTCGCGTAAAAAAGTTAGAAATAATGCCTTTTAAAGACGAAGAAATTATTGACTTTTTAAAAGGGCAATGCGAAGATTTAGAAAAACTTAAAAACGCCGTAAAACTATCGTTAGGAAAATTAGGCGAAGCCTTAAAACAATACGAAACGGGCGGAATAAACGACGTTTATAATTTAGCGGTAAACGTGCTTACAAAACTCAATTCTAGTAGGCAAATTGCCGAGTTTAGCGCAAGCGTAAACGGCGAAATTTTAAAAGATTTTATATCCGTTACGGCAAGCCTTTTAAACGACGCGCTAGCCTATAAATCGGGCAAAACCGTTCACGATAAAAACGTAGAAATAATTGCTAAAAAGTATTCGTACGGCGCGCTAATTTACGCGTCGGACAAACTTCGCGAAGCGGAAAAAGCAATCAATTTTAACGGCAACGCCACCGCCGTTAAAGACGCTTTGTTGTTTGGTATTTTGGAGGGAAACTATAAATGGTCAAAATAGTGGGAGTTAAGTTTAAAAATTCCTGTAAAGTATATTATTTTAATCCAAATAACGAAGTTTTTAACGTTGGCGAAGGCGTAATCGTTGAAACTGCGCGCGGTTTAGAGTACGGCGAAGTTGCAATAAAAACCACCGAAGTAGAAGACGAAAAAGTAATGCAAGAATTAAAGCCTGTTATAAGGCGCGCTACCGATAAAGACCTTTTAAAAATAAAAGAAAACGAAGAAAAAATTCCAAAAGTTATAGAAATTGCTCAACAAGAAATTTTAAAAAGTGGTTTAGAAATGAAAATTGTAAGCGCGGAATATCCCTTTGATAATTCCAAGGTTATAATTTATTTTACAGCGCCAACGCGCATAGATTTTAGGGAATTGGTTAAATCGCTTGCGTCCGTTTTAAAGCAAAGAATAGATTTAAGGCAAATCGGCACTAGGGACGAAACTAAAATTTTAGGCGGTATTGCTCCTTGTGGCAGAGTTTGTTGCTGTAAAAGTTTTTTACCCGATTTTAAAAAGGTAACTATAAAAATGGCAAAATATCAAGGTTTATCGCTAAACCCTGCTAAAATAAGCGGTTTGTGCGGAAGGCTTATGTGCTGTTTAGAATACGAAAACGAGCCTTACGAAGAAGCCTATAAAAAAATGCCTAAAATCGGCTCGGAAGTAATAACTCCGGACGGTAAAGCCGTAGTTATTTCAAACAATATGTTAAAAATGCTTGTAAAAACAAAGTGCGTGTTAAAAGACGGCACTATGACGTATAAAGAATACAAGTTAGACGAAATCAAGTTTAATAAAAGCCATAAAGAAGAAATAGAAGAAAAACTTGAAGAAGTAGAAAGCGAAGATATTTAAAAGTGGAAATTTAAATAAAAATACTGTACAAATAAAAAATAATATGGTACAATAATTGTACTATGTAATAGTTGCATTAAATTAATACGGAGGTAATAATCGTGGCATACAAAATTAACGATAATTGTATTCTTTGTGGCGCTTGCGCAGAAATTTGTCCTGTTAACGCTATATCGGAAGGCGAAAATCAATACGTTATTGATGCAGAAACTTGCATTTCTTGTGGTGCTTGTGCCGACACTTGTCCAGTAGGCGCTCCGGAAGAAGAATAAAAACGATAAAAAAGTGGCATAGCCACTTTTTTTGTTAGCGAGGAAATTTTGGAAGTTATAGAAGAAATTGGTATAGACAATTTAAAAATTATTCAAGACGATACTCTTTACCGCTTTACAAGCGACGCCGTAATTCTTTCTAAATTTGCGTCTTATAAAAAAGGCGACGTGGTTGCCGATTTTTGTAGCGGAAGCGGTATAATCGGGGTGCATTTTTACGCTTTAAACAAAGGCGTTAAAAGCGTTGACCTTATAGAAATTCAACAAGAATTAGCCCTTTTAAGCCAAAAATCAATACAAATTAACAATTTGCAAAGCATTTTTACCGTTATAAACAAGCCTATTCAAGATTTAGGAAACGAATATAACGAAAAATATTCGCTAATACTTTGTAATCCACCGTACAAAAAGTGTGGTAGCGGTGAAACGAATTTGGATAAAAAAATTGCAATTTGTAGGCACGAAATTACCGTTACGCAAGAAGAAATTATACAAATTGCTTCTAAAAAGTTAAAATTTGGGGGCAGGCTTTGTATGTGCCAACGCGTAGAAAGGCTAACCGATATGATTTTTTGTTTAAAAAAGTTTAAATTAGAGCCAACGCGCTTGCAATTCGTTGTAACGCCCGACAAAAAAGCCCCTTATTTATATTTGATAGAGGCAGTAAAAGGAGTTAAACCCCAATTAAAAATATTGCAAAATTTTGTAAACGGAGTAAATTGATGTTATACTTTGTATCAACGCCGATAGGAAATATGCAAGATATGAGTTTTAGGGCGGTAGAAACTTTAAAAAACGTTGACTATATTGCGTGTGAAGACACTCGCCACTCTTTAAAATTGCTTGACTATTTCGGCATTAAAAAACCGCTTATAGCGTACCATAAATTTAATGAAAAAAAAGCGTCGCAAAATATTATAGAACTGTTAAAAGAAAATAAAAGCGTTGCGGTTATTAGCGATGCTGGAATGCCCGTTATATCAGACCCTGGAAACGTTCTTTGTAAAATATTAATAGAAAATAATTTGCCATACACCGTTATCCCCGGTGCAAATGCCGGATTGTGCGCGTTAATATTATCGGGGTTAGACGCTTCGCGATTTATTTTTATTGGCTTTTTGCCCGAAAAAAATAAAGATAGAGAAGAACTTTTAAATTCCTATAAATTAAGCCAAGAAACTTTAATATTTTATAGCGCCCCGCACGACGTTTTAAAAGACGTTAATACCTTATATAAAGTGTTAGGGGATAGGAACGCTTGCGCCGTAAAAGAAATTACAAAAATTCACGAAACGGCGTATCGTTTTAGTTTAAAAGACGGGCTTAATATAGAGCCGAAAGGCGAGTTCGTTTTGGTGGTAGAAGGGGCAAAAAAACAACAAAAAATTTATACGGAAAGCGAAATTAAAGATATTTTAAACGAATATTTAAAACAAGGGCTTTCTAAAAAAGACGCAGTTAAAAAAATTAGCCAAGACTTAAAAATAAACAAAAACGAACTGTATAAATATACAATAAACGATTAAATTGCATAATTAAAGGGGTATAACCGCTTGGTTATACCCCAATTTTTGTTTTTAATTAAAACAATTCTTTTGTTTTTTCGTAAACGTGTTTAGCAGTAATTCCGTAAAGTTCAAACACTTCTTTTGCAGGGCCTGAAATACCGAATTTGTCAATTCCCATAACAACGCCGTCAAGACCAGCGTATTTATACCAACTGTAACTTGAACCTGCTTCAACGCAAACTCTCTTTCTAACGCTTGTAGGAAGAACGCTTTCTTTATACTTTTTGCTTTGTTTTTCAAAAAGTTCCATACAAGGCATAGAAACGACTCTTGCGTCAATTCCGTCGTTTTTCAACATTTCTTTTGCAGTCATACAGCACTCAACTTCCGAACCGCTTGCAACTAAAATTACGTCTGGTTTAGATTTTTCACTGTCGCTTAAAATATAACCGCCTTTAAGTGCGTTTCTACCCGTACCGTCGTAAGAAGGAAGCGTTTGCCTTGTTAAAATAACGGCAGTTGGTCCTTTTTGTTCGTAAGCGGCAACGTATGCGGCAGCGGTTTCTCTTGCGTCGCAAGGTCTAAACACTTTCATATTAGGTATAGAACGAAGCGCAATAAGTTGTTCAACCGGTTGGTGTGTAGGTCCGTCTTCACCAACGCCGATAGAGTCGTGCGTGAATACGTACGTTACGTTAAGGTCCATAAGTGCAGAAAGCCTTACAGCGTTTTTCATATAGTCAAAGAAAACGAAGAAAGTTGAGCAGAAAGGAAGTACGCCTCCGTGAACGGCAAGACCGTTACAAATAGCAGACATAGCGTGCTCTCTTATACCAAAGTGAATATTTCTACCGCTTCTATTTTCGCTAGAATAGTCGCCCATACCTTTAAGGTAAGTTTTGCAAGATGGGTTAAGGTCGGCAGAGCCACCTATTAATTGTGGTAAATTCTTTGCAATTTTGTTAAGAACTATACCGCCAAGGTTTCTAGTAGCATCGTCTTTTTCAAACGCATATAACTCGTCGTTATCAACGCTAGGAAGTTTACCGCTTGTAACTTCAAGGAATTGTTTAGCAAGTTCAGGATATTGTTTAGAATATTCAGCAAACATTTTTTTCCATTGTTTTTGCGCGCGTTTACCCCTATTAATAGCCTTTTTGGTGTGTTCGTAAACTTCTGGTGCAACTTCAAACGGAGCATAGTTGTAATCTAAATTTTTGCGTAACGCTTCAATGTTAGTTGCGCCAAGTGGAGCGCCGTGCGTTGCTTCTGAACCAGCGTTTGGAGCACCGTAACCAATTTGAGTGTGGCATACGATAAGCGATGGTTTTTCTTTTTCAAGTTTTGCTTTTTTAATTGCTTTGTTAATGGCGTTAACGTCGTTACCGTCTTTAACTTCAATAACTTGCCAGCCTTGTGCCATATGCCTTTTAGCAACGTCTTCGGTAAAGGCAGTGTCGGTAGAGCCTTCAATAGTAATGTTGTTGCGGTCGTATAAAACTATGAGTTTGCCAAGTTTTAAAGTACCTGCAAGTGAAGCCGCTTCGTATTCAATACCTTCCATTAAGCAACCGTCGCCACATAAAGCGTAAGTGTAGTGGTCTACTACGTTAAAGCCTTCTTTATTATAAACGGAAGCAAGGTGGCTTTCAGCAATAGCCATACCAACGGCGTTTGCTATACCTTGACCTAACGGACCTGTTGAAGTTTCAACACCGTCAGCGTGGTTGTATTCTGGGTGACCAGCGGTAACCGAGCCGAGTTGACGGAAATTCTTAATGTCTTCAATAGTGAGTTTATAACCGTATAAGTGAAGTAACGCATAGTTGAGCATAGAGCCGTGACCTGCGGATAAAATAAATCTATCGCGGTTTACAAACTTAGTATCCTTTGGGTTAAAAGTTAAAGCGTTTTGCCAAAGTGCGTATCCAATAGGCGCTGCGCCAAGAGCAATGCCGGGGTGTCCGGATTTTGCCTTTTCAATAGCGTCTACCGATAAAAGTCGTATTGTGTTAATCGTTAATTTAGAAGAATCCATAAAAAACTACTCCTTTTTTAGTATCTTTGTTAATTATAGCACAAATTTTTGCCGAAATAAAGCATAAAAGGGCAATCTTTGTAAAAATTATGAAAATTAAAAGAAATTTAAGTTAATTTACATTAAAGTTTTTTACGGCTAACGACAAAACGCTTTACTTTTACAGTAGTTGCAAGTATAATAATGTATATAGTTTTTTATTATTAAGAGAGGGCTTTATGGCAAAAGATAAGCAATTCGTTAGCGAAATAGCGGATATTGAACAAGATTTTCCACAATGGTATACAGACGTAATTTTAAAAACTCAATTAGTAGACTACGGTCCTGTAAAAGGCACTATGGTAATTCGTCCGTACGGTTACGCTATTTGGGAAAATATTCAACACGAGCTAAACGTTAGGTTTAAAAAAGCAGGTGCAAAAAACGCCTACTTTCCACTTTTAATTCCCGAAAGTTATTTAAAGAAAGAAGCGGAACACGTTGAAGGTTTTGCTCCCGAAGTTGCAGTAGTAACGCACGCTGGCGGTGCTCCACTTCAAGAGCCACTCGTTATAAGACCTACAAGCGAAACCATAATTTGCGATATGTATGCAAAGTGGATGGAAAGTTATCGCGATTTGCCTATTATTATAAACCAATGGGCAAACGTTATGCGTTGGGAAAAAACTACTCGTCCGTTTTTGAGAACTAGCGAATTTTTATGGCAAGAAGGTCATACCGTTCACGCAACCGAAAAAGAAGCGGAAGAAGAAACTCAAACAATGCTTAACGTTTATAAAGAATTTGCGGAAAATTGCTTGGCAATACCTGTTTTAACGGGTAGAAAAACCGATAAAGAAAAATTTGCAGGTGCAGTAGCAACGTACGGTATGGAAGCGATGATGCTTGACGGTAAAAGTTTACAAGCAGGCACTTCGCACTATTTAGGTCAAAATTTTGCCAAGTCTTTTAATATGAAATTTTTGGATAAAGACGGGGTTTTAAAATACGGCTACTCAACGTCTTGGGGCGTTTCAACAAGGCTTATAGGCGCGCTTATTATGGCGCACGGCGACAAGCGCGGTTTGGTTATTCCACCGGTAGTTGCTCCTATTCAAGTAGTTATAATTCCCGTATGTATGCACAAAGAAGGCGTTTTAGAAAAAGCGCAAGAACTCTACAATGCGTTTGAAAGCGCAGGGGTTAGAGTTGAACTTGACTCGCGCGATGCTACGCCCGGTTGGAAATTTAACGAGTGGGAAATGAAAGGCGTTCCCGTTAGAATTGAAGTTGGCCCACGCGATATAGAAAACGGTAAAATGACGTCTATGAGAAGGGACACTTTACTAAAACAAGAATTTAATTTAGGCGACGTTGACGCTATTAAGAATTTATTAAATACAATTCAAAAAGATATGCTTGACGCGTCAAGGGCAAGGCGTGACGCTAAAATTAAGTACGCCGAAAATTTAGAAGAAATTTTAAACGGCGTAGAAAACAAAAACTTTGTTAAAGCGCCTTGGTGCGGATTGAGAGAGTGCGAAGATAAAATTAAAGAAACTACCAACGCTTCCGCAAGAATTATTTGTGAAGACAGTGCCGAAAACAAAGTTTGCGCAGTTTGTGGAAAAAAAGCGAAAAAAGTTGTTGTTTTTGCACGCGCGTATTAATTCTTATAGTTTACTTGCACATATTAATTTTAAACAATTTTATAATTTGTTTGCTCATATTAATTTTACAAAAAGCGAAATTCGCTTTAAGGAGGATAAATGTTTTTTCCTATAACTTCGTTTGAAAGCGGTTTGACTAACGAAGAACTAATGGCAATAGAAGATTACAGTTTAAAAGTGGCTTTAATAATAAACGTTCTTGTAACAATCGTAGGGTTTGTGTTTAAGGCAATAGCAATTTACACTATGGCAAAAAACAGAAAAATGAACCGTTTATGGATGGCTTTCGTGCCGTTTTTAAACTTTATTTTGCTTGGTAAACTTGCAGGAAAAACTATCGTTTGGGGTCAGCCTATTAAAAATATAGGTTTGTTCGTTTGTATTTTTTATGCATGTATGACTTTTTTAAACATTCTTTTGAACGTTGGAACTTACGATAATTTAATTGAAAGTTTAGGGTATACCGTAGATTATCCTACCAAATTTTTGCAAGATTGGGCTAATCATCAAGGTATTTTTTACGCAATAACTTACTATTTGTATTTAGGTTTAAAGTTGGCGTATATATTCGTTCACGTTAGTTTGGTATTTTTAATTTTTAGGGCGTATAACCCCAAAAGAGCAATTTTGTTTTCTATATTATCAATCTTTTTATCGGACTTTTTCTTTGGAATATTCCTTTTTGTTTCAAGGAACAACAAAAAAATGACGTACGAAGATTATATTCGTGAACGCGCAAGAAATTACGCAAACGGGTATTACGGTGGGTATTACGGCGGATATTACGGAAATCAACAACCACCACGCCCAAATAATACGGGTAACGAGCAAGGCGAGCAAAACTATAAAAAACCAGAAGAGCCTTTCCCTGAATTTGAAAACTCAAAAGAAAATAATAAAGATTTAAATAACGATTTTTTTAATTAACTATGGAAGAAATTATATCTGCCATTGCTACTGCTAGCGGTGTGGGTGGCGTTGCAATAATTAGGGTTAGCGGAAGCGGTTCACTTGAACTTGCAAGCAAAATGTTTAACCCTATAAATAAAAAAATAAAAGTACAAAATTTTGAGCCTTATAAAATGTACGTTGGCGAAATTGACGGCGGAAATTTTACCGATTACGGTATGGCGGTTTATTTTAAAGCGCCAAAAAGTTATACGGGCGAAGATATGGTTGAATTTCACTGTCACGGCGGAACGGCTATAACAAGGGGAATATTAAAACAAACTTTTAAATTGGGCGCAACTCCTGCAACTCGTGGCGAATTTACAAAACGCGCTTTTGTAAACGGAAAACTGTCGCTTGACGGGTGCGAAGGTCTTATTTCTATGATAAACGGCGAAAGCGTTGCTTCCGTTAAGGCGGGGTATAGTTTATATAGAGAAAGGTTATATCAAAAAATATCGTCGTTGCAAGACGAGTTAACGTTTTGCCTTGCGGGTATTGACGCGGATATGGATTACCCCGAAGAAGATTTGCAAGCAACCGCAATTAAAGACGTTAAAGAAACTTTAACCAAAACGCTAGAAACCATAAGAAATTTAATTTCAAAATACGACGGTGGCGCTAAAATTAAAAACGGCGTTAAGGTCGCTATTATAGGTAGACCTAATACGGGTAAATCGTCGGTTTTAAATAGGCTGTTAAATTACGAAAAAGCAATAGTTTCTTCTATTGCAGGCACTACTAGGGACGTTGTTGAGGGCGAGTTAGAAATAAACGGCGTAAACTTTTACTTTTACGATACCGCAGGTATACGCGAAACTGATAACAGTATTGAAAAACTAGGAATAGAAAAATCAAATAAAATTTTAAAAACCGCCGATATTGCGTTAGTAGTTTTTGACGGAAGTGAAAAACTTTCAAAAGAAGATGAAGAAATTTTGCTTTCAGCGCTTGGCAAAGAAGTAATAAAGGTGTATAATAAGCAAGACGTTAAAAAATGCAATTTTAAAGACGGGTTACTTATTTCCGCTAAAACGGGCGATGGTATAGAGCAGTTAAAAAATGAATTATACAGTCGCGCATTTAAAGAGGGGATAGATTTAAACGGCGAGTTTATAACGGAAGAAAGGCACTTTAACGCACTTAAAAAGGCGGAAAGGTATGCGGTAGAAGCGCTTTCTAATTTAGAAGTAGTTCCGCTAGATATCGTCGCCGAAGACGTAAAATCCGTTTGGGACAGTTTAGGCGAAATTACAGGCAAAACTACAAGCGAAGAAATTATAGACGAAATCTTTTCTAAATTTTGCGTAGGAAAATAAAAATAGCCACGTTTAGTGGCAAATGCGGATATGGCGGAATGGCAGACGCGCTGGACTTAGAATCCAGTTCGCAAGAGTGCAAGTTCAAATCTTGTTATCCGCACCAAAAAAAGGCACGTGAATTATCACAATTCACGTGCCTTTTTAGTTAAATTCGTTTGCGTTAGAATATGTTCACAACATGCCGAAAGGCAAATAAAACAAAAAAGCCTTTTTTTAGCCTAATGTTATTATTTTTTAAAGACTTCCCCTTGCCACATCAAGTGGAAGCATACGTTAAATGCAACAAATATAAAAAGCCTTCCCTTTAACTGAAAGGGAAGGTGGCAACTTTTGTTGCCGAAAGGGTTTGTGGTTTATGTTTTATACAAATGTGTAATATTAATGTAGGGTTTGTGGTGTATATACGCGTTTAGCATAATAAATAGTTTATACTTTACCATTGTTTATATAATCGCCGTAATAAACAAGCAACTAAACCTTATCGTCGCATATTTGCGCCCCTTCCCCTTGCCACATCAAGTGGAAACATGCCTTAATTATACAGTAAATATAAGCAATTATTAATCTTAAAAGTTGCCGTAAAATTCGTTAGAAGTTACGTAATCTACGCCCTTATATATAAAATTGGCAATTTTTTGCTTATCGTCTAGCGTCCAAACGCCTACTTCTAAGCCTTTTTCGTGTGCTTTTTTAATATAATTTGGAAATGCGCTTAACCCCACGTTATTAAAAGATAAACTAATTCCGTTTTCAATAGCGTCGTTAATTTTAGAAAGTAGTGGTACGGAAATTAAATATTGATATGGAACGTTGCCGTTTATAGTTTTTGCGCGTTTTAATTGTGCTAAATCAAAGTCTATAACCGTAATTTTATTTAATGAATATTCTCTTTCTACGATAGAAAAAATTTCTTCAATTTGGTTATTTGTAAACTCCGTTTTAAACTCTATAACGGCAATTTTATTAGAGTTTTTACAAATTTGCAAATATTTTTCAAAACTGCAAATGCGTTCAGTATCTTTCGTTGCGCCTTTTAGCCTTTTTAAAGTCAATTCTTTATAGGTTGAATTTTTAACGGTAAGTTTAGTGCCGTCTTCAAAAACGGCGGTATCGTCGTGATTGCAAACGTATTTGCCGTCACTAGTAATTTTAACGTCCGTTTCTATGCCCCAAAAGTCTAAATTAGATGCTTCTAAATAAGACGCTTCCGTATTATCTACGTTTGCGTTGCTAAAACCCCTATGGGCGATGTATTTAGTATCGTCGCTTTCGTCTGGAAACGGTGCGTTTTTACAACCCAAGGCACTAATTGCCGTAATTGTAGTAAGTAACAATAAAAACAATTTAAAAATATTTTTTTTCATACAAAACCTTTATAAGAAGCGTTATATTTATATTATAATTTATTTTTTAAAATAAATAAAGCGTTTTTATAAGCGTTAACGCAAGTAATATTAGGTGTGGCAAAAAAAATATGCCGTTTTTTAAAATTTTTTAATTTTACCGTGCGTTAATATGTTCAAAAAATTTTTTACAAAGTTATTTATTACAAACAATTTGTGCGCTTATTAATTTTTATTGTTGTAATTTAATTTTTAGTATGATATAATTATTAATATTATGTTTTAATTAATAAAGAGGAACTTTTATGGATTGGGACGATTATTTAGAAAGGCTTTGGCTATACGTTATTCCTTCGGCAATAGTATGCGCTATTGTTAGCGGTATAATAGGAAGTATAGTTATTGGCGACTTTTTAACACCTGCAACAATGGGTGTTGGAATTGGTGTAATTTTAGCGTACGCTTTAAAATTAATAGTTTGTATGAGGGAAAATTCCGTTTCTATATTTGATATTGATATAGAAGACTTTGCCGAGGACCACCCCGTTATTTATAGTTTTATTATAACGGCAATACCTTTTGGATTGTCTATATTTTCCTTTATTTTAGCAGAAGAAGATATCTCGTTATTTTTAATTTTAATAATAAACGTGGTTGCCGTTTTAGTTAGTTGCGGTATTGCTCAATGGGTTGGGCACGAGTCTGGCGACAGTATAAGGGACAAATTTAGATATGCCGACGGTTTGCGTGAATACGCTAGCGCGTTTGGCGAAATATTTGATAGGGGCGTTTTTGCTTGGCTTCTTCATATATTTGCGTTTATAGTTTTGCCAATTATAGCGTATTCTAACGGAGAGCCCGAAATACTTTTTTTACCTTTGCTTTTAGCGGGGCTACGCTTTATAGGAAAAGTGCTTTTGGGTATTTGGTACGTAATTATTTACATAATAGAAGAATATTTAATTTAGTTTCCGTTACGTTAACGGTTAATAAATAACAAATAAAATATTGCGTAACACATCGTTAAATCCCTTAAAAATACGTAAACTTTTATCTACGGGGTTTGCCTTGTTTTACTTGTATTTGATTTGCTGTTTTAAAATCAATCTAATATTTAGCAATATTAATATCAAAGTTAGGTTTATTCCGTAAAAAAACGCGGAACTAAAAAGGGGTATTATGCAATTTTTAAAAAAACACAGTATTTTAATTATAAGCGCGGTTTTATTTATAGTGGCTTTTGTGCTTTCTACTATTTACGACCTTCAAATAAGTAAAGTTATTGCAGATATTGAAGACGGCGAGTATTTATCTAAAAACGTTTTTGGTAGAATTTTTGAAGTTACGGGCGAACTTCCGCTATATATGTTTTTAGGTTTTGCCTTTACAGTTTGCACCGTAAAATGCGGTAATTTTAAAGGTGGGGCGGGGCGTTTAGCACTTTCTATATTTTTTGCAATAGGTTCTTCCGTTGCGTATCACTTCGTTTTTAAAGAAGGCGTTGAATACGTTATGGAATACGCAAATTTATTACGTCTTTTAGAAGGTAAAATTGACGAGGCTTGCTTTATTTTATTGGGCGTGGCTTCGTATTTTGTAACAAATCTTTTAATAAAAAATAAATCTCAAAAAACAATAAACTTGCTTACGGCGTTATCGGTAATAATAATTTTAACGGCGGGCGCTTCGCAATTTATAGTGCAAGGCTTAAAAATTGTTTCGGGTAGGGCTAGGTATAGAATGATGCATTTAGTTACTACTGCTACCGGAGAAGACGCGTTTAGTTATTACACCCCTTGGTACGTGTTTAACGGTAAAAGAACGGTTTTTGAAAAATGGGTGGAACTAGGCGTTAACGAAAACGGCTTTAAATCGTTTCCGTCGGGGCATACTAGCGCAGGCGCTATAACGGTTTGCTTAATAGTTTTACCTAAACTGTTTAAAAATTTAAACACTTTAAAGGGTAAAACCGTTTGCTACGGTATTGCAATAATCTTTCCTATTATAGTTGCAATTTCAAGAGTAGTAGTGGGCGCGCATTTTTTAACGGACGTTTTGTTTGCCGGAGCAACTACTTTTATATGTTATTTTATTATAGAATTTATAGTTAATAAATTTAAACTTTATAAAGAACTTATTAAAGATTAAAAAGGCTTTAAAAAGGCTTGACATTTTAGTCGTTTTAGCATTATAATAATCGTAACTTAAAAAACTTATCTTTAAGCGCGATACTGTGATATCGGCAAGGTAATAAAATCAAGGTTTTTTTAACCGTGTTTATTGCGCTTGCCAAAAATTTAGGCAAGCGTTTATTTTTTGAAGGTTAAATATGTATTCGTTAAAAAATTTTGCAACTAAAAATTCAAAGTATTTAGACGTTTTATCTAAATATTTATCGCAACCTAATTGCGATAATCTTTTTGTTTTTCCTGGATTTTGCGATGCCCACGTGCATTTTAGAGAGCCGGGATTTTTTTATAAAGAAACGATAAAAAGCGGTTCGGCTGCGGCTTCAAGGGGCGGTTATACGGCAGTTTTTACAATGCCCAATTTAAAACCCGTTCCAGACAGTTTAGAAAATTTAAAAATACAACTTAATATAATTGAAAAAGACGCGTCAATTAACGTTTATCCGTACGCTTCAATTACAAAAAACGAAGAGGGCAAAGAACTTGCAAATTTAGATGAAGTTAGCCCTTACGTAAAAGGGTTTAGCGACGATGGCAAAGGCGTTCAAAATAAAGAACTTATGAAACGCGCTATGTTAACGGCAAAGCGTTTAAACAAAGTTATCGTAGCGCATTGTGAAGATAATTCTTTATTAGACGGCGGTTATATTCACAAAGGCGAGTACGCTTTAAAAAACGGGCATAAGGGAATATGTAGCGAAAGTGAATATAGTCAAATTGCGCGCGATATAGAATTGGTTAAAGAAACGGGCGTTAAATATCACGTTTGCCACGTTTCTACAAAAGAAAGCGTAGAAATTATCCGCAAGGCAAAAAGCCAAGGGGTAGACGTTACTTGCGAAACCGCACCGCACTATTTAGTGCTTAACGACGGTATGTTACAAGAAGACGGTAGGTTTAAAATGAATCCCCCTATACGTAGCGAAGAAGATAGGCTTGCGCTTATTGAAGGCGTAAAAGACGGGACTATTGATATGATAGCAACCGACCACGCACCCCACACCAAAGAAGAAAAAAGCAAAGGTTTAAAAGACAGTTTAATGGGTGTTGTTGGGCTTGAAACGGCGTTTCCTATACTCTACACGCAACTTGTTTTAAAAAACGTTATTTCGCTAGAAAAACTAATAGAGTTATTAAGCGTAAACGCAAGAAAGCGCTTTGACGTTACTAGCGACGTTGGATTTTGTTTATGGGACTTATCAAGTAGTTACAAAATTAACCCAAGCGAGTTTTTATCAATGGGCAAAAGCACTCCGTTTGAAAACGAAACCGTTTACGGAAAATGTCTTTTAACGGTGTTAAACGATAAAATAGTATATAAAATTTAGGAGAAGTTTATGGCTAAAAGAACTGATATTAAAAAGATTTTGATTATAGGGTCCGGTCCTATCGTAATAGGGCAAGCGGCTGAATTTGACTATGCGGGAACGCAAGCGTGCCTTGCGCTTAAAGAAGAAGGTTACGAAGTTATTTTGGTAAACTCTAACCCCGCAACTATTATGACTGACACTTCTATTGCAGACAAAGTTTATATGGAGCCTTTAACGCTTGAATACGTTGCAAAAATTTTGCGTTATGAAAGACCCGACGCTATATTGCCGGGAATAGGCGGTCAAACGGGATTAAACCTTGCAATGCAACTTGATAAAAAAGGCATTTTAAAAGAGTGCGGTGTTGAACTTTTAGGAACTAGCAGTCAAAGTATTGAAAGGGCGGAAGATAGAGAACTTTTTAAGCAATTATGCCAAAGCATAGGCGAGCCTACAATTCCGTCAGAAATAACTTATTCGCTAGAAGAAGCAAAAGAAGCCGCTAAAAAAATAGGATACCCAGTAGTTCTTCGTCCTGCGTTTACGTTAGGCGGTACGGGTGGCGGTTTTGCCGATAACGAAAGTGAACTTATAGAAATTGGCTTAAACGCATTTAAACTTTCGCCCGTTCATCAAGTATTAATAGAAAAAAGCGTAAAGGGTTATAAAGAAATTGAGTTTGAAGTAATGCGCGACTCTAACGATAAAGCAATAACCATTTGCGGTATGGAAAACGTTGACCCCGTTGGCGTTCATACGGGCGACTCTGTGGTTGTTGCGCCTATCATGTCTTTAAACGACAAAGATTTAAAAATGTTAAACGACAGCGCAATTAAACTTATAAAAGAACTTAAAATTGAAGGCGGTTGTAACGTTCAATTTGCCCTTAACCCAACAAGTAGCGAATATTATTTAATAGAAGTAAACCCAAGGGTTTCGCGTTCATCTGCACTTGCAAGTAAAGCAAGCGGATATCCTATTGCAAGAGTTACGGCTAAAATTGCGGTAGGTATGATGCTTGAAGAAATAAAAATAGCAAACACCAACGCAAGTTTTGAGCCAAGGCTTGATTACGTAGTTGCTAAATTCCCACGCTTTCCGTTTGATAAGTTTACCAACGCTTCAAACAAACTTGGAACTCAAATGAAAGCAACGGGCGAAGTAATGGGAATAGGCTCGTTTTTAGAAGAAGCCATTTTAAAATCGGTTAGGTCGCTTGAAATAGGCGTATGCCACCTTTATATGCAAAAGTTTGACGCGTTTAGCGTAAGCGAGTTGTACGATTATATAAAAGATTATAAAGACGATACCATTTACGCCGTAACCGAACTTATAAGAAGGGGCGAAAGCGTTAAAAAACTTCACGAAGCAACTAAAATAACCGAACTTTTTATAAACGCATTTAAAAATATAGTAGAAATGGAAAAAACCATTAAAAGTAAACGCGATATTAAAACTTTAACTAGCGCTAAAACGATGGGATTTTCCGATAAATATATTGCTAAACTTTGGAATTGTACCGAGTTAGAAGTTTACAATTTAAGAAAAGAAAACGGCATTTATCCTAAATATAAAATGGTAGATACTTGCCACACAAACGCGTACATACCGTATTTTTACTCTTCGTATATAGGCGAAAACCAAGTTCAATTTTCTAACAAAAAGAAAATTATAGTTTTGGGTGCAGGTCCTATAAGAATAGGTCAAGGCGTTGAGTTTGACTATTCAACGGTACACGCCGTATCAACTATTAAAAAAGAAGGCTACGAAGCAATAATTATAAACAACAACCCAGAAACCGTTTCAACGGACTACACCACTTCCGACAAGTTGTATTTTGAGCCACTTACCACGGAAGACGTTATGAATATTATTAAATTTGAAAACCCGATAGGCGTAGTTGCGTCGTTAGGTGGGCAAACGGCAATCAATTTAGCCGAGCCACTTATGAAAAGGGGAGTTAAAATTATAGGTACGGATTGCGACGCTATTGAACGCGCCGAAAATAGAGACGCCTTTGAAAAGATTTTAACTTCGCTTCAAATTCCTCAACCAAAGGGAAAGGCTGTAACGAGCATTGAAGAAGGCGTTAAGGTCGCTAGCGAAATAGGTTACCCCGTTTTAGTAAGACCTAGTTTCGTTTTAGGCGGTAGGGCAATGAGAATAGTTGCAAACGAAGAACAGTTAAAAAACTACGTTAAAACCGCCGTTGAAATTGACGAAGATAAGCCAGTTTTAGTAGACAAATACATCGTTGGTAAAGAGGTTGAAGTAGACGCTATTTGCGACGGTAAAGACGTTTTCGTTGCGGGAATTATGGAACTCGTTGAAAGAACGGGTATTCACTCTGGCGACTCTATAAGCGTTTACCCTGCGTTTAGCATTTCAAACAAAGTTAAGGGAATTATTTTACAATATACTAAAAAACTCGGTTTGGGTATAGGCATAATCGGACTTTACAATATTCAATTTATCGTTGATAAAAACGAAAACGTATTTATTATTGAAGTAAACCCAAGGTCGTCAAGAACGGTTCCGTTCTTATCTAAATCAACGGGTTATAGTTTGGCGGATATGGCAACCGAAGTTATTTTAGGCAAGTCTTTAAAAGAACAAGGCATTTTTGAAATATATCCCGAAGAAAAAAAGCGTTGGTACGTAAAAGTTCCGGTATTCTCGTTTAATAAAATTAGGGGGCTTGACGCATATCTTTCGCCTGAAATGAAGTCAACGGGCGAAGCAATCGGTTACGACGATAAGTTATATCGCGCGTTCTACAAAGCGCTTCAAGCGTCGGGCTTAAAAGTTCAAAATTACGGAACAGTTTTCGTAACCGTTGCAAATAAAGATAAAGAAGAAGTGTTGCCACTTGTAAAGCGTTTTTACAACTTGGGCTTTAACATACAAGCAACTCGCGGTACGGGCGAATTTTTAAAGAAAAACGGAATTAGAACTCATATTTTAGGCAAAATAAGCGAGGGTAGTGAAGAAATTCCAAACGCCATAAGGCAAGGCTATTTGGCTTACATTATAAACACGAGTGCAATAGGCAGTTCAGATTCAACGTCTAACGACGGTTACGAAATTAGAAGACTTGCAACTGAAAATAACGTAAACATATTTACTTCGTTAGATACCGTTGCAACGTTGCTTGAAGTTTTAGAAGAAACTACTATTTGCATTTCAACGATAGACGCGTAGGTGTAATATGAAACAACGTTTATTTGAAATAAAAAGTAACGTAAATATAGCAAAAAACGTTTATAAAATGACTCTTGTAGGAGATACGTCTAACGTTTATTGCGGTCAATTCGTAAACGTTAAAATACAGGGACTTTATTTGCGCCGTCCTATATCCGTTTGCGATTTAAACGGAAACGAACTTACCATCATTTATAAAGTGGTTGGTAAAGGAACTAAAATTCTATCTTCGTTAAAGGGTGGTGTTTTAGATATTTTAACGGGTTTAGGCAACGGTTATAATACGGAAATTAGCGGTAAAAACCCACTTTTAATAGGCGGTGGCGTTGGCGTTCCACCTTTGTATTTACTTGCAAAGCAATTAATTAAAGAAGGCAAAACTCCAACGGCAATACTCGGCTTTAACGGTAAAGAAGAAGTGTTTTTAAAAGACGAACTTGAAAGTTTAGGCGTTAAAGTTTACGTTACCACGGTAGACGGCTCTTTTGGCATTAAAGGTTTTGTAACAGACGCTATTAAAGGATTGGATTATTCCTATTTTTACACTTGCGGTCCAGAGCCGATGTTAAAGGCGGTTTATAACAACACTAAAACTAGCGGTCAATTTAGTTTTGAAGAACGTATGGGTTGCGGTTTTGGTGCTTGTATGGGTTGTTCGTGTAAAACTTTATACGGCAATAAGCGTATATGTAAAGACGGCCCCGTGCTTATTAAGGAGGAAATTATATGGGAAAATTAAGCGTTAATTTATTGGGTATAGAACTTGATAATCCCGTAATTCCCGCAAGCGGAACGTTTGGTTACGGTTACGAGTACGCCGAACTTTACGACATTAATATTTTAGGCACGTTTTCTTTTAAGGGAACTACAAAAGAAGCGCGTTTTGGAAACCCCACTCCAAGAATTGCCGAGTGTAACGACGGTATGATAAACGCCGTCGGGCTTCAAAACCCAGGAGTAGATAAGGTCGTAGAAGAAGAACTTCCAAAATTAAAAAAATGCTTTAATAAAAAAGTTATGGCAAACGTAAGCGGTTTTTCTATTGACGAATACGCCTACGTGTGTGAAAAACTTGACAAATGCGAGCAAGTAGGTTGGTTAGAAGTAAACGTAAGTTGTCCAAACGTACACGGCGGTGGTATGAGTTTCGGCACTAGCGAAAGCGCAGTTTCAAGCGTCGTTAAAGCGGTAAAAAAAGTTACTACTAAACCTATTATTATGAAACTTTCTCCAAACGTAACGGACGTCGTTTCTATTGCAAAGGCGTGTGAAGACAGCGGTGCGGACGGTATAAGTTTAATTAATACTTTACTTGGTATGCGCATAAATTTAAATACAAGAAAACCCGTAATAGCAAACAAAATGGGCGGTTTTTCAGGAAAGGCAATTTTCCCCGTCGCTTTGCGTATGGTATATCAAGTTGCTAGCGCCGTTAAAATTCCCGTTATTGGTATGGGTGGCGTGTCTTGTGCGGAAGACGTTGTTGAAATGATGCTTGCGGGTGCTACCGCAGTAGAAGTAGGCGCGGAAAACTTAATTAATCCGTATGCGTGCAAGCAAATAATAGAAGACTTGCCAAGAGTTATGCAAGAATATAAAATAAATTCTTTAAAAGAAATTATAAAAGGAGTTAGATAATGGCAAAAGACGTAATTATTGCTTGCGATTTTGACAGTAAGCAAAAAACAATAGAATTTTTAGATTTATTTAAAGATAAAAAACCCTTTGTTAAAATAGGTATGGAACTTTATTATGCGGAAGGTCCGTCTATCGTAAAGGAAATTAAAAAACGCGGTCATAAAATATTTTTAGACTTAAAACTCCACGATATTCCAAATACCGTAAAAAAATCTATGGCGGTACTTTCTAAATTAGACGTAGATATGTGCAATTTGCACGCTAGCGGAACAATACCTATGATGAAAGGCGCGATAGAAGGCTTAACTAGAAGCGACGGGTCAAGACCTTTATTAATTGCAGTTACGCAATTAACTTCTACCGACGAAGAAACTATGAAAAGAGATTTATTAATAGATAAACCGCTTGACCAAGTAGTTATTCATTACGCTAAAAACGCGCAAATTTCGGGGCTTGACGGCGTAGTTTGCTCTCCGCTTGAATCGGGTAAGGTTCACGGCGAGTGCGGAAATAATTTTTTAACCGTTACTCCGGGCGTTAGGCTTGAAGGGGATAGCGTTGGCGACCAAAAACGAGTTACTACTCCTAAAATGGCAAGAGAGTTAGGCTCGGATTATATAGTCGTAGGTAGGTCGGTTACGGGTGCAAAAAATCCGGTTGAAGCGTACGAACGTTGTTTAAAAGAGTTTTTAGGCTAATTATTTGGATAAAATACGTAAATTTTCAAATAATATTAAAAATAACAGTTTTTAAAACGTGCGATAAAATGTTTGATAAAATGTTGAATAATTTTGTTTTTAGTGTTGACAATTAGGTGTTTTTATTATAGAATAAAATAAGAAAACTATTCCTTCTAGGAAAATTATACTAAAAACAAGTTTAAGGGGATTAAAATAATGAAATTAAAAAAACTTTTTAGTACGATTATTTTAGTAGTTCTATCTTCCGTTATGTGCATTGCGATAACTGCTTGCAGTGGCGGTGGTGGAAGCAGTACTTATACCGTAAGGCTTGATACTAACGGCGGAAGTATTGAAGGTAAAACTACCGTTAGCGTAACTTATAACGAAGATTATTCTTTTAACACTCCAACAAAAACAGGTTATACGTTTGACGGTTGGATGCTTAATGAAACTAAAATTTCTAACACGGGCGTTTGGAATAAAAAAGAAAACGTTACTTTAAAAGCAAGTTGGGTCGCTAAAACGTACACTTTAACTCTTGATACCGTAGGCGGTAGCGGTGCCAGCACTACTTCAATAACTGTAACGTACGGTCAGCCCGTAGTTGGAGTTCCAACTTCGCTTACTAAATCGGGATACACGTTTAAGGGTTGGAAATTAAACGGCGGTGCTTTTAACCCGTCAAATAATTGGACTATTGACGGAAACGCAACACTCGTAGCAGAGTGGGGTGCTAAAAAATTTGACGTTACTATTGACGTAAACGGTGGCGAAGCACTTGAAATTTCGGTTATAACGGCAACTTACGGTAGTCCTATTCCAAATATTCCTGTTCCAGTTAAAACAGGATATCAACTTTCTGGATGGAAATTAAACGGTAGCGATTATTCTAATCAAGAATATAAAGTAAACGGAAACGCAACACTAGTTGCACAATGGGCTCCTAAATCTTATACGGTAACGTTTAATTTTGATGGTGGCGTGGCTGATACTCAACAAACAACCGTTTTATATAATTCAGTTATAACGGGTATTCCTTCACCTACTAAAACGGGTTATACGCTTGCAGGCTGGAAACTTGACGGTAATAGTTTTGACGCAACTGCCGCTTGGAATTACGATAGCGACGTTACGCTTGACGCCGTTTGGTCGGCTAATAAATATACCGTAACGATAGACGTTAACGGTGGTGACGAGATTAATCCTAATACTATAAAAGTTGATTTTGGTTCTCCTTTAAAAGACTTCTTGCCTACGCTTAATAAGGCAGGTCAACAAGTTGGCGGTTGGAAAATTGGAAATGAAGACGTAGACGTTGACGCTCCTTGGAACATCGCTAACGACACTACTACTATCGTAGCGCAATGGGTAACCTCATCTACTGTCGTTACGTTTGACGTTAACGGTGGTGACGAGATTAGTACGAAGTCCGCAAACGTTGCGTTTGGCGAAGTTTTAGTTGTTCCAACAGGCTTAACAAGAACTGGTTATACGTTTAGCAAGTGGACTTTAAACGGCGTTGATTACGACGCTAACTCTAACTGGTCTAGCACTGCTAAAACTGAAACGTTAAAAGCAGAATGGACTCCAAACACTTACGTTGTAACTCTTAACGTTAATAACGGTACGGCTATTACTACTACTGAATATACCGCTACGTTTGGCGAAGCGTTATTTACTAACTCTACGCTTCCAACTACAACTAGAACGAATTACAGTTTTGGCGGTTGGACTTATAACGGCGAAGTTATAGACCTTACTAGCGCTTGGGCTATTGCCGATGACGTAACTCTCGTAGCAAAATGGGTAGGCGACGAATACAAGGTTACGCTTGATTATAACGTTTCCGGCATGAGCAACAGTGACGATATCGTTAGATTTGGCGAAGAATATTCGTTAATAAAGACTCGCCCTGGTTATACTGTTGACTACTGGCTTATAGACGGAACTCAAACTCGCGTTGAAGCAACGGGCGTATGGAACGTTGCGCAAGAAGTTAAACTCGTAGCACAATGGAAAGCAACTTCTTACACTATCGTAGTAAAAGATAGCGAAGGCAACGTTATTGAAACGGTTGAAAACGCCGTAACGTTTAACGAAGCGTACGATTTAACTCAATTTATTCCTGCAAACGATTCAATAGTAGTTCCTGGCGTTGGTCAAAAATTCTTCACTCACTTTGAAGTTGAAGGTGATGAAATTATGATAGGTCATAACAACTCTGGCGAAGCGTACGATGTAGACTTAAAGGGAACGGCTTGGCTTGGTGAAAAATACGCAGTGGACGGAACTGTAATTACGATTAGGCTCGTTTATAATTCTACCGGCACTTGGTATTAAAAACTAAACAAACAATAATGCGCACGGCAATTTGCCGTGCGCTTATTAATAAATTTTAATATATAAAAAATGTAACGTGCAACTTAAATAGGTAGTGTTTTATTAGTTGCCGTTATTTTTTTATGCGTTAATGAAAGTGTTTTGGCTACTAAACAGTCGTTAAAAAGCGTAGTTAAATAGTGTTTGATGCTAAAACAGTCGTTAAAAAACGTAGTTAAAGAATTTTTGGATATTAAAACAGTCGTTAAAAGGCATAGATAAAGAGTGTTTTAGTTTTGCCGTAAAATAAAATTTGACATTTTTTATTTATATTATATAATTGTATAGTAAGATTTTAAATTTTTTTATTAAATTTAACTTAATATTTACCAAACGTTGTTATAAATAATTTGTATAATACTATATTAAATTAGTATTAAATAAACAAAAGGTGAAATTTATGAGTAATTCTTCAATTAACGGCAAACTCTTTAAAAGTATGTTGTTTAGTGGTGCGGGTTCGTTAAAGAACAACTCAGATACCGTAAATGAATTAAACGTGTTTCCCGTGCCAGACGGCGATACGGGAACTAATATGTTAAAGACTTTGCAAGGCGGTTTACAAATACTTTCTTCGTCTAGTAGTCAAACCGTTGGCGAAGTTATAGGCGAATTTTCACGCGGGGCTGTAATGGGCGCAAGGGGAAATTCGGGAGTTATATTGTCTCAAATAATAAAAGGTATTCAAAAAGGGTTAGAAGGGGTAGATACTGCAACTCCTTTAAACCTAGTAAACGCGTATAAAAAAGGCGTTGAATACTCTTATTCCGCGGTAGAAAAGCCGGTAGAAGGCACTTTGCTTACCGTTTTTAGAGAGGCTACTGAATGCGTTAGCCAAGCGATAAACGAATCTTCTACGGTAGAAGATTTTTATTCGTTACACTTAAAGCAAGCGCGTAAATCACTTTTAGAAACAAAAGAAAAATTGCAAGTTTTAAAAGAGGCAGACGTTGTTGATAGCGGTGGCGCAGGTTACGTTTACATAGTTGAAGGTATGTTAAAAGCACTTATAGGCGAAGAACTTGCCGTAACTGTTGACGAAGAAGTTTCAGAGTCTACCGCCGTTGATTTTTCTAAATTTACTAGCGATAGCGAAATGCTTTACGGATATTGTACTGAATTTATTTTGAGATTGCAAAATAAAAAAGTTGACGTAAATGGTTTTGATATAAACGTTATTAAAACCTACTTAAAACAAATAGGCGGAGATTCTATCGTTATATATAAGGAAGGCGACGCGGTTAAAGTGCACGTTCATACTTTAACGCCGGGGCTCGTTTTAAACGAGTGCCAAAAATACGGAGAGTTTTTAACTTTAAAAATTGAAAATATGACTCTTCAACACTCCGAAGTTCAAAAGAAAAAATCGCCTAAAAAGAAACTTGCCGTAGTTGCAGTTGTAAACGGCGAGGGTATGAAATCTTTATACAAAGAATTAGGGGCGGACGAAGTAATTGACGGCGGTCAAACGTCAAATCCGTCGGCTGGCGATTTTATTCAAGCGTTTGATAACGTTAACGCCGAAAATATTATCGTTCTTCCAGACAATTCAAACGTATTTTTAGCAAGTAAACAAGCGCAACAAATGTATAAAGACGCTAACGTTTACGTAATTCCTACCAAAACTCCACAAGAAGGTTACGTGGCGCTTTCCGTTATAAATTCGGCTATGGACGATATTGACGAGCAAATTCAAGATATAGAAAGCGCTATTAAAGACGTTGTTAGTATAGAAGTAACGTACGCCGTAAGAAACGCAACGCTTAACGGAAAAAGCGTTAAAAAAGGCGAATTTATGTCTATTTCACAAGGCATGATTACGGCGGTTTCGTCAAACGCGGTTGACACGGCTATTGAAGCGCTTAAAAACGTTGACGACGATAAAGAAATTGTAACCGTATTTTACGGAAAAGATTTAGAAGAAAGCGAAAGAGAAAGATTTGAAGAACTTTTTGAAGAGAATTTTCCTGATTTTTCTCTTACTGCATATAGCGGAGAGCAAGACGTTTACAGTTTGCTTATATCCGTTGAATAAGATTTAAAGAGGTAAAAAAATGAGTGGTAAAAGATTAGTTGCTTGTACTTCAACTGGGTGCATAGAATACGCGCCTGAACGCTACAAAAAATATAATATTGATATTATTAGAGTTCATATTTTATTTGAAGGCAAAGAATATTTAGAAGGTTTAGACTTTAACGTAGTTGACTTTTACAAGAAGTTAGAAACGTTAAAAGACCCTAAAAACAATTTGCCAAGAACTGCTATGCCAACTACGGAAGAACTCCACGCTTTTTTTGATAGCGTAGTTGAAAGGGGTTACGACGAAGTTTTAATAATTGCCATTAGTTCAGCGCTTGGCGGAACTTATAACCTTATTAGGCTTGTTGGCAAAGAGTACGAAGATAAACTTAAAATCAACGTTATAGACAGTAAAATTACATGTTTTGGCGAAGGTTTACTTGCAATAAAAGCGGCTCAACTTTTTGAACAAGGAGTTCCTACCGAAACCGTTTTAAAAGAAATTAAATGGTGTATGGATAGGCAAGAATTTTTAGGAATAGACGGAAAACTTGACTATTTAATTTATAATGGAAGATTAAAAGGCGGTAAGGCTTTAATGGGTAAAATGCTCAACATTTGCCCCGTTATTCATTTTAGCAAAGAAGGCGAAATTGTTCCTATTGCTAGCGTAAGAACGCCTAAAAAAGCCCTTAAAAAGACTTGTGAAACGCTTTTAGAAATTATTGGCGATAGAAAGAGTGAAGACTATATTTTATGGCACATATATACCGGTGATTCTCTTATAAAAGACCTTGAAGAAATAGAAAAAGAATACAACATTAAATGCAATCACGAAGCGGTTATTATGTCGCCCGTTAGCGGTTGCCATAACGGACCATGGCTAGCAGGTTACGGCTATTTACCTATAAGGCGCAGTGACGAAGAGTTAGAGTAAAAAAGAGGTGCGCGTTTTGAAAAGAAAAGTAATATGCACTTCAACCGGTTGTTTAGGTTACGCACCAAAGCGTTATAAAAAATACGATATTGATATTGTTAGTTTAACTTTAACTTTTGAAGGTAAAGAGTATACGGAAGGCGTAAATCTAAATCCGGACGAATTTTATAAGCGTTTAGAAACTATAAAAGACCCTAAAAACAATTTGCCAAAAACTTCTATGGTAACGATAGAAGCAATTACGTCTGCATTTGATAAACTTGTAAAAGACGGTTATAACGAAGTTATAGTAATAACTTTGAGTTCTTATTTAAGCGGTTCGTATAACTTAATTAAAAATATTGCAAAAGATTACGAATCTAAACTTAAAGTAAACGTTGTAGACTCTAAAACGTGCAGTTTTAGCGAAGGGTTGCTTGCTGTAACGGCGTCTAAAATGATAGAAGATGATATTCCAACGGAAACGATATTAAAAGAACTTGATTGGATTATAAAAAGGCAACAATTTATCGCCGTAGACGGCAAACTAGACTATCTTATTTACAACGGGCGATTAAAAGGCGGAAAGGCGTTGATAGGAAAAATGCTTAATATATGCCCGATAGTCGGCTTTGATAGAGACGGCGTGCTCGGTTCAATTAGCAGTGTTAGAACGCAAAAAAAAGCGCTTCATAAACAATGCGAAATGTTAAAAGAAATAATAGGCGATAGAGACGGTAAAGACTACGTTTTATGGCACGTATACACGGGCAAGGGTTTAATTAACGAACTTATTGAAATAGAAAAAGAACACGGAATTGTTTGCAACCACGAAGACGTTATAATGGCACCCGTTTGCGGTTGTCATAACGGACCTTGGCTAGCGGGCTACGGGTATTTTCCGTTAAGGCGTAACGACGAGCCTCTTGAATAATAAATTTTAAAAAAATTGGCGTAAAAAACGCTGTTTTATTGCTAGTTAAACTACTAAAAACAATATATAGACCTTTGTAAATGATTTGCAAAGGTCTTTTTATATGTTGACTAAATTGCCAATATGTATTACAATATATATTTAAGAGGTGCTTATGAGAATACTTGGTATAGACCCAGGGTTAGCCACTGTTGGTTGGGGGGTTATAGACGTTATAAACGGAAAGCCAAAGGCTGTTTCTTACGGCGTAATTTTAACGCCCAAAGAAAACAAACTACCCGAAAGGCTACTGATTATTGAAAGCGACCTAAAAAGTTTAATTGACAAGTTTAAACCTGACGAAATCGCTATGGAAGAGTTGTTTTTTAACAATAACGCAACCACGGCTATTAACGTTTCGCAAGCGCGTGGCGTAATACTTTTAACTTGCATAAAAGAGTGTAATAAACTTTACGAATACACGCCTTTGCAAATTAAACAAGCGCTTACGGGTTACGGCAGGGCGGAAAAAAAGCAAATACAGCAAATGACTAAAACGTTTTTATCTCTTGCTAAAATTCCAAAGCCCGACGATGCTGCCGACGCGTTAGCCGTTGCCTTAACGCACTCGCAAACAAATAGATTAAGTAGTAGTTTTAAAATAAAATAGGTGATTTATGATAGGATATCTTAAAGGGAACGTAATAAGTCAAAATAACGGCGTAGTTATACTAGAAACGGGTGGCGTTGGGTTTGAAATAACGTGCTCGTCGTCGGCGTATATAGAACTTGTAAACGCTAAAAAGGGCGCGGTATACACCTATATGCACGTTAAAGAAGACGGAATAAGTTTATACGGTTTTATATCGCAAGAAGAAAAAAGTATGTTTTTAAAACTAATTTCAGTTTCGGGCGTAGGTCCAAAAATGGGAATAACCGTACTTTCTTCTATGCCACTTAAAAATTTGGCTTATATAATAGCGTCGTCAGACGTAAAAGGGCTATCCGCAGTAAAAGGTTTAGGCAAAAAAACCGCTGAACGAATTATTTTAGAACTGCGCGAAAACATATCTTCTCTTGACTTGCCAGAAGGCACTAAACCGGCAAAAAAGAACGAGCCTACCTTAAACCCACTCGTAGAAGACGGAGTAATTGCGCTTATGAGTTTAGGGTTTAACCGCGTTGACAGTAAAAAGGCGGTAGACGAAGCAATTTCTCGCGGGGCAGACACTATTGAAACTATTATAACAATAGCCCTTCAAACCATTAAATAAGAGGTTTTTATGATAGACGAACAAGACGTTTTTGGCACGGAAACAGACCGTGTGTTAGACGTAGAAAAAAATGAATACGACGAAGTAGAAAACGTTCTTCGCCCAAAGTCAATGGACGGTTACGTTGGGCAAGAAAAGGTAAAAGATAACTTGTCTATTTTTATGCAATCGGCAAAAATGCGTGGCGAGGCGCTTGACCACGTTCTTTTATACGGCCCACCGGGACTAGGTAAAACTACGCTTGCGCACATTATAGCAAGTGAAATGGGCTCAACTATAAAAGTAACTAGCGGTCCGTCAATAGAAAAAGCGGGCGACCTTGCCGCAATTTTAACTAATTTAAACGCTGGCGACGTGCTTTTTATAGACGAAATTCATAGACTAAACCATAATATAGAAGAAATTTTATATCCCGCTATGGAAGACTATTCTTTGGACTTTATTATCGGTAAAGGCCCGTCGGCTAGAAGCGTTCAAATACCTTTAAAAAAGTTTACTTTAATTGGCGCAACCACAAAAGCGGGCATGTTATCTTCTCCGTTAAGGGACCGCTTTGGCGTTATGTTAAGGCTTGAACTTTATTCAACAAGCGAACTAAAAGAAATAGCAATACGTTCAGCAAAAACTCTTGGCGTTTCTATTGAAGAAGACGCTGCAACCGAAATAGGTAAAAGAAGTCGCGGAACACCGCGTATAGTAAATAGGTTATTAAAGCGCGTAAGAGATTTTTCATACGTTTTAGGGCACGATGCCATAACGTTAAGCGATGCAAAATTGGCGCTTTCTAGATTAGAAATTGACGAGTTGGGGTTAGACGGTACCGATAGGGCGCTTTTAAAATCAATGATAGAAAAATTTAAAGGTGGCCCCGTAGGACTTGAAACGCTATCCGCTACTATTAACGAAGACGCAAACACGTTAGAAGACGTGTACGAGCCTTACTTATTACAACTCGGCTTTATTTCTAGAACTCCAAGGGGTAGAGTGTGTCAAAAAAAGGCGTACGAGCATTTGGGGTTAAAATACACCGAAAACAATTTACAAACTTCTTTGTTTGACGAAGATTAATTATGTTAAAAACAAGCGATTTTAATTACAATTTACCAGAAGAATTAATAGCTCAAACGCCCGTTTATCCTAGGGATAGTTCGCGTTTACTATATTATAATAAGCAAAAAGACGAGTATAAAGACGGTGTTTTTACCGACGTTTACGATATTTTAAAAGCGGGCGACGTTCTTGTTGTAAACAATACCAGAGTTCTTCCTGCAAGAATGTTTGCCTATACCGAACACGGCGGAAAAATAGAAATTTTGCTTTTAAAAAGGTTTTCTTTAACCGATTGGGAGGTTATGGTAAAGCCGGGCAAAAAAGCCAAAGAAGGTATAAAATTAACCGTAAATAACGAACTTTCTTTACAAATTTTACAAAAAACTGAAAGTGGCGGTAGGCTTGTTAGGTTTATTTACGACGGCGTTTTTGAAGACGTTATATCAAGGGCTGGCGAAATGCCACTTCCACCGTATATCCACAAAAAATTAGACGACCAAGAAAGATATCAAACGGTATATAGCAAAAACGTAGGTAGTTCCGCCGCGCCAACTGCTGGCTTGCATTTTACAACCGAGTTATTGCAAAAATTAAAAGAAAAAGGCGTAATAATAGCAACCGTTGAATTAAAAGTTGGTTTAGGCACGTTTAGACCCGTAAAGGTTGACGACGTAAAAGAACACAAAATGCACAGCGAGTGGTACGAAATAACCCAAGAAAACGCTAAAATAATAAACGACGCAAAGCGTGAAAATAGGCGTGTTATAGCCGTTGGAACAACTTCCGTAAGAACGCTAGAAACTGTTGCCGACTCTAACGGTTTTGTTAAAGCGCAAAGTGGAGATACCAGCATTTTTATTTATCCGCCCTACACCTTTAAATGCGTAGACGGTTTAATAACTAATTTTCATCTTCCCGAATCAACTCTAATAATGTTAGTTTCCGCCTTTACTTCCAAGCAAAAAACCATGGATTTATACGAACACGCCGTAGAAAGTAGGTATAGATTTTTTTCTTTTGGCGACGCTATGCTCGTCTTATAACCGTCGCAATACTGCGTTGCGCTGTGGCAACCTTCGGTCGTTTACGGTGTAAGTAAACTCCCTCAGGTTTTCCGCGCGCGCCTTGTCTTGCTCGGTTCTAAGCCGAGCATACCAAATAAAAAAAATAGTAGTAAACAAGCGTTAAACTCCGTTTTGTTTTGGTCGTGTACGATTTAAGTACACTCCCGTCAACAGTAGTAAACAAGCGTTAAACTGTGGCAACCATTAGTCGTTTATAAAAAAGCGTGTTTAACGCAATGCGCACCTTAACAATTTACAGTAGTTTTAACAAAAAAAAGAGTAATTATATGCAAAAATTTTCATACGAAGTAATTAAACAAGATAAAAAAACGGGCGCTAGGGCGGGTATTTTACATACTCCGCACGGCGATATAAAAACTCCCGTATATATGCCCGTTGGCACGCAAGCGACTGTAAAAGCCGTTTTCCCGCGCGATTTAGACGAGGCAGGTGCACAAATAATACTTGCCAACACCTACCATTTATATATGCGCCCCGGTGACGAAATCGTAAAAAATGCGGGTGGGCTTCATAAATTTATGAATTACAACAAGCCTATTTTAACCGATAGCGGTGGCTTTCAAGTATTTTCGCTTGCAAAATTAAACGATATAAAAGACGACGGCGTTACTTTTCAATCAAACGTAGACGGTTCTAAACATTTTATAACGCCCGAAAAAGCAATAGATATAGAAAATAATTTAGGTGCGGATATAATAATGGCGTTTGACCAATGTTCGCCATACGGCGTTGATAAAAACACGGCAAAAACGGCTATGACGCGCACTTTAAATTGGCTTGACAGATGCTATAATCACCACTCTAACGAAAATCAAGCGTTATTTCCAATAGTTCAAGGAAATATGTTTAAAGATTTAAGGTTGCAAAGTTTAAAAGAGACTATTCCTTACGCAAAATACGGTATAGGAATAGGCGGTTTATCCGTTGGCGAGCCAAAAGATATTATGTACAATTTATTAGACGACATGTTGCCGTTTTACCCAACCGATATACCAAGGTATTTAATGGGCGTTGGTAGTCCCGACTGTTTAGTTGAGGGCGTAAAGCGCGGTATAGATATGTTTGACTGCGTTTTGGCAACCCGAGTTGCAAGAAACGGCACGGCTATGACTAGTTTAGGCAAAGTTGTTGTAAGAAACGGCAAGTATAAGCAAGATTACACTCCGTTAGACCCAAACTGCAACTGTTATTGTTGTAAAAATTACACAAAGGCTTATTTAAGGCATATGATTAACGTAAACGAAATTATGGGCGCAATGCTTTTAAGTTTGCACAACATTACGTTTTTAATTAATCTTATGGAAAATATGCGCGAAGCCATACTAAACGACAGTTTTACGGAGTTTTGTCAAGATTTTTACAAAAAATATCAATAATTTTATTAAAATTATGTAAAATAATGCTTTTAATCAATTTAAACACTTGAAAAAAAGTAAAAAGTATAGTATATTAAAATTATAAAAATTTAAGGAGAAATTATCTAATATGTATTTATCAAATTTATGCGCAGCAAACGTTGGAACGTATATATTTTTAGGCGTAATAGTCGTTTTATTTATCGTTATGACTATTTTTAATAGTAGACAACGCAAAAAACAAATGGCAGAAGAACAAAAGAAAAAAGACAGTTTGTGCACGGGTACAAAAGTTATTACGATAGGCGGTATTATCGGCGAAGTTGTTTCGGTTAACAACGAAGAAAATTCTTTCGTTTTAAAAACGGGCACTTGCGAAATCACTTTTGACAAGCGCGCCATTTATCAAATGACTTTACCAGAAACTGCAACGTCTAACTTAAGCGACGCTGAAAGTAAAGAAGAAGTTAAACAAGAAAAATAAAAAGCCGTATAAAGTCGGCAATTTTATGTAATTAAAATAAATTCCTTTGCATAGGTTATTATATAGAAAGTTAGCGTATAACTTTTACTTTATAAACTGTGTAGAGGTTTTTTTATGTCTTATTTTAAACAAGAAACTTTAAATTTGTTAAAGGCAACCGTAATAGCGCTAGTTTATTCGCTTTTTGCAATTTTACTTTTTGCAATCATTTTAAACTTTTGCTCGTTTGACCAAGTAGTTATTAAACCCGTAAACTATCTAATAAAAGTTTTGGCGGTGTTTTTAGGTTGTTATTTTTCAATAAAAAACGGAAAAGGTTTAATAAAAGGCGCTATATACGGGCTAGTAATAACAATAATTTGCTTTTTTGTTTTTGCGTTAATATCTAAATCGCTAAACTTTAATATTTATTTATTATGGGATATGCTTTTAGGTGTTGCAATAGGCGCGATAACGGGAATTATAAAAGTTAATAAAAAATAATTAAGTGCAAAATTTATTTTTGCACTTTATTTTTTGTCAAAAAAGTGCCGTTTGAGTTGTTTTTATATATAAATATATAAAATATAATAGCAAAATTCATTAAATTTATTGACTTAATTGCTTTTTACATTTATAATAAATGAGTATATATATAATTTGGGGTAGTAGAACTTAATTCTACACTTCTTTGCTTAAATGGGAGGCAATTAATGAGTAAAGCGAAATCAGGTATTATACTTGGCATTATCGTTTTCTTAACGGCGCTACTTGCCGTTATGGAATTTGCGTCTTTTTCGTTACCGTCTTTTGTTGCAAACGGAACTAAAAAGTACGTTGGTATTGCTAATACTATTCCGCTAGGTATAGACCTTCAAGGCGGTTACTATGCAGTATTAACTCCGAAAGACGACGGTTCTAACGAAGGCGTTGATATTGACGAAGAGTTTGACAGTGCAGTTGACGTATTAAGGCAACGTTTAGACAATAAAGGGTATACGGAAGCAACCATTACCGTTCAAGGCATTGGCGCGGATAGAGAAATTAGAGTTGAAATTCCTGCTCTTGAAGAAGACTACGAAGAAGTTTTAGAAATAATTTGTAGTGCGGGCGTTTTAACGTTTGAAGTTGAAAACGCCGTTAAACTTGAAGGCAGGCACGTTAAAGACAGTTACGCTGGTTACGATAACGACGGTAAGCCGATAGTAGTTTTAGAATTTACCGACGAAGGTCGCGAAATATTTACGCAATTAACGGGCGAACTTCAAGGAACGTCTACTACTATTGACATTAAGCTTGACGGAACGGTTTATTCTTCCGCAACGGTTACCGAGCAAATTACAAGCGCTTCGGCTACAATTTCGGGCTTATCTGATTTTGAAACTGCCGAAAATATCGCTGCGGTAGTAAAGGGCGGAAAACTTAAAATTAATTTCCAACTTGGCGAATCTAATAAAATAAGCGCAACGCTTGGCGAAAACGCACTTAAAGCAAGCGTTATAGCAGGCGCAATAGGTTTATTTGTAGTATTTGCTTTAATGATATTAAAATATCGCGGAATGGGAATTGTTTCAAGTTTGGCACTTTCTATTTATTCAGTTTCGTTAATCGGTTTACTTGCACTTATTCCTTGGGTTCAACTTACTCTACCAGGTATTGCGGGTATAATACTTTCAATAGGTATGGCGGTTGACGCAAACGTTATTATTTTTGAAAGAATTAGAGAAGAATATTCTTCTGGCAAAACCGTAGTATCGTCGGTTAAGGCTGGATTTAAAAGGGCTTTCGTTACTATATTTGACAGTAACGTTACGACCATATTAGCGTCCGTAATTTTGTGGATATTATGCCCAGGTACAATTAAAGGTTTTGCAATAACGTTGTTTATAGGCGTTGTTTTGTCAATGATAACGGCTGTCGTTGTATCAAGGTTTGTTTTAACGTTGTTAATGTCTCTTTCAAGCAATAGCATTAAATTCCTTGGTCTTAATAGGGAGGTGCTTTTAAATGAAGAAGATTAATAACTTAACTTTTAAAATAGTTGAACGTTTTAAAATTTACGGCGCAGTTGCACTTGCTATTATTTTAACGGGTATAGTTTTACTTGCTACCGTGGGTATGAATATCGGTCTTGACTTTTCGGGCGGTGCAGTAGTAAGCGTATCGTTAAGCGACACTTTTGCACTTGATAGCGAACTTAAAGAGTCTACTAAAAAAGAAATTATAGAACTCGTTAAAAGTGAGGGTTTTACAATCGGCTCTGAACGTTGGGCAGGCGAAGATAACACTATTTTAGAAATAGGATTAGAGTACGCCGACAAAAACGGTGGGGACGACGTAGATTATCAAACTACTTTTATGAACAAAATTCAAGGCACGGAAGACGCCGAGTTTGAAGACGGTTTAAATTATAAAATCTTTAAACTCGTAGAAGCAAAGGACGCGACCTTTGAAAAAGAAGATTGTTCTGCGCAAATCGTTGGCGCGTCAACGGCACGCACTCTTTTAAAAAATGCTATTATAGCGTCTTGCGTTGCGGTAGTAGTAATGCTTTTATACATCGTTATAAGGTTTACGCTTTCTTCGGGTTTGGCGGCTATTATATCTCTTTGTCACGACGTGTTCGTTATGATAACGCTTTGCACGATATTTAGAATTCAAATAAACACTACGTTTATTGCTGCCGTAATTACGGTTATAGGTTATTCTATAAACGCAACAATCGTTATTTTTGATAGAATAAGGGAGTTATCTAAACTTAATTCTATGAAAGATAAAACGGACGCTGAAATTGCAAACGCCGCTATTAAAGGCACGTTAAATAGAACTATTTACACTACTATAACAACGTTAGCAGTTATCGTAATTTTAGCAGTAGTATGTCAGATTATGGGCGTTTCTACGATGGGTGAATTTGCACTTCCTATAATCTTTGGTCTTTTAGCGGGAACGTACTCGTCCATATTCCTTGCTTCATCACTCTGGGTTAACGTTAGAAAACTCGGTTTTAAAATTAAAAAATTAAAAAAACAATAGTTTAAAGGCGGACGGGTTAACCCCGTCCGTTTGCTTTAAAACGGTAAAAACGTGAAAGTTATTAAAAAATCTTATACTAACGAAGAACTTAATATTATTAAAAATTTATCAAGCGAGTGTAATTTATTAAACGAAACGGCTTCAATTCTTTATTCTAGGGGATACAAAACGGCAGAGGACGTTAAAAGGTTTTTAAATGCGGGCAAGCACAATTTTTACAGTCCGTTTTTACTGTCGGGCATGAAAGAGGCAAAACAACGCATTTTGCTTGCAAAAGACGAAGGGCAAACGGTTGTAGTTTACGGAGACTACGATGCCGACGGTATTTGCGCAACTACTATACTATATAATACTCTAAAAGAACTAGGGGTTGACGTGCACGCCGTAATACCCGAAAGGGATAACGGCTACGGCTTATCTGAAAACAGTTTAAACGAAATTTTAGAAACGCTTTTTCCCGACCTTTTAATTACGGTTGACTGTGGTATTAGTTGCTATAACGAAGTGGAGTATTTAAAAGAATTAGGCGTTGACGTAATTGTTACCGACCATCACGAAATACCGCAAATTTTACCTGATTGCACTATAATAAATTGCAAATTAAAGGGGCAAGATTACCCGTTTGACAGTCTTTGTGGCGCAGGCGTTTCGTATAAATTAAGTTACGCTTTAATAGGCGAAAAGGCTAATAAATATTTAGATTTAGTTACTCTTGCTACGGTTGCGGACAGTATGCCACTTATAAGCGAAAATAGAGATATCGTTTCGCAAGGCTTAGAAAATATAAAAAGGGGAATATGTTGTAAGGCGATAAAATCACTTATAGATATTTCTAACATAAAAGAAATAACTGCGTCTTCACTTGCTTTTGGCGTTGCGCCAAGGGTAAACGCTTCTGGTCGTATGGGCGATGCGTTTTCGGCGTTAAAGTTGTTTTTAAGCGATAGCGACTATGAAATAAAAGAACTCTCTTTACATTTAGCGGAGTGTAACGTAAAACGCCAAATTGCGTGCGAAGAACTTTACGATACCGTAAAGCAAATGCTAAAAACAAGCGGTAATTACGGAAGCGTTATAGTTTTGGCTGGCGAAACTTGGAATAACGGAATTTTGGGTATAGTTTCGGCAAGAATTGCCGAAGAATACAACGTGCCCACTATACTATTTTCGGCTAATAACGGCGTATATCACGGCTCTGCGCGTTCAATAGAAGGAATAAATATATTTGACGCAATTTTTAATTGTAAAGACAGTTTAATTGAATTTGGCGGACACGCGCAAGCGGCAGGCATAACTATTAATAAGGATAAAATAACGGTTTTTGCTAACAGCCTTAACGAGTATATTAAAAACGCTTATAATCAAGTTGTTTTTGAAAAGGTTGTGGAAGTGGACGCGTCTATACGTGGCGAGTTTTCTATGCGCCTTGCAAAAGAAATTTTGCTTTTTGAACCGTGTGGGCAAGCAAACAAAAAACCGTTGTTTGCAATAAACGAAGGCGAATTAAAAGCACGCCCAATAAAAGAAGGCTCTAAACACCTATCTTTTAACAACGGTTTTAACGATTTTATTTATTTTAACGGAATAAATCAGTTAGACGCGCTTAATTCAACCGCTTTAAAAACCGTTGTTTTTGAGCCTAATTTTTCAGTTTTTAAAGGCAAAGAATATTTAAAAGGATACGTTCGCCAAGTAGTTTTAAGCGACGAAAAAAACAGTTTACAAACTGCAAAATTTCTTTTAGATTTATTTAAAAATTTTAAAATTTTAAGCGACGTTTTAAAAAATAACGCTAAAAATAACGCCGTATATGCGGTTGTTTTTAGCAATTTGCTTTATAATAGAGAAGATTTTGCAAAAATATATAGATTTATTTTAGAGCAAGTTGAAAACGGCGTAAACAGTTACGAAAAACTGTTTAAAAATAAGGCTACGTATAACTATGAAAGTTTGGCTTTTGCCGTTGCCGTTTTTGACGAACTTGGTTTTATAAAAGAAAACAGCGAAAAAATCGTGGTAGATAAAACCGTAAAAAAACAATTAACAACTTCTTTAATTTATCAAAACGTATTAAAAATAATCAAGGAATAATATGGAAAACGTTTTACTGCTAGAAAAAATTAGAAATATATATTCGCAAGAAGAAGCGGAATTTATAACGCGCGCTTACTATTTTGCAAAAGAGGCGCACCTTAACCAAAAACGCGCTTCGGGTGAAGATTATTTTACTCACCCTTGCTCCGTAGTTGAAATTTTACTAGGGTTAAGTATGGACTGCAATACTTTAACCGCAGCCTTTTTGCACGACGTTTTAGAAGACACGCCCGTTTCCGTTAGCGATATTAAAAAAGAGTTTGGCGAAGAAGTTTTAGAACTTGTAGAAGGCGTTACTAAACTTGATAAAATAGAGTTTAAATCGCAAGAAGAAGAGCAAGCGGAAAACTTCAAAAAGATATTCGTTTCTATGGCAAAGGATATAAGGGTTATAATTATAAAACTTGCCGATAGGCTTCACAATATGCGTTCGCTTAACTTTTTATCGCACGAAAGGCAACTGCGTATGGCAAACGAAACGTTAGAAATTTTTGCTCCGCTTGCAGGCAGGCTTGGTATTTCGCAAATTAAATGCGAACTAGAAGATTTGTGTTTAAAATATATAGACCCCCAAATATACGAGTATTTAACTGTAAATATCAAATTAAAACTTGAAGAAAGAAACGAATTTGTAGATAAAGTAGTTGCCGTTTTAAAAGAAATTTTAAATGAAAGTAAAATAAACGGCGAAGTATTTGGTAGGCGCAAGCATTTTTACAGTATATATAGAAAAATGAAAACGAAAGGCAAAACGCTTGACCAAATATACGATTTAACTGCCGTTAGGGTGCTTGTTGACACCGTTGACGAGTGCTACGAGTTGCTAGGAAAAATCCACAAGCGTTGGAATCCTATGCCGGGTAGAATTAAAGACTATATTGCAATGCCAAAAGAAAATATGTATCAAAGTTTGCACACTACCGTAGTAACTACGTTTGGTCAAATTTTTGAAATACAAATTCGCACGCGCGAAATGAATAGAACTGCCGAATATGGTATAGCGGCGCATTGGCAATACAAAGAGCATAAAACTTCCGCTAACGACGTAGATAAACGCCTTTCTTGGATTCGCGAAGCAATGGAGTGGCAAGGCGGATTAAAAAACTCAAAAGAATTTTTAGAGTCTATAAAAGGCGACATATATAACAGTGAACTTTTGGTGTTTACTCCAAAGGGAAAGGTTATAAGTTTAATTAAGGGAAGCACGGCAATAGACTTTGCTTATAGAATTCACACCGAAATAGGCAATAAGTGCGTGGGCGTTAGAATTAACGGTAAAATTATGCCGTTAACTACGGTTTTAGAAACGGGAAACGTAGTTGAAATTATAACTTCTAACCAAAGTAAAGGTCCGTCTTGGGACTGGCTTAAAATAGTTAAAAGTAACGGCGCACGCGCCAAAATTAAAGCCTTTTTTAGAAAACAAATGGCAGACGACTCTATTAAACTTGGCAAGCAAATGCTTGAATTAGAAGCCAAAAATAGAGGGTATAATTTAGGCGATTTGTTAACTAACCAAGCGTTTGAAAAGGTTGGCGCTAAACTTTCGTTTAACGATATAGAAGAAATGTACGCCGCCGTTGGTTGCGGTGCGGTAACGGTTAATCAAGTGTTAATAAAAATTCTTGATTTCCATAAAAAAGAAACTCCGCCAGTATATCATTATCCAACAAGCGTTGCTTCAAAAGTTATACACTCCACGGGCGACGTTACTATTAAAGGCGTAGACGGGCTTTTAATTAGATTTGCTAGGTGTTGTAACCCCGTTCCAGGCGATAAAATAGTGGGCTTTGTTTCAAGGGGTAGGGGCGTTGCCGTTCATAGAGAAGACTGCCCTAATATGAAAGGCGAAAAAGATAGGCTTCTTTCTGCCGAGTGGACGGGTAAAACGGGGCAAGAAGGTTATACTGCAAGTTTAAGAATACACGCAAAAGAAGACGTTATGATTCTTTCCGACCTTACTAACAGTTGTAAAAAGAACAATCTTTTTATACTTACGGCAAACAGTAGAATAGATAATAAAAATCACGTTTCAATAGTAGACGTAACGCTAAAAATAACCAAAAAAGAAGATTTAGACAATCTTATTAGGGAATTAAAATCTAGCGAAAGTATTATGGACGTGTTTAGGTTTACAAATTAAAATGATATTAAAAACTTATAAATTAGGCGCGTTAACGGTTAACTGTTACGTTTTAATAAACGAACAAACGGGCGAAGCCGTTGCAATTGACGTTGGGGCAAATCCGTCCTTTTTAGCGCTAGAAGAACTAAAACACAATTTTAAAATTAAGGCTATTTTATTAACTCACGGGCATTTTGACCACGTAGGTGGCGTCGGTTATTTTTACGATAAAGGCGTTGACGTTTATATTGGAAAAAACGAAGATAAAATGATTGATAACGACGAGTTAAATTTAAGCGCGGTTTTTGGCGAGCCTATAAAAAAATTTAAAGTTAAAACGTTGCAAGACGGCGACGTAATTAACCTTGCAGGCATTAATTTTGAAGTTATTGCTACTCCCGGGCATACCAAGGGAAGCGTTACTTACAAAGTAAACGATATGCTTTTTTGTGGCGACACTTTGTTTAAAGGCTCTTTTGGAAGGGTAGATTTTCCAACGGGAAACGTTAAAGAACTGATAAATTCCGCAAAAAAACTTTTTAATATAAAAGGCGCAACTCTTTATTCGGGGCACGGAGAAACGACTACTACGGATATAGAAAAGAACACTAATCCCATAAATTTTTATGATTGAAACAAATAGATTAGATTACAAAAAAGATTTAGAAGAACTTGCCGTTATGTTTGACGGGGGCGAAAGCGTAAATATTAGCCATCAACAAACTACTAAAAACACTACTTTTACAGACGTTTTTACTGTTGACGGCGAAGTTTTTAAATTTCAAAACCAAGCAAGTTATAGCGATAATTTAGAGTTAAAGCGAATAGAAAAACGCTTTTCTAAACTTGCCCTTTACTCTATTTTGTCTAATAAATTTAACGTAGAGTTTGAGTGGGGTGCGCTAACGGGAATAAGACCTACTAAAATGGCTTATTCGCTAGGCGAGCATTACGAAGAAATTTTTAAAAACGTATTCAAGGTAACGGATAAAAAAATAGCGCTTGTAAAAGATATAATAAACACGCAAAAAGGCTTTATAGATTTAAAAAGCGAATACGACGGGCTTTTTATAAGCGTTCCGTTTTGTCCTACGCGGTGCGCGTACTGTTCGTTTATTTCTTCTGAAATTGCAAAAGAAAAAAATTTAGATAAGTACGTAGACTGTTTAGTTTTAGAAATTCAAAACTCGTTAAAATTGCTTAAAAATACAAGAAGTATTTATATAGGTGGCGGTACGCCTATTGCCCTTAATAGCGAACATTTAATAAAGGTGCTGTCTTCGCTTAAACCTATTTTAAGTAGCGTAAAAGAGTTTACCGTTGAAGCGGGCAGACCCGACGCTATTACGAGTGAAAAACTTAAAATTTTAAAAGATTTTAACGTAACTAGAATTTGCGTAAACCCACAAACGTTTTCAGATAAAACTTTAAAACTTATAGGAAGAAACCACACTGCCGAAAGCGTAATTGACAAATTTTATTTGGCAAAATCTTTTGGTTTTATAGTTAATATGGACGTTATTGCGGGCTTGCCCCAAGAAAGTTTTAGCGATTTTAAAAATACGATAGACACCGTTTTAAAATTAAGCCCAGAAAATTTTACTGTTCATACTTTATGTTTAAAAAACGGCTCAAAGTTAAAAGAGAAGTGTTCAAGGCTTTACGTAGAAGAAATTTCTAAAATGCTTGACTATGCAAGGCTAAAAGCAAGCGAAAACGGGTATAATCCATATTATATTTACCGTCAAAAATATTCCGCGCAAAATTTAGAAAACGTTGGATATAGTAAAAAAGGTTTTGAGTGTTTGTATAACGTAGACGTTATGGAAGAAACTTCTAACAACGTTGCTTGCGGAGCAAACGCAGTTTCAAAGCGCGTAATAGCAAGCGAAAATAGGCTAGAAAGATACGGAAACCCCAAAGATATAGCAACTTACGTTAAAAAAATTGACGAAATTAACAAATGCAAGGCTGAACTTTTTAAATAGTCTGTAAAAATATTTGCGTTTTTATTAAATTTATGATAGTATAGTTAAGGTACTTTAAACTGGGTTTATGCGAATACTCAACGATAAACTCTGTTTTTAGCAAATAATTCCATAATGGAGGATAAATTAAAATGGAAAAAGAAATCAAAACACAAGTAATTGAAACTTACAAAACTCACGATGGCGACACTGGCTCTGCCGAGGTACAAATCGCACTTTTAACAACGCGCATCAATCACCTTAACGAGCATCTTAAAGCCAACAATAACGACAATCATTCAAGACGCGGTCTTATGAAAATGGTTGGTCGTAGAAAAGGTCTTTTAGATTATCTTAAATCTAAGAACATTGAAAGTTACAGAACGCTTATTGCTAAACTTGGATTAAGAAAATAAAAAACAAGGGGTTTATGTACCCCTTTTTTTGTATTTTTTAAAGCCTTTTCCCACTTTATTTTAAATATGTGCTAATAGTAGGTACTATTAGGTTATTAATTAGAGATATTAAAGGAGAAAAAAATGTTAGAAAATTTTAAAGTATTCAAAACTGAAATCGGCGGTAGGGAAGTTATCGTTGAAGTTGGCAAATACGCACAACAAGCAAACGGCTCGTGCATAGTAAGATGTGGCGAAACCGTAGTTATGGTTAACGTTACTATGGCACCCGTTGCAAGAGAGGGTATGGACTTTTTCCCATTAAGCGTTGATTACGAAGAAAAAATGTACGCCGTAGGTAAAATTCCAGGCGGTTTTAAAAAGAGAGAGGGTAGAGCAAGCGATAAGGCTATTTTAGTTTCACGCCTTATAGATAGACCTATTAGACCGCTTTTTCCAAAGGGAATTTTTAACGACGTAACCGTTATTGCTACGGCTCTTTCCGTTGACACTAATATTATGCCAGAACCACTTGCAATGCTTGGTAGTTCTATTGCGCTTTCTATTTCGGATATTCCTTGGCAAGGTCCTACGGGTTCAGTTTTAGTTGGTATGGTTGACGGCAAGTACGTTATTAACCCAGGCAGTCAAGATAGAGAAAACAGCGCGTTAAGTTTATACCTTTCAGGCACTAAGGACGCTATAATGATGGTTGAAGCGGGCGCAAAAGAAATTGACGACGAGCAAATGGTAAACGCTATATTATTCGGCCACGAAGAAATTAAGCGTCAATGCGCGTTTATTGAAGAAATCGTTGCTACTTGTGGTAAAAAGAAATTAGAAATGGAATTTTACCACGTTCCAGAAGATTTAGATGCAGAAGTTAGAAAATACGCTGGCGAAAAACTTGATTACGCGCTTGATACTTTTGATAGAGAAGTTCGCCAAGCCCGTCAAGACGAAGTTGAAAAAGATTGTTTAGAACACTTTGCCGATATCTATCCTGATATGGCAAGGGAAATTAAAGATTCTTTATACTATATTACAAAAGAAAAAGTTCGTGCAAAAATCACTAACGACGGCGTAAGACCCGACGGAAGAAAACTTACGGAAATTAGACCTATTTGGTGTGAACACGGCATATTGCCAAGAGTTCACGGCTCGGCTGTATTTACGCGTGGTCAAACACAAGTTTTAACTACTTGTACGCTTGGAACTATTTCGGAAGTTCAAAAACTTGAAGGTTTAGACGATGAAGTTGCTAAACGCTATATGCACCACTATAACATGCCTGGTTACGCTTCGGGCGAAGCAAGGGCGTTAAAGAGTCCTGGTCGTCGTGAAATTGGCCACGGTGCACTTGCTGAAAGGGCGCTTGAACCTGTTATTCCAAGCGAAGAAGAATTCCCATACGCTATAAGGCTTGTTTCAGAAGTTTTATCTTCTAACGGCTCTACTTCGCAAGGCTCGGTTTGTGGCTCTACAATGGCGCTTATGGACGCAGGCGTTCCAATTAAAAACCCTGTTGCAGGTATTGCTATGGGTCTTATTAAAGACGTAGAAAGCGGTAAAGTTTCGGTTATGTCTGATATTCAAGGTCTTGAAGATTTCCTTGGCGATATGGACTTTAAGGTTGCAGGTACGGTAAACGGTATTACGGCAATTCAAATGGATATCAAAATTAAGGGTATAGACGAGGCTATTTTGAGGCAAGCAATTTCGCAAGCCAACGCTGGAAGGCAACACATTTTAAATAAAATGCTTGAATGTATTCCACAAGTTAATAGCGAACTTTCTAAATACGCGCCAAAAATTATTTCGTTTACTATTGACCCAGAAAAGATTAAAGACGTTATCGGTTCGGGTGGAAAAACGATTAACAAAATTATTGCTGAAACGGGCGTTAAAATTGATATTGACGACACTGGTAAAGTATTTATTGCTACTTACGACGAAGATATGTCTAGGGCAAATCAAGCAAAAGCAATTATTACTTCTATTGCAAAAGATTTAGAAGTTGGCGATATGTTTATTTCTACCGTTGTAAGAATTTTACCAAAAGTAGGTGCTTTTTGCGAACTTACCCCAGGTAAAGACGGTATGATTCACATTTCTAAAATGAGCAAAGAAAGAATTAACAGCGTAGAAGAAGTTTTATCTATCGGCGATACCGTTAAAGTTGAAATAATTAAGATAAGCGAAAAGGGTATTGACCTTAAACTTTTAGAAAAAGTTGAAGAATAATTTATAAAAAAGCGGTTTAAAACCGCTTTTTTTTAATAAATGCACAAGTGCGTTGCACTTGTGCATTTTTTATAGAGTTTAATTTAAATTTTAGTTTAGTTGTTTTTTAATATTTTTGCTTTTTCGCTAGCAAATTCTTCTTCGGTGATAATTTTTTCGTCAGCAAAAGTTTTTAATTTTTTAACTTTGTTTATGTTGATATTTAGTGAATTTGCTTCGTGGTGATTTTTATTTAAAATCTTTGCTTTTAGTTCTTCAAATTCGACTTCCGTTATAATTTCTTGATCTACAAGAGTTTTGTATTGCTTTAACGTTTCGTACATTTTAAAACCCGTAATTTCTTTTTGATTATTGCAGTTTTTATGAAAAAGTGGGTTTGGCATTGATGGAACTTCTAAACCAAATTGTGCATTTCTTATAATTTTTACGTCTAAACAGAAATTGAACGCTACGTCAAGTAATAAGTAAACGAGTTGAGTGAATATAGGTCCGCCAACAAGTGTTACTAAGCCTATAAAGAAAGCGATTGCGTTAAAACTAACGTATCTATAACCGCTTTTTGAGTATGCTACAGGAAAAGAACTTGCCATAATGATTATTCCGCAAATTACGCATAAACACATAATAATAAAAAGTGTTACGTTTACTATTTTTTTTAATAAATATAATGTCTTATCGTTTTTATTAAACATATTTTCTCCTTATTGTATAATTAAACTCTATATCTGCACATAATACCAAAATGGGATATATTATTTATACCACTTTGGTATAATAATGTCAAGTAAATATAACAAATAGGGTAAAATGCGGTTAAAAGAATTAAGAAACAAAAAAAGAATATCTCAACTTAAACTTGCAATAGATTTAGATATGAATCAAAACAGTATATCTAGGTATGAAAATTGTGAGCGCGAAGCGGATTACGCAACGCTAATTAAACTAGCGGATTATTTTGACGTTTCTATTGACTATTTATTAAATAGAACCGATAATCCTAAAACAAACAAATAAAAAGCGGTTAGAATATAAAATAAAAAAGGTTAGCGACTTTGCTAACCTTTTTGTGTTTATTAAATTTCGTCAATGTTGTACGGAGTAATTTGGTAAACGTAGTAGTTAAGCCAGTTTACGTAAAATAAGTTAGCCACGCTAGACCAACACATATTTATTTTGCTTGTGCCGTACCTTTTTTTGTTTATAAAGTAGTTTTCAGGCTCTTTTATTTTTAAACCCTTATTAACGTCTCTTTCATATTCAAGTTTTAAGGTTTCTCTATCGTATTCTAAATGCCCCGTAATAAATATAAATTTATCGTCGTTAGATTTTATTATAGAAGCACCCGCTTTTTTTGAATAAGAAATTAATTCAAGGCTTTTAACTTTTAAAATATCTTCTTTTAAAATGGTGGTATGGCGTGAGTGTGGCATATAAAAAGTATCGTCTACACCCTTTAAAAGCGTTTCGTAATTAGAAGTTTTAGTGTGTTTAAACACGCCAAAAAGTTTTTCTTTTAAAGGCTTTTTTTGTATGCCGTAGTAGTAGTTAAGCGCCGCTTGTGCGCCCCAACAAATAAAAATAGTGCTTGTAACGTTAGTTTTTGCAAATTCAAAAATTTCGGTTAGTTCGGGCCAATATTTTACTTGTTCAAACTCCATATTTTCAACGGGTGCGCCCGTAATTATCATACCGTCAAACTTTTGCGATTTTACTTTACTAAAAGGCTTGTAAAATTTTTGTAAATGTTCAAGCGGAGTATGAGTGCTAGTGTAACTGTCAAGCCCAATAAGCGTAACGTTTGTTTGTAACGGTGAGTTTGAAAGCAAGCGCATAAGTTGAGTTTCCGTTACTATTTTTGTAGGCATTAAGTTTAGTATTGCAATTTCAATAGGGCGGATATCTTGATTTATAGAACGCTGTTTGCTCATTATAAAGATATTTTCGTTAATAAGCGTTTTAAACGCCGGAATATCTTTTGGTATAATTATAGGCATTTATTATTTCACCACCTTTTCAAGTGCGTTTTTAATATCTTCAATTAAATCGTCTACGTCTTCTATACCAACGGAAAGTCTAACTAAATCGGGGTAAACGCCTGCGGATATCAATTCGCTATCGGTCATTTGCCTATGAGTTGCGCTAGCGGGGTGTAAACAGCACGATTTTGCGTCCGCAACGTGCGTTTCTATTGAAATTAGTTTTAAATGTTTCATAAACTCTTCTGCAACTTTTCTACCGCCTTTAACGCCAAAACTAACAACTCCACAAGAGCCGTTAGGCAAGTATTTTAAAGCAAGTTTATGATATTTATCGCCTTCTAAACCACAATAGTTAACGTAGGTAACGTTTTTATTGTCTTTTAAAAATTGTGCAATTTTTAAAGCGTTTTGGCAATGCCTTTCCATTCTAACGTGTAAACTTTCAAGCCCTAAATTTAATATAAACGCGCTTTGTGGCGATGGCGTAGAGCCAAAGTCACGCATAAGTTGCGCTGTTGCCTTTGTAATAAACGCGCCTTCTAAACCGAATTTTTCGGCGTATACTATTCCGTGATAACTATCGTCTTTTGTAGTTAAACCAGGGAATTTATCGGCGTATTTAAGCCAGTCAAATTTACCGCTGTCAACGATAGCACCGCCAACCGCACTGCCGTGCCCGTCCATATACTTTGTTGTAGAGTGAGTTACAATATCTGCGCCCCACTCAAACGGACGGCAATTAATAGGCGTTGCAAAAGTATTGTCTACAATCAAAGGAACGCCGTTTTTATGAGCCACTTTTGCAAACAATTCAATGTCTAAAACGGTAAGGGCAGGGTTTGCTATGGTTTCGCCAAAAACGGCTTTTGTGTTAGGTTTAAAAGCGTCTTGCAACTCTTGTTCAGTTGCGTCGGGCGAAACAAAGGTAAAATCAATGCCCATTTTTCGCATAGTTACGTTAAACAAATTAAAAGTTCCGCCGTATATAGCCGAACAAGCAATTATATGGTCGCCACAATTTGCTATATTAAAGATAGAGTAAAAGTTTGCCGCTTGTCCAGAAGACGTAAGCATAGCGCTACTACCGCCTTCAAGTTCGCAAATCTTTTTAGCAACGTTGTCGCAAGTTGGGTTTTGTAAACGCGAATAAAAATAACCGCTAGCCTCTAAATCAAATAATTTACCCATATCTTCGCTAGTGTCGTACTTAAAAGTAGTGCTTTGAATTATGGGTAGTTGCCTTGGCTCGCCGTTAGTTGGTTTATAGCCACCTTGTACGCAAATCGTGTTTCTTTTCATAATATTTCTCCTTATAATAACGTAATCGTATGTTGTTATTCGCTTACGTATTTAGATAAAACTTTATCGTTATTTATATGCGTTATAACCGCGTTAGAGTTGCTACTTATACACTCGCTAACAAGTTTTTGTAGGTTTAGCGACATAGAATTGTCGCCTTCCTTATTGTTATAACAAACGGCTATAATTTCTAATTTTTTTAAAATTCTAGTTTGACTGTTAACGCTTAAATCAAAACTTTTAAAAGCGTCGTAAAAATCTAACGTGGCGTTATATTGCTTCGTTATAGCGCTTAAATTTGAAAATGCGGTTAATAAAATTATAGAAACCGCAAGCGTCGTAACCGAAGCGATAATTAACGGCATAGAGTTTAATATTAGCGATAAAACTAGCATAGCAACCGTTAAAACGGAAAACGCTGGAAGCAGTATTTTAATTGCTTTTAATTGTTTTTCTCTTTTAAAATGTAGGGGTATGCCGTCTTTTAAAATTTCTTCTATTCTAGATTTCATACTTTCGGCTTCTTGAATAGAATAATCTTCAATTTCATCTTCTTTAACACGACTTTTTTTATAAAAAGGAGTGTAAATCTTTTTTATACGTTCTTGCTCCTCGGCATTTGCAAGTTCTATTGCTTTTTTAAAATAGGGTAGGTGGGTTTTGTCTTTACAATCGGTAAAATTTTTAGTTTTTAGCATTACCGCGCATAAATATACCCTATAATCGCTATTGGAAAGCGAAAACGCCTTTTCTATAACTTTATTTGCGTTTTCAAAATCTTCTTCTTTTAAATAAAATTCCGCTTCGTTAATAAGCGCGTCAACTTCCGCGTAAATTTTACCAACGGCAACTTTTTTTTCTTCCGTTTTTACCTTATAAAACGTTTTGTAATACTTTACGCCTTGCATTTTAGAAAACTGTTGTTTGCAACTAGTACAAACAACAGTATCGCCAAAATTTTCCGTTGTAAATTCATTTCCGCATAGCGGACATTTTATTTGTAAATCATCCATTTTCTTTAAACTTAAATATTATTCCCACTCTATCGTAGCAGGTGGCTTTGGCGTCATATCGTAAAGAACTCTATTAATATTAGGAACTTCTTTTAATATGCGGTCCGTAATTTTTTGTAAAATTGCCCAATCTATCGTTTCAATAGTAGCACTCATAGCGTCAACCGTGTTAACCGCCCTTATAATAACGGGGTAGTCAAAAGAACGCTTACCGTCTTTTACGCCCGTGCTTTTAAAGTTTGGAACAACCGTAAAATATTGCCACACTTTGCTATTAAGTCCAAAATTTTTAAATTCTTCACGCAAAATAGCGTCGCTTTCACGAAGTGCTTCAAGCCTATCGCGAGTGATTGCGCCAAGGCATCTTACTCCAAGCCCTGGACCTGGGAAGGGTTGACGGAAAACCATTTCGTCCGGCAAGCCTAATTCTTTGCCTACTACTCTAACTTCGTCTTTATACAAAAGCCTAACAGGTTCAACTAATTCAAATTGTAAATCTTCCGGCAAACCGCCAACGTTATGGTGTGCTTTTACGCCGTCGCTTTCCAAAATGTCTGGATAAATAGTGCCTTGCGCTAAAAACTCAATTCCTTCAAGTTTTCTTGCTTCTTCTTCAAAAACGCGAATAAATTCACCGCCGATAATTTTTCTTTTAGTTTCGGGGTCTTCAACGTCTTTTAGTTTAGATAAAAATCTTTCAGTAGCGTCAACGTACACTAAATTGGCGTCCATTTGGTTGCGGAAAACTTCTACGACTTGTTCAGGCTCGCCTTTTCTTAAAAGCCCGTGGTTAACGTGCACGCACACAAGTTGTTTTCCAATGGCTTTTATCAAAAGCCCTGCAACTACCGACGAATCTACTCCGCCAGAAAGAGCAAGAAGCACTTTTTTATTGCCAACTTGCTTGCGAATAATTTCAATTTGCTCGTCAATAAACGCTTTTGCAAGTGTAGAGTTGGTTATTCTTTTAAACGTATCAGGTCTTAAATTGCAATTCATAATTAAAATTCCTTTAAAAATATTAAATTAACCGTTTATAAAAGTTTTTAAAACGGCTATATCGTTTTTTATAATTTCCGTTTCGCAATCTTCGCGTTGCTGTAAAAGATTGCATACTTTTGTTGCCAAAACCTTATCGTTATCGTTAGCAATAAGGTATGAAACAAGTCTTATAGGATTCGTGCTAGTGTATTCTTGCGTGCGAATAAAAGCCGTTTCTATACTCTTTTCTTTTTCGCCGTTTTCGTAAAGGACTTGGCAATAACTTCCTACTATATAGTATTTATACCCGTCGTCTTGCATATTGCAATAGGCGTTAAAATTATCGTTATTAATAAAAATTGCACCGTATTTTACGGCGTTATAATCATCGCCCGCCCAAAAGGTGCGTTCAACTAATTTGGCAAGGTCAAAATCCGATTTAGATTTTAAATACTGTTTTTCGCTATACTTAACGCATAGTGATTTGTTGCCCGTTGTAAAGGCAACGTCGGAAACAAAAGATGGAAAAAAAGCAGTTGAAATTATAACCGACGCCAAAATCACGCTAGTTATAATTAAAAGCGTTATAGACACTGATTTTACCACTAAATTTTTCATAATTTATACCTTAAAATTATAATAGCAAAATACTCGTAAAAAATCAACCAAATTATATAATTTTGCTTTTATTTATAAAAAAATAACATATTTTTTTAAAGAGGCAAATAAAATAGCGGTGTAATAGGGTAAAATATGAAAAAAACAATCGCTTTAATTTTTTTGTCAACGGTACTGTTTATACTATCTTCTTGCGCTAATAGTATTAACCTTTTAAACTACGTTTCCGAGTTTCGCACAAGGTATTACGAAGGTGTTCAAGACGGATATAAAGTTACCGTATACTGCGAAGAACGCGAAACTCCTTTTTTTACCGACGGCTACGTTGGCGAAATGAAAAACTATTTAATAGTACGCCTAGAAAAAGATGGCGAAAGCGTTAATAACTGCAACGTTTTTATAAGTTACGACGACGTTATTTTTGACGGTTGCTTTACTTATAATCCTATAAACGGCAAATATACCGTTGAACTTGAAGTTGAAAAGTTGCCAACGGCTAACGAGTTAAAAGTTGAACTTTTAGGGGATAACGTTAAAGTTGATATGACCGTAAGCCTATGCGTTTTAGATAACGTTATTAGTGCGGAAGACGCCTTAAAATGCGTTCAAAAATACGACGAAAGCACTATTTCTTCTCTCTTTAAAAAGGGCGCGCAACCTTGTGAAATTAGGGTAAGAATTTTGGGTGGCGACGGAAGAAATTATTATTACGTAGGGTTTTGTACGGGCGATAAAAAAACCGTTGCTTATTTAGTTGACGGAATTTTGGGCGAAGTATTGGCAAAAAGGTCTTTACAGTAGTTAAATATAAAATATGCGCAAGTGTAACGCTTGCACGTTTATAACGCATTTAAAAGAATAAATATATGCGCAATTAATAAAACCAAGCAAACGTTTGCTTGGTTTTTAACTTTATTGCGGATATTATAAATTAGTGTAGTAGTGGCCGTTTTCGTACTTATAGCATTCCTTCATAAGTTTTTGATTTTCTTCTTCGCTATTTATTCCAACCATACGCATAATTGTCGTTCTAACTTCATCAGTCATTTTATCAATGGCAATTTTGCTAGGAAGTGTTTTATCTGGATAAATAGGTTCGCCTATGTGAGCCGTAACAAAAGGGTCTTTTTTAAATATATATTTAGATATTCCCGTGCGCTCTCTAAACGAAAAAGCAACGGGAATTATAGGTTTATCGTACTTATACGCAAAGTAACAAGCACCGCGTTTAAACGGGCGAATAGGCACGTAATAATACCATAGCCCCGTTTCTGGATAAATGTGAATCCACCTATTTTCTTTAAAGATATCGTCAATAAAAGCGTAGAATTTTTTAAAAGACTTAGCGTCTTGCGGAATGGGGATAACGCCGGCTTGCGAAAAGATTTCGCCAAATTTAGAAAACGCTAATTTTTCCCACGCAGGCACGTTAGGTAAGCCCATGCCCATAGTTGCGCAAAGCGCTAGATAATCCCAGAAAAACACGTGATTGCTAACCGTTATAAAACCGTGTTTTTTAAGGGGCTTTTTTAACCTTTTTATATTTTTTTTGCCTTCTACTTTTAAATGATATCTAATTTTAACCAAAGGAATAGCAATAAGCGAAAAAACAATTCTAAAAAAGAAATGCCCAATTCTAAACAAAAAACTTTTTAAATGCTTATAATACTTTTCGTTTAGTTTTACTTTTCGTTTATTTTCTACCTTGATAAGCTGTTCGTCAGTATTTTCAGGGTAAATATAGTTAACTTTTGGTATGTACATTGTTAATTCCTTTGTTTTTTATATTATACCGCATTTTTTTAACGAATTAAAATGCGAACAATAGTAATAATTATACATTTAAATTAAATAATAGTCAAACGTTTTAGAGTACAATTAGCGTCTTTCCGGTAGGTTAGTTATATCGCCGTAAAGTTTTACGCGCGCAATTCTTAACGACGCCGTAGCCCCTTTTGTTAACGGCGTTTTATTTCTATAATCAAACGCCATAGTAAAATCGTTTAAATCGCTTAAAAGTTGGTTTGTAGAATTTACTTGTTTTTGATAAAGTTCGCTTAAAAAACGTTGTGCGGACTTGCCCGCTTTACTTGCGTAACTAACTAAATTTATATAGTCCTTAACGCAAAACCCCTTTACGCTTTTAAAATTGACTTCTCTAAACTTTTCATCGTCGTTATAAAGCCTAGCAATAGTTTCGTAATATCGCTTCATATTAAATTCAAGCGTGTTGCAAATTACGCAAGAAGATATATTTTGGTTAAGTTTTTCCGCATATTTTTGCGCTTTTTTAACGTCTTTACAATCGCTTAATAAATTGTTTAGCGTTTTAATTCGCGTTGAAATTTGCAAGGCTAAACCCAATTTGTTTCTACCCGAAAACAATAAGTCGTAATGGTTAGAACAAAAGCCGTATTTATTTACTTTATGCCTTTCAGCGTCTTCCATAACGGCTTCCGATAAATACATTTCCGATATTTCCGCATCGGTTTTTTTGCGTATTTCACATACGGGGCATACGCAGTTATCGTTAAAAGTGCGCCAAATATTTAGCGTTGAAATATTGTAACTCATAATAGAATTATAGCACGAAGTTACGCATAAATAAAGCGTTTTTTAACAAATTGTAAATATGCGTATTTTAGACGTTTTTTTAGAAGTTTTCTTTAAAGATTTTGACTTGACAATATATTTTTATTAAACTATAATGTATATTAACATACTATGCTGTTTTACGTACGAGGTAAAAAATGTTGCAAAGCAAAAAAAACGAGGCTAGAAATAAAATTTTGTTATATTCAACGTATATGCTAATAGACGTGGTAATCGTAGTTGCGTCGGCAATTATCGCGCACTTACTTGCCGGATATCCAATATACGAATTTTTTACTCTTACAGGCGTGCTGTTGGTTGTAGATTTAGTTTTCTTTTTAGTGCTAGAAATTTTATTTTTAATGTATAATTACTTGCCCAAAAGCGTTGGTAAAAGCGATATTTTTAAGGTTTTAATAGTTTGCGCGCTTTTGTTTGCAATAAACTTAATTATCGTAAATACTATGGGTATGGAAAGCGTTTTAAGGTGGATGTTTATATTTACAGGCTTATCGTTTATTTGTCTTTTATGCCCACGCTTTTACGCAGTATCGCTAAAATATTTAAAATTTAACATTTATTCTATAACAAAACCTTTAAAGCGCGCCATAATAGTGGGTGGCGGTAGTGCGGGCGTTATGCTTATAAGGGAACTTTTAACGACTGAACAAGTTAAAATTTGCCCCGTATGTATTCTTGATGACGACGAGTTTAAAATAGGCAAAACGGTGCAAGGCGTTTTAGTTGCCGGAAGCACTATGGAAGTTGAAAAGTACGTAAAAGAGTACGATGCCGATATGATAATTATTGCAATGCCGTCGGTTAATCGCAAGGTATATACGGCTATAACCGAACGTTGTTTAAAAACGGGCGTAAAAGTTCAAACGGTCCCTGGAATTTATCAATTCGTTGACGGTCAACTTTCAGTTTCCGCTTTAAAAGACGTGGAAGTTAAAGATTTGCTTTTAAGACCGCAAATTGAAGTTAATTTAGACGAGATTATGGGTTATATTAGCGATAAAGTAGTGCTTGTTACGGGTGGCGCGGGGTCAATAGGAAGCGAACTGTGTAGGCAAATAGCGTCGCATAACCCAAAACAACTTATAATTTTAGATATTTACGAAAACACTACCTATACGCTTGAACTTGAACTTACTAAAAAATATCCAAAATTAAATTTAGTGGCTTTAATAGGTAGCGTTAGAGATAGCGGTAGGGTAGAAAGCGTGTTAAAAACGTACAAGCCCAACATAATTTTTCACGCGGCGGCGCACAAACACGTTCCGCTAATGGAAAACAGCCCTAACGAAACTATAAAAAACAACGTTTTAGGAACGTATAACGTGGCGAATTTTGCCGATAAGTACGGAGTGGAAAAATTCGTTTTAATATCAACAGATAAAGCCGTTAATCCAACCAATATTATGGGCTCGTCTAAACGGGTTTGCGAAATGATAGTTCAAAATTTTGCAAAAAAGAGCCAAACTAATTTCGTTGCCGTTAGATTTGGTAACGTTTTAGGCTCTAACGGGTCGGTTGTGCCGTTATTTTTACAACAAATTAAAGACGGTGGACCCGTAACCGTAACCCATAAAGACATAACTAGGTATTTTATGACCATACCCGAGGCGGTATCACTCGTTTTACAAGCGGGCGCATACGCCAAAGGTGGCGAAATATTCGTTCTAGATATGGGCGAGCCTGTTAAAATTAGCGATTTGGCAATAAACTTAATAAGGCTATGCGGTTACGAGCCTAACGTTGATATAAACATTGAATATACGGGATTGCGTGCGGGCGAAAAACTTTACGAAGAAAGGCTTATGGATGAAGAAGGTATGTTAAAAACCGCCAATGATTTAATAAGCATAGGCAAGCCCATTGATTTTGACGAATTGCGTTTAAACGATTGTTTGCAAAAGTTAAAAAGCGAAGCGTACAGCGAAGGCGATAAGATTAAAGAATATATTAAAGAATTAGTTCCCACCTATAAAATTAACGATAAAAATTAAGGTGTTATATGCGTAATAATAAGCAAAACAACCAAATATTACTTCAAAAAAGAGGGTTTAAATTTTACCTTATTATAGTTTTTTGCGTTTTACAGTGTTTTTGTAGCGTGCTTTTTGCGCTGTTTATAAAATTTCTTGTAAACGCCGTTGAGTATAGTAAGGGCAATAACATAATAACGGTATACTCCGTTTTATTAGCGGTGTTTGCCGTTTTGTCGTTTGCTTTTGGTTTTTTACAAAAAATTATGCAAGTAAAATTGGTAACCAAAACGGAAATTAAACTCAAAAAACAAGTTCTTAAAAAATATATAAACGGCAGTTACGATAACGTTTTATCCGTTTCTTCGGGCGACCTTGTTTCAAGAATAGAAAACGATTGTTTAAAGGTGGCAAACGTTCATATTTCTTTTTTACCCACTTTAATTTCAACCGTTACGCACGTAGTTTTGGTAGTTGTGGCACTTTTAGCGTTGCAACCTAATTTTACTTTAATAGTATTAGCGTGCCTATCGTTAGTGGTGGCGTCAACGTATTTTATTAGAAAGCGTGCGTCTAAACTCTATAAAACTACAAGAATTGCCGAATCTAAAACCCTTGCTTACATCGGTGAAGTTAACATTAACGCGTTTTTTATAAAATCTACGGGTTGCGAAGATGCGGTTATTTCTACGTTAAACGGCAATTTAAAAGGCGTTAATAAAGCAAAGTTAAAGCAAAGGTTTTTTGGCTCTACGGTAACGTCTCTAACTTCGTTTGCATTTACTGCGTTTTACGCTTTTGCAATTATTTGGGGAATTGCTTTTATAAATTACGATGGGGCGTCGTTTAGTTACGGCACGCTTATAGCCATATTGCAATTAGCGTATCAAATTAAATCTCCTATGACTGCGCTAACGGGATTTGTTCCTGCAAAAAGCGAAAAAGAAGTTGCTTTAAGTAGGCTACAAGAGTTAATTAATAACACTCAAAAACAAGTTGAAGTTGACGCTATTAACTATCAATTTATAAGCGCAAAATTTGTTGACGTTTGTTTTAATTACGGCGATAAAAAAGTTTTAGAAAACGTTAATTTGCAAATAAATTATAAAGACGGCGTTTTAATAAAAGGTCAATCGGGAATAGGTAAAACTACGTTTTTAAAATTGCTTACGGGCGTTAACTTGCCTACAAGCGGAAAAATAATAATAGAACTAAAAAATAGCGATGGAAAAGTCGTGCAAACGTCGCCTGAAAAATGCAAAAATTTATTTGCGGTAGTACCGCAAGGCAATATGCTTTTTACGGGCAGTGTTTACGAAAACGCAACTACGTTAAATAAAAACGCCACTTTAACGGAAGTAGAAGGCGTTTTAAAAGAAGATTGCTATCGTGGAATTATAAAAGAAACCGTGGACGACTACGTAGGTATAAACGGAAGTTTTCTTTCAGAAGGTCAAGCGCAACGGCTAGCAATAGCGCGCGCTATAATAGCAAAATATAAAATTTTGGTGTTAGACGAGGCTACTAGTTCTCTTGATGAAAAAACGGAGCAAAGTTTTATACAAATGCTTAAAAATCAACAAGATTTAACGATAGTTGCAGTTTCTCACAAACAAAAACTAGCAAGCGTATTAAAAAATCATTATTTTATAGATAACAATAAAATCGTTAAGCAATAAATTATCGTTCTTTGCCGGCGGAAATTAGCGCCATTATTATTGCACCTATATTCGTGCCGACAATTAGTCCGATTATTATACCAATTAATAGTTTCATAATAAGATTATTGACGTTACTCCATTACATTATACGAAAAAAACGTTAAAGTTGTTAAATAAGGCTAGGCAGTATGCGAATTATAGGTGGAAAATATAAAGGAAAAAAATTAAAAGAGTTTGACGGGTTAGAAGTTCGCCCAACGTCCGATAGGGCAAGGGAGGCTTTGTTTAATATAATAATGCCACGAATTATAGGCTGTGATTTTTTAGACCTTTGTTGCGGTACGGGTGCGGTTGGTTTAGAGGCGATATCCCGTGGGGCAAAGTTTGTTGAATTCGTAGATTTTTCAAAAAAAAGTTGCGAAATTACAAAATTTAACTTAAATTCAGTAAAATTACAAAATACGCCTAAAACGCTTGACGCAATAACCTATTTAAAGCAAACGGCAAGCACCTTTGACGTCGTGTTTTTTGACCCGCCTTACGCTTATAATAGCGAAGAAGAAGTTTTAAAAATAGTAAAGCAAAACAAAATTTTAAACGAAGGTGGAGTTTTTATTTACGAGCATAAAATCGATAAGCCAACTAAACAGTTTGACGGATTTGCTTTAAAAGGTAGCCGTCGTTACGGTATTGCAATTTTTGATTTTTACGAGGAAATTTTATGAAAAAGGCAGTTTTTGCAGGCACGTTTGACCCTATAACGAAAGGGCACGAAAAAGTTATTGAAACTTGCGCTAACTTATTTGATAGCGTAATAGTTGCTGTTTGCGTAAACGCCGAAAAGCACACTTTTTTTAACGTGGAAACGCGCCTTAAAATGATAAAAGCCGTTTGCTTAAAATATAAAAACGTAGAAGTTTTATATCACGAAGGTATGCTTGTTGACTTAATGAAGCAAAAAGGCGCAACGTACACTGTTAGAGGGGTTAGAAACGATACCGACTACGCTTACGAAAACTATATGCATTTCGTAAATAAATCGTTGCACCCAGATATAATAACTCTTTTTATACCTTGTGAAAAAGAGTACGTTTCAATTAGTTCTACGGCTGTTAGAAACGCCATAAAAGACGGCGGTGATTTGCGTGCTTATTTATCAAAAGAAGTTATGGATATAATTAAAAACCAATAAGCGTAGTTAAACAGTAGGCAAGTATAAAAGATATTGCCATTTGCAAGGTTTTTCCTAGCAAAAACACGCAACTTTTTACTTTTGCGCTTTTTAAAAAAACGATAGATTGCATAATTATAGAAATTCCGCCAAAAGAAATTAACGCGGTAGAAAGCGCAACGGTTATGCTACTAGTTTTTAGCGTAGATAAGTTTTTGCAACCCCTTGTGCATTCAATTAGCCCGTAAGTAAACGCGTTTGCAAGGGCTTTGCTGTCGCCAAAAAAAGAAAGGGCTAAATCTAGTGGTTTTTGAATAAATAAAAGCAAGTTAAAATCGCTAAAAATTTCGGCAAAAACGTAGAATATGCTTATAAATCCGCCAACTATAACGCAAGAAATAGTAGTGCTATACATAGTTTCGTAAAGCAAATTTTCGCCTTTTTTATCTTTTTGCAAAAGCGTTAAATTGCTTGGGGTTTTGCCGTAATTTTTAAAAAACAAGGCGGTTATAAATGCGGATAGTATATGTGAAAAATATATTATAAATCCGCAACTTTTACTGTTAAACATGGCAATTCCAACAGCGCCCACCGTAAAAAGCGGGCCGGACGTAGAACATAAAATTGCAAGGCGTGAAGCCTCGCCTTCGTTAATTGCTTTTTTACTATACAGTTCGCTAATAATTCTGCTTCCTACGGGGTAACCCGAAAGAATACTCATAAAATAACAATAAAAGGCAATGCCGTTAAGATTAAAAAGTGCTTTTGAAATTTTTGAAAGCGGTTTGCAAATTTTAAATAGCACTCCCGTAGTGGTCAGCAAAGTAGTTAAAAAGAAAAACGGCAATAAAGAAGGCAAAACTACTATTGCAAAAAGCAAAAGCCCTTGGTGGCAACTTTCTATATACTTTTTGGGAAACGCTATTAAAATTGTCATAAAAAACAATAGTAACAGCGTTATAGAGCCTTTTTTTAAATAATTAACTGTAAAAAAATTTTTAACGTGCATATTTAAATATAAGCACAAAAGGGAAAAAATATGTACACGCTTTTTGACGTTTTAAACGAAAACAACAATAATCAAAACGCGCCCTTGGCTGAAAGAATGCGCCCTAAAACTTTAAAAGAGTTTTTAGGGCAAGCGGAAATAGCGTCAGAGGGTAGTTTGCTTCGCAGGGCGATTATGTTTGATAGGCTAGGCAGTTGTATTTTTTACGGCCCACCGGGTACGGGTAAAACGACGCTTGCAAGAATAATTTCTAATTCCACTAGTGGCAATTTTACTCAATTAAACGCCGTAACTAGTGGTGTTGCGGACGTAAAAAAAGCCGTAGAAAAGGCAAAAGACGACCTTAAAACGTACGGTAAAAAAACGTATTTGCTACTTGACGAGTGCCATCGCTTTAACAAAACGCAACAAGACAGTTTATTGCCGTTTATAGAAGACGGAACTATAATTTTTATAGGTTCTACAACGGAAAATCCGTATTCGGCAATGACGCCGGCAATAATTTCTAGGTGTAGAATTTTTGAATTTAAAAGACTTTCAAAGCAAATTATAGTAAACGCCTTAAAAAAAGCGTTAAACGACGAAACTAACGGTCTAAAAAAATTTAACGCAAAAGTAGAAGATTTAGCAATAGAGCACATAGCCGAAGTTTCCGCAGGCGATTTAAGAACGGCTTATAACGCTTTGGAACTTGCCGTTATGACTACGCCTATTAGCGAAGACGGAACTTTAAATATAACTATTAAAGACGCCGAGCAATCTATACAAAAAAAGGCGCTTTCAATAGACGAAAACGGCTATTATCATTTGTTAAGCGCGTTTTGTAAAAGTTTGCGCGGAAGCGACAGCGACGCGGCTTTATATTATAGCCAAAGGCTTATAAAAGGCGGTTGCGACCCCTTAATTATTGCAAGAAGATTAATAGTTCACTCGGCAGAAGACGTAGGGCTTGCAGACCCAAACGCGTTAGTAATTGCAACGTCTGCGTTAACGGCGTTAAAAGAAATTGGCGTTCCCGAAGGGCTTATTCCGTTAAGCGAAGCAATAATATACGTTTGCGAGGCGCATAAATCAAACGCCGTAATAGAAGCGTTGCATAGTGCTAGTAGCGACGCTGAAACCGTTAGAGACGACGACGTTCCAAAGCACCTTATAAACCCTTCGTATATGAGTAAAGAAGATAAAAGTGAAAGTGCAAAATATAAATATCCGCACGACTACGGCGGATATTGCGAGCAACAGTATTTGCCAAACGCTTTAAAAGATAAGGTTTACTATAAGCCAAAGCAAAACGGATACGAAAAAGAAGTTTTAAAAATAAGAAAAGAAAAGGGAAAAGGGTAAAGATTAAACTATAAAAAACTCATTTTCTTATCAATATTTTGCAATACGTTATATTAAATTTTAAAATGGTTGTTGATTTTTATAATATAATGTGTTACAATATTTAATAGATATTACTTATATAATTTTGTTTTCGTTTTTTAATACTTTAATATTTTTACTTCACGAATAAAAAAACGCACAAAAATTTACGATAAAAAATGTAGATAATGTGGGGATTAAATGCGTAAGCAACAAACGTTTAGTAAAATTAACGGTTATGAAATAGACCTTACAAACAAATATTCGGACGAGTTTTATAAAGAGTTTATTTCTAACTTTGAAAAAAACACAAAACGCAAATTGTTTTATAAAGTCGTAAAGCGCGCGATTGACGTTGCAGGTTCACTACTTGCAATAATTTCGTTGTCGCCACTTTTGCTTTGCATAGCAATTGCCATAAAAATAGATTCTAAAGGCCCTGTTGTTTTCAAGCAAAAAAGATTAGGAAAAAACAACAAGCCTTTTGTGTTATATAAATTTAGAAGTATGAAAATTGAAACACCGCACGATATAGCAACGTCCGTTTTACAAGATGCGGACTCTCACTACACGCGTGTGGGCAAATTTTTAAGAAAAACTTCTTTAGACGAATTTATGCAGTTTTTCAACATTTTAAAAGGCGATATGAGTTTTATAGGTTATAGACCGCTTATTTTAGCCGAAGAAAACTGTAATAATATGCGTCAAGCGTTAGGCGTTTTTGAAATGCGCCCTGGAATTTCGGGATACGCGCAAGTGCATGGTAGAGACGGCGTTTATTATAAAAACAAAGCGATAATGGATGCGTACTACGTAAAAAACGCGGGTTTTATGCTAGACGTTCGACTATTTTTTGAAACTATAAAAGTAGTTTTGTTTAGAGACGGCAACCAAAGTTAATCAACTAATAAAATAAATATAAATTTAGGCAAGGAGATATTATGCAAGAAGAAAAAGTAGAAAAAACATTGTCGCTATCAGATATTTGGCTTGTAATAAGGAATAATTTAATTTGGATAATAGCAATAATCATTGCTTGTATAGGCGCTGGCATTGCCTACGTTACTTTTGTGCAAGACACGAACTATACTGCAAAAGTAGGTATTTACGTTTACGCGCCCTCTACCGACGAAAACGGAAAAGAGTTAAATATTGCAGAGCATACGTTATACCAATATTCAGCGTTAATTGCGCCTGAATACGAAAAAGTATTAAAGTCGCAAGAAATGAACACTTATATTAACCCCGTAGTTAACGGAGTAAAGCAAAATAATATAAGTTTTTCGGGCATAAAGTTTGCATATACGGAAGACTCCGCCTTTTTTGATATTACGTATACCTACGGCAAACACGGTGGAGATAGTGGCGAAATTAAAAAAGCCGTTGCAAAATCGTTAAACGATTACGTGCAAAAAGCAATAGAAAAATTAAATAGCGACGAAAAATACGGTGTTTTAAGAAACAAATTAGTTCCGTATTCATTGGCTAGCGAAATTACGGTTACTCAATCGTCGGGTATGACTAAAACTTTAATTTTATCGTTTATGGTGGGAGTTGTTCTTTCTGCTATATTCGTAATAATAATGTACTTTATTGACGATACCGTTTCTTCGCGCGAAGATATTGAAAGAATTTTGGGCGCAAGCACTATTGCGTTTATAGATTTAAGCCCTAACTTTATAATAAACGAAGAGTCCGTTGCAAATTTAGACGCAACTAGTCCTGAAAATAAGGAGGGCGAATAATATGTGGTTTTTTAAAAGAAAACAAAAAAAGGATTTTGATACGGACGTTCCTAAAATAGTTATCGGCAAAAAGGTTGGCAAAAGCGAAAGTTACAACAGGTTAAAAGATAACGTTATTTACGGTAGCGATAACGGAAAGAAAAAGGTCTTTCAAATAGAATCTTCAATTTCGGGCGAGGGTAAATCTACTATTGCCGTTAACCTTTCGGTTGCGCTTGCAAAAAGCGGAAAGAAAGTAGTTGTTTTAGACCTTGATTTTAGGCGTCCAAAAATGCATAGGGCGTTTAGCGTTCCAAACTTTAACGGCCTTGCAGAATATATGCTTGGCGAGTGCAAAAAAGAAGATTTGGTTAAGAAAACTGAATATAAAGTTGACGTTATAAATAGGGGTAAAGCGGCACAAAATCCGTCAATAATATTTACTTCCGATAAATTTAAAAATTTAGTAGAAGAACTTAAACAAGAATACGATATTATTATTTTTGACTGCCCACCTATACTTTTAGTTTCAGATTATATGCATATATCTAAACTTTCAGACGAGGTTATATTCGTAGTTTCGGCAGGCTTAACGCATCGTTCTCAATTAAAGGAATCCGTAGAACTTTTAAAGCGCAATAACGTAGATGTTTTCGGCGTTGTTATGACTTATTATAACAACGGTAAATTTAGCGTTAATTACGGCAGTTATTATAACGGAAGATATTATAAAGGCGTAAAAGATAGGTATTTAGCGGAGACGGTTGATGATTGATATTCACTCGCACGTTCTTCCTTTTGTAGACGATGGAAGTAGTTCTTTAAGTCAATCGCTAAAATTGATTGAAATGGAATCTAAAAACGGCGTAAAAAAAATTATTTGCACCCCTCATTATAAAAAAAACATATTTGATAAAAATATCCAAGAACTGCAATTAGCGTTTGAAAGTTTAAAAGATAAAATCAAAGAAAATAATATTCCTATACAATTATTTTTAGGTCAAGAAATATATTGTACTAGCGATATATATAATTTGCTAAAAGAGAATAAAGTTTTAACTGTAAACGGAACAAAGTGCATATTAATTGAATTTAATTATTATGAAGAGCAAGATATTGCCGACTACGTTTACAATTTAAAAATGCTTGGTTATACGCCTATTATTGCTCATATAGAAAGATACGTTTACTTAGATTGGGATAATTTGTTTGACTTAAAACAACTAGGCGCGTTGTTGCAAGTAAATGCGTCAAGCGTTATTGGTGAAGACGGTAGAACTATAAAAAAACGCGTTTTACACGCTATAAAGCAAGGTTTAATAGATTTTGTTGCAAGCGACACTCATAGTGATAGGGGAGTAAGCATTTATAAAGCGTATAAAACCGTAGTTAAAGTTGCGGGGCAAGAAATTGCCGAAAAATTATTTAAAAGTAATGCGGAAACGTATTTAAAAGTATAAAAAATGCCGTAAATAACGGCATTTTTTGTTTGATTATAATAATAAAAAACACGCTATAATTTACTTTTTAGTAAAGTACGGCGTGTTTTATTTTTTCTATTTATTAAATATTTATAAAAACAATTTTAACGTAACGCATTTATAAATTATTTAATCTTAATACATTCCCGGCATACCGCCTGCGCCTTGTGGAACGGGTGGTTCAGGAGTGATATCTGCAACGATGCTTTCAGTAGTTAAAAGAGTTGACGCGATAGACGCAGCGTTTTGTAAAGCCGACCTTGTAACTTTGGTAGGGTCAATAATACCCGATTTAACCATATCGCAGTATTCGTTTTTGTAAGCGTCAAAACCGTAGTATTTATCGCCTTTTTTAACAATTTCGTTAAGGATAACCGAGCCGTCAAGACCTGCGTTTGTGGCAATTTGTCTAACAGGTTCTTCTATTGCGCGAAGAATAATGGAAGCCCCCGTTTTTTCGTCGCCTTCTAATTTGTTTGCAAGTTCTTTAATTGCAGGAATAGCGGTTAAAAGGGCAGTTCCGCCACCTGGAACAATACCTTCTTCAACGGCGGCTTTGGTTGCAGCCAAAGCGTCTTCAATACGAAGTTTCTTTTCCTTCATTTCAACTTCCGTTGCAGCGCCTACGTTTATAACGGCTACGCCTCCGGCAAGTTTAGCAAGGCGTTCTTGTAATTTTTCTTTATCGTAATCGGAAGCCGTAATTTCAATTTGAGTTTTAATTGCAGAAATTCTAGCCTTAATTGCTTCTGGGTCGCCGTTGCCACCAATAATAGTAGTGTTTTCTTTATCAACTTTAATTTGAGTTGCTCTACCAAGCATATTAATTTGAACGTCTTTAAACTCAATGCCTAATTCGGTAGAAATAACCGTACCGCCCGTTAAAATAGCAATATCTTCAAGCATTGCTTTTCTTCTATCGCCAAAGCCAGGTGCTTTAACGGCAACGCAGTTAAATACGCCTTTTAACTTGTTAACTACGAGAGCCGCAAGCGCGTCTCCTTCAACGTCGTCGGCTATAATCATAAGTTTTTGACCTTGTTGAGCAATAGGTTCAACGATAGGTAAAATTTCTTGAATAGTAGAAATCTTTTTATCGGTAATTAAAATAAGTGGATTGTCGTACACCGCTTCCATTTTATCGGTATTAGTAACCATATACGCAGAAGCGTATCCTCTATCAAATTGCATACCGTCAACCGTAGTGAGTTCAGTTTTCATAGTTTTGCTTTCTTGAATAGTAATTACGCCGTCTTTACCAACTTTTTCCATTGCTTCCGAAATAAGTTCGCCAACTTCTTCGTCGCCTGCGGAAATTGAAGCAACTTGCGCAATAGACGTTTTATCCGTTATAGGTTTAGAAATCTCTTTTAATTCTTCAACGGTAACGTCAACGGCTTTTTTAATACCTTTTTTTAATACCACTGGGTTTGCGCCTGCGGCAAGGTTTTTAAGCCCTTCTCTAATAATTGCTTGCGCTAAAACTACAGCGGTAGTAGTACCGTCGCCGGCAATGTCGTTAGTTTTGGTGGAAACTTCTTTAACGAGTTGCGCGCCCATATTTTCAAAAGCGTTTTCAAGTTCAATTTCTTTTGCTATCGTAACACCGTCGTTAGTGATAAGCGGTGCGCCGAATTTTTTATCTAAAACTACGTTTCTTCCCTTTGGGCCAAGCGTAATTTTAACCGTGTTTGCAAGCGTGTTAACGCCGGCTTCTAACGCTTTTCTAGCGTCTTCGCCGTATTTGATTTGTTTAGCCATAAATTATACCCCCTTAATTATTCAACGATGGCAAGAATATCGCTTTGTTTAATAATAGTAAATTCTTTGCCGTCAACTTTAAATTCGCTTCCAGCGTATTTTGCGTAAAGCACAACGTCGCCAACTTTTACTTGCATCGTTACTTCTTTACCGTCAATAACGCCACCAGGACCAACTGCTACAACCGTTGCCGTTTGTTGTTTTTCTTGTGACGCGCTAGGAAGAATAAATCCCGTTTTTGTAGTTTCTTCTTTATTCGTTGCTTCTACAACAACCTTATCAAATAAAGGTTTGATTTTCATAATAATATCTCCTTTAATAATTTTTGCAAATTAGCACTCTAAACACTAGATTGCTAATTACATTATATCCATATTAAAAATTTTGTCAATAGTTTAGGTGGTAAAATTTAAAAAAATTGTTAAATAATTTTAATAAACTTTATTAAAATATTGCAATAGTATTCAAAATATGTTAAACTTTATTAAAAAATGACAAAGAGGTAAAATATGAGCAAATGGGATAAACGCTTTTCCGATATGGCAGATTTTATTGGCGAGTGGTCAAGTTGTTATCAAGATAACAGGCACGTTGGCGCTGTTATTGTAAAAGACAAGCGCATTTTAGCAACGGGGTACAACGGTGCGCCTAGTGGAGTTCAAAGTTGTAAAGATAAAGGCGAGTGTTTAAGAAAAAAATTAAATATACAGTCCGGCACGCGCCACGAAATTTGCTACGCCGTTCACGCAGAGCAAAACGCAATAGCGCAAGCGGCTAAATTGGGCGTTTCGGTAGACGGCGCTACCATTTACGTAACGCATCAACCTTGCACTATATGTACTAAAATGATAATAAATTCGGGCATTAAAAAAGTCGTTTACAAACACGGATATCCCGACGAGTTTTCTAAAACGTTATTACAAGAAGCAAACGTTGAACTTATAAACGTTGACGATATTAAAGACTAATTTTAAATTTATATATATAAGGAAAGATTATGGCAGAAAATAAAAATCCACAAGTAACAATAACAATGCAAGGCGGTGGCGTAATAGTATTAGAGTTATATCCGATAGTTGCGCCCAACACGGTAAACAATTTTATATCGTTAGTAAAAAAAGGCTTTTATAACGGCATATGTTTTCACAGGGTTATACAAGGCTTTATGATTCAAGGCGGAGACCCTAACGGCGTAGGCACGGGCGGACCTGGTTACAGCATTAAAGGCGAGTTTAAAAGCAACGGCTTTAACAATACTTTAAAGCACGAAAGGGGCGTTATTTCTATGGCGCGCGCTATGAATCCAAATTCGGCAGGCTCTCAATTTTTTATTATGCACGAAGACGCACCTTATTTAGACGGGCAGTACGCTTCTTTTGGAAAAGTTATACAAGGTTTAGAAGTTGTAGATAAAATTGCAACAACTAAAACCGATTATAGCGACAAGCCTTACGAAGACCAAATTATGAAAAGCGTTACCGTTGATACTTTTGGCGTAGAGTATAGCGAGCCTATTAAAATGTAAAATAAAAGACTAGCAAATCTAACTTGCTAGTCTTTTTTATTGAATAAATTTATTATTCGTTTATTTTGGTGTTTTGCAAGGTTTACGTATTTATAAGCGCCACCTATATCAAAAGTTATAAAACAAACTATTATATCGCTGTGTTTAACCATCCATTTATTGCGAAAGTCTATTGCAAATCTCTTAGGCACGTCTTCTATACCGCTTGGATATAGAGTTTCGGTGTTGCTATACCTAAAATATTCGTTTTTTTTAGGTGGAAGATACGCAAGAACTACGCCGTAGTTAATGAAAGGGTAGTCTTCTTTTACAAGTTTCAAAATTTTATGAGACATAGCGTCAAAACTTCCATGCGTGCCTACATAAAAGTTGCTTACGCCGTCGTTTACAATTAGAGATTCGATGGTTTGTTGCAGTTTGTTATAAATTGTTTTAGGTGAGTTGCTATGTCCAAAAAAACAACAAGTTTTTACTTTTGATTCCATATAAAAGTGTCACCTCTTGCGAGATGACACCCGTAGAATATCCTCTCGTTAGTTACCACACTAATATATCCTTTTTACAGAACACGTTTTACGATACAGACATTACTACCAAATATTATCGCGTCCTGCAATACATAATATACCTATTATAAAAGGATTATGAAATTAGTGTGGTATATCAAGTATAATAAATTTATAAGCAATTGTCAATGAAAAAATAATTTTTAAAATAGTTTACTAAAAAAGGACTTGTATGTGTGGGGTAAGGAAATATGTAAATCGCAAAAAAATGCATCAGTCGTTTAGCAAAAAAACAATAGCAAAAAGTGAAAATTTTGCGAAATACAGTAGATTTTTTTTATTGCGTGCAAATTTTATTGACAGCGTGCATATATTTTGTTAAACTGTTAGAGTTCTAACATTTTAGGAGTGAATATGGAAGAAAAAAATATATGTTCGGAAGTTCGCATTTTAGCAAATTTATTAAGGCGAAAAACTGCGAATTTTTCGGAACTAGAAGAAATAGGAAAGATTACCGGCGGGCACGGGTACATACTGTGTTTTTTATCTGAAAATAAAGATAAAGAAGTTTATCAACGCGATATAGAAAAGCGTTTTAAAATTCGCCGTTCAACAGTTACCTCAACGCTTAACCGTATGGAAAAAAACGGCGTAATAGAAAGAAAAAGCGTTGTTAAAGACAGTAGGCTTAAACAAATAATTTTAACGGAAAAGGGTATAAATTTATTTAAAGATTTTAAAGTTAAAGCAGACGAAGTTGAAAGTAAAATTTCAACTGCGCTAACTGACGAAGAAAGTCAAACGTTTTTAAAACTAATCAAAAAATTGCAAAAAAGGGTAGAGGAAGAATAGTATGATAAAAAAATTAGCGCGTTCAATAAGAGAGTATAAAACGGCAACTATTTTAACGCCCGTTTTTATGGTAATAGAAGTTGCTATGGAAGTGTTAATTCCGTTACTAATAAACTGGTTTGGCGGTTGCTTGCAAAACGGCGACGGCAAAGGTATGCTAGTTTACGGAATTTTAATGGTTTGTTCGGCAATAGTATCGTTAACGGCGGGTATTTTTGCGGGCAAATTGTGCGCAAAGGCGTCAACGGGTTTTGCTAAAAATTTAAGGTACGATATGTATAGCAATATACAAAGTTTTTCTTTTGCTAATATAGATAAATTTTCATCGTCTTCGCTAGTTACAAGACTTACTACGGACGTAAATAACGTTCAAATGGCGTTTATGATGATAATTAGAACGGCAATAAGAAGTCCGTTAATGTTTATATTTTCGGTATCTATGAGTTTTGCAATAAGCACTACGCTTCCAACGATATTTTTCATTACTATACCCGTTCTTGCTTTCGGCATAATTTTAATAATTAAAAACGCTATGCCAATATTTAAAAAAGTGTTTAAAAAATACGATAATTTAAACGAGTCCGTGCAAGAAAACATCAAGGGTATGCGCGTTGTAAAAGCGTACGTTAGGGAAGATTACGAAACTAAAAAATTCAAAAAAGTATCTAACGAACTTGCAAAAGATTTTACAAAAGCCGAAAAAATTCTTGCTTTAAACGGACCTTTAATGCAGTTTTGTTTAAATATTTCGCTTATATTAATAGCGTTTTTTGGCTCAAAAATTATAATAGATAAAACGCAAGGTATTAACGTTTTCGGCTTAACTAGTTTGCTTACTTATTCTCTTCAAATTTTAATGTCGCTTCAAATGCTTTCTATGATATTCGTTATGATTACTATGTCGTTAGAGTCTGCAAGGCGTATTACGGAAGTGCTTGACGAAAAGAGTAGTTTAACTAGCAAAGAAGGCGCTGTTAAAGAAGTTTTAAACGGTCAAATAGACTTTGAAAACGTTAGTTTTAGTTACTTTAAAAACTCTAACAAATACTTTTTAAAAGACGTTAATTTGTCTATAAAAAGCGGTCAAACCGTGGGAATTATAGGTGGAACGGGCTCTGGTAAAACTACGCTTGTAAACTTAATTTCTAGGCTTTACGACGTTTCACAAGGCGCTGTAAAAGTAGGCGGAGTAGACGTTAAAGATTACGATTTAGAAGTATTGCGCGATAGCGTTTCAGTAGTGTTGCAAAAAAACGTGTTATTTTCCGGCACGGTCAAAGAAAATTTAAGGTGGGGCAATAAGTTTGCCACCGACGAAGAAATTGTAAACGCTTGTAAACTTGCACAAGCGCACGAGTTTGTTTCTTCTTTTCCAAGCGGTTACGACTCTTTTATAGAGCAAGGCGGTGCAAACGTTTCGGGCGGTCAAAAGCAAAGGCTTTGTATTGCAAGGGCAATACTTAAAAAACCAAAAGTTTTAATATTAGACGACTCTACTTCTGCCGTTGATATGAAAACGGACGCACTTTTAAGGCGCGCCATTAAAAACACTTTAAATTCAACCACTAAAATAATAGTTGCGCAAAGAATTGCTTCGGTTATGGACGCCGACTTAATAATAGTTATGGACGGTGGAAAAATAAACGGAGTAGGCACACACGAAGAACTTTTAAAAACTAATAAAATTTATAGCGAAGTTTATAACTCTCAACATAAAATGGCAGATTTTGACGAAAACGGGGGTGATAATTAATGGCTAATTTTAGAGGCGGTATGCGCGGTGGTCCAAAAGGTGGAAAAGGTTTAAAACACCTAGATTTTAAGGCTTTAAAAAGGCTTATAGGAATTTTATTAAAAAATTACAAGGCGTTATTCGTAACAATACTTGCTTGCATTGGCGTTAGCGCGGTTGCAAGTTCTTTGGGCGGATTGTTTTTAAACAAAGTTTATTCGGCGTTAGAGGCGTATTTAAACGGCGCTGGCGTTAGCGAAACTTGGTCTGTTATAACGTCGTCTTTAATAATTTTAGGTAGCATTTACGTAATAAACATAATTTCTAGTTACTTTTACAGTATGCTTGGTGCGGTGCTTACTCAACGCTTTTTACGCGATATGAGAAACAGGCTTTTTGAAAAAATGCAAAAACTTCCAATAAAGTATTTTGACACTCACACCCACGGCGAAATTATGAGTACGTACACTAACGATATTGACGCGTTAAGGCAATTGGTTTCGCAAAGTTTACCTCAATTACTATCAACCGTAATAACTCTTATTACGTTAACGATAGTTATGCTATACATTAGCGTAGTGTTGTTTTTAGTAGTCGTTGCGGGAATAATTTCTATAACGTACGTAACTAAATTGATAGGCGGAAACAGCGCTAAATACTTTATGGCTCAACAACAAGCGGTTGCTAAAACCGAGGGTTATATTGAAGAGATGATGAACGGTCAAAAGGTCGTTAAAGTATTTAATCACGAAGAAGAATCAAAACGCAAATTTAAACAGTTAAACGACAATTTGTTTGAAGTTTCAAACAAGGCAAACGCGTTTTCAAATATGCTAATGCCAATTATTCACAATATAGGCAATATTTTGTACGTTGTAACGGCGTTTTTAGGCGGTGGCATATTTATTTTAACTCAAGGTACGGGCATTAATATAAGTTTGCAAGATTTATTTACTACCGGCAATTTAATCGGCGTAATGAAGATAAGCACCGTAGTTTCGTTTTTAGGTATGGCAAGGCGTTTTGCTAATACTACGGGGCAAATTTCAAACCAAATAAATTCCGTAGTTATGGCGGTTGCAGGTTCAAACAGAATTTTTAAATTGCTTGACGAAAAAGAAGAAGAAGACGAAGGTTACGTAACGCTTGTTAAAATAAAAGAAGAAGACGGAAAAGTGGTTGAAACTACAAATGGCGACGGCGTTTGGGCTTGGAAGCACCCTCATAAAGTTGACGGCTCTATAACGTATACTAAACTAGCGGGCGATATCGTATTAGAAAACGTTGATTTTGGCTATACCGAAGACCACGTTGTTTTACACGATATTTCTCTATACGCTAAACCTGGTCAAAAAATCGCCTTTGTTGGAGCAACGGGCGCCGGCAAAACGACTATTACCAATTTGATAAACCGTTTTTACGATATTGCCGACGGTAAAATCCGTTACGACAACATCAATATTAACAAAATTAAAAAAGCCGATTTAAGAAAATCTTTGGGTATAGTTTTGCAAGACGTAAGTTTGTTTTCGGGAACGATAATGGATAATATCCGTTACGGAAAGTTAGACGCTACCGACGAAGAGTGTATTAACGCCTGCAAACTTGCAAGCGCACACGATTTTATATCGCTTTTACCAGACGGATATAACACTTATATTTCTGGCGACGGCTCAAACTTTTCACAAGGTCAACGCCAATTGCTTTCAATAGCGCGTGCGGCGGTTAAAAACGCACCCGCTATGATACTTGACGAGGCAACTTCTTCAATAGATACTCGTACCGAACTTTTAGTTCAAGAAGGCACTAATAGGCTTATGCAAGGAAGAACGGTTTTCGTAATTGCACATAGGCTTTCTACCGTTAAAGACGCGGACGTAATTATGGTGCTTGATAAAGGCCATATTATAGAAAGAGGTTCTCACGACGAATTGATAAAATTAAAGGGTACGTATTATCGCTTGTATATGGGCAACTTTGAAGAATAAAGTAATTTAAAATATAAAGCAGTAAAGTTGGAGTAAATTTTACTGCTTTTTTTATAAATAATTTGTGCGTGGTGCACAAACTGCCGTATTTTGTTCGCACACAAAATAATTTGTGTTTTTTGCTTGTAAACAGTTGTCTTTTTTGGTGCAATGTAATATTATATTAACATTAAGAATTTTTAATTTATATTAGGGGGCTTTTATGTACGTAAGCACGAGGGGTGGCGAAGAATTAACTGCTAGTCAAGCAATATTAAAAGGTCTTGCAAGCGACGGCGGTTTATTTTTGCCAAAAACACTAAGCAAAATTAATATAGACCATAAGTATTTAGATAAAACGTACCTTGAAATTGCAAAAGACGTTTTTTCGTTGTTTTTAGACGATTACACCAGCGAAGAAATAGATTATTGCATAAATAGTGCGTACAACAAACAAAATTTTAAAGAGTGTTTTACTAAATTAAATTCTTTTAACGACGTTATGTTTTTAGAACTATATCACGGGCCTACGCTTGCTTTTAAAGATATGGCGCTTACCATACTTCCGTTTTTAATTGAAGTTGCTAAAAAGAAAAACAACGTTTTAGATAAATCTCTTATTTTGGTGGCAACTTCGGGCGATACGGGTGGGGCTGCGCTTTCAAGTTTTATTAAAAACGAGGCTTTTGATACCGTAGTATTATACCCTAACGGTGGCGTTTCTGAAATTCAAGAAAAACAAATGCTTTACTACACTAACGAAAGGACTCACGCTTACGCAATAGACGGCAACTTTGACGATTGCCAAACTTTCGTTAAAAAAGTATTTTCTTCATATCCAAAAAATAACGGAGTGTTGCTTTCTTCGGCAAACTCAATTAATATAGGAAGATTAGTTCCGCAAGTTATTTATTACGTTAGCGCGTATTGTTCGGCAGTTAAAAAAGGCGCTTTAAAGTTGGGCGAAGAATTTACAATTTGCGTTCCAACGGGAAACTTTGGCGATATTTTTGCGGGATATTTAGCGTCGCTTATAGGCGTTCCTATAACTAACTTTATATGTGCTTCTAACGTAAACAACGTTTTAACGGACTTTTTTAAAACGGGCGTTTACGATAAAAATAGGCAATTTAAAAAATCTAACTCGCCCGCTATGGACATATTGATTTCTTCAAATTTAGAAAGATTAGTGTATATAGCAACTAATAAAAACGGGCAAAGAGTTAAAAGTTTAATGCAAAGTTTAAACGAAAAAGGCGTTTATAAATTAGACGGTAGCGAAATGCAAGCGCTTAACCGTTTTGACGCGTCTTTTACTACCGAAGAAGAAACTATGCTTGCTATAAACAAGGCGTTTAAAGAATTAAATTATCTTATAGACCCACACACCGCCGTTGCGTACGACTGCTACAACAAACTTGCAAAAAAAGGCAAAACTATGATAATTTCTACGGCTAGCCCGTATAAATTCCCACATACCGTTGCAAAAGCGCTTGGCTTACCGTACGATAAAAGCGAGTTTGAATTGATAGGCGATATATCTAAATACACGAACACAAAAGTTCCGTACGGCATTAAAAAATTAGAAAAAAGCAATAAAAAAACTCAATTAAAAACGACGGAAGAAATTAAAGAATTAGTATCGTATTCCGCAAAAAAATTTGAAGTTGTAGTTCCAGCGTCGTCGGCAAACCTAGGTTGCTCGTTTGACTGTTCGGGAATTGCTTTAAGTTTATATAATTCGTTTATTTTTGAAAAAAGCGATTGCGATATAGTAGAATACGGCTCTTTAAAAAACAACTTAATGTTAAAGGCGTATAAAAAGGCGTTTGAAGTTTCTAAAAGGGAATATATTCCCGTAAAAATAACGCAAGGAGTTTGCGAAGTTCCTTCTTCTAGGGGGCTTGGGTCGTCTTCAACTTGCATAGTTGCAGGCGTTATTGCGGCAAACTTAATGTTAAAAAATCATTTTTCTAAAAAAGAACTTTTAAAAATAATGACGGATATAGAAGGTCACCCCGACAACGTTGCCCCTGCCTTTTTAGGCGGATTTGTAACGTCTTGTATGGACGGAAGCGAACTTTACACCGTGCGCAATCAAGTTGCAAAAAATCTTGTAATATACGCGCTTATACCAGACTTTGAACTTTCTACTGAAAAAGCAAGGTCTGTACTACCAAAAAGCATACCTTTAAAAGACGCTATTCATAATTTAAGCCGTTCGGCAATTACAGGTAACGCCTTTGCTACGGGAAATATGAATATGATTAAAACCGTGTTTGACGATAAAATTCATCAACCCGTAAGATTTCCGCTTATGCAAACGGCTAAAAGCGTTATAGAAATGGTAGAGCAAAAAGGTTACGCGGTTGCAATTAGCGGTGCAGGCTCAACATTACTTGCCGTGGGATTAAAGGGAAGTCCAAAAATTTCAACCGTAAAAATTGACGGCGTAGTGTGGACGGCTAAAAAACTTTACGTTGACAACAAGGGGGCTACGTATAAAAATGTCAAATGAATTTTTGATGGTCCATAAAGACGCTTTGCCACCTTGTTACGAGCAAGTTGTAAAAGCCGTTAAAATGATAAATCAAGAAGGCAAAAGCGTAAGTGACGTTTGCAAAGAGTTAGACATAAGCCGTTCTACTTTTTATAAGTATAAAGATAAAGTTTTTGAACTTTCTTCAAATTACGGTAAAAAATGTATAATTTCGTTTAGAACGGAACACGAAAAAGGCATATTGTCTAATTTGTTAAATACAATAGCGTCGCAAAACGGAAATATTTTAACTATTAACCAAGATATGCCAATACACGATATGGCGTATATAACCATAACGCTTGAAACGACTGAATTAAGCGTTTCAATTTACGAATTAATAACACAATTAAAAAAAGTACCAAAAGTTAAAGATGTAAATTTACTTGCTTTTGAATAGGAGATATTATGAACATAGGATTACTTGGATGTGGCACGATAGGCGGTGGTGTACTTGAACTTATTGACGGTTTAAGTAAAGAACAAGGCGTTAAAGTAGTTAAAGTTTTTGACTTGCCTATTAAAAAAGACGTTTTAAAGGAAAGATACGCCGGCGACGTTAGCGAAATTTGCGAAAACGAAGATATAGACGTAGTTATAGAAGCAATGGGCGGAGATAAGTTTCCGTACGAGTGCATAGTTAAGGCTTTAAAAAATAAAAAGCACGTTATAACTTCTAATAAAGAAGTAGTTAGTTTGCATATTGAAGAGTTTTATTCTTTGGCAAAGCAAAACGGCGTATACTTTATGTGCGAGGCGTCCGTTGGTGGCGGTATTCCGCTTATATGTTCACTTATAGATAGCGTTAAGACGGATAAAGTAAGCAAAATTTACGGAATAATTAACGGAACTACCAACTATATTTTAACGCGTATGGAAAAAGACGGCGTTAGTTTAGACGAAGCGCTTGCCGACGCTAAAAAGTTAGGATTTGCCGAATACGACGCAACAAACGACCTTGAAGGTTTGGATATGACGCGTAAAATTTGCATACTTTCTTCTATTGCGTACGGTGGAACGGTTAATTTTAAAGACGTTTACCACTACGGAATAACCAAAGTTACAAGCGCAATTTTAAACGATATAAAATCTTTTAATTACAAGTTAAAGTTCGTTGCGGAAAGCGTTTTAGTAGACGGAAAAGTTAAAATTTCGGTAGAGCCCGTTTTAGTTGACGTAGAAAACGCGTTAAGCGGAATAAGTTATGAATTTAACGCCGTATTTTACGATTGCTTTAACAACGGCACGCTTGGTTTTTACGGCAAGGGTGCGGGAAGATATCCAACCGCGTCTGCAATGGTTGCGGACTTAATTAGGATAAAAGATAAAAAGCAAGTTTACTATTTTGAAAACAAAAACCAATTTAAAGTAGAGAATTTTACAAACAGTTCTAAATATTACGTATTTGACGGCGTCAAAGGAAAAATCGTAGAAAAGTTAGACGACGCTACAAAATACGAGTTTGTTGCAAGAATTTTCTAAAAATTTATAGTAAAAATAAAATTTAAAAAACAAACTGCATTTTTGTTGACACATTTGTATTAAGGTGTTAAAATAGCACTAATTATATACGATAATTTGGAGTAGAGGTGCATTTGTTAAAGAGTATCGCGCTAAAAAGGTTGCCAAAACCGCGCGAAAAAGGTAGCGAGTGCCGAAGTTTGTAAGCGTGGCAACTTACTTGCTGGCAATTTAGATAACATCTATCTTGTTGTCGCATAAAATGCGGAGTGCTATTCTGTTTTTCCATAATGGTTTTAACGGGGTAGCATTTGTTACCCCGTTTTATTTTTAAAATCGTTATATTAAAGTTTAAGGAGAAAAAAATGAAAAAGTATACTGTTGCAGTAGTAGGTGCTACGGGTTTAGTAGGCTCTACGTTTTTAAAGGTATTAAAGGAATATGATTTTCCTATTTCTAATCTCACGTTGTTTGCGTCTGAAAGAAGTGCTGGTAAGCAAATTGAATATAACGGAAAAACGTACACTTTAAAAAAATTAGAAAAAGGTTGTTTTGAAGGCGTTCAAATCGCACTTTTTAGCGCAGGTGGAAAAATTAGTGAAGAGTGGGCGATAGAAGCAGAAAAAAGCGGTGCGGTTGTTATAGACAATTCAAGCGCTTGGCGTATGGTTGACGAGTGTGCGCTTATCGTTCCCGAAATTAACCTTAACGCGTTTGACAATGCTAGAAAAATCGTAGCAAACCCTAATTGTAGCACTATTCAATGCGTTCTTCCACTTAAACCGTTAAACGAGGCGTTTGGTCTTAAAAGAGTAGTATATTCTACTTATCAAGCAGTTTCGGGTAGTGGTCAAAAGGGTAAAAACGATTTAGAAAGAACGTTAAAGGGCGAAGAGCCACAATTCTATCCATATAACATTTCGCAAACTTGTTTGCCACATATTGATTCTTTTACTGAAAACGGTTACACCAAAGAAGAACTTAAAATGGTAAACGAAACAAGAAAAATTTTAAATATGCCGTCTTTAAAAGTTTCGGCTACGTGCGTTAGAGTACCCGTTGCTAATTCTCACGCCGTTTCAATTATGGTTGAACTTGAAAAAGAGTTTACTCTTGAACAAGTTAAAGAAGCCTTTAAAAATCAAGAAGGCATAGTAGTTGTAGACGACCCACAAAACTTAAAATATCCAACTTCTATTATCGCAAACGGTACGGACGCAGTTTACGTTGGTAGAATTAGAAGAGATTTATCTTGCGATAACGGTTTACTCTTCTACGCTGTAAGCGACAATATAAGAAAAGGTGCGGCTGCAAACGCCGTACAAATTGCAAAAGCATTGGTAAAGGCAGATAAAATATGATAACGGTAGTAAAATTTGGAGGCTCTTCGGTTGCAAGTGCCTCGCAATTTGTAAAAGTAAATAATATAGTTAAAGGCGACGAAAAGCGCCAAGTAGTAGTAGTTTCTGCTCCCGGTAAAAGATTTAGCGGAGATAGTAAAGTTACAGATTTATTATACGTATTATCTTCACATATTCGCTACGCGGTAGACTATTCAAGCGTGTTAAACGAAATTTATAGTAGATACGAAGAAATTCGTAGCGAACTTAACGTTGACTGCGACTTGCAAAAAGAGTTTGAAATTATTAAAGAAAATTTAAAATCGGGCGCTACGGAAGAATACATAGTTTCACGCGGGGAGTATTTGTGCGCAAGGCTTATGGCTTCTTATTTGGGCTTTGCTTTCGTTGACTCGGCAGAAGTAGTTAAATTTAATTACGACGGTACTTTAAACTACGAAAAAACTAAAAGCGCAGTTTCTTTAAAATATTCGCAAGTTGGCTGTATGGTTCTTCCAGGATTTTACGGCGCATATCCTACGGGCGAAATTAAATTGTTTTCTCGCGGGGGCTCGGATATTACGGGTTCTATTATGGCTATGGCGGTTGAGGCTGAAAAATACGAGAACTGGACTGACGTTAGCGGAGTGTTAATGGCAGACCCTAGAATAGTTAATAATCCAAAACGAATTGCCGAAGTTACTTACGACGAACTTCGTGAACTTTCTTATATGGGCGCTAGCGTATTGCACGAAGAAACTATATTTCCTATAAGAGAACTTCAAATACCAATACATATTTTAAACACTAACGCACCTAACGAAGAAGGCACTGTAATTATAAGCGAATCTAACGATAATAGCGGTTTAATTACGGGAATTTCGGGCAAAAAGAACTACAAGGCGTTTACTATTGCCAAAACTATAAACGCGAACAAGGCGCAAGTTATAAGAAACTGTTTAGAAGTTTTTGAGTCTTTTAAAGTTTCCGTAGAACATATTCCAACCGCGATAGATAAGTTTAATATTATCGTAGACGGTAAAAAGGTAGATAAAAAACTTTACGATATAATTTCAAAGTTAAAGCAAATTGAAGGCGTAGTTTCAGTTGACGTAGATAGCGACCTTGCGTTAGTTGCCGTAGTTGGTAGAAATATGGTGTTTAGACCGGGTATGTCTGGTATGATATTCTCAATTTTTGGTAAAAACAACATAAATATTAAAACTATTGCTCAATCTACGGAAGAAATTAGCATAATAGTAGGCGTTGCGCAAGCCGATTTTGAAAAGGCAATAAACGCAATTTACGACGGTGTAATTAGAGGATTAGATTTTTAATATTATAAATAATTAAAGTAATTTAAAAAGCGGTTACAGTCGCTATTTTTGTAAGAAAGTAGCAACCAACCGCTTTTTTTGTTATAAAAAATATTAATATAAAGTGCTTAAAATATGTTTTGTGGCAAAAAACTATACATTTTTGGAATTTGCTCGCAAAGTTCAACAACTACGTCAATTTTAGAAATAGCATCTTCTTTTTTATTGTTTTCAACTAGGGTGGTGGCTTCGGCAATCCATAAATCCATTTCTTTAATATCGTTATGCGAAACTATTAAATGAAGAACTTTCTTTTTTTCTATCCATAATTTTTGTAAAGACAAAACGTCTTCTTTAACGGCGGTGTCGTCTTCAATTTTTTTATATACTATAACGGCACTTTCTTTTACTTCGTTAAAAGTGTCGTTTAACAACGTTTGTTCGTATAGCGATATAGAAAGCAATATTGCAATGGCAACAAGTGCCGATATAAAAGACTTTACCATTTTACGTTTTCCTTTAAATTATATTTACCTATTATATATTTTTTGTTAAATTGCTGAAAATAATATCTTCCGTTTCCGTCTATTGTAAAAACGCCTACGTCTTTTATACTTTTAGCGCCGTTTTTATTTGAAATTTCAAGCAAATCTTTTTCAGTTAAATTAGTAATTTTTATATTTTTTTTAACCGTTTTGCCGTTAGTTATTAGTAAAAGGGGCATATCTGGTGGAGGGGTGTTTTGCTGTTTTTCTATTGCCGAAAGCGTGCCGTTTGCCTCGTATATTGCATACTCTACGGCGTCTAACGAAAAATATCCTAAATTACGCATTGATTCAATAAGGTCGCTAACGTCCATATTATTTTTCTTTAACTCTTTAAAATCAACGCCGTTTTTGTTTATTACAATAGACGGTTTGCCACTAATTAAAAGTTTAAAAAAAGAGCCCGATTGCTCTAAAATAGTAATAAATTGATGAAGAATAAATACCGCCAAAATAGCGCATACGCCGTAAAGTAGCGGTATGGATATATCAGACATAGGTATGCAAGCAAGTTCGGAAATTAAAAGAGTAACTATAAATTCAAACGGTTGCATTTCGCCTATTTGTCTTTTACCCATAAAGCGCATAATTACAAGCAAAGTAACGTAAATTATTGCCGACCTTATAAAAATTACTGCCATAAATATATTGTTTGTTAAAATAATAAAAATATGTAACAATAGTTTGCTAAAAAGGTAAATTTGTGATATTATATAATAAATTTATTAGCAGAGTAGCCCAAAAGCGTTAAGTGCATTGAAATGGGATGTTGTTCAATGACGAAAGCGGTTTCCGTTGCGGTTTGAGGGCGCGTCCGTTGCTATTTGGCAAACGCCATTTTTTAACGGACCTCTTAGGAGGTTTTTTTATGTTGAATACAAACGTTAAGGCGATAGACTTTGTGTTTTCGCCGTTTATGCAAAAATTAAGCCACTCAAAAAAAGTGGCGTACATTGGGCTATTTACTGCGTTTTTAATCGTATGTAACGGCTTTTTTTCTTTCCCGATTGGCGACGTTCAGTTTTCTTTAACTATGTTTGCCTCAATGCTTGCAGGCGTTGTTTTAGGTCCCGTTTTTGGCTTTGCTTCTTGCTTTATTGCCGACCTTATAGGTTATTTTATAAGTTCGGGCGGTATGTTTTACTATTTTTGGGTAGGAATTTCAACGTCGTTATTCGCGTTTATTTCGGGCGTGCTTTTCGTTGGAAAAAAGCCTAGCGAGTCAATTTGGTTTTTAACGTTAAGGGTGGCGCTTATTGTAATTTTATCTTTTGTAATTTGCACCGTTTTAGTTAATTCTACGGGTTTTTATATTTATAATAAAAATATCGGCGCTTTAACAAAGGCAATAGAGTATGCTAATAATACTTTTGGTAGCGAACTTTCGTTTTTAATATATCTTGCGTATAGGCTTATATTTAAATTGCAAATTTATAATAGCATATTTAACTACGCGCTTTTTATTTTAGTTATTCCAATTTTAAAAAGGCTAAAATTTATTTGATTATTTTTTAAAAAACACTTTGATATCAAATAGGTTAAACACTCTATAAAATAAATAGCAAAATATCGTAACTATTATAGAAGTTATTAAAACGGAAACATTGCTAGAAACAAAGTTTAATAGCACGTTGTTTAAAAAATATCCTAGTAATGAAGACGGGATAATAAATAAAAAACTAACTATAATAAAAATTGTAAACTTTGGCTTAGCCTTGCACGTTTTGCTTATTAAAATAAGGTTTAAAATTGCAGTTACGGTATAACTTAACAGTAGCCCTAGTATCAAAGAGTACACGCCTATATATTTTGGCAAAAAATAAATTGAAAGCATTAATAAACTTGCTCCGCAAAGATAATTAACAAGCGTTCTTTTTTCTAAATTAAGGCTGTTTAAAATGCTTGTTGATATCATAGAAATACTCATAGGAAACATTATAATGCAAGCCCTAGCAACGTAGGTGCCTGCATTTTTATTATTGTAAAGCAAAACGCCTAAATCATTTCCCATAGACATAAAAGACGGAATAATAAGCGCCGATATAAACACCGAGCATTTTATTGCTTGTTCTATATTGTTTTTTAAGTTTAAATTGTTATGCCTATAATAATTTTCGGAAAGTTCTGGCACTAAAACAAGCGCAATAGAGCCTATTAAAGTAGACGGTATATATATTAGCGGAATACTCATACCCGAAAGTTCGCCAAAACTAGAAAGTGCAACGCTGTTTTTAACACCGCTTAAAACTAGGCGTGCAGGTAGTATTATTGCAATAAGCGTGTTTATTAGCGAAGTGGTGGTTTTCATAGCCGTTATAGGCGCGGAAGACGACGCTAACGGGCGTAGTTGCTTAAACGGGTTTGCCGTTTTACCGCCGTGTATAAAATAAAAAACCGTTGCCAAAACGAAAGAAAAAGCGTATGATATAAGTACGGAATAAGACGCGCGCTTTACGCCGTCTAACGTACTAGTCATTTTATTAATTAAAATTATGCCTAAAACAAGCATAACTAATTCTTCTAAAAGTTCTATTAAACTATAAGTTAAAAATCTTTTTTTACCCCAAAAAAAGCCTCTAATTACGGCGTAAATTGAAGTTATAACAATACCGGGAAGCAGTATTTTTAAAATTTCGTAACAGCGCGAGTCTGTAAAAATAAAAGATAATTTATCTTCAAAAACGTATGCCAAAACCGTTACGGGAAGCGACATACAAAGGCTTAAAAAAATCCCCGAAAACACCGTGTTTCCACTGGTATTTTTGCTGTTTTCCGTACTGTTTTTAATCATCATTCTAGAAACGGTTATCGGTATTCCCGACGCCGTTAACGTTATTAATAATCCCACAACGGAAAGCACTATTTGATATATCCCCACACCTTCCGAGCCTAAATTTCTAGATAGATAAATTCTATAAGCAAATCCAAGAAATCTTTCAATAACGGAAAAAGCAGTTACCGTTGCCATTGTTTTAACTAGTCGTCTAATAATATCACCCCATAAAACGTTTTTTGTATATTTTATTAAAGTTTTTTTTTAAATAGAATAACAACGGCGCATTAAAAATATAATTTACTATGAATTCTTTAATTTCTAGTATAGACCTAGTAGGTAGTGGCGAGTATATCGTAGTTAAAGGCGATACGTTAGATATTATTGCTAAAAAATTTAACACGACTAAAAACGCTATAAAAAAAGATAATTTTTTAGAAGGCGAAGTTTATCAAGGTCAACTTTTATACGTAAAAAAATACGATATAATTCATCAAGTGTCGGTTGAAGAAACTTTAAAAGACGTTGCCGAAAAATACGGCGTTTTGCCCGAAGATATATTAAAGCAAAATCAACTTGAATTTATATATCCTTACGCAAGGTTAATAATATTAAAAGATGAAAATTATTAAATTACAAAAGTTTTTAAAAGAGAATATCTTTAATTTAAAATGGACTTGTAATTGTTGCGGTTGCGAGATTTTTAACGACTCGCATTTTTGTAGTGCTTGCGAAAATTCATTTTTAAACGTAAAAGTGGACAAGTGTAACCATTGCGGTAGAAGGACTTACGAAGCCGTGCTGTTTTGCGATTCTTGCACTAATAAAAATTTACAGTTTGACACGGCGCGTAGCGTATACGAATATTGCGAGCCAATAAGCAGTTTAATTAAGGCGTTTAAATACGACGGCAAAAAGTATTTAGCCGAAGTTTTTGCAATCAAAATGCTAAACGTGCTTTTATCAAATTTTAGTAACGCCAACATAATAACCTTTGTGCCGATGACTAAATCTCGTGAAGCAATAAGAGGGTATAATCAGTCAAAACTATTAGCAAACCAACTATCGCTATTAACGGGCATAGAAGTTAAAGAAACCGCCGTAAAAAAGTGCGAAACTAAACGGCAGGCAAACTTATCGGCAAAGGAAAGAAAAATTAACTTAAAAAATTCTTTTAAAGTTTTAAAAAGTGCCGTAAAAGATAAAAACGTTTTAATAATAGACGACGTTTTAACAACGGGCTATACCGCCGACGTTTTAGCCGAAGGCTTTAAAAAGGCGGGCGCAAATTCCGTTTACGTGTTAACGATAGCGTCGGTTAGTTTTTTAAACGACAAAATATAGTAAAAAACACGCTAAATTTTAAAGCAAATTTAGTGGGAATAGGAAAATATTGTTAAATTTGTTTACTTAAACAAAAAAATAATGTACAATAATATAATATACTAATAATTTATATTATAATGGAGATTAAAATGGGACTTATAAGATATATTTTAAATCACGATACTCGCGTTGGTCTTAAAAACATAGGTAAAATTGCAGATAAAGTTATGGCTCTTTCACCTATTTACGAGGCGATGAGTGAAGAAGAATTAAAAGGTCAAACGGCGATATTAAAAGAACGTTTAAAAAACGGGGAAAGTTTAGATAAAATTTTGCCCGAGGCTTTTGCTACCGTTAGAGAGGCTAGTTATAGAGTTCTAAATATGCGCCACTACAAAGTTCAACTTATGGGTGGTATTTGCGTGCACGAAGGCCGTGTTGCCGAACTTAAAACGGGCGAAGGTAAAACGCTTATGGCAACGCTTCCTGCATACTTAAACGCACTTACGGGAAAGGGCGTTCACATCGTTACGGTAAACGATTATCTTGCTGCGCGCGACGCGGAGTGGATGGGTAAAGTGTATAGGTATTTAGGTTTAACCGTAGGCGTAAACGTTCACGATTTAACCGACGATAAAAAACGCGAGGCTTATAATTGCGATATAACTTACGGCACTAACAACGAGTTTGGCTTTGACTACTTGCGCGATAATTTAAAAGTAAATTTAAAGGATATGGTTCAACGCGGTCTTGAATTTGCTATTATTGACGAAGTTGACTCTATCTTAATAGACGAAGCGCGTACTCCACTTATAATTTCAGGTAGGGGAACTAAATCTTCTGAACTTTATATACAAGCAAACAGATTTGTTAAAACTCTTAAAAAAGAAGAAGATTTTACAGTTGATATAAAAGATAAAAGCGTTCAAATTACGGAATCGGGTGCAGAAAAGGCTGAAAAATTCTTTAATATTGCAAATTTTGCGGATATAGAAAACGCGGATTTATCTCATCACATACAACAAGCGTTAAAGGCACACCACATTTTTAAACGCGATAACGACTACGTTGTAAACGACGGCGAAATTTTAATAGTAGACGAGTTTACGGGTCGTTTAATGATAGGTAGGCGTTATTCAGACGGGCTTCATCAAGCAATAGAAGCAAAAGAAAACGTTCCTATAAGAAACGAAAATAAAACTCACGCAACTATAACTTTCCAAAATTATTTTAGATTATATAACAAGTTGTCGGGTATGACGGGTACGGCTAAAACCGAAGAAGAAGAATTTAGAACTATCTACGGGCTTGACGTTTTAGAAATTCCAACCAATCGCCCAATTCAAAGAAAGGACGAGCCGGACGTTATTTATTCTACCGAAAAAGGAAAGTTGCGCGCTATAATTAAAGATATTATAGACACTCACGAAAAAGGTCAACCCGTTTTAGTAGGTACGGTTACGGTTGAAAAGTCGGAAGAAATTTCTAGGCACTTAATAAAAAACAAAATCAAGCACAACATATTAAACGCAAAAAACCATTTAAAAGAAGCGCAAATTATAGCGCAAGCAGGTAAAAAAGGCGCTGTTACTATCGCTACCAATATGGCTGGTCGTGGTACGGATATTTTGCTTGGCGGTAACCCCGAATTTTTGGCTAAACAAGATTTAAAAAATAGGGGAATAGAGTCTAGTTTAATAGAAAGCGCAACTTCGTACGTTCAAAACGTTGAAGAAGAAGTTTTAAAAGTAAGGGAGCAATACAGAGAACTTTTAAAAGACTATTCCGAGCAAACTGAAATTGAAAAACAAGAGGTTATGGCTCTTGGCGGATTGAGAATAATAGGTACGGAAAGGCACGAATCACGCCGAATTGACAATCAGTTAAGAGGTCGTTCAGGCCGTCAAGGCGACCCCGGTTCAACGTTATTTTACATTTCTCTTGAAGACGATTTGGCAAAGCGTTTTGGCGGAGATAGATTAACGTCTATTTACAACGCCTTTAAAGTAAACGAAGATACCCCTATGCAAGCAAAAATGCTAGCAAGGCAAATAGAAAACGCGCAACGTATGATAGAAGGTAGAAACTTTGGCATAAGGCGTCAAATTATTGAATACGACGACGTTATGAACACCCAACGCCAAACTATATACGAAGAACGTATGCAAGTGTTAAAAGGCGAAAACACACATCAAAAAATATTAAATTTAATACCCGATATAGTTTCTAATATAGTTGGCGCTACTGTAAACACCAGCGTAGAGCCTTCTAAGTGGGATAAAGACAAACTTAACAAAGCGTTAGAAGACAAGGTTTTACCGCAAGGCACTAACTACTTGACGGCTGAAAGGCTTGAAAAGTGGGATTTAAACGAAATTTTAAATAGAATAACTAAAAAAGTAATAGAAATTTACGAAGCCAAAATTAAAAATTACGCAGAGTTAGGCATTAATTTTGACGAAGTTGAAAGGTTTGTTTTATTAAAGAACGTTGACACAAAGTGGATTGACCACATTGACTCAATGGACGCTTTAAAACGCGGTATTTCGTTGCGTGGCTACGCGCACGAAAACCCTATTAACGCATACAAGCGCGAGGGTTTAGATATGTTTAACGCTATGATAGAAAGCATACAGTTAGACACGGTTGCGTTGCTTTTAAAAGCGGAAATTAAGGCAAATCCCGTTCAAAAACGCCAAGCGCCAACTGACTTAACGGAAAATGGTGGCGGAGAAGTTGAAAAGAAAAGCGCAACGGTAGTAAAGGGCAAAAAGGTTGGAAGAAACGACCCTTGTCCTTGCGGTAGTGGTAAAAAATACAAAAATTGTTGCGGTTTAAACAATTAGGATATTTATGGTAAGAACTGATTTATACTGGCAAAAAATTAACGATTTAAAAGCCACTTTAAAAGAGGCGGAATATTCGTTAGATATATCTACCGCGCGTTCTGATTTAGAGAATATTGAAAAAGAACTAGAAAAAGAAGAAGTTTACACAAATTTACAAAAGTCAACGGAATTTTCTCGCAAAGCGCAAGCGTTAAGGAACAAAATTGAAGCGTTTAACAAAGCCCAAAAAGCAATAGCGGACGCCGAAGAAATAGTAACGCTTGCCGAAGAAGAAGACGACGATTCTTTTTTGAGTGAAGTAGAACTTGAATTAAAAGAAGCCGAAGAAGATATAGAAACTATGCGTTTGCAAGCGCTTTTAAGGGGTAAATACGATTCTTTAACCGCAATAATGACTTTGCACGCAGGTGCAGGCGGTACGGAAGCGTGCGATTGGACGGAAATGCTTTATAGAATGTACATTTGCTACGCCGAAAAGCACGGCTATAAAATTACCGAACTTGATAGGCTTGCAGGCGACGAAGCGGGAATAAAAAGCGTTTCGTTTAAAGTAGAAGGCGTTAACGCTTACGGATATTTAAAGGCGGAAAAAGGCGTTCACAGGCTTGTTAGAATTTCTCCGTTTGACTCTAACGCAAGAAGGCACACTTCGTTTTCTTCCGTTGAAGTTATGCCCGAAATTGATAATACCGACGAGATTGAAATTCGCCCCGACGAATTAAAAGTTGACACTTATAGAAGTAGCGGTGCGGGTGGGCAACACGTAAACAAAACGGAGTCTGCAATAAGAATAACTCATATACCAACGGGCATAATCGTAGCGTGCCAAAACGAAAGGTCTCAAATTCAAAACCGCGAGCAAGCAATGCGTATGCTTATGAGTAAACTCGTTGAAAAGCGCGAAGCGGAAAGGCTTTTAGAAGCGCAAGAAATAAAAGGCGAAATTAAAAAAATAGAGTGGGGAAGCCAAATTCGTTCATACGTATTTTGCCCTTACACTTTGGTTAAGGACCATAGAACTGGTTCAGAAAATTCTAACGTTCAAGCGGTAATGGACGGGGAAATAGACTCTTTTATAATAGATTATTTAAAAAAATCATAATGGATTATTTGCAAAACGTTAAAAAAACGGATATAAAGCAAGACGCTATAATTTTAGCAATAGAATCAAGTTGCGACGAAACTGCTTGCGCCGTTATAAAAGGCGGAAGAAAAATTCTTTCTTCCGAAATAATGAGTTCGGTAACCGAGCACGTAAAATTTGGTGGCGTCGTTCCTGAAATCGCTTCGCGCGCGCATACTACGGCTATTTCGTTAACCGTTAAAAACGCAATTAAAAGCGCAAACGTAAATTTAGGGGATATTGACGCCGTTGCCGTTACTTACGGCGCGGGGTTATTAGGCGCGTTACTAGTTGGAGTTTCTTATGCAAAAGCGCTTGCGTTTTCACTTAACGTGCCACTTATACCCGTCAGTCATATAAGGGGGCATTTGTCGGCGTCTTATTTGTGTAGCGAAACTTTAAAACCGCCTTTTATAAGCGTTTTGGCTAGTGGCGGTCATACTGCGATAATAGAAGTTAAAGATTATTATACGTATAATATTTTAGGTAGCACGTTAGACGACGCCGTTGGCGAAGCCTTTGATAAAGTTGCAAGAGTTTTGTCGCTACAATATCCCGGTGGACCTAATATAGAAAAACTTGCAAAAGAAGGTAAAGACGTAATAGCCTTACCCAAAATGCCTATTTCTAAATTTGGATATAACTTTTCGTATAGCGGTTTAAAAACGGCGGTTATTAACGCCGTTAATACGGCTAAAATGAAAGGCGAAAACGTAAATAAAGCGGACGTTGCTTGTTCTTTTCAAACGACGGCAGTTGATATGATAGTGTCGCGCGCGGTAAAGGCTTTAAAAGAAACGGGGTATAAAACTCTTACCGTGGGCGGTGGTGTAGGCGCAAACGGATTTTTAAGAAGTGCTCTTGAAAAAGAGTGTGCAAAATTAGGCGTAGAATTAATATTGCCACCAAAAATACTATGCACGGATAACGCCGCTATGATAGGTGCGGAAGGTTACTTGCAGTATATAAAAGGAAATTTTGCAGGGCTTGACTTAAACGCAAAAGCAAGCGTAGAACTTTAATTAAAGGCGACTTATCTTGGTCGCCTTTTAAATATATTATATATAAGGAAATTATGTTTGATAAAATATTTAGTTTATTTATAAAAAATTATAAGGACGTAAACGACGTAAAAGTTAGAACGGCTTACGGTAAATTTGCAAACGTTTCGGGTATAATATTAAACGTTTTGCTATTTGCGTTAAAGGCGGTAGTAGGCGTAATTTCGGGCTCGGTTGCCGTTGTTGCGGACGCCGTTAACAACTTGTCGGACGCGTCGTCTAACGCCGTAGGTTTTATAGGATTTAAACTTTCGGAACGCCCCGCCGACGAAGAACACCCTTACGGGCACGGTAGATACGAATACATAACGGGCTTAACCGTCGCTTTTATTATAGTTAGCATAGGTTTAGAACTTTTAAAAAGCGGTATAGAAAAAATAATAACTCCAACAAGCGTAAGTTTATCGGTTATTGCCGTAGTCATTTTGGCGGTTTCTATATTTATAAAACTGTTTATGTGTGCAATCTATAAGGTTGCGGGCAATAAAATTAAGTCAAGCGCGCTAATAGCGTCTTCAACCGATAGTAGAAACGACGTTATTTCTACAACCGCGGTTTTAGTTTCTTTAATAATTTCGCATTACGCTAATTTTAATTTAGACGGATACGTCGGCGTAATAGTAGCCGTGTTTATAATTATAAGCGGTGTTAAAATTGTTAAAGATATGATAACCCCTTTACTAGGGCAAGCGCCGGACGTTGAATACGTAAATAAAATTAAAGATAAAATTATGAGTTACGAAGGCGTTTTAGGCGTTCACGATTTAATCGTACACGACTACGGCCCCGGTAGAAAACTAGCAAGCGTGCACGTTGAAATGTCTGCCGATGAAGACGTTTTAAAAAGCCACGAATTAATAGACGGCATTGAAAGAGATTTTATTAACGATATGAAATTGCATTTGGTAATTCACTACGACCCAATTTCCGTTAAAGACGAATTAACTAACGAATTAAAATTGTATATATCTAACGCCGTTAATAACATAAACCAAAATTTAAGTATTCACGACGTTAGAATTGTAAGGGGAATAGATAGAAACATTGTTCTTTTTGATTTGGTTATACCGTTTGGCGAAAAAATAGACGAAACAAAAATAAAACAAGAGTTAGACTTAATTGTAAAAAAAGAATATCCGTCGTTTGACGCAAACGTAACTATTGACAAAAATTACTCCTCAATTAAATAAAATTACACTTTTTACCGCTTAAATTATAAATTTAGGCGGTATTTATTTGCACTTTATACGCATAAATGAATAAAATACGCAAAATATTCATAAATATATGCAAAAAATGAATAAAATTAAAAAAATATAAAAAATTTTTAAATATTATGCAAAAATAGTTGACAACAAAAAAATATAGGTGTATTATGGGTGTATCAAAAACGAAAACGTATTTGAAATAAAACGTAAAAATTTTTAGGAGATAAAAATTATGAAAAAATTATTAACACTTATCTTATCTTTATCACTTGGTTTAACCGCTTGTTTAGGTTTAACCGCTTGTGGTGGTGGTGATAAATACGTTGCAAACGCAATTGAAGGAATTGAAGGTGAAGAATTTGGTTTTGCAATTGGTAAAACTGCTTCAAAGAAAACAGAAATTTTAAATGCAATGAATGCTGTTATTGATGAAACAGACGTTGAAGCCGTAATTGCTTACTACACTGCTATCTACGAAGAAAAAACGCCAACTCAAACTTTATCTTTCCCAAATCTTGACGATAACACGGCAGGCGTATTAAACGTTTACACTGAATCAGGCTTTGCTCCATTTGAATTCGTTGACGACAATAACGACGTTATCGGCGTAGATATATATCTTATGTCTCTTGTTTGTGAAAAATTAAATATGAAACTTGACGTTACTGATATGTTATTTGATGGTATTTGCGGTAAAGTTGCAACGGAAGATAACGCTGTCGGTGCAGCAGGTATAACTATTAATGATGAAAGAAAAGAAACTTTAGATTTCTCTAACCCATACGTAAGTTCTATTCAATACATCATTTCTACTTCTGAACAAGCATTTACTAAACTTGAACAATTAGCAGGCAAGAAAATTGGCGTTCAAAAGGGAACTACTGGTGCTTTCGTAGTTGAAGAAGCAATCAATGAAGGAGTGCTTAAAGATACTGGTGCAACAATGGTTGAATACGATAGCGGTCCTGTAGCATATACAGCATTAAAGACAGGTAAGATTGATTTCGTAGTTCTTGATAAACTTCCTGCATTAAGCCTTGTAAAATAATTACGAATTAAAAAATACTCGTAAAGGAGGGTTTATAAGCCTTCCTTTTTGCGATTTAAAAAGGAAAATATGATATATAATACTTTAATAAAAGCAGACCGCTGGAAGTGGTACGTTGACGGTATCGGTAAAACGATAGCAATTTCAATAGGTGCAATTGCCATAGGTGTATTAATTGGCGTTATAGTTGCGCTTATTAAATACATAAACAAAAAATTTGGTAAGTTTACGGTTTTATCTAAAATTTGTGATTTATATCTTACGGTATTTAGGGGAACGCCTGTATACGTTCAATTATTGATAATGTATTTCATTGTTTTAGTTGCCTTTCCTTCTTTGCCGATTGCAATTATAACTTTTGGTATAAACTCTGGTGCTTACGTTGCGGAAATTATTCGTGGTGGTCTTGAAAGCGTTGACGACGGTCAATTAGAAGCAGGTGCATCACTTGGTTTAAGTAAATTTCAAATTATGATAAACATCGTTTTACCTCAAGGTTTAAGAAGGGCGCTTCCTGCTCTTTTTAACGAGTTTATTGCACTTATTAAGGAAACGTCAATCGTTGGAACGATTGGTATTATTGATATAACAAAAGTTGCTGCAAATATTACTGCAAGAACATTAGACCCGTTTATGCCTTACATTTTTTCAGCATTATTATATTTAGTAATAGTAGTTGGGCTTACTCAACTTCTTAAAGTGTTAGAAAGGAGGCTTGCAAAAAGTGATAGACAATAATGTTAAAAAAGCCGACCTTAAAGTTGGCGATACTATTTTAAGCGTTAAATCGCTTTGCAAATACTTTGGCGATAATAAAGTTTTAAATGGTATTAATATTGATATTAATAAAGGCGACGTAGTTGCCATTATAGGCCCGTCCGGTTGCGGAAAGTCTACGTTTTTAAGATGTTTAAACTTATTAGAATCGCCAACGGCAGGCGAAATTATATTTGAAAACGAATACGTTTTTAAACTTTTAAGTTTATATACCAAAGAAGAAATTGTCGCTTTAAAAAAAGAAGTTAAAAAATTAGAAGGCGTTGAACAATTAAAACTTTTACAAAAAATATATAAACTAGAAGATTTTTATAAAAGTCAATTAGTAGAAGAAAAAAAGATTAAGGCTTGCGCCAATAAAAATTTAGCAAAACATCGCCAAAAAATAGGTATGGTATTCCAACAATTTAACCTATTTCCTCATATGACGGTTTTAAAAAACATAACGCTAGCCCCTATGAAACTTAAAAAAATGTCTCAAAAAGACGCGGAAGAAAAAGCGCTTGAACTTTTAGATAAAGTAGGGCTAAAAGATAAGGCTAATATGTATCCGTCGTCGCTATCGGGCGGTATGAAGCAACGTGTTGCAATAGTTCGCGCACTTGCTATGGAGCCAGACGTTATGCTTTTTGACGAGCCTACTTCGGCACTTGACCCCGAAATGGTCGGCGAAGTATTAAACGTTATGACTACTCTTGCAAAAGAGGGTATGACTATGTGCATCGTAACGCACGAAATGGGCTTTGCAAAAGAAGTTGCAAATAAAGTTGTGTTTATGTACGACGGCGTAATTGCCGAAGAAAACGAGCCTAACGAATTTTTCAATAATCCACAAAATCCAAGGCTTAAAGAATTTTTATCAAAGGTATTATAAAGGTGTAAAATTATGGAAAAGAAAGATATTAAAAAAGTTGTACTTGCATATTCAGGCGGTCTTGATACTTCAATTATCATACCGTGGTTAAAAGAAAACTATAATAATTGCGAAGTTATAGCCGTTTCAGGAAACGTTGGTCAAGCCGACGAACTTGACGGGCTTGAAGAAAAAGCCATTAAAACGGGCGCTTCTAAAATATATATAGAAGATTTAACCGACGAGTTTGTTAACGATTACGTTATTCCAACCGTAAAAGCAGGCGCTTTATACGAAGAATATATGCTCGGAACGTCTTTTGCGCGCCCTATTATTGCAAAAAGAATAGTAGAAATTGCTATTAAAGAAGGCGCGGACGCAATTTGCCACGGTTGTACGGGTAAAGGAAACGACCAAGTTCGTTTTGAACTTGCAATTAAGGCTCTTGCACCAGATATGAAAATTATTGCTCCTTGGCGCGAGTGGACTATTAAAAGCCGTGAAGAAGAAATTGAATACGCAGAAAAACACAACGTTCCTTTAAAAATTAATAGAGAAACTAATTACAGTAAAGATAAAAATATGTGGCATTTATCTCACGAAGGTTTAGATTTAGAAGACGCAGGCAACGAACCGCAATACGAGAAAAAAGGCTTTTTAGAAATGTGCGTTTCTCCTATTGACGCGCCTGATAAACCAACGTATATTACGCTTGATTTTGAAAAGGGTATTCCAACTAAATTAAACGGCGAAACAATGTCTGCAAAGCAAATAATTTTAGAACTTAATAAACTTGGCGGAGCAAACGGAATAGGCTTACTTGATATAGTTGAAAATAGGCTTGTTGGTATGAAATGCCGTGGCGTTTACGAAACTCCGGGCGGAGCAATATTATACTTTGCCCACAACTATCTTGAAACGCTTTGCCTTGATAAAATGACGGCTCATAAAAAGCAAGAACTTGCTATAACTTTTGCCGACCTTGTTTATAACGGACAATGGTTTACGCCACTTCGCGAAGCGTTAAGCGCGTTCGTAGATAAAACGCAAGAAACGGTTACCGGTAAAGTTAAACTTAAATTGTATAAAGGAAACATTATTAAAGCGGGCGCTTGGAGTGATTATTCGCTTTATTCAGAAGAATACGCTACTTTTGGTGAAGACGACGTATACAACCAAGCCGATGCAACGGGATTTATAAACTTATACGGTTTACCATTAAAAGTACAAGCCGAAGTATTACAAAAAATTAAAAATAAAGGATAAATATGGCTAAAATGTGGGCGGGAAGAACAAGTGGGGAAACGAGTAAAATCGCAGACGACTTTAATTCTTCTATATCGTTTGATAAAAAAATGTATAAACAAGACGTATGCGGTTCTATGGCGCATGCGTCTATGCTTGCTTCTAAGGGTATTATTTCTAAAGAAGAAGGCGATTTAATTATAGACACTTTGGATGAAATTTTAAAAGATATTGAAAGTGGCAAGCTTTTAATATCAAGTGATGCCGAAGATATACATATGTTCATAGAAAGCGTTTTGACTGAAAGAATTGGCGACACGGGTAAAAAACTTCACACTGCAAGAAGTAGAAACGACCAAGTTGCATTAGATTTAAGGCTTTATATGCGCGACCAAACGTCTTTAATTATTAGTAAACTTATAGATTTAATTAACGTTATTACCGAAAAAGCAGAACAAAATCAAGACGCTATTATGCCAGGCTACACTCATTTGCAACGTGCTCAACCTATAACTTTTGCACAACATTTATTAGCATACGCTATGATGTTTATTCGTGACGTGGGAAGGTTAAACGATGCGGTTAAAAGAATGAATTATTCTCCGCTTGGTTGTTGTGCGTTAGCGGGTACAACCTACGATACGGATAGGGATATGGTGGCAAAAGCACTTGGTTTTGACGGCGTTACTATGAATTCAATTGACGGGGTATCGGATAGAGATTATTGTATTGAATTTTTATCTTCTTACTCTACTATAATGATGCACCTATCAAGGTTTTCGGAAGAAATTATTTTATGGCAAAGTTGGGAGTTTAAATTTATAGAACTTGACGATGCCTTTTCAACGGGGTCTTCTATAATGCCACAAAAGAAAAATCCCGACATGGCGGAACTTGTAAGGGGTAAAACGGGTAGAGTTTATGGCGATTTAATGGCAATTTTGACTGTTTTAAAGGGTTTGCCACTTGCATACAATAAAGATATGCAAGAAGATAAAGAATCAATTTTTGACGGGGTAGAAACTGTTATAAAGTGTTTAGACGTGTTTATACCTATGATAAAAACTTTAAAGCCTTTAAAAGAAAATATGTACAAGGCTTGTCAGCAAGGATTTATTAATGCTACCGATTTAGCAGACTATTTAACCAAAAAAGGTATGCCGTTTAGAACGGCGTATAAAATTGTTGGCACTATTGTTGGTGATTGCATTAATAAAAGAACTACCCTTGATAAGTATTCTATTGAAGATTATAAAAAGCATTCGCCTATATTTGAAGATGATTTATATCAAGAAATTTCTATGGAAACGTGCATTAAAAAGCGAATTTCAAAGGGCTCAACCGGATATAAATCGGTAAAAGAACAACTTATTTACGTAAAAGAATTTTTAAAACAAAGCATTTAACGGCAAAGGAGATTTAATTATGGGTTTTTTAAAGGGTAAAGATTTTTTAAAACTTTTAGATTTTTCGCCAATTGAAATTGAAACGCTTATAGACGTTGCAATAGATTATAAAAGCAAAAAGAAGAACGGCATTTTTCACGATGAATATAAAGGTAAAAACATTGCTTTAATTTTTGAAAAAACTAGCACTAGAACGCGTTGCAGTTTTGAAGTAGCCGCACACGACCTTGGCATGCACGTAACTTACCTTAATTCAACGGGTTCTCAAATTGGAAAAAAAGAAAGTATTGCTGATACGGCAAGAGTTTTATCGGGTATTTACGACGGTATTGAATATCGTGGCTATGGCCAAGAAATTGTTGAAGAACTTGCTAAATACTCTAAGGTGCCGGTATGGAACGGGCTTACTAATGAATTTCACCCAACTCAAATACTTGCCGATTTTATGACTATTAAAGAACGTTTTGGCAGTTTAAAAGGAATAAAACTCGTTTATATGGGCGATGCAAGATACAATATGGGTAACTCCTTAATGGTAGGATGTGCTAAAATGGGTATGGATTTTGTTGCTTGCGCTCCCGAAAAGTATTTTCCAAATATTAACTTAATTAAAACTTGCGAAGAAATTGCAAAAGAAACGGGTGCAAAGTTGTCGTTTAATTCTAACGTAGATGAAGCAGTAAAAGGGGCAAACGTTATTTATACCGACGTTTGGGTATCAATGGGTGAGCCTGATAGCGTTTGGGAAGAACGAATAAAGGAATTATCACCTTATCGCGTAACGTCAACCGTTATGAAAAAAGCCGATAAAAATGCAGTATTTATGCACTGTTTGCCTGCTTTTCACGACTTAAAAACCGATATTGGTAAAGAGATATTTAAAAAATTTAATATAACTGAAATGGAAGTGACAGACGAGGTGTTTGAAGGCAGTCAATCAATAGTGTTTGAAGAAGCAGAAAACAGAATGCACACCATTAAAGCAGTTATGGCTTCAACTTTATAATTTTATAAAAAGTTCCGCGTATGGCGGAACTTTTTACGTGTAATTAAACGTTACTTATCCGTAAAAATTTATTTTTTATCAATAATTTTTACGGATTAAGCAAGGTTTTTTCTTTTGTATATAATTTTTATATAAAAAAACATACAATTTTATATATTCCCAAAATTAATAATATTACGGGCGGGAATTTATATATAAATTTATGTTTTACAATTTTTAAAGAAACGCTTATAGACGCGTATAAAAGAACGGTGTGTAAAATCGTTATAATTGCGGAAACAAAAAATACGTTATATCCTATTAGTACAAGGCTAAAACTTCCTATTAATCCGTCAATGCCAACGGCTATACCTAGCGGAATATATTTTATAATAGACGTTTTACCTTCTTTTATATCTTTGCCTTTTGATGCGTTTAGAATTTTAAAAACTGAAATTGCAGTTAAAGTAACGCCTGCTATTAGCGGGGCAAATTTAGTTAAAAAACTTTTAGCGTTATATCCTATAAATGCGCCAAAAAAACACATTAAACCGACTGTTAAAGCAATGGTTAACGTGGCTTGTATTCTATTTTTTTTAGAGGTTGTAAGAGATAGTCCGCAAAAAAAAGAATCTAACGATACTGATAGCGAGGCGGAAAGCATAAACAAAAAGTCCATTTTAATCTATCCCCCAAAATATAATATTACATAATTTTATATAATGTGAGTATTTTTTTAATATTTAAAGACGAAATTTGCTTAATTAATATTGACAAAATTATCTACAAATAGTAAAATATATTAGTATTATTATAGTGTGTTAGTATACCTACTGTAATAAAAGGCAAATTGCTTTTTACTAGGAGTTAAAAAATGCTTAAAAAATTTGTAAAAAAATTAGCGTTAATTGCATTGTGTTTTGCAGTTGCACTTCCAATATTCAACGTTAAATTAGGCGTTGCAAACGCTGAATACGCTTTGCAAGAAAATATTTACGTTGGCGTAGAATACGGCTACGAAATTAACAAGTCGTTTACGGCTATATCTAGCGCCGGCTTAAACGATATTACAATTAGTGTAAAATTATCTAGCGAGGCTGACGATAAATATAGCGAAATTTACAAAAACGGTAACGATTGTAATGCTTCTGATAATTACAAAGTTGAATTTTCAAAAGCAACGGCAGAAGATAACGCTAACGTTTTAATTAGAATAAGTGAAATTGGCGATTACGACGTTAAAGTTGCCACTGCCGACGCGTCAAGTGCGCACATTACAAAACTTTCGGTAGGAAACACGCTTAATAAAATTAGATTAAAATATTTAGACAAAGCGCTTTCAACAAGTGCGTCCGCTTATGAAAACTACGAACTTGCTATACAAAAAACGCTTGTTCCAGATGACGCAGAAGAATTAAAAATAGGCGATAATTTTACTGTTCCATCGCTTTCAGTTATCAAAAACAGCAATGACGCTACTATTAAATATTCTTTATTAGATACTCAACTTCCTTACGACAGTATAAATAAATTCGTTTATTATTGTGCTCCGGGTTCAACAACGTATTCTAAAATCAGTGTGGTTTCAACTCCTCCTAAATTCAATTTAAATAAATACGGAAAATACCGTTTTTACGTTGAAATTGAAAGCGATAGTTTAAACGATAACAAAAAAGATGAGATTGTTGAAATTAAATCTGAATATTTATACGAAGAAATAGACGGGTTTTACGATTATTATAAAGACGGTGCAAAAGTTTACTACGTTGAAGATAAAGATAAATTTTACACTTCCGAAGAAAACGCTAAAAATAAAGAAGGAACTACTTACGATATAAGCGAAGTAACTAAAGGTGGTTTAATAATTCCTATTTTTACGTTTGAACTTAAAAACGCTGGTCCAACCGTAAAAATAACTTCTTCTTATCAAGAAAACGGATATATTGGGCTTACTTATAAAGTTTCTTCTATAACGGTTAACGGAAGCGATACAACTACGTATACTTTATTGTATAAAGAAAGTGCAAACGATGAATATCAAACGGCTAGCGAAACTCTTGATTCTGCTAATATGAGTTTTACTCCTACTAAAAAAGGTTTTTACGCAGTTAAAGTTTACGCGCAAGACAGTATAGGCGAAAAGGTAGAAGACCAAACTGCCGACATAGAAGTTACGTCTAAATACGTTAGCGTAAAATATAAAACGGCATTTTCAGAGTGGCTTGAAATGAACACGCTTCCATTTGTATTGTTGTGTATTTCGGGCGTATGCTTAATTGCTATTCTTTGCTTATTGTTTATTCCTACAAAAGCAACGGCAGAGGTTTCCGCAAGCAAAAAAGGTAAAAAGGCAAAAGAAGAAGAACTTGATAGATAATTAACTGTTAATTATTAATAAAGTTTAACTTTTGAGTTTAAAAAATTAAATTATAAATTAATGAGTTTGGCTAAAATTGCTAAACTCATTTTTTTTGCGTTTTTTTAAACGGCTTGCGTTTTTATTTTACCTATAACCGTTTTTTTACGTAAATTTAAAATTATATATTTTCTTCTTTAAACGGTTTTTTATTCATACAATATTGTATGAATATTTTAAATGCAAAAAATAAGGCGTATTACGTTATAAAAAGCGTAACCGTTAAAGAAAAAAGCGTAAAGCAAAAAATAACTTATTTGGGTTTTATAGTTGGTAAAAAAATTTATAAGGAAAGAAGCGGTTTTTTTAACAGTTGTCAAATAGTCGTTATAGACGGCAAAAGAATAGTTATTTCAAAAGAAATATCAAAGGAGGTGTACGTTGACGCATTATAATAAAGTGGTATTAGTTGGCGAGCCTAATAGTGGCAAAACCACTACGTTTAATAACTTAACCGGCAAAAACGAGCACGTTGGAAATTGGCACGGAGTTACGGTTGAAAAAAGCGTTGGAATTTTAAATTATAAAAACAAAAAATTTGAAGTAGTTGATTTGCCAGGGTTATACTCTCTTAATCACACTACGTTAGAAGAAAAAATTTCGTCCGACTACGTAAAAAACAGTAAAGATATTATAGTTGTTATTGCAGAGTGTAATTCGCTTGCTTCTTCGTTAAATTTATTAAAAGAAGTGTACGCCGTTAACCAAAACGTAATTTTAGTTATTAATATGTATAAAGAATTTGTAAAAAACGACGGCTATTTAAACGTAAACGAATTAAAAAAGCAACTGGGTATTGAAGTAATCGTAGCCGAGATGAACACTAAACAAGGTATAAATAAACTTAAAGAAGCAATAATTAACTTTACCCAAAATACCGCTAGCAGCATAACTTATAATTTACAAGATTTTTTTGTTTGCGCTAAAATTAAAGAAAGCAAAATAGACAAAATTTTACTAAATAAATTTTTGGCTTTTCCGTTTCTTATTTTAATTATGCTAACGGTGTTTTTTGTTTCGTTTAGTAAGTTTGGCATAGGCGTTATATTAAGCGATTTTTTAACGCAAGTGTTTTTACGGTTTAAAGTTTATATGCAGGCGCTTTTAAATAAAAGCGGAGTAAATTTATTTTTGCAAGGTTTAATTTTAAACGGAGTTTTTAACGGCGTTTTGCAAGTTGTATCGTTTTTACCGCAAACGCTAATATTTACCTTTGCGCTGTTGCTACTAGAATTATCGGGTTATATGGCTAGGGTTGCTTATTTATTTGACGGTTTATTAAAAAACACGGGGCTAAACGGAAGGGCGGTGTTTTCTATACTTTCGGGCTTTGGTTGTACGGCGATAGGCGTTTTTACAACTAGCGGTTTAGAAAATATAAGCGTAAAGAAAAAAGCCGTTTTTACATTGAGTGGCGTTGCGTGTAGTGCTAAAATACCTGTTTTAATGCTCATATCAAAAAACGTGCATATAATTTCGCCGTTACTTTTTATGCTAATAATTTACGCTTTTGGGCTATTATTTACCTTTTTTCAAATAATATTAGCAGATAAGTTTATTGTAAAGGGAAAACGTGTTCCGCTAGTTATAGAAGTTCCGCCATACCGCTTTCCGCCCGTAAAACTAACTTTAAAATCCTTGCTTAAATCGGCAAAACAGTTTATAATAAAAATAAGCACTATTGTGTTTTTAATTTCAATAACCGTACATTTATTAAACTCCGTTACGGTTGATTTTAGGTTTTCTAACGGCAATTATCAAAACACTTTGCTTTATTATTTAGGCAATTCCTTGTCCTTTTTACTGTATCCTATCGGCATAAAAAACGGAAAAATTTCTACGGCGCTACTCGCGGGAATTTTTGCAAAAGAGGGGATAGCAAGCGTTTTAATAAGTTTGTTTCCAAACGGGCTTGATTTTTCGCCGTACAGTTTAATAGCGCTTGCCGTGTTTATTTACACTTATTCGCCTTGTATAACGGCTTTGGGTGCGTGCGTTAAAGAAGTTGGGTTTAAATTTGCGCTAATAGTTTTTATTGTAACCACCGTAGAAAGTTTAGTTTTAAGTTACACCGTTTACGCGTTGTTAAAATATAATTTTACGGTAATAATTTTACTTATAATAGTTGCCTTATATATCGCTTATGAAAAGTTTTTGTGTAGAAAAAGAAATAAAACTGTCAAAATTTCTTCTTGAAAAATTTCAAGGGGAACTTTCGTATTCGGCGTTTCAAAAATTGCTTCGTCAAAAAGATATAAAAGTAAACGGAAAACGCGTTAATAAAGACGTTAAACTGTGCGTTTTAGACGAAGTTTTAGTTTATTACAATGCTCAAAATAACGTAAATACGCAAGATATCCCCGTGTATTTAAACGAAAGTGGAGTTTTGGTTGTAGATAAAAAATCGGGAATAACTTCGGAAGATTTTAGTAAAATAGTTGAGTCCAATTTTGCTGGCGCAAAACTGTGCCATAGGCTTGATAGAAACACTTCGGGCTTATTGGTGTTTGCTACCACAAACGAAGCGTATAACGCCGTTTTAAACGCTTTTAAAACGCGTGCGATAAACAAGGAATACGTATGCGAAGTTTACGGTAAAGTAAAAGAGCCGAATAAAACTTTAACGGCGTATTTAAAAAAGGACGCGGAAAATTCAAAAGTATATATTTACGATAATAAAGTAACGGGAAGCGTTAAAATAGTAACGGAATATAATGTAATAAAACACAATTTAAATTCAACGCTGTTAAACGTAAAATTAATTACGGGTAAAACGCATCAAATAAGGGCGCATTTAGCGCATATAGGCAATTTTATTATAGGGGACGGCAAGTACGGTGTAAACGCCGTAAATCAAACGTTTAACGCAAAAACGCAAAGGTTAACGGCGTATAAATTGACGTTTAACTTTGAAAAAGACAGTCCGTTACAAAGTTTAAACGGCAGGGTTGTTGAGTTAAAAAGAGAGTATTTTTAAAGCGGTAAAAAGTTTAATTTTTACCGCTTTTTTAATAAATTTTCGTGTTTATTAGGACTAACTATTAGCGTTTTTTGGTTTGTGTAAGTAACGCTTCCAAGCCTATTATTATGCTGTTTTTTAACAAATTTTTTTAAAGTGTAATCTACTTCTACTTTGCTGTTTTTATCGCATTTTGAGTGGTATGCGCATATCTCGCAAGCGGTTAAAACGGTGCTTAAAGAAACTTGTTTATTTTGCGTTTTAACGTACACGTGCGACGACGGAAAGTTTTTAACGTGTATCCAAATATCATACTGTTTAGTATCTAAAAAAAGCCTGTCGTTTTGCACGTTGTTTTTGCCTACTAAAACTTCAAACCCGTCTATAAAATACGTTGAGTAATTCGGTGTGGCGTTTTTTGTTTTATTAGATTTTACGCCGTTTTTTGTCTGTTCACTGCCTTTATAAAGTTCGGTTTCTATATCTAAAAAATCTTCGCTTGTTTCGGCAAGGGATATAGAAAATTTAACAGTGTCAAGGTAGTTTAACTTATCTAAAATTTCGTCTTTTTGAGGTGTTAAATTTTGCAAACTATTTTTTAGTTTAGAATACTTTTTAAAGAACTTTTGCGCGTTTTGAACGGGCGTTAAAGTTTCGTCTAACTCTATTAAAACCTTGTCGCAATTAGGCGAGTAGTAGTTTAGTAGTTCAACGCTTTTTTGCCCCTTTTTTAAGGCGTGTAAATTTGCCGTTAAAAGTTCGCCGTACACTTTAAAAGTTTGCAAGTTATTCGCTTCGTTTAACTTTTCGTTTATAGCGTCTAATTTTTTATTTAACTTTTTTTCTTCGCTAGTTATTTTTTGAAGTAACGCGTTAGATTTTACCGTTATTAGTTGCTTGTTTTCTACGGTTTTGTAATGCTCGCGCATGGCGTCTAAAATATCGCTAAAATAAGTTCTTAACCCTTCTAAATTCTCGTAATCAAAGGCAAAAAAGTCGCTAAATAAACCGTTGTTAATTATAACGGGGTTTGGCTTTTCATTTATAAAATTTGCCGTTTCTTGCACGGCTTTTTCTACGTTAAATTCACCGCCGTTATTTTTTAATATACGGTGGCAAAGTTCGTTTGCCGTAACTTTTGAAAAACCGTTAAAGTTAGTTAAAATGTGTTTTTCTAAATTTCCGCCTTTAAATAACGCAAAACAATTTTTAACGTCTTCTAGTAAATACGGGCTAAACGCTTCTTTTTTAGTAGGGTAAACGTATTTTGCACCTATCATACAAAGGCGTTTAGAGTCTAACTGCTGTGGCGTAAGTTTTAACGCGCCTAAAATTTTATCGTTAGAAATTAAAAACACGTTAGAGTATTTGCCCATAATTTCGGCGTTAAGGTAAAAACTGTTAACGTCTTTAAACTCGTTTGCGTTTTCAAATAAAATTGAAACTATTCTATCTTCGTTTACGGCGGAGATGCAAATTATTTTTGCGCCCAATAAGTATTTTCGTAAAAGCATGCAAAAATTTGGTGCGTAAGCGGGATTTTCTTTAACGGTAGACGTTAATGAAACTCTACAATTTACCGCGTTAGCCGAAAGCGACAAGTTAAAAACGTTGCCGTTATATAGCGTAAAAACAACCTCGTCAGACGTTGGTTGTACGATTTTATTTACTTTTGAGCCTTTTAAAAGGTCGTTTAAATTTTGAGTATACTTTTTTATAGTAAATAAATCTTGTGGCATAAAAATCCTAAATTAACCTAAAATTTTTGTAAAGTTGGGCGTTAATTAATTAAATTATATCTATTTTTAACTTTTTTGTAAATTAAAATTAATAATATTATAATAAAACTTGTAATAAAAACTTTACATTGGCGGTTATTTTTGATAAAATATATTGACAACTTATAAGAAATAGGAGAATTTTTATGAAATATACAGTAGAAACTGCTGAAAAAAGCACGGTAAAAATTAAAATTACACTCAACGCGCAAGAGTGGGCAGAGGCTCAACTTAACGCATACGCAAAAACCAAGGGCAAATTTAACGTTCCAGGTTTTAGAAAAGGCCACGTTCCAAAACACATTATAGAGCAACAATACGGTGCGGGCGTATTTTTTGAAGAAGCAATTAACATTGCTTTCCCAAAATACTATTTCCAAATTTTAGATAAAGAGCCAACCGTAGAGGCTATTGATAGACCTGAAATTGAAGTTGAAAAGATTGACGATAAGTCTATTACGTTAGTTGCAATAGTTCCCGTTAAGCCGGAAGTTAAACTTGCTGAATATAAGGGTATAAAGTTTGATAAGGTTGAGTATAATGTAACTGATAAAGACGTTGAAGACGAACTTGACAGATTAGTAAAAAGAAATTCAAGGGAAGTTTCCGTTGAAAACAGACCTGCTAAACTCGGCGATATTACTACTATTGACTACTGCGGTAAACTTAACGGAGTTGCCTTTAACGGTGGCACGGCTGAAAAGCAACCGCTTGAACTCGGTTCAAATTCGTTTATACCTGGGTTTGAAGACGGCGTTGTTGGTATGAGTATTGGCGAAGAAAAAGATATTAATCTTAAATTCCCAGAAGATTATCACGCAGAAGAACTTAAAGGTAAAGAAGTTGTATTTACCGTTAAACTTCACGAAATTAAAGAAAAAGAATATCCCGAAGTTACCGATGATTTTATTAAAGACGCAACCGGCGAAGAAAGTGTAGAAGCCTTTAAAAACGCAACTAAAATTAAATTGCAAGAGGCTAACGATAAAAGGGCAAAAGCAGAAATTGAAGATAAAATGATTAAAACTATTGCCGAAAAATCGGAAGTAGAAATTCCAGACGCTTTAATTGAAAGGCAACTTGACGCTTTCGTTCAAGATATGGAATACAGAATGATGTATCAAGGTTTAAAACTTGCCGACTACTTAAAGTACACCGGTCAAACTATGGAAGAGTACAGAAAGGGCTTTGAAAAGCAAGCCAAAGAGCAAGTTAAAGTTCAACTTGTTATAGACAAAATTTTAACCGTTGAAAACATTAAGGCAACCGAAGAAGAAATTGACGCTAAAATTGCCGAGCAAGCAATTGCTATGAATAAAGATGCGGAAGAGTATAAAAAAGGTCTTAACGAACGCCAAATTTCATACTTTGAAAACAACGTTCAAATTGACAAACTCTTTGCGTTTTTAACGGCAAACAATAAAATTGATTAATAATTAAAGGAGTTTATTATGGCTTTAATACCTATGGTGGTGGAGCAAACTAATAAGGGCGAACGTTCTTACGATATATATTCCCGTCTTTTAGAGGATAGAATAATAATGCTTTCCGGCGAAATAGACGATGCTACCGCAAACACGGTAGTTGCTCAACTTATATATTTAGAGGGTAAAGACCCCGATAAAGACGTTTGCTTATATATAAACAGCCCAGGCGGTTCAGTTTCCGCAGGGCTTGCAATTTACGATACGATGAACTATATTAAGTGCGACGTTTCTACAATTTGTATAGGTCTTGCCGCTTCTATGGGTGCTTTCTTGCTTTCTAGTGGTGCAAAAGGTAAAAGGTACTCGCTTCCAAACAGCGAAATTATGATTCATCAACCACTTGGTGGGGCTCGCGGTCAAGCAAGCGATATTAAAATTCAAGCCGAGCAAATACTTAAAACAAAGCAAAAACTCAACAAAATTTTATCTTTAAATACCGGAAAATCAATAGAGCAAATTGAAAAGGATACGGATAGAGATAACTATCTTTCCGCCGAAGAAGCGCTTGAATACGGCATTATTGATAAAATTTATAAAAGTAGATAACGTTGAGTAAAAGGAGAGTTAATGGCTAATAATAGCGAAAATAAAAATAGCGGACTATATTGTGCATTTTGCGGTAAGCCAAAAGAACTTGCAAAAAAACTCGTTGCTGGGCCTAACGGTTTATATATTTGCGACGAGTGCCTTGAAATTTGCAATATGATTATTGACGAAGAAGAAAGCGAAGTCAAAAGCACGTTGGTTGACTTAAAAAAACCACACGAAATTAAGGCGGAACTTGACAAGTTTATAGTAGGGCAAGAGTCTGCAAAAAAGGTGCTTTCCGTTGCCGTTTACAATCATTACAAAAGAATTAATTCTACTATATCAAACAAAAATTTAGACGACGTTGAAATAGAAAAAAGCAACATTTTGCTTTTAGGACCAACGGGCTCGGGCAAAACCTTGCTTGCAAGAACGCTTGCAAAGGTGTTAAACGTGCCTTTTGCCGTTGCGGACGCCACTACTTTAACCGAAGCGGGTTACGTTGGCGAGGACGTAGAAAACATACTTTTAAAACTTATTCAAAACGCCGACTACGATATTGAACGCGCTGAACGCGGTATAGTTTATATTGACGAAATTGACAAAATTGCAAGGAAGTCCGAAAACGTTTCAATAACTAGGGACGTTTCCGGCGAAGGCGTTCAACAAGCGCTTTTAAAAATTATAGAGTCAACCGTTGCTTCCGTTCCACCGCAAGGCGGAAGAAAGCATCCGCAACAAGAACTTTTGCATATAGATACCACTAATATTTTATTTATTTGCGGAGGGGCTTTCGTTGGGTTAGACAAAATTATAGAAAAACGCAAAGATAGTTCAAGTTTAGGTTTTGGCGGTGTTGTGTCGGGCAAAAATAGTGCCGAAAAAGTCGTTTTAACCGACGTTCAACCGCAAGATTTAACAAAATACGGTTTAATTCCGGAATTCGTTGGCAGAGTGCCTATTACGGTTTGTTTAGAGGCGCTTGACGAAACCGCACTCGTAAAAATTATGACCGAACCTAAAAACGCCCTTGTAAAACAATATAAAAAGTTGGTTTTAATGGACGATTGCGATTTAGAAGTTACAGACGACGCAGTTTTAGAAATTGCAAGAAAAGCAATATCGTTAAAGACGGGCGCAAGGGGATTAAGAACGATTTTTGAAAACTTAATGCTAGATAGTATGTACGATATCCCAAGCGTAGAAAACGTTGAAAAAGTCGTAATTGACGGCGAAGTTGTTAAGGGCAATAAAAAACCTGAAATAATTTATAAACAAATAGCGTAAAAAAAAGACTAACGAAATTTTCGTTAGTCTTTTATAACGTCTAAAAATAGTATAAAAAAAGCGATAGTTAAACTATCGCTAATTTTTTATTTTAGGCTTTCCAAACGCCGTGTTTGTTGCAGTATTCGTAAACTTCTAAAACAGTTTCGTCGTCGTTTAGTTTAAAAGTTGCTTTTGGCTCGTCGGTATACTTTAAAAACTTAACGTAAACGTTTTGGCAAGTTTTAACTATTATCCACTTTATGTAATGGTCTTCTTGCATAGGGTGAATAACGTCGCCTACAACTACGTTTACAGCACCGCCAACAACTTCGTATTTAGGAACGTGCTTTTCTTTTGCGGCGTCAACGGTGTTAGGCTCTATTTTTTGCATTTTAGCCCCGCAACACATTACGGGTACGCCCGAATCTTCAAGTTTAGTAATAATGTTTTTACAATGTTCACAATAAAATAATTCCATATTTGTTTTCTCCTTATTTTTTTAATTCAAAATCAGATTTTGGGTGTTTGCAAAGCGGACATACCCAGTCGCTAGGAAGTTCGTTAAAAGGAACTTTTTCTTTGCTTTCGTCGTATTCGTAACCGCAAACCGAACAAACGTAAACTTTTGGCGCTTCCTTTTTTATAAACGTTGATTTTGGCGAACCGCAAAGAGGGCATACCCAATCGCTAGGAAGTTCGTTAAAAGGAACTTTTTCTTTGCTTTCGTCGTATTCGTAACCGCAAAGTGGGCAATAGTAAACGTCTTTTTTTGCAGTTTGTGGCTTTGGTTTAATATTGTTTAAATAATAGGCGTAGGTGGCGGACGGCACGTTTGATAAAACTTTACTTTCCGTAACGTTTGCCGTTATTAAATAGTGAGTGCCAACGTCAATCATATTTGTAACTTTTGCGGAAAAATACGCGTTTGTGCCTACGTCTACGTAGTTTATTCCGTTTAAAGACGTATTGCATTTAAAACCCTCAAATTTGTCTACGTCCTTTCCGCTTTGAAAACCAAAGCGTTTAAACAGTTCAAAATTAGCGCTTTCGCTAATAACGGACACGTTAAATTCTTTGGTGTTTTTTATCATTTGTAACGTGTAGTTGTTTTTGTTTACGGCAATAGAAATTGCAAGCGGTTCGGAAGTTATTTGAATTGCGGTGTTAATTATGCAACCGTTTTGCTTTTTATCGTTAGCCGTAAGAACGAATAATCCGTAAGAAAATTTGTAATTTGCTTTATTGTCTATTAAAGAATTTGTCATATTTACCTCTTTTTATTATATTAGCACAAATATCGTATAATTGCAATATTTAATTAAACTTTATTAAATATTTTAAATTTGCTTTTTTTAATAACGGAAGTTATAATTTTAGGCGCAAAACTAGGAAATAATCTATATAAAAAACTCATTAAATGCGCGTCTTTTCCTATAACTATTCTACCTTTTCGCCTAGACGATTTCTTTAATATTTTTTTTGCCACAGCATAGGGGTTTGAAGATATAAAATCAATGTATTTTTGCTCGTTTTTATAAAGCGTTTGCTCTTTTAAAATATCGGTTTTTGTAAAGCCCGGCATAACTAGTGAAACGGAAACGTCTTTAACTTCGTGGCGCAAAGCCTCGCAAAAACTTTTAGTTGCGCTTTTTGTTGCACTGTACATAGCAATACCACCAAATGGGCATAGCGAAGCCGAACTAGAAACGTTAATCATAACTCCGTTTTTAGTTATTAACGGTAAAATTTCTTGCGCGCTATATACAACCGATAAAAAGTTTGTGTTAACCACGTTCAAAACGTCCGTTTCGCCGTTTAAAAAAGCCGAAAATTTAGGTAAAATTCCAGCGCAATTTATTAAAATATCGGGCAAAATTGAGTTATTTAAAAGGTAAGTTTTTAGTAGTTTCCAGCCGTCTAAACTACCAACGTCAAAGTTAAAGGGCGTAAATAAATTAGGGTTTTTTAGTTGAGATTTTACTGATAAAAGTTTATCTAAATTTCTAGAAACACCTATAATTTTAACGTTGTATTTTTGGTTTAGTATCTCGCAAATACATTTGCCTATACCGGACGACGCGCCCGTTACTATTGCCGTTTTGTTATAAAAAGAAAAATGTTTCATATAAAAAAGTATAACATAAAAATGTAAAATTGCAATTATATAATTAAAAAAACGCTTGATTATTTACTTAAAATATTATATAATGCGTTATACTTATATTAAAATGGGTAATATTATGCAAAATAACAACGAGCAAATTAATTTAGAAAATAACGCTGTAACAGAAAGCCAAAAAGAGTTAGACATTAACGCTTTACAAGAAGATAATAAAGAGTTAGAAATTAACGACAATACCGTTTACGGAATTCCAACCATTGCAGTTAGGGGCAAAGTTATTTTTCCAAACGTTTTTACTACTATTGACGTTGGCAGAATAATGACTTTAAACGCAATACAAAAAGCTCTTAAAGGCGATAAAAAGGTTTTTGCCATTTGCCAAAAAGACGTTAGGGTAGACCAACCGTCGGAAGCCGACTTGTTTTCAATAGGTACGGTTTGTAGAATAGGCACTCTTAACAAAATGGGGCAAGATAATTTTAAACTTACGATAGAAGGTCTTTACCGCGCCGAAGTTCTTAGCGTTAAAAAAGAAGAAAATTATTTTGTAGCAAACGTTAAAGAAATTGAAGAAGGCGATAACGACGGGCTTGAAACAGAGGCTTTATTGCGCCTTGCAAAAGATGCGTACAAAACTATAACGGACGGGCTTATAAAGGTTAATAAAGATACTATTTCTACTATTTTATCCATTGAAAACGCCCATTCTTTTATAAACGCAGCCACCTTTAACGCGCCCATAAAAGAAAAGGACAAGCAAGTTATATTAGAAACTATTTCTATAAACAAAAGGCTTACCGTTTTTTGCGAAGTAATAAGTAAAGAACTTGAAATTTTGAGTTTAGAAAAAAGCATTTCGGAAAGGGTAAAAAAGAATATAGATAAAAATCAAAAGGAATTTTACCTTCGCGAGCAAATTAAGGCTATACACGAAGAATTAGGTGACGACGTTAACGAAATAGACGTTTTAAAAGAAGAAATTCTAAAAAAAGGTCTTCAAAAAGAAGTTGAGCAAAAAGTGCTTGACGAGTTAAAAAAGATGTCTAAAATGTCTCCATCGTCGCCCGATTACACAGTTTTGCGTTCTTATTTAGATTGGATTTTAGACTTGCCTTTTAACAAAGAAAGCACCGATACAAAAAAACTTGCCGACTGCAAAGAAATGCTTGAAAACGACCATTTTGGTTTACAAAAAGTAAAAGAAAGAATTTTAGAGTATTTAGCGGTATTAAAACTTACCAAAACTTTAAAAGGGCCTATTTTATGTTTAGTTGGACCACCGGGCGTTGGTAAAACTTCGGTTGCTAAATCAGTTGCGCGCGCGCTTAACAGAAAACTTGTAAGAATGAGTTTGGGTGGCGTAAAAGACGAGGCTGAAATTCGCGGACATCGCAAAACGTATATCGGCGCAATGCCAGGTCGTATAATTTACGGTATGAAAGAGGCTGGCACTATTAACCCCGTATTTTTGCTTGACGAAATAGACAAACTTTCTAGCGATATGCGTGGAGACCCTGCAAGCGCGCTACTTGAAGTTTTAGACCCCGAGCAAAACAACTCTTTTAGAGATAGATATTTAGAAATTCCTTACGATTTATCAAAAGTTATGTTTATAACTACCGCAAATAGTTTAGATACTATTCCCGCGCCACTTTTAGACCGTATGGAAGTTATAGATATTGCAGGTTATACGGAAGAAGAAAAAGTGCAAATAGCAAAAAGGTATTTAATTCCTAAAACGGCGGTAATTAACGGTCTTAAAGAAAAAGATATTAGTTTTGACGAAAGCGCAATTAAAGAGATAATTAGAGGTTATACGGGAGAAGCGGGCGTTAGAAAACTTGAACAATTAATAAGTTCGGTTTGTAGAAAAGTGGCTATGCAAAACGCTGATAGCGAAAAAATAAAAAAAGTAAAAATTACTAAAAAAAGCGTTTCAAATTATCTAGGTATAAGGCGTTACGGAGAAGATGAAAAGTTAGAAAAAGACGATATCGGCTCTGCAACGGGGCTTGCTTGGACGGCTATTGGCGGTACTACCATAACCATAGAAGTTGCTTTAATGAAAGGCAAGGGCAATTTAAGCTTAACGGGTAAACTAGGCGAAGTTATGCAAGAAAGCGCAAAAACCGCCATTAGTTTTATTCGTTCACACGCAAAAAATTACGGTATAGATAGCAACGTTTTTGAAACTACCGACGTACACGTTCACGTTCCCGAGGGCGCAACTCCAAAGGACGGGCCAAGCGCGGGCATAACTATTGCAACGGCGCTATTATCGGCGTTTACGTCAAAAAAAGTAAAAAGAAATATCGCTATGACGGGCGAAGTTACTTTAAGGGGCAACGTTTTAGCAATAGGCGGACTTAAAGAAAAGGCTCTTGCAGGTTATAGGCTTGGAATAAAAGAAATAATTATTCCAAGTAAAAATGTTAAAGATTTAGAAGATATTCCTAGCGAAGTTAAACAGCAAATTAAATTTATTCCCGTTTCTAACGTAAAAGAAGTGTTTAAAAGGGTTATAGAGGGTTTATGATTATAAAAAACGCGGAGTTTATAACTTCGGTTGCAAACAAAAAGGATTTTATAGTGCCAAGTAAACCGCTTATTGCAATATGCGGTAAGTCTAACGTTGGCAAAAGTTCGCTTATAAATATGCTTGCTAACCGTAAAAAATTAGCAAAAACTTCGGTTACCCCAGGTAGAACAAGGCTAGTTAATTACTTTGATTTTGGCGAGTTTATTTTGGCGGATTTGCCAGGGTACGGATTTGCAAAGGTTTCTATGCAAGAAAAGCAAAAATGGGCAAAGTTGCTTGAAGAATTTTTTTCGTATAAAGAACATATTGCCCACGTACTTTCTCTTGTAGATATACGCCATAAACCCACCGCCGACGACGAGCAAATGATTAACTATTTGCACCACTACGCGTTGCCGTTTACAATAGTTGCTACAAAAGCCGACAAAATAGGAAAAACGCGCGTAAAAGAAAGGTTAAAAGAGATTGGAAACTATCTTTCCGTGGGCGAAAATTTAATATATCCCGTGTCTTCCGAAACGGGTTACGGCAAAGATAAATTGCTAAATAAGTTAGAAGAAGTTATTTCTATTTACAACGACGACTTTTTTAACGATGATGAAGACGACGCTATAATTGACGACGAAAATTCTAACGAACAAAAAAAATAAAAATATAAGGCTAAATTATTATTAAAACAATATACAAAATCAAAATTTTGTGTTAAAATAATTTTACTTATAAGGAAGTGTATCGAAGTGGTCATAACGGCCCTGACTCGAAATCAGGTATACAGCAATGTATCGTGGGTTCGAATCCCACCGCTTCCGCCAAAACAAAAAACCACCTAAGCGGTGGTTTTTTTGTTTTGCTTTGCGGTGGGTGAGAACCCAAGTGGTTCGGCCGACATATGACGGGCTTGCTGTGAAGGGCAAAGGTCAGCCAGGGTGTCCCTACAACGTAGGGTGTGGCTGTATCCCACCGCTTCCGCCAAAAAAAGAACAAGCACACGCTTGTTCTTTTTTTATCCATTGCAAAAGCAATGGCATATCATTACGCTTTAGCGTGTATTTCATCACCGAAGGTGCATATCATCAGCCGTAGGCTGTACCCTTTTGCAATGATGATATACAACATTTAGTGTTGATGATATGCAATTCCTACGGAATTGATGATATACAAGGCTTACGCCTTGATTTACTTAATTAAATAGCAAAGTAAATTAGGTTGTAGCAAAAAACAAGAGCCTAGCGCAAAACCCTTACAAAGTAAACGCTAGACTCACCGTAGGGGACAAAGCCTACCTTGTCCCCGAAAAGCAATTTTATTATAATATAAAAAACGGTAGGTGTCAATAACAAAAAAGTACCTAAGCGTGTACTTTTAGGATTTTTAGACAATATAAAAGGATAGCAAAATTTTGCTATCCTTTACTTTTTTACTTTGTAAAAACACACTACTTTCATTTAAAAGTATAGTGTGTTATCTTTTTGCTCTCTTGAAAGCCCCTAATAGAATAATAGCAGGGTGTGTTCTTTCTATTCCGATAATCCTAATAAATAATCTGCTGTTTCATCAAAAAAACGAGCTAGTGTAATAATAGCAGGCGCGATAGGCTCGGTTTTACCTAACTCCCACTTTGGTATTGCAGACTGACTAATGCCTGTCGCATCGGATAAATCCATTTGGCTTAAATTATTTGCCTTGCGTAATTCTTTTAATCGTTCTTGAAAACTCATATTTATATTATAACTTTTTCAAGTCAAAAAATACTTGACAAGTCTTATAAGACTTAATATAGTATTATTACAAAATTTTTTAGGAGGTGTTCTATGAATAGAGCAAAAAAGTTGTTTTTAAAGTTGTTCATTTGCGTAATTGTTACGTTTAGTTTGTCATTAACAGCTTGCGGTGGTAATGTGGAAGGAACTTACAAATTCAAAAAATTATCTTATCAAGAAGGTGGTATGGCGATTGAGATGGAAGCGGGTGAAAAATATATGGGTATGATTACTCTATCGGAAGATTTTGTCGTGCTTACGCTTAATGCAGACGGAAGTGCTATAATGACGATGAATACTAACGGCGAAGAAACTTTTACGGGAACTTGGACAAAAGCAGAAGAAGGAAAAATTGTTTTAACTTTCTATGACCAACCAAAAACAGTAGTTTGCGACGGAAAGAGAATTGAGATTGAATTTGATGCAGATGGGGCAAAATTAGTGCTTGAAAAATAATTATTATAAACTAAAACAAAACAATTTTATAAAAAGGCTCACTATATTTCGCTTTTTGCGTAGTATAGTGGGCTATTCTTTTGTTACGGACAAAAATATCTAATAGAAGAGCAGTTGCTCGGTGGTTTTTTTATAAAATCTAGCAAAAAGCAGGACGTATATAGATTGCTTTTAAATTATATTTGTGGTATTATGTAATAGAATATACTAATAGGAGTTAAAATGTTACAAGTATCTAACGTAACTGTGCAATTCGGTTCTAGAAAATTATTTGAAGACGTAAATTTAAAATTCACAAACGGCAACTGTTATGGCGTAATTGGTGCAAATGGTGCGGGCAAATCTACTTTTTTAAAGGTTTTATCTGGCGAACTTGAACCTAATAAGGGAGAAGTTTTTTTGGGTAAAGATGAAAGAATGTCCGTATTAATGCAAAACCAAAACGCATACGATAACGAAACGGTTCTTCGTACCGTAATGTTTGGTCATAAGCGCTTAGTTGATATAATGGATGAAAAAGACGCCCTTTATTCAAAAGAAGATTTTTCTGATGAAGATAGTGTTAAAGCGGGCGAACTTGAAGCGGAATTTGAAGAACTTAATGGTTGGGAAGCCGAAAGTGAAGCCGAAAAACTTTTACAAGCACTTGGTATAACCGATGAAGATTACTATACTTTAATGGCGGATATGGATGCTAAAAAGAAGGTTAAAATATTGCTTGCACAAGCACTATTTGGAAACCCAGACGTTTTGCTTTTAGACGAGCCTACTAACAATTTGGACCTTCAAACTATTGAGTGGCTTGAAAACTACTTAATGGATTTTGAAAACACTATAATAGTAGTTTCGCATAACCGTTATTTTTTAAATAAGGTATGTACACACATTTGCGACGTAGACTACGGCAAAATTAACGTATTTGTAGGAAACTACGATTTCTGGTATCAATCAAGCCAACTTATTGCGCGCCAACTAAAAGACCAAAATAAAAAGGCGGAACAACGCGCCAAAGAATTGCAAGAGTTTATTGCAAGATTCTCTGCAAACGCGTCAAAATCACGCCAAGCGACTTCGCGTAAAAAGGAACTTGAAAAACTTACGCTTAACGACATTAAGCCGTCGTCAAGAAAGTATCCTTTTATTGAATTTAAATCCGAGCGCCCTGCCGGTAACGACATTTTGCTTGTTGAAGGGTTAACTAAAAAAGGCTACTTTGAAAACCTTAATTTTGTAGTTAATAAAGAAGAAAAAATAGGTTTAGTTGGCAACAATTCAAAGGCAATTACAATGCTGTTTGATATTTTAATGGGTAAAGAAATTGCCGATAGTGGCTATTTTAGATGGGGCGTAACTATAAAGCCTTCTTATTTACCAGAAAATAACGACGAGTATTTTGATGGGTGCGACTTGAATTTAGTAGAATGGCTAGACCGCTTTTCTTACGACCATTACGAAGAATTCGTGCGTGGTTGGCTTGGCAGAATGCTTTTTTCTGGTCAAGAAGCACTTAAAAAAGCAAAAGTTTTATCTGGTGGCGAAAAGGTTAGGTGTATGCTTTCTAAAATAATGTTAGAAAGCGGAAACTTTTATATTTTAGACGAGCCTACCAACCATTTAGACTTAGAAAGTATTACGGCTCTTAACAATGGTTTAACTTCCTTTAAGGGAAACGTATTAATGACTTCTCACGACCGTGAACTTATGAACACCGTTTGCAATCGCATTATTGAAATTAACGGAACTAAAACGTTTGATAAACTTGTAAGTTATGACGAATACCTTACAATAAAAGGGTAAAAAGAGTTTAAAATTTTTACTATTTTATTAATTTTAAGTATTTGGTGGATAAGTTATATAACAAATAATATAAAACAACTAATTTTGGCGCGTGTAGTTTGTGCCTTAATCATAATTAAAAATAACCACCACTTAATAAAATTGTTTTTTCGTGTTGTAATAACTTGAAAATTATTGTTTTTTGTGATATAGTATTTAAGTTAGTCTTTAAATGGTTTTTTATCGTTAACTATATAACCATTTACAAGTAAATAATTTACGGGTTTTATTAGGGGAATAGGCTATGTTAGATTTTGCTAATATGACGTTAATTGACTATATTGCAAACGGCGTTGGCTTGCTTGCAATATTAGTTTTGGCGTTAGGATATCAATTTAAAAAACGCGTGTATACTATTTTAAGTTACGCGCTTTCTACGTTGCTATATATTCTACAATATTTTTTATTGGGTGCAAACGCCGGTGTTTTTACGGAAATTGTTGCCGTTGTAATAACGTTAATAGCAACAAAACAAGAATTGCCGTTTTTTAAAAAGAACAAAGTGCTATTCGTTTGCATATTAGAAGCGATATCGGTTTCGGTGGGCTTGGCTATTATTTTTGGCGAATTAAGAACGGGCGAGTTTTTAGGTTTGCTTCCAATACTTGCAAACACAATGCAAACTACGGCTTTCTTTTTAAAAGACGAAAAGTCTATGAGATTATTAACCCTTATTACTTGCCCAATGTGGATAATTTATAACTTTATGGTAGGGGCGTACGTTTCTTCTATTGGAAGTACGGTAACTATGATTTCGGTTATTATAGCCATAGTTAAATACGATATATTAAAAAAAGAATCTACAAAAAAGCAAAAAGTTGATGAAGAATAATTCATCAACTTTTTTTAATAATTTTTATCGTTTATTCCTAACGTTATATTAAAATTTATTACGCTTTCAAAAATTAATTTTATTATTGTTCTTGGTTAACTTTGCCGTCAAAAAGGTGTTTTATTGCTTGAAACACGTAAGACACGGCAACTATTTCAATTTTACTTTCGTATTTTTTGCAAGTTTCGTAATTTCGCTTTGGAATAATTATTTTTTTAAAGCCGAATTTTATTGCGTCTACAACTCTTTTTTCTGCGTTAGAAACGGCTCTAACTTCGCCCGTCAAACCTACTTCGCCAAAAGCCGTAACGCCTTTATCTATCGGCACGTTTTTGTTTGCGCTAACTAGCGAAAGTGAAATAGCAAGGTCAACTGCCGGCTCGTTTAATTTTATTCCGCCCATAGCGTTTACGTAAACGTCTTGATTATAAAAGGGGATATAGCACTTTCTTTCTAAAACGGCAATAATTAAAATCATTTTATTGTAGTCTATGCCAAGTGGCATACGGCGTGGAAGCCCAAACACGGTTTTAGATATTAAACTTTGAATTTCAACGGGAACGCACCTGTTTCCGCTAATAGACGGCGTTACGATGCTTCCAGAAGAATTGCCCCTATTATCACTCATAAAAATTCCACTGTAATCGCTAACGCCAAAAATGCCTTTTTCGGTCATTTCAAAAACGCCAACTTCTTGCGCCGAGCCAAAGCGGTTTTTAACAGCGCGCAATATTTTAGTATTGTCTGTTACTTCGCCTTCAAAATATAAAACGGCGTCCATTATATGCTCTAAAACTTTTGGGCCCGCAATTACGCCGTCTTTTGTTACGTGCCCTATAATAAACACGGTTTTGCGTTCGTTTTTAGCAAGGCGCATAAGCCTTGAAGCGCTTTCTTTAACTTGACCTACCGAACCTGCCGAGCCTGAAAGTTCTTCTAAGTATACCGTTTGAATAGAGTCTATAACTATAAAATCGTAATCTTTTGCTACTACTTCTATATTTTCAACTTTGCTTTCGTTTAAAATAAATAGGTTTTCGCTTTGAATATTAAGCCTACTTGCGCGCATTTTTACTTGCGACAAACTCTCTTCCGCCGAAACGTATAAAACTCTTTTTTCCTTTGAAATATTGCCTGCAACTTGCGTTAAAATGGTAGACTTTCCAACACCGGGGTCTCCGCCTACTAAAACGATAGAGTAGGGCACTATTCCACCGCCCAAAACGCAGTCAAGTTCTTTTATTCCCGAAGATATTCTAACAAAATTTTCGCTTTCAATTTCGCTTAATTTTTTTGCACTTTTTACGTTTAAAACGCTTGTTTTTGTAGATTTTGCGTCTTCTATAATTTCTTCAACAAGCGTTCCGAATTTACCGCATTGCGCACATTTTCCAAGCCAAACGGGGCTTACTGCTCCGCACTCGGAACAAACGTATTTACTGTTTTGCTTTTTCATAAAATTCACCTTTTTACAACTGAAACGTACGCGCTAGACGCTATTGCTTCTTCGTTGCCTACAAGCCCAACGCCTTCTAGTGTCGTTGCCGAAATTCCTATTTTATCAAGCGGTAAATTAAGCGCTAACGACAAACTTAATTTAATGGGTAAAATATAGTTCATTAACTTTGGTTTTTCCGCCATTATAACCGCGGACACGTTGTTTACTTTATACCCTTTTTCGTCTGCCATTTTTAAAACGCGCTTTAAAAGTTCCATACTGCAAATATCTTTATATTGCGGGTCTTTATCGCTAAAATGATAACCTATATCGCCAAGCGAAAGCGAAGACAATATTGCGTCCATAATCGCGTGTGTTAAAACGTCTGCATCACTGTGGCCAAGCAAGCCTTTTTCGTTAGGAATTTCTACGCCACCCAAAATTAATTTGCGGTCGTAAACTAATCTGTGTAAGTCGTAGCCCGTGCCTACAAGCGTTTCGTTAAAATCGTTAAAATCTTGTTTGTACGTTAGTTTTACGTTGCTTTGCTCGCCTTCTACCAACTTGCATTTTCCTACGTGCGCGCAGTACACACCCGCGTCGTCAGTATATAAAGACTCGTCTTCAACGAAAGAGTAGGCGAGTTTTAATTTTTCTACTTCAAAGGCTTGCGGGGTAAGAGCCATCATTTTATTCTTGCGTGAAGAAGATATGACGTTTGCTTTGCCGTCCGTTTCCAAAATAGTGTTTACGCACGGCGCTCCAACTACGCCACTACCGTATAAAAGCGCGCTTTTTATACAAGCGTTTACGGTTTTTTGGCTAACGAAAGGGCGCGCCCCGTCGTGAATAACTACCACGCCGTTTTCAACCGTGTTTAAGGCGTTTTTTATAGATTGAAAACGGGTTTTTCCGCCCTCAACAAAACTTACGGGTTTAGTTAACGGCTTTAATAATTTTTTTACGGTAGTAAGTTCGTTTTTAGCGTAAACTATTATTATTTTATCAATGCGTTTTACGCCGTCAAAAATTAACGCCGTCTTTAAAATTACGGGCGTGTTATTTACCGTTTCAAACAATTTATTTTGGCTAAAACCAGCCCTTTTTCCCTTGCCAGCACAGGCGATAATTGCCGTTACCGTAGTGTGTTTCATAATTATTCCTCTATTATAGAATACAGCGTTTGCGCTTCTTCTTTTTTAACGTTTTCTTTTAAATTTTCTACTTTAAATTTTAAAATTCCGCTACCGAATTTTATATTTACAACGTCTCCTACTTTTAAATTATAAGAGGGCTTAACTTCTTTTCCGTTAACTAAAACTCGGTTGCTTTCGCACGCTTCTTTACTTAAACTTCTGCGCTTTAAAATGCGCGAAATTTTTAGAAATTTGTCAATTCTCAAAACAAACACCCCTTGTATTATATAATATTTTATAAAATTTATCAATATTTTGCTGTAAACGGTTGACTTATTTTAAAATATCTTTTATAATTGTAAAATGCTAAAATGTAATATTATCGCCTTTTTGACGGAATTTGCCAAAAAATACGACAAAAAAGTGCGAAAAAATGCAGGTTATAAATTACATTTATAAGCAAAAACAATAAATTTTTATTGCTTTATGCGGTCTATTATACCGCAACCTGCAAAAATAATCAAGGTGTTTTTCAATTTTTTTAAAGGAGTGTAAATAATGCGTAATTTACAAACAGTAAAATGCGGTAACGTGGAAAGAAAGTCCTTTGCCCAAATTAAAGAGATTCAACCTATCCCTTATCTTGTGGAAGTTCAAAAAGACTCTTACGACGCTTTTATAGAAGAGGGCATAGACGAGGTATTAGAAGATTTTTCACCTATTACCGACTTTGGCGACCACTACGAACTCTATTTTTTAGACCATAACTTAAACGGCAAACCAAAGTATACTGAAAAAGAGTGCAGAGATAGGGACGCTACCTATGCAATTCCACTTGAAGTTAAAGTAAGGTTAATCAACAAAGTTACGGGCGAAATTATTGACCAAAACGTATTTATGGGCGATTTACCTAAAATGACTGACAGCGGTTCTTTCATTATCAACGGTGCAGAGAGGGTAGTAGTTTCTCAACTCGTTCGTTCTCCCGGCGTTTACAACACGTATAAGCAGGACAAGTCCGGTAAAAAGTTATACGAAACTACCGTAATGCCTAACCGCGGTGCTTGGCTTGAATTTGAGCAAGACTCGCAAGGCGTTTTATGGGTACACGTTGACAGAACTCGTAAAATCGTGGCTACCACGCTTTTAAGGGCTCTCGGTTTTGGAAGCGACGAAAACTTTAAAGAATTATTTGGAAATAGCGCTATGATAAGCGCAACTCTTGAAAAAGACGGAACTAAATCTGAAAGCGAGGGGTTGTTTGAACTTTACAGAAGGTTAAGACCGGGCGAACTTCCAACGGAAGACGCCGTTAAACAACACCTTAAAAATCTTTTCTTTGACCCTAGAAGATACGACGTAGCCAAAGTTGGCAGATATAAATTCAACAAAAGATTATGTCTTGCAAACCGTATTGAAGGAACTGTTTGCGCAGAGGACGTAATTAACGAAGACGGCGAAATTTTAGCGTCAAAAGGCGACGTTATAACTATTGAGCAAGCGCTTAATATTCAAAATTGCGGAATTAACGCAGTTTCGGTAAAAGTTGAAGACGGTTCAGTTCACAAAATTATAGCGAATAACACCGTAAACTTTAACGCCGTTACGGGCGCTCGCGCAAAATCTTTCGGTCTTTTAGAAATGGTTTACTATCCAAACCTTAAATTCTCAAAAGAAGTTTACGAAATGACTAAAACTATGGCGGTAGAGGACGTTGCCGAAAGTTTACGCACTCAAATTAACGACCTTTATTACGTAGAAGACCTTTCTGCTGAAAGGCTTGCGGAAGAAAAGCCGGAAGATAAGAAAAACGAAGAAGCAAGAAAAGAACTTCGCAGAAAATTCGTAGAGGCTTGTAAAGAGTTTTACACTATACTTGAATCTAGCGAAATACCTTCTAAACTTTCTGCCGAGCAAAAAAAGACTATTAAGCCTTTAATAGAAAAACTCAACCACAAGCACATAACGGTTGACGATATCGTCGCTTCTATTTCTTTAAACGACGACCTTAACTACAACATAGGCACTATTGATAACATAGACCACCTTGGCAACCGTAGAGTTCGTTCGGTTGGCGAACTTTTACAAAACCAATTCCGCATTGGTATTGCAAGGCTTGAAAGAGTTATTAAAGAACGTATGTCCACGCAAGACACCAAGGAAATTAATCCAAAAGGTCTTATAAACGTACGTCCGGTTAGTTCGGCTATTAAAGAGTTCTTCGGTTCTTCACAACTTTCACAATTCATGGACCAAACTAACCCTATTGCCGAACTTACGCACAAAAGAAAACTTTCCGCGTTAGGTCCTGGCGGTCTTAATAGAGAAAGGGCAACTTTTGAAGTCAGAGATATTCACTATACTCACTACGGCCGTATGTGTCCTATTGAAACACCAGAAGGTCAAAACATAGGTCTTATTACGTCGCTTTCAAGTTACGCAAAAGTAAACGAATTCGGCTTTATTGAGTCGGCTTATAGAAAAGTTGACAAAAAAACCGGCGTAGTTACCGAGCAAGTAGACTACCTTACTGCCGACGAAGAAGATAAATACATCGTAGCGCAAGCAAACGAGCCACTTGACGAAAAGGGCTGTTTTGTAAACGAACGCGTTTCTTGTAGAAGAAGGGACGAAACTGCCGAACTTCCAAGAGAAGAAGTTGATTATATGGACGTTTCTCCAAAACAACTCGTTTCAGTTGCTACCGCGCTTATTCCTTTCCTTGAAAACAGCGATACGAACCGCGCGCTTATGGGCTCTAACATGCAAAGGCAAGCAGTTCCGCTTATTAAACCTGAAAACGCAATAGTTGCAACGGGTGTAGAAGCAAAAATAGCCGAAGACTCCGGCGTTATGATAATTGCTAAAAACGACGGTGTAGTAAAATTCGTTTCGGGTAGAGAAATTATAGTTGAAGAAGTTGACGGAACTGAAAGAGTTTATACTCTTAAAAAGTTTGAAAGGTCTAACCAAAGCACTTGCCTTAACCAACGCCCTATCGTTTCAACGGGCGAAAAAGTCGTTAAAGGTCAAACGCTTGCGGACGGCCCTGCAACTGCAAACGGCGAACTTGCGCTTGGTAGAAATATCTTAATCGGATATATGACTTGGGAAGGTTATAACTACGAAGACGCTATATTATTAAGCGAAAAACTCGTTCAAAACGACGTGTTTACGTCAATTCACATAGAAGAACACGAAACTGAGGCGCGCGACACTAAACTTGGTCAAGAAGAAATAACTCGCGATATTCCTAATTTAAGCGAAGAAGTTTTAAAAGACTTAGATGAAGACGGTATTATTAGAATTGGCGCGGAAGTTACTAGCGGAGATATATTAGTTGGTAAAGTTTCTCCTAAGGGCGAAGTAGAACTTACGCCGGAAGAAAGGCTTTTAAGAGCCATTTTTGGCGAAAAGGCAAGAGAAGTTAAAGACACGTCTTTAAAAGTTCCACACGGAGAGGGCGGTATTGTAGTAGACGTTAAAATCTTTACTCGCGAAAATAAAGACGAACTTGAACCAGGCGTTAGCAAATTAGTAAGAGTTTATATTGCTCAAAAAAGAAAGATTTCCGTCGGCGATAAGATGGCGGGTAGATACGGTAACAAGGGCGTTATTTCTAGAATTTTACCTGAAAGCGATATGCCTTTCTTGGCGGACGGCACTCCACTTCAAATCGTTCTTAACCCACTTGGCGTTCCATCTCGTATGAACATCGGTCAAGTACTTGAAGTGCATTTAGGTTTAGTATGTAAACAACTTGGTTGGAAAGTAGTTACGCCTGTATTTGACGGCGCAAGGGAAAAAGATATTAGAGAGTTGTTGCAAGAAAACAACATCGTAAACCCATACGGCGAAGTTGACGGTAAAATTCAACTTTACGACGGACGCACGGGCGAGCCTTTTGAAAATAGGGTTACCGTGGGCTGTATGTATATGATTAAACTTCACCACCTTGTTGACGATAAAATTCACGCGCGTTCAACCGGTCCATACTCACTCGTTACTCAGCAACCACTTGGCGGTAAAGCGCAATTCGGCGGTCAACGTTTCGGCGAAATGGAAGTTTGGGCTTTGGAAGCGTACGGCGCTGCTCATATTCTTCAAGAAATGCTCACGGTTAAGTCGGACGACGTAGTTGGTAGATTAAAAACTTACGATTCTATCGTAAACGGCGAAGATATTAGCGAGCCAGGAATTCCAGAGTCGTTCAAAGTATTGTTAAAAGAATTGCAAGCGTGCGCACTTGATATGAAAGTGCTTACCGAAAATAACGAAGAAATTTCACTTAAAGAGCTTACCGAAGAAGTTGAAGAGGTTAGCCTAGATAAAGAAACCAAAGATATTCACGAAGAAGTTGAACTTGACTTTGGCGACGACGAGTCCGAAGAAGAAAAGTTTGGCGACACAAGTATATTTGGCGACGACCTTGACGAGTTTGATAGCGACTCTAAATATGAATTTAATTCAAAGGAATTGTTTGACGAATTTGAAGACCTTGACAGTCTTGACGATTTTGACGACGATAATATGTGAGTGAGGTAAATAAATGTTTGAACTTAACAATTTTGACTCTATTCAAATAGGTGTTGCATCACCAGAAAAAGTAAGACAATGGTCGTACGGCGAGGTTACCAAGCCCGAAACTATAAATTATAGAACGCAAAAACCTGAAAGAGACGGTTTGTATTGCGAAAGAATTTTTGGACCTGCAAAGGACTACGAGTGCCATTGCGGTAAATATAAAAGAATAAGATACGCAGGCATTATTTGTGATAAATGTGGCGTTGAAGTTACAAAATCAAAAGTAAGGCGTGAAAGAATGGGGCATATTGAACTTGCTGCTCCCGTTTCACACATTTGGTATTTTAGGGGCGTTCCTTCTAAAATAGGTCTTATTCTTGATATGAGTCCAAAGCCACTTGAACAAGTAATTTACTTTGTAAGTTTCGTCGTTTTAGACCCAGGTACTACGGATTTAGCGTATAAGCAAGTTATTAGCGACAAAACTTACTCTGAATACGTAGAAAAATACGGGGCAGACGCTTTTAAAGTTGGTATGGGCGCAGAGGCAATCAAAGAACTTTTAATGGCGGTTGACCTTGATAAAGAGTCGTTAGAACTCAAAAAGATTATTGACGATAATCAATCAAATCAAAAGAAAGTAAAGGCAATTAAACGCCTTGAAATCGTAGAAGCGTTTAAAAAAGGCGGTACTAGACCAGAGTGGATGATACTTGACGTAGTTCCCGTAATTCCACCTGATTTACGCCCTATGGTTCAACTTGACGGCGGTAGATTTGCTACGTCCGACTTAAACGACTTATATAGGCGTGTTATAAATAGAAATAACAGATTGCGTAAATTAATGGATTTAGGCGCGCCCGATATTATTATTAGAAACGAAAAACGTATGCTTCAAGAAGCCGTTGATGCACTTATAGACAACGGTAAAAGAGGCAAAGCCGTTACCGGCGCGGGCGGTAGAGAACTTAAATCGCTTTCAGCGTTTTTACGCGGTAAACAAGGTCGTTTCCGTATGAACCTTTTAGGTAAGCGCGTTGACTATTCTGGCCGTTCAGTTATCGTAGTAGGTCCTGAACTTAAAATTTATCAATGCGGTCTTCCAAAAGAAATGGCTATTGAACTTTTTAAGCCTTTCGTTATGAAAGAACTCGTTGAAAACGGAACTTGCCACAACATTAAAAGCGCAAAGCGTACGGTTGAAAGAATGAAGCCTTGCGTTTGGGATATTTTAGAAGAAATTATTAAAGACCATCCGGTTTTATTAAACCGTGCACCAACGCTTCATAGACTTTCTATTCAAGCGTTTGAGCCAGTGTTAATAGAAGGTAGAGCAATTAAACTTCACCCACTTGTTTGCGGTGCGTTCAACGCGGACTTTGACGGCGACCAAATGGCAGTTCACGTTCCACTTTCTATTGAAGCACAAGCGGAAGCAAGGTTTTTAATGCTTTCGTCTAACAACATCTTAAAACTTTCAGACGGTAAACCCGTTATGTCTCCAACGCAAGATATGGTTTTAGGTTGTTATTATTTAACAATCGTTCGCAAAGCCGAAAACAAGTATTACGGCGACAACGCATACGTAGAATTTAGCGAAATTGACGGTAAATTCTATATCGTTAAAGACGATGAAGAAAAAGAAGAATTTGCAATTTCTAACGCAGTTTATAATGAAGACGGAACTGTAAAATCTCGCACTCTTACAAGCGTTGTAAACGGAAAAGTTTACGAAAACGTTACGCAATATAAAGCGCCTGCTTACATCTCGGAAGACGAGGCTATTATGGCGTACCAAACCAAGCATTTAACTTTGCAAGACGAAATTTACGTTAGAAGAACTGTTACTCTTCCAGACGGAAGAAAGATTACCGGCAAGGTTAAAACTACTTGCGGTAGAATTATATTTAACGAGCAAATTCCGCAAGATATCGGCTTTACTGCAAGAGAAAAAGACGAAGACTATCTCAAATATGAGATAGACAAACTCGTTGCAAAAGGCGACCTTAAAAAGATAGTAGACGCTTGCTTCAAGAAAAAATCGGCTAAATGTGCGGCTGAAACGTTAGACTATATCAAGTCTTTGGGTTACAAATACTCAACGGTTGGCGCGATTACTACGTCAATATTTGATATGCACGTTCCAGAAGCAAAAGAAAGCATTTTAAAAGAAGCGTCCGATAAAGTTTTAAAAATAGAAAACAAATTTAACCGTGGTTTCTATACGGAAGAAGAAAGATACAAAGCAGTTGTTGACGTTTGGACTAAGGCAACGGGCGACGTTACTAACCAACTTCAAAAAACGCTTGATAAATTTAACCCTATATGGATGATGGCGCACTCGGGCGCGCGTGGTTCTATTGACCAAATTAAGCAACTTTCGGGTATGCGTGGTCTTATGACCGACCCAAGCGGTAGAGTTATTGAAATTCCCGTTAAGTCGTGTTTCCGTGAAGGTCTTACCGTTTTAGAGTACTTTACTTCTTCACACGGTGGTAGAAAAGGTCTTACGGATACGGCGTTAAAAACGGCTGACTCGGGTTACTTAACAAGGCGTTTAGTAGACGTTTCTCACTCCGTTATAGTTAAAGAAGAAGACTGTTTCGTAACGTTAGGCGAGTCTCCAAAGGGAATTGAAGTTTCCGCAATTAAAGTTGACGGCGAAGATAAGCCTATTGAAACGTTAGAAGATAGACTTTCGGGTAGGTATACGGTTAACGACGTGGTTAACCCAACAACCGGCGAAGTTATCGTTCCTGGCGACACTATGATTACGGAAGAAAAAGCCAAAGAAATTTCCAAGGCGGGCATTGAAAAAGTTCTTATTAGAAGCGTGTTCTCTTGCCGTTCAAAAGTTGGCGTATGCGCTAAATGTTACGGTAAAAACATGAGTAACCTTTCACCTGTTCAAATAGGCGAAGCGGTAGGAACTATTGCGGCGCAATCAATCGGTGAACCTGGTACGCAACTTACGATGAGAACGTTCCACACGGGTGGTATTGCTTCAACGGGCGATATAACGCAAGGTCTTCCAAGAATTGAAGAACTTTTTGAAGCAAGAAAACCAAGCGGTCAAGCGGTGCTTTGCGACGTTAGCGGTAAAGTTTCTATCGTGGTTAAAGACGGATTAAGACACATAGTAGTTAAAAACGATAAAAACCAAAAAGATTATCAAATACCGTTTAGCGCTGAAATTAAAGTTAAAGACGGCGACTACGTAGAGCCAGGCGATATTTTAACTAGCGGTTCAGTATATCCGCAAGAAATTTTAACAACAAAGGGCGTTAAAGGCGTAGAAGACTATATATTGAAAGAAGTTCAACGCGTATACCGTTCACAAGGCGTTGATATTAACGACAAGCACGTTGAAATTATCGTAAGGCAAATGTTAAGAAAAGTTCTTATCCAAGCAAGTGGAGACACTTCTTTCTTACCAGGCGAGTACGTAGACGAGTTCGTAGTTCGTGAAGAGAATAAGCGCGTAATTGAAAACGGCGGACGCCCAGCGATGAGTGAAAGAGTTCTTTTAGGTATTACCAAGGCTTCGTTAGCAACTGAAAGTTTCTTATCGGCTGCTTCTTTCCAAGAGACGACTAGGGTACTTACAGACGCTGCTATTAAGAACAAAATTGACCATCTTGTAGGTTTAAAAGAGAACATTATTATAGGTAAACTTATACCTGCGGGAACGGGCGCAAAAGAATATAAAAATTTAATGCCACAAACGAATTCTACGGTACAAAACGTTTGACATAAAAAATAAAAAATGTTAAAATACCAAAGTAAATAAGCAAAAATGCGCATTTTCGGTAAAGATTACCGAAAAAGCGTGTTTTGTGCTGTTAATTATAACGCTTTCTTTAAGCGGGTAACTGCTTATTGAATATTTTCCGAAAAAATCAAGGAGGTAAAAGTATGCCAACAATCAACCAGCTTATTAAACACGGCAGAACGGTAGGTGCTGAAAAGAGTAAGTCTCCAATACTTGCATCTTGTCCACAAAGAAGAGGCGTTTGCCTTTCGGTTACGACCACTTCACCTAAAAAGCCTAACTCTGCTCTTCGTAAAATTGCAAGAGTTCGTTTAACAAATAAGCAAGAAGGAACTGTATATATTCCAGGCGAAGGTCACAACCTTCAAGAACACAGTTCAGTTCTTATTCGTGGCGGTAGGGTTAGAGACCTTCCCGGTGTTCGTTATCACATAATCCGTGGCACTCTTGATACTGCGGGCGTTGCAAAACGTAAGCAAGCAAGAAGTAAATACGGCGCAAAAAAACCTAAATAATAACGAAACAAAACACAAAATCCTACTTGTCGGAAAGTATTTATTAGCACCCGATTTTGTAGGCAGTATGTCGCATTGTGCGACAGAAGGTTCACCGCGTAAGCGTGTGATAGCTGTACAAGGGTATAACCCTTAAAATTTTAAAGGAGGACAATTATTATGCCAAGAAGAGGCAACGTACCTAAAAGGGACGTTTTACCAGACCCAATTTACGGTAGTAAGGTAGTTACTAAACTCGTAAATCAAATAATGCTTGACGGTAAAAAAGGTATTGCACAAAGCATTGTGTACGACGCTTTTGAAAAAATGCAAGCAAAAACAGGTCAACAAGCAATAGAAGTGTTTAATCAAGCAATGGCAAATGTTATGCCTGTTCTAGAAGTTAAAGCAAGAAGAGTAGGCGGTTCTAACTATCAAGTTCCAATTGAGATTAGACCAGAAAGAAGACAAACTCTTGCAATTCGCTGGATTGTTATTAACGCAAGAAAGAGAAGTGAAAGAGAAATGAGTGACAAACTCGCTAACGAATTACTTGATGCTATGAATAACACGGGTGGTTCAGTTAAGAAGAAAGAAGATACGCATAGAATGGCAGAAGCTAACAAAGCGTTTGCACATTATCGTTGGTAGGAGTAAATCGTTATGCCTAGACAATACGACCTTTTACACACAAGAAACATCGGCATTATGGCTCACATTGATGCCGGTAAAACAACAACAACCGAACGTATTCTTTTCTATACGGGAAAGACGCATAAACTCGGTGAAACTCACGATGGCGAAGCAACTATGGACTTCATGGTTCAAGAGCAAGAACGTGGTATTACCATTTGTTCTGCTGCAACAACGTGCTTTTGGAAAGGGAACAGAATAAACATTATTGACACTCCCGGCCACGTAGACTTTACCGTTGAAGTAGAACGTTCATTAAGAGTATTAGACGGCGCTGTTGCAACGTTTTGCGCAAAAGGCGGTGTTGAACCTCAATCTGAAACCGTTTGGCGTCAAGCAGACAAATATAAAGTTCCAAGAATTGCGTACGTAAACAAAATGGACATCAACGGCGCTAACTTCTTTAACGCTATTGAAATGATGAAGGAAAGGCTTCACACTAACGCTGTTCCAATTTGTTTACCTATCGGCAAGGAAGATACCTTTAAAGGTATAATTGACCTTGTTACTAACGATGCAATCATTTATAAAGACGATTTAGGTAAAGACTTTGAGCAAGGTCCTATTCCAGCAGATATGGTTGAAATCGCTGAAAAGTATAGAAATCAACTTATGGAATCTTGTGCCGAGCAAGAAGACGAACTTATGGAAAAGTACTTTGAAACGGGCGAACTTTCAGTTGAAGAAATGAAACGCGCTATTAGAAAAGCGACGGTTACAATGCAAATGACTCCTGTTTTATGTGGTTCTTCATATAAAAACAGAGGTGTACAACACCTTATTGACGCAATCATTGAGTATTTACCAAGCCCACTTGACGTAGACCACGTTTTAGGAACAAATCCACAAACTGGCGCACAAGAAGAAAGAAAAACTGACGACAACGAGCCGTTCTCTGGTCTTGCATTTAAAATCGTTGCAGACCCGTTTGTTGGTAAACTTGCGTTTTTCAGAGTTTATTCGGGTACTTTACAATCTGGCTCTTACGTTTACAATACTACGAAAGGTAAAAAAGAAAGAGTTGGTAGACTTATGCTTATGCACGCAAACCACAGAGAAGAAATTGAAGAAATTTACTCTGGCGACATTTGTGCAATAGTAGGTCTAAAAGAAACTACAACGGGCGATACTTTATGTGATGATGCTCATCCTATCATATTAGAGCAAATGGAATTCCCAGAGCCAGTTATTAAAGTTGCTATTGAGCCTAAAACAAAGGCTGGTCAAGATAAAATGACTATGGCGCTTTTAAAACTTGCCGAAGAAGACCCAACGTTTAAATTCTATACTGATAAAGAAACTGGGCAAACGATTATTGCAGGTATGGGCGAACTTCACCTTGAAATTATCGTTGACAGACTTTTAAGAGAGTTCAAAGTAGAAGCAACGGTTGGTAAACCACAAGTTGCATACAGAGAAACTTTCCGCAAAGAAGTATTGGCGCAAGGCTTCTACAAGAGGCAATCTGGTGGTAAAGGTCAATACGGTGACTGCCGTGTTAGATTTACACCGCTTGAACCAGGCACGGGCTTTGTATTTGAAGACGAAACCGTTGGTGGCTCTATTCCAAAAGAATATATTGAGCCTGTTAGAAAGGGTATTGAAGAAGCGTCTAAAAACGGTACTCTTGCAGGATATGAAGTAGTTGACTTTAAGGCAACCGTATACGACGGTTCTTACCACGAAGTAGACTCTTCTGAAATGGCGTTCAAAATTGCGGGTTCTCTCGCGTTTAAAGAGGCTATGAAAACTGCAAACCCTGTAATATTAGAGCCTATTATGAAAGTTGAAATCGTTACGCCGGAAGATTATTTTGGCGACCTTATGGGTAACGTTTCTTCACGCCGTGGTACAATTCAAGGCACGGAAGATAGAAACGGTTCAAAGGTAATTGACGCGCAAATTCCGCTTTCAGATATGTTCGGATACGCAACGGATTTACGTTCTCGTACGCAAGGACGTGGACAATACACTATGCAATTTGACCACTACGCAGAAGTTCCAAAGTCAGTTGCAGAAAAAATTATCGGTGAAAGAGCAGTTAAAAACGATTAAAATTAACAATTTTTCGTAATTTTAGCGCAATACTTGACATTGATAAAACAATATTATATACTTTAAGTATAAAACTTTTAATATAAAATAAAAAAACAAACATAATTTTTGGAGGAAACAAAAAACTATGGCAAAGGCAAAATTTGATAGAACTAAACCACACGTAAACATTGGTACTATCGGTCACGTTGACCACGGTAAAACTACTTTAACCGCGGCTATTACTATGGTTCTTGCATCTCAAGGCTCTGCTGAAAAAATGAGATACGACCAAATTGACAAAGCACCAGAAGAAAAGGCAAGAGGTATTACAATTAACACTTCTCACGTTGAATACCAAACTGAAAACCGCCACTACGCACACGTTGACTGTCCAGGCCACGCAGACTACGTTAAAAACATGATAACGGGTGCTGCTCAAATGGACGGCGCAATCTTAGTAGTTGCTGCTACTGACGGCCCTATGGCTCAAACTAAAGAACACATCCTTCTTGCTAGACAAGTTGGCGTTCCATACATCATCGTATTCCTTAATAAGTGCGACGAAGTTGACGACCCAGAATTACTTGAACTTGTAGAAATGGAAGTTAGAGACGTTCTTAATAAATACGAATTCCCTGGCGACGATATTCCTATCGTTAAAGGTTCTGCTCGTGACGCATTATTATTCGCTTCTGAAAACGACGGTGCTGCTGTTGCTGCTTCTGATAAGTGCAAATGTATTTTTGAACTTATGGCTGCTGTTGATAGCTATATCCCAACTCCAGAACGTGAATCTGATAAACCTTTCTTACTTCCTGTAGAAGACGTATTCACAATTTCTGGTCGTGGTACGGTTGCTACTGGTAGAGTTGAAAGAGGTGTTGCAAAAGTTGGCGACCCTGTTGATATCGTTGGTATCCGTCCTGAAAAGAAGACTTCGGTTATCACTGGTCTTGAAATGTTCAGAAAATCTCTTGACGAAGCATACGCTGGCGACAACGTAGGCGCACTTTTAAGAGGTGTTGATAGAACTGATATTGAAAGAGGTCAAGTAGTTGTTAAACCAGGTACTGTTCAACCTCACACTGAATTCAGCGGCGAAGTTTACGTTCTTACGAAAGAAGAAGGTGGTAGACATACTCCTTTCTTTAATAACTACCGTCCACAATTCTATTTCAGAACTACTGACGTTACTGGAACAATCAAACTTCCTGGTGGCGTTGAAATGGTAATGCCTGGCGACCACGTAACTATTGACGTTACTCTTATTACGCCAGTTGCTATGGAAGAAGGTCTCCGTTTCGCTATCCGTGAAGGTGGTAAGACTGTTGGTTCTGGCATAGTTTCTAAAATTAGTAAATAATTTATGATTTTATTAAAGCCTGATGCTTAAAGCGTCGGGCTTTTAATAATAATGGAAAAATTTTATAAAATGAATTAAACAAATTGACATTTTTTAAACAATTTGTTACAATTATAAAAATATAAAACTTGCAAAATTTTTAATAAAAAATGCAAATAAAATCTTCAAAAGAGGTAAATTATGGCTTATTTATCGGATATAGAAATTGCTCAAAGCATAAAAGTTGAGCCAATAAGCAAAATTGCACAAAACGCTAATATAAGCGACGAGTTTTTAGAGCCTTATGGTAAAAATAAAGCCAAAGTTAGTTTAGAATATTTAAATTCGCCTAAAAAAGAAGGTAAGTTAATTTTAGTTACGGCTATAACGCCAACCCCAGCGGGCGAAGGTAAAACTACAACTACCATCGGTTTGGCGGACGGGTTAAAAAAGATAGGCAAAAGCGTTGCAGTTGCTTTAAGAGAGCCTTCGCTTGGACCTGTTTTTGGCGTAAAAGGCGGTGCGACTGGTGGCGGATATGCACAAGTTGTGCCTATGGAAGATATTAACTTGCATTTTACCGGCGATTTTCACGCAATAACTAGTGCAAACAACTTGCTTTGCGCTATGATAGATAACCATATCCATCAAGGCAACGCCTTGGGTATTGACGTTAGAAAAATAACTTTTAAACGTTGCGTAGATATGAACGATAGGCAACTTCGCCAAATTGTAAACGGGCTTGGCGGAAAAGCAAACGGCGTTCCAAGAGAGGACGGGTTTGACATAACCGTTGCAAGCGAAATTATGGCGGTGCTTTGCCTTTCAACTTCTATTAGCAATTTAAAAGAAAACCTTTCTAAAATAATTATAGGTTATAATTATAAAAACGACCCCGTAACTTGTGGCGATTTAAAAGCACAAGGCGCAATGACGGCGCTTTTAAAAGACGCGTTAAAACCAAATTTAGTTCAAACGTTAGAGGGTACGCCTGCGTTTATTCACGGCGGTCCGTTTGCTAACATTGCACACGGTTGTAACTCTTATTTAGCAACTAAAATGGCGTTAAAAACTGGCGACTACGCCGTAACCGAAGCGGGTTTTGGCGGTGATTTGGGCGCTGAAAAATTCTTTGATATTAAGTGTAGAAAAACGGGCTTAAAACCGTCCGCAGTCGTTATAGTTGCAACGGTTAGAGCAATAAAAATGCACGGTGGCGTTTTAAAAAGCGATTTAGGTGTAGAGAATATAGACGCTATTAAAAAAGGTTTACCAAACCTTTTAAGGCACGTTTCAAATATTAAAAACGTTTATAAACTTCCGTCGGTAGTAGCCGTAAACAAATTTCCAACGGATACCGAACTAGAAGTTAAAACTATAATAAGCGCTTGTAAAGAACTTGGCGTAAACGTAGTTCTTTCAGACGTTTGGGCAAAAGGTGGCGAAGGCGGAACTGAACTTGCAAGCGAAGTTGTAAACCTTTGCGAAAAGCAAAACAATTTTGAATTTGCCTATAACGATAGCGACAGTATAGAGCAAAAAATTAACGCCGTAGCAACTAAAATTTACGGTGGAAAAGGCGCTATTATAACGCCAACGGCAAAAAATCAAATCCAAAAACTCAACGAACTTGGGTTTTCAAACTTGCCTATATGTATGGCAAAAACGCAATACAGTTTTTCAGACGATGCTAAAAAATTAGGTGCGCCAAGCGACTTTGAAATTACGGTAAAAAGCGTAAAAGTTTCGGCTGGTGCAGGCTTTATAGTCGTGTTGACGGGTGATATTATGACGATGCCGGGGCTTCCAAAAGTTCCGTCGGCAGAAAATATAGACGTTGATGAAAACGGCGTTATTTCAGGATTATTTTAATTAAAGGAGAAATTTATGGCAAAATACATTAACGAACCATCACATACGTTTAACGAATACTTATTAATACCAGGTTATTCTTCAAGCAAAGCAATACCGTCAAACGTATCATTAAAAACTCCGCTTGTTAAATTTAAAAAAGGCGAAGAACCAAAAATTTCTATGAACATACCTATGGTGTCGGCAATAATGCAATCGGTATCGGGCGATAAACTTGCTATTGCGCTTGCTATGGAAGGTGGAACTTCGTTTATTTACGGCTCTCAATCAATTCAAGACGAAGCCGATATGGTTGCGCGTGCTAAAAACTATAAGGCGGGTTTTGTAAAAAGCGATTCAAACATTTCGCCCGAAAGTACTTTGCAAGATATTATTGATTTAAAAGAAAAAACGGGGCATTCAACCGTTGCAGTTACGGAAGACGGAACTAGCGATGGTAAACTTGTTGGAATTGTTACAAGTAGAGATTACCGTGTAAGTAGAATGAGTCCCGACGAAAAAGTTAAAAATTTTATGACGCCTTTTTCAAAGTTAATAACTGCAAAAGAAGGTACTACTTTAAAAGAAGCAAACGATATTATTTGGGATAATAAGTTAAACTCTTTACCTATTATTAACGACGAGCAAAAACTTTGCTACTTCGTTTTCCGTAAAGACTACGATAGCCATAAGCAAAACCCAAACGAACTTTTAGATAGCGAAAAGCGTTACGTTGTTGGCGCGGGCATTAATACCAGAGATTATAAAGAAAGAGTTCCCGCACTTATAAAAGCAGGGGCGGACGTGCTTTGTATTGACAGTAGCGAAGGTTTTTCCGAGTGGCAAAAACTTACTATTGATTGGATAAGAAGCGAGTATGGCGACAGCGTTAAGGTTGGCGCAGGCAACGTAGTAGACGCCGAAGGTTTTAGATTTTTAGCCGATTGCGGTGCGGATTTTATTAAGGTTGGCATAGGCGGTGGCTCTATTTGTATTACAAGAGAAACAAAGGGTATAGGTAGAGGTCAAGCAACGGCACTTATTGAAGTTTGCAAAGAAAGAGATAAATATTTTGAAGAAACCGGCGTTTACGTTCCCGTTTGTTCCGACGGCGGTATAGTTTACGACCATCATATAACTTTGGCGCTTGCTATGGGTGCGGACTTCGTTATGTTGGGTAGATATTTTGCCCGTTTTGACGAAAGCCCAACTAATAAAGTTATAATTGGTGGCAATTACTATAAAGAGTATTGGGGCGAGGGTTCAGCGCGTGCTAGAAACTGGCAAAGATACGATATGGGTGGCGATAAAAAGTTGTCTTTTGAAGAAGGCGTAGATAGTTACGTTCCTTACGCTGGTAAACTAAAAGATAACGTTGCGCTTTCTTTAAGCAAAGTTAAATCAACAATGTGTAACTGTGGCGCGCTTACTATAAAAGAACTTCAAGAAAAAGCAAAACTCACGCTTGTTTCCGCAACAAGTATAGTTGAGGGCGGTGCGCACGACGTAATTCCAAAAGAAAAAACACAAACAATAAAATAATAAAAAAACCGCTTATAAAAGCGGTTTTTTGTTTGACGTATAATATTTTTGTGCAAGTTGCATAAAATTTATTTGAAGATTGTTGACATAAAAACGGTGTAAATGATATACTAATACAAAAATTTATACAAACTGCACAAAAGGATTAATATGGAAAAAGAACTTTTTGGTATATTACAAGCGTTAAAAGGCAAAACGGACATAGATATTGCCGTAGTTTCAGAAAACGGCGTTATAGAAGCAAATACTTACGGAAGATACGTTGAATTTCCTAGTTTAGATTTTTCAAAAATTGTTTTAGAGCCTTATTGCGATGCAAATTTAAATAAAACTTTTTTTGCTTTTACGTTTAACAATACTAGGTTTTTCGGTTTGATTGACGGCGTAAGTCAAATTCAAAAAAATTACGCCATTTTAATAACTTCTTTTATAGAAAACAGCCAATTAAAAACGCTAGACGTTTCTTATGAAGAGCAATATCTTTCAATAATACTTGGGGATATGCCAAAAAGCAAAATTTTACAATTTCAACAAAAATATAGCGTGCCTAAAAAGAATTGTTATTGCATATTGTTTAAAAGTTCTAAAAACGATGCAGACGAAGTTAAAAACTTTTTAAACGACTACGTTTTAAACGACGATAACGTGGTAAAAATAGACGGGGAAAGTTGTGCATTAATAAGGTTTTGCGACGCTTTAACGGACGGCGCCTACGATTCTCCCATAGAATACGCCGAATACACAATAAGGTCAATTTTTGAAGAGTTAGGCATAGAGATTTCGGCGTATATAGGCAGTACCGTTACTTGTTTTAGCGACGTTTCTTTATCGTATAAACAAGCGCAAGAAACTATAAAAATGGCTACCTTGTTTGGAAGTACGAAAGGCGTTTTTGCTTATAAATACTATTTGCTTTTAAAAATGGCGGAAGATATGCCGTCAAATAAAATACAAGAGTTTTTAACTATGCTACTTGATAGCGCTTACGACGAAATTTTAAAAGACGAAGAAATTATGTCTACCGCGGAAGCGTTTTTAAATAACGACCTTAACGTTTCCGAAACGGCAAGGGCGTTGTATCTTCATAGAAACACACTTATTTATAGAATTGACAAAATTAAAAAACTGACCGGCATGGATATTAGAAAGTTTAACGACGCGTTAGTATTTAAAATTATTTCTACACTTGTAAAATTAAAATAAAAGGACAATACTAAATATATGACTAAATTAGCAAAAAGAGTTATAGCAATATGCGTTATAATAGTAGGGCTAGCAGGTGCGTTTATAGGCGGTTACGCTTCTAGGTTTTTGTTTGTAGACGACGAGCTAAAAAACGCCTATTATCTACTAGAAAAATATAAAAAATATTATTATTACGACGACGGCGAGTTGGTTACCGATATAGAAAACGCTTTATTAGATAAATATTCTCAATTTTACACGAAGCAAGAATATAAAGATTTAAAGGAACAAGCCAAAGGCGAAATGGTCGGTATAGGCGTTCAAGTTGCCGTTGGAACTACGCGTATAATTGGAATAACGGGTAATTCTCCGTGCGAAAAAGCGGGGGTTAAGCCTAACGGCGATATAATTGCCGTTGTAAAAGGCGAAACGGAAACTAAAATTTATAATTTTGACGAGTTTGCCAGCGAGATAGACGCCGTAAAAATAAACGGCGAAATTACCTTTAAAGTTCGTTACGGTTTAGAGGACGTAAAAACTTATACCGTAAAAAAACAAAAATTTATAACTTCTTACGTAACTTACGTAGATAGCGATATTTGTTACGGTTTTAGCGATGATGACGGCGAAATGAAAGCCGCTAAAAAAGATAAAATAGTAAACGTAGTAGGCGACAAAACCGCGTATATAAAATACGACGCTTTTAACGGAACTAATAGTGGTTTAGAAGGCTCTGCCGGTCAAATTAAAGAAGTTCTTAAAATATTTAAAGAGCGTGGCAAAACCAAATTAATATTAGACTTGCGTTCTAACGGTGGCGGTTATATGGATATTCTTTGCGACGTTGCAAGCAATTTTATAGGCGTTGAAAACGGGGCAAGGGTGGCGGTTTCGTACGCCGTAGATAAAAACGATAACGTTCAAACTTTTACGTCTAGCAAAAGTTGTTATTACGATTACGGCTTTGAAAAAATAGTAGTTATGTGTAACGAAAACACCGCGTCCGCATCGGAAGCGTTAATAGGCGCTATGCTTGATTACGATAACGATAATATAGTTAGCGTAGTGGTTTCTTCGTCGTATAGCGGACTTGAAAAGGTTTATAAAACTTACGGTAAAGGCATAATGCAAACTACGTATATGAATTTAGACGGTAGTGCCGTTAAACTTACCACCGCGCAAATTTATTGGCCCGTTTCAAATACGTGTATTCACGGCGTTGGAATAACTAGTGAAACTTCGCCAAAAGTTATAAACGCCGAAAGAGAACTTGCCTTTTTAACGGCACTAGATTTGTGTAATAATTAAAAATATGAAATAAAAACTACTAGATAAACTGCAATAGACATAGGGATTTTTAGAAACAATTAAAATTTTATAGTATTGCAGTTTTCAAGCGGTTAAAAAGAAAACAAGAACTTAGACGTAAAAATCTAAGTTCTTTTTCTTTGCTCTAAAATATGATACGGGCTTCCTACATGCGTTAAATCAAAAGTGCGAGTTGTGGCACTTTTCTTTACCTGCTTCGATTTTACCCCGTTTTGTGGCACTTTGTATATCAAATTTATAAAAATATTTTCTCTAAATATTGGAGAATATCTTGATAAAATTGTTTATATGTGATATAATAATAAAAATGACTTATAGACTACCTTTTAGGAGATTAAAATGGCTGCAAGTTATAAAAAATTATGGAAACTTCTTATAGATAAAGAAATGCGCAAAGAAGACCTACGCTTAAAAGCGGGCATCACCACTACTGCTATGGCTAAACTTGGTAGAAATGAAACCGTGCATATGGATATACTTCTTAAAATATGCAATGCCCTTAATTGTGGGTTAGAAGATATATTAGAAATCGTGAGCGAGGATAAAAATGATTAAAACTTCTATTAGATTTTTTGACAACATTCCCGTTCGTTCGGTTTGGGATGAAGAAAGTTCTCGTTGGTGGTTATGTGCCGTTGATATTATAGAAGCACTTTCTTTAAGCAATTCACCAAGAATATATTGGGCGACCATTAAACGCAGAAATCCTGAGTTGATTGCAATTTGCAAACAACTGAAATTAACGGCGAAAGACGGCAAGAAATATTTGACGGATGTTATAGATGACGACGGATTAAATTTGCTTATAGCAATTATCCCAAGCAAAAAGACAGCCGTGTTCTTAAAATGGGTTAAGACGAAAGGAACGTCTATCGACGAGCAAAGCAAAAACAAAGCTTACGAAATGTTTGAAAGCGGGCTTATTAACGATATTGAAGTTGGCACAATAAACGGCTTACAACAAATCCACGCCTACCTTTTTGGTGGGTTATACGACTTCGCAGGGCAAATTAGAAAGTTAAATATCTCTAAAGGTGGTTTTGTTTTCGCAAGTATTGGATATTTAGACCAAACGCTTGCTACTATTGAAAGAATGCCCGAAAGCTCAGTAGAAGAAATCGTTAGGAAGTACGTTGAAATGAACGTTGCACACCCCTTTATGGAAGGGAATGGCAGAACTACTCGTATTTGGTTAGATTTAATACTAAAGAAAAACCTTTCAAAATGCGTCGATTGGAGCAAAATAGATAAAACGGAATATTTAGAAGCAATGAAATTAAGCGTTGTTGATTATAGTAATATTTTAGCACTTATCAAAATTGCTTTAACGGATAAGATAGATGACCGTGAAATCTTTATGAAAGGTATAGATTATTCTTATTACTACGAAGAAGAAAATTAAAAACTTTTATAAATATGACGGAAGTTGTCATATTTAGTGTGTTATAATGAGGCATCAATTGTATTGAGGATGATTTATGTACGCATTACTGTTTATTTTAGTGTTTGTGTTTTCGTTTTTTGAAAGTCTATTAAAAAAGTAAGATATACAAAGGAAGAAACAAAATGGGACTTTTTGATATTTTTAGAATAAAAAAATTCAAAACTGAAATTAATGAGTTAATTACGGAAAAAGAAAAGTTAATTGACAAAGTTGAAACATATGAATCTGTTATAAATGTAGAAGAGCGTGAAGCGATTACCATAAAAGATTTGTTGGATAAATTAAAAAGCCAACAAACTAAACAAGAAGAAATTATTGTTAGCTTAGAAAGCGACATATTAGCAAAACAACAAAAAGTTGCAGAATTAAAAAAACAAGTAATTGTTTTGGAAGATGAAATATTGTATCAAGAGTTTGGAGTTTATACCCCTATTTATAAATTTGCAAAATCAGAAGATTATAAAGACAAGCTTTCACAAATTAGGCAAAAACAAAAAAATATGATAAAAAATAAAACTGCAGCAACATGTACAACTTCTTGGACTGTTAATGGCAGCAAGAGAGAAGGTAATAAAATGACCAATCATATTATTAAACAGGTCCTGCGAGGTTTTAATTCTGAATGCGATAGTTTTGTTGAAAATGCAAAGTTTAATAACTTTTATAGCTTAAAGGAAAGAATAGAAAAATCTTTTGACACATGGAATAGGCTAAACGAAGTCAATGCTATTTCCATTTCTAGGTATTATTTAAAACTCAAAATTGATGAACTACATTTGGCTTATGAGTATGCACAAAAGAAACAAGAAGAAAAGGAAATTTTAAGGCAAGAAAGAGAAATTTTGCGAGAACAAGCAAAAGTAGCAAAGGAAATTGAAGAAAAAAGGAAAGAGTTATTAAAAGAACAAAATCATTATAATAATGCCTTGTCACGATTGGAAGAACAATTGACTGCAAATATCACAGAAGAAAGGAAAAAAGTTATTGAGGATAAAATTGAAGAAGTAAAACAACATTTAGTAGATGTCGATGTCGCATTAAAAGATGTTGATTATAGAGAGGCAAATCAACGTGCAGGATATGTTTATATAATTTCTAATATAGGAGCTTTCGGCGAAAATATCTATAAGATAGGAATGACACGAAGATTAGAGCCTCTTGATAGAATTGATGAATTAAGTGGAGCGTCAGTTCCATTTAAATATGATGTGCACGCTTTAATCTTTTCAGATGATGCTCCTAGTCTTGAAACTGCACTGCACAAGGCTTTTGAAAAACAAAAAGTTAATAAAGTTAACAATAGAAAAGAGTTTTTTAATGTTACATTAGAAGAAATAAAAAAGATTGTTAGTGAAAATCATGACAAAACGGTAGAATATATTGATAGCCCTTCGGCACAACAATATAGAGAAACAGAAATGATAAAAAAACAAATACAAAATATTTAAAAGGTTTATATTATGGCATTAATAAAGTGTATTGAATGTGGTAAAATGATTTCAAATAAGGCAGAGTTTTGCATAGGATGTGGGTGTCCAATTGAGACTATATTAAGTGATAACTCTATTTGCGATGACGATTTTGTTGACTGCAATGACCCCTCTTTGGATGAAATAAATCAAATAAAAATAAAAGCAGAAAATGGAGATGCTGAAGCACAATGGGAAATAGCTAATTATTATTGGGATGAAGATGATAGTGACAAAATGATCGAAACTATAAAGTGGATAAACTTATCAGCCAAAAATGGACACCCTAGAGCTCAATATATGCTTGGATGTTTTTATAGCTTGGGCGATTATGTTAGAGAAGATAAAGAAGAAGCGTTTAAATGGTTTAGATTATCTGCAGAACAAGGTGATGCAGACGCTCAATACTCCGTTGGTATTGACTATAAATTTGGAGTAGGGATAAAAAAAGATATCGTACTATCACTAAAATGGCTTAAAAAAGCATCTGATAATAATCATGCTGCTGCTATGCTCGCAATTGGCGATTGTTATTTTTCTGGAGAAGGTGTTATTAAGAGCCACAAACAAGCTTTTGTATTTTGGAAAAAGGCAGCAGATTTAGAAGAACCATATGCAATGCTTCGATTAGGAGATTGTTATAGATATGGTTTTGCTGTTGAGGAAGATTTTGAAGAGGCTGTAAAATGGTATTCTCTTGCTGTTGAATATGGAAATGAAGATGCTCAAGAATGTTTAGATGAATTACTGTAAAAAAGATTATGTATAAAATTTGCATATTGCCGATTTATCGGCGCACAAAAAAAGTTAATGAAAAAAAATACCTAAATGCTGTAAAAAGTCTAGAATATATTACTAAAAGTGGATATCAATACGATTTGGAATCTTTAAAGGAAGGCTATAAGTATGGATTTAATCAGGTGGTAGGTCTAATAGAGCTTCTTATCGACACCGATTTATTTCGCTTAAAAGCAGTCCAACATATACATAAAGGGAAAATTTATGTTGGTGCCAGATATAGATTTGATAAAACCGTTGTTATTCTCGATAAGTCGTTGCTGGAAATTAGAAACAATAATTTGGTTGACGAAATTATTGAAGCGGTTAAAAGTATAAAACTTGGAAAGCTGTTTATTGATACAGACTATTTACAAAATATTACATTACCTAAATCATTACTAAATGAATATTTGGCATTGGTAAGAAAGAGCAAAAAATGTATAGACTATGATGAATTTATGAAATGTCGTTATTTTTATGATATTTCGCTTAATGGACTCATAGATGAAACCAACTATAACAATTTCCTTAAAAAGCAATTCACTCAAAGATATCCTAAAATTTTTCCTTTGGTATCATATACTTTGAATGAAGACACTGACATAATGAAATTGGTAAAGGAAGATTTGCAAAAGGAAACTTCTTCTTTTAACGAAAATAAAAGCCCTATTATAATAGAAAAAGACCGAGAAAAATTAAAAATCTATTACAATTTTTTTGATATTGATTGTAATATTTTATCTCAAATGTCTATTGACGAACAGAAAAAATATGTGTATTGCCACTATTACAACTATTTGTCTAAAAAGTATAAAATATAAAAAACGCCGACATGTCCGTATTTTTGAACAGGTCGGCGTTGACTATATTGATACACAAAAGGGGTGGCATCACGCCACGCCTTAACTAGTTAATTTGAAACCCTGCGGTTTACCGTAAAATCCCTATGACTATTACGGTAATCTACCTAGTAGTTTTTATTTGCATTTAAACTGTTTTAATTGTTAAGTAACGCCTAATAATTAAGTGTTTTTTTATTTTTTAACTAAAATATTCTTCTAGGGCGGTGGTTACGTTTTGCCCTGCAATGTCTTTAATTGGCGTTAAATCTCCTAAGGTTTCACAACTTGTAAAACTTTGGCTTTCGCTTTTTGGTTGTTTTATAGCCGTAAGTAACGGCATTAAAAGCGGAAGCAACGTTTTAACGTTTAAATTTCCTTTTAAAACTTCTTTAAAATCGTCGCTTTTAAAGGTTTCAATAATAGATTCGTCTACGCCTAAAAGTGGCAATAAGGGGGCTAGGTCGTCAAAATTTATATATTCTAATAGTTCGCTAGCACCGTTATTGTTTTTAAACATAAATATAATTAATATAATAATGGGCAAAAAATTCATAAAATACCTTTCTTTAACATTATATTTTATGTCGGCATACAATTTATTGTATCCGTTGGAGGTAAAAAATGCGGAATTTTAAAGATTTTAACAGTAATTCACAAAACAACACGCTAAACGGCGACGCTATGAATATTTTAAAAAATTTTGCCAGTAAGTACGAGGGCGCTAGCGAGCAAGACCTTATTTCAGCAATTTTAAAAGAAGCGGAAAAGGGCAGGCGGAACGGCACTTTAAAAGACAGCGACGTAGATAATTTTGCATCAATGCTTTTGCCAATGCTTAACCCTATGCAAAAAAAACAATTAGAAAAAATAGTTAAAATTATTAAATCTAAATAATTTATACGCTTTTACTAATTTCTTTTACGGCTTGAATAAAGGCGTTTATTTCAGTCCGCGTATTGTGCGGGCTTAAAGAAACTCTAACCAAACCGCAGTCTTCCGTTTTTAAAAACTTATGCATAAGCGGAGCGCAATGAAACCCACCGCGAACTGCAATATCGTAATTTTCAGAAAGCGTTTCCGCTAAATCAAAAGAAGATAAGTTTTCTATTAAAAAGGCTACTATGCCACACTCGTTTTTACGGCTGTATACTTTAACTTTGTCTATTTTACAAAGTTCTTCAATTATCAGTTGAGTGTAATTATTAAGCGTTAAATTAATATAATCTAGCGATTTTTTTATATAGTTTACGCCTTCGCACATAGAGCAAATAGCAGGCAAGTTTAAAGTGCCGTATTCTAATTTTTCGGGGTAGCAGTCGGGCTGAAATTTATTAAAACTTTCAGTGCCCGAGCCTCCTTGAAAGGTTGCGTTTATTTCCGTTTTATCGTTAAAAATTAACGCGCCCGAGCCTGCAATACCGTAAAGCCCCTTGTGTCCTGCCAAACATAAAACGTCTATATTGTCGCTTGTCATATCAATTTTAATATGTCCGCCGGCTTGCGCACCGTCAACCAAAAAAGTTGCGTCTTTGTCTTTTAAAAACGCGCCTATACTTTTCACGTCGTTTTTTTCGCCCGTAACGTTACTTGCATAGTTTACGGCAACTAGTTTAGTTGCGCTAGTATACGCTTTTTCTACGTCCAAACTAGTTACGTATAAATTATTTTGCGGTTTAATAATAGTTAAACTTATAACGCCTTTTTTTTCAAGAGTAAAAAGGGGGCGTAGCGTGCTATTGTGTTCTGTTATGGTTGTAATAACGTTGTCGCCTTTTTTTAAAATGCCGTAAATTGCCGTGTTTAAGGCTTCCGAGCAATTTTTTGTAAAAATAACTCTTTCAGTTTTTCCGTTATTAAAAAAATTAGATAGCGTTTTTCTAGCGTTATAAATTAACTCCGCACCCGTTTTTGATAACTTGTGTCCGCTTCTACCAGGGTTTGCGTTTAAGTATTTTAACGTGGCAATAACTTTTTCGGTTACGCCGTAGGGTTTGTAGCCACCCGTTGCAGCATTGTCAAAATATATCATATAACCTCACTTGTTTAACAAAACTTTAATATAATATAAGGGCGGAACGTTTAAATTTCGTCCATAGTAATTTATTTTATTATTATTAAAAACTATTTATGCTTAACAAAGGAGGATACTGTAATGAAAATATGTGTTGCCGTATTCCGTTCTAGAACGCAAGTATTTTCGTTTATAGAAGCAATGCGTGACATGGGCGTTAGTTGCAATAGTATAACTACGCCAAAAGAAGCTAGCATAGGTTGCGGAATTTCGGCACAGTTTTCGCCCCTATATCTATCAACGGCAAGCGCCGTTATTAAAAGTAGAGGGTTTTCGGCGTTTTACGGCTTTTTTGTTATTACAAAAGTGGGCGGTAAAACTACAACGGTTAGATTTTAACCGTAAACAATTGATTTGTTAAATCATTTATGCTACAATAAATAATGTTAAATTTATGGTGGTGTAAATAAAACACCAGCAATTTATGCCGTTTAATTACGGCATAATAGGTGTTAAATGAAAAAAAGTACGGCAAAATTAATTATAGATAAATTAAAAACTTTATACCCAACCGCTAAACCGGCGTTAAAATTTAGTAGCGAATACGAACTTTTAGTTGCCGTAATGCTTTCGGCTCAATGTACGGACGAAAGGGTAAATAAAGTTACAAATGTACTTTTTAAAGATTATAACACGCCGTATTTAATGGCAAACTTATCGCAAGAAGAACTTTCTAAAAAAATTTTGCCTTGCGGTTTACATAACTCAAAATCAAAAAATATTTTAAACGCAACAAAATCTATAATTAATGATTTTAACGGCAAAGTTCCTAGCACGTTTGAAGAATTAATTTCGTTAAACGGCGTTGGTAGAAAAACGGCAGACGTTGTTTTAAGCGTCGCTTTTAATAAAGACGCAATCGCCGTAGACACTCACGTTTTTAGAGTTTCTAACCGCATAGGTTTAGCAAAGGGAACTACTCCGTATAGCGTAGAAATGGGTTTAATGCAAATACTAGATAAAAGCGTTTGGTCAAAAGCGCACCATTATCTAATATTTCACGGAAGAAATATTTGCAAGGCAAGAAACCCAAAATGCGATGCGTGCGTAATTAAAAACGAGTGCGAGTTTTACAAAAAATCAATTAAAGGTACAAAAAAATGATTAACGAAAATTTTACCGATAAAGAGAGTATTTTAATAAAATCAGGCAACGGTGGGGACGGGGCAGTGTCTTTTATCCGTTATAAAGGCGTGTCAAACGGTGGTCCAGACGGTGGCGACGGTGGAAACGGCGGAAACGTTTATTTTATTGGGGACAGGCACAAAACTAGTCTTGCCGACTTTATGTACAAGCATAAATTTGTTGCTGAAAACGGCGGTAAGGGCGATAGGCAAAACAGTCACGGTAAAAACGGACAAGATTTATATATTTCCGTGCCGTTAGGAACGGTAATAACCGATAGCGAAACGGGCGAATTTATTTGCGATATTTTTAGCGACGGCGAAAAACGTTTAATAATGAGTGGCGGTAAAGGCGGAAAAGGCAACGCGCGTTTTTGCACGTCAAGAAGAAGATGTCCTCATTTTGCTCAAAAAGGCGAAACTACGGATATAAAAAGAGTTAACCTAGAATTAAAAATTATTGCCGACGTTGGTCTTGTAGGATTTCCAAACGTAGGTAAATCTACCTTGCTTTCAAAAATTTCTTCTGCAAAACCAAAAATAGCAAACTATCATTTTACAACGCTTTCGCCAAATTTGGGCGTTGTAAACTACTACGATAACACTTTTGTGGCGGCGGATATCCCAGGTCTTATAGAAGGCGCTTCGCAAGGCGCGGGGCTAGGGCACGACTTTTTAAGGCACATTGAAAGGACGCGTATGCTTTGCCACGTTGTTGACGTTAGCGGTATTGAAGGTAGAAATCCTGTTGAAGATTATCGCCAAATTAACAAAGAACTTTCTTCTTACAGTAAAAAATTGGGCGCATTAAAACAAGTTATAGTTTTAAATAAGTGCGATATTTTAGGTAGCCAAGAAAACGTTAAGGAATTTAAAAAACGCGTTAAAAAATATAAAATTTTTGAAGTTTCGGCAATAGACGGTAGCGGTATAGAACCATTAATTAAAGAACTTTTTGAAAATTTAAAAGAAATTCCTAAAATAGCACCTAAACAAGATAGCGGTTTTACCTACGACAAGCAAGAAAGCACCGCCTTTGAAATTCAACGCGATGAAGACGGGGCATACGTTGTTATCGGCGACCTAGTTTCAATGCTTTCACGCAACGTAGTTTTAAACGATATGGAAAGTATGGCGTACATGCAAAAAATACTTCGCAACACCGGCGTTATTAAAAAGTTACGTGACCTAGGCGTTAAAGACGGAGACACGGTAGTAATAGGCGACATAGAGTTTGACTTTATAGATTAAAGCCTTATTTATCATTTTATGCTGTGTTAGGCTTTAAATTTTTGTATTCAACGACCAAAAAGGTCGCCTTCTACAAAATTTAAACCCTGCCTTGCCTAAAATGCAACTAAGGCTTTAATAACAAATATTTATCATTTTATGCTGTGTTGCAATTCTAATTTTTCGTTCAATGACCAAAAAGGTCATATCGCTTCAAATTAAAATTGCGCCTTGCCTAAAATGCAACTAAGGCTTTAATAACAAATGCGTATATTTATCAATTTATACTGTGTTGCAATTCTAATTTTTCGTTCAATGACCAAAAAGGTCATATCGCTTCAAATTAAAATTGCGCCTTGCCTAAAATGCAACTAAGGCTTTAATAACAAATATTTATCATTTTATGCTTTGTTGCAATTCTAATTTTTAGTTTAGCAATAGGCATAAAACAACAAAAAAAGCCGTTTTAAACGGCAAAAATCAATTAAAAACACTAAAAGAGGTTTATTATGTTTACAACCAAGCAAAGAAGCAATTTAAGAAGTATTGCTCAAACAATAGAGTCAATAGGTCAAGTTGGAAAGGGCGGTATTTCTGAAAATCAAATAGAATTTTTTAAAGAGGCAATTTCTAAACGCGAACTTATTAAAATTACCGTTTTAAACAATAGTGAAAGCGACGCAAAAGAACTTTCTACAATTATAGCAAACAGCATAAATGCAGAAGTCGTTTGCGTTATAGGGCATAAAATAGTGCTTTATAAGTATAGCGACAAAAAGGGCGTTAAGCATATTGAATTTTAACGTTTTATAGTTGCGAGTTTTGCGTACTTTTTAACTCGTCTTTTTTAAAAAACTTTAACGTAAGCGCAACTATAATAAAACAGCAACCCAAAAAAATATAATATATTGGATAAAAGGTGTATAAAGAAAGTATTAACAGCGTAATGCCTATAAACAAGAACTTTCCCGCCTTTTCCTTTTTAAAAGCACCTTTAATAAGGGGTGCTATTTTTATTTTTTTATTTTCGTTAGCGTATTCTAATTCGGGTAGCAGTTCGGCTTTTTCTAGCGAATTATAAACGTCTTTTATGCCACAAAGATAAATTCTTCCACTCATATCGCTAACAAGCGATAACGCTTCGCTAGTTGCTTTATAATACATAATTTTTACGCTATATTTCTTTTTTGTTTGCTTGTAGGCTAAAATAACGTCTTTGGTAGTAATTTGCTCTAAATAAACCATATTAAAAACGCACAGTTTTTTACTTTCTATAACCACGTGCGATTTTTCTATTTTTGCGTCTAGCCCCATTTTATTATAGTATAAAACTAAAAGTTCTAAAACTTTTTCTTCGTCCATAAAGGCAAGTTTTTTAGCAAGCAATTCGTTAAGTTTTTTTGCTTTTTCTATATCCTTTATTTTTCCGTCTTTAATAACGCTATACGATACGTACGCACTTGCAACAATAACGCCTATAAAAGAAGAACTTATAAGCGACGGCGCAAATCTAACTCCGTTATATTTAATTAAGGCAAAAGAAATAAAAAAAGTGGCTATAAATATAAAAAAAGAATCGGTTATTAAATAAAATTTAATTTTGCTCATAATAAAAGTATTGCCTTAAAATTACAACTATAAACTTGATAATTTTATCGGCGTATGCTAAAATATAATTATGAAAAAAATAGGCGTATTCGGCGGTTCGTTTGACCCCGTACACAACGAGCATATCAATATGGTAAAAAGCGCAATTAAAGAACTTGCGCTTGACGAAATTTACGTTATACCAACCTATAAAGCACCGCATAAAAAAGGTGCGGTTGCTAGTTCAGAAGATAGGTATAATATGCTTTGCATTGCCTTTAAAAACGTTAAAAACGTTATAGTAAGTAGGTACGAACTCAATTTAAAAAGCACTAGTTACACCTATATTACAATTTCTCATTTTAAATCTTTGTTTAAAGATAGCGAAATATATTTTTTAATGGGTAGCGATATGCTGTCTTCTTTTAAAGCTTGGAAAAACCCGCAAATTATAGCGCAAAATGCAAATCTAGTTTTAATTAGTAGGCAGGGCGATAATAATTTAGATACCGCTTCTATTAGCGAAGTTAAAAATTTATATAACGCAAACGTAATAGTTCTAAACTACGTTGGAAGCGACGTTTCAAGCACCGTTATAAGAGTAAACTTATCTTTGGGGTTAGACGCTAGCGCATACGCGCCCAAAGAAGTTATAGATTACGCTATAAAAAATAACGTTTACTCTAAAAACGAGTTGTACAACTACGTTAAAAATAATTTGCCGTTAAAGCGCATAATTCACACGGCGGGAGTTATAGTAACGGCAATAAACCTTGCCAAAAAATTAAACGTAGATAAAGAAAAAGCCGAAATATCCGCGCTATTGCACGACATTGCAAAGTACGCTGATATAGCTAAGTACGCGTGCGTAAAAGAAATTTTAAATTGTGAAGACGCTATAAAACACCAATATATAGGCGCGTATATGGCAAAAAATGATTTAGGCGTTTTAGATGAAGACGTTTTAGACGCTATAAAATATCACTCCACGGGAAAGCCTAATATGAGTGCGCTTTTAAAAGTTATTTACGTTGCCGATTTAATTGAGCCTTCGCGCAGTTACGACGGCGTTGATAAAATAAGAGAAGAAGTTAACAAAGATTTTGAAAGCGGTTTTATTTACGCCGTTTTAGAAGTGTTAGAATTTTTAAAGAAAAAAAATGAGCCTATCAATCAACTTACGGTAGATACGGCAAAATATTATAAAGGGGAATAATTATGAATTCACAAGAACTTGCAAATTTATTATGTAATTCGTTAAAGCAAAGAAAAGCGTTTGACATCGTTAAAATTGACGTTGCCGAAAAAACTTCTGTAGCAGATTATTTCGTTATTGCCAGCGCGCGTTCTACAACGCAAGTAAAATCTCTTTGCGAATTTTGTGAAGAGCAAGCCGAAAAGCAAGGCGCAACCATTTTAAGAAAAGAAGGTTTAAGCGACGCAAGGTGGGCAATAGTTGATTTTGGCGACGTTGTTTTGCATATTTTTAACGACGAAACTCGCTTATTTTACCATTTAGAAAGATTGTGGGGCGAGGGCGAAAAAATAGAAAACCCAGATTAAAAGTTAAAGGATAGCGTTTGCTGTTTTTATTAAAAGTTACACGTTAAAGGGTAGCACTCTATTTTTAATAAAAGTTACACGTTAAAGGGCGGAGTTTTGCTATCTTCCTTTTCAACGATAGTGCCTTTTAGCGCAATATTTGGGCTACTTTTTCTACATTTTTTAGCCTTTTGCGTTTGGTTTTGAATATAATAAATTTTTTGGGCGATTTTACTATCGCCTTTTTTGTTTCGTTTAAAAATTATAACCAAGTATTTTACTAGCGCGCAAACAACTATAACAACAAAATAAGTTAAAAAAATAAAAATTAGTCCTTTCATAATTACTTTATAAATCATTTTTGATGGCGAAAAATAGTTTTAATAAACGCATTTAATCAAAAAAAGTCGCATTAAAAAAAAGCGTATTAATTTATAAAAAAGTAGCAATAATATATGTAAAAAAAGGTGGTTATTATGAAAGGTTTACAAGAATTAGAAATTTTAGAAATAGAAAATCAAAAATCAGAGCAAAACGCGTTAGAAACTGACGAAAACACGCAAACTGAATTCGTATCGGGCGTAGTTGAAGAAGAACTAGATAAAAGCCAAACGTTAGGCGTAATAAAGGGTTATTTTACTCCGCAAAGTCCAACGGCAGAAATTAAAGAAATGGCTGAAATTTTTGGGCAAAGCGAAGGCGAAATAACGCGTGAATTCGGCTCGTATAAAGCAAAAAAATTATATCTAAAAATGGATTATATGTTAAGTGATAACGGGCTTAACAAACAAGAAGTTATTAAAAAAATTAATTTAGTTTTACGTTACGGTTTTAATAGCGTAACCGTAATGCCCAACTTTATAAGTTTAGCAAAATACGTTTTAAGCGGTAGCAATTTAGGTTTAAGGGCGCTTATTTCTTATCCATACGGCGAAGATATTTATAAAAGCAAAAAGTACGCCGTTAAAAAAGCGTTTGCTTTGGGTGCGGATAGCGTTATAATAAGCGTTTCTGCAAGTGCCGTTAAAAACGGAGAGTTTAAAGTTTTGGCAAAAGAATTTAAAAAATTCGTTAAAATGGCTGGCAATAGAAAAGTTTACGCCTTGCTTGACTGTGATAGTTTAAACCTAGCCGAAATGGAAAAATTTGCAAAAGAAACGGTTGCCGTTGCAAAAATTTACGCAATTATACTTTCAACAAAACTCTTTAAAGGTAAAATCAGTTTAGAAACTTTAAAAGCGCTTTTAGTTGCCGTTGACGGAAAGTGTTTTATTGATTGCGGTGGCGAAATAAAAACTCCGGAAGAAACGGTAACTGCTTTAACGTTTGGCGCTAATTGCGTAACAAGCCAAAACTGCGTTGAAATTGCCGAAAATTTAAATAGAAGAATAAGTGCGGATATTAATTTATAGTTTTTATAAACTATAATTAACTTGACATTATTATAAGTATGCGTTAAAATATTTTTAATTCTTTGAGGCAGAGTGCAATTCTCTACCGGTAGTATAGTCTACAAAGGCGTTAGCCCCGAAACTGTGAAATTCAGTTACCGACAGTATAGTCTGGATAGTAAAAGAAAAAAAGTACGCATACTTTTTTTGTTTCGGGGAATACCCCGCTTTTTTATTATAGGAAGTTATTATGTTTAAAAATTTTAGTGCAAAAAACGTGGCAAAAATAGGTGTGTTTACGGCGCTTGCGTACGTAATTTCGTTTATAGAAATTCCACTTTTTCCGACAGCGCCCTTTTTAAAGTTAGATTTTTCTAACGTTTTTATTTTAATAGGCGGATTTTATTTAGGACCAATTAGTGGAATTATTATAATAATTTTAAAGGAATTGCTTTGTTTTTTAGTGTCTTCTACTATGGGCGTAGGGCAAATTGCAAACGTTTTAGTAGGCGCTATTTACATACTAATTCCAACTATCAGTTATCACTATAAAAGAAGTTTTAAATGCGTTATAATATCGCTTTCGTGCGCTATTTTATTTCATATAGCGGGCGGTTTATTTGTAAATAAATTTATAACGTTTCCGCTATACGGGTTACCGGATAGCGCGTTTAACGAATTCTTTTTTATAATAATAGCGTTTAATTTTATAAAAGCCTTTTTAGTTGGGCTAGTAACCGTATTATTATACAAAAAAGTTAAAAAACTTTTAGATTAATAAATAATTGCATTAATAAACGATACGGGTTATAATAAATTTATGGAATATATAACTAAATCACAAAGCGAAACTATAAAAGTAGGCACGGAAATTGCAAAAACCTTAAAAAAAGGCGACGTTGTTTTATTAGACGGCGAAATGGGTGCAGGTAAAACGGCACTAACAAAGGGCATTGCAAAAGGCTTGGGAATAAAAAGCCAAATAACAAGCCCAACGTATGCTTATATGAACGACTACGACGGCGTTTTATATCATTACGATTGTTATAGACTATCTAGCGGAGAAGACGCAGAAGCGTTAGGCTTATTAGACTATTTATATCTTGACGGGGTTTGCGTTTTAGAGTGGTCTAATAATATAAAAGACGTTTTGCCAAAAAACTGCAAAACCATAACTATAATTAAAATTGATGAAACTACAAGGAAAATAATATTATGAAATGCCTTGCAATAGACACGTCTTCTTCATATTTAACAATAGCGCTTATTGACGGAAACGACGTATACACCGAGTACGTTGAAAACTGCAATTTAAAGCACTCTACTACGTTAATGCCAAAAATTGAAGAACTTTTAAATAAATCTCAAATAAAGTTAAGCGAAATTGACGTTTTTTGTTCGTGCGTTGGCCCAGGCTCGTTTACGGGAATTAGAATAGGCGTTTCAACAATAAAGGCGTTTGCTTACGCATTAAACAAAAAGGTCGTTAAGGTTACATCTTTTGATGTTTTAGCATATAATAAGCGTAGTGGTAAAAACCTTGCCGTAATTGACGCAAATCACGATAATTTTTACGTTCAAGGCTACGACGGGTTAAACGCTATAACAGAGCCGTCGTTTGTAAACGTAGAACAGTTAAATAAAATAAAACGCGAATACGACGAAGTTTTAACGTTTTCAGACCTTGATTTTTGCAAAAAGAACGCAGACGTTTTAAGCGGATTTATAAACGCCGTTAAAAGCAATCTAGTAAATGCTACTTGCGATATAGAAAGCGTTGTTCCAACGTATATAAGAAAAAGTCAGGCGGAAGAGGGCGTATGATTTTTAGAAAATGGCAATTTACCGATAACTCTATTATTGAAAAAATAGAAAGAGAGAATTTTGTTGACGCTTGGAGCACTCAGATGATAGCCGATATGTTTTTAAGCGACAATTTTATTGGTATAGTTGCAGAAGAATTAGGCGTTTTATGCGGATACGTTGCCGTAAAATATTGTTTAGACGAGGCTGAAATTAACATAGTTTCAGTAAAAAAAGAGTTTCAGCGCAAAGGTGTTGCAACTAATCTTTTAAAAGAAATGGAAGATATTTTAAAAAATTTAAACGTTAAAAAAGTTTTTTTAGAAGTTAGAAGAAGCAATTTAAAGGCACAAGCCCTTTACGAAAAACTAGGGTTTAAATATATGGGCGTAAGAAAAAACTACTATCAAAATACGGAAGACGCACTTATTATGAGTAAAATTTTAACGAGGTAGTTTTATTAATAAAATTATAAACGGGTTATCCATAATAGATGAAGGCGAAGGTAAGCCTTTAATTATGCTACACGGCTTTATGTCTAATAAAGAAAGTTTTTATTATCAAATAGCCTATTTTAAAAATTTTAGGCGCGTTTTGGCAATAGACCTTACTGGTTTTGGAAGTAGCAAAAAAATGCAAAGCGCTTACTCGCTAGACGATTACGTTAAAGACGTTTTATCGGTTATTAATTATTTAAACCTTTCTAGTTACGACGTTTTAGCGCACTCTTTCGGTGGACGAATAGCAATTAAACTAGCAAAAGAAGATAAGCGCTTGCAAAAATTAGTTTTAACAGGAAGCGCAGGGTTAAAGCCTAAAAGGAAATTTTCGTATTATTTTAAAGTTTATTCCTACAAATTGTTAAAAAAATTTGTAGGAAGCCAAAAACTAAAATCGTTTGGAAGTTACGAATACCGTCTATTAAGCGGTTATGAAAAGCAAAGTTACGTTAAAATTGTAAATTGTTTTTTAGATAAAACCGTAAAAACCATAGAAAATAAAACGTTGCTTGTTTTTGGAAAATGCGATACGGAAACGCCTATATATATGGCAAAGCGATTTAATAAATATATAAAAAATTCACAACTTTATCTAATTGACGGCGGTAGCCACTTTTGTTTTTTAGATAAACCGTACGAGTTTAACGCGGTAGTTAAAGAATTTTTAATAGGAGATTAAATGTTACCACTATATTTTGAAAAAATTTCACAATTATTTAATATCGGGCAAATTTTAGACTTTGCCTTAATAGGTTTAATAAACGCGTTTGTAATGTTACTTGTTTCCTATAAGTTTTTTAAAACGGTACAACAATGCGGATATAAAGGGGACGAATATTTAAAATGGCTTTTAAATAAAGATAACGCAAGTTTAACAAGGTTATGTATGCTTTGTATGCTTTCTATACTAGGCTTTATGTTAACTAATATGGCGCTATCTTTTATAGATAACTCTTTAATATCTTATAGCGGTTTTATAGTAGCGTTTTTATTTTTAGGAATATACGTAAACGGTGAAAGAAAAAGAAAAGAAAAAATCCCTTTGGTTGTAACTAAGCGTATGATAAGGCTTTTTATAACCTTCGTTATTTTGGTAGTGTTATTAAGTATAGTTTTAATTATTGGCGTAAACTTAATTGCAATACCGTTTAAAAACAACTTGCTTGCTAATTTTAGGTACGCAATTTTATGTATTTGCCCCGTTTTAGTGCCATATTTAGTTTTGCTTTCATATTATGTTAATAAGCCTTACGAAAAAGCAAGCAATAAAAAGCATATAACTAAATGCAAGCAAAAATTAGCGCAATATCCAAATCTTATTAAAATAGGAATTACGGGCAGTTATGCAAAAACTAGCGTAAAAGAAATTTTAAACGTAATTTTAAGCCAAAAATATAAAGTTTTAAGCACCCCAAATTCTTATAACACTCCACTTGGAATTGCAAAAACCGTAAAGCGCCTTGACGAAAGTTACGACGTGTTTATAGCGGAAATGGGCGCAAGGCGAATAGGGGATATAAAGGAATTAACTAACATAGTAAACCCAAACGTTGCCGTTATAACGGGCGTTACCTTTCAACATTTAGAAACTTTTAAAATATTTGAAAATATAGCAAAAACTAAATACGAAATAATAGAAAATATGTCTGACGGCAAGGCTGTTTTTTCAAGCGATAATAAAATTTCTATTGAAATGTATGAAAAATGCGGTTTAGAAAAAAAACTTGCGGGAGTAGAAAAACTTTCAAACTCGTCAGTTTACGCTAGCGATATTGAGTGCAGTGAAAACGGCTCTACCTTTAATCTTCATATAAACAAAAGCCAAATTAAAGTTTCTACCGCACTTATAGGAAAGCACAACGTTTCTAACGTATGTTTAGCCGTTGCGGTGGCGGACTTTTTGGGGGTAGATAAAACTTCTATTGCTTCCGCAATAAACTCTTTAAAACCTATTAAACATAGGTTAGAAGTTTTAAATAACGGCAAGGGAGTAACTATTATAGACGACAGTTATAACAGTAACCCCGAAGGCGTAAAGTCCGCGTTAGAAACTTTAAAAATGTTTAACGGCAACAAATTTATAGTTACGCCCGGCATTGTAGAACTTGGTTTTTTAGAAGGCGAAGAAAACTATAAATTAGGTATAAAAATGGCAAAAGTCGTTGACGTTGCTATTTTGGTAGGAAGGTCTAGGGCGTTAAGAATTCGCGAAGGCTTGTTAAGTCAAGGCGTTAATAGTGAAAATATAATTATAGTTAAAGATTTAGAAGAAGCAAAAGCCGAACTTAACAAAAGAGTAAAACAAGGCGACGTAGTGCTTTTTGAAAACGATTTACCTGATAAATATTTAGATTAAACTTTATAAAACTATAAGAAAAATTAAAAAAAACACCAAAGCAAAAATTATTTTAGCGGAGGTGTTTTTTTGAAGTATGTGGCAGTTTTTTTGGGTGGAAAGTCTTGCGAGCACGATATTTCGGCAATAACGGGGACTTTAACTTTAAATTCTATTGACAAAAATTTATTTGCGCCTATTCCCGTTTACGTAGATAAAACGGGTGCGTGGTATACGGGAAAACAACTGTTTGACGTATCGTTTTATAAAAACGTAAACGTAAAAAAATTGTTAAAGGTAACGCTAATTGCCGGAGATAACACTCTTTACGTTGTAAACAAAGGTCGTTTAAAAAAACTTTGCGTAATATCTTGTGCCATAAATTGTTTGCACGGTTTTAACGGAGAAGACGGTTCTTTAAGCGGTCATTTAAAACTATGCAACGTTCCATTTGCAAGCCCCGATATTTTTGCAAGTGCGTTTTCTATGGATAAAGACTACACTAAAATAGTTTTATCGGGTCTTAACGTTGACAGGTTGCCTTACGTAAGAATACATAGGGCGTCTTTTTTTTCAAAGCGACAAACTGCAATAAAAATGGTAGAAAAAAAGTTTGGATATCCCGTAATTATAAAGCCTGCAAATTTAGGTAGCAGTATAGGAATAAGCGTTGCAAACAACCAAAAAGAGTTAGAAACCGCATTAGAACTAGCCTTTAAATTTGACGAAAAGGTTATTGTAGAACGAGAGTTAAAAGGCTTTAAAGAAATAAACTGTTCGGCATATAAATACGGCGAAAGCATAATAGTTTCTAATTGCGAACAGCCCGTAACAAAAAACGACATACTTTCTTTTACGGATAAATATTTAGGCAGTAAAACGGGTGCGTTTAGAAAAGTGCCAGCCGAAATTCCGCAAGAAACTTCTAACAAAATTAAAAGCATAACCGAAAAAATTTATAGAAAATGCGATTTTTTAGGAGTTATAAGAATAGATTACATATTACATAACAACAAAATTTACGTTAACGAAATTAACAGCGTTCCAGGCTCGCTTGCGTATTACCTTTATAGCGATAGTTTAAAAGACTTTACAAAACTATTAACAACTTTAATAAACGAAGGCATTTGTAATTATTCAAAATATAATCAAAAGCAATACGAGTTTTCGTCGGTGGTGCTAAGCCAAAGCGGTATAAAAACTAGCGGTGCTAAAAGTTTTGACAAAAATTTAAGTTAATAGTATAATATAAAAGCAAGATGGTTGTACGGCTGCGGGAATTATATTCACGAGGAAAGTCCGGGCTTTGCGTAGCGTGGTGCCAGTTAACGGCTGGTGAAGGTGACTTTAAGGAAAGTGCAACAGAAAATTACCGCAACTTTTAGTTGTAAGGATGAAAAGGCGAGGTAAGAGCTCACCGCCCTTACGGTAACGTAGGGGGCTGTGTAAACCCCACCTAAAGCAAGATAGGGGCAAACGACAAACGAGGCTACGGCGGTTTGCCTGTTTTATTCGCTTGAACTGTGTGGCGACATACAGTCTAGATAGATAGCCGTATTAAATGACAGAACCCGGCTTACAGACCGTCTTGTAACAAAAAAAATAACGGTTAGCGTTAAATACTAGCGCTAACCTTTTTTTATTAAAAATTATTGCATGTTGACGGTTTAAAAATTATATGTTATTATAAAAAAAATGGTAAGCGTAAAAAAATTCTTATTGCTAAAATCGTTTTTTAAATAAATGTTTACTACGTGGAGGGCATAAATGGTATTAAAAAGCAAAAAAAGAATAGTTTTAATAGCATCGCTTATTGTGGCTGTCGTATCATTAGTAGCATGGGGAATATTTGCCTTATTAAAACCAACGCCACCGCCAACACCACCGCACCATTTAACTAAATATAGAACGTATAATTCAAATTATACCGAACAAGAACATATACAAAATATAAAACAAGAACTAAAAAATAGGTTGCCTTACGTACTTTTTGAAGAAGAAATAGGCATTGAAAACGTAAGCAACGTAGAAATATTATATTCTTTTGCCTACGACTTTCCGGAATATTTTATAGTTGATTTTAACTGGACGGATAAAAACGGTAAAGCCGAGCAAGGATATTCTATCGGCGTTATAGAGCAAGACGAGTATTACGAAGTCCACTTTACGTTTACAAACGCAGGCTTTGAAGAAAGTGGAACGCTAAAAAAACAATCGCCGTATAAAGGTGTTGACGGCAACGCTAAAAAGTATTACTCTCCGTATTCTAACGGCGTTTACGCATATAAACAAGGCGATAATTTTGTATTTTTAAATTCAAACGAGCCGAACGATAAAAGCGACGTTTATAATAACGGCATAAGCGAAACCGATTTAATAGTGCTTGGTAACGATAGGGGGTATTACGGCAACCCCAAAACGTATTTTGCTTGCGTAAATACAACGTCAACGGCAACTAAGCCACCTAAACGCAACGTAACTTTAAATCAATACGAAGAAAATTTATCGGCGTTAAAAACGCGTGTTGAAAATAGTATTTTAACGTTACCGCTAGATAACGAATATCAAGTTAAAGATATAAAAAACGTAGAAATTTTATATTCTTTTTACTATGATTTGCCGGAATATTTTATAATTGAATTACAAAATCAAAGTTCTAGCGAATACCTTTTAGGGCAAATAATAAATAACGAGTTTTACCTTATTAAAAACGGCGAAAGTTATAGTTGTAGCGGTGTAACTTTATTTAATAAGCACGGCATACAAAGCGGTGTTAAAAAATATTACGCACCTTATAACGGTCATAATTTAAGTTGTTTGTTTGGATACTTAAAAGAAAAACACGTAAGAACTTTAACTGAAAATAGTGATGACTCTACCACCTTTATAACGGCTTGGGAGGCAGGAAATTTAATTACAAGCGAAATAAAAAGTGATTACTTGCAATTATAATTTTTAGTAAAAAATTAGTTAAAAAAATAACGGTTAGCGTTAAATACTAGCGCTAACCGATTTTTTATTTCGTATATTATTTATAGCCACAAGTCACGTTACAAGTTAAATATAAACGTTAAATATAAATAAAGCAACGCATTAAATTAAAACGTGGGTATAATGCAAGTTAATTTTAAACGTTAAATCTAAATAAAACGACGTCGCCGTCTTTCATAACGTAGTCTTTACCTTCGGAACGGACTTTGCCAAGTTCTTTTGCTTTTGCGTAACTGCCAAGTTCAACCAAAGTTTGCCACTCTACCACTTCCGCGCGGATAAATCCTTTTTCAAAATCGCTGTGAATTTTGCCTGCCGCTTGCGGTGCTTTCGTGCCGTTTGTTATAGTCCAAGCGCGCGTTTCAGGCTCGCCCGAAGTTAAGTAACTAATTAAACCTAAAAGTTTGTAACTTGCCTTAACAAGTCTATTAAGTCCGCTTTCTTTAAGACCTAACTCGTTTAAAAACAACTCTTGTTCTTCGGGGTCTAGTTGGCTAATTTCTTCTTCGGTTTTAGCGGATATAACAAGCGTTTCGCTACCGTCGCTTATAGCGTATTCTTTAACTTTTTTTACAAGGGGAATATCGCTTTCTTCTTTACCCATATCGCTTTCTGAAACGTTTGCAGCGTAAATTACGGGCTTATCGGTTATTAAAAACAATCCGTCAACGTACTTTTTTTCTTCTTCGTTAAACTCTAAACTTCTAACGGGTTTTTCGCTTTCTAACGCGTCTACAATTCTCTTTAATAAAGACGCTTCAATTTGATATTTTTTATCGCCCGTTTTTATCATAGAAACGGCTTTATCGTATTTTTTTTGAACGCTTTCTAAATCGGCTAAAATCAACTCTAAATTAATAGTTTCAATATCTAAAATGGGGTTAACTTCGTTATTAACGTGAATAACGTTTTCGTCTTCAAAACACCTAACAACGTGAATTATAGCGTCAACTTCGCGTATGTGCGACAAAAACTTGTTGCCAAGCCCTTCGCCTTTTGAGGCGCCTTTTACAAGACCTGCTATGTCAACGAATTCTATCGTTGCGGGGGTTATTTTTTTGCTGTTATATAAATTTGCAAGTTGATTAAGCCTTTCGTCTGGAACGGCAACCACTCCAACGTTTGGCTCTATCGTACAAAAAGGGAAATTCGCCGCTTGTGCGCCCGCGTGCGTTATCGCGTTAAACAACGTTGATTTTCCAACGTTTGGTAATCCTACTACACCTAATTTCATTTTTTAGTTTCCTTTTAAGTTAATGTACTAATTATATAATATTTTTTAAATAGTTTCAAACTTTTTAAAGCTTTTTATATAAAATAATTGCGGTAAAATTTAAAATATGTTAAAATTAACAATATACTTTATAAAATTGCGAGTACTATTATGGATTATAAAAAACATATTGCACAAAAATTAAATATTGACGGGTTTTCTAGTGCCGATATAGAATCGCTTATCGCTATCCCGCCAGACACTTCTATTGGAGACTTTGCGCTTCCTTGCTTTAAATTTGCGTCGGTTTTAAAAACGTCGCCAATTATTATTGCTAAAAATCTTGAACAAGCCTTTACGTGCGACGAGTTTATTAGCAACTGCAAAGCCCTAAACGGCTACCTTAATTTTACGGTAAACCGTGCCAATTTTTCAAAAGACGTTCTTTTGGAAATTTTGTCGCAAGGCAAAAATTACGGGTCTTCAAATATTGGTTACGGCAAAACCGTGGTTATAGACTATTCTTCTATAAACATAGCAAAACCGTTCCATATCGGGCATTTATCCACTACCGTTATAGGCGGTGCTTTATATAGATTATATAAATTTTTAGGCTTTAACGTTGTGGGCGTAAACCACCTTGGCGATTACGGAACTCAATTTGGCAAATTAATTTACGCGTATAAGCATTGGGGCGACTATAAAAAGGTAGAAGAAGGCAAGGTTAAAGAACTTATGCGCCTTTACGTTAAATATCACGAAGAGGCTGAACTTAACCCTTCGCTTGACGACGAGGCTAGGTCATACTTTAAAAAGATTGAAGAAGGCGACAAAGAGTGCAACGACCTTTTTACTTGGTTTAAAGAACTTACTTTAAAAGACGTAAAAAAAGTTTACGAAGATTTAGATATTACGTTTGATAGTTATAATGGCGAAAGTTTTTATAACGACAAAATGCAACCGATAATAGACGAGTTAAGTCAAAAAGGTCTTTTAAAGGAAAGCGACGGGGCAAAAATAGTTGACCTTGACGAATACGGCATGCCACCGTGCTTAATTTTGCGTTCAGACGGTGCGTCTTTATACGCAACCAGAGATTTGGCTGCCGCCGTATATAGAAAAAACACTTACGATTTTTACAAGTGTTTATACGTAGTTGCATACCAACAAAACTTGCACTTTAAACAGTTTTTTAAAGTTTTAGAACTTATGGGCAAGCCTTGGGCAAAAGATTTAGAGCACGTTGCTTTCGGTATGGTTTCGTTAGAAGACGGAACTATGTCTACAAGAAAAGGCAAAGTCGTATTTTTAGAAGACGTTATTAATAAATGCGTGCAAAAAGCCTACGAAATTATTCAAGAAAAGAACGCTGAACTAGAAAATAAAGAGCAAACTGCAAAAGCGGTTGGCGTTGGCGCAGTTATTTTTGGGGCACTTTCAAGCAGTAGGATTAAAGACGTTGTGTTCTCTTACGACAAAGTGCTTAACTTTGACGGCGAAACTGGACCTTATTGTCAATACACTTATGCTAGGTGTTGTAGCGTTTTAGCAAAGGCTAACGGCTATAACGAGTGCGAAGTTTTAGACCTTAACGAAGACGAGTACAATTTAATTAACGAACTTAAAAACTTTAAATCGGTAGTCGTTAGCGCTATGGAGAAAAACGAGCCTAGTATGATAGCAAGATACGCCGTTGACGTATGCTCTACTTATAACAAATTCTACTTTAACTGCAAAATTTTAAACGCAGAAGAAAACGTTAGGAATTTTAGGCTTGCTTTAACCGAAGCAACTAAAATCGTAATTAAAAACGCCCTTTCGTTGTTGGGCATAAAAACACCGGAAAAAATGTGATGAAAACTACTATTTTATTTGATTTAGACGGAACTATACTTTACACAATTAAAGATATTCAAAGTTGCTTAAACACGGTAATCGTAAAATACGGTTATAACGCCGTTTCCGAAGAAACCACCTTAAAATGTATAGGTTACGGGGCAAGGGAACTAATTATTCGTTCAACGGGCGAAAAAAACGCCGATAAAGTAGACGCAATGTTAAAAGAATATTTGATTTTACAAGAAAATTGCGACAATTCTAAAACCGAAATATACAAAGGCGTTGGCGAACTTTTAAAAAAGTTGAAAAAAGAAGGGTATAAATTAGGCATCGTTTCAAATAAGCCGAACAACGTAACGCAAGTTGTGGTAAAAGAAAAACTAGGCGAGTACGGTTTTGATTATTACACGGGTTGCCTTGAAACTTTAAAAACAAAGCCAGACCCCGCGTTAGTTTATTTGTGTTTAGAAAATTTAGGCTCAACCGCCGAAGAAACTATTTACGTTGGCGATAGCGAAGTTGACGTTAAAACGTTTAAAAACGCAAACGTAGACGGTATAGGCGTTTTATGGGGATATAGGGAAAAGGCTCTTTTAGAAAAAGAAGGGTGCAGTTTGTTTGCAAGCAATGCAGAAGAATTATACAATTTAATAAAATCTTTGTAGGAGAAAGTATGAAAAAATTTTTTAGTGATTTTAAAAAGTTTATAACAAAAGGCAATATCGTAGACCTTGCCGTAGCAGTAGTTATAGGTAACGCTTTTAACCCAATAGTTACAAGTCTTGTTAAAGACGTTATAACTCCGTTAATTTCGCTTGCCACAGGTAAAGTTGACTTTACCAATTTATCTTTCGTTTTGCGTGAAGCGACTGACGAATTGCCTGCATTAACCTTAAATTACGGTGTGTTTTTACAATACGTTATAGACTTTTTAATTATAGGTTTATCAATTTTTATAATGGTAAAAATTTATACCAAAATTAGAAACAGTATGGATATTAACGCAACGTTTATAAAAATAGTTCAATCAAAAATAGATAAAGACGAAGCGTTAAACGATATAGAGAAAAAATGGCTTGCTAAATTTAGTAAAAAACACCCTGATTTAGCACCTAAAAAGAAAGTTGTAGTAGTTAAAGAAGAGCCTAAAATTGAGCCCACTAAAACCGAACTTTTACTTGAAGAAATTTTAACTCAATTAAAATTAAACAATGAACGTAACGATTCTAAAAAGTGATAATTACCTTGTTTTTACTAACGATTTTTTAATAGTCCCAATAGTTTGTAACAGTTTAAAAAACGTTGAAGAATTAGTCGTTAGCGAAGTTTACAGGATATGTAATTTTCTTGAAAAACGCTTACCAAAAGGCTGTGATTTTATAACCGTAACCGAGCAAAAAAACGTTGAATATAGCGTTAAAAATTTAGACGTAAACGCCTTTGAATTCGGCTTTTCAAACAAGGCGTATAAAGACGTAAAAAATCTGTTAGTTCAATGTGTTTTTTCCTTTAAAACGATGACGGACAGTTTAGAAAATTGTCAAAATTATCAAAGTGATTTAGCAAGCGTTTTATCAAAAACGGTGGGTGTTGTTTGTAAAAACGGGCTTATAGAAACTGCGTTTTTTACGCTTGATTATTTAGAAGAACTGTTTTTAAAAGACGCTGTTTTGGCGTATAAAACGACCTATAAATTGTGTTATTTAATAACTGATTTTGCTAAAAGCGTTTATATTAAAAACTCGTTAAAAAACAACCCGTTTTATTTTGAAATTTAAACTTAAAATTAAAAGCCCTTGCAAAGTGCAAACCAAACTTTGCAAGGACTTTTTTTAAATGTAAAAAATTTTTGCAAAATTTAGTTTAAATAATATATTATGCGCTTGTAATTTTTTAATAAATATTGTATAATAAACAAAGTATAAATAATAATGGGATAGTTTATGGCTGTAAAAGAAAAAGAAAACGTTAGAAATTTTTGCATAATAGCGCATATAGACCACGGCAAATCAACTCTTGCAGATAGGCTTATAGAGCATACCGGTCAAGTTGATAAAAGGGATATGGAAGAGCAACTTTTAGACTCTATGGATTTAGAAAAAGAAAGGGGCATAACCATTAAACTTACACCTGTTAAAATGCTTTATACCGCAAAAAATAATAAACAGTACGTGTTTAATCTTATAGATACGCCTGGCCACGTAGATTTTACTTACGAAGTTTCACGTAGTTTAAAGGCTTGCGAAGGTGCAATTTTAATAGTAGACGCGTCGCAAGGCATACAAGCGCAAACCCTTGCAAACGTATATTTGGCGCTTGATAACAATTTAGAAATTATGCCCGTTATTAATAAAATAGACCTTCCTTCTGCCGACGTTGAAAGCGTTAGCAAAGAAATTGAAGACGTAATTGGGCTTGACGGCACTAACGCGCCTAAAATTTCGGCTAAAACGGGGCTTAATATAGAAGAAGTTTTAGAACGAATAGTAACGGACATTCCAGCACCCAAAGGGGACGATAGTAGCCCTTTAAAAGCACTTATATTTGACAGTTATTACGATAATTTTAAAGGCGTAATATTATTCGTTAGGGTGTTTGACGGCGTAGTTAAACAAGGCACTAAAATTAAAACTTTTATGTCAGACAAAACGTTTGAAGTAGTAGAAGTTGGAACTTTTAATCCCGAATTAAGGGCAAAAGAAGAACTTTGCTGGGGCGAAGTAGGTTATATTGCCGCTTCTATAAAATCAATTTCAGACATAGAAGTTGGCGACACCGTTTACGACGTAGAAAACCCCGCAAAAGAAGCCGTTGACGGTTACAAAAAAGCACAACCCGTCGTGTTTAGCGGAGTTTATCCGCTTGACGGCTCAAAATTCACCGATTTAAAAGAAGCGCTTTTAAAATTAAAGTTAAACGACGCGTCCTTAACTTTTGAACCGGATAATTCTACGGCGTTAGGATTTGGTTTTAGATGTGGGTTTTTAGGTCTTTTGCATATGGAAATTATTCAAGAAAGGCTTGAAAGGGAATTTGGTTTAGATATTATAACTACTGCTCCTTCGGTTTCGTACATCGTTCATAAAACGGACGGAACGGTGTTTACGGTAGAAAATCCAACTAAATTGCCACCCGTCGTTGAAATTGACTATATGGAAGAGCCCGTAATTAAGGCAAATATATATAGTCCGCCTGAATACGTTGGCGCAATTATGGAACTTTGCCAAGAAAAGCGTTGCGTTTTTGAAGATATGACTTATATAGACGCTAAAAGGGTAAAACTAAATTACACTTTACCGCTTAACGAAATAGTGTTTGACTTTTTTGACGGTTTAAAATCTCGCACGCGCGGTTACGCTTCGTTTGACTACGATTTAAGCGGATATAAGCGTTCCGATTTATGCAAGTTAGATATATTGCTAAACGGAGATATATGCGACGCGCTTTCCATTATCGTTCACAAAGAAAAGGCGTATCAAAGGGGTCGCGCTATGGCTGAAAGGCTAAAAGAAGTTATTCCACGCCAAATGTTTGAAATTCCTATTCAAGCGGCGGTAGGTGGCAAAGTTATTGCTCGCGAAACGGTTAAGGCTTTGCGTAAAGACGTTTTGGCAAAGTGTTACGGTGGCGATATTACGCGTAAAAAGAAACTTTTAGAAAAGCAAAAAGAAGGCAAAAAGAAAATGCGTAAACTCGGCTCGGTAGAAATACCTTCGGAAGCGTTTATGTCCATTTTAAAAATAGATTCAGACGATTAAAAGGGGTTATATGGCTGGCATTTATATTCACGTACCGTTTTGCAAAAGCAAATGTACCTATTGTGATTTTGCGTCGTACCCAAGTGAAATTTCAAAAGCGGAACTTTATTTTGCTTGCTTGTATAAAGAGTTAAAGCATAGGTCTACGGAATTAAAAAATAAGGTTATTCGCACTATTTATTTTGGTGGCGGTACTCCAAGTTTTGTAGAAGCAAAATACGTTTACGGCGCTTTAAAGCAAATTTATAATTGTTTTACCGTAGATAAAAATGCGGAAATCACTTTGGAAGTAAACCCTGGAACTATTACGCAAGAAAAGTTAAAAGTATATAAAAACGCGGGAATAAACAGGTTTAGCGTGGGGTTACAGTCGGCTAGCGACGATACTTTAAGAAGTTTAAATAGAATTCATAACACCGCCGATTTTATATCCGCTATAAATCTTTTAAAAGACTACAACACTTCCGTTGACGTTATGATAGGTTTACCTAACGAAACTCAAAAAGACGTTTTAAAAACGCTAGAACTTGCAACTTCTTTTGAAAACGTAAAACATATTTCGCTATACGCTTTAAAGGCGGAAGAAGGAACTCCAATGTTTACTAAATATTTAAACGGAGAACTTTTAAGTGACGACGAAGTTGCCGAAATTTACGATTTTAGCGTTAAATATTTAAAAAACAAAGGCTATAATCGTTACGAAGTTTCAAATTTTTGCAAAAACGGGTATTGCAGTAAACACAATTTAAACTATTGGAAGCGCGGTGAATATTTAGGGGTAGGCGTTGGCGCTTCGTCCTTTTTAAACGGCAGGCGCTTTACTAACACCGAAGTTATAGACGAGTATTTAAAGTGTTTATTATCTAATAAATACGCGGAAGTTTTTTCGGAAAACGTGTCGCTACAAGACGCAAAAGGCGAGTACGCAATGTTGCTGTTAAGAACTTCAATAGGCGTTAATTTACAAGACTATAAAAAAGAGTTTAAAAGCGATTTTAATAGCGATTTTAATAAAGCGATTAACAAGAATAAAAAATATTTAGAAATAACTGAAACTAACGTAAAAATAAAGGACGAATATTTATACGTTCAAAATAGCATATTAGTAGATTTTATATCGTAAAAGGTAAAAATGAAAGAGTTTGTACATTTGCATTTACACACTGAATATTCGCTACTTGACGGTATGGCGCAAATATCCAAGGTCGTAAAGCGCGCAAAACAACTTAATATGCCTGCTATTGCCATGACTGACCACGGCAATATGTACGGTGCGGTTGCTTTTTTTGACGAGTGTACAAAGCAAAAAATTAAGCCTATATTCGGCACTGAATTTTACGTTTGCGACGACCTTACTGTAAAAGGCAAACTAAAAACCGACGACGAAGGTTATAGCGATAGGCGTCACTTAATACTTCTTGCCAAAAACGAAGAGGGCTACAAAAGTTTATCGGTGCTTAACGCCATTGCGTTTAGAGACGGGTTTTACTATAAGCCTAGAATTGACTTAAAAACTTTAAAAGAGCATAAAGACGGGTTAATTTGCTTATCCGCTTGTATCGGTGGCGATATTCCGCAAGCAATACTCCACCACGACCTTGAAAAAGCCGAAAAATTAGTGCAGTTTTTTAAAGAAACTTTTTTAGACGACTTTTATTTGGAGTTGCAAAATCACGGGCTTGAAGAACAGGCATACGTAAATCCGCAACTTCGCTATTACGCAAAAAAATACAATATTAAACTAGTTGCCACAAACGACGTTCACTACGTTGATAAAAGCGACGCTGAAACGCAAGACGTTTTAATGTGCGTTCAAACGGGAAAAAACATTGACACGCCAGACCGTATGAAAATGCCTTGCGACGAGTTTTATTTAAAAACGTACGACGAAATGCTTTCGGCGTTACCAAACGACGAAGAAGCGTTATTAACTACGCTTGAAATAGCCGAAAAGTGTAATTTTGCCTTTGAATACGGGCATTATAAATTTCCGCACTATATCCCACAAAACGGCGATACTCCCATCGTTTACATTAGAAAGTTGATAGACGAGGGCATTAAAATAAAATACGGAAAAGAAACCAAAGAAATTCGCGATAGAATAGAAACGGAACTTGCCGTAATAGAAAAGCAAGGCTTTATAGAATACTATCTTATAGTTTGGGACTATATTAACGCCGCGCGAAAAATGGGTATTTCCGTTGGTCCTGGGCGTGGTAGCGGTGCAGGCTCTATCGTTGCGTACCTAATTAATATTACGGATATTGACCCGCTTAAATACGACCTTTATTTTGAAAGGTTTTTAAATAGCGAAAGGGTTTCCGCACCCGATTTTGATATTGACTTTGAAGATACGCGCCGTCAAGAAGTTATAGAATACGTAAGGCAAAAATACGGTTACGATACCGTTGCCAAAATTATAACTTTTGGCACTATGGCTGCAAAAAACGCCATAAAAGACGTTGGAAGGGTTTTAAACGTTCCGCTTAACGACTTAAATAGGCTAACCAAGGCAATGCCTACAAAAGTTCACAAAAACGGCAAAACTCTTGATATTACAAGACCTAACATATTGCAAAAAGTATTCGGTTTTTACACTCCGTCTGAAAAAGAAATAAAAGACGGTATAACCGATTATTCCGTACCGGAACTCGTAGAAATGTATAACGACAACCCCGAAATTAAAAAGGTTGTAGACATTGCTATGAGGCTTGAAGATTCGCCAAGGCAAGCCAGCACTCACGCTTGCGGTGTAATTATAGGTGCGGACGTTTTAGATAGACATATGCCGTTATCAAGAAACGGCGACGATATCACAACTCAATACACAGGCGTAGAACTTGAACATTTAGGCTTTTTAAAAATGGACTTTTTGGGCTTGCGAAATTTAAGCGATATTAAAATGTGTATAGAGTTCGTAAAAGAAAATTACGGCAAAGAAATAGTTTTTGATAGAAACGGTTACGACGACCCAAAAGTTTACGAATTAATATCTTCGGGAAATACCACGGCTATTTTCCAAATAGAATCGGCGGGCTTTAAATCGTTTTTATCTAAATTAAAACCAAGTTGTTTAGAAGATATTATAGCGGCGGTTTCGTTATATAGACCCGGCCCTATGGACTCTATTCCACGCTTTATTCAAAACAAGCACAATCCTTCTTCAATCAAATATGCGCACCCGCTTTTAGAGCCTATATTAAAGCAGACCTACGGTTGTATAGTGTATCAAGAACAGGTTATGAGAATCGTTCAAGATTTAGCGGGCTATACGTTAGGTCAAGCCGATATGGTAAGGCGTATGATGGGCAAAAAGAAAGTTGCCGAAATGGAAAAGGAAGTTGAAACGTTTATTAACGGAAAGCCCGAATACGTTGACGAGCACGGCAAAGTAAATAGGGCGATAGACGGTTGTTTAAAGCGCGGTGTTCCCGAAAGCGTTGCGCGTGAAGTTTGGAACGAAATGAAAGACTTTGCAAAATACGCCTTTAACAAATCGCACGCGGCTGCGTATTCGCTTGTAACGTATCAAACGGCGTATTTAAAATGTTATTATAAACCCGAATTTTTAGCGTCCGTTTTAAATAATAGAATTGATAAAATAGAAGAAATTACAAACTACGTAAGTTACGCCAAAGAAGAAAAAATAACCGTTTTACCACCCGATATTAACGAAAGTAAAACTATGTTTACCGTAAAAGACGGTAAAATTAGGTTTGGCCTTGCGGCGATTAAAAACGTTGGCATTGCCGTCGTTGACGAAATTATTAAAGAACGTGAAGAAAACGGAAAGTTTACTTCTATTGAAAACTTTGCTATGCGTTGCGTTCAGTTCTTAAACAAAAGGGTGGTAGAAGCCCTTATTTACGCAGGCGCGTTTGACTCTTTTAAAGTTTATAGAAGTAGGCTTATAGGCGCGTACGAACAAATTTTAGATAGCGCGCAACAAATATATAAGCAAAAAAACGATATACAAATTTCAATTTTTGGCGACGTTTTAGGTATTCAAGATAAAATACAAGTTAAATATCCGCAAGTTGACGAGTACGACAACAAAACTAAACTTTCGCTAGAAAAAAGTTACGTTGGAATTTACGTAACGGGGCACCCGTTAGACAATTATAAAAACGAACTCAAAAAATTTATGTTTTCTACCGCCTTGTTTATGAATAAGGAAGAAGACGAAAACGGCGAGTTAGTTTATACCGACGTAAGCGACGGTATGTCCGTTTCAATGGGCGGTATTATAACGTCAACTAAAAAACTTTCAACAAAATCGGGCGACAGTATGTGCGCACTTGTAATAGAAGACCTTTACGGGCTAATAGAAGGCGTAATGTTTCCAAGAATTTACGAAAAGTTTAAAACTGTTGCCGTTGAAGACGCCGTTGTTAAAATTGAAGGCAAACTTCAACTGCGCGACGGTAAACCGCCTAGCATTAACGTAGAAAAAGTGTCTAATTTACTAGGCGGTGAAACGGTAAAACCTGAAATAAAGGTTGATAGTTTAGGTTTAAACGCAAGCAATTTAGATGGGCTTGACGAGTTGTTAGAAATTTTATCGGCATATCCTGGCGAGTCGCTTGTATTCGTTAAAAAAGACGGTAAAAAGTATAAGTTAAATCAAAAAGTAAGGTTATGTAAAGGGTTAAAAAGCGAACTTTTATCTTTACTTAACGAACAAGATATAATAATTTTTTAATGGCAATAATTAAAACAAAAGGCAATAACGTTGGAGGATACTTATGGAAAAGATTGCAATTATAACTAGTGGTGGCGACGCACCTGGAATGAACGCGTGCTTGCGCGCAATAACAAGGTACGCGCTTTACAACAATTTTGAAGTTTACGGTGTTGAAAGGGGTTACGCAGGTTTACTTTCTAATAATATTAATAAAATGACTTCGCGTTCCGTTTCAGATATTATTCAACGCGGTGGAACTATTTTAAAAACTGCGCGTTGCGTTGAGTTTAAAGAATTAGAAAGTCAAAAAATAGCAGCCCAAAATTTGCGTGCGCTTGGCATTAATAACGTTATAGTTATCGGGGGCGACGGGTCTTTTAAGGGTGCAAAGGCGCTTTCTGATAATTTTGGCGTAAACGTGGTAGGAATTCCTGCAACTATTGATAACGACCTTGCGTACACCGATTACACGTTAGGTTTTGATACCGCCGTAAACACGGTTATATCCGCTATTAATAATATTAAAGACACTATGGGCTCGCACGATAGAGTTTCGCTTGTAGAAGTTATGGGCAATAACTGTGGCGACATAGCCGTATACGCAGCCGCAGCGGGCGGTGCGGAATATTGCCTTATTCCCGAAAAATCGTATAAAATAGAAGACGTGGCAAATTCGTTAATGGAAAATCATAAAAAGGGTAAAATTTCTAACATTATAGTTCTTGCCGAAGGTGGCGGTGATAGGCAACAAATTCACGACAGAATTAAAGAGCTTACGGGAATTTCCGTTAAAATAACTACTCTTGGTCATATCCAAAGGGGCGGTGCTCCGTCTATGGCGGATAGAGTTTTGGCGGCTAGGTTTGCCAAACACGCCGTTGACACTATTATTGCTAAAAAAACTAATAGAGTAGTTGGCATAAAAGAAAATAAAATTTTTGACCAAGATATTAGCGACGCACTTGCCGTTCCTAGAAAAGTTGACGAAGAATTATATCAACTTGCACACATACTTTCACTTTAAAAAGTCTTTTAAAAAGCGTGTTATCCTTAACGGAAAACACGCTTTTTTTATATTTCTTTTATTATATAAAAAGCCTCCCCTTTGCTACAAAACGTGGAAGCAAATTTAAATATATTATCAACGCAAACAAAAAAAAGCCTTCCCTTTAACTGAAAGGGAAGGTGGCAACTTTTGTTGCCGAAAGGGTTTGTGGCTTATATTTTACGCTTTGCTTAATACAATAAAAGCCTTCCCTTTAACTGAAAGGGAAGGTGGTAACTTTTGTTGCCGAAAGGGTTTGTAGTATATACACGCGTTTAGCATAATTAAATAGTTTGTGCCTTATGCTTTTTCCACTGTTTAAACAACTACCGCAATAATAAAAGCAACTAAACCCTATCGGCGCGTTTGCGCCACTTCCCCTTGCCACATCAAGTGGAAGCAAATTTAAATACATTATCAACGCAAACAAAAAAAGCCTTCCATTTGCTACAAAACGTGGAAGCAAATTTAAATATATTATCAACGCAAACAAAAAAAGCCTTCCCTTTAACTGAAAGGGAAGGTGGTAACTTTTGTTGCCGAAAGGGTTTGTGGCTTATACTTTAAATAAAAAATATAACATTAAGGCAGGGTTTGTTGCTAATAAAACAAAAAAATAATTATTTTTACTATGCGCATAGTTTATTTTATTAAATTTTTATATCTATTTACTGCGTCTGTAAAAGCAAGTTCGCAACTTTGGTATACAAAAGGTTGTTTTAAATTTTCAGCAGTTAAACCTTTTAGCCCGTCAAACGTTTTAAGGTGTGGTTCAAGCGTAGTTATAAAATTGTTTTTTGCCGTTTTAGAATAATCGGTTACAATTTCTTTAACGCAGGCGTCGCCCTCGCCACAAGGAACTATACTGCCATCGTGCCTAGCGTCTTTAATATGAAAATACTCTACGTAATTTTTTAACAGTTTATACGCGTTAAGCGCATCAAATCCGCCTAAAACAAAGTTGCCCATATCAAAAACTGCTTTAATTTCGCCGTTAAAGTGCTGTAAAATTTGTAGCATATTATTCGGGCTTTCGCCGTAAACTTTCGCCTCGTTTTCTAAACATAGCGTAACGCCGTAATTTTTAGAAAGTTTAAGCATTTTTTCAAGCGCGTTAATAGATAACTCTTTAAAATTAGGCAAATTGTTAGCGTTGTAAAAACTAAAAACTCTAACAAAATTAGTTTCTAAAACGCTCGCTTTTTCAAACACGTTTTTGCAAAGGTTTAAATGCTCGTCAATATCACTACAAACGTCAACTTTTCCAAGCGGAGAGCCTATTGCAGAAACTTTAATGCCGTTTTGGTTTAACTTTTTAGCAATTTCTTTGGTTTTTAAAGTGCTTATTGCAGATATATTTTCGCCGTCAACCCCACGCACTTCTATATGGTTAATTTTAAATGATTTTAACGCTTCAATTTGAGTATCAAAATTTGTTGAATATTCGTCTGCAAAAGCAGAAATAATAAAGTTTGCCATAATTAAAACCTCACTTTTTATATTATAATGTATCAAATCTAACGTGTCAATAACTGTAATTGCAATTTTACAATAAAGAAAGTTGTTGTAATTATTTAAAATAAATGTTATAATATTTTTAAGGAGTTATTATGGAAAAAATTCAAAGTTTTACGGTAAATCACGAAAAGTTAAAGTCGGGGTTATACGTTTCAAGAAAAGATGCTTTTAACGGCACGGTTACCACGACTTTTGACGTAAGGTTTAAAATGCCGAATAAAGAACCCGTTATGTCGTATTCGGCAATTCACACGATAGAGCATTTAGGTGCAACTTTTTTAAGAAATTCTAATTTTAAAGATAGAATTATATATTTTGGTCCTATGGGTTGTAGAACGGGCTTTTATCTTGTTGTGTTTGGCGACCTTTCGGTTTCAGATATATATCCGTTAATCGTAAGCACTTTATCGTTTATAATAAATTACAATGGCGAAATACCAGGCGCAACGCCTGTTGAGTGCGGAAATTATAGCGAGCAAGATTTAAACGGTGCAAAAATTTACGCAAAAGAGTATTTAGATAGGTTGGTTACCCAAAAAAATTTTGAATATGAAGAATAAAAAAAGGCGTGTGCTTTCTGGCACACGCCTTAATTATTTTATTGAATATGCGATAAAATTGCGGGAACGATATAAAGTGATGCTCAAGTTAAAATAAAAACTAACGAAGCAACAAATTCTAAAACGTAAAATTTCTTTTTGCAAAACATTACGATTTCAAATATTATAACGTAAAGCAAAACGGGAAGAGTGTATAGCGAAAAAAGTATTAACACCAATACGCTTAAACCGCCCATTTCAACGTTAAGCGTTTGATAAACGGAGTCTGCTATACAATAAATTAAAAAAGCCGAAATTATAAATAAAATTACCGATTGAATTATTCTAAAAGTTTTAAATCTTGTACTCATTGGTTACCTCCATATATTGTAAGTATACCACAAAAAATTGCATTTGAAAAGAAAAATTTTAATTTTTTTTACTTTCCCAAAAAACTTACGTTTAAACGTGTGGGCAAGTTAAAGTTAATAAATAAAAAAATAGCCAAAGCGTTACCTTTGGCTTTTAGTTACTTTTTAATAAACTCAATTATATTTTTCTTTTTATTTATAGGCAAAGACTCTATTAAAGTTTTTAATTCCGTATCAACGTTGTAATCGTCAATATTTGCACTAAAAAATCTTTCAATAGGAAATTCGCAAACTTCTAATATTTGCAACAACTTTTCTACGGTAAGAACAATTCTACCGCTTTCTAATTGAGCAACGTATTGAGGGCTCATACCTATTCTTTGGCTAACTTCTCTTGCTGATAAATTTGCTTTGTTTCTTACGTATCCAATTCTTGTTAAAATTTCTTTAATTTCCATAAACAAATCTCCAACCAATTGTTATTACAATAATTATAATTTAATATACTTGCTTAATTAGAAGCCTACATACATAAATTTTTAACAAAATTGTTGTTATGAATACGCAAAAACATAAAATTATGGTATAATGATTAGCGAGAGTATTCGTTACGTTTATTTTGGGAGGTTTATATTATGGAAACACATAAAAGTTGTTCGGTGTTTGGGCATAGCAAAATAGAATTAAAAAAGGAATTAGAAAATATACTTTTTAACACCTTTGAAAATTTAATAATACAAGGTTGTAAAATTTTTTATTTTGGTGGGTTTGGGGAATTTGATGAACTTTGCCATAAAGTTATTAGCAATTTAAAAAATACGTATCCAAACTTGCAACGAATATTTTGCTTATCTAATCCAAAACACCAACTAATTAGCAAAAGACCAAAATGGTTAAAAAACGAAGATTATGAAAAATTTATATATTTAAACTTGGAGTTTGACTGGTGGTATAAAAGGATTTTTTATCGTAATTGTGCAATGATAGACCATAGCGATTTTGTTGTGTTTTATGTTGAGCCACGCGAAAATTCTGGTGCGTATAAAGCATATGAGTATGCTAAACGAAATAAAAAACAAATAATTAACGTAAAATTATAAAATTTTAATTAATAATTTAATTAGTTTCCAACTATTTTGCAACCTACGCCGTATTTTTTTATCTAAAACCAACCTTATTTACACAATTTTAACGCCCCGTTCGCCCCCCCTAATAAACTATGCAATAAAAAAACAACTTGCTAAATGCAAGTTGCATTTTTATGGTGCCGGTGGTGGGGGTCGCTCCGCTACGCTATTTAGCAAACCGCTCATAAAACATTTAGC
>JAZRGU010000014.1:0-135786 GCA_045644385.1 Christensenellaceae bacterium
TAGCGGATAACCGTTTCACCGTCATAAATTTCAGAGAATTCTGTAATACTAAAATTGTTCTTCTGATAAAAACCGACGGCATCATTATCCGTTTCAGCATATACAGACAATAAATCATAATTATTTATCACTTGTTTTATCATATAAGAACCAATGCCTTTGCCACGAGCAGATAAATCAACCGCAATTCCTAATATCTCAACTTTCTTCTGTTCAATAAAAGAAACAGCCATAACACCCACAATCTTTCCGTGACTAAAACAAGCAAAGATTTTTACAGAGTTATTATTCAGAAATTGTTCTACTTTCTTATTAAACTTTTCTTCGGTAGGCATAAACATACAGTGTTTGTAAATCTCATATGTTTGTAAAATATCGTTCTTGTGAGTTATTTCTATTAGGTTCATTGCACGCACCTACAAATTCTTATTTTCCTAACTGCTCGACAAATTGGAATTTGTCAATATCGATTACCATACAAAACTTTCGCTTTTTCGGTATATTTCTTTACAAACTCGGTCTTTGCGTTTGTATAAGCATCCCTATTATGTTCGTACTTTTTCCATAAATTTAATTTCAAATCTTCGTATTCCTTGGCTACATCCGAATGCTCTATGAGATAATCCCTGAAATACAATTCGCTGTTATCTCCTGCATATCTCAAGTGCAAATGAAATACTCGCTTGGCAAATCCACTCTCCGTATATCCTTTATTAAAGGACATACCGTTTTCACTTTGCGACATACAAATATAACCGCAATTTATTATGTCCGCTTTGTAACTAAGCAAGCTTCTCCCTTTTGGAATCTCCACAAGAATATCTACAATGGGTTTTGCCCAAATAGAAGGAATAGCGGTGCTTCCGATATGGCTGATTCTCTCACCCGAAGAAAAGGCATTTTTCAATAGATATTCTTCTTCACGATACCATTCTTCCCAACAATCTTTATGTTCTTCTAAGAAGATTGGGAACAACAACCAAAGCTCTTCCAAACTCATTTCTGATAATTTCTTTCCCATAATACACTCCGTCAAATTGGAATTTGTCGTTATAAATCAATCTTGATTTCGTATTGGTCATCAATAAGAATATAGTTTGAATTATGTCTTTTCGCAAGTGCCAAGACTTCTGCATTATCTGCCAATACATTCTCCATTGTACACCATTCATCATCCAAACGATTTTCAATGGCATTTGCATATTTCTTTATGTTATTAAAGTGGTTTCTGATATATTTCTCGCTCATTACAAGGCAGAAATATTTGATGCTTTCAAGATATTCGGAGTCAAATTCATTTTGCCAATCAAATGGAATATAGCAACCTTCAACAATTAAGTTCTGCTTATTCTCAATTGCAGTTTTAATCATTTCACGAACAATGGGCCATAAGTATGCGGTTAAATCCTTATCGTCGCTCATTGGAGTGAGTTTGGTGTTTCCGCTACGAATCAACCCCATTTTAAGGTGGTCGATTGAGAGATATGGGTATTTATATTTTTCGAGCAACTTTTGAGCAAGTGCAGTTTTGCCTGTGTGCGATGCTCCCGTTATTAAAACAATCATACTTTCTATCCTTACAAATTCGTATTTATCGTTAAGCTTATTATATCAAAAATAGAAACAAATTTCAACTTGTTTTATATTTGTATAGGAATATTGCTCACTTGTTTTTAATGCGCTACTAAATACGCTATTCCTTTCACTAAATACGGACAAGCAACCAAAATCGCAAATATCACAATTAGACCGATGCAATAATTCTTAACCATTCGTTTAGCTTTTTGTCTATCCTCAGCTTTATAAGCAAGAATAATTGCTATACCCATAGCAAGACTCCATACACCTGCCGTTGCTAAAAACACCATGAACATATACGGCGCATATTGTTCTATTAGGTCATCCACGAAATTGGATACCATTAAATATTGGTCGCCCATATACTGCACATATTCGTCACCGCAGGTTTCGCATGCATAGGACCTTTTTGTTCCATTATCTGTTTCAGTCTCAGTAATTACGTACTTATGTCCTTGACAGGGAATTGTTTTGTGATACTCATTTCCGCAAGCCTGACACTGATGAACTCTCAATCCATCTTCATGACAGCCAGAAGTTTTCTCAACCCATGTAACATAACTGTGCCCTAACGGATTTTTAATATCAGTTTTATAATCATAGCCACACTGCGTGCAAATATGCCTGATATACCCTTCTGTTTCACAGGTAGGTTCCGCTTGTTCCGTATAATAGTAATGACCAAGCTCGCTCGAAGTAAATATCGTATACTCATCTCCGCATCTAGTACAAACGTAATGGATTCCTCCCTTTTCTGTGCAAGTAGCATCAAAGTTGGTTGAAACATAGTTATGTCCTAATGGAGATACGTAATCACTAGTGTAGCTATACCCACAATCCGTACAAGTGGATACTGTATAACCTCTCTCTGTACAAGTCGGTTCTACAATTTCACGCACATAACTGTGCCCCTTGGCTGGTTTATAATCTCCTGTATAGGTATAATTACAAACCTCACAAACGTAAACGGTATACCCTTGTGCCAAACATGTAGGCGGATATACCGTCGTTTTATAGCTATGTCCATTTGCTTGAACGTAATCGGAGTGATAATAATCATCACAAGATATACATTCGTAAACTGTATAGCCCTGAGTTGTACACGTTGGGGCTATCGTTTGTCCTTTTACATAATAGTGACTTATTGTAAATGTATAAGTCCCCGTTCGACCAGTTGTAGTATCAGTTATCTTTAAGGTATAATCACCCTCTTGAGATACCCAGGTTTCTTTAGTGTAAGAACTATCGTTTAACGTTGCTGTAATATTACCTGCCTCCCACGTCGCATAAACTCTATTATCCGTACTGGATTTTATAATTGTTGCAACTGGAACATCTACACTTAATTCAATCCAAACTGTGGATGACGTATTCCCCATCGCATCGGAAGCATAAAAGTAATACTTGCCATCCGCACTTGTAACTGGGATTGTTACCGAAGCTCCTGAAACTGCTGAAAATGAAGAATCTCCAGGTTTACGATAATACAAAGTAAACGTGCTGTGCCCATCGTTAGCAGTTACAGTAAATGCCTTATTAACCGTTTCAGAAAACTCCGAAACGTTACAACTTAATGTTGGTGCATCATGGTCCATAAAAACCGTATATGTGGACGAAACGTTTCCAGCCAAGTCAACACAATAAAATGAGTATGAGCCACTCGTTGTAAGTGTCGCACCGTTAGCATATTCCGCATAACTGCTTGCGCCTGGACCTTTTACGTAACAAGCAGCAATTCCACCAGTATCAGTTGCACTATAATACAATGACGAGGCTTTTGTTTTTCCACCACTGCTAAGTAGCGTTGAGTCCGCATAAACCTTGCCTGTCGGTGCAACCGTGTCTAGATAGATAGAAACCTCCTCAGAAACGTTATCTAACATATCTATCGTTCGGAACGTATACCACCCGTTTGTTGCCGTTTTCGGTATTGTTGTTCCAGCCGTATAGTTTGACCAAGATGAAGCTCCAGGTGTTTTATATTGATGATAACTTACACCAAAGCCTTCATCCGTTGCCCGATAGTAAAACGCATCATTATAATACGATTTTGTTATCGCTGTACCACTGGAATTATATATTGTTCCCACTGGTGCAACCGCATCATAATACACGTAATAAATCGGTGACGTATTATACGCGTTATCCATTACGTAAAATTCATACATTCCAGGCGGATCGTCCAGATATACCGTACCAGTACCATAAACGCCATCTATATAATAACTGTCGTCATTAGGTCCTTTTTTGTAGATATACTTGACACCGCTTCCACTATCGTTACCCGTTACCTTAACTGGTTCGTTGGTCATAACGTCATATCTTGTCGTTGATGCACCAGACAATGTTGGTGTCGTTGTATCAACGGTAAAAGTAAACGTTGCCGTAGTTTCATATCGAGTTACAATCGTTGACCCAGTACCAATACCGAAACACAATATTTCTACCGTATACGTTTGTCCATTTGTAAGACCAGTAACCTTTGTTGACGTTGTTGCTGTGGCCTTATGTATTTGTGAACCACTACTGTTTTTAATAGTAATGGTGTGGTCGGTATACGTAGAATTAATAGATATATTGGCCGTGGTCGAGTTAAAATAGCCACCATCGTTTAACGTTGCCGAGCCAGAATAATCATCCCCGTACATATAAATACGGAACGTCATGCTCGAGCCTTTGTGATTAAGCACCGAGGCACTCGTTACGTTATTTCCTGAACGATATTTGGTCGTCGTATGATTACCCAACGTTGAGACAATTTTATTGTTTACATAATCAAATTGAACGGTAAAGTTCTTTGTTGTTGCCGCCTCTGCGGTAGTAGGTGCATTTAACGTAAATACTCCTACCAAACACGCAATCAGCATTACAAACAATAGACCGATTATTTTAAGATGTTTCTTTACTTTCAACTGAATCACCTCCGCTTTTCTTTTCCAAGAAAAGATTTTGTATATATTCACCAGTTGAAATTTTAACACCTGCCCTTAATTCCGACGAGCCAATAAAAAACGCCTGACCTGTAACAGCCGACATAATCATTTTTTGTTCATCTTGATTGAAACCATTTCCAACTTTGAATATCTCTACAAGGTCTTTCATATCAGGTGCCGACAACTTAAAGATAAACATATACTGGCTATTCTTCAAAATTGCCGACGTCTTACTCCTCAACTCTTCGTTCGCATTCCAGTCCGCAATATTTTGTGTTGCAGGAATAAACGAGCCATTATACTTACGAATACGTTTACTCATAGAATAGAAAAAGTCTAATGCAATCGGATATTTTGCATCCAAGTAAAGGTGTGCTTCATCAACGATAATAATCGTGCGAAGATTTTTACCATACTTATTCGCTTCCCTTGCATTGATAATTTCTTGTTCTATAAATCTAAAAACAAGCAACATCTGCGCATTTGCCACGATATTATTCTTGTTCGCAAAAAGTGATTGGAAACTGAAATTAATAATATCTTCTTCTACACATAAGGTTGATGGAGAATTCCAAATATCAGAATATCTCCCTGAAACAAATTTTTGAAGATAAAGTTCCGCAGTTCTATAGTCACGGTGAATTATTTCATCTTTTCCCATTTCTTTATATTTGCTTTTTAACGTATCCAATAAATCACTAAAGATCGGAAAATCTTCTGGTTTCAGTTTTGTACAATCTGTATCTTCTGTTATTCCTTTACGTCTATAAGTTTCAACAGCTAAATTATTGATAAGCTCAATAATATCACTTGATGCCCCAACAAATACAATCTTGAAAAATGATTCTAATGTTTTAAGATGAGTATTAAATGTAATATTAGGTTCTGCCGCATCACCCTCCTCTGTGAGTATTTTATAAATATGAAACGGATTAATTCTACCCTCTTTTGCTCTACCAACATCAATTATATTACCCTTTAAATTCCTTGTAAGTGAAACATATTCGTCTTCAGGATCTAAAACTATAATCCTAGAACCATTAGACCACTCATTAATCATAAAAGCACTCAAAAAATAAGACTTGCCTGCACCAGACTGCCCAATAATCATTGCGTTACTGTTTTGATACATGCTTCCACGTTTCCAAATGTTAAGCAGGAATGGATAACGATTGTCCATATTCTCGCCGAGCATTACCCCTCCTTCGTCTAAAACCGAGTTCCTAACGAACGGGAATACCGCTGCAAGAGAACTACTGTTAATACCGTTCTCATAATTTCCCAAAACTGAAACGGGAGAAATATCTGCACTCTTGAATGCATCTACTTGAAGACCATACATCATAGATGGCTTAAAGTTTCCCGTTAAGAGCGCACGCCTTACTGCTTTTTTATAATTTGCATCATTCAAATAATTGTAAGCGGTAACAGTAAGCGTAACGTCAAGCAACGCTTCGTTTTCCGCCTGCAAACTATCAAGTAGTGCCGACATACTGCGTCTATGGATTTGAGCTGTATTAGCTTCACTTGCCTGCTCACTGGTAATCTGTTTTAATTCCATTTCACCGATACATTTGTCAATACGCTTAATAGCCTTATATTTATCTACTGGCTTTACGTGCATAACAACTTTAGTGTTAGGAATATTAAACAAATTAGCGCCCCAAGCGTTTCGTACACGCAACGGATATTCCGCCACTGTAAGAACAGCCGCCTCTATACCGTTAATAATGTACTTATTTGACTTAAACTCCACCGAATCGGGCTTTATCCAATCAATGAGTTGTTCGTCCGTTAAACCGTTAATTTCGCGCTCATCGAAGTTTCTGAAATAACAGTATTTAAGAAAGATTGCCACAGGTCGTCTGGTTAACACTTTAGTTCTTAATCCGCATTTGTTGATTTCCGCCGCAACGTTTACTGCGGTGTTTTCCAAATCCAACTCGTCCCTACCGTAAATTACAATATAATATTCAGACGCATATTGTTTGATAATGTTGTTAAGCTCATCAATTCTGTCTATTCTTTCACTTAATACGTTTGCCCGCATTTCTTTGATATCCGGTGGAAGATTTCCCTTCTTTACCGAACTCAGTTTCTCGAATAGTTCACTTGAGAATGAGTCTAACGTAACAGGTCTATCGATTTTTACGATATCGGCGGATTGTGTTTCTTCAAGCATTTTAAGCGCATTCGCAAAGTAATCAATATCTACGTTTTGCTGTTGCTCGTCTTCAATCTTGAAGTTCTTTTGACCGACTTTTATCACACGACCAAAGTGCCCTGTTTTATATACTAAAAGACCGTTTTCCTTAATTTCAGAAAGTTCACTTATTGCATCAATACGCTCTTTCTCTTTTTCAGCCGTCTTCGTATATTTTTTCTTTCCAATTGCAAACCTTATATTTTCAAATATGTAAGTATAGAAAATACCATCGCCTGTCGGCATAAACATTATAAGCGCCGCTAATCCCAGTATTACAGCCAAAACCCAGTTCTCCATTGTTATGGATACGAATACGAGTGCAAATACAACCAACGCAACGAAAATATCTTTCATCGAGTAGCATTTCCAAACGTTACTTCTTACTTTTATCTTTTTGGGAATAATTCTCACTTAAATTCACCTCCTGTGTCATCTGTTAAATCAAAATTCCTCGTGTCTTCCGAGTATTTATTAGAACTCGACAATTCTGACGCTCCTCCCATTTGAGCATTATAGTTTCCGTGTAAGATGTTATAGACTTCTCTAACCGACATCGTTCTGCTCTTATCTGAAAACTCTCCAGAACCGAAGAGTTTAGCAAACAATGCTTGTCCCGCTGGAATTGTCGCTGCACCTCCGATAATCATGAATATTTTGAACATCGTATTTCCGTATACTGAAATTCCCTCTATACTCATATTGCCTATCATAGGTAAGATGATCGCAAAGATACTGACCGAAAATACTGTTCCGTAAGTTAGAACAATCTTGGTTACAAAGGATTCTCTCCATGTCTTAAATCTAACCCCGTCATCAAGAGGCAATGTAGATAAGAACATTGGCATCGTTACGTACATAAACACAAGTTCATAAATTCGCTTAACGAGTGTTATAATCGCTTTCACGAGAGCAACGCCTAATCCAACAACTACAATAATTGCAGGTAAATACATAAATGTATTCGGATTAATCATACCGTTCATCTTCCACTGCGTCGGGAATACACCAAATACAGTATTTGGATCGTACTCACCAAGAATATCTCGAACCGTAATAGTCGAGAAATCAACTTCGGCAATAGAATAACCGCTAAGCCAATCCCCTACGCACATATTAAATAACGTTTCCGCCAAGTTCATAGAAGTATCTATTTCAAAGATTTGCGCAATTAGCACAAGTAACGCATTTGAAACGAGTATTCCAAGTATTACAACAATTAGCATAGCCATGGTTCCGAGAAGTGCCAAAAAGAACTTCCCCACGATACTGGAAATATTCCTATTATTTGCAATCATATTTTTAATTAGCGCTATAATCGCAAAGATACAAGAAAGACCTATTGCTAATATAAAGACGCACCAGAAAACTTTACTTATCGTGGAATCACCAACTAAAAATTCAATGAGATTGATTTCTTGTCCTTTATAATTAATTGCACTGATTCCAGTTAAGGATGAGAATAGTTCCATAATTCCGTCTACGGCTTTTAAAATCCATAGAAAGATTTGAAGAACAAATTCCTGTAAAAATATAATCATATCTACCTCCTAGATTACCAAGATAGCCAAGATGAAAGACCATTAATAAGTAAAGGCATTGCAACCGCTATTACAAACGTTACAATGATACCAACAACTAAACTCTTCACCATTCCTCTTGCGTTAATTTTTTCCTCGCGACGATTCGCTACTACAACTCGAACTCCAATATACGCTCCCCAAATTACAACGACCGCTGCTCCGGCAATTACTATGTAAATCCAGAATGAGTTTACTAGCTCAGCAATTTTATTTACTATTTGCTTAAAACTGGTTTCCATCTTTACTCGTTGACCAATCATTGCGGCAATTTCCGAGGTTGTGTAATCCTCCGCCATTAGCGTTCCATACGCTGCATGATGAGGCGAAGAATATCCTATATTTCCTTCCGTGTCTTTAACATAAAAAATGTAAGATAATTCTAAGTTATTACCTGCCTCAGGAATGTTCCATATCCCACATTTTAAGATGCGTCCACCCTCCAACAATGTTGGTGTTTGAACCGTTAGAATCGCTAAGGTGTCTTTTAGCCCAAGCGCGTCATATTCATCTATATAATTCCCTGTTACGCCATAGCGTTCAGCGTACCATCTCGGAAAAACAACAACACCGTACTCCAACGATGAATTGTAATACTCTTCAGGAACAAAATAACAAGCGTAAATATTCTGACCTTTTTCTTCACTTTTACCTTTTGTAAAAGTAATAAAGACTGTATTTTCTACTATTGTTTCAACTGTTATTTGTTGTTCTTCTTCAAGCGTTTCGGCGTGTGTAGTTACCGGGTTCACTCCTATGAAAATTGATAAAAATATTATCAGTATCATAAGCAATACTGTCACTCTTGATACTGGTTTTTTTCTTGAATTAATTTCTGTCATGCTTACCTCCTTAATTACCAGGTTGCCCACCAGGACAACCCATTAATGAGTAACGGCACTGCCATCGCTATGGTAAACATAACAATTATGCCTATTACTAAATTTTTAACCATTCCCCTTGCATTGATTTGTTCTTCTTTTCGTCTTGCAACTGCAATTCTAATTCCAAGATAAGAAGACCAAACAATAGTAGCGGTTCCCATGGCTAAGATAATATATATCCAAAACGAGTTTACCAGTTCGGATATCTTATTTATTATGGTCCTAAAACTACTATCCATCGTTGCTCTTTGCTCTAGTATTTCTAAAACCTGTGCATCAGTTAAATCTTCCGCGTCTAGTGTTGAGTATGTGGCAAATTTGGGTTGCGCGTATGCAATATTCCCCTCCGTGTCTTTTGCATAAAATACAAAAGTAAATTCGAGATTAATATTTTTCTCAAGTATATTTGCAATACCGCATTTATAAACCATTCCTTCAGGTGCGGGTAATCCCACATTGGCTACCACATCCATAATTACAAGACCTTGTTCTTCAGCTTTTGCTAGATAATCGCTTTTCAGGTCATATCTGTCTCCATATAGTTTTGGAAATATAACGACACCATATGAATACGTACTTTCATAAACCGTGTTAGGAACGTAATAGCAAAGAAAGATATTTCTACCATATCTAGAGTTCTCATCTCCCTTTCGAAAAGTGATAAATGTGCTGTTTGCTATAATCGTTTCTACGCTTGTCGTTTTTTCCGTCTGAACGGTTTCAGCTTTTGTTTCCACTACTGACATCGGCATTACAATTGAAAAACAAAGAATTATAGATAATATAAGTGCACACAAAAACGATTTTCTACTTCGTAATTTTTCCATGCTATACCTCCGTTAATTATTAATCTCAAAAAATTTCAGGGCGACAGATTTTGTCCGCCGCCCCTTTCTTGGAAATTTTATGAGAGCTGTTATTATACTGTTGCTTATGCAATGCCAACCCAAGCGGACAAGCCATTAATAAGCAACGGTGCACCCATGGCGATAACGAACATAATTACAATACCGATGATAAGAGATTTAACCATACCACGGGAATTAATTTTGTCTTCGTTACGATGAGCAATTGCGATACGGATACCAATGTACGCTCCCCATACCACTACTGCTGCTGCCATTGCAAGCACAATATAAATCCAAAAAGAATCCATAAGTGTTTGAAGATTTGCTACGATTTGCGCTAAACTCTCGTTAAGCGTTGTTGCTGCTAATAAATTTGTCATATCTGTTTACCTCCTTACGCTACCAATGCTGCGGGTGCTACTGCACTTGCGCTACTACCAATGCCTACCCATGCGGACAATCCGTTGATGAGAAGCGGCGCTCCCATTGCGATTACAAACATAATTACAATACCGATGATAAGAGATTTAACCATACCACGAGCATTGATTTTATCTTCGTTGCGATGAGCGATTGCTACTTTTATACCGATGTACGCGCCCCATACAACTACTACTGCTGCCATTGCTAGCACGATGTAGATCCAGAACGAGTTCATAAGTTCGTTGAGTTTGGTAATAATACCTTGTAAGTTTTCATTTAATGTGACTGCTGCCAATAAATTTGTCATATTTTTATATCTCCTGTTAATTAAAAATTTTTTTACTGTTTTAACCTTGAAACAGTTTAAGGACAAAGTAAAAAGCCGACGGTTTTATAATTGGTACTTCCCATCGGCTTTTTTATTCAGTTTTCCTATTCAGTTGTAAAATCAGAGCGATACTTAATCCTACATATGAAGACACCTCCTTTCCTGCTTTGCTTATTACTTCAAAAATACTCAATTCTATTTAATTTGCGCACCGTTGTTTCCTCTTTCCTGCGCAATTCATTTATAAAACCCTAGTATTTTTCTATTAAAAAGGCTGTTTTTTCTAGGAACAATTTTCATGTTGTTTTTTATGCAGTTTTGTCCCCTTTAAAAAGTCCTTTTTTTCTTTGATTTTTACATTGAGAATAATATACTTTTATCATTCTTCAGGATGTAGATATCTAGTAATATCAAAGCCTACTCTCTTATCTAAATACAATCCTTCAGGCTCGGTCATTTCTATTTCACCTGCGGGATAATATACGTTAGTGAGAGTTTCCGAAGAAGTAAAGCGTGTAATAAACGGTGGTTTCATTAGCACCGATACAACTGCATTACCTACGCCCCTCACTCTGTCAAAGAGTTCCATTTCTTTAAATGACTGCACATAGTCATCTTCGTTTTCGTCCCTTTCCGCCACACAACAAAGTTCCCTATACTCGTTTCTACTTTCCATATCGTCTACACTCAGGAATAGTTTCACCATACAGTTGCACTTCATCCAATTAGCAAAGGGCTCTCCGTACTTTGCAAGTAACTGCCTATAACTTTTCGAAACCAAAATCAGTCTATGCTCAGCATCCTCTAAACCGAAAATATCCGAATTGAATTCGATATCCGGTAGATTCCTGTATCCATTTATAATAAAATAATTCGGTCTTACAGATTCAGGCTTCATATAAAGAATCTGCCTAGATGCCGCTTCAGCCATTTCAGTATTACAGGAATACGCTTGCGATAAAAAGAGTGCCACGTATCCGTTCATAAACGAGCCTTGCTCAGGTTGAATCACAAACACCGCTTTAGGACGTTCGCTTTCTTTATACAACTCGATAACGTCTTCTGATGTTAACACCCCAAGCTCGTAAGGAATATTTGCTTTGATAAGTCTTTCAGCTATCATAAACACTTCCTCCTTATCACTCTCTGAAAGCGGATTTAAAATATCTTTCATGATATGTTTCACTTTCGAGTGTCTATCTCTTTTATCTGTCAAATAAGAAATCATTTCTTTCGCATCTCCTCTACTGAAAAGAGTAAAGTTGCTCAAAAGATTAATTGTAACTACTTGAGCTGTGCATAGTTTACTACTAATACAATCTTCACACATAGCCAGCGTGAATGCCGATATAATTTGCTTCGCCTTCGCTACTACGTTTTCATCAAATTTCATATCGGTATTATAGAGCACCTCCGTAATAATACAGATGACGTCGTACAACTCGTTCTTGAGTTCCTTGATTCTTGCACGAACATCCTTATACGTGGTAAACATCTCACCGATTCCGTAATACTTACCGTCTTTATTCTCGAGTTCGGTTTCAAGTTCACGGATTAATTTGATTCGCCATATAAGCGAAGCATAAGGATTCCACCTGTCCGAATTCTTAGCATCATTGAAGTCCAATAAGTACACGTCATACCCGTTTTGTTTTAACGTTTTTGCGTGGCGGATATAAAGGTCCCTATCAGAATCAGCTATGTATAAATTCGGTCTAGTGATGCTTTTGCTAAGCGCAGCAATGTTTTGGTCTAAAAAACAAGTACGCCCACCCGAGATATGAGTACTGAATGCTACTGCATTTTGGCTTTTAACCGTCAACATCTCAAGACTCGGGGATTTTTGAGTTTTAGAAGAATTCAACGGGAGAATCAGTTCTGCATTGATTGCTACCCCGTCTTGATGTTGTGATGCATTCGCCCAATCAAAGCAATCTACTTCACGTAGCCTTTTGATTTGTTTTATCATCTCTTCAGACGAGTCATCAAACATATTCTTCTTTTTAATATTTTGTTTCATTGGAAAATTCCTCCCGTTAAATTTATTTGATTTTTATTATTAGCTTCGGTTTTACATAAAACCACTTTTGGGTTCATCGCGTATTCGGTTCGTAATACGATACATGTCTACCTCCTATAACTGAAATAAAAAAAGCCCGCTGTTTGCGAGCATGTTACATGTTAAATATCGTTTCTGTTAATACTGGATAATATTTCACCTGTTTCGGTATCGACAGATTCGCCATTAAGCATAATCGTCTTATTTACTTCCTTTTTGGGCTTTGTTCTGTTTTGCCCTGGCATTTTTACCGTCTTTGGTGACTCCTCAATCATTTTAGGTCGTTCTGGAGTATAATCCGCAATTGACGACTCTACAATTTGCGACGCCAATGGATGATTTGTGTAATCCCACTTATTTAATTTCAATGCATTATATCCTCTAACAATGCAAAGCATTTCTTTTTGTGGTAACCTTAGAATTTCATCAGGTGTCATAACCTTTCTTCTTCCGATACCTTCTTGGCTTCTGTACTGTGGAATTATTTGCGCAATTGCTAACGTTCTACGCATTGTCATTGTTGTATTAACGTCAACCGTCATTTCTCCGCATCGATTAGAAAAGAATTTTGCTGTATCTTCATCAGTACAACCCAACATAAGATGGATATCGCAATTTCCCAGTATTTCACCCCAAAGTTTATCTGGATATCGGTTTTGTAATTGACTGATACTTTGTATAGCCAACATAACTCTTATACCTCTCGAGCGACAGGTGCTAAGAGTCTTAGCAAAATCTGAGCCATCTTCCGCCCCACCAATTTTTCCGATATTGTTAAACTCATCTAGAATGAAATTAACTGGAATCGCACATCTTCTATCGGATTGTGAATCTGCATACCTCACCAGTTCTATAAAGAAGAAAGAAAAGAATAGCGATGATAAAAACGCCATTGATTTATCTTGGTCGCTTAAAATCATAAAATATGCGCATTTCTTTTTGCCTGGTAACGTTAGATCAATTTCATCGCTTGTTGTAATATCTCTAACTTCGTCATTTTGAAGTATTTGAAGTCTACCACCAAGCCCTGCTGTTACACCCGTTTTTACAGTTTCACCTGATTTTTTGTAAATGTTGTATGGCTTAAGAGCTTTTGATTTTGGTGGAAGATTCATAAATTTTGCATTAATATCTTCGTGGCTTTCTCCAAGTAAATCATACAAAAATGGTAAATTGCATTTTTGTGGATTATCTCTATTTACTTCATCTACATATAGAATTAAAGCTTTCAAGAAATTGCTTTCACCGTTATCCCAGAAGTGATCACCTTGACCTGAACTTGTATTACCTATAATTACACTTGTTAATACTTGAGCAAGTTTTCCGTTTTCTTTTAATCTTGCCATACAATTCCAAGAATCACTATGCTCAGGATCCACCAAATTAAACACTTTTACTTCATATCCGTTTTGACGATACAACTCAGCAGTGTCAGCATACATTTCACCTTTAGGGTCTGTTACGACAATCGATTCACCTTGCTTAAGAGCTTGCAGTAACGCATTTCGAATTATTGCTCTTGACTTCATCGTACCAGATGAACCAACTATGGCAATATTTCTATTAAGGTCGGTATCTTTTGGCATACACACAACCTTACCTTTATATTCTCCAAGAATAACTCCTTCAGCATCTTCAGGTTTATGTAGTTTAAGAACCTCTTTCATTTCACGCTCAGACATCATTGAAGCTGTACCGTAGGTTCCTGTCTTATTTTTGGTGAAGCCGCGATCATCTCTATCTTTTCCATCAAATCGGTCATAGAGTTTATAGATAGCAAATATAAGTCCACCTATAATTGCTAAACCGATTATTACCTTTAATCCTGTTAACGTAAACACGTATGCTATACATGTTAAAGGATTCCAGTCTATAGGTTTGACCATCGTGTCACCTATAAATCCACCCGCGTCTTTCCAATCAGCGTAGTTAGCAAAAACCTGAGCGATAAACCCACAAAGATAAAAAGCGGCTATTACTCCTACAATTATAATAATTGATATAATTATCGTTTTTTTATTCTTCATCAAATAATCCCCTCCTGTCTACATCTAAGATTTCTTCTATTTCAGAAATGTTCACTTTAAGTATTTCTACCTTGTTTCCAAAATAACTTTTAACCATTTGTTCTTGTTCTGGATAGCAGATTACTTTCCCTTTATATTTGTGTTCATGCAAGAACGACCAGTATCGTTCCATTCGACCGATGTTGCCATCCAATATTGACAAATAATATTTTCCATCTTTGAAAATATCATATTCAAACTCATCTTCTTTTTCGTCCAAATATTTTTTTTGATATAAGGAAGTTTTAATCTTTTCTGAGAATTCAGGAATACAAAAGAATCTTAACAGCTTAATCCCAAAGTCAGTTTTAGGAACGTAGTACAAATGATTGTAAGCCGACGTAATACGAATTTTCTTTCTTCTATCCAAATGTGAGCGAAGCAGTATTTCTCTAGCTACGTCAAAATCATCTCCTATGACTATTGCTGAGGCTTTAGGTTTAAGCTTATAGTTGAGACCAGCAATGAATTGAATTGCATTCTTCGCTTTGTCTTCTCCATAAAAGGATGACACCTTCCACTCTTCACGGAAATTATATACAGCATAAAGCTCGTCGTATGAAATGAGCATTCCTACAAATCGCGTGAATGCCAACTTTTTATAAGCGTCATCGCTGTCCCCTATAGTTTTAAGTAGTCTTGCTGGATAAAAGGCTGCCCCCTCTAATACTTGATTGAGTTTCACTTCACATTGCAACTCTGGCAAATATTGAGGACGAAATTCTACGCCGGACTTAGCAAGCATAAGCATCGCTTCAGCATTCCGAAAGTTTCTATTGATGTGGCCTTGGGAACCTGAAAATTTGTTGTTCTGAAAAGCCGACATATAGTACTCTTTTGTTCCTAACCAATCAAGTATATCTAATCCTGATTTATGTAATCTGATTCTTCTTTTATCACCTTTCCCTATTATCTTTATAATTCTGCAATTATCAATCGTCTGCCCATCTTCTCCGACCACCTTATGTCTTTTGTTCAGCCTTCTCACTAAATCTGGAATTGTTCTTGAATTCCCTATGAGATTGAATGCTGATGTTGGAATTTCTCCAACGACTGAAAGCATTGAGATGAGAGAATATTGATGACTGCCCCGTTCAAACTTAATCATTTCAATATACCTCGTTTTTATTAATTCTGCGTCAAGCTAAAATTCTGAGAGCCTTATTTTTCGTTTTTTTTCGAAAATTTCCCCTTATGTAATAAGGGGAAAGCGACTTCAAAAGGCTACGACATCAAAAAGTCGATTTTTCATCAAAAAAGTCGTAGCCCTTTTTATCGCCAAAAGGAGTATCCATTATGAAAAATATTATTATTTTCTCATAACTTTCTGTGAGCAATATTTAATGAAATCATTTTCAGGAATCAAATAAATACAACTATGTTCTTTCTCACCCCTTTCCGAATAACTGAACATTTTACAGTGTTCTGGCGAATCATCGGGAAGTGCAAAAAGTGCTATCGCATCAGTGATGAAATTGATTTCAAAATTATCATGATCGCATCTCATCCTGTCTTTTCTTTCTTTGCCATAAACATGCTTAATCACAATGACAGAATGGTCGAATTTTATTGGTTCTCTATCATTAAAATAATCTTGCAGTGCGCAATAAAGAATATCGCGTAAATATTCGTTAGAACCTTTTTCTTTTTTAGGAAGAAGGAAAGGCAGTTTCACTTTTAACCATCCTTCCTTTGTTTGTTCTACGATTATTTTAATTTCTCTTCGAACAACTTTATTTACTTCCTGTTCTGCATTTTTCATACCGAAAGAAAGAGGCAATTCTCTTGCAAGGGTAGCTATTCTTTCCGTACAAGCGATAATCTCCATGCATGCAGATACAGCCTTTTCATTATTGAACATAGTCTCTGATAATCGTCTTAGCTTCCTCTGTAGTTCCCCATTAATCAATGTTTTAATTATCCTTACTAAATCCATTGCTAAGGAATCATCGTTATAACAAAGAGGGAAATCTAGTTCCTCAATAATCCCACCTATAACTATGTAATTTCTCGTATATTCACATAGTTCATTTATGAGATTAGTACTCTCTTCAGGAGTTCTTGGTTTGTTCTTGTATTTTTCAATAATACGTTCCCTGACCTCTCTTGTAAAAGGTTTCAATTTAATTTCTGTTCCTTTTTTCTTGTTAATATTTTTGTTTTGTTCCATTTTAATTTCCTCCGAAAAATTTAATTTTTTTGATTTATTTTTTCTACCGTATAAAAATGCACATTAGGCTCTTCCTCTCCGTTAAAGTCTACGGTAGCAAACAAACAGTTCATATTGCGAGGCACTTTTATCTTTTTCGCCATTTCAATATGAGGAACAACCACGATGTATTTGATATCCTCATCTGGTTGAATAAGCCTTAATAAACTTGTATCGTCTTCATACAATACAACAATCTCATAACCGACATTTTCTTTTAAGAAAAAAATTTGGGACGGATAGGTTGCTGGATAATGTCCAGATGGTTCAATTTTTTCAATAAATTCTAATAGAACCCAGACCGCCGTTATCATCTTTTGATCGGGCCAACACATTGAATCCAATCCAACATAATAGCCGTCGCCTAAGATTTCAAGTCTCATATCATTTCTTAAATTTCTTATAATTTTTTCGGCTGTCGATTTAGGCTTTTGTAGCATTCTAATAAGTTGCGTTTTTCTTAACGCCCCATATTGTGACAGCCATTTGATGACATTTTTTTCATCTTCTAACAAAAGCATTTCTTCACCTCCTTCTTTTTTTATCCTTTTGTTTTATGTTTTTGTAGAATTGCTTCAAGCTCTGCCCTATCCGTCGTGATAGATTCGTGTTCTTCTTCCGATGCCTTTATTGAAATTGGAATCTTATTTGCACTAGAACAAACCAACGCTTCACCTCTAGCAAAACTTGTTATAGCGTGAATCTCTGTTCTTGTTAATTTAAGTACGTCTTGTACGTATTGAGCTTCATCATATTCTAAATTCAAAATTATTTTATTTTGACTGTTATTGATAATTGCCCTACCATACTTTCCGTCTTCCAACCCAAAGAAATCGGATAAATCTTGTGTTGCCGCTATCGCAGCTCCACCATAACCTCTAATAGTTTTGAATATGTTCAAACAAAAATCGGCTGCAAGGCTGTTAGACGATGCGCCGACAAGTTGCCATATTTCATCAATGAAAATAGCTTTCTTTTTAATTCGGTCTAACTTAATATTATCCCAAACGTAATCAAGCGCTATCATCATGCCCACTGGTAGAAGTTTTCCTTTTAATTCGGATAAATCTATTACGATGTATTTGTTTGATAAGTCCACGTTGGTTTGACGATTGAAGGACTGTGCTGAACCTGTAACAAACCTGCTCAAGATTATTGCCAGACGTTCCGTTCTTGGATTATCTTTCAAATGCTTATGTAAATCACCAAGGACTGGCATTTTCTTAAACTCTTTGCTATTACCATTTACATATAAGCTTTTGTTTTTATGTGTTATTCCAAAATCTTTATATGTTTTTATCAGCGCCTCATCAAGAAGCTGTTCCTCTTCGTTTGTAATATCTGGGATTAATAATGTAAAGAAAATCATAAGTTGCTGAATTTTTCTTGCAAGCAAAGAATCATTTTCTCTATAATCCGTACCATCTATCAAATCCATTTCAGGACTTATCGTTTGCCGAATCTCCATCACGTTAATACAGTGCGGAGAGCCTGGCGCAATTCTGATAAAACTGCCATTAATTTTTTTACAAGCTCGCTTAAACTCGTGCCCTTTTATAGGTGCAAGAATAAACGATTGAATACCGCGCATACGCATGCGCAACGCAAGTAGTTGCATAGTAAAAGTCTTACCTGCACCACTTGTTCCAATTAAATTCAGATTTGCATTTTTATTTTTCTTTGTGTTAAAAAGGTCAACAATGCAAAGTGAATTATTGTGTTGGTTTACTCCGAGTAAAACGCCCGTATCATCAGAAAGCTCAAAACTAGTAAACATATATGACGATGCCGCGCCACTAGTTAAAACGTTTCGTTTTGCTTTCTTTTCAAGAACCGGCGAAACTCTTAAAAATGGCATCACCGACTTAAATGCTTCTTCTTGTTGAAACTTCCCTTCTGATATAGAAATGTCTATCGCTTTCAGCTTATCTATCACTTGTTGCTTTCGCCACAAAAGTTCTTTCTTTGTGTTCGCAGATACTGTTATAAATACCGACATATAAAACAAGTCTTCGTTATAATTTGCAATTCCTTGCTTTATGTAGTAGCCTGCTTGAATGGAATTTGTTAGTTCCTCATAATCAGTATTGGTATCCTGCATATCCTTAAGCTTAGTTCTATTAAGCCTAATTTTTTGTGCAACCTTATCGATTACTTTACTCTTGTTTTCTTTCTTTAGAAAAACGTCAACGTCTACTCCATCACCGGCATTCACCAATGCAGATAACCAACCAGCTCTTACCTTGCTTGGATATCCATTACCTTTGATATATAAAACCGTGTAATATCTACCATCCATCACGGTATAAATATGATTTGAAAAATCAATACCACGCGGAGCAATAAGGTTTTTTATTGGGATATTAGGAATATCATCCAGTCCAACTACTTTATTTTCTACTCGCATTGTATCCATTATTACGCGTTCAAATCTTTTTACGAACGGTTCATTTATACATGAGTTACGATTAAAATACATATAAAGAATTTCCGTAATTTCCTCGTTTGGATTCTTGTATTGTATTATCGAATTTCCGCACTGCGAAAAATAAGCTCTTGCATTTTGTTCTACGGTTTGAAGCGATGAATATACTTGCTGAAAATCATCATTCTTATGTGGAGACTCATATTGAAATATAAGAAAAAAGCGCCTTGTTAGCGCTTCTTTACTTCCAACTTCTTTTATAAGACTTATATAACTTTCCCCAAGCGTCCAGCACTTATTATCCGACTCTGCTCTTAATTCCTTCCTTAATACTTCCAAATGCTTTTCGGTATCAGCTCGCCTGGTTACACTCTTAAACTGCATCCTTACAGGACATATTTTTAACCAACTTGCAAACGAAGAAATAATAGAAAATTGTTCATCCTCAGAACGTAACATAAAGTTTATTGGCTCAACTTCAAGAATCTTAATATACCTTCCATCTGTTGTTTCAATAATGCCTGCCGTGATATCCTTAACTGGAATAATGTCCTGCGTATACTCAATTTTACTTTTCTTCATTTATCACATCCACCCTTTTGTAATGTAGTTTTTTTCTTTTAAATAGATGCTTTAGCATTCTACCTAAAAACTGCAACAACGAATCACCGTCAACCCCCATTGCACTAAAAATCATGAGCGGTACTAACGTTATCGTCATTACAACAACCTTGACCATATCTGGCATTGGAATAAGTTTTAGTTCCACAAACCCTAAAGCCACAACCAATATAATCGTTTCTATAGCGTTTCTCCAAGAAACCAACCCTCCAAGCAATTTACCCGAATCAGTATAGTTTACTGGAATACTATATACGTTTTCTATCTCTCTATCATCCATATCAAACTCCTTCGCTTATCGTTTTCTCAAGTGCTGTTGCCATAAACTCTATAGCCTCACCGTTTGTTATATCAAATTCACCATACTTAGCATCTAAATCTAAATTAAATGCCGTTAATATTGAACTTAAATCAAATGGTAAAATCGTACAGACAACATATTCAAAGATTTCATCTATCGGACCAAGCAACGTATCGATTATGCGACTAGCTTTTATAATCTGATATTTTATTGGAAACATCAAATTGCTTACACTACTCAGCTTATTCATAAAATTCTCTTGACTTGTCCCTTCCTGATTCATCGAAACAGAATAGGCAGCAATAATATAATATGTATCATAATCATTCCTTGTAGGTCTTCGGTAGGTTAGATTATTCATTGACATGGAATAGTCATAATTACCACCCGAGATAATGTCATCGACTCTACCTAACGTAAGCTCAAAAGCAAAGTCGATAATATCATCAACCGTACTTGATAGTTCATCATAAGCTTGTACAATTGCGGTTTGGTCACCAAATCCCTCAAATTTATTCCCGAAAATGGTATCAAAAATAAGACTTGGGATAGACAGTATCGCAACCACCAAGAAAACGATAACAAGCGTTATTGATATAAAAATCTTAAACAATGTATGGCGCATAGACCATGCTGCTGATATTATCGCTCCCCATGGTCCGCCAGCTGCGGTGCCTGCTGCAATTTGAGAAACTGCTTTTCCAGTTTTAACACCTGCCTTTACTGTCTGGGCCGCGACGTTTGCCGTTGCCTTTGCACCTTCTTTTGCGGTGTTCGCTGCTGCTTTACCAATACCCTTGGCGGCTTTTGAAATATTTTTTGCGGCCTGCCCGTAATTATCTTTCCCATCGCCGACTTGTTGTTTTGTTTGTTCCGACACAAAATATTTACCTCCTTTGCATAAAAAAAGAGCCGATAACTTTTACCGACTCTTATCATACTTATATTAAGTTTTATTAAATTCTCCTTTGTTTTTTTGAATAGCTTATCATACGCCCAAAGCATTAGCAATGGGCGTACTTACGCTATTCTTTATTATAAATAGGAGAAAAACGTGTGATCATCTTTTTCTTCTAGGTTCTCTGTCAAAAGAATCTGTTCTTGATTTAGGAGCACCAAATCTTGAAGGCTCTCCTCTATATCTTACAGTTTCAACCGATACCGTTTTTACGTTATCGCCATTGTAAACAGGTTCGCCGTTTTCATATACAGGACGACGTTCAACAGCAGGTGTCCCGTCCACAGCATACCACTGATGTCCTGTATTATCTTCATACACGGTATAGTCGTTTCTTGGTGTTTCATATTGATTGGAATCATAGAAACGCGTTCCAGAACCATCTTCGTGTCTGATTTCAAATCTACCATTATCACCTTCACTTACAGACGTAACCGTTCCTTCATATCCTGGCATGAAATTTTGAAACTGCGCAATATTGTAATCCGTTGCATCGCTTCCGCTCTCAAACACAGGCATTTCACCATTAGGATTCATTGCATACCATGCAACCCCGTTTTCTGTGTACAATGTTGAGTGTGGTGCTTCAGGCTCATCAAAGTAAGCACTATTGTACCAAAGCGTATTGCCATTAGCATTACTTGCTTCTACAACGCCATCACCAACGTTTCTCAATACAGTGCCGTTTTCTGCGCTAGGGAATATCGTTGAAACTTGTCCGCTATCCATAACACCGTTTTGGAAACCAGAAATATTGTTAAACTCGTCGGCACCTTCTCCGCTTGCCGTTTGATACCACTTACTTCCATCGGTCGCTGTAACAATTGAATGCGGACCACTTGGTTTCTCAAACTGGTCAGCACTATACATATTTAATGCTGCTTGTTTTCCATCTGCTCCAATTGCATTCGTAGAAATTTTACCTCCAGTTATTTGAGTATCACTAAGCGTTTTACCATTCAAGTGTGGCATATAATTTCCTAAACTTTTATTAGCAATATCACCACCAATACTTCCTGATACACTAGGATGTCTCCCTGCAACGGAAGCGATAGATTCTCCCGTTAGAGTCGCGCCATTTCTTGCAGCAACTCCACCAAAGGCTCGTCCTACAACACCAATTGCACCACCGGCGCCCATTCGTGTTCCACCTTGAACGACGGAATCTCTAACAAATGAGTTCCCTTTAAATCTACTGAAGAAACCACCTGCGCCAGCACCAGCAGTGGCAACACCGCCTGCGCTAGAACCAAACACATTGCCAGCTCTTGAGAAACCACCCATACCGCTTGTTACTAATCTTGCTGCCATAAGTAATTCAAAACCAAGACCAGTTCCCGTTTGTGCTACGTTGAGACCTATTGATGCAAGGTATGCATCAAACCTTTGAGCCGTCTTTAAGAATGCCAAAGCACAGAACAACCAAAGGAATACGCTTCCGTGTCCGTTTGTCAGTGCTCCCCCTGCTCCAACGTAATGTCCTACCGAACTATTAAATGCTCGTAGGAACCAAACGTTCATTATTAATAGTAATAACTGTGAGCCTACCATTCTACACCATGACTTAAATACTTGGCTGGTACTTTGTGACGCACCCATCGAATAAGCCAATGGTGAAGTATAACAAAGAACACCCACAACGATATATCTTTCTACAACTTCCAACAATAATTTGAAATAGTTCCAACCGAGTGCAATAATTAATATAAGGATTAATATTTCGCCAACAACCGATACCATTGAAATAAAGTTAGTTAAGCCATTTCGTAGAGCCCCTTCGATTCCAGCAAACGTGAAATGTTCTTTTGACACAACCACATCCATTAGTGCCGTGTACGGTGCTTTCGCTATATTCAATATATATAAGAATATAGGCTTAGCAAAATAAATCAATATCGCAAATAGTGCACTCTTAAAAATTAATGTCCAAGGATTTTCGGATTCACCAAGTGGTCCGCTGAAAGCCTTGAACAGTTGCCACACTGTTATTAAAAACAATAACGCCCACGCCATATACTGCATCACGGTAAACGCACTTGCGACAAAAGGAAAATATTCTTCCATCGCCGTCATATCTGTACCGAGCGCATTTAAGAATAATCCGGAAACAGCGTCCATGAGGTCCGTGACAACACCGCTAACCCAGTCAACTATCCCTTCAAACATCCAATCAAGCAATTGTTATCACCTCCCTTTTACCGATTGAATTATCCTGCGTAATTGCCACCCGCAATAAGCGGTTGAACATACGCTACAATAAGACCAAGAGAGTTCAATATAATCCAAGTGATTACAATTCTCTTTAGCCAAGCCGTTGCTTCATCTACTACTTTTTGGTTTCTGGAAACCATTCTCACAATTAAAGCAACTGCTGCCATGGTAACAGCAACAATCGTACTGATACCAAGAAGCTTAAGATAGAAATCGTTCATAATGGTTTCAAATCTATCCCACATGGTTTCATTTGCTGCAAACGTTACTTGCATACAAACAAGAATAGCCATGAAAGTAAAGACAAGAGACCAGTATACAATTTTTATCCAAGCACCTTTTTGCTTTTCTGCTTGCATACCTTTACCTCCTTTTTTTAGACAACAAAAAACACCGTTTAGGATGATTTCCCTAAGCGGTGCGTTCGTTTGATTACAATTTTTGATGATACTATTATAACATATATTGATTTCTATGTAAAACTCAATTTTGTATCACTTTTGTGTCATTATTGTGTCATTTTAAGTTTTTTTGAAAAAATTTATTTTAATTTTCCATAAAACCCTGCTAAAAACATACTTCTTTGTTGTGTTCCGTTTGCCAAGCAATAAGTCTTAACCTTACATTCTTCAGTTTGACACCTTTAAATTCCGGATAAGTATATAGTATATTTTTTATGCTTTTTTCATTGAGTTCTCTATGAGATAAAACTGGTCCTATAGTATAACGTGAAGCATTTGTTAAACTTAACATGTATATGCATTGTGAGCAATTAAGTATAGACTGCAATGCTTGCACCATCTCACTGAATCCACCCTCATCAGTAGCATACTCTTTATGCCACCCTCCAAAAAACAAAGTGAACTCGTTTCCTATTTTAATTGATAAATTATTTGCTTCTTCGGGATTTCTAACTGTAATAAAGCACTGCCCTACATCAAGAAAATCATACCCCTTATCTTCAAATGTATGCTTTTCTGTTTTATATCCGCTAAGAAGGCTTAACAATTCATCTGTTTTATTTGATGTAAATATATTATTTTTCATTGCTATACCTCCTATTTTTCTATTTACATAAATAAACGACAAACAAATCCGCATTGGACAAGTCTGCCGTTCATGTTAGACTGCCGATTGAAACTTAATATATTATATCAAATATAAAAAATTATTTCAACCGATAACTAATACTGTTTTAATTTTTGTTTTCTTTATTCTCAAATATCATAAGCATTTCAACCCAAAAATCTATGTCTTTTTTCGGTGAACTCCATAATCTTAGAGATACTAATGCCAACCCTTGATTGCGAAGTCGATAGTAGTGTTTTCGCGATATACCTAATCTGTAAATGACTTCATTCAATGTTAGTTGCTCTGTAGAAACATAAGTCATATATAAAACATCATATATTTTATTTCCCCCATTAGGTTTGGTCTTGACAATTGACAGCGCTTCATTAATTTTATCTATTACTAATCTAGTTTTTTGAAGACTTTCAAGCCTATTCTCAACCTTTTGATTTCCATATGCTAACTGCACGTCTAAACGATCTATTAACTTATCTATATTTTCAAACGGTTCATCCAATTCGGCTGCGATAAAATCTGGGAAGCATTCTAACAACCATGCAATGTTTCGATAATTTTTCATTAAGAGTTCGGTGTTATGATAAGCATTTTTTAATTTCTTTTGACGAAATTCCCGAAGTTTTTCTTCCTGAATATTAGCGTCTCCTATCACCCCACCATTAACGAGCAACTTAAGCATTTTTCTACTTTCTTCCGACATTGATTCATCTGTAAATTTTTTCATTTTCTTTACTCCTATGATTACGTATCCGGAGGGACACAAGGACCGCATATTTTTCTTTGATCAATAACCACCCTTTTGAATATATAAATTCCATTGCAGTCATAAATAACTTTAAGGCCTTTCCAACACGGAGAAATATACGCGCGTATTATACAATAAAAAAGTGCAACGCTATTTTCTTCTCCTTTAATAACACATTCTATAAATTCGTCATCCATCATTGATATTAGACTTCCTAAATTACCGTGAGTGCAATCTATATTTTTTTCTAACAAACTTTCACGAGCTTTATAAATCAAATCGATTATTTCTTTTTGTGTAGGAAATTTTATATTTTTACTTAAAGGATAAAACTTATTGACTATTAAACAACCGTAAGTACCAGGAAGACGATATAATTCAAACACCTCCTTGTTTTTTTGGAAAAATCTCCACGTTTTTGTCTTCTCCCAGCCCCAGCGTCTACTAAGTCCCTCTAAAGTAAAAAAGGCTTTTAAATTGTCAAATCTCACCATCGGAGCAAAAAAAGTTAAAAAATTTTTTTTATCTTCAAAAATTGTATGTACCCAAAGATCAATCCAAGCATCGGATTCTTCAAATTCATGTCCAGCTTTTACAAGTCTTTCCGTTATATCTCTAGGCACACAAACGAAGCCAAAATCATTAGTAGCGTAGACATTATCTTTCTCACATTCTTTACCACAACATTCTACTACCCAATCTGAAATCTTATAACTTAGTTTCCTTGTCTCTAAATCCAATGTGTATGTAATATATCCAAGTTCAGAAAGCTTTTCCATTATCGCAAAGACTTTCTCTTTTGATTTGACTCCAAGAATGCTCTTTAGTCCCATAATGCCACCGACCCACTCTCCTGGTTCAACTTGATTTGTGTGCCCACAATAAAAAGACTCTCCTTTTCTAAAAGCAACACGTGATGCAAGCTTCATCCAATAACCCATAATTCCCTTCTTTTGGGGAATTATTTCTCTCGGTAACTTTACCCACTTAAATTTCATTAAACAACTCATACAGACCTCCTTAGAAACAAAAAAAGAACACGATCTTGTGTTCTTTGAAAAATACTATTTTTTAGGCATTTATTGCCATTTGTCTATTTTTGTGCCCTCCTACCTTTTTGGGCTTTTTTTGCTTGATTTTTTTTGTAATTTTACGATTTTGAGCATTTTTTGATGGTTTTTATGCCATTATACCCCGTTTTTTCATTGCTATTATTACACAAGTAAGACCAAAAACACCCGTTTTACCGCCAACTTTATAACCTTCTATATACGCTTGCTTGCCAGAGCCTACTGAAACTACTTTTTCTAAATATTCTCTAATAGTTTTAGAAGTTTGCTCCGATATACTAGTTTTTGTTTTTTTAATTTTAATTTCTTCGTAAAGTTCGCCGTTTGTAGAATATATGCTTTTAACTAAATGCGGTGTTAACAAGTATCCGCCGTTTACGGCGGTGGCAGTTGCGTTAAGAAGTTGCAAAGGAGTACAAGCAATAGTTTGCCCAAACGAAATTCTTGCTAAATCTCCAAGTTTAACGGCGCTTTTTGGTAAAACCATACCTTGCGCTTCACCGTTTAGGTCTATTCCCGAACATCTTCCGTAACCAAACTCGTCTAAATACTTATAAAAAGTATCTTTACCTAAACCCAACGCAATATCTACAAAAACGGGGTTGCAACTGTTGTTTAAAGCCTCGGACAAATTTTCGTTAGAGTGTTTGCCGTTTTGATGATTAGACCAACACTTTATTTTTGAGCCTTCTACGTATCTATACCGCGAAGATGAAAATATATGAGTAGGCGAATAAGCGCGCGAGTTGCCGTTTGAATACTCTTCTACGTTTGCCGAAGCCGTTAAAACTTTAAAAGTTGACCCGGGCTCGTAACTGTCTGCAATTAGCGAAATTCTACCTGCCGTATTTAAAAAATTTAAATCGTTATACGGCACGGCGTTTAGGTTAAACGAAGGTTTCATACTCATACCTAAAATTTCGCCCGTAGTAGCGTCCATTACTATTGCCGAAGTTGATTTTGGAGTGTATTTATTAACGGCTTCGTCGGTAACCGCCTCTAAAATTTGTTGAATTTCGTAATCTATCGTAAGTTTAAGATTTAAGCCGTCAGTTGCCTTAACGTAATGCGGTTGATTGTTTAATATATCCACGCCCGTAAGGTCGGCTTCGTATAAAATTTCGCCGTTTATTCCAGATAAATACGTGTCGTAATAAAGTTCTAGCCCTGAAATACCGTTGCCGTCTTGCGAAGTATAACCTATCGTTTGGCACAATAAATCGTTATACGGATAATATCTTGTAACGTCCTCGGCAAAATAAACGCCGTCTAAAACGTGGCTAGAAAGTTCGTCTACAAGTTGTTTTTGTGCGTGTTTAACTACTTTTATTTCGCTAGTTTTAGTAGTGGTTATTTTTTCTTTTAACTTTTGCTTATCTAAACTAAAAATACTAGATAAAACGTTACACACTTCGTCAACGTTTAAAACTGCGCGCGGGCGCACGTAAACGGTGTAGGTATTTTTGGTAGTTGCTAAAACTACGCCGTTTCTATCTACAATATCGCCTCTTTTTGCTAAAATAGGTACGTTTCTAGTCCATTGGTCAAGAGCCTTTTGCTGTAAACTTTCGCCCCAAATAACCTGAATATAAAAAAGCCTTGCAAATACAAACAAAAAAATAAAGGTTATTGCTAGTATTACCGCAAATAACCTCTTTCGTGCCATTGTTATTGAAAACAAATTTTTACCTCTCTATAAATAAAAAAGGTTTATGCTTACTTGCAAAAACCTCTTTCGTTAATCAATTAATCAATCATACCGTTTTCCTTTGCGGAATTAATTACGGTTTCGTCGCTTGAAACGTCGTCTAAAATTTCGTTATACATAGTTTCTTCTTGACGCAACCTTTCTATTTTGGCTGTTTTATCTTGTATTAAGTTGTTCATATTGTTTAAAAGCGCAGTGTTAAACACTACTAATACCGATAAAAGAACTATTACGCTTGCCATAGCGATTATTAAAAACTTTCCGCGTGGGCGAATAGTAGTTTTTTGTTGATACGCGTTATCTTCACGCAAATCACGATATATATCCGTTTTGTTTACGCCTTTAAACTGCATAGTAGTTGACGATGGATTAACGTCGCTATTAAAAGCGTTAGTGTATTTATGATACGTTTCGTTTCTATCGCGAACTTCTTGTTGCGTGCTATATAAATCGTAATGAAGAATTCTATCAAAATTGTCTGGAATTCTTGAATTAAAGGCAGTTGCTTCGTTAGAAACTGAATTTTCGGCAGTAGATATAGGCGCGTTATTAGATTCAAATTCATCTTGATACGTGCTTTTTTCTATTATATCACTCTGTCTATTATTAAACATATTTTAACCTTCCTTTTATTATTACGGTTTTATAAACATAGTTTAAAGTTTTTCGGCTATGCGGAGTTTTGCGCTTTTACTACGCGAATTTAAACTACACTCTTCTTCGCTTGCCGTTATTGGCTTTTTGTTTACTTCTTCTATTATTTTTTTTCTATTGCAAACGCAAGGATATCTTTTATCGCAAATACAAGCGGTTGAAAGGTCTTTAAAAGTTGACTTAATAATTCTATCTTCTAAACTGTGAAAAGTTAAAACTACTATTCTTCCACCCTTATTTAGCCTTGACACTATTTGCCTAATTGCTTCTTCTAATCCGTCTAACTCTTCGTTAACGGCAATTCTTATTGCTTGAAAGGTTTTTTTTGCGGGATGCCCGTCCCTTTTAAATTTATAGGGTATTGACTTATCGCAAATATCTACTAACTCGCCCGTAGTCGTAATGGGCTTGTCCTTTCTATAACTAACTATATTTTTGGCAATTTGATATGCAAACCTTTCTTCGCCGTAAGTTTCTAAAACGTATTTTAATTGAGTTTCGCTATAATCGTTTACAAGTTCGTATGCCGAAAACTCTTTTTGCCTATCCATACGCATATCAAGGCGAGTTTCTTGCGACATATAACTAAAACCCCTTTCGCGATTGTCTAATTGATAAGAACTTACGCCCAAATCTAAAATAGCACCGTCAATTTTATCAATATTTAAACTATCGGCAACGGCGGTAAAGTTTTTAAAATTGCTTTTTACCGCTTTAAAAGCGCTTCCGTATTTTTCTAATTTTTTTGAAGTGCTATTAATAGCGTCTATATCGCGGTCGGTAGCAAACAAAAATCCGCTACTACCTATTTTTTTTAAAATTTCTTCCGAGTGACCGCCTCCGCCTAGCGTACCGTCAAAATACGTGCCACCCTTTTTTAAATTTAATCCGTCTAAACACTCGTTTAGCATTACGGGATAGTGTATAAATTCCATTAGTTGATTTTGCTTTTTAAAATAGAAAGCATATCTAAATAACTTGCACTCTCTTTATTAGAGTTGCGTTCAGAAATAGAGTAAATATCTACGTGGTCGCCCATACCGATTGAAACTACTTCTTTATCAATGCCGGCGTAAACCCTTAACTTTTCGGGAATAACCGTTCTACCTTGCCCGTCTTCAACGGCGTTAAAGCAAGAAGCAAAAACTTCCGCAAGTGCTTTTTGACCTTCCGCGTCAAAAACGCTTACGTCTAAAAACTTTCCAAAACGCTGTTCAAAAACGTTTAACGGATACACGCTAATACATTTTGAAGGGCCTTTCATAAAAACGTAGTTATTGCCTATTTCACTTTTAAAGCGCGACGGTATTCTTATTCTGTTTTTAGCATCAACTTGATGGTCGTACTCGCCAAATAACATAGTTTGCCCTCCTTTAATGATAGTATGTTAGCATTATAATAACACAAAATTTGGTAACTTGCAACCACTTTTATAAAAATTTTTTAATTTTTTTGGGAACAATAACCACTTTATGACTTTTACAACCACCAAACACCTTGTTATAAACGCAAAAATTACGTTTTGCCGTTAAGCCTATAAAATAAATTTTTGGGTTTACGTTATTGCTTTTTTTATCTAATAAAACTTTGTTTAACCTACTAGAAACGTCGTCAAGCCCGTCGTAAACGTTGCATTTATAAGTGCTTATAAATTGATTTTTTAAAAACACGTAATGGGTGCAACCTAAAATTATAGAGTTGGGAACTTTTTTAAATTTTGGCAGTTCGGTTTCTAAATTTAGGGTTTTGCCGTTACGAATTGAATTTTCTATATTTTTTGCAAGAGTTGTTAACGGGATAACGGCGTCTTTATTAAAATTATTTAAAACGTAACTACTTTGCGCCGTTTTATTAGTGCATAACAATACTGCGTTGTTATCGTTAACTATTTTAGGAAAAGTTCCAATAACGTCTAATTTAGAAAATTCTACGATATCGTTAAAGCAATTTGTAGATAGCGTATTGCACGCAACCACTATTGCCTTAACCTTAAAATCCATTAATTTTTTAACGCAATTTATAGTTAGCCGTTTTAGTTCCTTTAAACTTTTGTTGCCGTACGGCGCGTTTAAGTTATCGCCGTAATAAACAAAACTTTCGTTTTTAAAAGCGTTAGATAAATAATTTAAAACGTTAAGACCGCCTATTCCGCTATCAAAAACGCCTATTGGTAAATCGTTAATTTGCAAAATTTATCTCCTTTATATATAAAAATATTAAAATTTAAATAAAAAAGTGATAAAATACGACTTAAAAATGCAATTTTAAAGTTATTTTAAAAAATTTAAAACCTTTTTATTTTTATTGCTAAAAAAAGTTGCAAGTTTAAAAAAAATGTGATAAAATAGCCATAGTAAAAAATTGAATTCATTTCAAAGGAGATATTACCGTGCCAAACATTAAATCGGCTAAAAAGCGTGTTCTTGTAAATAGCAAAAAAGCTGCAATCAATAAAAGCGAAAAATCAGAAGTTAAAACTTACATTAAAAACTTTAACGCATTACTTGATGCCGGCAAGTTAGAAGAAGCAGAAAAGGCTTTTCCTGCAACGGTTGCCGTAATTGACAAAGCAGTTACTAAAAACATTTTTGCTAAAAATACCGCAGCAAACAAAAAAAGCGGTCTTGCAAAGAAATTAAACGCATTAAAAGCAAGCAAATAATTATTTAACACGTTAAAAGGACAGTATGCACTGTCCTTTTTTGTGGTGTATGCGTATTTATTTAAAAAGCACCTAAAAATTAATTTTAGGTGCTTTTACTTTATTACGGTTGAAGTTTCGTATTTAATTTCTTTATAATACCTTTCTTTTGCTTTAACGTATTTAGCGGAAAGTTCAAGGGTGTACCTTTGTTTTTGCTCGTAAGATAGCGTGTTAAAATACTCTTTGTCGGTAAGTCTACCAATAGCATCGCTTACTTCGCCGACTGTGGAGAGTAGTTCTTTTACTTTATTATAAAATTCTTCGTCGCTATTTTTTATTCCGCGTATTGTAACCGACGCTTTATTTTGATAATACTCAACCACTTTTGACGGTAAAATGCCTTCTTCTTCGGCTTTTGAAACGCCGTTTTTTACGTTGTTTTTATAATCTTGCCAAAATGAACCTTTTAATCTTTTTTTAGCCTCTTTTGCATATTGTTTTATGCTTTTGTCGCTGTTCATATACTCCTCCAAAAAAAATATCCGCAAAGAATTTTGCGGATGTAAAAACATAATATTTTTAGCCTTTTACGTTTCTTTTTCTAGCAGCCTCGGCTTTCTTTTTTCTTCTAACAGAAGGTCTTTCGTAAAATTCTTTACGACGAAGGTCACCAATGATGCCGTCACGAGAACATTTGCGTTTAAAACGACGAAGTGCGCTATCTAACGACTCGTTTTCTCCAACTTTAACTGTTGACATATACAACCCTCCTTTACCCTACGGTTTAAAAGTAACTTTAAAAGCCTTTTAATTATAACAAACACGTTTTGCGTTGTCAACTTTTTAATGGCAGTATTTTACATTTATTATATAAATTTATATTTTGTTGGGTCGTTTTCTTCCGGTTTGTAATTTTCTATATAATCAAGTGCTTCGTTTATGCTAGTAGTAACAAAAAACAAATCGTAAACGCTTTTTTTAACCGATTTATTTAAAATAAAATTTTCTAAAAGTTCTAATAATTTATCGTAAAAGCCGTTTACGTTTAAAATAACAAGCGCTTTATCCGTTCTTCCAAGTTGTTTTAAAGTTAAAACTTCAAAAAACTCATCCATAGTGCCAACACCACCTGGGGAAACGATGTACGCGTCTGCAAAATCGCGCAATAAAGTTTTTCTGTCCCACATAGTTTCGGGGCGAATAAGTTCGTCGCACTTGTCGTAAATTACACCGTCTACCTCAAAAAAACTAGGGGCAATACCCGTCATATGACCGCCACCAGCAGTTATTCCGCGCGCAACCGCACCCATCATACCGTTTGCACCCGCGCCAAAAACAAGCGGAATTCCCCTTTTTGCCATTTCTTTGCCTAAATCTTCGCCTACTTTAATTAATTCGTTGTCAATTTGATTGCTTGACGCACCGTATACACAAATTTTCATATTACTTATATTTCCTTATTTTACTATTTATATTCTTGTTATTTTATATTATACCTTAAATTTTACAATTTTACAAACAAAACTGGCAAATTATTGAAGTTCGTCAAGCGATAACGTGTAACAAGGTAAAATTTCTTTTATAAAATACAACACTTCTTCTCTTTTACAAGTAGATAGTTTATTTTCTATACTATCTTTTGCTTTTATAAATTCGCTATTAGAAAGTTTAATTTCTTCCAAGCATTTAATATATGCAGACAGCGTGTCTGCCCATTTCATAATAATATATTCTTCGCTATCTTCGTTTGGAATTACGTATTTTTCGTATTCTTCTTTTAAAGGGCTAGGAAGCGAGTTTACAAGTTTTTTACAAGCACCCAACTCAATATCTTTATACGCGGAATTTATTTTTTTGTTAAAATATTTTATAGGAGTTGGCAAGTCCCCCGTTATAACTTCGCCCGTTTCGTGATACTCGGCGTATAAAACAGCAGTTAAAACGTCCACTTTGCCATTATATATTTTGTTTTTAATAGTACATAATGCGTGCGTAATTATAGCAACTTGACCGGTATGCTCTAAAACGTTTTCTTCGGTAAGAGAACGCATTAAAGACCACCGTTTTATATATTTTAATCTGTTTAGATATGCAAAAAAATCATATTTCATATAAACACCTAACTTTACGTTTTTAAAATTGTAACATAAATTTTTATTTTTTTCAATAATATATCGTAAATTGTTGACAAACGCGTGTAACTTTTATAAAATAATTATAACAAAATTAAACGCAGGGGTGCTGTTTAGCTGAGATTATACCCTTTGAACCTGTCAAGGTAATGCTTGAATGGAAGTAGTAGTCTTTTTGCGTACTTATGTAACCCTTGTTTATACAAGGGTTTTTGTTTTTTTGTTAAAGGAGATTTTATGTTTAATTTATTGTCAATTTTTTCTGTTATAGACGACACCGCAAGTACAACTATGATAGTTATAAGTGCGATTGTTGCAGTATTATTAGCGCTAATTTTAGTTGCTTTTTGTTTTAGAAAAAAAAGTTTTGACACCAAAACGTTAGTTTTTTCTGCCCTTACGATTGCAACTAGTTTCGTTCTTTCTTACCTAAAAGTTACTCCCGTAACGTACGGTGGAAGCATAACTCTTTGCAGTATGCTTGCAATTTGCTTATACGCCTACTGTTTCGGCTTTTTGCCCGCACTTTTTACGGGTATAATATACGGAATACTTCAATTCTTTCAAAGTTCGGCATACATTTTTAACTATGCAACTTTCTTTTTAGATTTTATTTTGGCTTTTTCGTCAATAGTTATGATGTGCGTTGCAAGAAAGTTTATTAAAAATAAAGGCTCGTTTATTTTAGGCTTAACTATGACTTTTGCCGTTAGATTTATATTTCACTTTTTATCGGGTATGCTATATTTTGAAAACGGCGGTATATGGGCTAACCTTCCGCAAGACAATGCCTTTATATACTCGTTTTTATATCAAATAACTTATATTTTACCAGACTATTTAGTTTGCTTGGCGGTAGTTATTCCATTACAAGCAACCAAAACTACGGATAAGTTATTTAAACTGTTAGAAAAATAATTTATTTAAAAAACCGCCTCACAGGTTCAAGGCGGTTTTTTTATTGTCTATTTAGTTTCTTCTTTATTTTCTTTGGTCTTTATTGTTTTTTTAGAAGCGGGCTTTTTAACGACTCCTAAAATTATTGCAAAAATTCCAACTAATATTAAAGTTACGGTTAGCGTCCACAAAACTACTTTATCGGTAAGAACGTTGCTTATTATAAAATACGCGCCCACGGTTATTAAAAGTATGGTTATAAAAAGTTGCCATACGGGGTATTTAGAGCCGTTAGAAGAATCGTAATAATACGCCCTAAAAACTTCTATTGAACCGCGAATCCATAAAACTAAACCTAAAATTTGCCCAACGCCTTTTACGGGTATAATATCAAATTGCGACATAATAGAGCCAAACGCTATAAGCGACAGTAAAGTAAATTCAATAATAATTAATAACCTTACTATTTTATTGCACTTTGAAATCATTTTTTTAAACAAGTAAAACGCTAAATACAAAATTAACGTACACGCTATAACTATTTTTATAATGGAATATCCCCAAGGTGCAAAGAAAACGTCAATTTCCCCGTCTTGCCAAAACGGCATAAGCATAATAGAAAGCGCTGAAATAAGCGCGCCTATAACTATATAAAGCCAAAAAATCTTGCTTTTTGAAGTGTTTATAAATTTAGATAATTTTAAAGCCATAATACTCCTTGTTTAATATACGTTATTTTTACTTAATTATACTGTAATATAACGTTAGTGTCAACACAAAAAGAAAAATTATTGCATAAAAAAACGCGGTAAACCGCGTTTTTTATTTATTGTTTTTATTATTCTTCAACGTTTTGTTTTTTGCATTTAATATTAAGAAGCAAGTTTGCTAAAATACCTAAAATTAACGCAACTGCAATTGCAGTAATTTTAATTAAACCAAACGTTAAACTCATACCGCCGATACCCGTAATTAAAATTATAGATACAACGAATAAGTTATTGTTTTGGTTAAGGTCAACCTTTTGAATCATTTTAAGACCAGATACTGCAATAAAGCCGTAAAGTGAAATACAAACGCCACCCATAACTGATGGTGGAATAGTAGAAAGGAAAGTAACGAAAGGAGCAAAGAAGGAAGCCGCAATAGCGATAATTGCCGTCAAGAAAATAGTATAAACGGAAGCGTTACCGGTAATTGCTACGCAACCAACCGACTCGCCGTACGTAGTGTTAGGACAACCGCCAAAGAACGCACCTGCCATTGAACCAACGCCGTCGCCAAGCAACGTTCTATGAAGACCTGGGTCTTCTAAAAGTTCTTGGTCAATTATTGTAGAAAGGTTTTTGTGGTCAGCAATGTGTTCTGCAAATACAACGAAAGCAACTGGAATATACGCTACTGCAATAGCGGCTATATAAGCCCAGAAATTGCCCGTAGTTCCAAAGTCGTAACTATTAAAATCTAACGCTTTAATAAACGTGAATTCAGGATACCACTTCATATTAGCAAATTTAGTAAAGTCTACTAAAACGAGTGCTTCTACTTTTGCAATTAAACCGATAACGGTAAATATAGTTGCTAAAACGTAACCTGCTAAAATGCCTATAACAAATGGGAAAAGTTTAAAGTTTTTGCTTCCGTAAACTGAGCAAATCATAATTGTTGCTAACGTTACAAGGGCGCATAATAAACTTAATCCACCGTTTAAGTTCATAACGAAAGTTGAGTTTGCAGAGTCAAAAATAGCGCCTAATCTTCCGTCGCCATAGTTAACGGCATCTCTAACAGCGTTTACTGCAAGAGATAAACCTATTATTGCTACCGTAGGACCAATAACTACCGGTGGCATAAGTTTGCTTATCCATTTAACGCCGAATTTTTTAACGATTAACGAAATGACAACGTATACAAGACCTGCAAAAATAGCGCCGATAATTAAACCCATATAACCTACCGACATTGATACGCCACCAGCAAAAGCAGCGAACATTGAGCCGATAAAAGCAAACGAACTACCTAAAAATACAGGGCTTTTAAACTTTGTAAATAATAAGTAAACCATTGTGCCTACGCCCGCGCCAAAAAGTGCCGCAGATTGAGACATTCCGTTTCCGATAATTCCGGGAACTGCTATCGTTGCCGCTAAAATAGCAAGCAATTGTTGAAAAGACGCTATAATCCATTTGGTTATAGGAGGCTTTTCTTTAACGTTGTAAACAAGCTTCATAATTTACATCTCCTTTGTAAAAATATTAATTTAAGCGGATTAAACCGCAAAATTGCCTTTATTTTTCGTATAGTTTTACAGCGTTTTCGCCGTCGGTTTCCATAAATTTAACGGAAACTAGTTCGCTTACGGATGTAGGTATATTTTTACCTACGTAATCGGCGCGAATAGGAAGTTCTCTATGCCCCCTATCAATTAGCACCGCAAGTTGAATACTTTGCGGTCTACCCGCCTTTAAAACCGCTTCTATCGCGGCGCGCGCAGTTCTTCCCGTATACAAAACGTCATCGCATAAAACGACGTTTTTACCTTTAACTTCAACCTTTAAATTAGTGTTTTTAGATTCGGGAAGGGGTACGATTTCTGATAAATCGTCTCTATAAAGAGTTATATCTATAACGTCAAAAGGGATATCAACGCCTTCAATGTTATATATATAATTTTTTAATCTTTTTGCCATAGGTATACCACGAGTGTGAATTCCAAGCAAAACTAAATTATTTGCGCCCTTGTTTTTTTCAATTATCTCGTGTGAAATTCTAAACAACGCCCTATTTTGTGCGATTTCGTCCATTAATACCGTCTTTTCTTTCATAATTTACCTATAAAAAACGCCTTGCTTTTACGCAAGGCATTACAACTACGTTATAATTGCAAAAATAACGCCTTGAAAGCATCGCTGTACTTCCTTAAAGACTTTACACGATAAAATTATACATTATAAAAAAACGTGTGTCAATATCATTTTAAAAATTAATACGTTATTTTTTTAATAAATAAATTAATGGTAGTTTTTTATTTTTCGTCTATGCCGAGTTCTAACCCCTCGTACATATAGTCGTTCCATTTAAAATTCTTGTAAAAGTTTACGTGATAGCGGTGCATTTCTTCTACTAACAATATAAATTTGCCAACGGTTTGGTGTTTTGGAAACACGTCAAAATACTCGCCGTTTAAATAAAAGTTAAAGAAACTTGCGTCAACTTCGGTTATAAGCGTATAAAGTTGCTTATAATTTACGTGGAATTCATAGGGCTTGCCGTTTCTAGTTCCGCTATAATGCATACCGCTATGGTCTACCCAAATTTTTCCGCTACCTACCCTATTGCTAGTTTTGGTTTTATCTTTTATATATTTGTACTCGTCTAAATTTCCTATTTCGCACTCGTCTTCAAAGCGATAATTAGGGTCTTTACGAATTTCTTTTATTATATCTATACGTTGATTTTGAAACCAATCGTGCGGAGACTCGGGTATTACGGCGTCTTTATATGGGTGGAATTGATAATAATCGTCCATTGTTGCGCCGTTGCCACAGTTTGAACAAGTTATTTTATCGCCTTCGCCTTTCATAGTAAACTCGCTTTTACATTTAGGACACTTGTAACAAATATCTTCTAAACGATGGCAAATTCTTCCGTTCGTAGTCCACTTAATTTTCTTTTCTTTATTCCAAGCGTATTCGTTTCTACGGAATTTTTCGTTAATGATATCGTCCATTTCTTGAACGGATAATTTTTCAACGTCTTCTTTTGAAAAAAGTAAAGAAATAGTTGCGTGAGTTTCGCCAAAGCGTTCGTCAAGGCAAACTTTTGTATTTTGCAAGTATTGCCCTTCTAAATAACACAAGTATACCGGTACTTTAAAATGTTTAAACATTTTACTTGTACCTGGAACTATCGGTTTATTTCCACCAAAATCACTTGCTAAACCTTCGGGTGCAAAAGTAACGCAACCGCCAGCCTTCATAACCTTACTAACGGCACGAATAGGCAAAGTGTCCGCCGTGTATTGCTTTTTTGGTATAACCTTATTTAATTTAAATATAGTGCTAAACTTTTTGCGGTAAAACTCGCAATAGCCAGCCATCATATTAGTTTTGCGCGGATATGTAGCGCCAACTATATAGGCGTGGTCAATACGCGAAAGGTGGTTGAATATTACAAAACAAGGGCCGTCGCAATCGGAAACTTTATCTATAATATGAAATTTTGGATTGTACTTACGAGCCACCAAGTCTACCATAATAAACTTGTAAAGTGCGGAAATAACTCTATGAGGAGGTCCGTATTTACGCTTTGCTAATTTTTCTGCTATCGTTTGTTGTTTTTTCATAAATTTATCCTTCTATTATAAATTGCCGTAACATTATAACACTTAATAAGCCAAAATGTAAACTGCTATTTTTAAAATTCTTACGTTATATTTTTTTTAATTTTGACAAAACGTCTTCAAAATATTTAGGGCGTGGCGCTTTAAAAGTAACTTGTTTTTTAGTTGACGGATGAATAAAAGAAAGTTCTTTTGCGTGAAGAAGTTGTCCTTTTAAATTAAACTTATTGCTTTTATATCCGTAAACCAAGTCACCAACTATGGGGTGGTTTAAATGTTTAGAGTGTACCCTTATTTGATGCGTTCTACCCGTCTTTAACCTAAATTCACACAAAGTATACCCTTCGTAACGCTGTAATACGGTGTATTCGGTTACGGCTTTTCTTCCGCTTGAAGAAACCGCCATCATAGTTCTATTTTTAGTTGAACGAGATATAAAAGTTTCTATAACGCCGTTATCAGTTTTTAAATTGCCTTCTAATAACGCTTCGTAAACGCGTGCGCACGTTTTATTTGATATTTGATTTGCCAAACATAAATGCGCGCTATCGTTTTTTGCAACCACTAATAATCCGGAAGTGTCTTTATCTATTCTGTGAACTATTCCAGGGCGTATTACGCCGTTAATACCGCTTAAACTATCTAATTTATATAAAAGCGCGTTAACCAAGGTGTTGTCGCCCGTTCCGTTACCAGCGTGTACCGTTAAACCTTGCGGTTTATTTATAACGGCAATATCTGCGTCTTGATAAACTACGTCTATATCAATATCTACGGGCTTTACGTTTAAAACGGCTGGCTCGCTAATAGAAATTTCTATTTCGTCCCCTACCTTTAAAACGTCCCTTGGTTTTAAAGGCTTACCGTTTAAAAGCGCGCAGTTATCGTCTAAAACCTTTTTTACGCGAGAACGCGTGTAATTTAGTTTTTTTGAAATATAAATGTCGGCTCTAATATTACCGACATCTACTATTATTTTTTCAACTTTCATCTTTATTTTCTTTAATTGGTTTTTTTCTAAAAATCGCGTCTTTATCAATAAATAATAAATACGCAATAATCATAAATACGCCTATTACAAGCGACGAGTCTGCAACGTTAAAGATAAACGGGAAAATTTGAGTATCGTAAAAAAACAATATAAAATCTCTTACCATGCCAATAAAAATTCTATCGTATAAATTCCCAATAGCACCTGCAAAAACTAACGCTAATGCAACGCTAATCCATTTTGACGTAGGCTTTTTTGTAATAATTCTATAAACGAAATACGCAATAATACCCAAACACGCAAGTATGGTAAAAATTATAAAAAGGTATTTTGCCCAAGACGTGCCGTTTAAAAATCCAAAAGCCGCGCCTTTATTGTACGACTGCACGAATTTTAATATTTTTGGCACTATAACTACGTTAAAATCGCAAACAACGGATAAATATTTAGTTGTAAAGTCAAGCGCTAAAACGCCGATAACTATTGCAAGCAAAACAAAATAAAACGTCATTTGGTTACCCCTAATTCTTTACATAAAGCCATAAGGTCAAGTTCGCCTTTTGGGTTTAAAACGTCTTCCATATTAAAGCCGTTATCGCTTTCGCCGTAAAACCTTTTGGTTGGCGCGGACGCTTGTTTAGTAAGTTTAAAAATAGCGTCTAATTTATCTTTATTTGAAAATTCAGAAGTGTCTTCACTTTGCAAAATTTCTTTAATCATATCCGAAACGTATAAAAGTTTACGCGTTTTATCGCTTGGGTAACTTTTTACCGTTTCTTCAACAAAGGAATTCCACCTATCTATAAACAATTTTAAATTTTCAACTTCCGCCTTGTATTGCTCACGCGATTGATTAGTTATTATTTTGGCGCGCAACCTTGCGTTTTTAATTATATCGTCAGCCGTTTTTTGCGGTGTGGCGTTATTATTTTCAACCATTATTTTTAGTTCCTTTTCTTATATCAGACAACATATTATTTTTTAACTGTAAAAGTTTATCTGAAAGGTCAACTTTATATATATGCGGACTGTCAATTCTTAAATACTCATCCCAAAAAGTAGACATTTCGCTTTTTGCAAAAGAAGCAATTTCTTTAACTTTTGGCATATCGTAAACGACTTTTCCGCCTTTAACGACTTGCATTGTAAGAGTTTTTGCAGTGTAATTAGTAAACGTAATTTTTTTCCAAACGTCAACGGGGTGAGTTATGGTAAGCGGTTTAGTTTGGTCAATTTCTTCATCGTAAAGCATAATTAAGTCCGCTTCCGCTTTATTCGTTGCGTTATCGTAAATTCTAACTATCTTTTTAAAACCAGGGTTAGTTATTTTTACGCTACTTTCCGAAACTTTAATTTTAGGCGTAATTTCGCCGTTTTTATTGATAACGCCCGCAAGTTTATACACTCCGCCAAGTGCCGGCATATCCGCGCTAGTTATTAATTTCGTGCCTATTCCCCAAGAATTAATTTTTGCGCCTTGAACTTTTAAAGATTGAATTAACTTTTCATCTAAATCGCCACTTGCGCAAATTATAGCGTCTTCAAAACCGGCTTCGTCTAGCATTTGGCGCGCTTTTTTAGTTAAATACGCCAAGTCTCCGCTATCAAGCCTTATACCGATAGGCTTTCCGCCCTTTTCCTTAACTTCTTTAAATACTTTAATGGCGTTTGGAATACCGCTTTTTAAAGTGTCGTACGTGTCAACTAAAAGCAATACGGCGTTTGGATAACACTCCGCATAGGCTTTAAACGCTTCGTATTCGGAATTAAAATTCATAACCCAACTGTGCGCGTGCGTACCTGAAACGGGAACGTTAAACATTTGCCCCGCCAAAACGTTGCTAGTTGAATTACAACCGCCTATAATTGCCGCCCTTGCTCCGTAAATGCCCGCGTCAGGACCTTGCGCCCTACGAAGACCAAACTCCATTACGGTATCGCCTTTTGCAGAGTAGCAAACCTTTGCAGATTTTGACGCTATAAGCGTTTGGTGGTTTATGATGTTTAAAATTGCAGTTTCTATAAACTGCGCTTCCATAATAGGCGCTTTTACGGTTAAAATCGGCTCTCCTGGGAAAACCATAGTACCTTCTTTAACGGAATAAACGTCCCCCGTAAATTTCATAGTTGACAAATAATTTAAAAACTCGTCGTTAAACAAGTTTAAACTTTTTAAATAGTCAATATCTTCTTTGTCAAACCTAATGTTCGTAATGTAATCAACGGCTTGTTCAAGACCTGCAAATAAAGAATACGTAATTAGTTCGTTTTGCCTAAAAAATACGTCAAAAACAACCCACTCGTCGTCTTTACCTTCTTTTAAATAGCCGTTCATCATAGTTAGTTCGTATAAATCCGTTAATAAAGTTAAATTCCTATAATTCATAATAAGCCCCTACTCTTTATCCGTATCCTTAAAAGATTTTAAAGTTGGTATTTCGCCTTCTTCACTTTTTTGTTGCTTTTGCATTTTTAATTTTTCGGCGTATGGTATAAAATCTTGCTTTTCGTCGCTTCTTTCAACGTGCAACGCCTTTGCTTTAAATATAAACAAGCCAAGAATTGATATTGCCACTAACGAAACGCCGATTATTAATACTATTGCCCAATAAACGCTTAACGTTATTAAAAGAACTATTATTCCTATTGATAATAACAATGAACCTATAATAAATTCGTAACCGCCTTTAACAACTAGCGAATACCCCGTTATATATGCGCCAAAGCCCAAAAGCATAACGGTTAGCATTACTAAAAACGAAGAAATATCCGTTTTTATATTTCCCGTTTCAATTAAAACGCCAAGCACGGCGGATATTGCAATTATTAATATAAACGCAACGGCTGAAACTGTTATTAAAACGCCGTTAAATTTCTTTTTCATACAATAACCTCCTATACGGTTAAATTTAAAAAAAAGCAATTTACTTTTTGTTTAATTATAGCATATCATTTTTTAAATTACAATATTTTTTAACCCTTTATAAAATAAAACTTACATTTTAACGCTTGTTAACAACAAAAAATTCCCGCTTCTTTACAACGGGAATTTAATATGCTTTTTTAATAAAGCCTAGGCTTATAAGTAGCGCGTCGTCAACTTCTTTCATAGTAGAAAGCGGAAGTTCGCCTATCCTTTCTTTTAGCCTACGCTTATCTATCGTTCTAATTTGTTCTAGCAACACGACCGAGTCTTTTAAAAGCCCGAATTCTATTGCGTTCAGTTCAATGTGAGTTGGAAGTTTAGCCTTGTTTATCTTACTTGTTACTGCGGCGGCTATAACTGTTGGACTGTACTTGTTGCCTACGTCGTTTTGAACTACAAGCACGGGTCTAACACCGCCTTGTTCACTTCCGACAACAGGGCTTAAATCCGCGTAATAAAGTTCACCGCGTTTTATCATAAATAGACCTCTTATAAGCCCCGTTACATAATATGTATTTTAGAGCATTTTTGACAACACTTTTATTGTTGACTTTTTAAATTTTTTTTATACTTGTTCTAAATTCAAAAATATGTTAATATTTTATTGATAAACAAAGTGTTTTTGGTTGCTCTTTATTTTTTTTTGGGTTATAATAAACTAAATTGATAAAATTCTACTTAGGAGGGATTTTTTTATGCCATTAGTTAATACTAAAAAAATGTTTGAACAAGCATATAAAAACGGTTACGCAGTAGGTGCGTTTAACGTAAACAATATGGAAATAGTTCAAGGAATTACAGAGGCGTGCAAAGAAGTAAACGCGCCCGTTATTTTACAAGTTTCAAAGGGGGCGCGCGCTTATGCAAACCACACGTACCTTGTTAAACTTGTTGAGGCTGCCGTTAAAGAGTGCCCTGAAATTCCAATTGCTCTTCACCTTGACCACGGCCCTGATTTTGAAACGTGCAAATCTTGTATAGACGGCGGTTTTACTTCCGTTATGATTGACGGTTCTTCTCATTCTTTTTTAGAAAATATTGAACTTACTAAAAAAGTTGTTGACTACGCGCACGAACGCGGTGTTGTAGTTGAAGGCGAACTTGGAACTCTTGCCGGTATTGAAGACGAAGTTTCACACGAAAACGGCTCTTATACAAGACCGGAAGAAGTTGAAGAATTCGTTACTAAAACGGGCGTTGATTCACTTGCTATTGCAATAGGAACTTCGCACGGGGCTTATAAATTTAAACCCGAACAATGCACGGTTAACGAAAAAGGCATTTTAATTCCACCTGCTTTACGCTTTGATATATTAGAAGAAGTTTCTAAAAGATTGCCAAACTTCCCTATCGTTTTACACGGTTCGTCTTCCGTTCCGCAAGAATACGTTAAGATAGTAAACGAGTTTGGCGGAAAAATGCCAAACGCTATCGGCGTTCCGGAAGAACAATTAAGAGAAGCCAGCAAACTTGCAGTTTGTAAAATTAACATAGACTCTGACATACGCCTTGCTATGACGGCGTCCGTTAGAAAATTCCTTGTTGAACATCCTGACAAGTTTGACCCGCGCGAATATTTAAAACCAGCAAGAACGACTATTAAAGAAATAGTTACCCATAAACTAGTTAACGTTTTAGGCTGTGCTGGCAAAGCGGGCGAATGTTTATAAAATAAATTACGTAAGCTTTATTCTAGTAATAAAGCTTATTATTATAATTTAAAATACGGTAAATTATTATGAACGCGCATATTAACGTTAAAAAATTAGGCAAAAACTCAATTAATATGATTAACGGTGCAACCACAAAAAATATAATTGCGTTTGCACTACCCGTAATGTTAACTTCATTACTTCAAATGCTATTTAACTCCGCCGACCTTGCAGTTGTTGGTCAATTTGCCCAAGATTCAAACGTATCGTTAGCGGCGGTTGGCGCAGCAGCCCCCGTCGTTGCACTATTAATTAATTTTTTTATTGGAATATCGGTAGGCTCAAATATTATTATTGCGCAATTAATAGGCGCAAAAGATGAAAACACTGCAACAAAAGCCGTACATAACTCTATATTATTGGCGTTAATTTTGGGAGTTGTAAGTTTAATAATAGGGTTGTTTTTGTCTGAAAAAATACTAATTTTAATGGGTTGCAAGAACGAAATTTTAAGCCTTGCAACGCAATATTTAACTATTATAATATGCGGTTCACCATTTACGCTATTATACAACTTTTCGGCTGCAATTCTCCGCACCAAAGGCGATACTAAACGCCCGTTTATATTTTTGACGATTGCAGGCGTGATAAACGTTTTATTGAACTTGTTTTTCGTAATAGTATTTCATTTAGACGTTGTAGGCGTTGCCCTTGCAACCGTAATTTCTAAAATATTTGCAGCTGCCGCCGTTTTAATAGTTTTATTTAAAGAAGATGGGTATTGTAAAATATCAATTAAAAAATTAAAGTTTAACAAAACGCAATTTTTTAGAATTTTAACAATGGGCTTACCTACCGCTTTACAATCAACTTGTTTTAGTATTTCTAATATATTTACAAAATCGTTTATTATTGGGCTTGGCGATATTTACATATCAAGTAGTACGGTACAATTTAACGTTCAAGATACTATGGTTTCAGTTGTGGGTGCAATGAATCAAGCAACTATTGCTTTCGTAGCGCAAAACTACGGCGCAAAAAATTATACTTACATAAAACACATTTTTAAAAAGTGTACGTTTATTAGCACCGTAATTATGCTAACGGCGTCTGCGTTTATGGTTGTGTTTAGAAGGCAACTTGCAAGTATTTTTTCAAGCGAAGCGGAAGTTTTAGAGATTGCAAGCCTTGGCATTTTATTAAACTTGCCGTTCTACTTTATATACGGAATTTCACAAGTGGCGTCGGGCGTGTCTAACGGTATGGGAAGCAAAACTCCGCCTATGGTTATTTCTTTAATTTTTATTTGCTTGTTTAGAATTCTTTATTTAATATATATATTGCCTATTAACAATTCGTACAACTTATTAATTTTAATTTACCCTATTTCTTGGGTGCTAGCGTGCATGGCTCAATATATTTGGTATAGATATTTAATAACAAAAACAATTAAAAAACATAAATTAGAAAATATTCTACCCGTTGAAAACGCAGTGGAAGCACAATAAAAAAGACCGCTATAATTTGCTAAATGCAAGGTATAGCGGTTATATTTTTGTTTTTTTAAGTCTACTTTAAATTTGCCGTTTCAATTTAAATTTTATAAATTTTTATAAAACGGTTGTGTATTCGTTGTAATCAAATCTATTATTATGCATTTGAGATGGCTCTGCATTTTCAGACGGATATCCCACTACTAATAAGTTAAGCGGTTCAACGTTACTTGGCAAATTAAACTCTTGCTTAACTTTATTAGGGTCAAAACGACAAACCCAACAACTACCTAGCCCTAAATTAGTTGCGGTTAACATCATATAGGTTTGAACTATGGCCACGTCCGTATCCTTTAAACTTTTGTTTATAGAAGTTAAAACGCACTCTCTATCTAAATTGGCGCAAGTTATAAAAACAAGCGGTGCGTTAAACGCGTTGTTAGTTATTGCGCGGATTTTTTCAATGGCTTGCTTACTTTTTAAAACGTAAATAGTTTGGCATTGCTTGTTTTTTCCGGTAGGAGCAATTTGTGCGCTTTTTAATATTTCGTTAATTTTACTTTCTTCAACTTCTTTACTACTAAAATCCCTTACGGAAAATCTTGCTTCTAATACTTTGTTAAATTCCATAATAATACCACCTTTTTACTTATTGTAAAACGACTTTAAAAATAAATCAAGCGTTACGTTAAACTTTTTAGTTATTTTACTAAACTAAACGGCTTTATACTATCCGCGCGCGCCGTTACGATAATTTGATAGCAGTCTTTTAACGCTTCTACCGAAATTGTTATTTCGCCCTCGGTATTAAAATAATTATCTAACAATTTTTTTAAATCGTACGCTATTAGCGAAGACATATCCGAACTAATTAGCAATCTATCCGCTTCTATAACCTTTTTTAACCTTAATTTGTTAGTTTTCATAATCTTTTTTTAAGTTCCTTTCTTATACTACCCCAAAACCCAGTATACTTTGACAGATAGTCAAAACTTTTACCCTTTCCATTTAAAACCGCTTGCGCCAACATAGAAAACGCCTTGTACGACGGCGACGACGGAATATCCGCTATTCCGTTAATAATACCGTCGTCGTCGGGAATAACGCCTAAAACGTCTACTTTTAAAGTGTTAGCCACGTCTTCTTTTCCGTACATTTGCCCGTTTAAAACTAAATCGCCACGAATTTTATTTATAACGGCTTGCGTTGGCATTTTATAACTTTTTAAAATAGACGTTACTTTATCGGCGTCTCTTATACTAGTTATTAACGGGGTTATAACTATTAACGCCTCGTCCGCAACCGAAACGGCTCTATGAAAGCCAACGTCTATACCGGCGGGGCAATCTAGCAAGATATAATCAAAACTAGCCTCTATACTTTCTAGCGACAGTTTTATAGATTGGCTATTTAAGTTTGCTTTTGCCATACTGTGCGTGCAAGGAATAACGTATAAATTGGCGTTTATAGGGCTTTGTACAAGTGCTTGATTTGTTCTGCAACGCCCGCTAGCAATATCGGTTAAATCAAAAACTATACTGTTTTCTATACCCAAAGCAACGTCTAAATTATTAAGCCCTAAATCACAGTCAACAAGAACCACCCTAGCGCCCTTTTTTGCTAAATGCAAGCCCAAGTTTGCCGTAACGGTAGTTTTTCCAACACCGCCTTTACCCGAAGTTATAACTATTTTTTTAGCCATATAGCCCCACCTTTTTTAACAAATATACCAAATAGGCGAATAAAAATTTACGCAATAATTGGCAAATATCAAAATAAAATGTCGCATTTAATTTACGGCAATAAAAAAGCCCTAAAATTAGGGCTAAAAAATTATAATTAATCTTGTTTTTGGCATTTTTCTAAAACCGCTAAAAATATAGAATAAATAAGCGTTGGTCCAAAACTGAATAAATGGCAATCAAATAGGCTTGTAATTAAAAGACTTAAAATTGAAAGCCCCACAAGGTACGTAACTACTCCTTTATTTTTAAAAACCATCATTACGGTTTGAGTTCTATGATACAAGTACGCCGTAAGCCCAACCACTCCGCCACTAACCAAAAATTGCAAAACGGTATTGTGCCAACCCGTTGGTAAAAAGGAGATAAGCGCGCCGTCTATCCAATTATGTTTAATAGGCATATTATAAAAAGTTGAGCCAAATATTGGCGCTTTTAAAAACTCGCTTATGCCCAAGGCGTAAATGTTGTTTCGGTTAGAAGTGTTTGTAAAACCACGGTTAATAATATCACTCATAAGAGTTACTATTTTATTAAAAAACACGATTAAAAATATTAAAAATACTAGTAAAACTACCGCGTAAACTAAACCGTTAAAAAACCTTTCTTTTGACTTTAATAAAACCAAAATTGCAAGCGTTACGTATAAAATAAACGCCGTAAGCATAGCGCCCCTTGATTGTGTAAAAAGCACGCCAACAAGCAATACGTTTCCTAAAACGTTGTAAATATATCCACGGTTTTTTAATATAGCAAGCCCAAAAGCGCAAGGCATAAACATACATAAAAGCGCGCCTATGTTGTTGCCTATACCCCAACCCGTAACGATATTTTCACGTATAATTGAACCGTCTACAATAACGTTGCCGTTAAAGTAAATATAAACTACTTCTACAACTAGCGCAAGCCCAAAAATAAGGCAAGTATATAAAACAAAATCTATTGCTTCGTTATCCCATTTTACGCAAGAAGTTAACACTACGTATAGCACCGTAAAACATATTGATAACACTAGCGAATACAGCAAGTTTTTTAAAGCGTATTGCAAATAATTTTGGCTAAATATTCCCGAAATAAAAAACGAAGCGCATAAAACAGCCAAACCAAAAAGCAATTTTTTACGCGTTTTAAAAATACTTTTAAAGCCAAACTCGTCGTCAAAAATAAGCCTTAATAAAAAAAATATAAACATTACGAAGCAAAGCGTTATTATAAACCACAAGTGCGTATAAAATATGGAATTTGAATTTTTTGCAGGATTGTTGTGATTAGACGGTGAAAAATAAGCGCCCAAAACTAGTGGTATTGCGGGAAGTAAATTTTTAGAAAACAGCATTATTAAGCAAAAGAAAACGGTAAAAACGCTATACGCTACAAGTTCTAGCGAAAAAAGGTTTGACGCAAGCGTAAACACCGCAATTATTATAGGAAATAGTGGCGAAAAAAACAACTTGTTTAATTTAGACGCAACTTTTATGTTTTTTAAATTTTCAAAAAAACTTTTTACCTTCATAAAAATACCACACACGTAAAAATTTAAAGTGCAGTACCGTAATAAAAATACCACACACGCAAAAATTTATAGTGCTTTAACCTAATAAGTATACTCTAAAAGCAATTTTACTATAACAAAGCGCTTATGTCAAGTTAATATAAAACCTAAAAAATAACCCTACTTTACTAGGAATTATAATATAATTATAATATTTATAAAAATACTTGACAAAGTTGCTTACTTTTATTAAAATATTTATATAATAAAACGTCAATATATCTACGGTTACTCGGCCCGTAAGTTTCTACCGTAAAGCCTAATTTACGACTATTGAACTTTTTATAACTCACATATTAGTAGTAATTGACAAAACAAGTTTATAATGAACGCTTACGCAACATTACGGCTTGTTTTTATTATTTATAAAAAACTTTGCAAAGGATTGTTATGAGATTACTTGAAGAAAAAATTTTAAAAGACGGCAAAATTTTAGATGGCGACATTTTGAAGGTGGACTCTTTTTTAAATCACCAAATGGACGCTAATTTTTTAAACAAACTAGGCAAAGAAATATACGAACATTATAAAAACTGCGGAATTAACAAGATTTTGACTGTTGAAGCCTCTGGCATTGGTCTTGCTTGCCAAACGGCGCAGTTTTTTAATTGCAACGTTTTAGTTGGAAAAAAACACAAATCTTTAAATATTTCTAACGAAGTTTACTTTTCAAAAGTTTATTCTTTTACTCATAAAACTGAAAATATTATTATGGTTTCAAAAGAATACCTTTCTTGTAGCGACAACGTTTTGATAGTAGACGATTTTTTGGCAAACGGCAACGCTTGTTTAGGTTTAATTGACATATGCAAGCAAGCGGGGGCAAAAGTTTTGGGTATAAGTTGTGCCGTTGAAAAAACTTATCAAGGCGGTTACGATAAACTAAACGCCCTTGGAATTGACGTGTATTCCCTAGCCCGCATTAAAAAAATGGAAAACGGAAAAATTGAGTTTGTAAACTAAAAACGCTACGTGCGTTTATAGATAAAAATACCTATAAGGTATAGGAGGTAATTTATGAAAAAATTTTTAACTTTCTTACTTACCGTAACTATGGCTTTTAGTTCAATGAGCCTTTTTACTGCTTGTAAGAAAACCGACGTAGTTGCTGCCCTTATCTGCTTACACGGTGAAGGTTCTAGTTACGACAAGAACTTTATTGACGCATTTAAGGCTGCTTGTCAAGCAAAAGGACTTTCAGAAGACCAATACACAGTTGTAGTTGATATTCCAGAAGGTCAAGAATGCTACGATAAGGCTGCTGAATTTGCAGACGCTGGTTATAAGGTAGTTTTTGCCGACTCTTTCGGTCATGAACAATACATGATTCAAGCGGCAAAAGAGTTCTCTAATACTCAATTCTGCCACGCTACTGGTACTGCCGGCGGTTTTATAAACACTACCGATACTGCCGACGATGCTCCTGCAAACTTCCACAACGCGTTTGCTTCTATTTACGAAGGAAGATATTTAGCAGGCGTTGCAGCTGGTTTAAAACTCGTTGAACTTTACGGCGACCAACAAGGCAACGTTTCAGACGCTAACGCAAAAATCGGTTACGTAGGCGCTTGGCCATTTGCAGAAGTTAAGTCTGGTCTTACTTCTTTCTACCTTGGTGTTAAATCTATCGTTGCAAACGTTACTATGGAAGTTAGATTTACTAACAGTTGGTACGACCCTGTTGCTGAACAAACTGCTGCCGAAACATTAATTTCAGGCGGTGCTAAACTCGTTTCAGGCCACGCTGACTCTTACGGCGTTCCTACTGCTTGTAAAAACGCTAATATTCCTAACGTATTCTACAACGGCACTACCGAAGAAGAAACTTTCGTTATCGCTTCTAAAATCAACTGGCAACCATACTTTGAACACATGCTTGAAGGCGTATTAACAGAAGGCGCTACTATTGAAAAAGACTACTGCGGTACGTTAGAAAACGGCTCTGTTCAAATTACTGCACTCGGCGATGCTGCTGCACAAGGCACTCAAGCAAAACTTGACGAAGTTAAAGCAAAACTTATTTCTGGCGAAATTAAAGTATTTGATTGCTCTACTTTCACTGTAAATGGCTCTCCACTTACTGAATACTATGCTGACGTTGTTGACATTCAAGGTCCAAACGGTAGCACTTTTGAACCAGACACAAACGTTATAAAAACTGAAAACGGTAAAACTTTCTTTGCTGAATCTTTCTTCCGTTCTGCTCCTTACTTTGACCTTATTATAGATGGTATTACGGTAGGCGCTAACGTTGTTTCCTAATAATGGCGTAAACAATTAACTTTTACTAAATTTAGGGCGGATATATTTGCTCCGCCCTATTATTTTAGTATTACTAAACAAAATACTTTTGGGAGAAACTATGGTGAATAATAGCGTTGCCCTTGAACTAAAAAACATTACTAAAACGTTTGGCAAAGTAGTTGCCAACAATAACGTTAATTTAACTTTAAATAAAGGCGAAATTTTGTCTATCCTTGGTGAAAACGGCTCTGGCAAAACCACCCTTATGAATATGATTTCGGGTATATACTACCCAGACGAAGGTCAAATTTTTATTGATGGAAAAGAAGTTGTTATTTCTTCTCCTGACGACGCTTTCAAATATAAAATAGGTATGATACATCAACACTTTAAATTGGTTGACGTTTTTACCGCTGCCGAAAATATAGTTTTAGGCATAAATGAAAAATTTAACGTTAAAAAAGTAAATTCCCGTGTAGAAGAAATTGCTTCAAAATACGGTTTTGAAATAGATGCAAAAAAACACGTTTACGATATGGCGGTGTCTGAAAAGCAAACGGTAGAAATTATTAAAGTTTTATACCGTGGCGCAAACATTTTAATTTTAGACGAGCCTACTGCCGTTTTAACTCCGCAAGAAACTAAAAAACTCTTTGATATTTTAAGAAAAATGCGTGAGGACGGCAAGTCTATAATAATTATAACCCACAAACTTAACGAAGTTATGGAAATTAGCGATAGAGTTGCCATTTTAAGAAAAGGCGAATATATAACCACTCTTGAAACTTCTAAAACTAACGAAAAAGAACTTACCGAAATGATGGTAGGTAAAAAAATAGATTTAAAAATTGAAAGAACCGAAACTAACTTTGACGAACCCTTACTTGAATTAAGAAACTTACGTATTAAAGGCGACGACGGCTCTAAAAAAATTGAAGACGTAAGTTTTTATATCCGTGGCGGTGAAATTTTAGGCGTTGCGGGTATTGCAGGTTGCGGTCAAAAAGAACTTTGCGAAGCAATTGCTGGTCTTCGCAAAATTGAAAGCGGTGCAATTTGCCATAAAGGCGAAAGCATAGTAGGTTTACCTGCAAAGCAAATTATTGAAAAAGGCATATCTATGAGTTTTATTCCAGAAGATAGGCTTGGTATGGGGCTTGCCCCGTCAATGAGCATTACGGACAACGTAATGTTAAAGTCATATTCCGATATAGAGCCTTTTACGTTTACAAAAAACGAAAAAGACAATAAGTTTATAAGCGCCCTTAAAATTGCTAGCGCTTATATAAAATACGTTGTAAAAATACCGTTTGTAAACAGAAACAAAGCAAAAAATAAAGCAGTAAAGTTAATTGATAATTTAGGTATTGTAACTCCGTCAACGGAAACGCCTGTTAGAAGACTTTCTGGCGGTAACGTTCAAAAAGTTTTGGTTGGGCGCGAAATTGACTCGTCTCCAAACGTAATTATAACCGCCTACCCCGTTCGCGGACTAGATATAAACTCGTCTTACGCAATATACAATATATTAAACGAACAAAAGTCAAACGGCACGGGAATATTGTTTATAGGCGAAGATTTAGACGTTATGCTTGCTTTATGCGACAAAATTATGGTGCTTTGCCACGGCAAAAATATGGGCATAGTTCACGCTAAAAAAACTAATAAAGAAGAACTTGGGCTTATGATGACGGGTTCGCTAGATTTAAGCGAAACTAAAAATAAAGAGTACGGTATTGCAAAAGACAGCCACTTAACTGAACAAGAATGGCAAACCGAACAGTTAAAAAATGAAAGCAAGGGGGAAAACGAAAATGAATAATAACACTAAAACGGCACGCGAACCCCTATTTCATATAGTTAAAAGAGATAATATAACGCTTGGCAAAAAAATAATCGTTTATTCTATTGCAATTATCACTTCTCTTTTACTTGGCGCAATTATATGCTCGCTTGTTTCAACGCGTGGCGACGTAATTAAATTCTTTTCTTCACTTTTTGAAGGTTGCTTTGGCACTACCCGACTAATTTGGCTTTTCCTGCAAGAATACGCTATTTTATTAGCAGTTTCTATGGCGCTTATAGTTTCGTTTAAAATGAAATTTTGGAACTTAGGGGGCAACGGTCAAATTTTAATGGGCGGACTTGCTTCTATTGCTTGTTCGTATTATTTAGGCGGAAAGGTAGACGACTCTATTTTAATTGTTATTGAAATTATTGCAAGTATTTTAGCGGGCGCAATTTGGGCTGTTATTCCTGCAATTTGCAAGGCTATTTGGAATACTAACGAATCGCTTTTTACATTAATGCTTAACTATATTGCGGCAGGATTAGTAAACTTATTTATTGCAATTTGGGTAAAAGGTGGCTCGGGTATATTAAACCCACTTGCAAACGGCAAACTCCCCGAACTTGGCAATAAATACTTATTGATAATTTTATTTGGCGTAATTATTACGGCGTTTATAACAATTTATTTAAAATACTCAAAACACGGCTACGAACTATCCGTTGTTGGCGACAGTCAAAACACCGCAAAATATATAGGCATTAACGTTAAAAAAGTTATTATAAGAACGCTAGTGTTATCGGGTGCTATTTGCGGTTTAGTTGGGCTTTTATTAACAAGCGGTACGTCAAACAGTATTAGTGCCGATTCCGCCGCTAACCGCGGTTTTACCGCTATTATGACTACGTGGCTTGCTAACTGTAACCCACTTTTTGCAATAGCAACTTGCGGTTTGGTAGTTTTTGTAACCAAAGGTATGCAAAAAGTTAGACCTAACTTTGGTATGCTTGACGATACTATTTCTAACCTAGTTATAGGTATTGTGTATTTCTTTATTATTGCGTGTGCTTTCTTTATTCAATATAAAGTAGTGTTTAACCCACAAGTTACGGCACTTTTAAATAAAATTAAAGCGTTTTTTATAAAAATCTTTACAAAAATTAAAGGTCTTTTTACAAAAAAAGCAAATTCAAAGGAGAGCAAGTAAAATGTTAGCAGTTTTAGTAAGTGCAATTAGATTTATGCCTTTCTTCCTTTTTGGTTGTACGGGCGAAATTATAACTGAAAAATCGGGGCATTTAAACCTTGGCATACCTGGTATTATTTGTGCTGGCGGTGCGGGTGGTTCGCTTGGCGTTACGCTTTATATGAAATCGCTTAACGGCGGCGCACCTAATTACGTGTTGCTTATTTTAATTGCGGTAATTAGCGCGTTTTTACTTGCAAGTTTAATGGGCGCTATTTACGCGTTTTTAACGGTTTCGCTTAAATGTAACCAAAATATTACGGGTCTTGCCCTAACTACGTTTAGCACGGGTTTAACTCAATTTATTATGAAAAACTTTGTTAATATCGGTTTAATTTCTACGGCGTCAACACTCTTTAAATACAGCCTTCCTTTTGCAAGTAAACTTGGCTTGGTTGGCGAAATATTCTTTTCGCACGGTATACTCGTTTACGTTGCAATTACAATAGCAATTATTACGGCTATCGTATTAAAAAATACAAAAGTTGGGCTTCGCTTACGCGCGGTTGGCGAAAATCCCGCCGCGGCAGACGCAGTTGGCATTAACGTTAACAAGTATAAATATACCGCTATTTTACTTGGCTCTGGCATTGCAGGTCTTGGTGGTTGCTTCTTTATTTTAGACTATATTCAAGGCGGTTACGACAGTTACTATATAATGGAATCACTTGGTTGGCTTTCTATTGCCCTTGTTATATTTACGCTTTGGAAACCAAATCTTGCAATATTCGGCTCTATTTTATTCGGTGCGTTATACATTTTACCAAACACGAATTTAGTTGCTTCAATTACCGCACAAACGGCAATTAAAAAAGCGATTGAACTTATACCGTACGTAGTAACTATTTTAGTTCTACTTGGCATAAGTATAACAGGCTCTAAAAAGGCTCAACCACCTGCTTCACTAGGAATTAATTATTTTAGAGAAGAAAGATAAGTTAATTAAAAAGCAAGTTATTACAATTTCTTATTTGAAACACTGTAAACTTGCTTTTTTTATTACAATTTTTAACAAAAAGTTAATTTGCTACTATTTACAAAAAAATTATAATATGCTATTATAATATAAAGGTGTATTATGTATTTTAAAAATATTTATTTTCACAACGTAAAATCTATGCAAAAAGATGAAAACGGCAATTATTTAATTAGCCGTTTTGACGAGTCGCTTTTAAACGATGCGGACGCAAATTTTAACGACGGTAAGTTGTCTACCGGCGCAGAACTTCGCTTTAAAGTTGTTTCCGATACCGTTAAAATTAAATTAAAACTACAAAACGGGCAATCTCCCGCCGTATGCGAAGTTTATTTTGGAAACTACTTTGCTGGAAACGACTACGTTGTAGAAATAACCGAAAACGGCGTAGAATATACTTTTGATAAGTCTAAAATTCCAACCGAAGTTTTAAAAAATAATAAGGGTTTTTACCCTAACGTTGTTAGAATACTTTTGCCTAGCAAAAACGTTTTATTCGTTTCAGTTGAAGGCGAAACGGAATATCCGCAAAAATACGAAATGCCTAATAAAACTATTGCATACGTAGGCTCTACCCCACTTGCTTACGGCGATTTAGATAAACCGTCTTTTTCCGTACCGTTTCAACTTTCTTCTAATTTAAACGTTGATTATTTAAACTTATGCTATTTTGATAACGAAGAGTTGTTTAATAAATTATTGCCGTTTTTAACAAGCCTTAATAAAGAAACTATTTTTGTGGTTGAACTTGTAACGCAAGATATTGACGATAAAAACGTTAAAAAACAATTAAAATACTCCGCGCGTAAAGTTAAACTTTTAGGTAAATTAAAAGGTAGAGTGCTATTTGTAAACAGTTTTATTAATCACTTAAAACTTACAAAAGAACGGGGTAACAGAAAAGTAAACGCTAAAATTAACAAAATGCTTAAAAAACAAGTTAGCGAAGAACTAGCAAGTTTATATTTAAACCATATTATAAACGGCGTTAATTCGTTACCGCTTTACGCTTTAAACGCCTGTGTAATGCGACTTTTATTGACCGTTAAAGGCAATTTTAAAAACTTTAATAAAGAAGTTAAAGTTTCTTTAACACCTATACGATATTTTAAAGCAACCGATGGCGACGAGCCTTTGTTAACCGCCCCTATAATGACGAAGCGCGATATACAAGAGCAAAATAAATTAGAAAAAGCAAAACTGTTAGAAAAAAAAGAACAAGAAAAATTAGAACTTCAAAAACAAAAAGAAGATGCTAAAATTAAAAAGGAACAAGAAAAGCAGTTAAAAGCACAAAAAAAAGCAGAACAAAATAACGCTGAACCTAACGACGATTTAAATAATAGCGACAAAACCGATAACAACTAAACAATAACCTTATATAAAAGTGCTAGCGTAACGCTAGCACTTTTAATTTTACTATTAATTTAAGCCTTATCTTTTATAGGATTTTATCCTATGTTATAACTAAAATATAGAAATTATTCCTATAATAATTAAGGGTGAGTATTATGGAAATAAGTGTAATTGTTGGAAACAATTTAAAACTTGCACGCAAATATAAGGGGCTAACACAAAAAGAAATTGCAAAAGAACTCAACAAATATCAATCAGATTATAGCGAATATGAAAGCGGTAAAATTCAATTAGACTATGAAAAAATAGTCTATTTATGCAGGCGTTTAGATATTACGCCAAACGACTTATTCGGTTTTTATTAATATAATTTTTGTTTAAATTAACGCCACTTTTTAGTGGCTATTTTACGTATTAAAATAATTAAAATATATACGGACTGCCCCGTATTTTATTAAAAAAAGCATAATCTATTAAAACGATTATGCTTTTTATGTTTAATTTTAAACGTATTATTTTATATATTCAATTAAATTTTTAAGTAAAGGCTCAAACTTTGCACCGTACCAATGGTTTTGTTCTTCGGCGGTAGCCCTTATGCAATCTACAACGTAATTAGCGGCAATTTGCGCCGATTGATATGCAGATTTTCCGTTAAGCATTGCCCCAACGAAAGCAGAAGCGTAAATATCGCCCGTGCCGTGACAACTGTTAGGAAGAAAATCGTGCTCGTAATAGTCGTAACTATCGCCTTCAACAACCAAAACGCCCGTTTTATTAGGAGCATACGAAACACCCGTTAAAATTATATTTTTGCAACCGTCAAGTTTTAATTTATTTATTATGCTATCAATATAACTTTTATCGTATTCTGTTTTATACTCTATTCCCGTTAAAAAGCACGCTTCTGTGATATTTGGTAAAATATAATCTGCCTTTTGGCATAACTTTTTCATACAATTTGCATACGCCTCGTCAAAACCCGGGTATAATTTACCGTTATCAGCCATAGCGGGGTCAACTATAAATAAACCGCCTTTTTTAAGAGTAGTGTTGCAAACGTCTAACACCATATCAACTTGCTCTTTACTGCCTAAATAACCAGTGTATATAGCGCTAAATTCTATCCCCTCTTTTTTCCAATGTTCGTTAATTTTAGGGATATCAGACGATAAATCTCTAAAAGTAAAGCCTTTAAATCCAGCGGTGTGAGTAGAAAGAACTGCGGACGGTAAAATTGCAGTTTCTAAACCGCAAGCAGAAAGTATTGGAAGTGCAACCGTTAAAGAGCATTGTCCAACGCACGAAATATCTTGAATTGTTAAAATTCTTTTGTAGTCCATAAAAACCTCTTTGCTTTTTTAGTTATATTATTTTTTTTAATTATACTATTGTTATATCTAAATTGCAACTATTTATAATAAAAAAAACAAATTTCACAGATACCTAAAATAGCACAAACTACCCGTTTGTGCTATTTTATATTAACGTATTATTTAACGTTTAAACGTTTTGTAAAATTAATTTACATATTAAAATAATTGATTGAATTATTGTAAGAAATATCTTCAACTACTTTTCCAACAAACGCAATATCGGTAGTCATTTCACCGTTTTCCATCATTTCGCCCAAATACGAACAAAGAATTCTACGGAAATAATGGTGGCGCGGATAAGATAATAACGAACGGCTATCCGTAAGCATACCAACGAAAGCGCCTAAATGCCCAGTTGCAGTAAGGTCTTTTAAATGTTTTTCCATACCAACTTTGTTATCTAAAAACCACCAAGCAGGTCCGTATTGAATTTTACCGCGACACGACGAGTCTTGGAAGCAACCCATTAACGTTACCATTTCGCTGTTCATTTTTGGGTTTAAGTTAAATAAAATGGTTTTAGGAAGCGAGTTTTCGTTGTTAAGCCTATCAAAAAGTTTAGATAAAGCGCCAACCGAGTTAGTGTCGCTAATACTATCGTAGCCGGTATCAAGCCCTAATTTTTCTAACATTTTAGAGTTATTATTACGCATTGCGCCAACGTGAACTTCTGTTCTAATATCGTATTTAGCATACAATTTCATTAAGAAGTACGTTAAGTAACCTTTAAATATTTCAGTTTCGCTTTCGCTAACGACTTTACCGCTTATAGCCTTTTTAAATACTTTATCGGCATCGCACTTTTCTGTTACGGGCAAAGCCTTTTCAAGCGCAATATCGCTTGCCGTAGTGCCAACCTTAATAAATTCTTTAAGCCTTAATTCAATTGCCGTTTCTAAATCGTTAATATTTTCAATTTTATTAGTTAAAACTTCTAATTTTTCAATAAAAGTTTTATATAATTTTGCGTCGCAATTCATAATTTTATCGGCGCGGAAAGCAGGTATAACTTTAAACTTATAGTCTTTTTGCTTAATTAAATTAAAGGTTTCTAAATCGTCAAAAATCTCGTTAGTGGTAAATAAAATTTTAACGTTAGACTTTTCAATTAAACTTTGTGGCGTAATTTTATTTAATGCAATAAAATCGTTGCACCAATCCCAAATAGTTTCGGCGTTTTGCTCGTTAATTTCTAATTCGCAATTAAAAAACTCTTTTAATTCTACTTGCGACCAGTGGTAGAGTGGGTTGCCAAAAGCCGTAGACAAAGTTTTGCAGTATGCAATAAATTTTTCTTTATTGCTTTTATCGCCCGTAATATACTCTTCGTCTATACCAAAGTTTCTCATTAAGCGCCATTTGTAATGGTCGCCTGCAAGCCAAATTTCAAAAACGTCGTTAAATTGTTTGTTTTCTAATATTTGCTTTTCTGGCAAATGACAGTGATAGTCAAATATCGGCATATTTTTTGCATAGTCGTTATAAAGTTTTTCTGCTGTTTTGTTTTTTAATAAAAAATTGTCTTTAATATAACTCATTCGTTACCCCTTCTTTCTTCTATCGGCTCGTTTTTATTCATTCTAAATTTGCCGTATATTCCTTGCACTTCCATATAATATATGAAGGTGTTTGGATATTTTTTTGAAATTCTTATAAAATGTGCAATTTGCTTTCTGCTTATAAGCATAAAGACGATTGCGTTTTGACTACCACTATACATACCCTTGCTAGAAACTATGGTTGCAGAGTGTCCTAATTCGTTTACAATATCGTTATACAAATCTTCGGGATGGCTAGTTATTATTTTAACTTCTATTGCCTCGCGATTATCACGCAATATAAACGTAACTACTTTTTCATAAACAAAAAGTTCTATAATAGCAAGTAGAATACAGTTTAAGTCGTTGTACACAAAATAAGAAGCACCCAAAAGCAACATACATACAATGGTAACTATCCTTTCGCAGTTTATAAAAGGATATTTTTTTTGCACTACGTTTGCTAAAATTTCAATTCCGCCCGTAGAACCGCCTATTTTATACATATATCCCGCTTTTGCGCCTAATAATACACCTGCAAATAACGCGGATATTATACTACTATCGCTGTTTTTAAATTGTGGTAATTTCAAAATGCCAAAAAGCGATAAAAACAATGAAGAAAATAAGATAGATAAAAGCACGTAAACGACGTATTTTCTATCTAGTTTAAACCAAGCAATAATAATAAGTGGCAGGTTTAAAAGTAAATTAACTAAACCCGAATCAAACCACGGAAAAAGTGTGTGAAGCATTATCACTACACCGTCTAAACCTATTGAGGCAAAGTTTGCAGGATATATAAAAAAGTAAATTGCAAACGATGAAATTGCCGAAGTTATTATTATTATTAAAAGAGCACTTATTGATTTTTTTAAATTTTTATTAGCCATAAATCTCCTAGAAAATATTACAATAATAAGTCTTTGTTAGTAGCGTAGTAAATATCTTCTTTACCACCTATTATTTTACAAAATTCTTCTATAAAATCCCAATCTAAGCCGTATTTATCGGCGTCAAATTCGTAAGAGTGCCCGTAAGCGTAAAACATTTTAGGCTCGTTCGTTTTTAAATTAACAAATTCTTTTGCAAGCCTTAAAGTGTCTTCTCTATCAACGAAATAACACGTGGGGTTAAATCTATACAAGTTATTTTGTAACTCAAAATTATTAGTAGAAACGTTAGTTCTTGCGTACTTTACGCCCGTTTTTTGCTTGATAATTTCTGCAACTCTATCGTCGTTGTTGTTTCCGCCACCGGGGTAAGCAAAACCTATTACTTCATATCCGCAAAGTTCGCTTAAAATTCGCCTATCGGTTTCTATTTGATGAATTATTGCCGACTCGCTACAATAAACTAGCGTTGGGTGTATAAGTGTATGGCAGGCAACTTCGTGATTTTTATAAATCTCTTTAATTTGCTGTGCGTCAACTTTTTTACTTAAAATTTCGTTGCCTTCTTTTACGTATTTACCCCAATTAAGCCCTAAATAACCTGAATTTAGGTTAAAAGTTGCCTTTAAACCGTATCTATCTAAAATTTCAATAAGTCTTATATCGGCAACTGCGCCGTCGTCAAAACTCAACGTTACGCATTTGGTTTTACCGTTCCACATAGTTACACCATTTAATTATAACGTTACACCCGTTTTATAAAACGCAATTTCGCGCACGTCTTCACTTTTACATTTATATTCGCCGTTAACAGTTTTTAAAATAAGATTAAACAACCCGTCTTCATCCATAGAATATGCGTTAAAGTCAATCCAATTTTCTTTAAACGAAGCAAGTTTATTGTTAGTGGCAATTTTCATTGTGGGAACAAACGTTGAAAATGGAGTACCTCTACCAGTTGTAAATAAAACTATTTGACAACCTGCCGCCGCAAGCGCAGTGCTTGCAATAAGGTCGTTACCAGGTGCGTTTAACGCTGTTACACCGCTTTTAGTTACGACTTCGCCGTAATCAAGAACGTCTACGATTTTTGTTGTACCCGCCTTTTCTACACAACCAAGCGACTTTTCTTCAAGCGTGGTTATACCGCCTTTTTTATTTCCTGGGCTTGGGTTTTCGTATACGGGGAAACCTTGCGAAACGTAAAAGTTTTTAAAATCTACAATCATTTTTTTGTATTTTTCGTAAACTTCAACGCTTTCGCACTTATTCATTAAAAGTTGCTCTGCGCCAAACATTTCGGGAACTTCCGTTAAAACGGCAGAACCGCCGTAACCAACTATTTTATCGCTAATTTTACCAACTAGCGGATTGGCGGTTAAACCGGAATATCCGTCCGACCCACCGCATTTTAAACCGATTGAAAGTTCGCTTAAACAAACGTCTTCCCTTTTTAAAATGCTAGCCTTTTTAATAAATTCTTTTATAACGTTTACGCCGTGTAAAACGTCGTCTTCCACGTCTTGACAGTTATAATATTCAATATTATCTCTATTAAAAGGTTTTAAATATTCCTTTATACCGTCAAGCCCGTTGTTTTCACAACCCAAACCGACGAATAACACAAACGATGCGTTAGGGTTAAGCGCAATAGAGCAAAGAAGTTTTTTGATATTAGCGTTATCGTTACCTAGTTGCGAGCAACCAAATTGATGAGTTAACGCGTAAACGCCGTCAATAGACCCCGTAATTAGTTTTTGCGCTTGCTTTTCTATACGCACACAAACGTTATTTACGCAACCAACGGTTGGAATAATGTAAATTTCGTTTCTAATACCGGCACGACCGTATTTTCTTTTAAAGCCCTTAAAAGTGCCTTGCATTTTTTGAACTTCAACTAGGTTAGGCTTATAAAAATACTCAAAATCCTCGTCTAAATGAGATTTAACGTTGTGGGTATGCACCCAATCGTCTTTTTTAATATCTTCTTTTGCCCTACCTATAATTTCGCCGTACTTTATAATAAATTCGCCTTTTTTAATATCTTTTAAAGCAAATTTATGCCCACTAGGAATATCCCTTACGCCTGTAAGGGATATTCCAACGTTGTCTTTTTTATTAATAATTACAGTATCTTTCATATAAGATTTTTTCCGCTTTTAATTGTTTTTACGTTTTCTAAAACGGCGCTAGCAAAGCCTTTATAACCGTTAAGGTCTTCGCCCCAAACGTCAACGTCTTGCATAAATTTTAAAATATCTCCGCCGTTTGCAAAGTATTCAAGATATGGAACGTCGTCTTTAATTTCAACCTTTCTAGAAGGTAAATTAACGTAATACTTACCATCTTCTTCTTTTTTAAGAGACGAGTAAATTGCCATTAAATACGAAAAACCAATAGTTAAGTATTTAGGAATTACACCGTATTTTTCATAATAGTCTTTAAAAGATGGTAAATCTCTTGCACGCCACTTTGAAATGCTGTTAAGCGAAATGCTAATAAGTTGATGGTTAAGGTATGGGTTAAAGAACCTTTCTACAACAGAATTAGCAAATTTGGTGGTAGCATCTATATCGTCGGACACGAAAGGTATAATTTCTTCTTTTAAAGTGTTGTTTAAGAAATTATATAAGGTAGCGTCGTTCATACACTCGTCAACGGTTACTTTGCCAAGCCATAAACCAACTGGAACTAAATTCGTGTGGCTTCCGTTTAAAACGCGAACTTTTCTTTTTTTGTAGTATTTAATGTTATCTGTAACTACAACGTCAATACCGTTAAAGCCTTCAACAATATACTTGTCAATTTCGCCTTTCTTTTCTACTGCCCATAAACCGAAAGGCTCGCCAACAGACATTAAATTGTCTTCGTAGCCGATAAGTTCAGTTAAGTGATTTTTTGTTTTTTCGTCGCGTGGGTATCCTGAAACTATTCTATCAACTAGCGTATTTGAGAAATAGCATTTTTCTTCTATCCAAGTTTTAAATTCGCTTTCTAAATTCCAAAGTTCAATATAATTTTTAACGCATTTTTCAAGTTCGGTAGCGTTATTGTCTATAAGTTCAACGGGCATCATATAAACGCCGTCAAGCCCCGCCTTAAAACGCGCGTATAAAAACTTTGTTAATTTTGCAGGATACGTAATTTCTTCAAAACCTTCAAACAAGTCGCTATCGTGATAGCAAATACCTGCTTCCGTTGTGTTAGAAACTACGATTTTTAAATCTTTATGCGTAGCAAGGGCGTAAAACTTGTCAATTTCGTTGAACGGGTCAATAACCTCGTCTATACAAGTTACTTTATATACGTTTTCAACGGCTTTGCCGTTTTCCATACCGCGCAAAATAACGTTGTATTTATTGTTTTGTTTTACAAAGTTATCTAAACTACCAAAGGTTATAGGTTTAATAATGCTAACGCTATACTTTTGTTCTTTTTTGTTAAGGTTATCAAAATAATAATCAACAAAAGTTCTTAAAAAACCACCTTCGCCAAATTGTGCTATTTTAATCATTTTACTTTCCTTTATTATTTCCACCAACCCATTTCGGTTGTTTTTTCCATAATTGCATCCCAAACGATATCTTTACACCAATAATTACCTTTTGGAGTAACTATTGACTTACAGTTCTTTTCGTTTCCTGCTTTTTTGAATATAGCCTCTATTCTATTATACGCTTCCGTAGTACTATAAATTGGAAAAGAATAATCGTTTTTACCCGAAATCATAATAAGGTTTCTATCTGAAAGCATTGCGGAAACGTCTGCCATTTCAAAATATCTATAAGCGTCAGGAATAAAGTTGCAAGTACAGTGAAATCTATCTAAAAGCGACATCTTGTAAGTTGCAACACCACAAGATGGTACGCTTAACTTAATGCGTTCATCGTAGCAAGCGCCGTAGTAAGACGCCGTACCGCCACCAGAGTTGCCCGTAATTAAGATTTTGTCTAAATCGCATTGTGGGAATTGCGATAACGCGTCAATAGTCCTGCTAATATCCCAACATCTTTCGCCGATAAGAGTTCTGCCAAGCATAAACAATTCTTGTGCCGAATAAATGCACATTAACATTTCGTATTGTGGAACGCCTGCGCCTCTACTCCAACCGTTGCCAAGTGGTTTTGTTTCACCCATACCGCGTTGCTCTATTGCAACTGCAATAAAACCTTTTTTAACGGCTTGAACGGCTAAGTCGCCCCTTGTTTCTATGTATTCTTTATCTTTTTCACTCTGTGCAATACCGACGGAATTATGAAACCCAAATGAGTGACCTTGTAAAGTTATAGCAACGGGGTATTTTTCCTTACCAGTGTTAGGAATTAAGATATATGCGGGAACAGCAACGCTTTCCTCACTATCAAATTCAAACCTTATGCGTTTGTATCCGTCGCACTCTACTTCTTCAACGATATCAACGTTAAGTGGGCATGCGCTTTTTTTAATAAGGTCAAGCCCCGTAAGTTCCGTGAATTTATCTCTTATTTGCTTTTTCCACGTTTCAAAATCAGCATTTTCATTAAATGCAAGTTGTTGAGTAGTCGTATCTCTTAAATAATCGGTTGCAATATCGCCACCCACTTTATATTTAGCCATGTTATATACCCCCTTATAATTACTTAAACCAACCCATATCGGTCGTCTTTTTAACGATTGCGTCCCAAACTATATCCGCGCACCAGTAGTGACCCTTTGGCGTTACGATTGATTCGCAGTTTTGCTCGTTTCCAGCTTTTGTAAAGATAGCCTTTATTCTATTGAACGCTTCCGTAGTGCTTTCAATTGGGAAAGAGAAGTCTTTTTGTCCGGAAACCATAATAATGTTTCTATCTGAAAGCATTGCGGAAACGTCGCCCATTTCAAAGTATCTATATGCGTGAGGAATAAAGTTGCAAGTGCAGTGATATCTATCTAAAAGCGAAATTTTATACGTTGCAACACCACAAGAAGGTACGCTTAATTTAATGCGTTCGTCGTAACAAGCGCCGTAATAAGACGACGTTCCACCGCCCGAGTTACCCGTAATTAAGATTTTATCCATATCGCACTCTGGGAATAAAGATAAAGCGTCAATAGCCCTACTAATATCCCAAACTCTTTCGCCTACAAGCGTTCTTCCAAGCATAAACTTTTCTTGCGCTGAATAAGTGCACATATAGTCGCCATATTCAGGTATGCCTGCGCCTCTATCCCAACCGTTTCCAAGTGGTTGCGCTTCACCCATACCGCGTTGCTCAATTGCAAGGGCAATAAAACCCCTTTCAATTGCTTGCAAACCGATAGCGCCCCTTGTGTTTATGTAATCTTCGTCTTCTTTACTTTTAGCAACGCCTATTGAGTTGTGGAAGCCCGTAGTATGACCTTGCATAGTAACTGCAACGGGATATTTTTCCTTCCCTGTATTTGGGATAAGTAAGTAACAAGGAACTGCAACGCCGTGTTCGCTATCAAACTCAAATCTGATGCGTTTATATCCGTCGCACTCAACTTCTTCAACGATTTCAACGTTTAACGGGCATATATTTTGTTTAATGCGGTCAATACCCGTAAGTTCGGTAAACTTATTTCTTATTTTCTTTTTCCAAGTTTCAAAATCAGCATTTTCGTTAAACGCAAGTTCTTGAACGGTTGTGTCTCTTAAATAATCAATGGCAACGTCGCCACTAACTTTATATTTAGCCATACTTCTTACCTCTTTTTTATTTTTTTACAACGACGTTTTAAGCCATCGTATTTTATTATAGTTTATCACTAAAATTCGCGTTTGTATAGCGGATTTTAACAAAAAATTAATTTTTTTAAAAATTAACTTTACATTTTATTGCATCATAAAATATTTTACGGTTTTTATTAAATATTTTACGATGAGCTTACAATAATTTTGAATTAATTACGTAATCTGCCGTTGCAATATTAGTTGCAATAGGAACGTTATATAAAACCGCAATGCGAAGTAAAGCCTTTACGTCGGGGTCGTGCGGTTGCGCAGTTAAAGGGTCGCATAAGAATATAATAAAATCTATTTCACCCTCGGCAACTTTTGCCCCTATTTGTTGGTCTCCGCCAAGCGGACCAGACAATAAGCCCTCCACTTTTAAAGACGACGCATCTTCTACTCTTTTTGCGGTAGTTCCCGTTCCGCACAATTTGTAATTTTTTAAAATTTCTTTATTTTTTAGCACCCAAGACACGATTTCTTGCTTTTTTCCGTCGTGCGCAATAAGTGCAATTTTACTAATTTTTTTCATAATATTCCTACACTAATTTTTTAATTATTTTATAAAGTTTTTTTGCAATTAAATAAAATCCTAAATCGTTAGGGTGCGTGCCTTCCGTAAACATACTAACGTAATCGTTAGATGGAAAAGCCGTTCTTCCGTCTACGTAATAAACGTTTTTATCTCCGCTTTCTAGCGCTTTTTTATAAGTTTCTTTAATAACTTTTCTTCGTTTTGCCTTGTCTAACCTACCCGAAAAACAACTTACCGCAGTCAAGAATATAATTGGCGTATCTTTGTGGGTTTCCCTAAACGATTTATATAAATTATAATGCCTTGCTTTTAAAAATTCAACGTTAGGCGCATTGTAATCAAACTCGCACACAAACACGCTACAATCAATAGTTTTCATATACTCAACTATACTTGGTTGCGCTAAACAGTTTCCGCTTATGCCTAAATTAAAATAATCTACGTTTGACCATTTTTCTATAAAACCTTGATATAAATTATCGGGTCTTGAAGCGCCCGCGCCCATAGAAATAGAACTGCCGTAATATAAAATAGGCAATACGTATTTATACTTTTTACCGCCACCCACTTTTGAGCCTTTATCTAGCCCTACGTATATAGCCTCTATAAAATCGTTGTAAAGTGGAAGATATAAAGTAAAATAACGCATATCCGATTTGCTATTAGGCACTATCCAATCGCTTGGCATTTTTGTAAAGTCAGCCGTACCTGTATATTTTACCGTGTCCGCATTTCTAACGTTGGGCATAAAAGTTGCCACGAACCTTTGCTTATTCTCGCCTATATCTTCAAGTAGCGTACAACCAGCCATGCCTGAAATCGCCATCATTGAAAGCATGCTCATACGCTTAAATTTTACGCATACGGTTATTCTTTTTGAGTTAGTAGAAAATCTAATACGCCCACCCGAAGTATTAGTGTTAAGAACTTGCAAGCCGTAGTCTAAACTATCTGAAACCGACGACGGTATACGCATAAAATATCCTTTTTCTTCGTCGTATTGAACGCCGTAAATATCAAAAATACCCTTGGTTACGTCGTAAACGTCTTTACCATCTAAATTTGTGGTTACAATTTTTAAATTTTTGTCAAATTGTTCTGCCCCCATAATACCACCTTTAAAAATTATCCTCTTTTTTCATCTAAATACGTGGCTTCTAAATCGCTTGTATGAAGTAATACGGCAAGCGGAAATTTAGAAAACGCGTCGCTAATTGAACCGTCTCCACCCTTAACTCTTGCGTCAAAACCGCCCATATGCCAGTTTATTGCAACAGCCTCTTCACGAGTAAGCCTCATAAACCCACTAATAATGTAAACGGATTTTTCGCCGTGACCGTAAGGTAACTGCTCGTCTTTGGTGTAATATGGCTTTTGCACCCATACTCCGTTTTCTTTTACGTTTTTATAGTCTATTTTGTAAAAATCAATTTTGCATAAATCGTGAAGTAAAGAAACTATCGTTATAGTTTCTAAACTAATAAATTTACTAAAATCTTCACCGTAATGACTTTTTACGTTATTTAAAAGCCTGTTATATACGTTTACGCTATGCTCGCATAAACCGCCCTCGTAGGCGCAATGGTATTTTGTGCTTGCAGGTGTAGTAAAAAAATTTGAACTTAATAAATACTCTTTTAATTTACTTGCACCTTCACGCTTAACGTTTGCTTCAAAAATATCTAAAAACCTTTGTTTTGCCGTCATATTATTCCTTAATATTTTTTATTTAATTAAACGTAGAGTTGTTACACTCGTAATTTTTTGCTATCGTTAAATAAGTTTATTGCTTGCTACTATTGTTTTTGATATCACTAAACCCAACCTGCTATATGCAAGTTGGGTTAATATTATTTTGCGTATTCAACGCTACGAGATTCCCTTATAACGTTTACTTTTATTTGACCAGGGTATTCCATAGACTCCTCTATTTTTTTAGCAATATCTTTTGCTAAAAACAACGCTTGACTGTCGTCAATTTGTTCAGGCTTTACAATAACCCTAACTTCTCTACCCGCTTGGATAGCATAAGCCTTTTCTACACCTTTAAAATCGGTGGCAATATCTTCAAGTTGCTCTAAACGTTTTACGTAATTAGATTCAATTTCTTTTCTAGCGCCAGGTCTTACGCCCGAAATTGCGTCCGCCGCTTGAACTAAAACGGCTTCTATACACTTTGGCTCTACGTCGCCATGGTGAGATTCAATACAGTTTATAACAAACCTGTTTTCTTTATATTTTTTAGCAAGTTCCACACCTAAATTAATGTGAGTACCTTCGTTTTCAAAGTCTACTGCTTTACCAATATCGTGAAGCAAGCCACCGCGTTTTGCAAGGTTAACGTCTACTCCTAATTCTTGCGCTAACAAGCCTGCGATATGAGCAACCTCTAACGAGTGTTTTAATACGTTTTGACCGTAACTAGTTCTAAATTTTAATTTACCTAAAATTTTAATAAGTTCTGGATGCAAACCAAACAAACCCATTTCAAATACGGCGTTTTCGCCCGACTCTTTAATGATAACGTCAAGTTCTTTTTTAACTTTATCTACCGTTTCTTCAATTCTAGTAGGTTGAATTCTACCGTCGCTTATTAACTTTTCAAGCGCCCTTCTTGCAACTTCGCGCCTTACGGGGTCAAAGCCGGAAGCAACTACTACTTCGGGAGTATCGTCTATTATTAATCTTATTCCCGTTGCGTTTTCAAGCGCGGTAATATTTCTACCCTCTCTACCTATTAAACGAGCCTTCATATCGTCGTTAGGGATAGAAATGGTTGTAACGGTAAGTTCGTTACTTTGGTCTACGGCACAGCGTTGAATTGCTAAACTTATAATTTCTTTTGCTTTTTTATCAGCCTCGTCTTTTGCTTGTTGCTCGGCGTTTCTAACGTATACCGACGCCTCTTTTCTAGCTTCGTCTTTAACCTCTTCTATAATCATAGATTTGGCTTCTTCTTGCGTCATTTGAGCAACCCTTTCAAGTTCTTGTACAAAAACTTCTTGCTGAGTTTCTAACTTTTCTATAAGTTCGTCTGCTTGGGCTTGCTTTTTTTCCAAAGTTTTAGCAAGTGCTTCAACTTCTTCGTTTCTTCTAAGTAAAGTAGCGTCTTTTTTATTTAAAGTTTCGTCTTTTTGATTAAGCCTTTGCTCTATTCTTTGAAGTTCAGCCCTCTTTTCTTTTGATTCGTGTTCAAATTCTGCTCTTAATTTAATTTCCTGTTCTTTCGCTTCTAATATTGCTTCTTTTTTTAACGCCTTACATTCGTTTTCGGCATTAAGTTTCATTTCGGCAATAACCTTTTTTGCATTGCCAATTCTATTTTTTGTTATAAAATTTAACAAAATGTAAACGATTACAGCGCCAACAACAATACCTAATACGCTTGCTATTACTGCGCTTAAAACCACTTGCGAGGAAAGTAACAGGAAGGTTGTGTTTTGTAACATAAGTCACCCTCCTATTTAAAAAAATACGTTTATAGAATTAAACGAATTTACGCTAAATTTAATTAAAATATCGCAAAAAATCCGCCATTATCTACTTGCTTATATTTTAGAACAAAAAAAACGAAATGTCAATATTATTTTGTAATTTATTTTAACATTTTATTATTATATATAATAGTATTTAGACGCGTTAAAACCAAACGCTTAAATTTTGTTAAAAATTGCGTTTAACGTTTAAAATTTAAACCGCCAAATTTACTATAAAATAAAAAAATGCGTGCTTTTGCACGCATAAACGCCGTTTTAATTATTCCTTGGTCTGAGTGAGAAGATTTGAACTTCCGACCTCTTGAACCCCATTCAAGCGCGCTACCAAACTGCGCTACACCCAGATAATTGGAGCTTCTAGCCGGAATCGGACCGGCGACCTTATCCTTACCATGGATACGCTCTACCTACTGAGCCATAGAAGCATCAAAATCAGCCTTATTATGTTAACATAAAAAAACTAATTTGTCTATCGTTTTTTTAACATTTTTTTAATTATGTGTTTTTAACGATATTTTACCCTATTTAAAGCAACCGTTTTAATACGGCAAAATGGGATAGCGCTATTATTTACGCCACGATTTGCTTATAATTTTAAACAAAATTTATAGTGGTGCAATTTTTACCTTACACCACTATTTTAGTTTTACGTTTTAACGCCGTTAATTTATTTTAACCCCACTTTCCGTAATAAAATCTATAATTTTTGATATTGACGTTTTAACAACGTCCACTTTTCCGCAAGCAAGAGTAAACAACGAACTTAAAACTTCGTTTAATAAATTAACCGTAACGGCTTCGCCTTTGTTTTTATCTAGCCATACCGACAGTTTAAAACAAATTGGAACGTAACCTTCCGCCCTGTATTTTCCACCTATTTTACTCGTGGAAATTCCAAAGGCTTTTTCGTAATAATAATCCGCGCCGTATACGCTACTTAACGCGCCTATCGTTGCAAGCAAGTCGGCTACAACCTCATTTAAAGACGGGTTAAAATTGACGGCGGTAAAATACTTTTTATACGCTTGCTCTATTAGTTTGCGAGCACCGTCAAAACCCGACCTAACGAGCAACACGTCTACCTCGCAAGGTTTTTGCTCTTTTTCGGCGTTGCCACTTTGCGTTTTTATTGGCTTAACGGAAATATCTTCGGTTTTTGCAAGCGTAGTATTGGTATTTTCCGTTTTTATATGCGCAATTTTATTATCCTTACTTTCACTACTTTGAGTAGACAAATAATTTATTTTACCGTCTTTATTTGTCGGCTTATTACTATCGGTTGTTTTGTTAATATTGCCGTTTAATAACGTTGGTTTTTGGCTTGCAACGTTATATTCGCCTTGCTGGTTACTACGATTATCTTCACCGTCATTACTAGCGTTTTTGTTTCCACCTACACTAGCGTTTTCGTTTCTATCTACACTTGCGTTTTCGTTTATACCCGTGCTAGACACTTTAAAACCGTTGCTAGTTAAAGGCGAATTAAATATTAAATTGTCTTTAACGGCAATAGATTTTAAGTGCGCACGGCTATCGCCTGACGCAGTAGACGACTTGCGGTTGACAAGCGCCTATTTTTGAAACCAACTTACCTTTGGTAGTTCTACTGTCTTGCATAATATCCGATAGTTCAATATGACATATAGTACCTAACCTATCAACCACAGTAAACAACGCTTTATCCGTTTGTTTAAAGGCTTTACTGTATACTACGCACTCGTTTAACCTTTCGTCGCCAAGGTCAACTATTTTAACGCCTTTCCTTGCCCTACTCGTTTTAGTTATAGTTCCCGTTAAAACTTTTTTGAACGTTCCAAAACTCGTTACTACTACGGCTTCGGTGTCGGTATCGTCGTCAATTAAAGAAGCGTAAACTACAAAATCGTCGCCCGAAAGTTCAATTCCCTTTACTCCGCCCGCAACTCTTCCTTGAATAGGAACGCTGTTTTCGGCACGCAAGCAAATACCCTTGTTTGTAACGAAGAATAAATCTTTGCTTTCGTCAAGTTGTTCAACGTTTATAACGGAGTCGCCGTCTTTTAGTTTTATTGCTTGACAACTCGTGCGTGAAAATTGTAAATCTTGCCAATCGGTAGCCTTGACCGCACCTTGCGCCGTAAACGATAAAACTTTTCCGCTAATATTACCGTTTTCCGCAACGAAAAACGCTACCGGCTCTTCGTCTTTTAACGCTTCGCTAAACAAAGATTTAAACGTAACGCCACCTTGACCCGCACCGCGCGCTTCGGCAATTTGGTCGGGAATTAACCTAAATAAATTACCTTTGTTAGTAAAGGCGTACAACACGTCTTTATTAGTTGCCTTAACGCTAAATAAAAAGGTTTCCGCAGGCGACGGCGTATCCGTTTTGCTTCTTGAATACGACATTACCGTAACTTTTCTAATCAAGTTTTTACCGCTATAACCTATTATTAAATTTTCAACGGGCTTTTCATCGTCAAAACGTTCAATTTTGTTATCTTCAATAGAAGATAAAATTTCGGTTTTTCTAGCGTCTTTATATTTCTTTTTAATGCTTGTAATTTCGTCAATAACAACTTCGTTAAGGCGTTTTTTACTTTCAATAATTGCCGTTAATTCCTTAATTAAAAGTTCTAATTGCCTTAATTCTTCTTTTAAATTATCAATTTCAAGGCGAGTTAACCTACTTAATTTAAGGTCTAAAATTGCTTGCGCTTGAACGTCGCTTAAATTATATTCTTTTCTTAAATTTTGTTTAGCCGTAGCGGTATCGGGAGATTTTTTGATAATTTGAATAACCCTATCTATATCCGTAACGGCAATAATCAAGCCCGAAACTATTTCGTGGCGAACTTTTGCCTTTGACAAATCGTACTTAGTGCGCCTTAAAACAACTTGCTTTTGATATTCCGTGTAATATTTAAAAATATCTAATAAGCCTAGTTGTTGTGGCTTGCCGTCGGCTATCATAACCATATTTATACCGTACGAAACTTGCAAACTCGTGTTTTTATAAAGCAAATCTAACACGTCTTTTGCGTCAACGTCTTTTCTTAATTTAATAACGATGCGCATACCGTGCCTATCGGACTCGTCAACGACGTCGTTAATACCGCCAAATTCTTCTTTTTTGTCAACCATAAGTTGCCCTATTTTTTGAATTAAGGCGGACTTGTTTACTTGGTATGGAATTTCGTCTACTACGATATTTTGCTTTGTTGGGCTTTCTTGTTCAACCCTTAATTTTGAACGGATTAAAATTTTACCTTTACCCGTTTCGTAGGCTTTTTCAAGTTCGTCGCCAGCAATAATATAACCGCCCGTTGGAAAGTCTGGCCCGCGAACGATTTTCATCATATCCGCAAGTTTAATTTTTGGATTGTTGATATAAGCGACTGCACCGTCTATAACTTCGCCTAAATTATGCGGTGGAATATTCGTTGCAAGACCAACCGCAATACCCATAGCGCCGTTTACTAAAATATTAGGAAAACGCCCCGGGAGAGTTTTTGGCTCTTTTAAAGAATCGTCAAAGTTATTCTCCCAATCTACCGTTTCTTTATCTAAATCTTTTAACATTTCAAGCGCCAAATTATTTAGCCTTGCTTCCGTGTAACGCATAGCGGCTGCACCGTCGCCGTCCACAGAACCAAAGTTGCCTTGACCGTCAACAAGCGTCATACGCATATTGAAAGGTTGGGCAAGTCTTACCATAGCGTCGTATACCGAACTATCGCCGTGGGGGTGATATTTTGCAAGGCACTCGCCTACTACGCGCGCGCTTTTTTTGTGCGGTTTATCAGGCGTTAAACCAAGTTCGTTCATCGCGTATAAAATTCTTCTTTGAACGGGCTTTAATCCGTCTTCAACACGCGGTAACGCCCTTTCTAAAATAACGTGCTCGGCGTAAGGTATCATAGAACTGTGTAATACGCTTTCTATATTGCTAACTACAATATTTTCTTTTTTTTCTTCCATATTACACCTCTTTTACCTTGATTTCAAAATCGTCAACCTTGTTAAAGTTTGCGTGTTTTTGAATATATTTTTTTCTTCCTTCTATATCGTCGCCCATTAACGTAGTTATCAACATTTCCGCTTCGGCGGCTTCTTCAATAGAAACTTGCATAAGCATACGGGTTTCGGGGTTAAGCGTAGTGTCCCAAAGTTGAGAAGGGTTCATTTCGCCCAAACCTTTATACCTTTGAATTTGATAACCGCGACCAACTTTTTGCTCTGCTATTTGCCTTTCTTTTTCATCGTAAGCGTACTCTACCACGTCTTTTTTATAAACCTTGTAAAGCGGTGGCATGCCAATATAAACGTGACCTTGACTAACAAGTTCCTTCATGTGCCTAAAAAAGAAAGTTAATAAAATACAGCGGATATGGTAACCGTCTTGGTCGGCGTCGGACAATATAATAACTTTATCGTAATTTAACGCGTTAATGTCAAAATCTGCGCCAATACCCGTGCCGAGTGCCGAAATTATGGTTTTAATTTCTTCATTTTTTAAAACGTCTATCAACGATTTTTTTTCGCAGTTTATAGGTTTACCACGAAGTGGTAAAATGGCTTGATGCTTTCTGTCGCGCCCTTCTTTTGCACTTCCGCCAGCAGAATCGCCTTCTACTATAAAAATTTCGTTCATTTTAGCGTCTTTGCTAGTACAATTTGCAAGTTTGCCAAGTAGCCTAGTAGAGTCCGCGCCCGACTTTGCCCTATTTAATTCTTTGGTGTGCCTAACGGCTTCGCGTTCTTTTGCCGAAGAAATTGCCTTATCTATTATGGCGTCAAAAATCTTTGCCGTTTTTTTGTTTTTAGAAGCGACGTCAAGCCCGTCAAGAGTAACGCTTTCTACCGCCGGCTTTGCTTCTATATTTCCAAGTTTTCCCTTAGTTTGACCTTCAAACTGCGCGTTTTTAACTTTTACGGAAACTACCGCCGTCATACCCACTCTAAAATCTTCGCCGTTAAAAGTTAAGTTTTTGGTTTTAGAAGAATACTCTTTGCTATACTCGTTTAAAAACTTTGTTAAGCCAGTTTTAAAGCCAACGTCGTGAGTGCCACCGTAAATAGTTGGAATATTGTTTACAAAGGAAAATATATTTTCGCTATACCCGTCCGTATGCTGTAAAGAAACTTCTACTATAATGTCGTTAACTTTACCACTAAAATAAATAGGCTCTGGGTATAAAACGTTTTTGTTTGCGTTTATGTGCGAAACGTAATCTTTTATACCGTTTTCCGATAAAAACACCGTTTCTCCGTTGTCTTTACCCGTGCGCATATCTTTAAACACGAGTTTTAAGCCCTTGTTTAAAAACGACGTATCGCGAAGGCGCGAGCAAATAGTATCTACGTTAAATTCGGTAGTTTCAAACACGCGTGCGTCGGGTTTAAAATGAACTAACGTGCCGTGCTTAATAGTTTTTATACCCGTGTTAAAAAGCGGTGCTTTCGGCACGCCCGAAAGTATCTTTTTTTGCGCTTTATCTTCGTAAGAAGAAAACTCCATTTTATACACGGTTTTATTGTAGACTTCTACTTTAAGCCACTCTGAAAGCGCGTTTGTTACCGACGCGCCAACGCCGTGCAAACCGCCCGCGTAAGAATAATTGTCGTTATTAAACTTGCCCCCTGCGTGAAGTTGAGTAAATATTACTTCTACACCGCTAATTTTAGCCTCTGGGTGAATATCAACGGGCATACCCCTACCGTCGTCTTCAACGGAAACGCTACCGTCGTCGTAAAGGCAAACGGTAACCGTCGTTGCATAACCGTTTGCGCCTTCGTCTACGGCGTTGTCTATAATCTCCCAAAGCACGTGATGCAACCCGCGCGAGTCCGTAGAGCCTATATACATACCAGGTCTTACCCTTACGGCTTCAAGTTCTTTAAGTATTGCTATATCTTGTGAACTGTACGTTGTTTTAGACAAATTAAAACCCCCTACAAATCGTGATAATATTTTTTTTATTATACCACATATTGTTAATTTTTACAATAGTTTTTAATAACTAAAAGTATTATTATATAAATTTTTTTGCATAAAAAAAGTTGCTAAAAGCAACTTTTAATTTTTTATTAATCGTTAAACGTTATTGAGTGATAAAAGGTTTTTGCTCCGTTTTTTTCAAGTTTTAAAATATCCCTTTTTTCTTCAAATTTATGGTTAGTGTCGTAATCGTCTGGAAGCCCGTTCCAAGGCTCTATTGCAATAAACTTTGCGTTAGGCTCAGTCCAAAGCACAAGGTTTTTAAAATCGTTATAGTAAAGCGACAATTTTTGCTCGCCTTTATACAGCAAGTTTACCCTTTTAGATTTTGCGTTTTCTATAAGAACTGAACCCCTAGAATACACGCCGTTGCCGTAATCTTTTTCGTCTTCGTCAAAAAGTTCGTATTTTAACGGTAAAACGTTGTTGTTTTGAAGCGGTAACGTATATTTTACGTTGGAAGAAAAGTTATTTACAAGTCCCATACACTCAATAGCGTTTTCGTCGCCGGTAAATTCAATGGCGTAGTCTGTAAACTCGCCGTCTAAACTAAACGCTTCGTGGCAACCTACGCTATAATAAACGTCGCTAGATTCGTTATTTTCTATCATAAAATAAACTTCTAAAACGTCTTTATTAAGTTTAAAAAGAACTCTAAAATCAACGTCAAACGGATAAGTCTTTTTTGTTTCTTCATTACTTTTTAAAAGTAATGCGGTTGAAGTTTTTTCGCTAGAAACAACTTCAAATTCGTTTCTTTTAACGTAGCCGTGAATTAAGGCGTTTTCTATTTTTTTATCGCCTATCGTATAATACCCGTCTACAAGCCTACCGCAGTATGGAAACAGTATTGGCGCGTGTCCACTCCAAAACCCGTCGCCCCCTTGCCAAATTCTTTCTTTACCGTCTTTTTTAACACTTATAATTTCAGCGCCAAGCGTAGAAATTTCTACTTTTAAAATTCCGTTGTCAATAGTAACCGTTTTAGACATAACTCCTCCGTACAAAACGCAAATTCATTTTTTTGTTAGTTTAGTACATTTTATAACTATTGCAAAGTTTTGTCAATACGATAAAAGTATAAATTATAGTAAAATATTTTTTAATTTTACCCTTTTTTTATTTTTAAATTTTAAATATTTATGATATACTAATTAGAATTAACGAATTATACGGTATTTCGGAGGTTTTCTATTTATGGATATGAAAGCAATAGAAAAAAAGTGGCAATTAAAATGGGAAAAAGATAAACTTTATAATTTCAACAAAAAAAATATTGATAAAAAGTATTACACTCTTGAAATGTTCTCTTACCCTTCCGCTGCAAAACTTCACGTTGGGCATTGGTACAACTACGGCCCTACCGATAGTTTTGCTAGGTATAAAAAAATGAAAGGCTTTGAAGTTTTTCAACCTATGGGGTTTGACGCTTTTGGTCTTCCAGCGGAAAACTACGCAATTAAAACGGGCGTTCACCCACAAGATTCCACGGTTATGAATATGGAAACTATGGAAAACACTTTAAAAGAAATGGGCGCAATGTTTGACTGGTCGCACGAGATAAAAACTTGCATGCCAGATTATTATAAATGGACGCAATGGATATTTTTGCAATTATATAAAAACGGGCTTGCGTATAGAAAGGAAGCACCTGTAAACTGGTGCCCTAGTTGCCAAACCGTTCTTGCAAACGAACAAGTTATTCAAGGCACTTGCGAAAGATGTCACAACACGGTTATTCAAAAAGACTTAACTCAATGGTTCTTTAAAATAACCGATTACGCCGAAGAACTTTTACAAGGGCTTGACAAATTAGATTGGCCTGCAAAAACAAAGGCGATGCAAAAAAACTGGATAGGCAAATCTATCGGTGGCGAAATTTTATTTAAGTGCGAAAACGGTGAAGACGAGTTTAAGGTATTCACTACCCGTGCGGACACGGTTTTTGGCGTATCTTACGTAGTTTTAGCACCAGAACACCCGCTTGTTAAAAAACTTATGACTAAAAAGCAAGCACCCGAAGTTTTAAAATACGTTGAAGAAACTTTAAAGTCAAAAGAAATTGAAAGGCTTTCGCTTGACAGAGAAAAAACAGGCGTATTTATAGGCGCCTACTGTATAAACCCCGTAAACGGCAAAAAAGTTCCTATTTGGATTTCAGATTACGTTTTATATTCATACGGCACGGGTTGCGTTATGGGCGTTCCCGCACACGACGAAAGGGACTTTGCGTTTGCAACAAAATACAACTTACCTATAACTAGGGTTGTTAAAGGATTAAACGGCGTTAACGACGATTTGCCGTTTGTTGAAGAAGGCGTTATCGTAAACAGCGTTGATTACGACGGATTATCTTGCGAAGAAGCGCGCAAGAAAATTTTAAGCGATTTAACTAAACAAGATTTAGGCGCGTTTAAAGTTAATTATAGGCTTCGCGACTGGTTAGTATCACGTCAAAGATATTGGGGTGCGCCTATTCCTATCATTTATTGCGATAAATGTGGCATAGTTCCCGTTCCTGAAAGCGACTTACCCGTTAAACTTCCTTACAACGTTGAATTTAAGCCAGACGGAAAATCTCCGCTTGCAAAATGTGAAGAATTTGTAAAATGCAAATGTCCAAAATGTTCTGGCGACGCTACTAGGGACGCTGACACGCTAGACACCTTTGTTTGTTCAAGTTGGTATTTTTTAAGGTATCCTGACGCGCACAACTCAAAGCAAGCGTTTGATAGCGAATTAATAAACAAAATGTTGCCCGTTGATAAATACGTTGGCGGTGCTGAACACGCCTGCATGCACTTATTATACGCAAGATTCTTTACAAAAGCGTTAAGGGATATGGGCTATTTAAACTTTGACGAGCCTTTTAAATCGTTAGTTCATCAAGGCGTTATTTTAGGACCTGACGGTAACCGTATGAGTAAAAGTAGAGGAAACGTTATCTCCCCTGACGAATACGTAAAAGCATACGGTTCAGACGTGTTTAGAATGTACCTTATGTTCGGCTTTGCCTACACCGAGGGCGGTCCTTGGAACGACGGTGGAATTAAGTCTATATCTAAATTTTTAGATAGAGTTGAAAAAATTGTAACTAACGTAAATTCATATAGAAGCAACAAGGTTACGACCTTTAACAGCGACGAAAAAGAACTTAACTACGCAAGGCACTACGCTATTAAAAACATTGATAGAGATATGCAAAACTTCTCTTTCAACACGGCAATAGCGCGCCTTATGGAATACGTTAGCGCAATTTATAAATACGACGCAAAAGAACAAAGCGTTAAAAACGTAACTCTTTTAAAAGAGTGTATAAACGATTTGCTTTTGGTTTTAGCGCCTTTTGCACCGCATTTTAGCGAAGAGTTATGGTCAATTTGCGGAAATAAAAAATCAATCTTTTTATCGCAATACCCTACTTTTGACGAAAGCGCACTCGTTAAAGACGAGATTGAACTTGCAGTTCAAATTAACAGCAAAGTTAAGGCTAAAATTATAGTTCCTCAAACGGCAACGGATAAAGAAATTGAAGAAATTGCCCTTTCTAACGAAACTATTAAAACTCTTTTAGAGGGCAAACAAGTTAAAAAAGTTATAGTTATTAAATCTAGGCTTGTAAACGTAATAGCGTAAAATAAAGCAATAAAAAAGTTGGCGAAAGTTGAATTCTTTATAGAAAACGACTTTCTCCAACTTTTATTTTACAGTTTTTTTTAAATAACTTCTTGGTTGTTTCTAAACGCGTTTAATACGGCAAGCACCGATAAAAGCGACGTTAAAATAATAGGTAAAACGGCGCTTGTTATTACGCCAAACGCTATTAATACGGAAAGAATAAGTTTAATAGAGCAACCAAAAATTAAGTTTTGCAATAACGTTAACCTAAACCTTTTTGCAAGTTTTAATGATAGCGGAATATTTTTAACTTCGCCGTTAGTTATTAAAATTTCGTTACCGTCGCTTTCGGTATTAAACGCCAAACTAACGTCGCTATTACTTAAAACCTTTCCAACGCCTAAAACGATAGAGTTTTTATCTTTATTTTTAAAATCTAAAATTTCGGCTTCTTTTCCGCTATCGTCTAAAAGCGAAACCGACCTTGTAATACTTAACTCTTTTCTTAATTTAGAAGTTTGTTCTTTACTAGAAGAAGAAAGCAGTATAGTTTCGCTAATTTTAGCGTCGTAAATTTCTAAAATTGCGCCGTAGGCGTTTTGTTTAATTTCGCCGTCTTTTTCTAGCAAAACTTCTTCGTTTAAAAAAGCGACTTTGTTTACTTTTGAAAGAGTTATTAAAGAATTTCTATCTTTTATAATTACGCTGTTTTTTTCGGCGTTTTTAACGCAAAAATAATAACTGAACGGCAAAGAAAGTAGCAACGGTGAAACGGTAAAAATAGATAATATTAAGGTTGATTTTTGCGCCCAATTTAATAATTCGTGCTTGTAAACGCCCGTAAATATAGGCATTATAAAGGTTAAAATTACTAAAATTCCAAATACGGCAATTTGCAAAACGTTAACGTATTTTGTTAAAGTGTTTTCCCTGCAAAAACCGTACTTTTCTTGGAAATAATTAAAGGCAAATAAAAGTAGCGAATAAATAAGCGTTAACACTGCCGATAACGAAGGCATATTAACTAAAATCGCGCTAAACGCCGTTATTACAACCAACAATTTTTCTACGTTAGGAGTTTTTTTAATTACGCTTGCAAAGGCGTCTATAATAACTTCGTAACCGCTAACGGCAAACGCTATAACGTACACGTATTTAGAAAACTCTTTTGTTTTTGAAAAACTGCCTAAAATTGCACCTAAAATTATTACTAAAAGCGAAACGCCCATTTCAATAATTTTATATTTTACTTCGTTCTTTTTGTTTTTAATTTGCTCGGCTTCTTCGTCAAATTCAACGTATTCTTCTTCGCCGTAACACTCTTTTTCGTCAAACACTTTTAGATTAGAATTTTCGCTTTCGGCTTCGTTAAATTCAACGTCTTCTTCAAACAAAGGCTCGCTATCCAAATTAAAATGGTTAGATAAAACGTCCATAAGTAAAACCATAACGTCGTAATCGCTAGACCAATCGTCAATAACGTAATTTAAAACGTAATAGTCGCTTTTATTTTCTAACTTAACGTCTAAAATCCCCTTTACTTGTTTTAAAGCGGATAAAACGTCTTCTTCAACAAAACTAGCGCTTAATATTTTAATTTTTTTAATTTCTTTGCCCATAACCACTCACTTTAATTTAAATAAAATACACTTTTATTATAATATCCTATAAAACTTTTGTCAATTTATAAATAAAAAATAACGATTTTAAAGCAATTTTATTGCAATATTTTGGCAAATAAATAAAAAATGGTTAAAAACCATTGAAAATTTTTAACTATCGTGTTACAATTTTTAATATAATAACTTTCGTTATATATTAAAGGGTAACAATGAAACTACAAAACGCAAACAAAACTAAAAATATAGGCGTTAGTGTAAACGACGATAAAAACAAGCAAGAAATTGCCGCAACTATTGATAGCGAAATTAGTGACAACGCCGTTTTACAAAAACAACCTAACAATACGCATAAATTAAAAATTAAGCGCAAACGCACTCCGCAAAATAAAGCCGTTAGAATAAACGCTACTATTAACGAAGGCTTAACTTCTAAACAAGTAGACGATAGATACGTTAACGGTCTTTCTAACGTTGTAACGGAAAAATATAGCAAATCAATTTTTTCTATAATTTTTAGCAATACGTTTACGTTTTTTAACTTACTATGCGTTCTTGTTTTTATAGCGTATTTAACGGTTAAGCCAAAGTCTTTTATGAACTACTCTTTTATACTTCCGTTTTCCGCAAACCTTATAATAGGCATAGTTCAAGAAATTAGGGCTAAAATATCGGTAGAAAAATTATCCATAGTACAAGCCCCCACTACTATTGTAGTACGCGACGGAACAGAGCAAGAAGTTTTATCTTCTAACGTAGTGCTTGACGATATTTTTAAAATTTCAACGGGAAATCAAATTGCCGTTGACGGCATAGTTCTTGACGGATACGTTGAAGTTAACGAATCTTTATTGACGGGCGAATCAATAGCCGTAAAAAAACGCGTGGGCGATACTTTGCTTGCAGGCAGTTTTGTTACAAGTGGTAATTGTTACGCTAGGGCTGACAAAGTTTCTAACGAGTGTTACGTTCAAAAATTGACGGCAAAAGCCAAAAAATTTAAAAAACCGCACTCCGAACTTATGAACACGCTTACTTGGATAATAAAAATATTAGGCTTGCTTATAATTCCAATTGCTATTGGTATGGGGCTTGTAAACTATAAAAGCGGAACTACGCTTGGCGAAGAATTATATAAAATTAACGACACGCTTGCGCAATACACCGTTATGCGTACAGGTTCGGTTATTTTAGGTATGATACCTGCGGGGCTTATGCTTCTTACGACCATTGCCCTTTCGCTTGGCGTTATTAGGCTATTTAAAAGCAACACCCTTGTACAAGATATGTACTCGCTAGAAATGCTTGCAAGAGTTGACGTTTTATGCCTTGACAAAACGGGAACTATAACGGACGGTAAAATGAAAATAGAGCAAGAAATAATGCTTGTTGAACGCCATAAACACTCTCTTAACGACGTTATAGGCTCTATGGAAAATATACTTGACGACCATAATCAAACAGCCGTTGCGTTAAGGGCGCATTATATTGCAACCGAAAATTTTACAGCGTTAAAAATTTTACCGTTTTCTTCTTCAAGAAAATTTAGTGCCGTAACCTTTAACGATATAGGCACTTACGCGTTAGGCGCACCCGAATTTATTTTGCGTGAAATTCCAGAAGAATTAAAAGTTAAAATAGACCAACACACTTTTACGGGAAACCGCGTTCTTTTACTAGCGCACTCTAACGCTAGTATATCTAGTAAAGAACAACTTCCGTCAACGATGAAACCAATAGCCTTAATAGTCGTTTCAGACAATATTAGAAAAGAGGCAATAGAAACTATTAAATGGTTTAAAGATAACGAAGTTCAAGTAAAAGTCATTTCGGGCGACAATCCTATTACCGTTTCCGAAATTGCAAGGCGCGCCGGTATAGACAATGCTTCTAACTGGATTAGTTTAGAGGGGCTTACCAATAAAGAAATTGCGTCAATAGCCGATAAATATACCGTTTTTGGAAGAGTTTCTCCCGAGCAAAAGGCAGTGCTTGTTAAGGCGTTAAAACGCGTTGGGCATACCGTGGCAATGACTGGCGACGGCGTAAACGATATTTTGGCAATGCGCGAAGCGGACTGTTCGGTTACCGTTGCTTCGGGCGCGGATTCAGCTAAAAACATAGCCCACATAATATTGGCCGACAATAACTTTAACTCTATGCCAAAAGTTGTTGCGGAAGGAAGAAGAGTTATAAACAATATTCAACAATCGGCATCTTTATTTTTAATGAAAACGGTTTTTATAACGCTACTTGCCCTACTTTCAATTATAACTAGTAAACCTTTCCCGTTTGATACGGGCATGCTTACTATGCTTGAAATTTTCGTTATAGGTTTAGCGTCGTTTATACTATCGCTTCAACCAAACGAAAAACGCGTTGAAGGCGACTTTTTAATAACCATATTTAGCAACGCAATACCAGGTGCGTTAATAATGCTGTTAAACGTTTACTTAATTAAGTTTTTGGATATTTACGGTATATTTGACGGAGTTGTAAATACAAGCGGTATAATTATAGAAGGCGAAAAATTAGCAATTACGATGCAAGTTATAGGGTTTACCATAGGCGGTACGGTATATCTTTATAAAATATGTAAACCGCTTAACGCAATGCGCACTATACTTATGGTTATTGTTGGAATTGCAATGTCGGTATGGCTTACTATGCTTTTAGATTCAAGTTCAATTTTAAACGGAATAAAATTGTTTGATTTAGTAAACATCTTTCCTTGCACAAGAAACAACTGGCAATATCCGTTATTGCTACTAACTATGCTACTTTTAGACTCGTTCTTTATAGACTTTTTAACAAAGATAAACAAAAAAATGTTTATGGGGTTAAAAAAATAGACGACTAACTTTACCCTATATTGCGAAAAAATTTAAAAATAAAAAAACGCAATTAAAAAGTTTTACTTTTAGCAATAGTTTTTATATTACGCTACATGCCAATAAAAATGGGCAGAGAGTTTTTCTCTGCCCTATTAAATTGTCAATTTAAACTAATATAAGATAAGCAAATTAAAAACAAAAAAGCAGTAAAAAGGTGCGTAAAGTAGCATAAGAACAACTAAAAGTATACATTTTGTACTGATAGTTAAATTGGAGTTTGATTACTTCTTTTGATATTCATACAAACGATACAGCTTTTTTGAGAATGCACCTGCATAGAGTTTCGCAAAAATAAACCTTTCAAACCCTTTTAATTCGTCTATGTATTTTTGAGGTATCATAGTGTATTCTTTTATAAAAGCAAGATTCTCGGTTTGATAAGATTGTGGGTTATCTATGCCATAAACCTCGGTTACACCTACATCATTTATAGGGTTTATTCGCTTTGACATTTTAGCAGCAAAAGAAGTATAAGCGTCCACCAAAAGCACAATGCTTTTAAAATGAGAGCAAATGCTATCTGCTAAATTTTGCATTTCATTTACAGTCAAGTACATACTCACGCCTTCCATAACGACGATGGCAGATTTATTTTCCTTAATAACCGTCAGCCAATCGCAAGTTCTTACATCGCCTGCAATCATTTGGTAATTATCTGTTTCGGCATAGTAGCGTTTTCTTTGTTTAATAACTTCCAAAAAATCCACGTCGTACCACTTATGATTTTCAGTTCCAACTCTTATGGCACGGCTATCCATTCCGCAACCGATATGAATAACCACGGCATCTAAAGTAGTTACCATTTGCCTTTTTACCCATTCGTCAAACACGGCAGAACGAATTCCCATATAGTAGGCAAGCCATTTGGATTTAGATTTTCCCCTAAGAGAAAACCCTTCTTTATCCCAAATTTCTTCGGCTTTTTTATCATTAAGAAACAAACCCTTTTTGCTCACGTAAGACTTGCCATATAAGGGAATGTATAACGTTTTGTTTATGCTATTCATATATGCCCCTACAAATTCTTGTTTATTGATGAGTTTATTATATCATAAAAACGATAGTGTTTCAAGTGAAATATTCGGCGCACGCCGAATGTGAAATAATTCACTCCGTGAATTGTGAAATATTGCGCCCATCGGTTCAATGTGAAATGAAATAAATCCCCTAACGCGCCGCAGCGCATTTCACACGCGGAGCGTATTTCACGCACGCAGTGCATTTCACAAATCCCGCGAGGGATTTATTTCGTTGAAAAAAGCACACATTGTCTTGGTAGACAAATGTGTGCTTTTTTCTGGTGGACTTGGGCGTGTGAAATACGCACCGAGGACACCATTTATTATTAGGGCTCCCGAAAATATTTTGTACAACAAAAGATTTTTGGGAAAAAGGAAGGGCAGGCTCATAGGTCAAGCCGTTGCAGTAGCAACGGTGGACGAAATAGCCTTGCCCTGACGTGGTGGAGATGGAGGGAGTTGCTCTTGCTTTTTTGCAACCATTTGAAACTTGTTTAACTTGGTGGTTGCAAAAAATCTTCGGTCAGCCACTAAAAATATGCAGAGCATTGCATATTTTTTTTACGTTCTTGTTCAACTCCCTTCCTTATACTTTCAATGCAATAATAAAAGGGGCAACGTAAAAGTTGCCCCTTTTATTATTGGTGGAGATGGAGGGAGTTGAACCCTCGTCTTAATTAAATCCTTTGCGCTTTCTTCGTGCGTATACTGTTTTTTGTCCCTTTTATCGCATTGTAGCAGTCAAACCAGCGATAACGTGTATTGCTAAATACTCTTTATAAAACGCAATCAAATTTTATTAAGAAGTTCCGCCTAAAATAATACCCTTTATAACTCGGCGACACCATTATATCGGATAGCTACTTTATAATTAAGCAGCAAATGCTAATTTATTATTATTTGCATTTAATTTTAAAACTCCCGTTTTTACGAAGCCTCGGGAAACTTCGGCACGCTTACGTCACCCTCATTAACCAATCAAATCCGGTGCATCCCCATATGTTAATAATTTTTTAATTCTCTTTCGTAAAACCTTTTAATATCCTTTTCCTTTATACTCTCCTTTTTATCAAAAGTGTGTTTGCCTTTGCAAAGCCCTATTTTTACCTTTACCAAATTGCCTTCAAAATACATTAATAGCGGAACTAACGTATAACCTTTTTCCGACACTTTTCCAACTATTTTATTAATTTCTACACGCCTTAAAAGTAACTTTCTATCGCGTTTTTCGTTATGGCTATTAAAAGCACTCATTTTATTGTATGCGGAAATATGGGCGTTTTTTAAAAAAACTTCGCCTTTATATATAGAGCAAAAACTGTCTTTTAAATTAACGTTTCCCGCCCTAATAGACTTTACTTCCGCACCTTCTAAAACAATGCCCGTTTCATAAGTTTCGTCTATAAAATATTCAAATTTTGCTTGTTTGTTTTCAGTTATTATCTTCATTTTAATTTACGCGCTTTTTTGAATAATATTTATCTTCCGTAATTCTCATTTCTATTCGCCTTGTGCTTGTTTCGGCGCTTAATATTTTAACGGTTACGGCTTCGCCTAGCGTATAATACCTACTATTAGAATACAACGTAAAAGTCTTTTCGTCAAACTTATAATTGCCTTTTGGCAAAGTTTCAACTTTTACAAGACCTTCAACGGTATTTTCTAATTCAACAAAAACGCCAAAACTCGTTACGCCACTAATAATTCCCTTAAATTCTTCGCCTACGTGCGCGCGCATATACCTACATTTATAATAATCGTCCATAGTGCGTTCAACTTCGTCGGCTTTTCTTTCTTTTTCAGAAGACACGTTGCAAATTTCCGCCACCTTGTCGCCATACAAAGTTTGAACGTCTTTTCCGTCTAAAATACCCTTTATAATCGCGTGAACGGTAAGGTCGGGAAAACGCCTAATTGGAGAAGTAAAATGGCAATAGCACTTACTAGAAAGCCCAAAATGCCCTAAATTTTCGGGCGAATATTTAGCCTTTTTTAAGGAACGCAACATAACTTTGTTTACTACGCCGTACACGCGTTCGTTTTTTAAACTATCTAGCAAATCGCTAAAATTTTTAGGATAGCAATTATCCGCTTGCCACTTAACCGATATTCCTAGCGCTTTTAAAAAGTTTTTAAAAGTTTCTAATTTTTCTCCGTCAGGCTTTTCGTGTACGCGATAGCAAAACGGCAAATTAAGATAAAATACGTATTCGCTAACGCACTCGTTTGCCAAAATCATAAACTCTTCTATAATTTTGTACGCGTCAATGCTAGAACGCGGTTCAATTAATATTTTACCGTCAACTACGGTTATGTGGCTTTCGTTTAACTCTAAATCAATAGTTCCGCGTTTTTTGCGTTTATTACTTAAAATTTCCTTTAATTCTTTACAATCATTAATTAAAGGCACAATTTCTTTATACTCGTTTAGAGCCGTTTTATCGCCGTCAATTATCTTTTGAACGGCAGTATACGTCATGCGCTTTTTAGAACGAATAGCCGACTTTTTAATATCAAAGTTAACTATTTCGCCGTTTTTATTAACGTCCATTATAACTGAAAGAGTAAGGCGAGTTTCGTTTTCGTTAAGCGAGCAAATTCCGTTAGAGAGTTTTTTAGGTAACATTGGTATAACCCTTTCTGGAAAATACACGCTTGTTGCACGCGCAAGCGCTTCTTTATATATATTAGTGCCGTACTTTACGTAATGCGTTACGTCTGCAATGTGTACGCCAAGCGTAAAAGTTCCGTCTTTATTTTTTACTAACGAAATTGCATCGTCAAAATCGCGCGAGTCTTCGCCGTCTATCGTAATAATTAAATCGTTTGTAAAATCAACTCTCGTTGCAAGTTCTTGCTTTGAAACGGACGTTGGTATTAATTCAACTTCTTTTAAAACTTCTTTACTAAATTCGGTTTCTAACCCAGCGTTTTTAATAATAGAAAGTTCTTCGGCTTTAAAATCGTATTTATTGCCTATAATTTCTAAAACTTTCCCTTCGGGGTTTTTTCGGTTTTCGGGATACCCCGTTATTAAAACCAACACTTTATTGCCCGTTTTTGCGCCCATAGTGTTTTTTATAGGAATATACACGTCTACAAAATAACTTTTGCTATCTGGAATTACAAAGCCAAAACCGTTTTCGCCTTGAAACGTTCCAACCAATTTTTTAACACCGCGCGTTAATATTTTTACAACTTCGCACTCGTCGCTACTACCCCTAGAACTTTCTATTGGTTTTGCAATTACTTCGTCGCCGTCTAGCGCGCCGTTAAGGTTTTTGTTGGCAATAAAAAAATCGTCTAAACCGTCAACCGTTAAAAAGGCAAAACCACGTTCGTTTCCGCGAATAACGCCTTTAAAATAACCGCTGTTTTGTAGCGTTACGAACTTTCCGTTTTTAAATACTATTTTACCTTCGTCTTCTAAACTTATTAAAGCGTTTTTTATAATATCTTTTTCTAATTTAGAGTTTGCTAAAAATTCTTGGCATATCCTTTTAACGCCAAGATTTTCAATCTCTCCACTATTAAATTTTTCTAGTAAAACGTTTTTAATCATAATGCAAATAGTATAAAAAAACGGCTTTATCAAGCCGTTTTTCGTTAGTTAATTAATAGAATAAGTTTGGAAGGATAAAGAATAAAATCATAGAAACAGCCAAAACTGCAATTGAAATTATTGTTAGCCTTCTCATTTTGCTTTCTAGCGTTTTAGATTTGTTTTTGCCATAGAACGTTTCTGAATGACCGCTTATAGCACCGATACCCTCTGAATTGCTAGGTTGCATAATAACGATTATTATAACGAAAATTGCCGATATTAATGAAAGAATTAAACAAATAATGCTTAAAACTTTATACCAAGTATATGGATTAACTGCAAGTAAATTTAACATAATTCACCCTTAATTTAATTAATTTTATTTTTTACGCTACGATATTATAGCATACAATTTATATTTTTACAACTGTTTTTTAGTTGTAATACAAAACAATTTGTAAAATTATGCAGGTTGCCAACCCATTTTTTGACCGCAAAGCACGTGTACGTGAAGATGCGGTATAGTTTGACCAGCGTCGTCGCCTTGATTTACAACTAGCCTATATCCGTTTTCAAGTTTTAATAACGTAGTTAACTTTGGAAGCGTTAAAAGTGCGTTTTTTAACATTTCAGCTTGTTCTAAACTCATTTCCGAAAGATATTTAAAATGGCTTTTAACTATTAATAAATAGTGGTTTTTAGCCTTTGGGTCTATATCGTTAATGATTATCATATTATCGTCTTCATATACCTTATTAACGGGAATTTCTCCACTTATAAATTTACAAAATAAACAATTTTCCATAATTACACCTCTAATACTTTACCAAAAGCACCGTCTTTAAAAATGCTTTCTAGTTTTATTTTATATTTTCCGCTAGGCACGTTGCCTAAAACGTAAACTTTTATATAATTTGCCGTGTATCCGCTTGTATACTCGCCGTCGTATTCTTCTAATATAACTTCGTGCACGGCATTTAAATTTTGCTTTAAAAAATCTAATTTTAACTGGCTTTTTAATTTAATAAGTTTGTCTATACGGCTTTTTTTAACTTCGCTAGGCAAATCTTTTAACTTGCTTGCAACAGTCCCCTCTCTAACGGAAAAGGCAAAACAGTGAATATCCGAAAATTTAACTTTTTTAGCAAATTCGTAAGTTTTTATAAAATCTTCTTCCGTTTCCGTAGGGTAACCGACTATAATATCGGTTGTAATTCCAGCGTTTTTAAAATATTTTCTTATTAAATTTACGCCGTCTAAAAAACTTTCCGCCGTGTACTTTCTGTTCATATCTTTTAGCACTTTATTGCTACCCGATTGAAGTGAAAGGTGAAAGTGTGGCGCAAAATCGTTTAACGTAGCAAGTTCTTTTAACAGTTCTTCGTTAATGGCGTTTTCTTCAATACTACCTATTCTTATACGGCTTTTTACGCCTTTTAGCGCGCTAATTAAGTCCTTTAATGTTTTTCCGTTATAGTTGTAAGCCGTAACGTTTATAGCCGTTAAAACGGTTTCTAACGCGTTTTGCCCTTCTACTTCTTTAACTACGCTTTCTATACTGCGCGACCTACTTTGCCCACGCAAATACGGTATTATACAGTACGAACAAAAATTGTCGCACCCGTCTTGAATTTTAATAAAAGCGCGCGTTTTTACTTGTTTTGGAGCACAAAACTCTTCGTAATCTTTTGTTAACGGTAAAATTTTATTGCCCGTATCGCTAAGTTTAGAACTAACCGTGCTTTTTCCTACCGTTCCTAAAACTAGCGACACGCCGTCTTTATTCAAAAAATCTTGCGGGCATTTTTGAGATGCACAGCCAACTACTATAATTTTTGCTTTATCGTTAAATTTTTTTACCCTTGCTATCGCTTGGCGAGACTTTTTTTCCGCCTCGCTAGTAACGGCGCAAGTGTTTATTACGTATAAATCCGCACGTTGTAATTTTTCGCTTACAGTATACCCGTCGTCTTCTAAACTTTTTATTATTGAAGCACTTTCGCAAGCGTTAACTTTGCAACCTAGCGTAAAAACAACCGCTTTCATACTCTTTTTAATACGAGTGCAACCCACTCGCCCTTGCTTTTTGAATTTATAAGTTTAAAACCTATATTGCTATAACAATTTACTACTTGTTCTGCCTTTTCGCGCAGTATTCCGCTTAAAATTAGAAGTGTGTTTTGATTGCAATGACTTAAAATGTTTTTGCTTAAATCACATAAAATATCGGCGGTTATATTTGCTACGACAACGTCGCCTACGCCGTCGTTTTTATCAAGTAAATTATCAAGTGTTATATGGCATTTTTCTTCTACGTTATTAAGTTTTGCATTGTGTTTTGCAACGCTAACGGCAACTTCGTCAATATCCGTCATAACCGCTTTTTTAGCGCCTAATTTAACTGCCGTTATACCTAAAATTCCAGAACCGGTGCCTATATCTAAAACTACGCTACTTTCGTTAAGATACGCAATTAAAAAATCTATGCACATAGAAGTAGTTTCGTGTTCGCCCGTACCAAACGCCATGTTGCTATCTAATTTAACTACTACTTGCCCGTCTTTTTTAACGTAATCAACCCACTCTGGACAAATTACCACCTTGCCCATATCCATAGGTCTATAATGCTTGCGCCAAATTTCAATCCAATCGTCTCCGTCAACTAGCCTAGTCACCGTTTCTAACGTGCCAAAGTTGAAATATTTGCTTCCGTTACACTTTAACTCTTGCAACGCATTTTCTATTTGCATAATGGTAGTTTTGCTGTTTTCAACGTCTAAATAACATTTAATAAGCGTTGCGTTATTGCCTAAATTTTTTGTAATTCCGTCTTCTAAATAATCCCAAGTATTGCGCCTTTTGTTTATTAATTCCAACACGTCGTTATCGTCGCAAACGGCAACTCCGTAGGCGGTAAAATCCCACAGTTTATCGCAAATTAATTCTTGCACTTCGGAAGTAGTATAAATAGTAAGTTCAATATATTTCATAATTTTATTCTATCACTTTATAATAAAAATTGCAAATGCTAGTTTAGTATTATATCTTTTAGTTTTTTGTATTTTAAACTTGCAATTTCGTTAAGCATTGGTATGTTTTTGGGGTTAGAAAAAGCCTCGTCGCTTAACTCCTTTGCAAAAAATATGACTTTTGAAGAATATTTTAATCCGCCAAGTTGAGTCATAAACCTGCCCGATTGCCTTTCGCCTAAAAAGTCACCGCCACCCCTAATGTCGTAGTCGGCTTCGCTAATTCTAAAACCGTCTGAACAAGTTTTAATTACGTTTAGCCTATCTTTTGCAGTTTGATTTTTTGCCGTGTCAAGTAAAAAACAGTAACTTTGCTTGTCGCTTCTACCTACTCTACCCCTTAATTGATGTAATTGCGATAAACCAAATCTTTCGGCGTTATATATAACCATTACGGTTGCGTCTGCAACGTCAACGCCAACTTCAATTACCGTGGTAGAAACAAGCGCTTCTATTTTTCCGCTTTTAAAATCTTCCATTATGCTAGATTTTTCGCTATCTTTTAACTTTCCGTGCATAAGCCCTAACTTTACGCCGTTAAGTTTAGAGCAAAGTTCTTCGTAAAGTTCTTTAACGCTTATAAAAGCACCTTCTTCGTCCCCTTCAATTTTGGGACAAACAAAATACGCGCGGTTTCCCTTTTTTATTTCTTTTGATATAAACGCAAGCATATCGTCGCACTTAAATTCGGGAACTATGCGAGTGGTTACGGTTGCGCGCTTTACGGGCTTATCGTGTATGGTAGAAATATCTAAATCGCCATAAAAAATTAAAGATAAAGTTCTAGGAATAGGCGTTGCACTCATAACTAAAACGTCGGTAGACTCGCCTTTACCTTCTAGCGAACTTCTTTGAGCAACTCCAAAGCGTTGTTGTTCGTCACACACGCACAATGATAAATTATTAAACTCAACGTCCGGTTGAATAACGGCGTGCGTGCCAACTATAATTTTATACTTTCCGCTTTTAATATCACGCTTTAATAACGCCTTTTCTTTTGCGGAAAGCGAACCGCTTAAAAAACAAACTTGACCTTCGTTAAAATAACGTTTTACGACGTTGTAGTTTTGGCGTGCAAGAACTTCCGTAGGGGCTAAAAACGCCGTTTGTTTATTGCTAGTGTACGCCATAAATACCGCGCATAACGCAACTGCGGTTTTACCGCAACCAACGTCGCCTTGAATAAGCCTATTCATAACGGTTACGCCCGTTAAATCTTTATAAATATCGTTTACGGCGGACTTTTGCCCGTCTGTAAATTCAAAATTAAACTTTCTTATAAATTCTTTTAATTTAGTAGCGTTACAATCGTATTTATTTATTCTAATGCGGTTTTTATCGCCTTTTATTACTTTAAAAGCCGAAATTAACGAGAAATATTCTTCTAGTGCAATTCTTTCTTGCGCGTTAGTTAAATTAATTTGAGTGCTTGGATAATGAATTTCTTTATACGCTTTTTCTAGTGGCATTAAAGCGTATTTATATAGTAACTCTTGCGGAATATCACTTTTAACGTCTATCAATTTTAAAGCGTTAACGGCTGAGTTTCTAATAACGCTTTGCGTTAAAGAGCCAACCGATTTATACACGGGCACAACGCCTTTTAATTTGTTGTTTTCAGTTACCGGCTCAAACACGGGATTAACCATAGAAGCAAGCCCGAATTTGTTTTGTACGCGCCCGTAAAAAAAGTATTCTTCGCCACATTTTAACTTGTTTGCAACGTACGGTTGATTAAACCATATTATTTCAAAAGTGTCTTTGTGTTGCGAACAGTAGGTTTTTACGTATTTTACACGTCCGCCCGATTGCACCCTTGGTTCAACCTCTACTTTTGCAACGGTTAAAATGCAGTCGTTGTGGTAAGCGTCTTTAATAGGCGTAATTTTAGTCATATCTAAGTAATAGCGTGGATAAAACTTAATTAAATCTTCTACGCTATAAACACCCAATTTATTAAAATCTAAAACGCGCTTATCGCTTACGTTTTTTATTGAATTTAACTTCATTTAACACCTATTATAAATAAAAGAGAGAAACTAAAAAAGTTTCCCTCGTAAATTATTCTAACGATACTATAAAATAGTAAACCGCTTGACCGCCGTTTAATATGGCAACGTCGCAATCCGGATAATTAGCCTGTACCGTTTCGCAAATTTTTTCAGCGTCACTTTCAGTAACGTCCGCCCCGTAATAAAGGTTAATTGAACTGTGAGAACTTTCTTTTAACGATTTTATTAAAGAAAGTAAACACTCTTCAATACTGCTACCTTTTGATAAAATACGCTTGTCGTTAAGACCGATAATATCGCCTTTTTTTAAGTTAAAATCGTCAATTTTAGTTGTTCTTACCGCATACGTTACTTGCCCTGAAACTACGTTGTCTATCGCGTGTAACATATTAATTTTATTAACGTCTGCTTCTTCTTCGGGGTCAAAAGCAAGTGCGGCGCTAATGCCTTGCGGAACGTTTTTAGTTGGTATTACGTGTATTTTTTTACCTTCTATTAACTGTTTAGACTGTTCCGCCGCCAAAATAATGTTTTTGTTGTTTGGGAAGATAAAGATATTTTCCGCGTTAATTTTACAAACCGCGTCGGCAATATCAGACGCACTAGGGTTCATAGTTTGACCACCTTCAATAACTTGGTCTACGCTAATATCTTTAAATATACTTGCAAAACCTTCGCCCGAGCAAATTGAAAGCATACCTAACTTTTTCTTTTCCGCATTATACTTTTTAATAAGTTCGCGGTTTTGTTCAAGCATATTTTCAATTTTAACCTTGTCAATTTCGCCAAGTTCAAGCGCGTGTGAAAGGGCTCTGCCAGGATTATTGGTGTGAACGTGAACTTTTACAAATTCAAGGTCGCCTATAACTAAAACGCAATCGCCTATCGTCATAAGGTATTCGCGAAGTTTGTCAATAGCGGCAAGAGTCGTTTTCTTTTTTAAATTAGTTATAAAAAATTCGGTACAATACCCAAATTCAATAGTGCCAAGGTTTAAAATATCGGCGTGTTCAAGAGTAACGTCTTCTTTTTTAACTTCAACGTCAACGGCTTCGCCTTCAATTTCTTCGCCCAATAAGGCTTTTTGCATACCTTTATATATAGTAAGTAAGCCCATACCGCCCGAGTCAACTACGCCCGCCTTTTTAAGTACGGGTAAAAGTTCCGGCGTTTTATTTAAAGCAATTTCGCCACTAGCGATAATATCGTTAAATAATTCTTCAAAAGTTTTGGCTTTTGACTCAACCGCACCCTCTGAAATCATACGTGAAACGGTAAGCATAGTGCCTTCTTTTGGGTTAGACACGGCACTGTAAGCAACTTCCGTTGCGCTTTTTAATGCTTTTATAAATAACTTAACGTCAACCTCGCTATTATCTTTTATTACCGAACACATACCGCGAAGCACTTGTGAAGATATAACGCCACTGTTTCCGCGCGCCCCTTTTAAAGCACCCCTCATTACGCTTTCTGCAATTTGCGAAAGGTTGTTTGATTTGCATTGTTGAAGCTCTTTAACCGCCGACTTTATAGTAAGCGACATGTTCGTGCCCGTATCTCCGTCGGGAACGGGAAAGACGTTTAAAGAGTCTATTCTATCTCTATTTATATCTAACAATTTTGAAGCGTTAATTACCATTTTGGCAAACATAGCGCCGTTAATAGTTTTCATTAATAATAATCCTCATAAAAATTAAAGTTTAACGCCCGTTATGTTAACGTTTACCGTATCAACTACCATACCTGTAAAACTCTCTACCTTATACTTAATTGCATCTTTTAAAGAGTTTGCAACCGCAGAAATTGATACGCCAAATTTTATAATAACGTACACGTCAATAAAGATACGGTCGCCGTTAGTAACAACTTTAACACCCTTAGCGCCCCTATCTATTCCAAAAAGTTTGAAGAAACTGTCGGAAGCGCGCCTAGATACCATTTCAACAATACCGTAACACTCCAAAGAGGCATACGCTGTTACTTTTGCGATTGCCTCGTCAGATATAGATATTTTACCGTAAGCGTTGCTAGTTTTTACCGACATGTTAACCTCCTAACGAATATACTATATGTATTTTACAATAATAGTAGAATTTTTGCAAGAGTTTTTATACAATTTGAAATTTTTTTAACATTATTTAAATAAAATTTGCCAAATTGCGTTATAACGCTTGCTTTTTAAGTCAAATAATGTTATATTATGTTTGCAAAAAAATTGAACCTAGTTTAATCGGAGGTGTAGTTATGTCAAAAGTTTGTAGCGTATGCGGTAAAGGTAAATTATCAGGCAATTTGGTAAGCCACAGTAACCGTAAAACTCCTCGCTTATATAACGCTAATGTTCAGAAGGTTAGAATCGTCAATGACGGCGCAATTTCTACTGAATATGTATGCGCGCGTTGTTTAAAAAGCAAAAAAGTTGAAAGAGTATAAAACATACGGACCGTTTTAAACGGTCTTTTTGTTTTAAAAAAACAAGGATTTATATGTATAAAGATTTTGAAAAAGTGCTTATTAGCAAAGAAGATTTACAAAACAAAATTTGCGAACTTGCTAAACGTTTAGACGGCGATTACGAAGGCAAAAACCCCCTTTTTATATGTATATTAAAAGGTGGCATATTTTTTATGTCAGACCTTTTAAAAGCACTTAGTATCCCTTGCGAAATGGAATTTATGGCTGTTTCTAGTTACGGAAAAGAAACTAAGTCGTCTGGCGAAGTTAAAATGATAAAGGACGTTAATATTCCAATAAACAACAGGCACGTAGTTATTGTAGAAGATATTATTGATTCTGGAAACACCCTTTCTTATTTAAAGCGTTTACTATTGCAAAGAAAACCCGCTTCTATTAAAATTTGCACGCTTTTAGATAAACCTGAAAGAAGAAAGGTTGACCTTTTGGCTGATTACGTATGCTTTACTATTCCAGATGAATTCGTAGTTGGCTACGGGCTTGACTATAACGAAAAATACAGAACGTATAACGAAGTTTACGTTTTAAAAAGAGAAGTTTACGAAAAATAATAAATTTATTAAAAAATTAAAAGTAGGTTGTTAAACCTACTTTTTTATTTATTAGTTACGTTTATTGGTATAATTCATCTAAAAAATTACGTTCCATTTATATTAACAGTGGCAATAAGCAAAAAAATTTAGAACTAAGTAAACAAAAAAACAAACCCTTTGTTAAGTTAAACAAAGGGTTTGTTATTTTTAGAAATTCAAAAGATGTAAATATTCTTTTTTATCAATAGCGGCAAGGAACAAATAAAGCCTTGGACCCATATCCGTGCCGAACAAAAGGTTGTAAAATACTTTAAAGAACCTTTGTTGGCGTGCCATATTTTCTTTTTTAGTTAAAGTTTCTACATTAATTACGGTGTAAAGATATTGTTGAATATCTTTTTCGTTAATAACTTCGTTTTGGCTTATATAATCGTGTAATTTTTTAATCGCGTCTTTTTCTTCACACTCTAAACCGTCGTAAAACTCTTGATTTTTAGAAGTTAAAAGTTTATACAACTTTGAAGGTTGATGAACGGTTATCCAGTCTTTAACTCTTTTAAGCCTTGACTCGTCTTGCTCGGTAAACTCTACGCCAACCTTTTTTAAAATCTCTCTTACAGCGCTAGGATTAAAGTCAACTATCGTTGCCACGCTAGACAAAACGCCAAACGGAACTTTTGATATAGTGTTTTTACCGTTTAATAAACTAAATTCGTAAACGGAAGAATTGTACTCGTCCGCTTCGCCGTTTTTGTACGCTTCTAAACCTTTATCAAATTCGGAATAGTGGCGAATAATAGTATCGTCAAAGTTAAACGAGAAAGGTGCTTTTGGCTCGTATTTAGCAAACAACCAACGTACCATATCGGGCTCGTAAACCTTTAAAACGGTTGCAGGAGTAATATTGTTGCCCGTTGACGAGTGCATATCGCCAAGCCCCGCAATAGAAAGCCAACCGTAACCTTGAAATAGCGGTGGTTTAATTCCTAAAACGCTTTCGGCAAGGTCGCTTGCAACAACGTAACTACCGCTTGCTGCGGCGTGGTCTATTCCGCCCGGCTCAAAGTCTACGCCCTCGTAACCCCAACGCATAGGCCAGTCCATTTTCCAAACGAGTTTAATCATATTGTACTCTCTTACCTTTACGGTATGAGTAGCACCGCACTTACAAGTATAAGTTATTTCTTCGCCGTCGCTTGAAGAAGATATAACTTTGGTAGTATCTTTATTACACTCTTTACAATATACGTTAATAGGATAATAGTTTTCTCTTTCACCCTCGTCGGAATCTTGCGTTTTATACTTCATTAAAACGTCGTAAATTTCTTTTCTTTTTACTATGGCGTTAATAATGCCTTCTACGTAAGCGCCGGACATATATTGCTTTGCTTGATAACGATAGTCGGCTTCTATTCCAAGTTCTTTAAGCGAAGTTTCAAACTCCTTTTCGTTGTATTCCGCATAAGAAGAATATACTCCGTAAGGGTCTGGAATTAAAGCGTACGGCATACCCAAATATTTATCAAAATCGGGCGCTATTTTTGCTATGTTTGACGGAACTTTACGCAATCTATCAAACTCGTCCCACGAGAAAAGCAATTTTGCTTTTTTACCCGCTTTTTGTAAAGCCTTAACAACGTAAAAACTAGTTGCTATATCTCTAAAATTGCCAATGTGAACAGAGCCCGAAGGACTAATGCCTGCCGCACAAACGTATTCTTCTTTGTTAGGATTTCTTTGAATAACCTCTTCTGCTAATTTTTCAGCCCAATGCATATTAAACCTCTTAATCTATAAGCCAACACTCAAAGGCGTTGCTAATCTTTTCAAAAACTTCTTCGGGAGATAAACTACCCGTATCTATAACGTAGTTATAGTTTTTCATATCCGTAATGTCTACGCCGTAAAACTTTTTATACCTTAACGCCTCGCTGTTACGCCTTTCGGTAAGTTTTTTTGCAGCGTCTTCTACGGAAGTGTAAGTCTCGTCTAACCTAGTTGCTTCAAATATACGCTTTGCGGCAACTAACGCGTCCGTTGCCATATAAACGGAAAAACTTGACGGCACGAAATGAAACGCCATACGAGAGTCAAACAAAAACTTGCCGTCTTTATTTTCGTACTCTTTTAATTTATCGTCAAGTTCTTTGTCAATTTCCGGATGAGTTTCCATATAAACGTTAAACTCTGTTACGTCCATACCTCTTTCGCTAGCCATTTGGCGATGAATTTGACCAATTGAAACAATTTCTAGGCCGTATTTTTGTGTAAGCAATTTTCCAACGGTACTTTTTCCGCTACCCAAATCGCCCGCCAATGAGATTTTGTAATTCTTCATATTAAAACTCTCCGCTATAAACTTTACGCTTTCGGTATATTTTTAATAATATAACAAATTTTAAACAAATTGTCAACGCTTTATATTTACTACGTTAATTTATTGTAAGGGCAAACTTTAATGCAAATACCGCAAACCGCACCCCTTCCTATATCTTTATACGTCTTCATATTATTAGAGCATTTTTCAGCGGAAAAAAAGTCCTCTCTTTTTAACCCTTCGCTATATTCAATACCGCTAATAGCGCCTGCGGGACAGGCTTTTACGCACAAATTACAACCGCCACACTTACTTAAAATAGGCGCGCTTTCGCTAGTTAAAGGCGCGTTTGTAAGTATGGTTGCAAGCCTAATTTTACTACCGTATTTTTCGCTTATAAATAAACCGCTTTTACCTATAAAACCAAGCCCCGATAGTCTAGCCGGCGTTTTGTGTTGAAAAGTGCCTTTATACAAAGACTTATCTTCCGCCGTGCTTTGCGACGCGGGTATAGGAAACGCATAAAATCCTTGCTTTTCTAAAATTCTTGCACCTCTAAACGTTATGCTATCTAAAAGCGCGTTTGCCGAACGGTATTCGTGAAAATACGAAATAGTAGGTCTATCTTCTATCGTTTTTAAAACGGCGTCCGCTATTTTTACGGCAACGGTTACGGCGTAAACAAGTTGCGGTTGATTTGGTATAGGGCTTTTTTCTAAATGCGAAAAGCCGACAAGGTCGGCTCCTAAATCAATTAAATTTTGCTTTAAAATATCTTGATTAAACATAATTACATATCATAAATTAGCGTTACGGGACCGTCGTTTAATTGGCAAATTTTCATATCCGCGCCAAAAATTCCACGTTTAGTTATAACGCCGTTTTCTTCTAATCTATTTGAAAACGCCTCGTATATTTTTATTGCCTTTTCGGGAATTTCGGCGTCGCTAAACCCAGGGCGGTTGCCGTGAGAAGTATCTCCGTATAAAGTAAATTGAGAAACGCTTAAAATTTGACCGCCAACTTCTTTTATGCCTTTATTCATCTTTCCGTTTTCGTCTTCAAAGACGCGTAAAGAAGATATTTTGTCGGCAAGTTTTAGGGCGGTTTCCGTGCTATCGCCCCTTTTTACGCCTAAAAACACTACTAACCCAAAAGGAATACTGCTAATTAAATTTCCGTCTACTTTTAAAGTTGTTTCTTTAACTCTTTGAACTACTGCACGCATGTTAAAATTTCCTTTTTATAGTTTAATCGTTTATAATTTTAACCAAAAATTATGTTGGTTATTTCTTTAACGTTATTCTTTACGCGTTTAAAAGGCTTAATTGCGTAAACGTACGCTAAATACGCTAAATTTATACGTTCTGCATCGCCTTTTTTTATTTCACTTTCAAAAAGTTCTAAAACGTAAAACAACTCGTTTTTTTCTTCTTTTGACAAACGGCTTTGCGTAACCGACAACTTGTCAAGTTCAATTAATCTTACAAGCCTTGTAGCGTCGCTTATAGTGGAAACTTCGCTAGGCGTAACTTCCGTTTTAGAAATTTCTTTTTCAACGGCGTTTAAAGTAGAAGCGTTAATAGGTTCTTCCGCCACGTTTAATCTAACGGCCTTTGCTTCGCTTTCAGATTGAGTGCTATTTATCATAACGCGCCCAATTTGATATGCATACGTTTTAAACGGCAACAACACTTCTTGCCCAAAATTTTTATAGGCTTGCTCGTAATTTTTAGCCCCGTCAAAATACTCTAACAAATCGGTTAATTGCAAGTTTTTAAAATTGATTTCACGCAATATTAAGTAAACAAGGGCTAAAACGTCGGTATTCTTTTTTGGAAGAACAAATTTTTTAACTGCGTTTTCTTCCGTAAAGCAATTAGTTAAAACGCCTTCAAAATCAAAACCGTCTGAAAAATAATTAAATATTTCAGTTAAAAGTTTAGAAGAGTTTATAGACGTTATAACTTCAAAAATTTTAGAGTTAGCCAAAAGGTAATTAACGTTTATAAGTTCGTCAACTAATTTGCAAAAATTGTTTAAAGATTCCTCTCTAGTTCTCATATTAACCCCTTATATTGATTTACTTTTTAATTGTACCACAACTTTTTGTAACTATCAACAATATTTTTAAAAACTATTGCATTTTAATTAAAAATTATGTATAATATTTTTTATTAAATAATAGGAGAGTTTTTTTACAATGAAATCTTTACAAATATCACTTTTAATGACAAGCCAAGTTTCTCAATTCGTTACAATAGTTCAAAAATATCCTTACGATATTGACCTTAAACACGGCAAATACGTGGTTGACGCTAAGTCTATTTTAGGTATTTTTAGTTTAGACCTTTCTAAACCGGTTACTCTTGAAATTCACTCTGATAATTGCGACGACCTTTTACAAGAGTTAAAGCCGTTTGCTTGCTAAAATTTATTTTTTAACTTAATTATTTTTGCGGAGGATAAAACTGTGCTTGTCAAAGGGGACTCGTTTATTAACAAGTTAATATTATTGTTCGTCTTTGATAAGATGGAGTGTCCACTATCGGAAAATACGCTAGTGGATATGTGTTGCTCGTCTAACACGTGGATTTCGTATATGGACCACAAGCCCATATTAAACAAACTTATTGAAGAAGGTTTTGTTTATAACGTGGCTACGTATGGAGACGCACTTTACACCATAACTCCCGAAGGCAGATATTGCCTAGCGGAATTTTACGTAAAAATTCCTTCGTCAATAAGGGAGTCTATTTCTACGTTTGTAAAAAGCAACCGTTCACACTATCGTAAAAAACAAGAGTGCGTTGCCGATTACTATATGAATAAAGATTCCACCTACACCGTTTATTTAAAAATTAACGACACCACTCAACCGCTTTTGGAATTAAAATTTAACGTTCCCAATAGGCAAATAGCAAAAAGCATTTATAAAAAGTGGGAAGATAAAGCCGGCAATCTATACGCGCTTATTTACGAAAATTTGGTAGATTAAAGGAGAAATTATGCTTACTTACAAAACGAACGGAACTTGTTCAAGGCAAATACTTTTTGAAGTTGAAAACAACAAGGTATTAAACGTAAAATTTATAGGCGGTTGCTCTGGCAACTTGCAAGGCATTGCAAAACTTGTTGAAAATAAAGAAGTTGACGAAGTTATTTCTTTATTAAAGGGAATAAAGTGTAGAAACAACACTTCTTGCCCCGACCAACTTTCAAAAGCGTTAGAAGAATATAAAAATAAAAAATAAACGTAACTTGTTTTAACGTAAATAAATAAGAGTTCAGTTAGCCACTGAACTCTTTTATTTTTATAAAACTTAACGCTTTACTTTTACTTTAATTATCGTTAATTTTTACGTTAAAAACAACTAAAATTTAGCGTTAAAATAATCCGTCAACAAAATCTTTGGCGTTAAATTCAACTAAATCTTCTAATTTTTCGCCAACGCCCACAAAGGCAACGGGAATTTGTTTTTCGTAGCAAAGCGAAACTACAAAACCGCCTTTTGCTGTACCGTCTAATTTAGTTAAAACAATACCGTCTAACGAAACAGCCTCGTTAAACGCGTCAACTTGACTAATTGCGTTTTGCCCTGTTGTAGCGTCTAAAACTATAAATTTGCAAAATTGAGCCTCGCCGTATTCACGCATAACTACGCGGTTCATTTTTTTAAGTTCTTCCATTAAATTGCTTTTAACGTGAAGCCTACCAGCAGTGTCTATAATTAAAACGTCGGTATTTTTTGCCTTTGCAGAAGCAATGGCGTCGTATACCACGGCAGATGGGTCTGCCCCCTCGCTATGCTTAATTATTCGCACGTTTGCCCTATCTGCCCACACGGATAGTTGTTCGCTAGCAGCAGCCCTAAACGTATCGCCCGCAACTACGGTTACGCTTTTTCCTTTTGAAGAAAAGTACGACGCTAATTTACCAATGGTAGTAGTTTTTCCTACGCCGTTAACGCCCACAATCATTAATGCAAGCGGGTACGAAAATTCAATTTCGCCACACTCTACCATCTTATCTACTATAACGCCTTTTAACGCAGTTATAACCTCGTTTTTATCTTTTACGCTACCTTCAATCATCTCGTCGCGCAAAGCGTCTACAACGTCGCTTGCGGTTGAATAAGATATATCTGACGATATTAACGCGTCCGTCAATTCGTCGTAAAATTCTTCGCCTATTCTATCTATTGAAAAAACCCTAGAAAAAGTATCCGCAAGTTTGTTTTTAGTTTTTTTTAGCGATTCGGCTATTTTAGAAAATAATCCCATTAAAACACCTATTAATTAATATCAATACTAGCAACGTCTGAAAGTTTAACGGAAACTATACTAGAAACACCTTTTTCAGGCATAGTTACACCAAATAAACCGTCGGCGTTTTCCATCGTAACTTTTTTGTGCGTAATGCAAATGAATTGCGTTTCTTTTGAGAAATTACGCAAATATTTTGCAAACCTTTCAACGTTGGCGTCGTCAAGCGCGGCTTCAATTTCGTCAAGCACGCAGAACGGCATTGGGCGAAGCCTTAATATTGCAAACAAAATTGCAATGGCCGTAAGCGACATTTCTCCACCCGATAAAAGCGAAATTTTTTGCAACTTTTTCCCTGGTGGCTCGGCAACGATTTCTATGCCTGCGTCAAGCGGGTCGCCCGTTTCGCTTTCTTCAACTATTAAGTCGGCAGTACCGCCACCAAAAAGTTCTTTAAATATTTTTGTAAAGTTACTTCTAATAGTTTTAAAGCCTTCGTTAAAGGTAAGAGTCATTTCTTTTGTTAAATCGTCTATAACCTTTTGTAAGTCTTCTTGCGCTTTATACAAGTCGTCGCGCTGGCTTAAAAGTTCGTTGTACGCCGTGCTTAACTCGTTATATTCTTCAATAGCGTTAGGGTTAATACTACCAAGCCCCGCAATTTTGCGCTTTAACGTTTGAATATCTTGATGGCTCATAGAAACGTCGTAACTGTCGTCTCTATACGGCGCGCAAGTTTCGTACGTTAACTGGTATTCGTTAAACAAGTTTTGGCTCATAAAGTCAAGTTCGGTATCAACTTTTGTATAGTTAACGTCTTCTTGCGCTTTCTTTTCGCTTATTTTATTGATGTCCGCTTGCAAAACGTCACGCTTTAAATTGTCTTGAATAACCATTTCGTTAAGTTTAACTTTCTTTTCGTCAAATTCGGCAAGGTTTGCACGCAATTCGCTTAATTTTAACTGCTCGTCTTTGGTTAAGGCAACTTTTTCCGCTTGAAGTTTTAATTCGCCTATAATCTTATTGTCGTTAACGATAATTTCTTGACCTTTTTTAGCACTTTCTTTAATTGAAGTTATTTCGCCGTTAATTCTTTCAACGTCCGTTTCAGACGCGCTAATTTCGGCACGTAAATAAGATAAACGCGCTTGAATTTCGGTATTTTCTTTTAAAATTTCGTCCCTTTCAGCCCTTAATTTAACAAATTTTTCTCTTCTTTGGCTTTGTTCTTTTGAAGCGTCTTCTTTTTCTTTTGCTATCTTTTCGTTACCTATGGATATATCTGAAAATTCAGTTTTAATTTGTTGAAGCCTTGCTCCTATTATAGCAATTTCGTCTTTATTCTTTTCAATTTCTTGCTGAATACTGTCCGCCATAGTTTTAGAAGCGCTTACCTTTTCACGCAAGGAAACTACGTTTTGTTTTGCTTCCGTCAACTTATTTTTGAGTTCGTCTAACTCCTCAACTTCGCGGTTTACTTGAATTAATAAATTCTTTTTGTTTGCTTCAAGTCTTAAAAGTTCTTCTTTATCTAACTTAACGGCGTTTTGATATTCTAAAACCGACCTATCAATAGAAAGCAAGTTAACGTCGTTACCCTTTCTTGAACCGCCCGTCATAGAACCGCTTTGAGATAAAACGTCTCCGTCTAGCGTAACTATTTTAAACGCAAATTTATATTTTTTAGCAATCTGAGTTGCAAGCGATAAGTTTTGTGCTATAAGCGTACCGCCAAGTAAAAAACTAATTACGTTTTCGTAATATTGGTCGTATTTAACAAGGTCGGTAGCAAGCCCTACCGCGCCGTTTTCTTTAAGCGCGCTTATAAGTTCGCTTGAATTGCCCCTTGCTTTTACGGACGTTACGGGTAAAAACGTTACCCTTCCGCCGTCAGTCTTTTTAAGGTAGTTAATTAAATATTCCGCGTCGCTAGTGTCCGCCGTTACAACGTTTTGCATCGCACCGCCAATAGCCGTTTGAATTGCAATTTCGTAATTTTTTTCCGTTGAAATTATAGACGCAACCACGCCTTTTATTTTTGAAGCAAGTAGCCCGTCCGTTTTTGCGTTAGACATAAGGCGTTTTACAGAAGAATTGTATCCGTCAAACGACTCTTTTAAACCTATGTAAAATTTAAGGCTGGTTTCTTCGCTTGCAAGCCTATTTTTTACGGCGTACGCCTTATTGTCTATTTTAGCAATAAACTCGTTTGTAGAAGTAACGGCGCTTGACTTATCTTTAATTTCTTCCGTAAATTGCGCTACGTTCTTTTCGTTTTTATCAAGTTCTTCTTTAAAAAACTCGCCTTCACTAACTACGTTAGTGTATTTATCTACTAACGAATTAACCTTGTCTATTATTCCCTTTTGGTTTAAGGTTATAACGTTTTCTTCTTGCGAAAGAGCACCTAAATTTTTATTGATGTCCGCAAGTGATTCAACGCTTTTTAAAACCTTATTTTGAATAGACTGCTCTAAATCTTCGCCGTAGGTAATTTCGCTAGTTAATTTGCTTATTTTTTCGGCTACCGCTTGGGCTTTTTGAGTTAAAACGTCAATTTCGCCGTTGCATTTTTTGCCGTACTCTTTTTTAAATTTTAAAGTAGTTTCTAGTTCTTTAATTTTATTGTTTCCGCTTTCAATTTCGCCGTTCAACCTTTCAATTTCGGAACGGAAATACGAAATTTTTTCCGCAAACACCTTTGAAGCGCCCGATTGTTTTTCAATGCCTACGGCACGTTCGGTAATTTCGGCGTTTAAAGAACGTATGTACTCGTCCGCACTGGCGATTTCCGCTTGGTGCTTATTGTAAATTTCAAGCGTTTCTTCAAGTTCTTTTTTACGCGCGTAAAGTTCTTCGTTTAAACCTTTAATTCTAGTTTGAATTTTATTTTTAGTTTCGCTTGCGTGGTCGTATTTATATAAATAAGCGTTAATTTCGTGGTGCTTTAAACTTTCGGCAAGCGCCCTATGTGCGCGCGTTTTTTCCGCCTGTTTGGCAAGCGGTTCAAGTTGGCGTTCTCTTTCGGTTAAAATATCTGAAACACGCGTTATATTATCGTTTGTTCTTGCAAGTTTATTTATACTTTCTTTTCTATCGCGCTTGGTTTTTGCAATACCTACCGCTTCTTCAAAAATAGCGCGCCTATCTTCCGGTTTTGAAGAAAGAATTTCAGACACTTTTCCTTGACCTATAATAGTGTAACCGTCTTTACTAACGCCACACTCGTGAAGCGCGTCAACTATATCTTTCATTCTACACGGTTGACGGTTTATAAAATACTCGCTTTCGCCACTTCTAAACAACTTTCTTGTCATAACGACTTGCGAATATTCAAGGTTGGGAAACAATTTTTCCGTATTGTTAAAATATAGCGACACTTCACAATAAGAAAGCGACTTTCTTGCTTGCGTGCCGTTAAAGATAACGTCTTGCATAGACGTACCGCGCATAGTTTTTGCCGACTGTTCGCCAAGCACCCACTTTATAGCGTCCGCTACGTTAGACTTTCCGCAACCGTTAGGTCCAACGATGGCGGTTATTCCGTCTAACACGTCTATTTTAACTTTGTCTGCAAAGGATTTAAATCCTAGCAATTCAATTCGTTCAAAATTTAACATTTTAATTTCCGTCTTTTTAGTTTTTTATTTTTAATGCGTTATATGCTTTTTCCGCCGATTTTTGCTCGGCGTTTTTTTTGCTTGAACCAACGCCCGTGGCAATTACAACGTCGCCTATTATAACCGCCATTTCAAACTCTGGGTTATGGTCTTTTCCCCTTTTTTTAACGAGAGAATATTTTACTTGACCTAAGCGCTTTTTAAAACAATATTCGTTTAGTAAACTTTTATAGTCAATTATTTTTTCTTGCTTTAAAACCTTTTCTTTGCCCACTAGTAGAGTTTGAGTTATAAATTTTTTTGCGACTTCAATTCCGCCGTCTAAATAAAGCCCTGCAACGATAGATTCGTATAAATTTTCGCGTATTTTATCTGAAACGACCATACTGTCTGCCTTTAATAAATACGCGTCAACACCCAATTTTTTAACGGCTTCCGCAAGCGGTTTAGAAGAAACTAAACTTTGCTTTTTAGCCGTCATACTACCCTCGCTATAAAAACCGCTTTTATAAAGGTAATCGGCTATAATAAAACCCAAAACGCTGTCGCCTAAATACTCTAACCTTTCGTTGTTTATTTCGCCTTTTTTTTCGTCTACCGCCGATTTATGAGTAAAACATTGGCGTAAAAGTTCGGGGTCGTTAAATTTATATGCTATTTTTTGCTGTACTTCGTCTAGATAAAATATCATATTATTCAAATTTTAAGTCCTTAATTTCGTCCGCTAATAATCTATTTGCTATTTCTTGATTTACGTTTCTAGAAACCGCTTCTTCCGCTTGCTTTAAAGTAGCCTTAAAAGAAGTTGCTTTTGAAGACCCGTGCGATTTTGCTATAACTCCGTTTACGCCTAAAAATACCGCGCCACCGCGTTTTCTGTAATCTAAATGAGCCATAGTCTTTTTAAAGGCTTTTTTCATAAATAAAAATCCGAGTTTTGCCGATTTAGACTCCGTTATATTAGTTTTTAACGTATCAAGCATAGCGTTAACCGCGCCTTCTATCGCCTTTAAAGCGGCGTTTCCGGTAAATCCGTCCGCCACCAAAACGTCACACGCGCCCGATAAAATATCGCGACCTTCAACGTTTCCAATAAAGTTAATGCTTTTAACTTCTTTTAACGCGTTAAATACCGCGTGGGTAAGTTCGTTGCCCTTTTTGTCTTCCGTACCGTTACACAACAAGCCGACCTTTGGCGCTTTTAAGCCGTAAACTTGCTTCATATACACGTCTGCCATAACGGCAAAGTGAACTAAATTTACGGGCTTGCAATCGGCGTTTGCGCCACAGTCTAAAAACATACAGCACTCGCCGTTTGGCTTTGGCATTAACGTTGCAAGCGCTGGTCTTGAAACGCCTTTTATTCTACCCGTTTTTAAAACGCAAGCGGTAAGTAGAGCCCCCGTAGAGCCTGCGGACACGAAAGCGTCGTACTCCTTTGTTTTTAAAGCGTTTAAAGCAACGGTAATAGTAGAATCTGGTTTTTTCTTGAAAGCCTCCGTAGGAGACTCGTCGCAAGTGATAACTTCCGTTGCGTTCATAAAGGTAATGTTTTTATCAGAAAAATTATTTTCTTGCATTATCTTTTTAATTTCGTCTACCATACCGACAAGGCATATTTCGCTTTGACCGCCCTCGGCAACGTATTCAACCGCGCCTTTAATAGCCTCTAACGGTGCGTTGTCTCCACCGTACGCATCTAATAAAATTTTCATAATAGTTTTCCTTTGTTTTTAATATTCTAAATTTGAAACCGTTCTTGGGAAAGGTATAACGTCTCTTATATTAGAAATTCCCGTTAAATACATTATCATTCTTTCAAAACCCAAGCCAAAACCGGCGTGTTTAGTTCCACCGTATTTTCTTAAATTAATGTACCAGTCGTAATCGCTTTCTTTAAGACCGAATTCCGCCATACGAGCCTTTAAAATATCTTCGCGTTCTTCTCTTTGAGAACCGCCTACTAATTCACCTATGCCCGGAACTAATAAGTCTGATGCCGCAACGGTTTTTCCGTCGTCGTTAAGGCGCATATAAAACGCTTTTATTTCCTTTGGATAATCGGTTAAAAATACCGGCTTTTTAAATACTTCTTCCGTTATATATCTTTCGTGTTCCGACTGTAAATCACAGCCCCAATAAACAGGAAATTCAAACCTTTCTTTTACAGGCTCTAAAATTTTAATTGCTTCGGTGTAAGTAAGCCTTACAAAGTCGCTACTAGCAACGTTTTGCAATCTTTCTTTTAAGCCTTTATCTACAAAGTTGTTTAAAAACTCTATTTCTTCTACGCAAGTTGATAAAACGTGATTTATAACGGCTTTAACCATACCTTCGGCACAGTTCATATCGTCGTTAAGGTCGGCAAACGCCATTTCGGGCTCTATCATCCAAAATTCAGCGGCGTGCCTTACGGTATTAGAACGTTCCGCCCTAAACGTTGGACCAAACGTATATACTTTTGAAAACGCCATAGCGTACGCTTCGGCTGAAAGTTGCCCCGACACCGTTAGGCTTGCGGGCTTTTCAAAAAAGTCTTTTTTATAATCAACTTTTCCGTCGAGAGTTTTTGGAACTTCGTCTAAATTAAGAGTGGTAACTTGGAACATAGCGCCTGCGCCTTCACAGTCCGACCCCGTAATTAACGGCGTGTGTACGTAAACGAAACCGTTTTTATTAAAGTATTCGTGAATTGCAAAAGCGGCTTCGCTTCTAATTCTAAACACGGCGTTAAACGTGTTAGTTCTTGGGCGTAAATAAGCAATCTCTCTTAAATACTCAAAAGAGTGCCTCTTTTTTTGTAGTGGATAATCGGGAGTAGAAGCACCTTCTACGACTATTTTTTCCGCTTTAATTTCAAACGGTTGCTTTAATTCGGGCGTTAAAACTAACGTGCCTTCTACCTTTAAAGCGCAACCTACGTTTTGCTTTGCAATTTCGTCGTAATTTAAAAGTGTTTCTCTTTCAAAAACTATTTGAACGGATTTAAAATAAGTGCCGTCGTTAAGTTCAATAAAACCAAACGCTTTGGAATCTCTTATAGTTTTTGCCCAACCGTTAACCGCAACCTTTTTGCCTGCAAAATCTTGCTTGTTGTTGTATAAAGTTTTAATTTCCGTTTTAGTATACATAAAATCTCCAAAAAATTAAAAATATCGTTACATTAATAAAATATATTATAGTATAACATATATACTTATATTTTGCTAGTTAAATTTATAAATTTATTTTAAAAAACCGCCATTTTATAAACTTTTGCAAAAAAAATAACGGCTGAAACTTATTTTACAGCCGTTTTTTATTTTTATTGTTTACAAAACAATATCGTTAGTCTTTTTTTTCTTCGCTTATTTCGGGAAGTTGAACGTCTTGTCCGCCCGTTAACGCGGTTATATAATCTTCGTATTCTTTATCGTTTAGTTTTGTGATTTTGCTCTTTTTTTTCATAAACCACCCTTTTAAAGCGCTAATTCTTTTGGTAGTAAAATTTCAACGGTTTCTAATTTAGCCTCGCAAAGCGGACATTTTTCAAACGCCTCTTTACCAGTCGCCTCGTAACCACACGCGGGACATAGCCACCTTTTTGTTGAATCGCTTTTATAAAGTTCTTTATCTTTTAATTTTTCATACAAATACTCAAAAATCTTTTTGTGTTTTTGCTCTACCTTTTTAATCATAGAAAATAAATTTGCAATATCTTCAAACCCTTCTTCTCTCGCCGTTTTTTCCGCTTCGCCGTAAAACACGGCTTCTTGGTCTTCGTCTTCTGCTGAAAGTATTAAGTTTTCTAGCATATCCCACTTTTGCCTAAAAGGCAAAGAAACGCATACTTCCTCGTTATCTATCGTTTCGGTAGACACTTTTTCAATGTGAGTATAAAGCATACGCGCGTGGTTAAATTCTTGATACGCAATTATATCGGTTATTTTTGCAAGCCCCTCGTACCCCTTAGCGCGTTGACCGTATTCAACAAATTCATACCTAGTTCTTGCCGAACACTCGGCAACGAAAGCCCTTTTTAAATTTTCAAAAGTTTTACTATTTTTTAATTCCATAACTTCCTCCCGTTTAAGTATTGACGAATTTAAAAAATAAAATACTTTCAAAAAAAATAACGCTTTGCAAAATAACTGCAAAGCGCTAAAAAAATTAAATTAATTATACCCCGCTATATGCAGAGAAGCCACCGTCAACCGCAATAACCGTACCCGTAACAAAACCGCTTGCGCCATCGTCAGAAAGCCATAAAAGCGCGCCTATAAGGTCGGAAATTTCGCCGAATTTTTTCATAGGAGTAGCGTTTAAAATCTTGCCCGTTCTAGCGGTAGGAGTACCGTCTTCATTAAAGAGTAAACTCCTGTTTTGGTTGGTTACGAAAAATCCCGGAGCAATTGCGTTACAGCGAATATTGCAAGGAGCAAAGTGAACGGCAAGCCACTCCGTAAAGTTAGAAATGCCGGCTTTTGCCGAAGAATAAGCAGGAATTTTTGTTAAAGGTCTAAAAGCGTTCATTGACGAAATATTTATGATATTTCCGCCCGTTTTAACCATATCTTGCGCAAATACTTGCGTAACTAAAAACGCCGAAGTAATGTTTAAGTCAAACACGAATTTAAAGCCTGCTTCGTCAATATCAAAAAAGGTTTTAACGCCTTCAACGTCAGGAGTCATAGTTTCTATATCAGTGCTTGCTTTTGGATTATTTCCGCCAGCACCGTTAATTAAAAAGTTTACCGCACCAAAACTGTCGTTAATAGTTTTTTTGGCTTCTTCAATACTCTTTTTGTCAAGACAGTTACATCTAACAGCCAAAGCATTGTCGCCTATTTCAAGGGCGATTTTTTCGGCAGCGTCGTAATTAATATCTAAAAGAGCAACTTTTGCACCGCATAATGCAAGCGCTTTTGCAAATTCGCCACAAATAATTCCGCCAGCACCCGTAATTGCCACTACTTTGTTACTTAAATCTACGTTAAATGGTAATTTCATTGTAAATCTCCTATTTATAAAATTTTATAATTTAGCCTTTATTTTTTTCCTTTTTGAACTGCTTCAAACAATCCGGATAAATAGCACGCGCCCATAGCCCTATCGTATAATCCGTAGCCTGGTTTAGCGTCTTCACCCCAAACGTTTCTACCGTGGTCTGGGCGAAGATATCCTTCAAAGCCGTTTTCTTCAAGCGCTTTTACTATTTCGTATACGTCTACGTTGCCTGCGTCAGTTTGGTGGCCGTTTTCAAAAAAGTCCGTTTCGCTAGTGTATTTTAATTGGCGAAGGTGTAAAAAATAAATGCGTTTAGCATACTTTGCAGCCATTTTTGGCAAATCGTTAAATCTGCCGGCGCCTAAACTACCCGTGCAGAAAGTTATTCCGTTGTGCTTATTAGGAACGGCTTCAAACAATCTATCGTAATCTTCTTCGCAACCAACTATTCTTGGTAAATCAAAAATATCCCATGGTGGGTCGTCTGGATGCACTGCCATATTTACGCCGGACTCGTCGCACGCAGGCATAATTCCCTTTAAGAAATAAACGAAGTTTTCAAAGAGTTTTTCGTGAGTCATACCCTCGTACTCTTTAAGTAATCCGTTTAATTGCTCGCTTGTATAACTTTCGTCCCACCCTGGAAGACGAAGGTTGTGCTTGTCAAGTTTAGCAAAGTCCGCTTCGCTATAAGAAAGCGAAGTAGAACCGTCTTGATGTTTGTAGTAAAGATTAGTTCTAAACCAGTCAAAAACAGGCATAAAGTTGTAGCAAATACATTTAACGCCCGCTTTACCGCAGTTTATAATGTTTTGCTTGTAGTTTTCTATAAGCCTATCCCTAGTAGGTTTGCCAAGTTTAATATCTTCGTGAACGGGAACGGATTCTATAACTTCCATTTCAAGACCTGCATCGTTAGCAAGTTTTTTAAGTTTTAAAAGTTTTTCAAGTGGCCAAACTTCACCAACAGGCTCGTCATATACGGCGGTAACAACACCCGTCATACCTTGAATTTGCTTAATGTAATTAAGTGGTATGCAGTCGTTTTCGCCATACCAGCGAAAAGTCATTTTCATAAAATATTCTCCTTTATACGTAAGTTATCGTAATTAGAGTTATTATAACATACTTTTATAATAAATGTAACCCCTTTTTTTAAAATAATTATAACAAATTTTTATTAAATAATAACTTTTAAACAATAAACTGCCGTTACTTTGCTATACGTAGCAATAAAAAAACGCCTACGGTAACGTTTTTGCCGTTAAACCGCAAGCGTTATTTTGTTAATTTTCTTTTAAAGCAGTAACGTGAAGTTCGTTTAATTGTTTTTCGTCAACCACGTCTGGCGCGCCGGTCATTAAGCAGGACGCCGTTTGCACTTTTGGAAACGCGATAACGTCTTTAATAGAGTCGTTTTTAGTAAGCAACATAACCAAGCGGTCAAGCCCAAGAGCAAGTCCGCCGTGCGGTGGAGCGCCGTATTTAAACGCGTCTACGAAAAATCCGAATTTCTTTTCTATATCTTGTGGCGTAAAGCCTAAAATTTCAAACATTTTTTGTTGAACGTCACGCCTGTGAATTCTTATAGAGCCACCGCCCGCTTCTTGTCCGTTAATTACGATATCGTACGCCTTTGCCCTTGCAAGCGAAGGGTTTGTTTGACAAAGTTCTAAATCTTCGTCCATAGGCGCTGTAAACGGATGGTGAACGGCAACGTATCTATCTTCTTCTTCACTGTACTCAAACATTGGGAATTCCGTTACCCACAATACGTCGTACGTGTTTTTGTCTATAAGCCCGTACTTTTCAGCAAGGTGCAACCTTAATCCGCCAAGAGTGTTAAATACTACGTAGTCTTTATCTGCGGCAAAGAACAACACGTCGCCTTCTTCAAAATTGAGCCTTTGCGTTAAATCTTCTATATTTTTTTGAGTTAAAAACTTTAAGAAAGAGCCTTTAATATCAGCGCCTTGTGGTTTAGAAATCCACGCAAGCCCCTTTGCGCCCAAAGTCTTTACGAATTCAACTAAACCGTCTATATCTTTTCTTGAAAGTTTTGAAGCAAAGCCTTTTGCGTTTATTGCCCTAACGCTACCGTTAATTGCTCCCTTTATTAAAAGCGCGTCGCTAAACACTTTAAAGTCAATATCTTTTGCAATATCCGAGCAATCAACCAATTCAAGATTAAAGCGAGTGTCGGGCTTATCAGAGCCGTAGCGAGACATTGCTTCTTTATAGGTTAAGCGTTTAAAATGCTCGTTGCCAAGGTCAATATTGCAAGCCTCTTTAAACACGGTTTTAATTAAACCTTCTATTGGGTAAATAACGTCTTCAACTTGCTCTACAAAACTCATTTCTAAATCTACTTGGGTAAATTCAGGTTGGCGGTTTGCACGCAAATCTTCGTCTCTAAAACACTTTGTTATTTGATAGTACCTATCAAAACCAGAAATCATAAGAAGTTGTTTAAAAAGTTGTGGAGATTGTGGCAACGCATAAAAACAAGTAGGGTGAATTCTTGACGGAACTAAATATTCGCGCGCACCCTCTGGTGAAGATTTTCCAAGCATTGGCGTTTCAATTTCCATAAAACCGTTATCGTCTAAATAACGGCGCGTAGCGCTTGCTATTTTATAGCGAACGTACAAATTGTTTTGTAAAGACGGCCTTCTTAAATCTAAATACCTATATTTAAGCCTTAAATTTTCGTTTACGGACAAATCGTCGTTAATTTCAAAAGGAGTAGTTTCAGACTCGGCTAAAATTTTTAATTCGTCCGCAACTATTTCTATATCGCCCGTTGCAATTTTGTTAGTTTTGCTCTCTCTTTCCCTAACGACGCCACTAACTGCAATAACGTATTCCGTTCTAACGCTTTCGGCTTTTAAAAACAAGTCGGGCGTTTTTGAAGAATCTAAAACTACTTGAACAATACCCGTTCTATCACGCAAGTCAATAAACAATAAACTGCCAAGATTTCTTCTTTTTTGAACCCAGCCCATACACACGGCTTTTTCGCCGTTGTTTTTTAAAGTAAAAGCACCGCAGTAGTGAGTTCTTTTAAGGTTTCCCATATTTTCTGCCATATTTTACACTCCAAGCATAAATTATACGTATATTTTAAACTTTAAGCATAAAAAAGTCAATTCTTTAATGGTTATTTTATAATAGTTTTTAAGTACGCTTTACTGCAAGGAACTCTACTACTTACCGACACAATGGTGTTTCCCTCAAATAATTTTATGGCGTGCCTTGTTTTAATATCTTCAACGGAAGCATTCATTTTATAGTAAATAAACCTTATAGGGAACATACTTTCGTTAAAATTTTCGTAAGTGCCGTAAATTTCAGGATTAAGTTTAAACCCGTTATAATATGGAGTTATAGCGTTTGTGCTTTCTTCTACGGTTTTACCTTCTACCCATATAATATTTGTTTGATTATAAGCGGGATAAGGCACTATATTACCATTTACTCTAATAATGGCTTGTGCGCCCTCTTTATTATCGTAAGGCTTTAATTGGCTTTTAGAAGTTACGGTATATTCGTGTATTCTACGATAAATTTTACCGTCGTTTAAAGAAAGTTCGTCGCAAAAATTATTAAATCCTAAAAGTGGCTTATCGTAATAAATGCAATACTTTTTAGTTGATCTTGGCATGTATTTTGTAGGCAACGAACCTCCCGTTATCATAATTCCAATAATAAGGCTGTTACAAAAAGTTCCAACGGCGTTTTCTAAAAATTTTACTTTTAAAGAAGTTATATTCACATTGGCTTCTACGGTATGTGAAAATCCGCTAATTTGGCACGCGTTTAACTTGTAATCTACGCCTATTTTTGCAACCTCTTTATCTAGGGCTGTTAAAAGCGAAAGTTCCATAATTAATCCAGACGTAGGCGCGTTTTCTACGCTACAAGGTTTAGGAAAAGACCATAGCGTGTACGTTGAGCCTTTTTTTAAAGGTGAATTAAATTGAACAAAGGTTTCACAAGGTGCTATAATTTCGCCTTGCACCCAAAAGTCTCCTTCGTCGTTATAACCAACGGAAATTCCGTCAAGCTCATCAACAAAGGAATTTATGTCAAAAAAGTTTTCGTTTTCGCTAAAAACGGTTAAGGCACAGTCGGTTAAAGCGTCGTAGTAATATAAATCATCACCTACGCCCTCGCAAGGGAATACTGGACTTGTTACGCCGTTTTCAGTTTTAGTTTTTACGTTACCTAAAACGTTTAACGCATACGTAAAATCTTCTTTTTCGCTAAAAATCGTTGCAGGTAAATTAGCCCACGTTTTATAAGCGTATTGAACTTTTTCAATTTCTTTAACTTCTACGTAAACCTTATTTCCGTTTTCAACCGTAAATATATTAAATTTAAAATAGCCGTTTTTAGGCATAAAATTGCCGTCTTTACAACAATCTCCGTAATAATGGAAATTAGACTCGCTTGAAAAATCAAAATTTTCTAACGCACAAAAATAAATTTCGGCACTACTTGATTTAGAAACTTGCATATTTCCTTTTAAAATACGCAATTTTAAAACGCCCGTACAAACGTTTATGCTATTTTCATCTACGTAAATAGTGCACTCCTCTTCACTAAAAGTGTTGCAACTTTTATTAACCCACACTTCAACTTCGCTAGACCCGTCGTACTCTTTGCCGTCAATGTAAAGTGGGTGCGGATTTTTAAGTTCGGTAGGAATTTCAACGGTGTCTGGCAATGCGCCGACGTCCGTAGCCGTCAAATTTACTTCTCCAAACTTACCGTTTACGGAAGTTACGGCGTAATCACTCATGTGCATTGCGATATCTTCGGCTTGAAATCTGGCCATTTCAGCAAGTTCTTGACTTTGTCTAGCATTTTCGGCGTATTGGTTTGCTAAAATTTTTGAATTTTCAACGTTATCTTTTAAAATTAAAACGTTGCTATAACACTGGTTAGTTGCTTCTTTTATGTCGTTTGCTTGGCTTTTTAAATTTTCAATTTCTTGCTTAATTTCCGTTGCTTCTTCTAGCACTAAATCGGCTGAATTTTTAACGTCTTTACAGTCGTCTAATATCTTGTTAAAGTTAGACTCAATTTCGTTTATAACCGACGGCGCTATTATTTCGTACGCTAAACTTCCGTCAATAGACTCTTTTACTTCAAGAGTAAAAATTGCGGTATTGTAAACGGTGTTTAAATCGTCGCTTTCAAATGAAAGTTGAATTCTGTGGCTACCTTCTTCATTGCTGACGTTTGGCGTTATTGGTAAAGTAAAAGCAATATCGTTATCTCTTATTTCTTTTTTAAGTTTAGCCCTATCTATTCTTCCGCTTTCAAACTCTACGTGCGCGTAACAGTTTAACAAGGTAAAATCTAACCCGTCGTTTTGTTTTTTAACTACAAAAGTTATACTTGACGCGTTTACGTCTTTTTCGTGAATTTCAAACTTATCGGGAATTATATTTTTTCCTATAATTCTACCTTCCATTTATCCTCCTTTTAACCACGTTTCCCCGTTTTATATTATAAATCTTTAGGCCTTATAAAAAAAGTTATTATGACTTTTAAAATTTACAAACAAATGTTTGACTTTTGTGTTATTGTAATATATAATATAAACAAATGTTCGTAAAAGGGGTTATTATGGATTTTCAAGAAAAGTTAAAAATACTCACTGAAAGTGCTAAGTTTGACGTTTCTTGCTCGTCGTCTGGAAGCAACAGAAAAAACAACGGAGGAATAGGAAACGCAAGTTACGGCGGAATATGCCACTCTTACACGAAAGACGGCAGGTGCGTTTCCCTATTAAAACTACTTATGACTAACGACTGTTGTTACGACTGTTTATATTGCGGAAGTCGGCGAAGCAACAGCGTAAAGCGCGCTATTATGACGCCAGACGAAATTTGCACTATAACTATGGAATTTTATAAGCGAAATTACATTGAAGGGTTGTTTTTGTCGTCGGCGGTATATAAAAACGCCGATTACACTATGGAACTTTTGCTTGACACAGTAGTTAGACTACGCAAACTGTACGGGTTTAACGGTTACGTTCATTTAAAAGGTATTCCCGGTGCGGACGCAAAATTGATTATGCGCGCCGGCGAGTACGTTGATAGAATGAGTTTTAATTTAGAACTTCCGTCGGAAAAAAGTTTGCGTTTACTTGCTCCGCAAAAAACTAAAAAAAGCATACTTTTGCCTATTTCGTTAATACGCGGAGAAAAGGAAGCGGATAAGTCGCTAAAAAGTAGATTTTTGCCCGCTGGGCAAACTACTCAAATGATAATAGGCGCAAGCCCCGAAAGCGACGGGCAAATACTACGCCTAACAAGTGCTCTATATAATAAGTACGATTTAAAAAGGGTTTACTATTCTTCGTACACGCCAATAAATTTAAACGAAGCGTTACTTCCAAAAACTCCAACGGGATTACTGCGCGAACATAGACTGTATCAAGCCGATTGGCTAATTAGATTTTACGGCTTTAAAGTTGACGAACTTTTAAACGAAACTTCTAATTTACAAACCGAATACGACCCCAAATGCGCTTGGGCTATTGCGCACCCCGAACTGTTTCCCATAGAAATAAACACCGCGCCCGTAGAAATGCTTGTTAGAGTTCCGGGGATAGGTTTAAGAAGCGCGTATAAAATAATATCGGCAAGAAAATTCGGCTCGCTTAATTTTAACGACCTTAAAAATATGAAAATACCGTTAAAACGGGCTATACACTTTATAACTTTAAACGGAAAATTTGAAGGAATAAAAAACGAGTTAGAAGTTAAAAATTTTCTTATAGCAAACGAAATAAACCAAAACTACACTCAACTATCAATGTTTTCTAACTACGAAACTTCACTTTCGGTTATTACGGGGGAATTATGAAAATTTACTTGACGGACTGCACTTTTGACGGAATTTTAACGGCGGTATATAAAAGTTTAAAGAATAACCAGAATAATTTAATAAGCACAAAAACAAATTATCAACCGTCTATTTTTTATACCCAAGAAGAAGTAGAAACCGATAAAAAAAGCGCGCTTTTTATAAAAAACGCACTTATTAAAATAAGTGCGATTACGTTTAAAGAATTGCAAACGGCTTTTAGAAGCAACGACGCTAGTAAAGAAGCCGTAATATATCAATGCGCCTTAAAAACGCTAAAAGAACAAAAAAATTTGCTACAAAATTTTAAAGACGTTGACTTTTTTAACCTTAATAAACTTACAAGCGCAGTAAAATTAGAAGCGCATAGGTTTAAGGGATTTATACGGTTTTCTAAAATGAAAGACGGTATTTTTTATTCTAAATTTGAGCCGTGCAACGATATTATAGACTTAATTTTTCCACATTTTAAACAAAGATTTTATAATATGCCTTTTATTTTACACGACGTTAAAAGGGGCGTTATGATAGCGTCTTATTTAAAGCAAACTAAAAAAATTGAAAACTTTTTTGACAAAATTAACGTGCTTGACGAATATTCAAAACTTTTTAAAACCTATTACGACACAATCTTTATTAAACAGCGTTTAAACGTAAAACAAATGTACAACTATATGCCAAAAAAATACCACAAAAATCTAGTGGAAAAAAACGAACTTTTATAATTAAATCCCTACAAAAAACAAGGCAAAAGTTTTACAATAAGTGCGTTTTTTAAGCCTTTTTTGATATAATCGTTTTTTAGCCATTATTATAAATACGTTTTCTTTTAAAGCCGTCCCTTTAACTGAAAGGGAAGGTGGCAACGTTAGTTGACGGAAGGGTTTGTGCTTAATACACGCGTTTAGCATAATTAAATAGTTTATAGTTTATGCTTTACCATTGTTTAAACAACTACCGCAATAATAAAAGCAACTAAACCCTATCGGCGCTTATTAGCGCCACTTCCCCTTGCTACATCAAGTGGAAGCATAATTAATTAAATGTTAACGTTTTTTCTTGCTACTCAAAGCGGAAAAGTAATAAATATATCTAACCCTTAAAAATACCACAAAAATCTAGTGGAAAAAAACGAACTTTTATAATAAAACATACGTAAAAAAAACGAACCTTTATAATAAAATATACGTAAAAAATATGAACTTTTATAATTAAACATACGTAAAAAATATAAACTTTTATAATAAAAAAGCGATTAAACCGCATAGTTTAATCGCAATTTTTTATTGTTAAATTATTTAATTATTAAACTTTTACCCGTCATTTCACTAGGTTGAGTTTCGCCTAAAACTTCAAGCAAAGTAGGCGCTATATCGGCAAGAACTCCGCCGTCTTTTAATTTGCAATTTTTAAAGTTTTGCGAAATTAAAATAAACGGAACTTGGTTTGTGGTGTGAGCCGTAAAAGGCTTTAAACCGTCTTCGTCTTCAAACATTTTATCCGCATTGCCGTGGTCAGCCGTAATAAGTACGCTACCACCCTTTTTAACGATGCAATCGGTTATCTTTTTAACGCACTCTTCAACCGTTTTAACGGCTTTAACGGCAGCGTCTAACACGCCCGTATGCCCAACCATATCGCAGTTTGCAAAGTTTAAAATTATAACGTCAAATTTATCGGCGTTAATTTCTTCTAACACTTTATCCGTAACTAAATACGCACTCATTTCGGGTTGCAAATCGTATGTTGCAACTTTTGGCGACGGAATAAGGTCGCGTTCTTCATTTTTTTCGGGCGCTTCTACACCGCCGTTAAAAAAGAAAGTTACGTGCGCGTATTTTTCAGTTTCCGCAATTCTTAATTGCGTGTAACCTTTGTCAGATAAAAACTTACCTAGCGTGTTATTAAGCGAAATTTTTTCAAACGCTATTTTTACGTTTTTAAAGGTTTCGTCGTATTTAGTAAAACCTACGTAATTTAAAGATAAATAGCCCGATTTTCTGTTAAATCCGTCAAACTCTTTAACCGTCATAGCCCTTGTAATTTCCCTTGCTCTATCAGGGCGGAAGTTAAAGAACACAACGGAATCTCCGTCTTCAATTAACGCTACGGGCTTTCCGTTTTTAACAATGCTAGTTGGCAGTACAAACTCGTCGGTAACGCCGTTTTTATAACTTTCGTTTACGGCGTCAACCGCGTTAGTAGCGGTGTTTTGAGTTCCTACGGTAAGCATATCGTAAGCCTTTTCTACCCTATCCCAACGGCTATCTCTATCCATAACGTAATATCTACCGCATACGGAAGCGATTGTTCCAACGCCTATTTCGTTTATATAATTTTGAAGGTCGTTTACAAAAGACGCACCGCTTGTTGGAGCAACGTCTCTTCCGTCTAAAAAGCAATGAACGAAAACGTTGCTAAACCCCTTTTGCTTGCACATTTTTAAAAGCGCGTATAAGTGAGTTACGTGGCTATGCACGCCACCGTTTGACAAAAGTCCGTAAAGGTGCAACTTTTTGCCGTTTTGATTAGCGGTATCTATTGCAAAGTTTAATTCGGCGTTGTCAAAAAAAGTTCCGTCTTGAATTTCTTTTGTAATCCTTGTTAAGTCTTGATAAACTATTCTGCCCGCGCCCATATTTAAATGCCCTACTTCGCTGTTGCCCATTTGTCCGTCAGGAAGACCAACACTCATACCGCTTGCGCCAAGTAAAGTTGACGGGTAAGTTTTTATATAGTTTTCTATAACGCCGGCGTTTGCAATTTTAATGGCGTTGCCGTTTGTAGAGTTATTTATTCCGTATCCGTCCATAATAATAAGACATACAGGTTTGTTCTTCATAAAAATACTCCTTGTTCTTAAAAATTTAACCACTCGCAAAGGGGTGGCTAAACTATTTTATTTATCGTAATTTACAATATTAGAAAAATCGTTTGCGTTAAGCGAAGCACCGCCTATTAAACCGCCGTCAATTTCTTCCATTGACATAAGTTCTTTGGCGTTGCTTGGCTTCATTGAACCGCCGTATAATATTCTAACTTTATCGGCACAGTCTTTACAAAAAACGTCCGCCAAAGTTTTTCTTATAAACGCTATCGTTTCGTTTGCTTGCTCGCTAGTTGCGGTTTTACCCGTTCCTATTGCCCAAATAGGCTCGTAGGCAATAACTAATTTAGTTACGTCTTCAACGCCGTTTAAGCCGTTTACTATTTGATTTTTTAATACTGTTTCTGTTTTATCAGTTTCCCTTTCTTCTAACGTTTCGCCAACGCAAACGATAGGAGTAATGCCGTTTTTAATTACTTGAATTATCTTTTTATTTACGGTTTCGTCGGTTTCGCCAAAATATTGCCTTCTTTCGCTATGCCCTATAACTACGTACTCTACGCCCAATTCTAAAAGCATACTAGCCGAAATTTCGCCCGTATACGCACCGCTATCCAAAAAGTGTACGTTTTGCGCGCCAAGTTTAATATTTGAACCGCTTATCGCTTTACCTACCGCGTCAATATCCGTTGCAGGCACGCATACTACAACTTCACAATTTGCGCCTTTTACAAGCGGTTTAAGTTCGTTTACTAATTTTACGCTTTGGCTTGGCGTAAGGTTCATTTTCCAATTTCCTGCAATTATAAACTTTTTCATAAGTTACCTAATAATTATTCCTTTTCGTTAAGGCAAGCAATTCCCGGAAGAACTTTTCCTTCAAACAATTCAAGAGAAGCACCGCCACCCGTTGAAATGTGCGACATTTTATCCGCTAAACCAAATTGGCTAACCGCAGCGGCGCTATCGCCACCGCCTATTATAGTAGTTGCGCCTTTTGCCTCGGCAAGTGCGTTTGCAACGGCAATAGTACCCTCTGCTAAACTTGGGTTTTCAAATACGCCCATAGGTCCGTTCCAAATAACCGTTTTTGCCGATTTAACAACGCTTGAATAAAGTTCAATAGTCTTTTTGCCAATGTCAAGCCCCATTTCGCCTTGTGGCATATTTCCAACTTCGTAAGTAACGGTTTCAATAGGCGCGTCAATAGGGTCTGGGAAGTTTTTAGCAACTTTTGCGTCAACAGGAAGATATAATTTTTTTCCTAAATCTTTTGCTTTTTTAATCATATCGTTGCAGTAGTCTATTTTTTCGTTATCTACAAGAGAAGTTCCAACTTCATAGCCTTGCGCTTTTAAGAACGTGTAAGCCATACCACCGCCGATAATAAGCGAATCGCATTTTTCTAAAAGGTTAGATATAACGTTTAACTTGTCCGCAACCTTTGCACCGCCTAAAACGGCAACGAAGGGTCTAACGGGATTTTCTAATGAATCTGCCATAACGGAAAGTTCTTTTTCAATAAGGAAACCGCAAACGGCAGTTTTAACAAATCCGTATTCTACGATAGCGGCGGTTGAAGCGTGTGAACGGTGAGCCGTACCAAACGCGTCGTTTACGTAAACGTCGCAAAAACTTGCAAGTTTTTTGCAAAACTCTTCTTCGCGCTTTTCTTCGCCTTTATCAAATCTTAAATTTTCTAATAAAACCACTTCGCCGTCTTTTAAAGCGTTTACTTTTTCGGTAGCGTCTTTACCAACGGTGTCGCTAGCAAAAGTAACTTTACCGCCCAAAAGTTCGTTCAATCTATCGGCAACGGGCTTTAACGAGTATTTAGTGATATCTTTTTTTGCCTTTTCTATAAATTCGTTTGTCAAAGCCTCTCTTTCACTTTCGTTAACTGCTTCAACTGCCTTTTTTTCTTTTTTGTTAAGAGAAATTTTATCGTTAAACACGTTATGTGGTTTTCCCATATGAGAACACAAAATAACCTTTGCGCCGTTTTCCATTAAATATTTAATAGTTGGAAGCGCGCCGTTAATTCTGTTTTCGTCTGTAATTACGCCGTTTTTCATAGGCACGTTAAAATCAACTCTAACAAGGCATTTTTTGCCTTTAACTTCTACATCGCGAATAGTCTTTTTATTCATTCTAAATACTCCTTAAATTAGCATTTTATTTTTAACAAAATAATTTTAGCGTTTTTGATAAAAATTGTCAATTACATTATGCCTATATTCGCTATTTTTTTATTATACTTTACTATAACCTTTTCTAAATTTTTGCAACGTAAACGTTTTTAGAAGTTTTGCTAGATAATTTTTTACAACCTTTTTTACTTTTATCCTCAAACAAGTAGTCTATAAATTTTGTAAACGGCTTTAATATTGGCAATAAAATAAGAGTTACAAAAAGATTAAATAAAGTATGAAAATTTGCAATTTGCCTTTCTATTCCACCCGAAAACAAAGTGAAAGCGTCGGCAATTTGGCTTTTAAAAATTATTAATGGAATAAACAATATTATTGCACCAAAACAGTTAAAAAACAAATTAAAAAAAGCCGTTTTTTGAGCCTCTTTACTTTTGGATAGCGACGCTACTATAACCGCAAAACACGTGCCTATATTAGCGCCCAAAACTAAAAACATACTGCTTTCAAAACTTATAAGTCCGTTAGAAGCCAAAATTATCATAACGCTTGTTACAGCCGAAGAACTTTGAACTATTGCCGTAATAAATATGCCGTTTAAGAGTAATAAAAGGTCGTTGTCAACTAAAAAAATGCTCCTAAAAGCCTCAATGTTTTTAAAATATATTATGCTTTTATTGATAATTTCTAGCCCTAAAAACAACATTCCAAAGCCGACCATTACGTTGCCTATTAACATTAAGGTGTTTTTCTTTGAAAAAGAAAAAATAAAACCAATAAATAATATTAACGAGCCTAGCGCCGTAACGTTAAAAAAGTTGTTGCTTGATAGCGACACTAAATGCGCCGTCATAGTAGTTCCTATATTTGAACCCATAATTATAGAAGACGCTTGATAAAACGATAAAGCGCCGTTTGAAACAAAGCCTACTAAAATTATATTTACCGCTACGCTACTTTGTAAAATTGCCGTAACGCCCGCGCCCGCAAGAACGCCCGAAAACCTATTAGAAGTTACGCTAGACATAAGGTTTTTTACCTTTTTACCTGTTAAACCTTCCATATTTTCACTCATAAATTTTAAGCCTAACAAAAAAAGCGTTATACCGCCCAAACTAAGTAAAACGTTTTCTAAAATATACATAAATACACCTCTCTTATATATATTTAAAATGCCGTAATTTTATTATATAATCAAGCAAAATTTTGTTAAAAACGGCTAATAGTTTGCGCTTTAATATAACCCACTTTTAAAAGTATAAAAACGCAAATTTTTAAAAAGTAAAAAGGATAGCGGTTAAAGTAAAACAAATTACTTTACGCTATCCTTATTAATTTAAGTTTTTAAAAAGAATTAATCGTTTTTAGCTTCTTCCGAAGTAGTTTCTTCAACAACTTCTTCAACTGCTTCTTCAACTGCATCTTCTGCAACTTCTTGAACGGCAGGAGCTTCTTTTGATGCTTTTTTAATTACGCCGTCTTTAATTTTTTGGAAGATGTTTTTCTTTCTTCTTGTAAGAATATCTTGTTCGCCTTTTGCAATTCTTTCAAGTTCAACGGTAGGAACGTATGCCTTAGTGCCTTCGCCTTCTAAAATAGAAAGTTCAGTTTCTTTATCAAATAAGTGAGCATGAATAACGTCAATACCAAGGCTAACTCTTTGTTCAGCTTCAGTGTTTGAACGAGAGTCAACTTTTGCTATCATTTGAACGTTATTTTCGTCAAGGCTCTTAATACGTCCGTCGTCTTCTTTTTCAGCTTCTTCGCCAACTGCACAGTAAAGTAAAGTTTCAGCACCGAGTTTTTCAACAGCGTCAACTTTTACGTTAATTACGGTGTCAGGAGAGTTGTTAATGAACATTTCTTCATCGTGGAAGTCTTCTGGACGAACGCCGAATACAACCGGCTTACCAGTGTTAAGGTATTCTTCAAGATTGATAATGTTAGCGGCTTTTGCTTTTGGTAAAAGAACTTTGTTGCCGTCAAACTCTACGTAAACCTTAGTTTTAGTTCCAGTAAGAACAGCGTCAAAGAAGTTCATTTGTGGAGTTCCTATAAAGCCTGCAACGAAAAGGTTTGCAGGATAATCGTAAAGTTTTTGTGGTGCGTCAACTTGTTGAATTAAACCGTCTTTTAAAACTACGATACGAGTACCCATCGTCATTGCTTCAATTTGGTCGTGAGTAACGTAAATGAAAGTAGTAGCAAGTCTATGGTGAAGTTTTGTAATTTCAATACGCATTTGCGCACGAAGTTTAGCGTCTAAGTTAGAAAGTGGTTCGTCTAAAAGGAATACTTTTGGCTCACGAACGATTGCTCTACCAAGCGCAACCCTTTGTCTTTGACCGCCTGATAACGCCTTTGGCTTTCTTTGAAGATAAGTTTCAAGACCTAAAATACGAGCAGCCTCTTTAACCCTTGCATCAATTTCAGCACGTGGCATTTTTCTAAGTTTAAGACCGAACGCCATATTGTCGTAAACCGTCATATGAGGATATAATGCGTAGTTTTGGAAAACCATTGCAATATCTCTATCTTTTGGTTGAATTTCGTTAACGAGAATATCGTCAATATACAATTCACCGTCAGAAATTTCTTCAAGACCGGCTATCATACGAAGAGTAGTTGACTTACCGCAACCAGATGGACCAACGAATACGATAAACTCTTTATCTTCAATGTCCATTGTAAAGTCCGTTACGGCTTGAACGCCGGAAGCGTAAACTTTATAAATGTGTTTAAGTTTTAAATTTGACATTTAAATTTTCCTCCGAATTTTATTTACCAAACAATTTTATCATAAGTCAATTTTTTTTACAATAGGCACAATGCACAAATTTTTAGTTGATTATTGCTATCTTTTGTATAACGTAAATAAATTCAAACCTAAAATTTTACCTATTTTACGTAATAACTTTACAAATTCAACAAATTTATTGTATAATATCAAAAATAAAAATTAAAAGTTAAGGCAAGGTTTTATGAATTTTAACAATTTTTCTAAAAAAGGCAAGGTTGATTTTACAAATTTAATTACGTTAGAAGGCGTATCTAACGAAGATATTGCGGAAATTATTCTTACGGCAGACGAATTAAAACGCAAACGCGCCGTTTACGAATATCCAACCACTTTAAAAAACAAATACGTTTTGTTGGTTACAAAGCCTAATTTGCCTAGAAGTAGTATTACGTGCCAACTTGCCGTTAAAGAAATAGGTGGCGAGCCTGTAATTTCTAGTATGGCGGGAGAACAACTTGAAAATTTACTTTCAGACGAGCATTACGTAAAAGCCCTAACTTCGTTTGGGTTATCTTGCGTTTTAGTTTGTACAGCAAAAGAAAGCGACTCTAACGTGTTCGTAAAAAACGTAAACGTTCCCGTAATAAACGCAACGGCGGTTAAAAGCCCTTGCGAAGCGCTTTCCGCACTTATGACTATTTCTGAAATTTACAAAGATTTTAAAAACCTTAACGTAACTATTGTAGGCAACGTAAAAGACGGCAACAATTCTTTAATTACGGGGCTTGCAAAATTTGGCGCCAACATAACGGTTCTATGCTCAAAAAACTGCGCGCTTCCTGAAAAAACGGTGGACTATTTAAGGCAATTTTCTTACGTTTCTACAACGGAAGATAAAGCCGTTGCCCTAAAAAATGCCGACGTAATTTATTTTTTAGAAAAAGACGACGCCATAACTATAACCGACGACGACCTTTTGATAAACGAAAAGCACTACGCCGTTTTATCTTCTTTGCCGGTTGACCCTAATTTTGCATCTCTTTCCGCTTTTAAGGGGGAAAACTGTTATATTACGAAACAAACTGAAAATCTTTTGCACGTAGATAAAGCCGTTTTAACGCTTGTTTCTAATAAAAATAATATTTAATAAACAGTTGACAAACCAAATTTCAAAGAGTATAATACTTTTAATATATAAACCGTTGATACAGAGTAGTAGCATTATTTTTTTTGTTTAGAGAGTTTTGGGTTGGTGCAACAAAACCAAAAAGATATTGTAAATGGACTGTTGAGGGCGACCGAAAGCGTTTAGCAAGTAGTAGTCGACGGGAACTGTACCCGTAAAAATAGCAGGCGTATGTTAGTACGCAAAAAAGTGGGCGCTTTATAGCGTCAATTCGGGTGGCACCGCGAGTTAATTCGTCCCGTGAACTTTTTGTTCACGGGCTTTTATTTTCTTTTAAAAATAAGGCTCTTTTACAACAAACGGTTGATAACGTGAAAATGAAACACGGCATAATACTTCGCTTATGCCCTTGAAAAGACGTAAACTCTTATCTGCGGGCATTTATCTCGTTTTTTTAGTGTTTGATTTACCCGTTTAAATCAACCTTATATTGTGCCATAGCCAAAAACAAATTTATTAAAGGATAAAAAAATTATGTTATACAAACGATGGCGTAAAATAATTTGTAATTTTTAGGTTTATGGTTTTAGGTAAAACCAAAATTAATAAAAACGGAGTATTATTATGAATAAGTATAAAGATTTTGAAAATTATTTAAAAGAATTCCCTAATAAAGACGGTTACTTTGGAGAATACGGCGGAGCGTACGTTGCAAAAGAATTAGTGCCGGCATTTATTGAAGCGGATAATTCCTACGAGGCAATTTGCCACTCTGCCCAATTTATAAACGAATTAAGGCGTATAAGAAAAGAATTTCAAGGTAGACCAACGCCCGTTTACCATTGCGAAAGGCTTTCTAAACTTTTTGGCAACTGTCAAATTTATTTAAAGCGCGAAGATTTAAACCACACGGGCGCACACAAATTAAATCACTGTATGGGCGAAGGTTTGCTTGCTAAATTTATGGGCAAAAAGAAACTTATTGCCGAAACTGGCGCAGGTCAACACGGCGTTGCCCTTGCAACCGCAGCCGCTTACTTTGGATTAGAGTGCGATATTTATATGGGCGAAGTTGATATTGAAAAACAACACCCTAACGTTATAAGAATGCAAATGCTTGGCGCAAACGTAATTCCCGTTACGCACGGATTAAAGACGTTAAAGGAAGCGGTAGACGCGGCTTTTGAAGCGTATTTAAAAGAATACGACCACGCAATTTACTGCATAGGCTCTACGCTTGGCCCTCACCCGTTCCCAAAAATGGTGCGCGATTTTCAATCAATTATCGGCATAGAGGCAAGAGAGCAATTTTTACAAATGACGGGCAATATGCCAGACGCCGTATGCGCTTGCGTTGGCGGTGGCTCTAACTCGCTTGGAACTTTCGTTCCGTTCCTTGCCGACCCCGTTGAAATTTACGGCGTTGAGCCACTTGGCAAAGGCTGTAACGTAGGCGACCACGCCGCAACTATGAAATTTGGCACGAAAGGTAGGCTTCACGGTTTTGACAGTTATCTTTTGCAAGATGAAAACGGCGAACCACTTCCCGTTTACTCTATTGCAAGCGGACTTGACTATCCAGGCGTTGGCCCTGAACACGCTTACTTAAAAGATATGGGTAGAATAAACTACGTTACCGCAACCGACGATGAAGCAATGGAAGCCTTCTTCTTACTTTCAAGGTACGAAGGTATTATACCTGCAATAGAAAGTTCGCACGCCGTTGCATACGCTATAAAATACGCAAAAGAACATAAATCGGGCTCAATTTTAGTTACGCTTTCCGGTAGAGGCGACAAGGATATTGACTACGTTTACGAAAAATACGGCACTGGTAAAGAATTCTTAAAAAAATACGAAAAATAAACCGTATTAATCAAATTTAACTATACGTATAATTAAAAAAGTTAGCAAAAATTTTTTGCTAACTTTTTTGTTTAATTATACTTATTTAATAACTTCAACTTTTTCGTCTTTTAAAAAGTCTGGAATTTCTTCGCTTTCAATATCAGGGAGTTCTTCTACGTTTTCCGTTACGGCTATCTCATCGCTTGCGCTAGGCGTTAAAACTTCGCCGTTAGAGTCGGAAGAAGTGTCGCTACTAGCCTTTTTAACGTTAGAAGTAAGCGGAACTAATTCTTCTATTTCGCCTTCAACGTACTCGTCTTTTTCAAACAAATAACTACTGTCTTGCGAAGCGGAACGCAATTTAGATATTCTATCTAAAAGTTCTTCGTAATCTGGAAGTTCAGCAAGCGACGAAATTTGAAAACGCTTTAAAAACGCGTCCGTCGTGCCGAATAATACGGGCTTACCTACCGTATCTTTTCTTCCAACCACTTCTATAATTCCTAATTTAAGTAAATTTTGAAGAGCAAATTCACTGTTAGAGCCCCTTAATTCTTCAAGGTCAATACGCGTAACGGGTTGCTTGTAGGCAATAATTGCCGCAACTTCTAACATACTACGCGAAAGTTCGCGTTCTTTTATAGGTTGCAACACGTCCGAAACGGCTTGGGCGTTATCAGGGTTTGAAGAAAGTTGAAATTTTTTGTTAAATATCAACAAATTTATACCGCAATCTTTACCGTATTTTTCTTGTAACTCGCGCCCCGCAGTCATAACTTCTTTTTCAGAATATCCCGTTTTATCGGCAATGTCTTTAATTGCAACGGCTTCACCCGAAACAAGCAATACGGACTCAATTATACTCGTCAAGGTTTTCAATTTCGCTTCCTCCGTTTTCATTATAGTATAGCGTTATATCGCCAAAAGTATCGTCTTGCTCAAAAGTTAAAAATTGATGCTTTAAAAGTTCTAACAGCGCCTGAAACGTAACTATCATTTCGTTTTTAGTAGAATACCTAGTAAATAAATCGTAAAAACTCATTGATTTTTTACTAGTCAACTCTTCTCTTATAAAATAAATTTTTTGCGCAACGGTAAATACTTCTTTTGGAATTTCTTTTTCTTTATTTTCAATAGTATCTTTAATGTCAACGCGTTTTAAAAGGTCTGTAAACGCCGATAGAAGCCCTTCTAAATTAAAATCTTTATAAACTATTTTAACGTCAAAAGCATCGCTATCGGGCTGTTTGTAAAACCTGTTTACGTTTTCAAGCGTCTTTAATTTTTCCGCAGATTCTTTATACAATTTATACTCTTCAAGTTTTCTAAAAAGTAAATTGCTTTCTTCTTCCGCTTCTAAAACGGCTTCTTCGTTAGGAATTATAGCCTTTGACTTTATTTCTATAATAGTTGCCGCAATAGATAAATACTCGCTTTCGGTTTCCATATCAATATCAGTGTTATAAACGTATTCTAAAAATTGATTTGTAACTTCTGAAACAAAAATATCCCTTATGTCAACCTCGGCTTGCTTTATCAAATAAAGCAAAAGGTCAAGCGGACCATCAAAGTCTATATTAGATAATTTAGTTTTATAGTCTACGTTAGACTGAAATTTATCCGCAACGCCCATAAATCCCCCTATAAATATATTTATTTTAATACAACATTAAAAAAAATGCAAGAACTTTTTTTAGTTCTTACATTTTATATATTTATTAGCATTTTTTTGCTTTTACCAATTATATATTTATTAGCGTTTTTGCTTTTACCAAGCCTTTAATATTTTTTGTATGCAACCAAAGTAATTTAGTTTTTTTACGTCGCAAGTGGCAACTAAATTTACGCTACCCACTTCTACTCCGTTGTTATAAACTACTATTTTCCCAACGGCATCGCCTTTTTTTAACGGCGCAACTACTTTATCTAATACTTTTTCAAACTTAACGTCTCCACTTTCACCTTTTTTTGAAAAGATAAAAAAGTCGGTTTCAGGCTTTATTTTAACCTCGTTTACTTCGCCCTTTAACACTTTAACGCACTCGTCTTCGTAATTATTACAATCTATAACCGCTTTGTTAACGTAATTGTTAAAGCCGTTGTTAAACATATCCGAAACGTCTTTAAAACGTTGTTTAGAAGATTCACTACCTATAACCACGCTTATAAGTCGCATATTTCCGCGTTTTGCAGTTGCCGTTAAGCAAAAGCCCGCCTCGTTTGTAAAGCCCGTTTTACCGCCGTCGCAACCGTTATAATAACGCACTAGTTTATTGGTGTTGGCTAGTTCCGTAGAATTGTTTTTATGGTCTATTTTGTCAAGCCAAACGTTAGAATATTCAAAATAGTTTTTGTTTTTAATAAGTTCTTTAAAAATCAAGGCAACGTCTTTTGCTGACGAATATTGCATTGGTTTTGGAAGCCCCGTACAGTTAGAAAACAACGTGTTTTTTAAATTTAAACTTTCGGCGCGCTTATTCATTTCTTTTACGCAGTTTTCTTCACTTCCGTAAAGCCTTTCAGCAAGCGCAACGCTAGAATCGTTTGCGGAAGCAACTATAACGCTTTTAATTAGGTCTTTAACTAAATACTCGCCGTTTGCTTCCAAAAACGCTTGCGAGCCACCCATACCCGAAGCCGTTTCGCTAACGGTTATAGTTTCGTCTAAACTCAATTTGCCTTGGTTTATATTATCGTAGCACAACAACAATAACATAATTTTAGTCATACTAGCAATTTTTAACCTTTCGTTTTCGTTATTTTTATAAATTTCCGTACCGCTGTTAACGTCTATTAAATAACTTGCTTTTGAAGACGGTTTATCTGTACTAGCATACGTGTTTTTAGGCACAATGCTAAACGCAAAAGCAAAAATACTCAAACAAAAAACAGCAACTGTTAAGGTAAATTTTTTCATATCACACCTCTTGTAACTATTTTTTGGAATATTTTGCAAATTATACTTAAAAGTAAAAATTAATAGGTCTAAAAATGCAAATTAACAAAAAAACTTCAATTTCTATACCCACGCTAGCAATTGCCAAACAAAGCAACGCCTTTTTAATGAGTTTATCAAAAAAACACGGCGATTTTTTTTCGTTTTGCTTATAGCAAACGCTTGCAAAAAGTATAATTGAAACAACTACTATAACCGTTTCTATAAAAAGAGTAAAAACAAAAATTAAAGTGCCAAATATATTTAAATATAAGTAAACGGTTTTTAACGCTATGCCTAAAACGTAACCCTTGTAAAAAACGATTAAAAATATACCGTAAAAACTAACGTCGTTTAAAGAAAGCAAAACTACGGGAACGTACAGTAAAACGACGTTAAAAAAACGCCTTGCCGTAAACTTTAAAAGCGACGAATCTTTTGCTAAAACGTTGTTAAAAAATTGCAAAACGTAGTCGCAATAAATATCGTTTATAGAACTTGGTAACCCTAAAAAAACTCCTATTAAAATTGACGCTAAAAACACTATGCAAAACGCGTAAACAAGAACGTAATGCTTTTTTACGTTAACGCTAAAATAACTAACAATTTGTTTCATATTAAACCTCTTAACATCTTATGTTAAAAACCTGCGATATAGAATTTGTTAATAATTGAATTTTACTTTCTATTTACTTGACTAAACGCGTTTATATAATTTATAATCAGTTAATAAATATACAAAAGGAACAAAATGTTAGAGTTAAAAAATATTTGCTTTACCGCGGACGACGGTAAGAGTAAAAAAGAAATTATAAAAAACGTAAATTTGGTTATAGACGGCAAATTCGTTGCCTTTACCGGCCCTAACGGTGGCGGTAAATCTACGCTTGCAAAAATTATAATGGGAATTATTAAGCCAACTAGCGGTCAAATTTTACTTGACGGCGAAGACATAACCAATTTATCTATAACCGAACGCGCTAATAAAGGCGTGGCTTTTGCGTTTCAACAACCCGTAAAATTTAAAGGAATAACCGTTTCCGACCTTATTAATATTGCCAGCGGTAAAAAATTAAAGGTTACGGAAATTTGCGCTTATTTATCGGAAGTTGGGCTTTGTGCACGCGAATACGTTAATAGAGAGATTAATTCAAGTTTATCTGGCGGTGAGTTAAAGCGTATTGAAATTGCCGTTACTATGGCAAGGGGCGCTAAATTTACGGTGTTTGACGAGCCCGAAGCAGGCATTGACTTATGGAGTTTTAACAGTTTAATTTCCGTTTTTGAAAGGCTTTCTGAAAAAACCAACGGTACTCTTTTAATAATTTCGCATCAAGAACGCATTTTAAATATTGCGGATAGAATTATAGTTATTGCAAACGGCACGGTTAGTGACGACGGCACTAAACAACAAATTTTACCCGGCATTTTGGCTTCGTCTACTTGCTCTGCACTACAAAAGGATAAGGAGGCTTAATATGTTTACGGAAATTCAAAAAAATTTATTAAAAGAAGTTGCCGATATTGAGTCTATTCCAAACGGTGCGTACAATATCCGCCTTAACGGAAAATCTGCGGCTAAAAATAACAGCGCCAATATAGAAATCGTTCCTAAAACGGATAAAAACGGAATTGATATAATAGTTAAGCCAAACACTAAAAACGAAAGAGTTGACCTACCCGTTATTTTAACGGAAAGTGGGTTAAACGACCTTGTTTACAACGATTTTATAATTGGCGAAAACGCAAACGTTACCATAGTTGCAGGTTGCGGAATTTGTAATACCGGGCATCAAAATTCAGAACACGCAGGCGTCCACTCTTTTTATATCGGAAAAAACGCAAAAGTTAAATATATAGAAAAACACTACGGCGAAGGCGACGGATTAGGCGAAAAAATTTTAAACCCAACCACTGCTATAACGGTTGACGACGGCGGATATTTTGAAATGGACACCGCGCAAATTAAAGGCGTTGACTCTACAAACCGCAAAACCACTGCCCTTTTAAATAAAAACGCAACGCTTATCGTTCGCGAAAAAATAATGACTCACGGCACGCAAAAAGCACTTACCGATTTTTACGTAAATTTAAAAGGCGAAAATTCTTCTGCGCATATAGTTTCTCGTTCTATTGCAAAAGACGAGTCGTATCAACAATACGTTTCCGTTTTAGACGGCAACAACGTTTGCTCTGGCCATACGGAATGCGACGCGATAATTATGAATAACGGAAAAGTTACCGCCGAGCCTAAACTTAACGCAAATAACGTTGACGCAAGTTTAGTTCACGAAGCGGTTATAGGAAAAATTGCAGGCGAACAACTTATTAAACTTATGTCGCTTGGATTAAGCGAAAAAGAAGCGGAAGAACAAATAGTTAACGGATTTTTAAAATAAAAACAAGTAATAGATTTAAACGCTTATTTAAAGGTAAAACGCACTTATAAGTTAGTAAACTAAAAAATAACAGCCACCATATTTAACAAAAGTAAAAGTTTATTTAAAGGCGAAATACACATATAAGTTAGTAAACTAAAAAATAACAGCCACCATATTTAACAAAAGTAAAAGTTTATTTAAAATCAACTTGCTTATTTTATTTAAATTTTACTTATAACCGTTTGCTATTTTTTAAAAATTATTGTATAATACTTTGGCGCTATGGTATAAACAACGCGTTTTGTTTATTTATAACGCCTACTTTTTTGGAGAGATGTCAGAGAGGCCGAATGAGCACGATTGGAAATCGTGTATGCGTCATAAGCGCATCGGGGGTTCAAATCCCCCTCTCTCCGCCACGATAAAGCACCCTTATTTAGGGGTGCTTTTTGCGTGGCTTCGTTCAGTTGATTTGCCCTTTGGGCTACCGTTAGCACGGCGCAACCCTTTTGTCGCCTTGCGACATTTCCCCTCTCAGGGGAATCGCCCCCT
>JAZRGU010000015.1:0-46197 GCA_045644385.1 Christensenellaceae bacterium
CGGCATATATTGAAAAACTTGCAAAATTGGGCATTGAAGCCGAAAAGGAAGATTTCATAACATCTTCACAGGCTACGGCATATTATCTTGAAAAAAATCATAAAAATTCAAAGCTGTATGTGTGCGGTACAGAGTCTTTTAAGCAAGAACTTCGCGAAAATGGATTCATTGTTACTGATAATATTAATGAAGTTGATTGCATTGTTATGGGCAATGATACCCAACTGAATTTCAAAAAACTTTGGGATATATCATATTTGCTCACAACACGTGATTTGCCATATATAGCCACTAATCCCGATTATGTATGTCCGACTGAATGGGGAAGTGTACCTGACTGTGGTAGTGTTTGTGATATGATTTTTAATGCAACAGGCAAAAGACCATTGTTTATTGGCAAACCAGAACCACTAATGCCTAAACTTGCAATGGAAAAAGAAGGTTGTAGTCCAGGTGAAACCGCCGTAATAGGAGACCGTATATATACCGATGTCAAAAGTGGTATAAATTCGGGCGCTTTATCGGTTCTTGTTATGAGCGGAGAAACTACAAATGAAATTTTAGAAAACTCTGATATAAAACCGGATATTGTACTCAAAGATGCAAGTGAAATGATGAAAACCATATAACAAAAACCGCCTACATAGGCGGTTTTTTTAGTTGACAATATATTTTATTGGTGATAAAATTATTGAGAATAGGGGTGTTTTTTGCTGTTTTGTAAAATAGTGATAAATTTCACACATTTAAGTAGAATAATGCTCTTTTTTTGGTTTTGAAGAGTAATTACCAAAAAATCTTCACCAAAGGTCTCAAGGGTGCCTATTTTACTTTCAATTCGGTTTGCTATTTCGCAGTCTATTTTGACAATACAATTTAGAAAATTTTTTAGGTATTCATAAGATTTTTGCGTATTTATAGTTGTGAATTCTTGTTTTAAGTAATCTTCGTAAAATAGTAAATCCTCGTCGTTATAAATTGGAACGGGTAAATTGTTGTCCATATAAACACTCCGATTATTTTTTAATATATATTATGTGAATTTTCAGTGAAAGTTGAGGGTTGGTACTTTGGAAAAGGTTAATGAATTTTTCGGTACAAAAGTTTTTGGTGATTCGGTTATGCAAGAGCGTTTGCCGAAAGAAACCTATGAAGTTTTAAAAAGCACAATAAGAGAGGGAAAAAGTCTTGATAGTAGAATAGCCGATATTGTTGCCGATGCTATGAAAGATTGGGCTATTGAGCAAGGCGCCACACATTATACCCATTGGTTTCAACCATTGACAGGTGTTACTGCTGAAAAACACGATAGTTTTATATCTCCAAAAGGTGCAAAAGCGCTTATGGAATTTAGCGGTAAAGAACTTATTAAAGGCGAGCCGGACGCGTCCTCTTTTCCAAACGGCGGAATTAGGGCGACTTTTGAAGCGCGTGGATATACCGCTTGGGACCCCACCTCTTTTGCGTTTATAAAAGACAATACTCTTTGCATACCAACGGCTTTTTGCTCGTACAGTGGCGAAGCACTTGACGAAAAAACGCCTTTACTCCGTTCTTGCGAAGCACTTTCTAAACAAGCGTTAAAAATCTTAACTATTTTAGGAATAACCGACGCCAAAAGCGTTAGAATTAACGTTGGCGCTGAACAAGAATATTTCTTAATTGATAAAGAAACGGCTGGTAACCGCCCCGATATAGTTTACACGGGAAGAACTCTTTTTGGCGCAAAACCACCAAAAGGACAAGAACTTGACGACCATTATTTTGGCGCAATAAAACCACGCGTTAAAGCCTTTATGGAAGAACTTGACGTTGAACTTTGGAAACTTGGAATTCCCGCAAAAACGGAACACAACGAAACCGCGCCTAGCCAACACGAATTAGCGTCGGTATACCGCACGGTAAATATCGCTACGGACAATAACCAAATTACAATGGAACTTATGAAAAAGATTGCCGATAAACACAATTTGGTTTGTTTACTTGCCGAAAAACCTTTTAAAGGCGTTAGCGGTAGCGGTAAGCACAACAACTGGTCAATATCTACCGATACGGGCATTAACCTATTAGACCCAGGCGAAACCCCAGGCGAAAACTTACAATTCTTGCTATTTTTATCCGCCGTTATTAAGGGCGTAGATACTTATCAAGACCTTCTTCGCGCGTCGGTTTCTTCCGCGGGAAACGACAACCGCCTTGGTTCAAGCGAAGCGCCACCCGCTATTATTTCTATATTTTTAGGCGAAGATTTATCGCAAGCATTATCGGCGTTTGAAAGTAATACCGAATATAAAATAGACAAAAAGTTTATGGGGCTTGGCACTAAAATATTGCCAAAACTCCCAAAAGACTCTACAGATAGAAACAGAACGTCTCCGTTTGCTTTTACTGGCAATAAATTTGAGTTTAGAATGGTTGGCTCTAACGATTCTATTGCAGATTGCAACACCGTTTTAAACACTGCGGTTGCCGAAAGCCTTTCAATTTTTGCCGAAACTTTACAAAGCGCAAGCGATATTCCGTCGGCTATACACGACATAGTAGTTTCAACGTTAAAAAAGCATAAACGCATTATTTTTAACGGCAATAACTACTCAAAAGAGTGGATTAAAGAAGCAAATAAGCGCGGTTTATTAAACCTTTCTACTACTCCTGACGCTATAAACACGTTGGTTGACGCTAAAAACGTTAAACTTATGGAAAAACACCGCGTATTTTCCTTAACCGAACTTACCGCAAGGCAACAAGTTATGTTTGAAAAATATTCGCATATTATCAACATAGAAGCCTTAACTATGATAGATATGGCTAAAAAGCAAATTTATCCGGCGGTTAACGAATATATAGTTAAACTTTCAAAAGCAGTTCAAACTAAAACGATGGTAAACGCAAACTGTCAAAAGGATAAAGATTTAATAGTTAAATTATCTTCTATTAACGAAAAAATTTACGAAAAAGCCGAAGAATTAAACGGTTTACTTAACAAGTCGTACACCGTGCTTGACAAAAAAGAACTTGCGTTTTTTACCAAGAAAAAGATAATAAAATGTATGAACGAACTTCGCGATTACGCTGACGAAGCAGAGTGCAACACGGCAGAACACTGTTGGCCATACCCTACTTACGGCAAACTTTTGTTTAGCGTAAAATAATAAAATTAACCAAATTTACCGCTTTAACGCAAGTTAAGGCGGTATTTTTTTAGATAAAATTCGTTTTTGCGGTTATTTTGTTTGTAATATTTTGTATAAAGTTGTATAATTAATAAAAAATTTTATTAAAGGTGATTTTATGAGAGTTTACAATTTTGCAGCAGGTCCGTCAATTTTACCGCTTGAAGTTTTACAAGAAGCGCAAAAAGATTTTTTAGATTACAACAATTCCGGCATGAGCATTGCCGAAATGAGCCATAGGTCAAAAACCTTTATGGAAGTAAACGACGAAGCAAACTCTTTGTTAAGAGAACTTTTAAATATCCCCGAAGATTACGCCGTTTTATTCGTTCAAGGCGGTGCGTCGCAACAATTTGCGTCAGTTCCGTTAAACTTAATGCAAAACGGCAAAGCAGACTATATCGTTACGGGCAACTTTGCAAAAAAAGCGCAAGAAGAAGCAAGTAAATACGGCGAAGCCAAAATTATAGCGTCTTCGCAAGACAAAAACTTTACTTATATTCCAGACGTAGACAAAATTGAATACAGTAAAGACGCGTCTTACGTTCATATAACTTCAAACAACACCATTTTTGGAACGCGTTATACTAAGTTTCCTAAAACGCAAGCACCGCTTGTTGCGGATATGTCTTCAAACATTTTAAGCGAGGTTATAAACGTTAGCGACTTTGGTTTAATTTACGCCGGAGCACAAAAAAATATTGCTCCTGCCGGCGTTACCATAGTAATTGCAAAACGCAGTTTGCTTGGAAAGCAAAAAGATATATGCCCTACTATGCTTAACTACGCTATTCAAGATAAAAACGACAGTTTGTATAACACTCCACCTTGCTTTCCTATTTATATATCTATGCTAGTGTTTAGATGGTTAAAAAAACTTGGCGGTGTAAAAGAAATTCAAAAAATTAACGAATATAAAGCAGGTCTTTTATACGATTTTATAGACAATTCAAGTTTCTATAAAAACTCCGTAAATAAACAAGACCGTTCGCTTATGAACGTTCCTTTCGTTACATCTAGCGAAGACCTTGACGCGCAATTTGTAAAAGAAGCGTCTAAAAACGGAATAGTTTCTATTAAAGGGCACCGTTTAGTTGGCGGTATGCGCGCAAGCATTTACAACGCCATGCCTATTGAAGGCGTTAAAGCGCTTATAGAATTTATGAAAAAATTTGAAATGGAAAATAAATAAATTATGAAACAAATAGTAAAATTAAACGCAATTAGCGATAAAGTTAAAGATATTTTTGGTAAAAATTACGAAGTTGTAGACAATGGCGAAACACCCGTTGGAATTTTAGTTAGAAGTTTTGATATGCACGACTATAACTTACCTTCTAGCGTACTTGCCGTTGCAAGAGCCGGCGCAGGCGTAAACAACATACCTTACGATAAATACGCGGAAAACGGAGTAGTCGTTTTTAACACCCCAGGCGCAAACGCAAACGCCGTAAGCGAATTAGTAGTGGCATCTCTTTTGATAGGTTCAAGAAAAATAATTCCTGCAATAAATTGGGTTAATTCTTTAAAAGACGACGAGCATTTAGATAAAACCGTAGAAAAAGGTAAAAAAGACTTTGTAGGCGGTGAACTTTACGGCAAAAAATTAGGCGTTATAGGGCTTGGCGCAATAGGCGCAAAAGTTGCAAACACTGCGGTAAATTTAGGTATGGAAGTTTTAGGTTACGACCCTTATCTTTCAGTTACAACCGCCCTTCACCTTTCTAGGCACGTTGACGTTACAAACGATATTAACGAAATTTACAAAACTTGCGACTATATAACCATACACGTACCGTTTACAAAAGAAAACAAATATATGATTAACGCTTCTAAAATTAAAAAGATGAAAAACGGCGCGGTACTTATAAACCTTGCGCGTGGCGAACTAGTTAACAACGCAGACGTTATAGAAGCGCTTAACGATAAAAAACTTTCTAGATACGTAACAGATTTTCCGTCCGCAGAATTAATTGGCGTAGAAAACGCAATTTGCATACCGCATTTAGGTGCGTCAACTCCCGAAGCCGAAGATAATTGCGCGGTTATGGCGTCTAACGAATTAAAAGACTATATTGAAAACGGAAACATTAAAAACAGCGTAAATTATCCAAATTGTAGTGCGCCAAAAACTTCTAAAACTAGAATTTGCATACTTCACCTTAACCAACACAATATGATTGCTCAATTTACTACTATTTTGGCAAAACACAGCATAAATATAGACAACTTTGTAAATTCTAGCAAAGGCAATTTTGCTTATTCAATAATAGATATTCCAACTATTAACGAAACTGCTTTAAACGACCTAAGCAAAATTAACGGCATAATAAAAGTTAGAAGCATATAAATTAACGGGCTTTTGCTAAAATGCTAGCAAAGGCCTTATTATTTTACTTATTTTAACGTTTAACATTATAAGATTTATTTATATCATTTATATAATTATATGTATTTGCTTATATTATAAAACTGTGATATAATCGTATAAAAATAAATTATAACTAAAAATTTAGAGGTGAAATATGCTTATATTATCTCCACACACAAATCTACTTGAACAAAACTCTTACAAATACGAATTGCAAGACGTTAACGAACCTAATTTATATAGGGAAATGTATCCTTACGATGAAATTCCAAAAATTTCTTTTAACCACAGAAGAGTTCCCACCTATATGCCGGCAGACGTTTTTATGACGGATACCACGTTTAGAGACGGCATGCAATCGCAAGCGCCTTATAGCGTAGAACAAATAGTACATTTATACAAGTTGCTGTCTAAACTAGGCGGTCCTAACGGAAAAATAAGGCAATCGGAATTTTTCGTGTACAGCGAAAACGATAGAAAAGCGTTAAAAGCGTGCCAAGATTTAGGTTTAAAATTCCCTGAAATTACCACTTGGATTCGCGCTAGTTTAAACGACTTTAAACTCGTTAAAGACCTTGGAATTAAAGAAACGGGAATTCTAGTTAGTTGCTCTGATTATCACATCTTTAAAAAAATGGGTATGACAAGGCGTCAAGCGCTTGACTACTACAAACAAACGGTTATAGCAGCGCTTGAAATGGGAATAAGACCAAGATGCCACCTAGAAGATATAACTAGGGCAGATTTTTACGGTTTTGTTTTGCCGTTTGTAACTGAACTACAAGAGTTAGCAGAGTCGGCTAATACGCCTATTAAATTCAGGGCGTGCGACACTATGGGTTACGGCGTTCCGTACAGTGAAACGGCGCTTCCGCGTAGCGTTCCGGGAATAATTTACGGCTTGCGCCATTACGCCGATATTCCAAGCGAAATGTTAGAATGGCACGGGCATAACGACTTTTACAAAGGCGTTGCAAACGCTTCTTGCGCGTGGCTTTACGGCGCGTCCGCGGTAAACTGCTCTTTACTTGGCATAGGCGAAAGAACGGGCAACGTTCCACTTGAAGCAATGGTTATTGAGTACGCTTCGTTTAAAGGCTCTCTTGACGGTATGGACACCACCGTTATTACCGAAATTGCCGAATATTTTGAAAAAAATATAGGATATAAAATTCCGCCTATGACTCCGTACGTTGGTGAAAGTTTTAACTCCACTAGGGCTGGCATTCACGCAGACGGACTTATGAAAGACCCTGAAATTTACAATATTTTTGATACCGACAAACTCCTTAACCGCCCTGCAACCGTTACTATATCTAACACTTCGGGTCTAGCGGGAATTGCGTATTGGTTAAACGCCAACTACGAACTTTTAGGCACGGAAAATGCTATTCATAAACAAGACCCTATCGTTATTTATTTAAAAAATTGGGTAGATAAGCAATACGAGTGCGGAAGGCAAACTGTTATGAGTACGAAGGAACTTGAAAGCGCCGTGGCTGATTATTTAAAAGACAATAAAGTAAAAGGACTTAACTAATATGGGATTAACGATTGCACAAAAAATTATTAAATCGCACTTAATTAAAGGCGATATGAAAGTAGGCAGTGAAATTGCATTAAAAATTGACCAAACCCTTACGCAAGACGCAACCGGAACGATGGCGTATTTAGAATTTGAAACGATGGGTATTCCACGCGTAAAAACTGAACTTTCCGTTGCGTATATAGACCATAACACTTTACAATCGGGTTTTGAAAACGCAGACGACCACTTATATATCCAAAGCGTTGCAAAAAAACACGGTTTAAGATTTTCTAGGCCGGGCAACGGCATTTGCCACCAAGTTCATCTTGAAAGATTTGGAAAACCGGGAAAAACCTTAATCGGCTCGGATAGCCACACCCCAACGGGCGGTGGAATAGGCATGCTTGCAATGGGCGCAGGCGGGCTTGACGTTGCCGTTGCAATGGGTGGCGGTGCTTACTACATTACGATGCCAAAAATGTATAAAGTCAACTTAACGGGAAACTTAAAACCCTTTGTTACCGCAAAAGACGTTAGCCTAGAAATCTTACGAATTTTATCGGTAAAAGGTGGCGTTGGCGCTATAATTGAGTGGGGTGGCGAAGGCATTAAAAACCTTACCGTTCCACAAAGGGCAACCATAACCAATATGGGTACTGAACTTGGCGCAACAACGTCTATTTTCCCGTCGGACGAAGTTACTTACGAGTTTTTAAAAGCGCAAGGCAGAGAGCAAGATTATATTCCTTTATCAAGCGATAGCGACGCCGTTTACGACAAGATTATAGATATTAATTTAGACGAGTTAGAACCGCTTTTAGCGTGCCCACACTCCCCCGATAACATAGTAAAAGTTACGGAAATAGTTGGCAAAAAGGTAAACCAAGTATGTATAGGCTCTTGCACTAACTCTTCCCTTTCGGATATGTTAAAAGTTGCCAAAATTTTAAAAGGAAAAACTATTGCGGAAGGCGTTTCACTTTCAGTTTCGCCAGGTTCTAAACAAGTTTTATCTATGCTTGCTAGTTGCGGTGCGTTAACAGATATTATAGCGTCGGGCGCAAGGATATTAGAGTGCGCTTGCGGTCCTTGTATAGGCATGGGCTTTTCGCCTAATTCCGAAGGCGTTTCGCTTCGTACGTTTAACAGAAACTTTGAAGGAAGAAGCGGAACTAAAAACGGTCAAGTATACCTTGTTTCACCAGAACTTGCCGCCGCTTCGGCTCTTACGGGCGTAATTACCGACCCACGCAATTTAGACGTTGATATTTCCGTTGATATGCCAAGCAAATTTTTAATAAACGACAACGGAATTATTCTTCCCGCAAGCGTTGAAGAAGCAAAAAATATAGAAATAGTACGCGGACCTAACATAAAACCTTTCCCTACTACCAAACCGCTTGAAAACAGCGTAACCGCAACCGTCGGCTTAAAAGTTGGCGACAATATTACCACCGACCACATTATGCCGGCAGGCTCTAAAATTTTACCGTACAGAAGCAATATTCCTTACCTTTCTAAATTCTGTTTTGCGGTATGTGACGAAACTTTTTCAGAAAGGGCTAAAAGTTTAGGTTCTTCTATAATAATAGGCGGAAGTAACTACGGTCAAGGCTCGTCAAGAGAACACGCGGCGCTTGTTCCACTTTATTTAGGCGTTAAAATAGTAGTTGCTAAAAGTTTTGCAAGAATACACTCGGCAAACTTAATAAACGCGGGAATTATTCCTTTTGAATTTGTAAACGAAAGCGACTATAATAGCGTTAATCAAGGCGACGTGTTAGAACTTTGCAACGTGTTTGACGCTTTAAAAGACGGCAAGGCAACTCTTTTAAATAAAAGTAACGGAAAATCTATTGCGGTAGCGTATAAATTTACCGCAAGGCAAATTGACATATTAAAAGCAGGCGGACTACTTGCCTACACCAAAGGAGAATAAAATGGACAAAATTAAAATGACAACGCCCCTAGTTGAAATGGACGGCGACGAAATGACAAGAATTTTATGGAAAATAATAAAAGACGAATTAATTTTACCATTTGTTGATTTAAAAACGGAATACTACGATTTAGGTCTTATAGAACGCGAAAAAACAAAAGACCAAGTTACGATAGACAGTGCAAACGCCACTTTAAAATACGGCGTTGCGGTAAAGTGCGCCACTATAACACCCAACAAGCAAAGGGTTGAAGAATACAATCTTTCAACTATGTGGAAAAGCCCTAACGGTACTATAAGGGCTATGTTAGACGGAACGGTTTTTAGAGCACCTATTATAATAGACTCTATTAAACCAGCGGTTAAAACGTGGAAGTCCCCAATAACTATTGCAAGGCACGCCTACGGCGACGTGTATAAGGCTACCGAATATAGAGTTCCTTCAAACGGAAAAGCCGAACTCGTGTTTACTAGTGCTAGTGGCGAAACTTTTAAAGAAACTATTTACGATTTTGAGTGCGCAGGCGTTATTCAAGGTCAATATAATAAAGACAGTTCTATCCGTTCTTTTGCACACTCTTGCTTTAAATACGCAATTTCTACAAAGCAAGATTTATGGTTTTCTACAAAAGACACTATTTCTAAACAATACGACCAAACTTTTAAACTTATTTTTGAAGAAATTTACGAAACTTGCTATAAAAAAGACTTTGAAAATTTAGGCATTGAGTATTTTTACACGTTAATTGACGACGCCGTTGCCAGAGTTATTAGAAGTAAAGGCGGATTTATTTGGGCGCTTAAAAATTACGACGGCGACGTTATGAGTGATATGGTATCAACGGCTTTTGGAAGCCTTGCGATGATGACGTCCGTTTTAGTTTCTCCAAACGGCGTATACGAATACGAAGCCGCGCACGGCACGGTAACTAAACACTACTACCGCTACCTTAAAGGCGAAGAAACGTCAACTAACCCTATGGCAACTATATTCGCTTGGTCGGGCGCTCTTAGAAAAAGGGGCGAAATGGACGATTTACCGCTTTTAGTAGACTACGCAAACAAATTAGAAAAAGCATCAATCAAAACGCTTGACGACGGGATTATGACAAAAGATTTATCTAACCTAGTAGACCCAAGCGTAAAAGTTACCGCCGTTAATAGCGTAGACTTTATTAAAGCCATAAAAAACAACCTATATACTTTATATAATTTATAAAATCACGTTATAAAATGCCTAAAAAGTGCTTAAAAAAGCGTAATTAGGCATTTTTTTATTATATTTTGTTGACATTTATTTCTAAAAATATTAAAATACTAATATAAAAGAGTGCAAAATGATAAAATTCAACAAAATTCTTAACGGCATACAAAACAATAAAATAATTAATGCTTTTATAAAGTGCTCAACTTTTATGTTAAAGAAACTTTTTAGGAATCTTGACATATTTTTTGCAGTGCTCTTTTTTATAGTTAAATTCGTTTTGCCACATTTAGTTATTCCAAAAACGTTGCTTTCTACGTTTACGGAACTTAACGCGTTAAAAGATATTTTACCTTCTAACCAAATAAACTCTTTTACGGCGTTAAACGTAATTTCGCAAGAAACCGTATTGTTTTTTATACTAACAAAATTAATCGTTAGATTTACTATTGAAATTAGCGTTTTATTCGTAAGCGCAATTATAATTTTTGCAATAGTAACGTTTAGCGTTTATTTATATTTAGGCGTTCAAAAACTCGTATGCAATTACGGTAAAGTTTCTTTTGCGCCTTTTAAAAAACAATGCTGTTATAAACTACAAATACAGTTTTTAAATTAAATTAAATATTTTTTTCCTATAATATGCTTATTATGGGCTTTTTGCACATACTCGTTTTAAGCACCATTATAGGATTTTTTTATTCCTTAAAATTTTTAAGTTTCTTTTAAAATTTAAGGGAATTTTTATTTTTTAGCACATTACTAAAATTAAAAGGAAAATTTATGTTAACCTATTATCTAATTGCTTTTATATCACTACTAATAGCAACGACAACCTTCGTTTTAATAAGGACTTTTATAAAAAATAAGATTTTACTCGCGATAAAAATAGGCTCTGTAATTTTAGCTTTGGTTTTATTTTTTAGATATTTTTTAGGCGAAGATTACGTGCAAAGCGTAATAAACCTTGAACTTATTGACGGGTTTAGTTCAAAAACTCATTTAGCGTTATCTTTTATACTTTCTTGGGTTTTCGTTGCAAGCGTGTTACTGACGATTTTTTATCCGTTTTTCAATACGGTTAGAACGGTAAAAATTTTAACACCTACCTTTTCCTTAATAATAAGTATTGTTTGCTTAATATTTTTAAAAAATAATATTATTGCAAACTTTGGCCCTACTGCAATAGATGCTATTAAGTTAAGAGCAGTTTTGCTATCAATTGAAACAGGGTTAAGTTTTGCAATTTCAATATATTCGTTATACGATTATATTTTAAATAGAAAACAAGAAGATTATAAAATTAATTATAAATCAATTATTTTTGCCGTACTTTCGGCAATAGGAATGCTTTTAACAACTTTTCCTCATTACGGCGCACAGTTGTTACTCAACCCGCTTAATTTTGTTTATAAGGTTGACGATTTAAATCTATACCATAGATTATATATTTATCCGGTAGCAATAATTCCAATATTTTTATATTTAACGTTAAAAGACAAAAGTTATGCAACTAAAAAATTTGCTTTGCTTTACTACTCAATAGCACAATTATACTTATATTCTTTGGACCATAAGTTTATTGACTTTACGTCTGTTTCGGGGCTTCCGTTCCACTTATGTAACACAGCGCTTTACATTACGCCGTTTTGCTTAATGTTTAATGGAAAAAAAGTTTTCTACTTTACTTACTTTATAAACGTTTTGGGCGCTTTCTTTGCTATGGTTATGCCTAACTATTCAACAGAAGGTCTTTTTGCGGGAACGGTTTTAATGTTTAGTCCGGTTACGTTTTTTAGAACACACTGGCAAGCATTCTTTATGCCATTACTTACCGTTGGTTTAGGAATTTTCCCTCGCCCTCGTCTTAGAGAGTTCAAGTATTCCATAATTGCGTTTGCTTTTTACTACGTTGCAATGCTCGTATTAAACGGTTGGTTTACTAACTACAACCCAGATATTGACTATTTCTTTATAAATAGTAACTTTATTGCAAACAAACTTGGTACGTGGGCAGAAAATTTAAGAAAAGTAATGTGGTCGTTTAAAATTAACGATTTAAACTTTACTTACTACCCTATCTATCAATCGCTATACTTTATAGTTTACGTGTTATTATCTCTTGCAATGTGGTTTATATACGAATTTGCATACGTAGCAATATCTAGTTGGCACGATATAGCATCAAGAAACAAAGCGTTAAAAGTTGATGAACTTGCATTAAGCGTAGCGCTAAACGGAAGAACAAAGGAGCAACCTATGGACATTACCACAACTAACAAACTCATATTAAAAAACTTTACAAAACGATATGGCACAAGTGACGTTTACGCCGTTAAAGACGCAAATTTAGAAGTTACGGGTGGCGAAGTTTTTGGCTTTTTAGGTCCAAACGGCGCGGGCAAATCTACTATTATTAAAAGCATCGTTGGTATTCAAACTATAACCGACGGTTCAATTTCCGTTTGCGGTTACGACGTAAAAACACAACCAGTTCAAGCAAAAAATCAAATAGGTTTCGTTCCCGACCACTATGCCCTTTACGAAAAGTTGACGGCAAGAGAATACGTAAACTATATAGCGGATTTATACGGCGTTTCCAAACAAGAAAGAGATGAAAGGCTTTCTAACTTTATTAAACTTTTTGAATTTGAACACGCTATTGACAACCCTATTAGAACTTACTCTCACGGTATGAAACAAAAAGTTACGATAATGTCGGCGCTTATTCACGACCCAAAAGTATGGATACTTGACGAACCTTTAACGGGATTAGACCCAAACAGTATTTTCCAAGTTAAAGAATGTATGAAAAATCACGCCAAGAAAGGCAATATCGTATTCTTTTCTTCACACATTATAGACGTAGTTGAAAAAATTTGCGATAAAATAGCAATAATAAGAAAAGGACAAATTCAATGTGTTAAGACAATTGAAGAAATAGAAAAAACAACTTCTCTTGAAAGTTTTTATATGGATGTAATTAATAATAAAGAAATACTGCCTATAAAAGTTCAAGATAAACAAATTAACAAAGATAAGGTTACACAATAATGAAAAAACTTTTACTATTAGTAAAAATGCAACTTGCAGATAAGTTGGATTTTTCTTGGACAAAAGACGTACGTTCAACCATTTTTAAAATTGTTTTTGCAGTTTTAAAATTTGCTTTGGTAACCGTATTGTTTTACGTTTTATTTATGATTTGTTCTCTTCTTGGCATTTTCGGCATTGGCAGTAAAATTCCAGACACGGTTTTGGCAATAATTTTTACCGCTATACAAATAATGTCTGTAATAACTTGTACGTCAGGGCTTACTGCATCGTTATACAAATCGGCAGATAATAAAGTTTTGCTTACCATGCCAGTAGAACACAATCAAGTTTTCTTCTCAAAAATTATTCTATATTTTATATATGAATTATTAAAAAACGCAAACTTTACTTTACCGCTTTTTATTGCCTACGGAATTAATAACGGCGCAATTTGGTACTACTACCCTTTTCTTTTAGGCTGTTTCGTTTTAATATCACTACTTCCCGTTCTTATCGGCGCAGTTTTGAGTATTCCTTGGCTTTTTATTTCTGCTTTTATTGAAAGACGTAGAACCTTGCAAACAATCTTAATTATAACCGCTTGTTTAGTAGTTGCACGCATCTTATTTAACTTAGTTGCATTAATTCCAGCAAACATCAACTTGATTGCACAGTGGAACACGATTACGCAAGAAGTTATTCAGCCGTTTTTAAGAAGTTTTACAAACTTCTTCTCTCCATACTACAAATTAACGCTTATGATAGTTGGCGGAACGCTTTCTATCGCGTCTAAATTATTTAGTCAAAGCACTTTTATAACTTTATTGATATTAGTGTCCGTTTTAATTCTTTCAATACTTATTGCATTTTTACTTGCTAGACCTTTATTCTTTAAAATGGCTTCAAAGCAATTTGAATTTGAAAAAAAGATTACAAAGCCTAAAAAGAACGCTATTCATAATAGATGGCTTAGTCCTTTAAGTCAAGAATTAAAACGCAATTTTAGAAGTAGTAAATACGTGGTTTTAATAATGCTACAACTATTACTACCCGGCATTTTAATATTTTTATTAAACAAACTATATTCGGCCATGCAAACGAGCTTTAACGGTCAAATGATGACTATGGCGTTTAATATGGTAGTATTATACTTATCGGTTTTATCGTTTAATAACGAGTTTGCCTCCGTTTATAGTCGTGACGGCAATGCAAGGTTTTTAGAAAAAACACGTCCTATTAACCCTGCGGCATTAACTTTTTCAAGGTTAATACCAAGATTAGTAGTTATATGCGCATCGGTTTTACTTGCAACTTATTTATACGTTTATAGTGCGCAAATTACGCGATTTGCAATAATTAGTATAACAGTTATATTCGTTGCGTCCGCCCATTTATTATGGTGCGCAGAGTTAGATATTATGAACCCACAAAGCGGGCAATACGCAACTATTGGAATGGAATTTAACAACCCGAACGAAACTACTGCAATGATTTTATCTTTAATAATTTCCATTTTGTTCGCATTTTTGTTTTATTTCTTGGCTCAATCGGGAATTCAATCAGCATTTATAAAACTTGCCGTTTTATCATTTGTATTTTTAGCGTTAAGGGCGTACTTGTTCTTTATTCGCGTTAAACTTTACTACAAGGAGAAGTAAAATATGTCTAAACCAACTATTTTATTGTTGTCAATCGTATATTTTGCGTCAATTTTAATCGTTGGCATATTTGGAATGCAAGTAATGTCGTTTAACAACGTTAATTACATTGACAGCATTACTATAAACGTGCAAGACGTTGAATTTAGTAACGGTAAAACACCTATCAATATAAAAGAAGAAGAGATTTTAGACGACGGAATTCCTTATATGAAATACACTATTTTTTTTGAGCATGCAAAAGATTTAAACATTTCAATTAAGCCGATTGTAGTTGCAAAAGACCCAACGCTTGACCCTACCGACAAAACGTTGAACGTTTCCTCAAATAGCACTACTTCCGTTTACGAAGATGGGATATTTACCGTAAAAACGATAGGCGTAGTTACCTTTACTTTTAACTCGCAAGACGCGTCTAATAAAAAAATGGTAGTTGTAATATACCCTCTTTAAAAACAACGCTTATTACAATAAGCGATAATATAAAAAATGCCTATAAAAATTAGGCAAATCTATTAAAAAGGAGATAATTATGAAAAAAATAGTTAAAACAAAATTGTTTTCTATAATCGTTTTGTGCGTTACGATGTTGACTTCAACGGTTTTGGCTGCATGTACTAACGACCCTACACCAACAGTTGAAAGTATTGCGTTTAAAGACGGAACAGTTAAACAAACGTATCAATTAAACGAACAAATCGATTATTCGGCAATCAAACTCGTTGTTTCTTATAGTGACACTACTACTCAAGAAATAGCATTGACAAGCAATAACGTTGAATACACACCAATTGACGTTGCCACTCCAGGTCAAAAAGTTTTGTCTGCAACTTATGAGAATAAGCTTGCCACAAAGAACGTTGAAGTTGTAAAAAGCGTATCTAGCATAGAATTCGTGCAAAGCATTGCATTTAAAGAAGGAACTCCAACCGTATTTTATTTAAACGACGTTGTTGATTATTCTAAAATATTTATAATTGCTTCATACAATAACGATACTACGGAAGAAATTCCACTTAGTGACGCAAGAACTTCTTATACTAAAATAGATACTTCCGTTACTGGCACTTTTAAATTACAAGTTGAATTTATGGGCAAAGAAACAAGCGAATTAACTATTTCAGTTAAAAGTTTACCAAGACTTAATGAATTTGCTAATCCATCTGCATATCAACAATATTTAACAAAGTCTGAAAACACTAACACTTATAAAGTGGCAAGAGATACGGCTACAAACCCTTATTTAGTTGGTTCAGTTAATAAATTTAGCTTTATTCCAGTTACTACTTACTTTGATTATACCATTGGTAATAAAGTTATCATTGACAATCCTGAAACTGTATATGAATTATTTGTAAAAGAAGGCAACGACTACGTTAAATGCAACACTGAAGATTACCTTGAAAGCGTTAGCGACAATATGTACGATTTTAATACATTAGCAAACGATAAATTCTTTAAACTCGTTATTTCTCTTAATGCAGATAAGAACAATTTAACCTATTGGACTAGCAACGGCGTTGACGTTCCAACCGTTGAAATAGAATTTAAAGTAGTTGACGCGTATAACGTTTACGATACGTACGGCCTTTCGGTTATGGACAACCTTAACGTAAAGAACTGGGCGGAAATTAAAAACAGAACTCTTAAATATGACGATAAAAAGTTAAGCGAATATACTGACGTTAAACTAGTTGTTTTGCATAACGATATTGTTATTAATGCAGACCAACTCCCTGAAAACTACTTCTGGTCAGAAGATATGTACGGTTATGATACAGCGTTTAACAACGCCCGCAAGGCCGATGATAAAACCGATAATAAAACCAACTTTGCTGGTAGATTAAAAGGCGCTTTAAGAAATGGTACAGGGGATGGTTCTTACAACCACTGTGGCTCAAGCCCAAATGGCACAAATCAAGACATTATAGACCAAAACAGTAAAGACGATAAAGGTAACCCTCGTAAAGACTACGTTGAAGAGTGGGGATGCCTTAACCCACAAAAAGGTATATTTAATACCAACCAAACAAGCATAAACGGTAACTATATGACAATTTCTACAAAAGATAGTGCAACAAGGCACTTGACGTCTATTCTTAGCCACCGTTATGATATAAATAACGTTAATAGCATGACTAACCAAGAAGGTCACTGGTCAATCTTTAAATTCTTTAAAACTGAAGATTTGGTTAACACCAAGTTTAACGTTTCTGTTGAAAACGTTACTTTGCAAGGCAACATGCCAAAAACTAACCAACAAGGTCAAGAAGCAGGCTTAATGGCAATGAATACCCTTGCCGATAAAATAACTATTTCTAACGTTATTACAACGCAATTCTACACTCATATCATTGCCGATGGTGTTGAAGGTAGAGCAGACAGTTTACTTGAATTTAAAGACTCTATTATGACTGACGCTTACTCTAACATGTTCTATATATGGAGAGGTAACGTAACCATTAAAAACAGTACTTTAAAAAATGCAGGCGGTCCTTTATTTATACTTACCGACGCTGATAGACTTGCTTCTGACAAAAGTAGCATCTCTGGACCTGTTTTAAACGTTGATAAAGACTCTGTATTAGAATCTTTTGCATCAGGACAAGAAGCTTGGTATCAAATGTTTGACGCTACGCTATTATTAACAACGTTAAAAGGCGGCCTTCATTACAATTTCTATGAAGAAACAGGTAAAACCTTCGTTCATGACGTTAATGGGGCTGAACAAATTAATATTATTGCGGTTATGATACCTGACCCAGAATCTATCTTCACTAGCCCTACCAATCCGTTAAATATTAAGAGTACGATTAATATTGAAAATTCTAACGGCGATATTGAAACTTACGATATGAACGACCCAATGTCTAACTTTGTAAAAGGTCTAGGTACCGTTGGATTCGTAAGTAACGGCAACTATGCATTTGTTAGCGACGCCAACACATACGCTATTCAACAATGGCCAGGAGCAGAAGCATATGATACGTATTTTGTTCCTACCTTACCAGAAAAAGCACAACCACAATTCACTTCTCAACAATTAGGATTAACCGATATTCCTGCAAGTGACTTTGAAAAAAATAGTTCGGAATATTTAACACTCGTGTTGAGCGCTAAATTAGCAAATGGTAATTTAACAAACGCTCCATACTTTGGCGTTTTATTAGGCGATTATACTACGGAAAAGCAAACTATAACCTTATAATTTGATTTTGCAAAAAGTATCAATAACTAAACGAGAGGGAACTTTACGATTTATCGTAAAGTTCCCTTTTTATAATTAAACAAGTTGTATTCTAATATAAAATTGCAGTTAATAATAAAAAAAAACGTTTTTTAAGCCGTTTATCTAATTAGTTTTCAAAACGCTAAAATTATAAACGATACAAAAAATAGCAAAAAAGCAACCCAAAACCTAACGTTTTGGGTTGTTTTTGGTGCAACCAAAGGGACTTAAACCCCTAGCCTTCAGTTCCTCGTCAAAGCACGACTTATTATCTTGTTTTTTGCTAGACGTAAAAAAACAGGATTTTACCGTCGGCTTTTCCTCTTCCCTAAAATCTTTTGCAAGCAAAATATTTTAGGGAGCCCTATTTGTAAACGCGTCGGTCTACGGAAATAAAAAAAGAACGAGTAAACAACTCGTCCTTTCTTTGGTGCTCGTAGTATAAAATTGCAACTTGCAGATTTAGTGAAATATTCACCTGTGGTGAATGTGAAATAATGTGCTATCTCACATTGTGAAATATCTCACTTCGTTCGATGTGAAATGAAATTCGCCTCTTCACATTTGCGAAGCAAATATTTCACAGCGTAGCTATTTCACATGGCGAAGCCATATTTCACTCGCCAAAGGCGAATTTCGCTGAAAAAAGCACTTGCTTTCGCAAGTGCTTTTTTCTGGTGCAACCAAAGGGACTCGAACCCCTAGCCTTCGGTTCCGTAGACCGACGCTCTATCCAATTGAGCTATGGATGCATACGCCATATATAACGGCTTTTATTTAATTTGCGCCTTGCTAAATTTAACTAATAAATTAGCAAAACACTTAATTAGCCTTATAATTATATAATACCGCGTTTAATTTGTCAAACAAAAAAATCAATTATAAATAAAATAATAATAATTAAATTTTACTCTTTACAAAACTGCCATAATATGTTACCATATACGTATATTTTGTTGCTAAAACCACAAAAATAAGGTGTTTTATGAAATTTTTAACTTCTAATTTATTTAAGAATATCAGCGAAGAAGATATTAAAAAACTTTATATATGTTTAAAAGCCAAAGAAGTTAAATTTTTAGCCAATAAAGAAATTTGCTCTTTTAACAACACTTCTAACGTTTTAGGCATTATTTTAAACGGCAAGGCAGACGTTAAAAAAATTGATAGAAACGGCGACGTTACCATTTTAGAAACCTTACAAAAAAACGGCGTTTTTAGCGAAGTTTTTTCTTACACTGCAACGGACGCAAACTATATTAGCGTTTTTTCAACCGAGCCTACCACCGTTTTGTTTTTAGATTTAAACGGAGTATTTAAACGCTGTGAATTTGCTTGCGAATGCCACTCTACTTTTGTGTTTAACCTTATGATGCACGTTGTAGATAAATCTAAAACGCTATACCGTAGAATAGAAATTTTATCTAGCAAATCAATTCGCCACAAAATTTTAAGTTATTTAAGCCTTTTAGTAAATTTAAACGAAAGTAACAAGTTTACGCTACCTATGTCTTACACAAGTTTAGCGCAATATCTTTGCGTTGACCGTTCCGCCATGATGCGCGAATTTAAAAAACTTAACCAAGATAACATAATTTTAACAAAAAAACGTGAAATTACTATAATTTCTTCCGACTATATTTAATAGCGCCATAATGCTTTTTTAAAGTATATTTAATTGCTTTTTAAACATACTTTTTGTATAAATGGCAAAAGCATCTTATTTAAAAAAACTTAATAATTTTACTGCCATTATAATTTTGGCAGTATTTTTTTTAATATCGTTTAATTTAAAAACGGCAAGTGCGTCTAGCCCCGTTTTTACTATTATTGCGGGCAACAAAACCTATGCTTTTTTAAAAGAAGAAATTAACGATATAAACGGTGTAAAATCTTTAAAATGCCAAAGTGCCGTAATTGACGGCATTTATTTAGACACTCTTGTTAAACCGCAAAATTCAACGTTAGAGTTTAACCCTAGCACAAACTCTTTTTTTGTTACCGACGAAATTTGCGGTAAAGAAATTGACGTTATAAGTTTAGAAAAAGACGTTGTTTTAGCACTAAATTCTAATAAAAAAAGCGTTACTGCAAAATTTAACAAAACGTTTGCAACTATAAAAAAAAGCGACCTTTTAAAAGAGACTAATTTACGCGCTAGATTTACAACTTACTACTCCTCTTCTAGCGAAAACCGTAAATTTAACGTAGCGCTTGCCGTTCAAAAAATAAACGGCGTAAAAATACCGCCTAACGGCGAGTTTTCGTTCAACCAAACTGTTGGTGCAAGAACGGAAGAAAACGGCTTTAAACCCGCAAAAATTATCCTTAACGGCGATTTTGCCGACGGCGTTGGCGGTGGCGTTTGCCAAGTTTCCACTACCCTTTATAATTCAGCGCTTTTGGCGGGGCTAAAAATTACCGAGCAACACAGCCACAGTTTACAAGTTAGTTACGTAGAGCCGTCTTTTGACGCTATGGTTAATTCATATTCAAGCGATTTAAAATTCGTAAATACAACGGGTGCAAACGTATACGTTTACGCGCGTGCGGACGGCACTGCTCTATCTGTTAGCATTTACGGCACTAATCAAGAAGAACGCTACGAAAGAGTGTCGCTAGTAACCGGCGAAATAGAGCCGACTACCGTAGAAGAAATTTTAGATTATAACTTACCGCAAGGCACTAAAATTACTACACGCAACGCAAAAAACGGCATTAAAAGCGAAGGTTATATTATAGTTTATAAAGGCGATACGCGAGTTAAAAATTTAAAAATTCGCACCGACGTATATAACCCTATAACCAGCAAAGTTTTAATTGGCAAAGGCAGTTAAAAGTATTTTGCTTTTATAGTTGACAAAGTTTAACAAAGCATATAAAATTATAATATCGTTTGTTTAAGGTGATATTATGAAAAAAGAGTATTTTGCAAATTTAGATTACAACCGCATAAAAAGGCGCAAGTCGTTGACGATAGGTATAATTTCGTTTATATGTATTGCGGGCACTGCTTCTTTATTTATAGCAAAAAGAGACGTTATATTTTCTAGTTTAATACTTGTTTTGCTTGTTATTCCTTGCTTATCCGTACCGTCGGCGTTTAAAAACTATCCGCTTACGTCAAACCCGTTAGTAGTTATAGAAAACGACGCTATAATTACGAATAAAAAGAAAATACCTTTTAAAGAAGTAGTTAAAATTAAAGTTACCATAGATATCCCCGCTTCAAATTTTGAAACGATTTCCCCGTCGGTTATTAGCGATTTTAAATACAATAAGCCTAAAAACGATTATTTTGGCGCGTTTGACGTTGTAATTAAAAACGAAAAAGGTAGAAATATAGTTTTATATTCGCATATAGATAACGTTATTGAAGCGCTTGAAGAAGCACTAAAATTAGGCGTTAAAAACTACGATATTTACTACGTTATTAAAAGAAATTCGGTAGTTTCCGAATACGATTTAATAAGCGACGTTAAAAAGAAAAAACAAGAAGAATTCAAAAAAACTTCTAAAAAAAATAAAACTCGCCAATTAATATAAACAAATTTAGCACTAAATTAATTTTTAGTGCTATTTTATTTGCCTACGCTAAAAAACTAAAATTTTTAAGTGCATAAAAATTTTTGTAAAAAAATATCAAAAACAATGCAAATTCATTTGATATTTTAAAAAGTTTGTGTTAAAATACTTATGCTTTAATAGATGCGGATGTGGCGGAATTGGCAGACGCATAAGACTAAGGATCTTATGAAGGCTACTTCGTGCAGGTTCAAGTCCTGTCATCCGCACCAGAAAAAGGCCGACTTTTCAGTCGGTCTTTTTTCGTGCGCAGGACTTGAACCTACGGTTCAGCCCCTAGCGTGGCGCAACCCTTTTGTCCTTGCGGACATTTCCCCTAACAGGGGAATTGCCTGTCATCCGCACCAAACAAGAATAAAACGAACCTTGATGAAAAGTCAAAGTTCGTTTTATTTTTTACAAGAGATTATTTCGGCTTAATTGTTAAGTTAAATTAATCATATTTCAATGTAAAAGCCGAGAGAATTTCTCGGCTTTATTACTAATTTTTTAACCTGCCCATTATGATATGGTATGTACGTTTAAGAAAATCTTCGTAGTTATTATAAATTACACTGTCGTCAAATGGGTCTTTTATCTTGTCGGAATAACTCATTAAATCGCTATCATTTATTACACTACGATAATAATCTGCATAATCGGTAGAGTTTCTATAATAATAGTTCCAGGCTTTTTCTTTTAATTTAATTAAAACTACAAGCGTTTTATCTGGCGTATGAAAAAATATATTGGGATCGTCCTTTGATAATGCCAAATATTTGCCCAATTTATTTTCTTTAATTTCGTCGTAACGCTTAAATGCGCCACCATTTTTATAATAAGGAACTTTTTCAAAAATTATAAAAACTTGAAAATATGGAATAGAATTTGAACGTATATTAGCAGTTTCGCCTAACATATTTTCAAAATAGTTATTACTGTTTTGAGAGTAATTTCGCATTACAAATTTTACGGCATATCCGGCTACAGGTTTATCATTTTTTAATATAGTTATGTCAACATATTTATTATAATATCTGCCATCAATTCTACCCTCTTTATCGTTTCCATAACCTTGCGACTTGATTGTAAATTCTTTTCCTAAAAGATTTTCTAAATCTGTTGCTATATGTCCGTGTAAAGGTTTTAATTTAGCGGTGCTTCTAGATGTACCAACCGATAAATACGTAGCAAAAGATTTTTTAATTGCTTCTAAAAATTCTTCATTTGTCATCATTGTAAAAGACCTCCGTCGTATGCTAATTTATAGTCTAAATATGCCTTTATATCTTTGGAAGAAAAAGTGTAATAACCACCACTTTTATATTTACCAAGTAAAGAAACATAAGTTGAAAATTCTTCGTTTAATAATAATTCAGATATTTTGGATAAACTCTGCTCATTCCCTATTAAGTATAAGCCACTAAATACACCCGTACCCGCTGGTGCGGATATAATTTTTAAGTCTGCTGAAGTACGTAGCAATGCATTAATAGAAATTTTGTTTTTATACGTATCGTTTATAGCCTGACTGCGACCAAAGGCAAACCAATAGGAAAGAGCCTTATTTTCCAAACTGCGCTTTAATAATTTTGATTTGTTTTCAAGCAAATACTTATATAATTCTTTTTCTTTAACTAAATTTTCTTCTGAAATCAATTTTCCGTTTTGGTTATACGGATATATTATTTGTTTACGTTCTCCACGAGATGCTTTAATTGCGGGAATAATGTATTTTGAATTAAACTTAAAGGAGTTTATAAACACGTCGTCACATAATGTTGCGTATCCGTTTTTTACTTCAATATCACAATGCCCCAAATTGAAAAATATTTTTTTTAATAATGCTAAATTGTTTTTAGTAGAAAAGTAAAAATTTTGTGCGATATAATAATCGTTTGACGTTAATGTCTCAACATAATACGGCAACAAATTATCTTCATTAAATTGATAGAATTCTAATTCGTTAGAACGATGTTGCTTGTTAAGTATTACTATCGTTGTATATGTCGTTGCATTAAACGCTTGAAAATGCTTCAAATCAACTAGTTTCTCAATTAAATTTTCTTGCACAAAATACTTGCGCATATAAACCCCAGCCAAACTATTGAAAAATGAACTTGGAGTAATATAACCGAGAACACCTTTTTTATTTAGCATTTTTAGACCAATTTCATAAAAAACAATATATAAATCAGTCATACCGCCTTGCGCAAAAGAAAACTTTTTTGCCATATCAAAAGAGTCGTCTAAATTATGAACTCTTACATAAGGTGGATTACCCAAGACAAAATCCATTTTGCCATTGTATTTGTCTATGGTTAAAGTATCAGCGCATATAATATCCCAAGAAATATCGGTTGTAATGCCGTATTGTTTTGCAACTCTATTAACGTTTTCTAAACATTTTTTATGCTCAACAGGTTCAATTTCTATGCCGTGTATATAGGTTTCTAATTGATATTTTAAATCTTCAAAAGTAACATTATTACTTATTGCAACATTGCAGTACCTATCTACTATTTCACATAAGAAAGCACCGTCGCCACAACTATTATCAATTACGTGTTTATTTAGTATTGTTGCACCGTTATAGCAAGCCATATCAAGTATGTTATTAACGATATAATTAGGCGTATAAACTCTACCTTTTGATTTTTTTGTGTTTTTTTTGTCAGACACTTTTCAATACTCCTTTGGTAAGAGTAACGGGCATCAATCTTTGAAATTAATACTCATTTTTAAATATTATAACACTTATTTAAAAAAAAATCAATCAAAACTCTTTTTTCCTTAAATTTAAAAGGTTTACAGCACCAAAAAAGAACAAGTCAACCAACTTGTTCTTTTTTTTGTGTTTGCAAACGTTTTCCGTTTAAAACCGTTAATTTTATTTATCTATATTCATAACGTGATTAATGCTAATTATATAACCTTGTTCTTTAACGCTAATTACGTCTTCTTCAATTTCAGTTAAATATAATTTATTATAATCGTACGAATATGCTCCAAATTCGCCCTCTACCGAAACTGCTTTAAAATTATAATCCGTATTATTTCTACTATCGGTAAAATAATCTATTACTCCCGTTTTTCCAAATTGAATTTCAAAATTAGCGTTGCTAATAGTAAACAACTCCTCTACTTTCAATTTAAATTCGTCTTTACTTGCACTTTGGTTAAACGCGTCAATTACACCCGTGTTGTCGTTTAATAAAGCGTTTAATTCAGCCGTATTCTTTTTAGATACAAGTTCGTTCCACGCTTCGTCTGTAATTTCAACTTCGGTTTTAAAGTAAACGTATTTATCCTTTCCAAAATAATAATCTTGATACTTAATATCCCAAACGTTAGGCTCGCCGTTACCGTCGTAATACCAATAATCGTAACCGCTATTACTTAAATTAGGAGTTTTAGAATAATAATACGTTTCTCTATCACGCCACGTTTCAAACACGGTTTCTCCGCTTGAAACGTCAGCATTATCACGTAGAGTTTTTAATTCCTCTGGAGTTCCTAAAAAGTATATGTCTTCAACTTGATGGGCGTTTAAAAACGGAGATTTTACAACGTTTTTAATGCCGTAACCAAGAATAACCATACTTAAATTATTACAATTTTTAAAAGCGTATTCCCCTAAATATTCAACGCTATTAGGAATAACAACTTTGTTAATTTTACTACCTACAAACGCGTAATCTTTTATGGTTGTTATCGTTTCAGGAATAACGAGTTTTTCAAGGGTTTTCCACTCGTTATTTGAATTTTTTAATAAAATAACACCTCCGTCAAATAATGGATTAGCGCACTCGTTTTCAAATTCAATATTACACCAATCGCTAACAGTTCCGTTATAATAAACGGCGGTATCATAAGATATGTTTTCGGTAAATTTAAATGCGTCTTGCTCTATTTTCGTTACCGTATTTGGAATTTCAAAAGAACTTATATTACAGCCCAATAAAGTATCGGCTTTTATAACGTTTCCGTTGTTAAAAACTATATTGTTAATTTGAGTAGGTATATTTGCGCCTAACAAATCGCTTAACGTAAAATTAAGTGGAAACTCTAACGTAGTAGGCTCAAACGTACTAATCCACGTTAAACCTTCTAAAACGTTGCCTTCAATTTGGTTTACGGTACCAGGAATTACAATTTTATATAACTGCCAATTATCAGTTCTTGCAGTTTCAAAAGCACTGTAATTAATTTTAACAACTTTTTTGCCGTTATACTCGCTAGGAATATTGATAACGCAATTATATTGACTAAGTATTTCTTTTAACGCTACTTCGCTTGCGTTAATATCTTCAAAAACATAATATGATTGCTCAAAGTTAAAAGACGCGTTCCCATCAACGTAGGTAACGGTGTACGAAGTTTCGCCACTCGTACTAGAATTATACCTTTCTTTATCTTTTAACGCTGGCAATACTTTTGTTTCTACGCAATTTTTGCATTTTAATTCGCCAACGGTTTCATACTCAGGGTTTACGCTTACTTCCCAAGCGTGATTAACGCAAGGAGCAGGCTCGCTATTATCACAACCAACAACGGCAAGCGATAAAACAAAAACTGATAAAATCATTAGTAAAAGTTTAGATTTTTTCATTTTACAACCTCTCTTTTAATTTCTTTATTTAAAATTTTTACTTTACAAAATTATTTTAAACTACAACACTTTTTTACACTATATTTCCGTTTTTTATATTGATAATTTTTAAGTTAGAATTATCAGTCATATCACTTGTTACTTCCGTACAAGTTATTATGGTTTGCACGCCGTTAACGTATTTTAAAAGTCTACTTCTACGCCCTTTATCAAGTTCGCTAAAAGCGTCGTCTAAAATCAATACGGGATATTCGTTAAACTTTTGCTTAAACACTTCTAACTCCGCAAGTTTAAGTGAAAGTGCCGTTGTTCTTTGTTGCCCTTGCGAGCCGTAAAGTCTAACGTCTTCCCCGTTTAATTTAATTTTAATATCGTCTCTATGCGGGCCGACGGTAGTATAGCCTAAAATTATATCTTTTTCGTACCTTTCCGATAAAGCCGTTAATAACGAACTTTTAACGTCTTCACCCAATTCGTACGCAGTCTCCATTGAAAGAGAAATTTCTTCTTGATTGTCCGTTATAAAACTATGCGCTTTTTTTGCAAAAGGCGTTAAAGTTTGTATAAAATTTTGCCTTTCTTTAACAATAATTTCAGCGTGAATAACAAGTTGCTCGTCCCACAGCGGAAGCGTAGAATATATAACTTGTTTATCCTGATTTTTTAAAAGATTGTTTCTTTGTTCTAATATTTTGCGATATTTAGAAAGCGCATAAAAATAACGCTTACTCATTTGGCATAGCGAAATATCTATAAACCTTCTTCTATCTTCGGGGCTTTCTTGTATTAGTTTTAATTCGCCGGGATTAAAAAAAACGGAGTTTATATTGCCCATTAATTCGCCTATTTTTTTTATAGGCACGCCGTTTATTTTTACGGTTTTGTTTGCGTTTGTAAAAAAATCCATTTCCACTTCAACGTCGCCGTATAAAGAGTTTGCCGTTCCTATAATTTTTGCAGACGCCTCGCCGTATTTAACTACTTGTTTATCGCGAGTTGCACGCGGAGAGTAACCCGTACAAAGATAAAAAATTGCCTCTGCACAATTAGTTTTACCTTGCGCGTTATTGCCCGTTAAAATATTTACGCCGTTACAAAAATTAAAAGTTGCAAATTCGTAATTGCGATAATTTTTTAAAATTAATTTTTTTATAAACATTTTACACTCTTTATATGTTGATTTTTGCGCTAATTTATTATATAATATTATTTAATAAATTAAAGTTGCGTAAAATTTTTTTGCTATCAACGTAAATATTTTAACACATTTTATAAAAATTAACAAAAGTTTACACGCTTTTAATGGAGAAATTTAATGGAAAGTTACGAAATAATATGGAAAAACGCCCTTCCACATATACAAGATACCGTTTCTAGCATAAGTTTTAACACTTACGTAAAATATCTTGAACCCATTGACCTTGTTGGAACTACTTTGGTTTTACTTGCAAAAACGGAAGTATTTGCAAAAGTTATTAAAACAAGATTAAAGGGAATTATAGTTGAGGCGTTAAAAAAACTTGATACGGGTATAACCGATATAGAAATTTTCCAAGGTTCTAGTAAAAAGGAATATTTAGAAAGCAAGTCTGAAATAGATTTTCAAGATAAAACTCAACTAGAAAGTTCTCCTATTGACCCAAAATACACTTTTGATAGTTTCGTGGTGGGCGAGTCTAACCGCTATTTATACGCCGCTGCAAAAGCCGTTGCGGAAGACCCTGGAAACACTTACAACCCACTTTTTATATACGGCGCTTCCGGTCTTGGAAAAACTCACATAATGCACGCTATTGCCAACTATTTAAAAAAGCACCGCCCAAAAACCAAAGTTTTGTATTCTACTTGCGAAAAATTCACTACCGAACTTATTGGAAATATAAGGTCGGGTAAAGCGTACTCGCAAGAAGGCGTTCAATTTAAAAACAGGTATAGAAACGTTGACGTTTTAATAATTGACGACGTTCAGTTTTTAGCCCGCAAAGAAAAAACTCAAGAAGAATTTTTTAACACTTTTAACGCCCTATATAGCGAAAACAAGCAAATTATTTTATCGGCGGACTGCGAGCCGAAAGAAATTGAACTTTTAGACAATAGGTTAAGAACTCGTTTTGAAGGCGGTTTGCAAGCAAAAGTAGTTGCGCCCGACCTTGAAACGAAAGTTGCAATTTTACAAAAGAAAGCCGAGTATAAAAAACACATACTCCCTATTGACGTTGCAATGTTTATAGCCGAAAATTCAGACGATAACGTTAGAAGTTTAGAAGGTATGTTAAACAAAGTTATATTTGCTTCCATTTTATACGAAAAACCTATTACGCTTGAATTAACGGCGGAAACTTTAAAAGAAAGCGTTAATAACGATATAAAAGAATCGGTAACGACCACAAAAATTATAGACACGGTTTGTTCTTACTATAAAATATCAAAAAGCGATATAACTTCTAAAAAAAGAAATAAAGAACTTGTTGAGCCACGCCAAATTTGCGCTTATTTAATGACGGAACTTATGTCTATTCCATTAGTAACGATAGGTCAAGCCCTTGGCGGAAAAAACTACACTACCGTTATACACTCACGCGATAAAATTGCGGAACTTATAAAATTTAGCGATAAAATTTCAACTGCGGTTAACGACATTAAGAATTTAATTTTGAAAAAATAATATGGATAATTACGTTAAAAAAGATTATTACGACGCCGTTGTTATAGGCGCGGGCCACGCGGGGTGTGAAGCGGCGCTTGCACTAGCGCGCACTAATATAAAAACAGCCCTTTTAACCATTAATTTAGACAGTATTGCCTTTATGGCTTGCAATCCGTCTATCGGTGGTACTGCAAAGGGGCATTTAGTTCGCGAACTTGACGCGCTAGGTGGCGAAATGGGCAAAAACATTGATAAAACGATGTTGCAAATTAAAATGCTTAATCGCGGTAAAGGCGTTGCAGTTCAATCACTTCGTGCGCAAGCGGATAAAAACCGCTATCATATAGAAATGAAAAAAACGCTTGAAAATACCAAAAATCTTGATATTATTCAATGCGAAGCGACAGATATTTTAACCGAAAACGGAAAAGTTACGGGGGTTATTACAAGTTACAACACCTTAATTTGCTGTAATGCGGTAGTAGTTGCAACGGGCGTTTATTTAAATAGTGACGTTATCACCGGTGATTATAGAAAATTTAGTGGTCCAAACGGCTTTCAAAACGCCACTTATTTAACCGACTGTTTAATAAAATTAGGCTTTAAAATTCGCCGTTTTAAAACGGGAACTCCCGCTAGGGTTGACGCTAGAACTATTGATTTTTCTAAATTTCAAATAGATTACGGCGAAACTAACGTTTACCCTTTTTCTTATATGACAAAGCAAATAAAAAAGGAACAAATTCCTTGTTATTTAGCCTACACTAGCCAAAAAACCAAAGAAGTTATATTAAATAATTTAGATAGGTCGCCTTTATATAACGGCGCAATAACCACGGCTGGTCCTAGATACTGCCCTTCAATAGAAACAAAAGTAGTAAGGTTTTCCGATAAAGAACGCCATCAAATATTTTTAGAGCCGGAAGGGGTAGACACTAACGAAATTTACGTGCAAGGTATGTCGTCTTCTATGCCGGTTGACGTTCAAATTGAAATGTACAGAGCAATGGAAGGGTTTGAAAACGCACACTTTATGCGCTTTGCCTACGCCATTGAATACGACTGTATTGACAGTTTAGATTTAAAACCGACGCTTGAATATAAAAAAATTAACGGTTTGTTTACAGCCGGTCAAATTAACGGCACAAGCGGATACGAAGAAGCCGCCGTTCAAGGTTTGATTGCGGGCGTAAACGCAAGTATGTATTTGCAAAACAAAGAGCCTTTAATTTTAGGAAGAAACGAAGCCTACGCAGGCGTTTTGATTGACGATTTAGTTACCAAAGGCACTAACGAACCGTATAGAATTATGACTTCACGCGCGGAATACCGCCTAATTTTAAGGCAAGACAATACCGATATAAGGCTAACCGAAAAAGGTAGACGAGTTGGGCTTGTTGACGACGAAAGATGGCAAGTATATCAAAACAGACTTCAAATTAAAAAAGACGTAGAAGCGGAATTATTAACGTCCGTACCGTATAAACAAGCAAAAGAATTTGTTAAAAACAATTCTACGGGCGAAATTTACGGCGCTATAACCTATATAGATATGATTAAGCGCGGTATATCAATAAACGCTATAAAAGAGCAATTTAACGCCTTTAAAAACGTTCCTACCGATATTTTAGAAACCGTTGAAACGGACGTTAGATACGCAGGTTACATTAAAAAAGAACTTGAAAGCATAAAAAAAGCGGAAAAGTTAAAAAACAAAACGCTTAACCCAAATACCGATTATTTAAAAATTGAAGGTTTAAGAGTAGAGGCAAGAGAAAAATTAAACGAGGTAAAACCGCTTAATATAGACCAAGCATCTAGAATTTCGGGCGTAAACCCAGCCGATATTGCGGTGCTTATGGTATGGTTAAAAACTAACAATGAACAAAAAGATTGAAGATAAAACTAAAAATTCAAACAATCAAAAACAAGATAAAACTCAAATAAAAAAGCAACTTTTAAAAAAAGAAACTTTAAAATTTAAGTCTAAGTACTTTGAGTATTACGACGATATTAAAATAAGCGACAGGCAGGACTGGTAAAATGATTAAGCACGTAGTATGTTTTAAATTAAAAGACAATTCCGTTGACGAAATGGAAAAAGCAACCAACGTTTTAATGAGTATGGTAACAAAAGTTCCTACTATTTGGGGAATAGAAGTTGGGCAAAACGAAGTAAAATCTAACCGCAATTACGATATTATTTTACAAGTTGTTGTAGAAGATTTAAAAAAATTAGAAGAATATCAAAACGACGAATATCACGTTAACGTAGTTAAAAAATATATGCACGAACACGTTCAAACTTCCGTAGCGGTTGACTACGAAATAGATTAATTAAAAATATGCAATTTTTATAATTTTTAGTTAAAATATATAAAAAAAATGTAAAACAAGTGAATATTTTGTAATATTTTTTTATTTTTTGTGTTGACATAGCCTAATTATTAATATATAATATATTTAATTGATATCGCATAGATATTAAACAAAGGAGGATTTAATAATGGCAAGCGAAAAAAGCACTTTAACCGCATTTTTATTATGCTGGTTCTTAGGTTACTTCGGAGCACACAAGTTCTATGAAGGCAAAACAGGTATGGGTATTATTTACTTATTAACAGGCGGAATTTTCGGCATTGGTTACATCATTGACTGGATTAAACTTCTTGTTAAATTAATCACTAAAAAATAATTTTTAAAAATTAAACACACCCACTTTTTACGTTGGGTGTGTTTTTTTTGTTTTTGGGTTTGACATGGTTTAATAATTGCTATATAATATATTCAATTGATATCGCATAGATATTAAACAAAGGAGGATTTAATGATGGAATCAAAATTTTCGGGCGGTTTGTTAGGTTATATTGGCATAAGCATACTACAATCACTTATAATTGCGTTTACTCTTGGAATTGGCACGCCTTGGGCAGTTTGCCTTTACCAAAAATGGCTTGCAAAACATACGACTTACGACGGCAAAAAGGTTGTATTTGACGGTACGGGCGGACAATTATTTGGAACGTACATCAAATGGTTTCTTTTGGCTATCGTAACGATAGGAATTTACGGATTATGGATACCTATTAAAATGCAAGCATGGGTTGTTAAACACACTCATTTAGTAGACTAATAAAGAATAATTAAAAATTAAACACGCCCACTTTTTACGTTGGGTGTGTTTTTTTTATAAACCATTTAATTACCAAATCTTTTTATAATAAAATATCCACTAGCAAAAACTAGTGGATATTTTTCGTTTAATTTTCATCTGTTGGTTGTTCAACCGTTTCTTCGGTTTCAGCCGTTTCAGTTTCGCCGTCAATCTCGTCGTCTTCGTGCGGAACTACGGCAACGGTTGCCACTTTACCTTCGTTAAGCCTCATAATAATTACGCCTTGCGTATCTCTACCCAAAGTAGAAATTTCGCTAGATTTAACCCTTATTATAATGCCGTTGTCGGTTATAAGCATAACGTCTTCATCGGGGGCAACAAACGTAAGGCAAACTAATTTACCCGTTTTTTCGTTAAGTTGACCTGCTTTAACGCCCTTTCCTGCTCTTTTTTGCAATCTGTAATCGTCAACGTTGCTCTTTTTACCGTATCCGTTTGAAGATATGGTTAAAACTTGCATACCTTCTTTAACTACCGTCATACCGATAATTTCGTCATCGTCTTCAAGGTCCATAGCCTTAACGCCTTGCGTATCTCTACCTATCGGCTTTAATCCGTACGTGCCTTTTTCTTCGTCTAAACCTTCGTAAAATCTTATGCACTTGCCGTTTTTAGTACCTATTAAAAGTTCGTCTTCACCCGAAGTAAATTGAATAGAAACAAGTTCGTCGCCTTCGTTTAAACTGATTGCTATTTTGCCGGACTTTCTAATATTATCAAACTCTTCAAGAGCAGTCTTTTTAATAAGACCTTTTCTAGTAGCCATAGCAATATAGCCTGTAACGCCTTCTTTAACGGGTATAATTGCATTTACCTTTTCGCCGTCGTCAAGTTGCAACAAGTTTACTATTGCCCTACCGCGAGCCGTTCTTTGCGCTTCCGGAATTTCGTAACCTTTTATGCGATATACTTTGCCGTTGCTGGTAAAGAATAAAATATCGTCGTGCGTGGAAGAAATAAACATTTTATTGACGAAATCTTCTTCTTTTGGCTTATGCCCCGTAATTCCCTTACCGCCACGCCTTTGCGCACGATATTCGGATATCGGCAAGCGTTTAACGTAACCTAAATTAGTCATAGAAATTACAACGTCTTCAACCGGAATTAAAGCCGCGTCTTCTATATCGCCTTCTAAAACGGACATTTCAGTTTTTCTTGGCGTTGCATATTTATTTTTAACGTTAGTTAAATCTTCTTTAATAATAGCGTCTATCCTAGATGGATTTGCTAAAATATCTTTATAGTCCGCAATAAGTTTTTCTAGTTCGCTAAGTTCGTTTTCAAGTTTAGAAACTGCAAGGTGTGTAAGCGTTTGCAATCTCATATCCAATATTGCGTTTGCTTGCTTGCCTTCCGCATCTAAATCAAGTTCGCTAGTAAGCCTTGAAGACGCTTCTTGTCTATCAGAAGAAGTTTTAATAATTTCAACTACTTTATCTATATCTACAAGCGCTTTAACTAAACCTTTAACTATTAAGCATCTTTCTTCCGCTTTATCAAGGTCGTACCTAGTTCTTCTTGCAATAACTTCGCGTTGATGAAGCAAATAGTAATACAAAATGTCTTTAATATTTAAAACTTTTGGGTCAGTTCCCACAAGCGCAAGCAATATTATACCGTCCGAAACTTGTAAATTGGTTTGTTTGTATAACGTGTTTAATACAACTTGTGGGTTTGCGTCTTTTTTAATATCTATAACTATGCGCATACCGTGTCTATCAGACTCGTCGTTAACGTTAGAAATACCTTCAATCTTCTTGTCTTTAACGTATTCGGCAATAGTTTCTATAAGTTTTTGTTTGTTTACTTGATACGGAAGTTCCGTTACTATTATGCGTGAACGCGTTCCGCCGTTATATTCTTCTATTTCGCATTTAGAACGAAGAACGTAACCGCCCCTACCCGTTCTATAAGCGTTTCTTACACCGCTTCTTCCCATCAAAATACCGCCCGTTGGAAAATCGGGTGCGGGAATATGCTCCATAAGTTCTTCAACGGTTATTTCGGGGTTATCTATAAGCGCGATAGTGCTGTCTATAACTTCCCCTAAATTGTGCGGTGGAATATTAGTAGCCATACCAACCGCTATACCGTCCGCACCGTTTACTAAAAGGTTTGGATATCTAGCGGGAAGAACCACCGGCTCTTTTCTAGTATCGTCAAAGTTTGATTTGCAATCTACCGTGTTTTTGTCTATATCGGCAAGCATTTCAAGCGACAACTTGCTCATACGTGCTTCCGTATATCTATAAGCGGCGGCTGGGTCGCCGTCTACCGAGCCAAAGTTGCCGTGCCCGTCAACAAGGGGTAAATTAATAGAAAAGTCTTGCGCCATACGAACGAGTGCGTCGTAAACGGAACTGTCGCCGTGCGGGTGGTATTTACCCAAAACGTCACCTACGATAGCGGCGCATTTTTTATAAGGCTTATCGGGGGTCAACCCCATTTCGTTCATAGAATATAAAATTCTTCTGTGAACGGGCTTTAAACCGTCTCTAACGTCTGGAATTGCACGTGACCTGTTTACAGCCATAGCGTAGTCTATAAAACTTTGTTTTAATTCGGAATTAACTTCAACGTCTACGAGTTTAGTCATACCAAGAGTACGCTTAAACTCGGCGGTTAATTCTTCGCTTATTTTTTGTTTAGCCATTTTTTTATCCCCCTACCTTATGTGTCAAGTTCGGTATTTGCAAATTTTGCATTTTCTTCAATAAACTTACGCCTTAATTCAGGTTGGTCGCCCATTAAAAGAGTAAAGTGTGCGTCCGCCTCAACGGCGTCTTGAATAGTAACTCTACGTAAAGTACGAGTTTCTGGATTCATAGTAGTATCCCAAAGTTGGTCGGTGTCCATTTCGCCCAAACCTTTGTAGCGTTGAATATCGCATTTTTCGTTTTCTTTAACGAAAGCCTCTTTGTCTTCTTCGGTATAAAAATAATGCTCTTGTTTGCCTTTCGTTATTTTATATAACGGCGGTTGCGCGATATAAACGTGCCCTTCTTCAATTAACGGGCGCATATAACGGTAAAAGAACGTCAACAATAAAATTCTTATGTGAGAGCCGTCTACGTCGGCGTCCGTCATACAAATTACTCTATCGTAACGGATTTTAGTAACGTCAAAATCGTCTAACATACCACCGCCAAAAGCAGTTATCATCGCTTTAATTTCGGCGTTTTCTAAAACTCTGTTTATCCTTGTTTTTTCAACGTTTAAAATCTTTCCGCGAAGTGGTAAAACGGCTTGGAAGCGCCTATCTCTACCTTGCTTTGCAGTTCCGCCTGCCGAGTCGCCCTCTACGATGTAAATTTCGCATAATTCAGGGTCTTTGCTAGAACAGTCGGCAAGTTTACCTGGTAAAGCCGACGATTCAAACACGCTTTTACGAGTGGCTTCACGAGCCTTTCTTGCCGCTTCACGCGCCTTTTTAGCCGTTAAGCACTTGTAGATTAAGTCTTTGGCAAAAGCGGGGTTTTCTTCTAAATTTGAAGCAAACTCTTCGTTCATAGCCTTGGTTACAAGCGTTCTAATATCGGCGTTTCCGAGTTTAGTTTTAGTTTGACCTTCAAATTGAGGGTTTACTAATTTAACGGAAATAACAGCCGTTATGCCCTCTCTAACGTCTTCGCCAGAAAGTTTATCGTCGTCACTTTTTAAAAGATTTAACTTTTTGCCCGCGTCGTTAATAATTTTTGTTAAAGAAGATTTAAACCCGTCTAAATGCGTACCGCCCTCAACGTTGTTAACGTTGTTTGCAAAGGCTAAAATTTGCTCGTTGTAACCGTCGTTATATTGAAAGGCTATTTCTATCGTTTCTTTGCCGTATTTCTTTTTAAAATATACGGGGTTTTGAGTTAAAACTTCTTTGTTTTTGTTTAAAACTTCAACGTATTCTTTAATACCGCCTTCGCTGTACATTTCTTCTTTTCTTTCAACGCCTTCGCGTTCGTCGCTTAAAACGAGCCTAACGCCGGTATTTAAAAAGGCAAAGTCGCGTAGCATACCCCTTATTGTTTCGTAACTAAAATCAACGGTAGAAAAAATAGTCGGGTCCGGTTTAAACGTAACGCGAGTTCCCGTTTCGGTAGTGTCTTCTAAAATTAAAAGTTCGGTTTGCGGAACGCCTATTTTGTATTCTTGGCGGTAGTGCTTGCCGTTTTGATATACGTCAACGCTAGCCGTTTCTGAAAGCGCGTTTACCGCCTTTAAACCTACGCCGTGAAGACCGGAAGAAATTTCATAACCGCCGTCGCCAAACTTTCCGCCCGCATTTGGGTGAGTCATTACGAGTTCAACGGTAGAAATACCTTCTGGACGCATACCCGTTGGAATTCCCCTTCCGTTATCGCGAATTGAACAAGAACCGTCTTTTAAAATAGTAACGGTTATAGTGTCGCAATAACCTGCCAAGGCTTCGTCAATAGAATTGTCTACCGTTTCTTTAACAAGGTGATGAAGTCCGTACGCGTCGGTATTTCTAATATACATACCGGGTCTTAACCTAATGTGTTCAAGACCTTTGCACTCTCTTATTTGGTCAGCGCCATATTCGTTTATAACTTTATTCTCGGTTTCCATATAACCCCCTATGAATTGCTATAATATACTTAATATATATAATTAAATATATTATAACATACGATTACTCATTTGCAAAGGTATTTTTTAACTTTTTTTATTTTTTTTAAAAAAATAAAAGCACTTTTTTTGTTAAAAAACTAAAAGCAATAAAAAAAGAGTGTTTTTAAGCAAACGCCTTGCAAAAAAACACTCCGTTTTATTAATTTTTTATTGAGTTATAATTATTGGTTTAATTGATTTTTTAAATCTTTTAAATAACCAATTTCGGCAATTTCGTACCCCGTTTTGCCCCTTAAACTTAAAGCGTTAATTCCACCGTCAACGATAAGTTTTGCCCAGTCCTTTTCGCCCGTAAAAATGCGGTATACGGCGTGTATTCTGTAATTTTCGGCACAATCGTCTTGCCCTAAAAGGTCAACGACGTGCTCGCCGTTTAAATTAGCGTAGTTACTATCGCCCTTAACGCACGCTATAAACAACGCTTCTTTTTTTACTGCAAAATATATTTCGTCGTCAATAATATTTTTAGAAAGTAAAGAGTTTAACTGTTTTTCGGCTTCGTCAAAATTAGTTGCTAAAAGCGATAAATATTTATGGTATTGAATTATTTGCGAATACCTGTCGTTTCCGCTAAAAACAAGCAAATTTTCGCCTAAATCACAAGGTTTAACGCCTTTACTTGTTTTGGCTAAAATTTGATACGCCGTTTTAAAGTTAAAACCGTTTTGTTTAGACGTTAAATAGTCGTAAATCAAAGCGCCGTCGTTATTATAAACAAGTGGCAAAAAGTTTATTATAAAAACGTAAAAACCAATAACGTAATAAATTCCAAATAGGCTAAAAACGTAAGCGTTAGTTGCAAATTTAATTGCAATAAAAACGTTAAGCAAAGTAAAAACAAACGAAAATACTAGTCCGCCAAGCGAAGAAACTGTTAACTTTTCGCCGTAATTGTCGTCGTTTTTAGGTAACATAGAAGTATATCCAAAATAAAATGACGGCTTTTTAATTTTAAACTTAAAAGTTCCGTTTTTTATTTCTAATTCAAATATTAAAACGCGTATTTTTTCTAAATATAGCCCCGCCGTTAAGCCAAATACCAAATGCCCCAACTCGTGAATTAAAGAGTGTATAAATAGCGACAAAACCGCACCCAATAAAAGCAACGCCACAAGCAAAACGCTACTTACGTTATAAAACTTAAACGCGGTTACGCATAAAAACACGTAAACTGCCAAAATAAAGACCGTTAATATAATACTTACAGCCGTTTTTAAAACGCCTTTATTAATTTTCATACAAACCCCTTAAACGATAAAAATACCCTTCTAAATTATCGCTTTCACTAACCGTTATACCATCTAAATTAAGAACTTTTAACGCTTCTAAAAGCAAAGTGCAACCACCCGCAATAATCTCTGCACGCGTTAAAGTTACGGCGTATCTACGTAAAATTTCTTGCTTGCTTATTGAATACAAAACGTCTTCAATATTCATAAGATTTTGCCTTGATAAATAATGCCCGTCCGTTTTTGACGCGTCGTATTCCTTTAATTTTAAATCAATAGTCGCAAGCGCCGTTGCCGTTCCGCCTATCGCCTTAAAGGTTGAATTTGGCAAATTTGTAAATTCTTTAACTTTTAAAGAGCAATATTCTTTAATTTTAGTTTTATTTTGACTAAATTTATCGCGCAAACTTACCGCGCCTACTTCAACGCTTTTTTTGTAAACGACGCTACCGCCCTTAATAACGGCTATTTCGGTACTTGCACCGCCTACGTCAACAACTCCACCGTCGCTACCAAAATTAGCGCCTAATAAGCCGATTTCCGCCTCGTCATCACCACTTAATACTTCAACTTTTAAACCCGATTGAGTAAACGCGCCGTTTAAAAAGTCGGTTTTGTTTTTTGCACCCCTAACTGCTTGCGTAGCAAATGCAAAAACGTTTTTTACGCCTTCGTTTAACGCTTGTTTTTTTAACTCGCTTACGGCGTTTAAAGTTCTTTTAATAGCGTCGCTACAAAGTATTTTAGTTTCGCTTGCACCCTCGCCAAGCCTAGTTGTTATTAAACGTTTTTTAAAAAAAACTCCGTCCGTTATAAGTAGACGAACAGAGTTACTTCCTATATCAATTATTCCTATGGGCATATTTAAGTTATTCGCCGTCGCCATTGTATAACCCCAATTCACGCGCACGTTCTTCTATCTTCCAAGCAAAACCCCAACTTTCAATTTCCGAACGTGTTGTTTCTATATTTTGCTGTATTTGATAAATTTCCGCGTCTAACCTTTTTATTTCGTTGTGCTTTTGAAGAATTGCCACCATTTGATAAACTATTATTGCCACTAATATACACAGTAGCATAATTGCGCCCGATATTGACGCCGATAGCACTCTTTTCTTTTTTTGTTCCGACATTTTTTTGTTTTTTTAAAACCTTTTTAAGTTTAGATAATTTTTTTACTATTTTATTATACAACGAATTTATAAAAATTGCAATAATTTTATGAAAACTATAATAATAAAATATCGTTCCCACTATAATAACTATCAATTTATACAGCCTAAAATTTCCTAAATTATAATAAAAATTTAAAAAAACGAATAAAAAAGCACAGCAAACGCACCAAAAACAAGTTATTGCGTGTTTTAAAACCTTACATTTAAAAAAAAGTGAAACGGCGTAAAAAACTTCGCTTATAAACCCAAAAATACCGCCAAATGCAAAGCAGTATAGCATTATTCTAGGTTGGTCTAAACTAATAAACATTATTTAAGCACCTTTTTTATTAAATTAGTGCTTTTATCACGATATCTAACGGAAGCAATAGTGCCCGTTGCGGTAAAGTTTCCGCTATTAGAATCAAAACACACTATTTTTAAATTGTCGCCGTTTAAAAATACGATTTCGCCGTCTTTAAGTTTTAATTTTATTTCTTTTTCCGAAAATGCAAGAACTTCTAAAACGGCGGTTAAAAACGCCTTTTTTTTGCTTTCTACGTTTAAAGTATGATTTATAATTTCCATAAAACAATCCCCTCATAAATTTTATGAGGGGAAGTCGTTTTATATTCTAAAATTAGTCTTCAAGTTTCATATCGCCAAACTTAATGAGTTGTTTTTTACGCATAAATTCAGAGCAAGCAAGCGAAACTACCGCAGGAATAACGAATAAGCAAAGCGCTATTCCTAAAATCAAGTTAACAATATGAATATTGTTAAGCGAAGCGTTTATCGCGCCAACTACGCCAACTAAACCGCTAGTTCCCATACCGCCACCGGAAGCGTCGCAACGAAGCCCCAACAATACGGCAACGAGCCCCGAAATTGCAGAAGAAATAATTTCTGGAAGCATAATTATAGGCTTTTTCATAATGTTTGGAATTTGTAACATACTCGTTCCAAGCCCTTGCGAAATCAATCCGCTAACGCCGTTTTCTCTAAACGAAGTTACTGCAAAACCAACCATATGAGCAGCGCACCCTGCAACGGCTGCACCGCCTGCAATAGCGAATACTTCTGGGTTTAACTTTGCCGTTTCAGAGCCTGCAATAGCAACCCAAATAGCAGCGGAAGACGTTGGCATTGTAAGCAATATACCCATAACCACCGCAATAACTATACCCGTTATAATTTTAATAGCCGAGCCTGCGTTAATTAAAATAACTAATAATTCGGCAAATAAATCAATTAATTTAATAAACGGCCACGCAAGGAAAACACCACCTAAACATATAATTAACATTCCAAGCGGAATTAAAACTATATCTAGTTTAGTTTTTCCAGCGTATAAAGTACAAAGTTCAATAGCCAAAAGCGCGGCTACGTACGCGCCGATAGGGTTACCTGGAAGCGCTTTTGTGTAAATGGTAGAAAATAAAGTCGCGTTAAAAGTGCCGTTTATAATATTAAGCGAGAACGCGCCTATAAGGCCGGATACGCCCGCAGAAAACACTACCAAAGGGCTAGCCTTTAACTTATACGCAATACCAATACCTATACCTGCGCCCATTAATATTTTAGCGCATATTGAAAAGTTTAAAATCAACTTTCCAACGTAGTTATCGCCTACTAAATCGGCAATGAGTTTTAAAATGGTTCCGGCAATAAGAGTACAAAAAAGCCCTTGCGCCATACCCGAAAAAGCCGTGATAAACCATCTGTTACAAAGTTTTTTTACCACGTTTTTTACAGCCACCATTTTACTTGTTTTAACTTCGGTTTCAATAGCCATTTTAATATACCTCTACTAATTTATTTTCTACTAAATCGCAAGAAGACAAAATATATTCAACGCCGTTTTTATTAGTTTTAAAATACGCCTTTGAATCTTTGCCGTGCAAATGCCCGTAAACCACCTTGTCCACCTTAAACTCTTCAAAAAGTTCGGTAAAAAGCGAGTTTTCTAGCCTTGCATTAAACGGCGGATAATGTATTAAACATATTAACTTGTCGCCGTCTTGCCTTATTTTTTGCGCTTCTTTTAAGGCAAGTTTAAACCTTTCAACTTCTCTAAAATAAATTTTTTTATCGTGTTCTTTAAAATCGGGAGAGCCTTCAACAGCCCAACCGCGCGAACCGCAAAAAACATAGTTGCCTATTTTTATTGCGTCGTTTTGAAGTGCGTAAACTCCGTTTGGCAATTTACTGCGAACTTTGGTTATACCCTGCCACCAATAGTCGTGATTTCCGCGTATTAAAATTTTTGTGCCTTTAAAGTGCGAAAAATATTCTAAATCTAAAACGGCGTCGTCTAGATGCATAGCCCAACTAACGTCGCCACTAATTAAAACCACGTCGCCATCCGCCACATTTTCTTGCCAACTTTGTTTAATTTTATCTAAATAATCTTTCCAATCACGCCCAAAAATATCCATAGGTTTTTCGCCGTTTAAAGAAAGATGTAAATCGCTAATTGCAAAGACTTTCAAAATTCACCACTACAATTTTTTTATATTATATCACTACAAAATTTTATTTGCAACAAATTTTAAGGCATAAAAAAAAGACCAAAACGGTCTTTTTCTATTATTGATTGACGTCTTCGCCGGGGAACAACGGCAGTTCAAAAAATCCTGAACATACCTCTTGCGTAAACTCTTGGCAAGCAGGCATAGTTGCATATCCGTACGTTGGCACTAAAATTTCAACCTTCATAACTATTTTTATAATAGCCGTTGCACAGCAAGAAATAGTAAACGTATTAAGAGACGTGTAAACGCCCTCTGGCGCTACTATTGAAATAACGGCTTCAACTTCGTACGGCATAATAGACGGCGACGGCACGTATAAAATAACGTCTTGACTAGCGCTAAACGTACCCGTGCCTTTACCTTGCACGCCGTTTGCGTCCGTATAAATAACTTCAACCGGAACGGTGTAAGATATTTGAACTCTACTTAAATTTTGCCTATCTGGGAGAGGGTCAACTTGAAGTGAAGTTATAGTTGCCGTAGTTTGAATGCTCCTTGCGCTTACAAACGTTAACGGATATGTAGGGTTTGCGGGTGTAAGAGTAGTTAAAGTTATAACGTAACCGTCTTCTTGCGATTGTTTCATACACGCGTCAAAAACTTTTTTTGCTTGTATACACACCTTTTCGCACAAGCCGTTTAACGGATTTCCGCTAATTCTACCTGGTGCTTTATCGGTTGTGCAGTTAGAGAAAAATGACATTTTAACCTCCTTTAAACTGTTCACTTTAATATATGCTAAATTTTGTAAAAGTGTTAACTAAAACTAAAAAGCACCGCAATTTACGTGCGGTGCTTAATTTTTATTTAATTTTATGGTATATATACGTATTGTGGTAAAGTTACCGTTACGTCTAAACTAGCGTTGTTTCTTAAAACTTTAAAAGTTATCGCGTCGTCCTTTTTAAAACTATAAGCGTTTAAAACGTTAAGTAGCGCGCTTGTAGATGAAACTTTTTGAAATTCGCCGTCGTTTATCTTAACTGACTCAATTATGTCGTTAACCTTAAATTTTAAATAGTAAATACTGTTAGTTTTTATGCTATAAACAAGTACAGCGTAAGAAGAAGAAACAAAAGGAGTTGGCGAATAATCTATAACAGCCATTTCATAATTACCTGAAAGATTAGTTGCGCTTTGTATCATAACGCGCCCCCTATTTTCAACGTAACCATAGTCGTAATCACCCTCCTTATAAGTCTCAATCAATTTAGTTGCAATATCCACGGCTATATCAGAAGGAATTGCAAAATTCAACCCCTCAACGTCGCCCGAATACCCAGCGTTAACTATGCCCACTAAATTGCCTTGAACGTCAAATAGTCCACCGCCGGAATTTCCCCCGTTTATAGCACAGTCAGTTTGAATAAGAGTCATTTTTTTGCCTTCCACTACAACCTCTCTATTAGTAGAAGAAATTATCCCTTGCGTTACAGTTCCACCCAAAGTGCCTAGCGGGTTACCTATTGCATATACACTTTCGCCAACTTTTAAATAATCTTTATTTTCGTCGTTTGGCATTCTTAATTTAGCAACGCTTAACTTATCTTCGCTTACGTTATTGGTTTCGTCTTCTAAACAAAAACGCATAACGGCTATGTCAGATTCAGGGTCTCCACCAATTAAAGAAAGCGTAGTGTATTGATTTCCGTAAATATCTTTCGCCCAAAAAACCCTCATTTCGTCAATAACGTGATGACACGTAACTACGTAGTAGTAAGTTTTGCTGTTTATTACTTCTTTACTTATTATAACTCCACTGCCGGCACTATAAGACGTTGCCGTTTCTTGACCAGCGTATATTTCTAATACCGCAGGTCTTAACTCGTCAAGCATTTCGGTTAAAGAATTGTAAGTAGTTGAATTAGTTTCAACAATTTCAATAGAAACTTTACTATTTCCCACGTTAGTCGTTCTTGTAATTATGCAACCACTACAAAGCGCCGTAATAATAAACGACGTTAGCAATGCCACGAATAATTTTTTAACAATCTTCATATTTCACCTTTATATTTTACGTTTAAATGTAAGCCTTGTTATTTTATTATAATATATTTTACCACATTTTATATCATTTAACAATGTAAATTTTGTGATAAATTAATTAAAATTATTATTTTTTATTAAAAAAATAAGAAAGACCGCTTTAAACTTAATAAAATCGGCCTTTCCCACCGCTTTTACGCGGTAGGAAACTGCCGACGTAATAAGCGTTATATAAACAACGGCTGTAAAAAAAGAATTGCGATAATATAAAATTAAATAATTCTTTTACCGTTGTAATATAAGTTTGATTAATTATTAATATTTTATACCTAAATTTTAAAAAAATTAAATTTTAATATAAATTGTTTACATTAAAACGTAAATCATTTATAATTAAAGTATGAAGTTGTGTAGTAATAACAAGCAAAGTGAAAAAACGCGAAGTAGAATAAAAAAAGCCGTTGCCGTACTTTTAAAAACCAATACTATTGAAGATATTAAAATAACGGAAATTACGGCTTTAAGCGGTGTGTCGCGAAATACGTTTTACACTCACTATAAAAAAATAGGCGACGTTTTAAACGACATATCTAACGACTTAATTGCCGATTTTGAAAGTATTTTTAAAAAATATAACTATTTAGAGTTTTCAACAAATCCAGAGCCACTGGTTAAAGAACTTATAGTTATGTGTAAAAAATCTTCCGCTTTTAGCGAATACGTAGTTTTTGCTAAAAACCAAAACGGCATACTTCAATACGTAATTGATACCGTTTCTAATAAATTTTACAATATTTATTACGAAGAACGCAAAAACAACGACTTTTTAGTACCCTATTTAGTTCAATTTTTAATTGCAGGCGTTGCCGAATATTTGTATAAATGGTTTAAAGAAGGGCAAAAAATTAATTATGACGATATCGTAATTCAACTTTCATATCTTATTAAAAACACTCTTTCTGTATTAAGGGGAATAAAAAATAACAAATAAAAAAACGAATTAGTTTATAAAATGCAATGTAATTGTATAGAAATTTTAATTGTAAATAAAACGCTATATTGTTATAATACTAATACTAAATAAAATATAAGGACTTATACTATGATACAAAAAAAATTACGCGTTGGCATTATTGGTTGTGGCAGAATTTCAAGTATGCATTTAGGCCCTGCTTCCGAACTAGAATACTCAAAATTAGTTTCTTGTTGCGATATTATTGAAGAAAGGGCTGAAAAAACGGCGAAAGAATACAACCTTGTGCCGTATACCGACTATAAGCAAATGCTTGAAAACGAAGAGTTAGACGTTGTTCATATTTGTCTTCCGCACGACCTTCACACGGTAGTTGCCGAATACGCGCTACAAAAAGGCGTAAACGTTTTAAGCGAAAAGCCAATGTCTATAAACTACGAAAGCGCGGAACACGCCGTTGCCGTTGCAAAACAAAGCAAAGCGCTTTACGGCGTTATTTTTCAATGCAGATACAATAACTCTGCACAGTTCATTAAAAAAACGCTTTTAAGCGGAAAATTGGGAAAAATCATTTCAGCCCGTTCAGTATTAACTTGGAAGCGTGACGACAAGTATTATAAAGAAGCCGATTGGAAAGGCACTTGGGAAAGAGAAGGTGGCGGTGTTATAATAAATCAGTGTATTCACACCATTGACCTTGTAAACTGGATGATAGACAGTCCGTTTAAAAGAGTTTACTGCAATATGTCTAATAGAATTCATCCAACTATTAAAGTTGAAGATACTGCCGAAGGTCTTGTCGTTTACGAAAACGGCGTAAAATATTCGTTTTTTGCAACCAACAACTACGGGTGCGACGAGCCTATTGAAATTAAACTCCATTGCGAAAACGGTAACGTTACCTTTAATTATAACGACGCTTATATCGTTTATAACGACGGCACCAAAGAAGAAGCCCATCAACAAACGGTTGCTTCCTACAAAAGAGCAAAAGATTATTGGGGCGTTCAACACACTACTCAAATTGAACAGTTTTACAAGGCTTGTTTAGGGCTAGAAGAACTTGATATGAGTGGCGAAAAAGCACTTATAACCCACAAGTTAATTTGCGAAATATATAAACAAGGCAAATTAAACTTCCATAACGAAAATAAATAAAATATAAGGCTTAAAGAAAAGCGATTACGGTTTAATCACTTAACTTTAAGCCTTTTTTATGCAATTTTTTGCTTAATTTTTACTATTAAATAAAGTTTTTAGCAATTAAATCGGCAAAATTTTAAAGTTTTAGCGTTAAATATAACGTGTTTTTATCGCAAAAACAATTAAATTGTTAATAATTTTTATAAATTTTAAACGTTAAATAACTTAACCGTAACGCTTTAATTATAAAAAATTAACCGTTTATTGTGACGGAGACAAGGCGACGGCACAATATTAGGTTAATTTTAAAATAACAAATCAAATACAAGTAAGACAAAGAAGCGCCCGAAGATAAGAGTATACGTCTTTTCAAGGGCTTTAACAAAGTATTACACTAT
>JAZRGU010000016.1:0-27347 GCA_045644385.1 Christensenellaceae bacterium
TGCACCTCCAATCAATATAGTTCAAGCATAGTATATCACACAATTACAAAAAATACAACGAGTTTTTGCGAAATTATCACACTTTTTGCAACGAACAAGAGAAGAGCACCTCGAATACTCATTGAAATCATCAAAAATTCAATCGTAAAATGTTGTGTTTCAAATTGCACGGGCAGCACAACACTATCACGTTTTTTATACAAACAAAAAACGGCATTGATAGGTCAACGCCGTTTTCTTTATTTAATAGGTTAAGATTAAAGTTTTTTAATAACTTCTTGACCACCCATAAATGGTCTTAACACTTCTGGAACGGTAATAGAGCCGTCAGCATTTTGGTATTGTTCGATAAGAGCAGGGAACACACGGCTTGTTGCTAAACCAGAACCGTTTAAGGTGTGTAGGTAAGCAGGTTTACCAGTTTTGCTATCACGATACTTAGTGTTGTTACGTCTTGCTTGGTAGTCGTTAGCGTTAGAAACCGAACTAACTTCTTTATAAATACCCATAGAAGGAATCCAAACTTCAATATCGTACGTTCTTGACATTGACGCCGAGCAGTCGCCCGCGGCGAGTTTAGACAAGCGGAAGTGAAGCCCTAATTTATCCATAAGCGAACAAGCCTTGTTTACTAATTCTTCAAACGCTTTATCCGAGCCTTCCGCAGTAGTATATTGAACCATTTCAACTTTGTTAAATTGATGGCCTCTTATCATACCCCTTTCTTCTGCACGAGCCGAGCCTGCTTCTTTACGATAGCAAGGCGTGTAGGCAAATATTTTTAAAGGCAAGTTTTCTTCGTTCATTATTTCGCCCGAATATAAGTTTACAAGAGCAGTTTCCGCAGTAGGTAACATAAACCTATTCTTTTTTCTATCTTCGTTTACGTCAAGCCAAAAAACTTCGTCGCTAAATTTTGGGAATTGACCTGCGCCAAAACCGCAATTATACGAAAGTTGATGCGGTGGAAGAATAAATTCGTAACCGTCTTTTAAATGCTCGCTAATAAAGAAGTTTAAAAGCGCCCATTCAAGCCTTGCACCGTCTCCACGGTACGCCCAAAAACCGTTGCCCGAAAGTTTAACGCCCCTTTCGTAATCAATCATTTTAAGCGAAGTGCAAAGGTCAACGTGATTTTTAAACTCAAAGTTAAACTCTGGTTTTTCGTTGTATACTTTTATAACTTTGTTGTTTTCTTTTTCGCCTGGCAAAAGGTCTTCGTCCGGCATATTTGGAAGACAAGCAACAAAATCAAAAATTTCTTGTGAAAGGTTGTTAATTTTAGCGTCGCCCTCGGCTATTTCTTCGCCTATTTGACGCATTTTAGCAAATATTTCTTCAACGGGCAAACCTTGTTTTTTTAATGCCGGAATTTCAGCGGAAACCTTGTTTCTTTGGGCTTTTAATTGCTCTATTTGAAATTGAAGTTTTCTTTTTTCTTCGTCTTTTTTAATTAAGTCCGTAAAATCAACTTCGTAACCTTTTTTTAACAACGCCTCTTTAACAAAATCTGGCTTTTCAATTATAAGTTTAACGTCTAGCATAACTACCTCTAAAAAAATTATTAAATAAAGTATAAACCAAAACAAAATATTTTGCAATGTTTTTAAGGCAAAAACGGCAAATCAAAACAAAATAGTTAAAAATATTTGCAATTATTTACAATTTGTGATAACATAATCATAATATATAATAAAACCATTAGAAAAAGAGTAGCGTTTACTACGTTTTTAGAGAGCAACGGTTGCTGAAATGTTGTAACAACGTAAACGTGAAGTGCGTTTTCTTGTTAAGGGAGATTAATAGTCTACGGGTTGCTCCGTTATACGCAAAAAAAGTGCCGTAAGGTAAATTAAAGTGGAACCACGCAAAATTAGGTAAAGCGTCTTTAAACAAGGCGTTTTTTTTATATAAAATTTTAAGGTAATGTTATGTTTAAAAGTTTAAAGTTAGATATTGACGCCGCTATGGCAAACGACCCCGCCGCTAGAAGCCGTTTTGAAGTATGGCTAACCTACTCCGGCATTAAAGCGTTAACAGCGCATAGGCGCGCGAATTTCTTTTATAGGCACAAGTTAAAACTAATTGCACGCATTATTAGTCAAAACGCCAAGTGGCGCACGGGCATAGAAATTCACCCCGCGGCAAAAATTGCACCCGGCGTATTTATTGACCACGGCGCAGGCGTAGTTATAGGCGAAACTGCCGAAATTGAAACAGGCGTTGTAATATATCAAGGCGTTACGCTTGGCGGTACGGGTAAAGACAAGGGCAAAAAAAGACACCCCACGATAAAGAAAAACACCGTATTAAGCGCCGGCGTTAAAGTGCTTGGCGGTATAACCGTTAACGAAAACTGTAAAATTGGCGCGGGTAGCGTAGTCCTTTCGGACGTTCCGCCAAATTCAACGGTGGTAGGTATCCCTGGAAGAGTTATTAAAACTAACGGCAAAAAAATTACGAAAGATTTAGAGCAAGACAAGCGCGACCCTGTTTTAGACGAAATAACCGCATTAAAAAAGAGAATAAGCGAACTTGAAAACGAGGTATATAAAAAATGAAACTATATAACACTTTAACTAGAAAAAAAGAAGATTTTAAAACGGAAGACGGTTCAAATACGGTAAGAATGTATTCTTGCGGTCCTACGGTATATAATTTTGCACACATAGGAAATTTGCGCACTTATATTTTTATGGACTTATTAAGGCGCGCTTTAAAATTTGACGGATATAAAATTAAAGGCGTTATGAATATAACGGACGTTGGGCATCTTATGTCCGATAGCGACGACGGCGAAGATAAAATGGCAAAAGCGTCTCGCGAACAAAACAAAGACCCTTGGCAAATTGCGGAAACCTACACCAAAGTTTTTATGGAAGACTTTGACAAATTAAACATTAAAAAACCTGAAATTATTTGCAAGGCAACCGAGCATATTAACGAAATGATTGATTACGTAGTAGGGCTTTGCGAAAACGGTTACGGTTACGAAACCGACGACGGAATTTATTACGATATATCTAAATTTAAAGGCTACGGTATGCTTTCGGGCAATACTCTTGACGATTTAAAAGCCGGCGCGCGCATAGAGGTAAACGACGGAAAGCGCAACCCTTACGATTTTGCCATTTGGAAAAAAGCGCCAAAAGAACACATTATGCAATGGCCTAGTCCTTGGGGGCAAGGATATCCGGGGTGGCACATTGAGTGTTCGGCTATGTCTAAAAAATATTTAGGCGAAACTTTTGATATTCACACGGGCGGTGTTGACCATATTCCTATTCACCACGAAAACGAAATTGCTCAAAGCGAGGGTTTAACTGGCAAAAACCCTGCTAACTACTGGATGCACGGCGAATTTATGCTTGTTGACGGTGGAAAAATGAGTAAATCTTTGGGTAACACCTACACTATAAGCCAACTTGAATCTATGGGCTATTCTCCTATGATTTTTAGATATTTTTGCCTTAACGCCCATTACAGAAAAAAGTTAAACTTTACTTTTGAAACTATGGATTCGGCTAAAACTTCTTACGAAAGGCTTTTGCAATTAATGCAAAAACACAAAAGTTCTAGCGCAAAAACGGACGAAGCAAAACTCAACGAGTATAAACAGCAGTTTAAAAACGACGTGCTTGACGACCTTAACGTTCCATCGGCACTAGGCGTTTTGTGGACAATGTTAAAAGAGCCTTACTCTATTGACGTTTACAATACCGCGCTTGAATTTGACAAAGTGTTCGGTTTAAGTTTAGACACCGTTTTAAAAGAAACGGCTAGCGATATTCCTAGCGAAATTATTCAAAAAGCCGAAGAAATGCAAAGCGCAAGAACGCAAAAAAATTACGCCGTTGCAGACGCGTTAAGGGCTGAACTTTTAGAACTTGGATACGTTGTTAAAAACACCAAAGACGGTTACGAAATAACCAAAAAATAACACTAAAAGGACGTAATGTTATGAAAAAATTAACTTCTGAAACTTTAAGGCAACTATTTTTGAAATTTTTTGAAGAAAAGGGGCATAAAGTTATTCCTTCTGCAAGTTTAATACCAGAAAACGACCCTTCCGTTCTTTTTACTACGGCAGGCATGCACCCTCTTGTTCCATACCTTTTAGGTGAAAAACACCCACTTGGAAAAAGGCTTACCGACGTTCAAAAATGCGTTAGAACTGGGGATATTGACGAGGTTGGAGATTCTTCGCATTGTACTTTTTTTGAAATGCTTGGAAACTGGTCGCTTGGCGATTATTTTAAAGAAGAAATGATACCTTTTAGTTATGAATTTTTAACTAGCCAAGAATATTTAGGTATACCCGTTGAAAACCTTGCCGTTACCGTTTTTGCCGGCGATGAAGACGCTCCGCGCGATGAAGAAAGCGCAAAACTTTGGGAAAAAGCCGGAATACCAAAAGATAGAATTTTTTATCTTCCTAAAAAGAACAACTGGTGGATTGCAGGAAACGTTGGACCTTGCGGACCTGACACCGAAATGTTTATAGACAGAGGATTTGAAAAATGTTGCGACGAGTGCTCTCCTGCTTGCGATTGCGGTAAATATCTTGAAATTTGGAACGACGTGTTTATGGAATATCAAAAACACGCCGACGGCACGTATACTAAATTAAAACAACGCAACGTTGACACGGGTATGGGTCTTGAAAGAACGCTTTCTATTTTAAACGGCGTAAAAACCGTTTACGATACCGACGTTTTTGAAGGCGCAAAACGTGAAATTGAAACTTTAACGGGTAAAAAATACGAAGAAAGCGAAGAAGTTACAAAAGCGTTTAGAATAATTTTAGACCACGTTCGCACCGCAACCTTTATGCTTGGCGACGCAAAAGGCGTAACTCCGTCTAACGTAGACCAAGGCTACGTTTTAAGAAGGTTAATAAGGCGCGCCGTTAGATACGGAAGGCAACTTGGTTTAACGGGCGGTAGTTTATCTTTAATAGCAACAAAATACGTTGAAAAATATCAATCTGTATATCCAGAGTTACTAGCAAATAAGCAAACTATTATTAACGAGTTAAATAAAGAAGAAGAAAAGTTTTCTAAAACGCTTGCGGACGGATTAAAAGAGTTTAACAAGGTTATAACGCATATTCAAGGCAACGTTTTCCCTGGAAAAACGGCGTTTAGGCTTTTTGACACTTTTGGTTTTCCAATAGAAATAACTACCGAACTTGCAAGCGAAAAGGGTTTTACCGTTGACGTAAAGGGATATGACGACGCTTACAAAGCGCATCAAGAAAAATCTCACGCTGGCTCTGAACAAAAATTTAAGGGCGGACTTGCCGAGCAAAACGACACTACCGCAAGGCTTCATACGGCAACTCACCTATTAAACTCTGCGTTAAAGGTTGTTTTAAACGATAATAACGTAAACCAAAAAGGCTCTAATATAACCGTTGAAAGATTGCGTTTTGACTTTAATTTTGACAGAAAATTAACGCAAGACGAGTTAAGCCAAATTGAAAATTACGTAAACAAAATAATTGAAGAAGACGTAGCCGTTACTATGCAAGAAATGAGTGTTGAAGAAGCAAAAAATCAAGGCGCAATAGGCGTGTTTAGCGATAGGTACGGCGATAAAGTAAAAGTTTACACGATAGGTTCTTACAGTAAAGAAATTTGCGGTGGCCCGCACGCTAAAACTACGGGCGAATTAAAGAAGTTTAAAATAATTAAAGAAGAAGCAAGTTCTTCGGGCGTAAGAAGAATTAAAGCCGTTATTTTTGATAACTAATTAATAAACTAAAAATCACTAACAAGCCCATTTTGCTAGTGATTTTTTATTGCAACTTTTTATCAAATTTATTTTTAAGGCTGTATAACGTTTTGAATTTTATCGTACGGGCTATGGGTTGTAAGCAAGTCGTTTAAAGTTTGCCCTTCTATCGCGCTAGATAACGTTCCGTCTTTTAACTGAACGTAAAACTTATAGCGTTTTCCGTTTTGCATAATTTGATATAACGTTTTTACAGTTGCGTTAGTTGGCAATACGTATTCGCAAATAGGCGTAGGCTTTTTTACGTTATCGATATATAGCGCGTACGCTTTAACGTATACGTTTTGCTTGCTTTTATCTATTGCGCCAACCAAAATAAATAACGAAAAAAACAGTATAGAAAAATTTACGGCGTTAAAACAAGATATAACGAATAAAACAAAAACCATAACGCCAATTATAACACCTAAAATTCTAGTTATTAAATTTGCCACTTTTTTAGAAAACCTTAACGAAAGCGTAGCCTTTAAAAACCGACCACCGTCTAACGGGTGGCAAGGCAAAAGATTGATTACCGCAATAGAAACGCTTGCTAAAACGGCGGAGTCGGTGTACGCGTAAACGCTTGGAAACAGCCACCATAAAGAAACGAAAAGTAGCGCCGTTAAAACGTTGATAAAAGGGCCTGCAAGGGCAATAAGGGCTTCGTCTTTATAAGACACGTCGTCAAAATCTCCGCTAATAAGCGCGCCGTAAGGCATAAGCACTATTCTGTTTAGTTTATATCCTAATTTTGAAGAAGCAAAAAAATGCCCCATTTCGTGTATAACGGCAGTAAAAGTATACACCAAAAATGAAAATACTTTGCCCGTAAAGGCAAAGTATAATCCAAAAATAAAAAACAAAGGGTGTATAGTAAATTTTAGTTTATCCATACAATGTTGTTACCGTCTAACGTAAAAGAAGTTAAAATGGCGTCGTTATTAAACATACAAACACTCATTTCGTTTGAAGAATAACCAACCGGAATATTTGAATATACTTTATCACCTATTTGCATATAGCAAAGTTCCGCACCGTTTATAACGGACGTAAAAGAATCGCTATGCCTTATGGTAATAGTGTAAACGCCGTCGCTTTCTTCAATGCTATCTACAACTCCGTCGCAAGGCGAATATATACTACCCGACGCAACTTTTAAAACACCTTCTTCTAACAACACGTTTTGACTTTTTGATGGGCTAACCGCCGTAAAACTTGTATACACCGCGCTATTGCCTTCTTGATTTGAGTTAAACACTTGTTTAAGCAAGTTGTTCATACCGCTGTTTTCCCAAAAAATATTAGTTAATACAATTCCAACGATAAGCGCAAAAATAGCAACCACTTGAACGGATACTATATCAAATTTTTTAGACCTTGCTTCGTTTGTAGAAGTTGCGATTACTTCTTTTTTAGTTTTTTTGCGCATTTTACTAAATTTTGGCATTGCAAATTTGCGTTTTTCTTTCTTTTTTACGCTTTTTTCTTCTTCTAAATTTACTTTTTCAATAACCTTGTTTACTACGTCTTTTTTTCTTCGCCTTGTAGGCTTAACTATAATGTCGCAAGATTGAACGGGAATTTCTAGCATTTTGCAATATTCAACATCACTCATAATTTCTCTCCTTATTTTGCTTTGTTATACATTATGAAATTTTACCGCTTGTTAGAACTTATTTTTAAGTAAAAAAAATGTCGCTTTATGTATAAACGGTAAAATTCTATACACAATATTAAAGGAGGTGCTTATGATTAAAAGCAGAAATTCATCTAAAAACTCTAAAACTTCTTCAAAAAAAACGAGCAGTCAAACAAAAGATTGCAAGTAATTAAAAAGAAGTTTAAGTCTAGTTTTGACGTAAACGGAAGTTTTACGGGCGTTCCCATTGACGAAAACGAAACGCCTATCCAAGACGTAGACGATTTATAATTGTAATTTTATTTTATATAATATACAATTATTTAAAGGCTATAAAAACACTTTTGAAGGGGTTTTTGTAGCCTTTTTTGCATATCTACTGTGAGTAGAGTGTATTTTTAAAATTCTATTTTTATAAAATTTTTAGTATATTTGCTTTTTGTATAAATAGACAACGTTTTGCCAATAAGCATAGTATAATAAAATTGCACCTAATTAAAGGAGGGGTTTATATGGATTATAAAATATTTACAGATTCTTCTGCGGACCTTACACAAGATATAATAGATAAATTTAATTTAACAATTATTCCACTTTCATATATAAATAACGGAGAAGTATACGAATTTACTTCCGGCAACGAAAAAGACGTTAAAACTTTTTATGAATTTTTAAGATTAAAAAACAATTTAACTACTTCTTGCACTAACGCCGAAACTTTTATAAAATATTTTGAAAAAGAATTAAAAAACGGTTACGACGTTTTGTACATTGGGTTTTCGTCTGGATTGTCGCAAACGTTTAACTCGGCGCTTGAAGCACAAAAAATACTTTTAAAAAAATATCCCGAACGCAAAATTTTGTGCGCCGATTCTCTTTTAGCGTCGCTAGGGCAAGGTTTAATGGTTTACTCAATTTGCCTATATAAGCAAGAAGGCGCTAGCATAGAAGACGCTTACGAAAGAGTTTTAAACACAAGGCTTGACGTTAACAGTATTTTTACCGTTAAAACACTTGCAAACTTAATGCGCGGTGGAAGAATAAGCAAAATAACCTACACCGTTGGAACGGTTGTTGATATTAAGCCGACTATGTACGTTAACAATCAAGGAAAACTACTTTCTTTTGGAAAAGTTATAGGAAGAAGGCGCTCTATTATGGCAATAGCCGATAAAGTTGCAAAAACTATAATAACTCCCGAAGAGCAAACGGTATTTATTTCTCACGGAGATTGTTTAGAAGAAGCACAATATCTTGCTAAACTTATTAAAGAAAAAGTTAACGTAAAAAACTTTGTTTTTAATTATATTGACCCTATAATTGCCGTACACAGTGGACCCGACACGCTTGCAGTATTCTATTTTGGCTTAAATAGAGAAGAGTCCGTTTCCGTTTTAGCGCCCATAAAGCAACACGTAGACGCAAACACCTAAATTCAACCTAAACAATACGCAAATACAAATACGTAATTTTAATAAAACGCCCTAAAATAGCGTGATGCACCGTTAATAGCATCATTCTATTTTAAGGCGTTTTTTACTTTTTGTTATATAAACTGCCAAAACACTTGAAAAAACTGCTTTTATATTGTAAAATTATTTTATGAATAATTTTAATAAAACAACAGTTAACGATAAAAAAGGCTTTACCGTTGTAGACGCTGGAAACGCGTTTACTTTTTCGGCGGTCTTTTTTTTATCGTTTAGCATAATATACTCTTTTATAGTGCAAAAATTTAATCTTACAAGTAACGGCGCTAACGGTAGCGTTCAAAACGCATTGTTCTTTTTGTCTTTTTTATCCGCACCGCTTGCCGTTTTATGCACGCTTTTTGCACTTTCTTATAAAACTAAACAAAACTGTTTTTTATATTTAAAACCTAAAAAAGTTTCAAAATATCACGTAGTTTCTACGGCGTTAATTATAGTTGGATTATTATTTGGCTTTGGAACTATAAACGAAGTTTTTATTGCATTATTAGAAAAAATAGGGTTTACGCTTTCCCCAATTACGCTTCCTAATTACTCCCCTTTAAATTTAATTTTAAGCGTTATTTGCATTTGCATAATTCCGCCTTTAACGGAAGAAGTTTTAATGCGCAAAATTATTGCAACGGGGCTTACGGGCGTTAGCGAAGTTTTTGCCGTATTAGTTGGCGGTGCTTTATTTTCGCTGTTTCATATGAGTCCGCAACAAACCGTTTACCAATTTATTGTTGGCGCTTCGTTTTGCTATATAATAGTAAAGGGTGGGGACTGGTATTTAACTTTTTTTGCACACGTTTTTAACAACTTGTTTATTGTTTTAAACGAATACTTTTTTAAAATTAATTACGGTTTAACCTTGCAAATAATTTTAACCGTTTTAGGTTTAATTTTATATTTTTTAGGAGTTATTCTATTATATAAAAAAGGTCAAAAACTTTCTAATAAAATCAACAAGGCAAATTTAAACGAATTTTTAATTAGCGTTTCCGTGGGGGCTATTTTGTGTATGGTCGTTTGGATAACGAGTTTGGTGGCGTAATGTTTAAAGTTAAAATTATTGCCGTTGGCAAAGTTAAAGAAAAATATTATAAAGACGCTATTTTAGAATACTCTAAACGGCTATCTAAATTTTGTGAATTTACCGTTTGCGAAGTAAAAGAAGAAAATTTTTTAAAAGAGCCTAACGAAAGCGAAATTAAAGAAATATTAAAACGCGAAGGCGAAAGTATTTTAAAAGAAATAAAGGGTTATAGCGTGGTTATGGCAATAGAAGGCGCAAAACAGTCTTCTAAAAGTTTAGCGTCTTTTATTAAAAACAAAAAAGATATAGGTGCAGAAATTTGCTTTATTATAGGCGGTTCTTACGGCGTTAGCGAAAACGTTAAGGCGGTTGCCGACCAAAAAATGTCGCTATCGGACGCAACGTTTCCGCACACCTTATTTAGAGTTATGCTAGTTGAACAAATTTACCGCGCTTTTAACATAATTGCGGATACGAGGTACCACAAATGAACGACGCTAAAAAATTTATGCGCCTTGCGCTTAACGAGGCAAAAAAAGCAAACTTACTTGACGAAGTGCCTATCGGCGCAATAATAGTTAAAGACGGCGTAGTTTTAGCACGCGCCTACAATAAGCGCAATACAAAAAAATTAGCCACCGCGCACGCCGAAATTTTAGCCATTGAAAAGGCTTGTAAAAAAGTTGGAGATTGGCGGTTAGACGGCGCCGAAATGTACGTAACGCTAGAACCTTGCCCTATGTGTGCCGGCGCGATAGCAAACGCACGCATTGCAAAAGTAGTTTTTGGCGCGTACGAAAAAAAGAGTGGCGCGGTTTTATCTAACTACCAAATTCTTTTTTCTAGCGGTTTAAATCACACCGTTGAAGTAGAAGGCGGAATTTTAAACGAAGAGTGTTCTAGTTTAATAAAAAACTTTTTTAAAAGCAAAAGAAAACTCAACCAAATATAAAAATGAGTTGACTGTTTTTACCTAATTATATATAATATAAATATATCTAATAGACACTGTTGGAGGAGTCATGATAACACACGGAACAGAGATAAAACTTTTTTGCGGAAATTCTAACAAGCCACTTGCGGAAGCAATTGCAAAACAACTTGGAATGAGTTTAAGTATTGTTGAATGCGGAACGTTTAGCGATGGCGAAATTAGCGTTCATATAGGCGAAACCGTAAGGGGTAGAGACGTTTTTATTATCCAATCTACTTCACAACCCGTTAACGACAATTTAATGGAACTTTTAGTAATGATTGACGCTGCAAAAAGGGCGTCGGCAGGTAGAATAACGGCAGTTATGCCATATTTTGGATACGCAAGGCAAGATAGAAAAGCACGCCCAAGAGACCCTATTACGGCAAGGCTTGTAGCCGACCTTATTCAAACTGCGGGTGCTGACAGAATTTTAACTATGGACCTTCACGCACTTCAAATCCAAGGATTTTTTGATATCCCTGTTGACCATCTTGTTGGTGGCCCACTTCTTTACAAATACTTTATGGATAAAGTTGACGACGATTTCGTGGTAGTTTCGCCGGACGTTGGCTCTGTTACTAGGGCTAGAAACGTTGCCGCTAAAATTGGTTGCAATATGGCTATTATTGATAAAAGAAGGCCAAAGGCAAACCAACTTGAAGTTATGAATATAATTGGCGATATCAAGGGTAAAAAATGCCTTATGATTGACGATATGATTGACACCGCCGGAACTATTTGCCAAGGCGCGGAAGCCCTTGCTAAAAACGGTGCAAAAGAAGTTTACGCTTGCTGTACGCACGCGGTATTCTCTGGCCCTGCAATTGAAAGAATTCAAAAAGCACCTATTACAAAACTTGTAGTTTTGGATACTATTAACCTTCCAAAAGAAAAGAGAATTGATAAAATTGAAATTGTTTCCGTTGCAAAAATATTTGCTACTGCAATTGAAAACGTGTATTTAGATAGAAAAATGTCTGACATATACAACTAATTAAGATTATAAGGAGATTTGTATGATTCAAAACAGCGTTGCGCAAAGAATTTCAAATATCCACTCCGATATTAGAGGTCCCGTTTTTTTTAAAGCGCTTGAAATGGAAAAAGAAGGGCAAAAAGTTTTAAAATTAAACACCGGCAACCCTGCCGCTTTTGGTTTTAAAATGCCTGAAAGCGTTAAAAACTACCTTATAGAAAACGTAGATAAAAGTTTAGGATATTGCGGTATTAGGGGTATGATGCCCGCGTTAGAAGCAATTTGCGAGTACGAAAAAACAAAGGGCATACAAAATATCACTACTGACGACGTGTTTATTTGCAACGGCGTTAGCGAAGCGGCTAGCATGTCTGTTACCGCACTTATTAACGAAGGCGAAGAAGTTCTTATTCCAAGCCCTTGCTATTCTTTGTGGACAAACTCCGTATACGCAGTAGGCGGCAAACCCGTTTTATATACTTGCGACGAAGAGTCCGATTGGAACCCCGATTTACAAGATATAAAAAATAAAGTTACTTCTAAAACAAAAGCCATAGTCGTAATAAACCCAAACAACCCAACAGGTGCGCTTTATCCTGACAGCATACTTGAAGGAATTGCTAAAATTGCGCGCGAAAATAACCTTGTTGTTTTTTCGGACGAAATTTACGATAGATTAGTTTTAGATAACTTGCCACACACGTCTTTTGCTAAAATTGCACCCGACCTTACGGTAGTTACGTTTAACGGCCTTTCTAAATCACACTGCTTATGCGGTTTTAGATGTGGTTGGGCTGTGTTAAGTGGCGAAACTGAACTTCGCGCCGAATTAAGAAAAGCCTTTGTTACGCTTGCTTCCGTTAGACTTTGCTCTAACGCCGCAATGCAACTTATTATTCCAACTGCTTTAAAAGACACGGAATATACTAAACAAATGATTTCCCCAGGCGGAAGAATTTACGAACAACGCCAAGTTGTTATGGACGCTATTAAAGAAATTGACGGACTTTCTTGTGTAAAAACGCAAGGCGCGTTCTACTGCTTCCCTAAAATTGACACTAAACGCTATAACGTTACAAGCGATAAAGATTTTGCTTACGGCTTGTTAGAAGCCAAAAAGATTTTAATAGTTGCAGGCAGTGGGTTTGGTTGGAACACTAACGACCATTTTAGAATTGTTATGCTTCCAGAAGTTAACCAACTTAAAAACGCTATGTACGAAATGGGCGATTACTTACAAACGTTAAAAAAATAATTTTAAATTAATAAAAAAGTCTGTTTAAAGTATTTTAAACAGACTTTTTATTATTCAAGGTTATGGCACAATATAAGGTTGATTTAAACGGGTAAATCAAACGCAAATAAAAGAGTTAAACGCCCGCAGATAAAAGTTTACATCTTTTTAAGGGCTTTAACAAAGTATTTTGCCGTGTTTTATTTTACGCTATCAACCGTTTGTTGTAAAAGAGCCTTATTCAAATATTTTATTTGCTATTTCTTCACTAGTAGCGCCTTTTATAACGCACTCTATTCCACTAAACGCTTGATTAAATTCTTCTTTTAAAAACCTTTTGCCGTTAAGTTTATCGCAAACGAATTTTAAAGTGTCGCTTGCAAAAAAGTCGCCGAATATTTCCGCATTGTTAATAATACCGTCAACTAAATCAAAAGTTATATTCATTATGCCAAAACCAAATTTTACGTCTATTCTATTTTTTCCTTTTGGCGATAACCCTATATTCCAATTATAAGTAGAATATTTGTCTTTTACTAATTTGTTTATATTGGCAACGTCGTTATTAGTAAACTTATACTCGGTTAAGCCTTTTTTAAAATATTCACACAAACCGTCGTAAAAAGCCTTACAATCTATTTTATTTGTTAAATGCGTTTTTACGTTTGTAACCCTTGCCCTAGTGCTTTTAATGCCCTTTGTTTCTATTTTTATTTTGTTTTGAATTAAAACCTTAGAAAGAACGTCTAAATCCGTATCAAAAAGTATAGTGCCGTGGTGCATTATTCTATCTTTATAAACGACTTGCGCGTTGCCCGAAATTTTTTTGTCGTCAACTACTATGTCGTTACGCCCCGAAAAACAAGCCTTTACCCCTAACGAGTTTAGATATTCAATTACGGGTTTTGTGAATTTTACGTAACTGTCTTCTAAACTGTTATAGGGCGCAATTATAGTATAGCAAACGTTGTTTAAGTCGTGGTAAACAGCACCGCCACCCGTAAGCCTTCTTACAATTTTTACGCCCATTTTATTAGCCGTAGGAACGTTGACTTCCAAAAGGGTGTTTTGATTATTTCCAACTATAACGGCAGGAGAATTTATCCATAAATACATGTAAAAACCGTCCGTTTGCTTTAACAAATATTCTTCGCTTGCAATATTAAAATACGGCTCGGTTACGTTTGAAGATATAAATTTAAAATTATTCATAATAGTAAAAAGGGGAAGTTTTTACAACTTCCCCTTAATTTTTTATACACCTTTTTTAGATTTTCTTATAAACTCTGCATCAGACGTATTTGTCGTGCTAACGTGGCCTTTAAGTGGAAGAATTTTATCGTTGATAAAATCAATAATCCAATTAGCTTGTGGGAAGAACTCGCCGTCAAATTCAAACGGAGGAGTAATCCAGTTTTTAGCACCGCATACAACTGGTGGAGCATCTAAATAATCAAAGCAAAGTTGAGTTATGTTAGTTGCCATATCGTTTAAGATAGAGCCCCTTGCGCAAGCGTCGGAAGCAAGGATAATTCTACCCGTCTTCTTAACCGATTCAACAACTTTTTCGTAGTTGAACGGAACGATGCTTCTAGCGTCAATAACTTCTGCTTCAACGCCGTATTTTTCGGAAAGAATTTTAGCGGCTTCCATAGCCTTATATAACGTTGCGCCGATAGTTAAAATAGTAATATCGCTACCTACGCGCTTAACGTCTGGCTCGCCAAGTGGAATTTCATAATAACCTTCTGGAACGCCTTCTTTTCTAAATTCTTCGCCTTTGTCGTAAATTCTTTGGCTTTCAAAGAATACAACGGGGTCAGTTCCGTTAAGAGCAGCGTTCATTAAACCTTTTGCGTCGTATGGAGTTGCAGGGAAGCATACTTTAAGCCCTGGAACGTGTGCAGGAAGTGCAACCCAGTCTTGCGAGTGTTGTGCGCCGTATTTAGAACCAACTGAAACGCGAAGAACAACAGGCATTTTTAAAATACCAGAACTCATTGCTTGCCATTTAGCAAGTTGGTTAAAGATTTCGTCGCCTGCTCTACCCATAAAGTCGGCATACATAAGTTCTACTATAACTCTACCACCGCAAAGTCCGTAACCAACGGCACTTGATACGATAGCCGCTTCTGAAATAGGCGAGTTAAACAATCTGTGATATGGAAGTGCTTCCGTAAGTCCTTTGTAAACTGCAAACGCACCGCCCCAATCACGAACGTCTTCACCGTAAGAAGTTAAAGTTGAGTCTTTATAGTATCTATCAATAATCGCTTCAAATAAACCGTCGCGAATATTATATCTTTTAAGGTTAGAAACTTGCGCGCCCTTTTCGTCAAACGCGTAACGAAGTTTGCCTGCAATTTGCTTAACTCTTGGGTTTTCTTCCATAGGAATTTTAACGTCTTTGTTAAGTTCAACAGGTCTATCTTCCATTTTTTCTACTTTGCCGTTAGAGAACATTAAGTTTTCTACGTAGTATGGGTCCGTTTTAAAGTCAAGGTAAGGAGATTTTTCAGTATCAGCAGCAAGTTTGCAAAGTTTAAGCATTCTTTCGCTAATAGAAGATAAAATTTCGTCAAATTTGCTATCGCCTGCAATTTTAGCGTCAACAAGAGATTTTCTGTATGCAACGATTGGGTCGTATTCACGCCAAGCGGCAATTTCTTCTTGTGTACGGTAACTCATAGAGTCTGATGGAGAGTGTCCGCCGTAACGGTAAGTTACAACGTCCATTAAGCAAGGGCCTTCGCCTTTTAAAAGCAACTCTTTCTTTCTCTTCATTGCTTCTATAACTGCAAGTGGGTTAAAGCCGTCAACTCTTTCAGCGTGAAGTTGAGTTGGAGAAATACCTGCGCCAAGACGAGCAAGGAAGTCGTACGCCATAGTTTCGCCTCTCGTTTGACCGCCCATACCGTAACCGTTGTTAAAGAAGTTAAAGAGTATAGGAAGTCCGCCTTTCTTCTCCCAAAGTTGTTTAATTTGGTCCATAGAAGCAAAGTTCATTGATTCGTAAACTACGCCACAACCAACTGAACCGTCGCCAAGGTTACTAATTACGATGCCTGGTTTATCGTTGTTCTTTTTGTAAAGAGCAGCGCCAAGAGCAACCGGAGCAGCACCGCCAACGATTGCGTTGTTTGGATAAATACCAAACGGTAAGAAGAATACGTGCATTGAACCGCCCATACCTCTGTGGAAACCGGTTTTTCTTGCAAATATTTCACTCATAAAGCCGTATAATAAGAAGTCTACGGCAAGGTCTTTAACGTTACCAGTTTTGTTTAAAGCCTCAACGGGAGCAAGAGTTTCGCCACCCATAAAGTCTTTCATTATTTGATATAACTTGTCGTCTGGAAGTTTGCGGATAGAAGCAAGACCTCTTGCCAAAACTTCGCTGTGGCTACGGTGTGAGCCAAACGTCATATCGTCAAGGTCCAAAATATACGCTTGACCAACGGCAGCGGCTTCTTGACCTATTGAAAGGTGCGCTGGGCCTGGGTAAGAGTGTTTAAAACCTTGATATTCGCCTTTAACTTTAATATCTTGAATCATACTTTCAAATTCACGAAGTACGGCGATATCGTTAAAGATATTTACAAATTCATCGTTTGTAAAGTTTGCTTTTTCGTCCAAAATTGTTTTGTTATAAGTGTTTACAGGGATATCTTCAAAAGATATTTTACCACTTGCCCTAATAAAATTAGGGTCTATAAATTGACTTTTTGGCATTTATTTTCTCCTTTAATTATATTTGAAATATTGCTTCGCGGATAATTTCGCACACCGTTGGATGTGGGAATACCAACTTTTTAATGTTTTCTATATCAACTTCTAAATCTATCATAGCAGAAACTGCAACTATGTATTCGCCCGCATAAGAACCGATAATATGAGCGCCGATTAAAGTGTTGGTTTTGTTGTTTACAACGAGTTTGCAAATACCGTTTAAATCGCTGTTTTCTGCAACGTATCTACCCGAATAAGTGAGTGGGATATTTACGCACTTGCAATCAAGCCCTTTTGCCTTTGCACTTTCTTCCGTTTCGCCTACGCTACCAACTTCTGGGTTCGTGTAAATAACGGATGGAATAACGTTATAGCGCATTGCGTCTTTTTTACCTAAAATAGTGTTTACGGCAACTTCCGCTTCTCTATATGCAGTGTGAGCAAGCATAACTTTTCCGTTTACGTCGCCAACGGCGTATACGTTTGCAACGTTAGTTTTCATTTGCTCGTCCGTAACGATAGCGCCTCTTTCAAGGTTTACGTTGATATTTTCTAAGCCAAAGCCTTGCGTAACGGCACGCCTACCAATAGAAAGTAAAATCTTTTCGCTTGCGATTTTTTCGGTTTTACCGTCTTTTTCGTAAACTACGCCGTCTTTTTCAATAGCAACTACTTTTGCGCCTAAATTGAATATAACGCCTTTCTTTTCAAGAGATTTTTGTAAAATAGTTGAAATTTCTTTTTCAGTAGGACCAGCGATTTTATCAAGCATTTCTACTACTTGAACTTGCGTGCCAACCGATGAGAAATAACTTGCCATTTCTAATCCTATAACGCCACCGCCGATTATAGTTAAAGTTTTTGGAATATAATCTAAATCTAAAATCTCTCTATTAGTCATTACAAGACCGCTTTCAATGTTTTCTTTTAAGCCTTGAATTGGTGGAACGACAGGCATAGAACCCGTTGCTATTATAAGCCTTTTAGCAACAACTTTTTCTTCGCCCGCTTTAACGATAAAGCCTTCTTCGTTTTTGCCTTCAATGAACGCTTCTGCGCTTATCATTTTAACTTTATTGCGTTTAAGTTGAGCCTTTACGCCGGAAACTAACATTTTAACTACGCCGTTCTTTCTTTCTACTACGAATTTTTGGTCAATAGAAGTGCTTCCGTCAACTTTTACGCCGTAATTTTGAGCATGATTAGCATAGTCTAAAACCTTTGCTGAATTTAAAAACGTTTTACTAGGAACGCAACCTTCGTTAAGGCATACGCCACCAAACTCGCGTTTTTCAACAACTAACGTTTTAAGTCCTGCGTGTCCAGCCCTTTCGGCAGCCAAATATCCGCCAGGACCGCCACCGATTACAACTAAATCAAAAATATCCATTTTATACTCCTTATATGTTACCTTCAGCAAGTAAGTTGAAAGTGAAATTTTCTAAATATTCTTTGAGTTCTTTTAAGAATCTTCCGGCAGGCGCACCGTCTAACGCCCTATGGTCAAACGTTAAAGATAAGCCCATAGCGGTGTATGGAATAACTTCGTCGTTCTTGCCAAGTTTGACTCTTGTTTCAAGTGCGTTTACACCTAAAATACCCGTTTGTGGTGGGTTGATTACAGGCGTAAAACTTTCAATACCCATAGTGCCTACGTTAGATATAGTGAACGAAGCGCCGGATAAAAGTTCTGGATTAATACCGCCGGCGATAGCGTCGTTAGAAAGTTTTTTGCTTTGTTTAGCAATTTCAGATAAACTTAACGTATCTGCACCGAAAAGCGTTGGAACTAACAACCCTCTTGGAGTGTCGGTAGCAATGCCCATATTAACGTGGTCAAAATATCTCATAGTGTCGCCGTTAATTAAGTTTGCGTTTAAATCTTTGTGATTTTTTAATACCCTAGAAACCGCGTAAATAATTATGTGGTTAAACGTAATTGACGGAAGGTTGAGTTTTTCTTGATTTGCTTTTAAGAATTTTCTAAACTCTAAAATGTTAGTGCAGTCAAACGTAAGAGTCATTGTAAGTTGAGCCATAGACGATAAACTATTAAGCATGCTCTTTGCAATAACTTTTCTAATATTAGGCATTTTTTCATCTTTAAACGCCTTAAAGTCCGCAATAGTATAAGTTTTTGTAGCGGGAACTGCTTGCGCTTTGCTTGCAGGGTTAACGCTTGCTTTTCTTACGTCGCTTTCAATAATTCTTCCGTTAGGACCAGTTGGAACAGCGTCTTCTAAATTAACGCCGAGTTTGTTTGCTAAATTTTTAGCCCTTGGAGAAGCAAAAATTTTACCGTCTTCACTTGCAACCGCTTGAACGGGAGAAGCATCGCTTGCGGTTACTTCTTCAACAACTTTGGTTTCAGACGTTTCTTCTTTAACGTCTTCTTTCTTTGCTTCGGTAGCGCCGTTTGGAGCAAGTGCGGAATAATCTTCACCTTTTGCACCAACTACGCAAACGTTAGTTAAAACGGGAACCTCGTCGCCCTCTTCGCAAAAAAGTGCTAAAACTTCGCCGTCAAATTCAGATTCTTGGTCAAAAGCAGACTTGTCCGTTTCGTAAGAGAATAAAATATCCCCTTTCTTTACAACGTCACCTACTTTTACGTTCCATTTTGTTAAAATACAACTTTCAACAGTTATGCCTTGTTTTGGCATTAAAACGCCATTTGCCATATATATTCTCCTTTATATTGATTATAAAATTCATTTTAACTACTATATTTTAGCACATTAATTTTTATTTTACAATAAATTTGACCCCGATTTTTAACATTTTTATATATTATTATATAAATTACCATACGCCTTTTAATAAAAAAAACCTAACTTTTAAAGCGTAAAGTTAAGGTTTTTGTTTATTTATAAATATTTTTTAGCCGTTTTTTAAGGTTTTTTATTTGCGTAAAATTATTTACTACGCCACCGTTTTACCCACTTTATTTGCGTTTAAACTTGTTTTTTTATAACTCTAACGACTTTTTTATAACTCTAACGGCGAAATTAAAGTTATTTTTTTATTTGTAAACGGATGAGTAAACTCCATTTTATACGCGTGCAAAACGTACGTTTTCCCGTTTACCAAGTTGCCGTATAGCCCGTCCGCATAAAGGGGCAATCCAACGCTTTTAAGGTGCACTCTTATTTGGTGCGTGCGCCCCGTGTGTAAAATTGCTTTTAGTAAATGAGTGCCGTTTAAAAAGGGTTTTATATATTCAAATTCGGTTTTAGCGTACTGCCCGTCTTTATTAATAACGCGACGCATAGAGTTTGGGCTTTCTTTTTTTATATAATTTTCAACTATAAACGAATTTTGTTCGGGCTTGTTTTCAACTACGGCGTAATACTCTTTTTTTATACCGCCGTTTTTTGCAATTTCGTTAAACTTGCTTGCGGAAAACTCGTCTTTTGCAATTAAAACAATTCCGCTAGTGTCTTTATCTAGCCTATTTATCGGTCTAAAACAAAAGGGAGTAGGCGCAAAATAACCGCATACAATTTCTTCTAACGAAAGAGTTTTGTTGTACCTTGACGAGTGCGTTATAACGCCACTTTCTTTATTAACGGCTATAAAATACTCGTCTTCATAAATAACTTTTAGTGGACTTTTTCTAGGAATTATAAACATATTTTGCTCGTCGCTAGGCAAAACCATTTTTAATAAATTGCCAACTTTTACACGGTTATTAACGTTTAAAACCTTGCTTTCGTTTATAAAAACACCGCCGTATTTAACCTTTTTAATAAGTTCTTTTGACAGGCCTTTTTCTATTAAAAAATCTTGAACGGTGTAATTATTATATTGGCTTTCTACTAAAAAAACAAATTCCTTCATAGGTAAATTATAGCAAAAATTTTAATATAAATAAAGCAATTACGCTTAACTTACAATTTAATTTATATTGGCATTTTAACTAGATTAAATTGACATTTTTTAAAGTTTGCATATAAAATTACCTATTTAAAAATTTACAATTCGCTTATATGATTAACCAAATTAAACACGTAAAAGCAATGTTTTGTTTTTTTAGTTTTACGCTAACTATTATTAATAATTTTAATATAGTTGCCCCTTTTTTTAACGTATGGACGAAATTTGAAATATAAAATTTAATTTATTTTACACATTAAAAAATCGCTTGCCTTTAACTTTTGGCAAGCGATTTTAATTTTTATTGAATTTTAAAGTTTACTTCCATATCGCCCGTAGCAACAATATAGTATGTTGTAGAAGACGTGTTAAAGGTAAAATCTTGACCCGTACCCGTTGCCACAAGATTTGTAAGCGCCTTGTTAGAATATACGCTAACGGTTAAATATTTACTCTTTTCCGTAAACGTAATTTTAACCGTTCCGTTTGACGATGCAGTATACTTAAAGTACGTTTTATCGGTTGAGTATGCAGTTTCGTCAACGGTAGCGCCAAGCGGAATATAAATGGCGTTATCGGTAGTTTTACCCATTGGAATTGCCGTTTCGCCACTTTCACAATCTTCCGCGTTAACGGGAGCAAAAGTAGTTGGGTCAAACGCCGGATTTTTAGATATGGCAGAGCCGAAAGTATCGTTATCGTAGTAAGCGGATTTCGCCGAGCCTAACACCGTTTTAACGGCAACCCACTCTTTCGTGGGCTTTCCGTTAGAGCCAGTGCTGGTTTGGTATTCAAGCCTTGTTTTATATATAGGATATATTCTTTCGCCAGTAGGATATTTAGCGTTACCCCACCATAAATAACCCGCTTCACCTAAATCGCAATTCGTTGTGTAAAGGTATTTAACGTTAGTGTTGTTTTGTGGCGAATATACCATAAAGGTAAGATTAGCCGCCTCTAAACCGAAAATGGCGTGCATTTCTTCGCTATCGTAAAAGTCCATACTACCAAAAGTATATTTGCGCTTTGATATACGGTCGTCAATTTGCTGGCTTATTTGAGAATCTGGGTTGTTTAAGCCTATCTCAACAATTTTGCCGTTAGAATCCGTCATTGTGCCGTTTATAATGTTGTCTATTAATGCTTTATGGTTTTCGCCGACAACGTCGTCCGGTAAAATTTCAGAACCTTCCCAAGGAAATAACTGAACCTCTACACTTGCCTCAACTCTATCTGGCGACCTTACCGCGTAAATCCAAGTTGCCGAAACGCCCGTTACAGCCAAAATAAGAGCAACGGCTAATATAAGCGTTACGTTTTTTATGCGATTGATAGCACCCATAGCGTTGCCCTCCTTTGTGTTTTTAGATTTTTTGAATAAGTTCTATCGCCCATTTTGCTTGACGATTAGAAGTAATTTTAACTCTCATAGGGTAATTTTTATACGCCTTTTTGCTTGACACGTCAATAAATTTATATTTTGTGTTTTTAAACTTTTTAGGCTCTAACGCCAAATAAAGATTAAGCGTTTTTCCTATGATTTTAATTCTTGCAATATTTTTGTTTTTTACTTTATATGTTATTTGCTTTTTGGCGTTTATAACTCTAATTCCGTTTAAGCCTAACAAAGTTTGGTTAATGTCGTTAAACCATTGCCTTGTTTGTTCCGTACTTTCTAATAGTTTTTGATTTAAAGTTTTATCGCTACCTTTTATGGTAAAAAGCCTACTCATAGCATACATATACAGCCCGTTTTTATTAGCAAGTTCCGTAATTAATTCACAAACCCACTTTGCTTGACGGTCCGACGTAACTTTAATAGTCATTGGGTAGTCTTTATACGATTTAGCCGTAGTTTGAGTATAAACGTATTTGGTGTTTTGGTAGTCTAACGGATTAAGCGCCAAATAAACGCTAAACGATTTACCCTTAAACGCAATTTTACAAATAGGCATTCTGCCCTTTTTGTAAGTTTCGCACGACTTGCCTTCCCAAACGTGAAGCCCTTTAAGTTTATAAAGATGAATAACTATTTGGTTATACCTTGCAATAACTTCTTTTGAAGCCATATCGTGCTTTTGCCTAAACGTTAAGCCTTTTTTGCCTTTTAACGAGTGGTACCACTTTTTGCTTGCTTCGTTTTGTTGTTCTGCACTAAAATCCATAGCCTCTTCTAAAACGAATTTATCGTTTTCAACTTCTTTAATAGGTAAAGAGTTGATAGGCTTTTTAGTTTGCGTAATAGGCGCACTTTGAACGTCGCTAGTAGCCGTAGTTTCAGTTAAAACCTTTGAGTTGTTTAAGTCGTTTTCAAGCGTTGCCCCGTCGCCCTTTTTATCGGCAGACTCAACGTAAAAAAGAGTTTGCATTTTTGCTGGAATTTCAGTAACGGCAACTTCTTGCTCGCTAACAGACTCTTTATCGCCGTCTTTAATTAAGCCCATAAATATAAGCCTTAACTTCTTTTCTTTGTTTAACCTTTTTTCTATAAAAGGCATAAATATAGAAGCAAAAACAATAAGCATTACGCAAAGCACGCCCGCAGCTGATTGCATAAACACGGCTATCGTTCCCATAAACGGAATTCTCGTTCCCCTATATATTCCCTTCATTTGCGAATACTTAACGGGGAATTTATCTGGGTAGGCAACGTTATCGCCCTGCAATAAAAAGTAGCGTTCGTTGGGGTGGCTAGCGTTAGGCTCTTCAATATTAACTATACGGTGAACAAGCATAACCCCCGGTTCAACTTCGTAAACGACTATATCGTATTGTTTAAGGTCGTTTTCTTCGGGCAGTTTATGCACAAAAATCAAATCGTACACTTGAAGTTGGTCATTAAGGTCGTTTTCAAAAAGATATTCGTTCTTTTCATATTTTTGAGCCATTGACGCCGTTTGAACCACCTTTAAAACGGGAACGTCGCCAACGACGTTATTTTTTAAAGCGCCCACAACGACTGAACCAATAAATAAAGTAAGCATTACAGTACAAGCAATGATAGGGATAACCAAATTGATTATCCCCCAAATTACAGACTGCTTTTTGTCTTTATTCTTTAAATATTCTTTTTTAATTTTCTCGTCTTCTGCGCCTAAACGCGTAAGTTTTATTGTTTGCGTCGTTATTATAGCAATAGTTGTAGAAAATAACGCAACAAGCCCTACGTACACGGTTACGCATAAAAGAAATATGTACGAATTGAGTTGCATTTAATTGCCTTCTAAATTGTATTTTTATAAATTTTATTATTAGCTTTGACGAACGTGTTCAACTATGAAATTAATGCCGGTACCGCCGTCTAATGCAGCAGCAAATGCAGCGTGTGCAGCCAAATCTTCAAGAACGAGTTCTTTGCCACCGTTAAATGTGAGCATAGCCATTATATCTTCTGCCGATAAAGACCATACGAAAACGCATTCACCAGCTTTTCTATACGTACCGATTTCGTCTTTACTTGCATCGGCAACTTTTTCAGTTTCATCGCCGGTAATAACAGGGCTGTAAAAAATTTCTTTTGCAGGTGCAAAAATAACGTTTTCGCCATAAGTCTTTTCGTTAATATCTAACGTAATACTCATTTTAATTCCGTAATTTTCAATGCTGGAATTACCTGCTTGTGGGTTAGCAGTAAAGGTTATATCTAAACCGCCACTAACTCTTAAAACAGCAGTGTGAAGTTTTTCGTCTGCTTCATCGTCGTCAATATCAATGTTTACCGCCGGAGACATATTAAAGGTACCAACGGTTAATTGGTTGTTAGCTTGTGCGCCGATAAGAGTGATGCCAACGCCCTTTTCAGTATACGTTGCCGTTGTGCCCGTAGCGTATATCCAAGAAGCGTATACGCCACCGATGGTAATCATAATTGCCATCATAATAAGTGCTGTAATTTTTTTCATAACTTTCTCCTTAAAAAAATTAAATTCATTAATATACGTGTATATTAATACACTGATACTACAACTCCTACGCAAATAAAAGTCAAATAATTTTGCAAAATAATTATTTTAAAGCCTATATATGGTATATAAAACCAACTTTAAATACAATTTTAAAGCATAACAATAACAAATATGCTCTATCTTAAATATTCGCCGTTAATATTTTTTACGCATTTTACAACGTATACGCTATTAATATAATAAGTTTTTGACTTAAATTTAATAAATTTTGCTAATAAACGTTATTGTATTTTTATAACTTCGCAAGATAACTTTTCGTTAAAAAATTCATCGCAGTTGCTATCCGTAATTAAAACGTCAACGTCGTTTACGTTGCATAAAAAGTGCGTTGCGTTTGCGTTTAACTTGGTTTTATCTAACAGTAAAACTTTCTTTTTACTGTTTTTTAACATTGCTTTACGCATAGGTATTTCTTCTTCAAAACAGTCGTATAAATTGCCGTTTGCCGTAATTGACGCTACCGAAAAGAAAACTACGTCTGCATTAAATTCTTTAACGATACTTTCGCCTTGATATCCCACCAACACTGAATTATTTGTTTGCGAAATAACGCCACCCGTTGAATAGACTTTTAAATTGGTTTTTGAAAGTTCGCTTAACGTGTCTATGCCGTTGGTTATAATTTTTAGATTTTTAAAATACTTTAAAAACGTTGCAACGTAAAACACCGAAGTTGAGCCGTCTAAAAAAACAACGTCGCCTTCTTTAACTAAACTACTTGCAACGCTTGCAATAGCGCGTTTTTCTTTAATATTTTGGTGAAACCGAAAAGTAAAACCAGGTAAAGTAACGTTGCTATCGTTTACTTTTGCTCCGCCGTGCGTTCTAGTTATTAAACCCTTTTGCTGTAAAACTTTAAGCCTGCGTCTTACCGTTGACGTAGATAAATATAAACTTTTGGCAATTTGTTCTACCGTTAAAAATTGTTTAAGTTGCAAATACTCTAAAATTTCTTTTTCTTTATTATCTTTCATATTTTGACCATTTGAGCAAAAATTTTATTAAAATTTGATTAAACGAGCAAGCATACTTGTCAATATTAATTAACTTTAAGCAAATTGTTGCTTATTTGATTATTTGTATTATAATTGTATTATACTATTTTTATATTGTCAATTAAAATTTTAAAAGAAAAGGAGAAATATGTTTGACGTAGCAGTTATAGGCGGTGGCGTTATAGGTGGCACTATTTTACGCGAACTTACTAAATATAATTTAAACGTAGTTTTACTTGAAAAAGAAAGCGACGTTTCTATGGGGCAAAGCAAGGCAAACAGCGGAATTGTGCACGCTGGTTTTGACGCAATGCCTAACACTAACAAAGCAAAATTTAATAAACTTGGCAACGAGATGATGCAAGAATATTGCAAAGCACTTGGCGTTAAATACGTAAACAACGGCAGTTTAGTTATCGCTTTTAACGACGAGCAATTAAAAACGCTACACGATTTAAAGCAAAGGGGCGAAGAAAACGGCGTTAAGGGTTTATCTATTATAAATAAAGAAGAACTTTTAGCGTTAGAGCCAAATCTTAATACCGCCGTTGTGGGCGCGTTGCAAGCTAAAACGGGCGGAATAGTTTGTCCGTACGAATTAACTATTGCGTCTATTGGCAACGCTATGGATAACGGCGCTAAACTTTTATTAAATTTTGAAGTAAACAAAATAACTAAAACGGACGACGGTTACGTTATTGAAAGCCAAAACGGCGAAACTGTTGAAAGCAAGTTAGTTGTTAACTCGGCGGGATTTGGCAGTCAAAAAATAGCAAATTTAATAGGCGATTATTCTTTTAAAATAGGGGGTCGCCGTGGCGAATATATTTTACTTGATAGAGAAAGCGGAGATTACGTTAGCCACACTATATTCTGCACGCCAACCAAGTTAGGTAAAGGCATATTAATTACTCAAACGGTAGACAATAATATTTTGCTTGGACCAACCGCCGAAGAAATAGACGATAACGACACTATAACAACGGCGCAAGGGCTTAACAAAATTAAAGATATAGCAAAAACAATGGCGCAAAACGTTCCGTTTTACAATACTATAACTTCGTTTTCCGGCGTAAGAGCATACTGCGATAGGGGCGATTTTATTATTGAAGAAAGCGCAGTTGCAAAAGGGTTTATAAACGTTGCGGGAATTGAGTCGCCTGGTTTAACAAGCGCGCCGGCAATAGCAAAACACGTTGTTGAAACGTTAGTTTCTAAACGCATAGAACTAACAAAAAATCAAAATTTTAACGGACAAAGAAAGCCCGATTATTTCTTTAATAAACTATCTATTGAAGAAAAAAATAAAATTATAAAAGAAAATCCGTCTTACGGCAACATAGTTTGCAGATGCGAAAAAATTACCGAAGGCGAAATTATAAGGGCGGTAACCGAAAACCCAAAAGCAACTACTATTGACGCCGTAAAGCGTAGAACAAGGGCGGGTATGGGTAGATGCCAAGGCGGTTTTTGTCAGCCAAGAGTTGCCGAAATTATTGCCAATACTTTAAAAATTAAATTAGAAGACGTTACTAAAAGCGGTGGCAAGTCAAATATTATTATCGGGAGAACTAAATAATGTACGAACTTATAATTATAGGCGGTGGCCCTGCCGGTTTAGCGGCCGCTATTTCGGCGTATGATAACGGAATTAAAAATTTGCTTATTATT
>JAZRGU010000017.1:0-113543 GCA_045644385.1 Christensenellaceae bacterium
CCCGTTTTTTCAATAATCGTTCCACCGACAACGGCAAGAATTAACCCCACGATAACGTAAGCAATCGCAATAGGAAAGCCAAACACGCTCACAAGTAGAATAAACGCACCCAAATCAACGAGCGGACTTGAAATTAAGAAACTGAACGTAACACCGCTTGAAATTCCTGCACGGGTAAAGCCCATAAAGATAGGAATGGACGAGCAAGAGCAAAAGGGCGTAACCGTACCAAGCAAAGCACCAACCGCATTTGCACCGATACCCTTAAAACGTCCAAGTATTTTTTTTGTTCTTTCGGGTGGGAAATAACTTTGTATATACGAAATAAGAAAGATTAGCAAGCATAACAATACGACTATTTTTATTGTATCGTACACAAAGAATTGTATTGCTTGCCCCCAATGCCCCGACATAAAGGTTTCGCCAAACATAGCGGTAAATGCCATACCGATTAAAGTATTAAGCCATTTCATACCAAGTATTTGGTCGGTTATAAAATCGCCTACGGCTTTTAGCCCGTTTACCCCGCCCACAAGTAAGGCAATCCCTATTGTAAGCAACACAACAGCAATTACACCAATAAGCCACCAGAACCATTTGCGTTTTTTAGTTTCCATAATATTGCTCCTTATATTTATTTTTGTCTATATAGACAATTATCTATATGATAGAGAAAAAAATATATGCGAACTTAATCGCACGTATTTTTTTTGCAAGTATCTTCGCTTATTCTTCCCGTTCTACATTTCGTATCGCCGAGAAAATCTATCATTTCATTAAGTTTACAGCACGCAAGAGTATAATAAGTCCATTTCCAATCTTTTTCCGCTTTTACCAAACCGCAGTCGCACAATACTTTCATATGGTGGGAAAGTGTGGGCTGTGTAATATTGAGTTGCTCCAAGATTTTACAACCGCAAAGTGTACCGCCACGCAACATTTCAAATATTTGCATACGGGTATCGTCCGCTAACGCTTTTAAGATTTTCGTGCATTCTTCTCTTTCCATTATACGCACCTCACATAGATTGCTGTCAATATTATTATACTCATCACATTGACATTTGTCAATAATAAAACGGGGCGTTTTGAAATTTTTTTGTAAAAATTATATCCAGCTTACAGAAATCATAGCCGAATTTTTCGCTAAAACTGATTATAAAATTAGAAGATTAAAACGCAAAAAAGTCAGTAAATAAAAGGGATTTAGCGTTTTGAAATTAGTATAGAATTAGTATAGTTAGTTCGTTGTTCGACAAAGAAAAACGACCACAAAATATAGGAAAATAAAAGAAAAAGACCACAATATCTTGTGGTCTATGGCGTCCCCACAGGGAATCGAACCCCGAACTAGCCCTTAGGAGGGGCTTATTATATCCGTTTAACTATGAGGACATAACGCCGATTTTTATTGAATTTTAGTGAGTGTTTTGAAAGTTAGTCATCAATAAAAAATTTTGAAAAACTATACTCAAAACTATACTCGTTTTTTTGATACCCCTTAAAATCACTCATTTTAGGGTGTTTTTGGGGTAAAAACACGCGTTTTTTTGCATTTCGTGCTGGATATAGTGTTCCCTTAGGAGGCGACTGCGTTATCCCGTTACGCTACGGAAAGATTATTACATTTTGAAAGTTATTTTACGATACAAATTTAACAAAATTTATACCGATTTTTATACCGATTTTAATTTTTTGCAACAAAAACACAACATATAGTATTTACGATACAAACACTATACTTTATATTGTGGTTTTGTATGAATAAAGGAGCTCCTTAGGAGGGGCTTGTTATATCCATTTAACTATGGAAGCGTATGTGTATTAAATTAATTTACCAGCACTGTTTTTGCAAGTGATTAGTTTTTAATGGATAGAACTTGTTTAGCCGAGCGTATGAAATACGCGAACGCCATTGTGCATAGCACAATATATCCATTTAATTTAAAACAAAATGCATCAAGTTTAATAACAAACTCACAAAACCTATAAAACAAAACTCGTAAACTTGATAATTACAAAGCGTGTAAAATTATAAAAACAACCGTGTGTAAATTTGTTTTAGTTTTACTTTTACTTATTGCAAGCACAATAATTTTAGCACAAACAAAATAAAATATCAATTTATTTAACGCAAAAAAATTAAAATGCTAATATTTTTATTTAATACCGCCACAATTAATAAATTTAAATAAAAAACGCCGCTTTTTTATTTAACTTTTCAAAAAAAACCGTAATTTTATTGAAAGAATTTAATTGATGTGTTAAAATTATAAATTGGTTAAAGGTAAATTATAAAAAATTTGCCTTGCGGTGAATAATGGAATTTTTAAAAGACATATTAAACAAAGTTGAAAAACCATCTAGGTATACAGGTGGGGAATACGGCTCACCCAATTTAAAAAAATCAAAATTTAACTATTGCGTGTGCTTTCCCGACGTTTACGAAGTGGCAATGAGCAATCTTGGCATACGCATCGTGCAAGACGTAATTAATCTTGTAGACGGCGCTATGGCGGACAGGTGCTACGCGCCTTGGCCGGACTTTGGTAGCGCATTAAAAGAAAACGGCGTTTTACTATATTCGCTTGGCTTAAAAATGCCTTTAAAAGACTTTGATATGGTAGGGTTTTCGTTGCAGTACGAAATGAGTTACACCACCATTTTGTATATGCTTGAACTTGCGGGAATACCCCTTTTGGCAAAAGATAGAGGAGAGGGCTACCCCATTATTCAAGGCGGAGGTCCTTGCGCTTGCAACCCCGAACCTATTGCGGACTTTTTTGACCTTTTTGTTATTGGCGACGGCGAAGAAACGATGCAAGAATTAGCAAAAATAGGCGTTAAAACCAAAAACAAAAGCGAGTATTTAAAATTGGCATCGCAAATAGAAGGCGTATACGTTCCTAGCCTTACCTATCCCGTTTACGAAAACGGCAAAATAGTTAAATTTACGGGCACACCCGTTAAAAGAGCCATTTGCCTTGATTTAGAAAACGCGCACTACCCTATTACCCAACCTATCGGCAATATAGAAGCCGTTCACGATAGAGCCGTAATAGAAATTATGCGCGGTTGTTATCGCGGTTGTAGGTTTTGTCAAGCGGGCTTTATTTATCGCCCCGTTAGAAAGCGTTCCGTAAACAACTTAACTAATCTAGGTTGCACGATAGTAAAAAACACGGGCTTTGAAGCGTTGAGTTTAAACAGTTTATCAACAAGCGACTACGCCGAACTTCCCGAACTTTTAAAAAATTTAGAAAGCGCACTTCCACAGCACACGTCGCTTTCGTTACCTTCTTTAAGAATAGACAGTTTTGAGGCGTACTACGCTTCGCAAGCAAAAAAGAACAGTTTGACGTTTGCTCCCGAAGCAGGCACGCAACGCTTGCGCGACGTTATTAATAAAGACATTAGCGAAGCCGATATAGAAGCCGGCGCAACCAAAGCGTTTGAACTAGGTTATTCCGCTATAAAACTCTATTTTATGATGGGTTTACCTACCGAAACGGACGAAGACGTTGAAGGCATTGCTAAAATAGTAGAAACCATTAAAAGAATTTACTCTAAAAACCCCAAAAGGTTACGCGCTTTAAAAATTAACGTTAGCGTTTCTACGTTTATACCAAAGCCGTTTACCCCGTTTCAATGGGAAGCCTTTGCAACGAAAGAAGAAATTCAGCATAAAATTTCTATATTAAAAACTAAACTTTATATAAAAGGCGTCTCTTTTAATTGGAACGATTACGAACTTTCTGAAATTGAAGCAATTTTAGCAAGGGGCGACAGAAGGCTTTGTAGCGTATTGCTACACGTTTACAAAAACGGCGCAAAGTTTGACAGTTGGTCGGAATTTTTTAAACCCGAAATTTACGAAAACGCCTTTAACGAATTAAACGTAAACAAGCAAGACTATACCGCTAAAAAAGACGACGCTACTATTCTTCCTTGGGATTTTGTTGACGTTGGCGTTAATAAATCGTTTTTATTAAAAGAAAAATCAAAGGCTTATAACAACGAGTGTACCGGCGGTTGCAACGGCGGTTGTAAAGGCTGCGGTTTACAAAATAGGTGCAATATAAAATGATACTTATAGAATATTCAAAATTAAACGGTGCCGAATACATACCCCACCTTGATATGCTAAAACACTTTGCAAAAATAATAAGGCGCATGGGCGTTAAAGTAGAATACTCGCAAGGGTTTAATCCGCATATGCTAGTTTTTATGAGTTCCCCAATAGCGCTTGGATTAAAGAGCAAATGCGAGTATTGCATAATACAAAGCGATGAAAACGCCGAACTTTTTAAGGAACTTTTTAACAAATTTGCACCTAGCGGTATTAGGTGTGAACGCGCTTTTAACGTTACTAAAAAAGCAAAAATCGCTTCCGAAATAACTAGCGCAACTTACGTTATTTACGGTATAAATAAGTTTGACGTTTCTAGCGTTTTAACGGCAAATTCTTTTATAATAGAAGATAAGCACGGCAATCTAAAAGAAGTTAAAGAAAAAATTTTATCCCTTTCCTTTGACGGAAACGACCTTATTGCAAAACTAGCGTTTGGCAACGACACGCTTCGCCCCGACTATCTTGCAAGCGCCCTCGTTAAAAAATACGGTGGAAGTAGCGTTGATATAATTAAAACAGGCTCGTCATTTTTAAACGACCTTGACGTTGCCGATTATTTGGAGAAAACACAATGTCTATAAACGTTTATATTGACAGTTTTGGCGGTAACGTAATAGGCGCACTTGCAGACGGGAACAAACTAATTGAATACCATATAGAAAAATCTAACGCAAAACAAGTTGTTGGAAGTATATATAAAGGAAGAGTTCAAAACGTTTTAAACGGTATGCAAGCGGCGTTTGTTGACGTTGGATTAGATAAAAACGGATATTTATTCGTTGGAGACACGTTAGTGGATAAAGACACTATGGAAACCGTTGGCGGTATAGAGTCTTGTTTAAACATTAGCGAAGGCGAAGAAATTATGGTGCAAGCCGTAAAAGACCCTTCCGGCACGAAGGGAGTTAGGCTTACAAAACACGTTTCGCTTGCGGGTAAATACGTAGTGTACGTGCCTACTATAAATTCTAATACCGTTTCAAGAAAAATTTTAGACGAAACCTCAAAACAAAAATTAGAAAAAATTTTAAATTCAATAAAATGTAAAAAAGGCGGATTTATTGCAAGAACGGCTTCTGAAAACGCCAACCCGCGCGAAATAAAAAAAGAAGCCTTAACGTTAATTGAGCAATACGAAGAAATATTAAACAATTATAAGACGGCAAAGGTTGGCGACACTATTTATAACGACGGCGATTTAGTTATGCGCCTTATGCGAGACCTTTTAACCATAGACCTTAAAAACATAATAGTAGCCGACAAAAACATTTACGAAAGGCTGTTAAAAATGTCTAAATCACGCGAAAAGTTGCGTAAAAAGTTGGTGTTTTATAACGAAAAAGAAGACCTTTTTAAAAGGTATAATTTAACTAGCGAAATAGAAAGTTTACTACATAATCGCGTTGCGCTAGAAAGCGGTGCATATTTGATAATTGACAGAACGGAAGCGCTTACCGTAATTGACGTAAACACGGGAAGTTTCGTTGGCAACGAGCATTTAGAAGACACCGTTTTTAACACTAACTTACTTGCCGCAAAAGAAATAGCGCGCCAAGTTAGGCTACGCAATATAGGCGGTATAGTAATAGTTGACTTTATTGATATGCAAAGCCCAGAGCATAGAGAGCAACTTGTTTTAGAACTTACAAACGCGCTAAAAGAAGACAGGTTTAAGTGCAACGTTATAGGTATGACGGGGCTTGGAATAGTTGAGTTTACCCGCCGTAAAAAGAGAAAAGAAGTGTCTAGTTTTTTAAATAGAGCCTGCCCTTATTGTAAAGGCGAAGGCAAAATTCTTTCTAACGACTACGTTGTAATGAAAATAAGAACAAGCCTTTTAGACCTTTTTAGCGAAGGGTATTCTTCCGCAATTATCAACCTTAACGTAGAAGTATGCAATTATATTTTATCCGAAGGCACTTTGTATAAAGACGTTAAAAAGTTTTGGAACGACAAGCGAATTTATTTAGTTCCGCACAAAACGTATCATCACGAATACTTCCAAGTTAAAGGCGAAAACGACAAAGTTTTAACCGTTCCCGACAACGCAATATTAATTTATTAATAAAAAATTGCCAATTTATAGCGGTTTTGCGATTTTTATGTTATTTTGTCATTAAAAAAACTGTTGACAATTAAAAAACTTTTATTTATAATATACGTGTATATTTGGCTTTGCCAATTATTTTGCGCTAATTTTTTGCGCAACTAACCTTGAATACAGGTCAATCGTATTCCAAATAAGTCCAGGAGGTTAAAAAATATGAGAAAGTACGAAATGCTTTACATTTTGTCTACTGAAATTTCTGACGAAGAAAGAGAGGCTATTATCTCTAAATTTGAAAAGATTGTTTCAGAAAATGGCGGTAATGTTGAGAAGGTTGACAAATGGGGTGCTAAAAAGTTGGTATACCCTATCAACTACAAAACAGAAGGCTATTATGTGCTTATGACTTTTGAAAGTGACACTACTCTTGTAGCAGAACTCAAAAGAATTGCAGGCATTACAGACGGCGTTATGAGAAGATTGATTACAAAAGCGTAATCGGAGGAAATTTATGAACAAAGTATATTTAATAGGTAATTTGACACGTGACCCTGAATTATCTGAAACTACAAGCGGTATTGCTTTTTGCCGTTTTTCAATAGCGGTAAACAGAACTTTTGCAAATGCAGACGGTAATAGAGAAGCCGACTTTTTTAACATTACGGTATGGCGTAATCAAGCCGAAAATTGTAGTAAATTTTTGAAAAAGGGAAGCAAGGTTGCAATTGTTGGAAGTTTACAAAATCGTTCTTACGAAGATAAAGAAGGCGTTAAAAGAACCGTTACGGATATAGTTGCAAGCGAAATAGAATTTTTATCTACCGGCAATCGTATAGATGACGGCGAACAAGTGTCTGCCCCTATTAAAAAGGAAAAGCCAACTTTGGAAGAAGTTGACAACGACAACGATTTGCCATTTTAAAAAGGAGATAGAATAATGGAAGAAAAAACCACTACGTTTAAAAAGCCTTTAAGAAAAGCACCAAGAAAAAAGGTTTGCGCTTTTTGTGTAGAAAAGGCTGAAAAAATTGATTATAAAGATATTGCCAAACTCAAAAAATACGTTACGGAAAAGGGTAAAATTTTACCAAGGCGTATGACGGGCGTTTGCGCACAACACCAACGTGCACTTGCAAGCGCTATTAAAAGAGCAAGGCTTGTTGACCTTTTACCATTTAAAGGTGAATAAAATTTAAAAATAAAGCAGTAGTTTAGTGGCGTAGTGATAGGGATTTATCACTACGCCACAACTATATTTGCCTTTCGGCAAGTTATATGCCTACGGCGTTATATTTTGCTACGCAAAGTGATATTCGCCTATCGGCGAGTTGTGGCAAATATAATATAACTTTGACTGTAAGTCAAAATATAACTTTTAGACTTGTCTAAAAATATAACTGTTTGCTATGCAAACAATATCACTTTACTAAAAACTTAATTTATGCTATAATTAACTTATGAGTGAAAGTGTTTTAAGAGAAAAAGCAAAAGAGTTTGCTAAAAATATTGTCTTTATAACAAGAGAAATTAAGTCCAACAATAGAGAAAGTGTTTTAACTAATCAACTTCTTCGCTCTGGAACAAGTATTGGTGCAAATATCCACGAAGCACACTATGCACAAGGAACGGCTGATTTTATTTCTAAACTTGAAATTGCGTTAAAAGAGTGTTTTGAAAGTGAATATTGGTTAGAATTACTTTTTGAAACAGGCTATTTAGAAGAAAATCAATATAAAAAACTAAATAACGACTGTGGTGTAATACGAAAAATGTTAATTTCATCGTGCAAAACACTTAAAGAGAAAAAATAAACGGAACTCGACTTTTTACAAGTCGAGTTTTCTTTTGCCACGCAAAACAGATTGAAAAAAATAGAAAAGTGTGATATACTAATTGTGGCGTACAATTTAATATTCTTGAAATGGCTAACCAAGGGGATATTATACCCTTTTAATTGTCATACTCCCATTATAGCAATTTGTTAAAAATGCAAATTCCAAATGGGAGTGATTAGTCATTTCTATTAAATTGTACGCCATACAACGGAGTTTGCGTTTTTAGTGCGTTAACTTCGGTTGGCGCACTTTTTTATTTATAAAGGTGCGACTTTATACAAAGGAGCATCAAATATATGGCTAAAAGCGATAATTTACGTACTGCAAGGCAAACAAAACAAGATGAGTTTTATACTCGCCTTGAAGATATTGAAAAGGAACTAATGCACTACAAAAAAGATTTTTACGGAAAAACTGTTTTTTGTAATTGTGATGACCCTTTTGAAAGCAATTTCTTTAAGTTTTTTGCTATGAATTTTAATTTTTTAGGGCTGAGAAAATTGATTTGCACTTGCTATGCGACTTCGCCTGTTGCGTGGGTGCAATTATCCTTATTTGATAATGCAAATATCGTTGTAAAAACCAAAAACGGAAAACAGCCATATAAAATTGAAATAACCGAAGTTCTTGATTATAACGGCGACGGGGCGGTTGATTTATCCGACGTTGAATATCTCTTAAAAAACAAGAAAAACACCCTATCTATTTTACAAGGCGACGGGGATTTTCGTTCGCAAGAGTGTATTGCACTTTTGGAAGAAGCCGATATTGTTGTTACAAATCCACCATTTTCGTTGTTCCGTGAATACGTTGCACAACTAATTGAATATAACAAAAAATTTATCATTATAGGCAGTAAAAACGCTATTGCTTACAAAGAAGTTTTTCCTTTAATTCGTGATAATAAAATTTGGTTGGGTTATGGTTTTTCTAATGGCAACGCCTATTTCAAAATACCAAGTGCAAATCGTGAGTATGCTAATGGTGTATACGATAAAGAAACGGGCTTAGTAAAATTTAGGAATTGTGGTTGGTACACAAATATAGATACAATTAAAAGACACGAAGAATTGATTTTATATAAAACATATTCCCCCGATGAATATCCTTCATACAGTAATTATCAAGCAATAAATGTAAATAAAACGGCAGAAATACCTTGTGATTATTTTGGCGTAATGGGTGTTCCCGTTACATTTCTTGATGTATACAATCCCGAACAATTTGAAATTATTGGTCTTGGTAGTGGCTATTTAGGTCAAAGCATAGGTATAACGGGTATACCAAGAGAACATAAACAAAAAATGAAAGGACACTCGGCGGCTGGCGATTTGTATTATATGGACGGCGAAACCCCTATTGTTCCGTATAGTAGGATTTTGATTAGGAGAAAAAAATAGTATGGATATAGAATTACACAAAATACAAATAAGGGATATTGTCAATGGTTATGTAGATAGCCAAGAAAATGGCGTTGTAGGTTATGGCGGTAAATTGAATATTCGTCCTGCTTTTCAACGTGAATTTGTGTATAAGGAAAAACAACGTAACGCCGTTATAGAAACGGTTGTAAAAGGGTTTCCCCTTAATGTTATGTATTGGGTTGAAGATGAAAACGGCAATTTTGAACTATTAGACGGGCAACAGCGCACAATTTCTATTTGTCAATACGTAAATGGCGATTTTTCCCTTAATAGTCGTGCTTTTCATAATCTAACTGTAACGGAAAAAAATCAAATTTTAGATTATCCCCTTATGATTTATATTTGTAAGGGAAACGACAAAGAAAAACTTGATTGGTTTAAGATTATCAATATCGCAGGCGTGCAGTTAAAAGAGCAAGAATTGCGCAACGCCATTTATACGGGTGAGTGGCTTTCAGATGCAAAAAGATATTTTTCTAAAATAGGTTGTGTTGCATATCACATTGGAAATAAGTATCTTAACGGCGAAGTCAATAGACAAGATTATTTAGAAACTGTTTTAACGTGGATTTCTGCAAGGGAAAATATAAAACTTGAAGATTATATGTCTATCCACCAACACGACAGCCACGCAACGCCTTTGTGGCAGTATTTTCAATCGGTTATAACTTGGGTGCAAACGATATTCCCGAAATATCGCAAGGAAATGAAAGGTCTTGCGTGGGGTATTCTTTACAATACATACGGCGAGAAGGTATATAATCCGCAAGAATTAGAAACAAAAATAGTTGCTTTAATGCAAGATGATGATATAACCAAACGTTCAGGAATTTACGAATATTTGTTATCGGGCAACGAAAAGCACTTGAATATTAGGGCTTTTACGGATAATGAAAAAAGGCAAGTTTACGAACGCCAAAAAGGTATTTGCCCCCATTGTGTTGCGGAGCATAGAGAAAAAACGCATTATGAACTTGAAGAAATGGAAGCCGACCACATAACACCGTGGTGCGAAGGTGGTAAAACACACAATGATAATTGTCAAATGCTTTGCAAGGAACACAATAGAAGAAAATCAAACAAGTAAGAATTGCAAAGTCGTGTGTTTTGCAAAGCAAAAAGTAAAGAGTAGCAAAATTTTGCTACTCTTTTATAGTGTTTATAAAAATCCCTATGAGACACGCCACTAAACTACTGCTTTTTTTGTGTTTTTAATAATTTTTTAATTTAAGAAAAAACCACGTTATAGCGTTGCTAATTTTAAACGCAAAATGGCAATTAAAAAATTGCAAAAATAATTATAAAATGTTATAATTATTTTAACAAAACTTTACGGCTTTAACCCTTTTATATTATGAAAAAATTTATTTGCTTAATTTTAACCATATTTTTATCTTTTTTTTGGCTTATTGCGTGTAGTAACGATGGCAAAATACATATTTATGCGCCAGACGGTGCTCCTGCCCTTGCCCTTTCAAAAGTTATAAAAAACGACTTAAAAAACACTAGCGTTCAAATAGTTTCGGCTGATAAAATTGCTACTTTTATAACTGGCGAAAACAAAAAGGCGGACGTTTGCATATTGCCCATAAACCTAGCGTCAAAACTAATAGGCAACCAAAGCGACTATAAAATGATTGCCACCATTACGCACGGCAACTTTTATTTTTTGTCAAAAAGCGATACGGTAATAGATAAACAAAATATAACGCATTTAATAGGCAAAACGGTTGGCGTTATGCAATTAAATAACGTTCCCGGGCTTACTTTAAAATACGCGCTTACGGCGTTAGACGCACCATTTGCAACTATTCAAGACGATAGCCAAAAACAATTAGACAAAATTAACTTAATGCCAATTAACAAAGTTGAAACGGCGCGCACGGATATTGACGTTTTTTTAATTCCGTCGCCACAAGCCGATTTAAAAGCGCAAGCGCTTAATTTAAAATTCGTTGGCAGTTTAGGCGCGCTTTATAGCGACAACGGATTTCCACAAGCAATAATAGTTGCTAAAAACAGCGTTATAGCGCACAATTCACAGTTTTTAAAAGATTTTGTAGAAAACGTTAAAACGGTTAACGACTATTTAATAGAAGAAAACAAGCAAGAAATTTGCTCGCTTATATCTTCTAAACTTGAAGACGGGCTAACCCCCGTTTTTAACGAAAACACTTTAACAAGTTTAACTATTAAGCGCCTAAACGTTAAATTCGTGAGCGCAAAAAACTCAAAAGACAGCGTTAATCTTTTTATATCAAACTTAAAAAGCGTTGAGCCGTTATCGGTTTCGGCTTTTAGTGAAGACTTTTTTTATTTAGGTGATTTATGATAAAACACAAGGCAAATAACGGCATACTTTTTTCTATAATTGGCGTAATTTTTGTCTTTGTTTTATGGGGCGCGTTTTATCTAATAGTTGCCAATTCTTTTGTATTGCCGTCACCGTTAGTAGTTATAAAAGAGAGTTTGCTTTGCCTACTAAACGGAGAATTTTACCCGCGTTTATTAAGCACCGTTTTAAGAGTTTTATTATCGCTTTTAATTTCGCTTATTTTTGGCGCTGGGCTTGCAATTATTTCAACTTTTTGCCCGCCTTTTGAAAACGCAATGCTACCTATCGTTTCAATAATTCGTTCGCTACCTGTTCTTGCGGTGCTTTTAATAATTTTGGTTTTTACCAAACGTTCGGTTGCGCCCGTAGTCGTATGCGTTTTGTCAACTTTTCCAATAGCGTACACGCAAACTTTAAATTACTTAAACGGCGTTGACGATAAATTAAAACAAATGCTTAACGTTTACGGCGTGCCTAAAAAAGCACGTATTTTTAGCGTGTATTTAAAAGGCTATTTGCCACTGTTTATAAAGCAAACGGCAAGTTTATTTTCGTTTTCGTTAAAACTTATAGTTTCGGCGGAAATACTTGCAAACGTATATAAAAGCGTTGGGGGCGACGTTAATAACGCGTCAATTTACTCAAACGTAACCTTAATGTTTGCACTAACGCTTATAATTTGTTTTTTAGGCGTTTTTGTTGAACTTATAGGCAATATAATTTGCAAAAATATGGAGAAAAAGTATTTATGAAATTAGAAAATTTAAACGTAAAATACGGCAACAACGTTATATTTTCAAATTTCAGTTTAGAAATTGAGCGCGGGCAAATAACTTGCGTGTTAGGCGCTTCGGGCGTTGGCAAAACCACGCTTTTAAACGCCGTTTTAGAAAGTGCAAAAAAACAAAATTTATCCGTTTCTTACGTTTTTCAAGAGCCAAGGTTGATTAGCCACCTTTCAGTTTTAGAAAATTTACAACTTATAGGCTATAATAACGCCGATATTAAAAACGCACTTAAAAAAGTTGGGCTTGACGGCAAAATAAACGCCTACCCAAGCTTTCTTTCGGGCGGAGAAAAACAAAGGGTAAACTTTGCGCGCGCGTTTTTATCGCGTAGCGAAGTTATGCTGTTAGACGAGCCTTTTTCTTCGCTAGACGTTAAACTAAAAATTTCTTTAATCAACCTTTTACTTAACGAAAAACAATCAAACACCATAATTTTTGTAACGCACGACGTTGACGAGGCGTTAATGCTTTCAAATAAAATAATACTGCTTGAAAACGGCAAAATTAAACTTGAATACAAAGTTGAAAGCGACGTTAAAAATAGAGAATACGGCAAAATGAATAGCGACCGTAAAATTTTAATAAACGCTATGAAATATTAAACAAAACGCGTTTATAACCGTTTTTAAAACGTTTACCAAAATATAAAAACATTAAGGAATTATTTATGTCAGGACAATTAAGAGAATTACCAACTTCCGTTAAACTTTTAAGACGTGAAGTATTCAAAGAGGTTGCAAAGGTTGCTTTTGAAAGCGAACCCGAAAACGTAAACGATAAAATTGAAGCAATTCCGTATAAAATAACCCCAACGGAAGTGCCAAGATTTTTTGAAAGCATCTATCGTGAAAGAGCCATTGCCTCTGAACGCGTAAGGCTTGCTATGGGTATGAGTTTACGCCCGTCCGACAAGCCCGTTCACATAACCGAAGGTTTAAGCCACAGCAATATTTCAGATAAGTATTACGAGCCACCGCTTATGCAAGTTATTCCGTCGGCGTGCGACAAGTGTAAAGACGACGTTTACGAAGTTTCTAATCAATGCAGAAACTGCGTTGCCAAGGCTTGCGTTGCGGCGTGCCCAAGAGATGCTATAACGTTTGTTAACGGAAAAGCCGAAATTATTCAAGAAAAGTGCGTGCATTGTGGTAAATGTAAAAAGGCTTGCCCTTACGACGCCATTGCGCATAAAGTTCGCCCTTGCTCGTCCGCTTGCGGCATTAAAGCAATAACGACCGACGAACTTGGCAGAGCCAAAATAGACAACGACAAGTGCCTTGGGTGCGGTCAATGTATGGTAAGTTGTCCTTTTGCCGCCATCGCGGATAAATCGCAAATTTTTCAAATGATACAAGCATTTAAAAAAGGCGATTATTTGGTTGCGGAAATTGCGCCTGCAATAGTAGGTCAATTTGGCGAAAACGTTAGCATAGCAATGATAAAAGGCGCGCTTTTAGATATAGGATTTAAAGAAGTGCACGAAGTTGCAAGCGGAGCAGACGTTGCTTGTTCAACCGAAGCGCACGCCTACGTTCAAAACGTAACTACGGGCAAACTTCCGTTTTTATTAACTTCTTGCTGTCCGTCTTGGGCAATGCTTGCAAAAAAACAATTTCCAACGCTTATTGATAAAGTTTCGCAATCGTTAACGCCTATGGTTGCAACGGCAAGAAAAATTAAGCAAAAAAACCCTAATGCAAGAGTGGTGTTTATAGGGCCTTGCGCGGCAAAAAAACTTGAAGCGTCAAGATTAAGCGTTAGAAGCGACGTTGACTTTGTTATAACCTTTGAAGAACTTTCAGGCATTTTTGAAGCAAAAGAAATTGACTTTAATAATTACACAAGCCAAAAATCTATTCACGAAGCAACGGGCGCTGGCCGTGGCTATGCAATAGCGGGTGGCGTTGCAAACGCCATAGAAAAATGCGTTAAAGAATACTATCCTAACGTTGAAGTTAAAATAGAGCACGCCGAAGGGCTTGAAGAGTGCAAAAAAATGCTTTTGCTAGCAAAAGCGGGCAAAAAGAACGGTTGCCTTATTGAAGGTATGGGTTGCCCTGGCGGTTGCGTTGCGGGCGCAGGCACTAACGTTTCAATAATAAAAGCAACTAACGAAGTTAAAAAAGTAGTAGAAACTTCAACAAAACCGCTTCCGCCAAAAGACCTTTACGAAATAGACTTGCCGTAATAAAACATATTGCTAAATTTTTTATATTATTAACGGCATATTATTTTAAAACTAATGATAAAATAGGAAAATTATGTATTATAGGCACAATTTAAATTTTAATTATCCGCAAAAATGCGACGAGCATATGATAACCGTTAAGCATTTAAGGGATATTAACTTTGATAGCAATTATAATTATTACGATAAAACGCTTTGGAATAAATTTAAACGTGGCGTTTTATTAGTTCTTTTAAACACGTTGGTTTTTCCCGTTGTAACGATTAGACACGGCGTTAAAATTTATGGGAGAGACGTATTAAAAAAATACAAAAAAGAATTTAAAGACGGCGCAATTACCATTTCTAATCACGTTTTAATGTGGGATTATATTTGTATTTTAAAAGCAATACGCCCCCGTTTACAATATTTTCCCGCGTGGAAAACTAATTTAGAAGGCCCTAACGGACCGCTTATTAGGTGGGTTGGCGGAATGCCGGTCCCCACGGGAAACGTTAGGGGTATGGCAAAATTTCAAAGGGCGATAAGCGAAGTTTTAGAAGATAAAAAATGGCTTCACTTTTTTCCAGAAGGCTCAATGTGGTTTTACTATCCCGATATTCGCCCGTTTAAAAAGGCGGTGTTTAAATACGCAGTAAAGCACGATAAACCAATAATTCCAATAGCGTTTTCTTTTAGAGAAAGAAAAGGCATAACAAGGCTTTTTACTAAAACGCCTTGCGTTGACGTTAATATTGGCGAGCCACTTTTTCCAAATAAAGAACTTGACCCAAATTTAGCAACGCAAGAACTACACCAAAAGGCTTACCATACGGTGCAAGTTTTAGCCGGCATTAACGTGGGCGACAAAACGTATAACGTAGACCAAAATTTAGATGCTTACGTTAAAACTATGTAACTAAAATGAAATAAAAACGTCGTTATGGCGCGAAAACAGCGCAAAAAAACGACGCTAAAAACAATTCAAATTAACACGTAACAATTAAAAACAACGTAAAATAAAAGGTTAAGAAGGTTATAAAATTCTCAACCTTTATTTTTTATTTAATTATTTTATTTTTTAATCTAATTTTTCTGTTAAATGCCACGATTTAAATAAATGCCCAATAACGTCTTCGTGCGCTTCGCAGTCAAGGTAGTCGCCAATACTTGCGGTGCGTAAACGTCGCCAAACAATGCCTTAAAATCTCCGTTTAAAAAGGCTTGTTCGCTTTTTCCGTTGGCACTAAATCCGCGCCAAGCAACAATTTCATAGCGCTACCGACCTATATTTTTTTGGTTGTTTGATTTTAACATATTGAAAAACCCATGTAAACGGCAAACAAAAACTTTGCCCTATTTTAAATAAAATTAATAGCACAAAGTAAACAATTTTTTAATAAAATTATTAAAAATAATTGCCAAACGCCTTGCGTTTTTGCTATAATACTTACGTAAAAGGAGATATTACTATGGATTATCAAGGTACAATATCACGCGGGATAAGAGCCCCTATTATTAGGCAAGGAGACGACCTTGTTAAAATAACTGCCGATTGCGTTATAAACGCATCACAAACACACGGTTTTTCGCTTCAAGATAAAGACGTTGTTGCCGTTACCGAAGCCGTTTTAGCACGTGCGCAAGGCAACTTTGCAACTACCGAACAAATCGCAAAAGACGTTAAAGAAAAATTTGGCGACGAAACCGTCGGCTTAATTTTCCCTATTTTTTCTAGAAACCGTTTTTCAATGATTTTAAAGGGAATTTCAAAAGGCGTTAAAAAACTTATAGTTCAACTTACATATCCTAGCGACGAGGTTGGCAACAGTTTTATTTCTCGCGAACAACTTATTGAAAAGAACGTTAATCCGTATACGGACGTTTTTACCGCCAAAGAATTTAAAGACACTTTTGGCGATATTAAACACAAATTTACGGGCGTTGATTATATAGAATTTTACGAAAAAACGGGTAACTGCGAAGTTATACTTGCAAATAACCCTTGCGAAATTTTAAAACATACAAAATACGTTATAAACGCCGATATTCACACTCGTTTTTCAACCAAAAACGCACTTATTAAAGGCGGTGCTACAAAAGTAGTAAGTTTGCATGAAATTTTAAACAAGTCGGTTGACGGTAGCGGATACAACGAAGATTACGGCGTTTTAGGTAGCAATCTTTCTACTGAAAACAGCGTTAAATTATTTCCAAGAGATTGCCAAAAATTCGTTGACGAATTACAAAAAGAATTTTTTGAACGCACTGGCAAAAAAATTGAGTGTATGATATATGGCGACGGTGCTTTTAAAGACCCCGTTTGCGGTATTTGGGAACTTGCAGACCCTGTTTGCTCGCCCGCATATACTTCACTTTTAAAAGGCGTGCCAAACGAAATTAAATTAAAATACGTTGCTGATAACGAACTTTCTAACCTTTCTGGCGAAGAGGCTGTTGCTAAAATGAAAGAAATTATTAAAAATAAAGAAGACAATCTTGTTAACAGCATGAAAAGCCAAGGCACTACGCCACGTCAATTAACCGACCTTTTAGGAAGTTTATCGGACCTTACTAGCGGTAGTGGTGATAAGGGAACGCCGATAATTTTAATTCAAAACTATTTTAAAAACTTTTCTATGTAACAAATAAAATGTTGGCAAAACTTTTTGCCAGCATTTTTTTAGTTGATAAATTTTATAGTAAAAACCACGATTATACAATAGGCGGAGAATAAATATGAATATAGTTGTTTTAGATAAAATTTCTTTTAGCAATAACGACGTTGACCTTTCGGCCATCAAAAATTTAGGCAACGTTACCTTTTACGACGTTTTACCTACAAACGACGTTGTAAAAGCGTGCCGTAACGCCGAAATAGTTATTTGCAACAAAACGGTTTTTGATAAAGATTTAATTTCTAAATGCCCCAAATTACAATATATAGGGCTTACCGCAACGGGATATAATAACGTAGACCTTTTATACGCAAAACAAAAGGGCGTAACGGTAACTAACGTGCCGGGATATTCTACGGTAGACGTTGCTCAACACGTTTTTGCATACGTTTTACATTACTCCAATAAAATTAGCGAATACGACGCTTCCGTTAAAGACGGCGACTGGCTTAAAAGCAAAACCTTTTGCTATTTTAACAAACCCCTTATGGAGTTAGATAATAAAACTATTGGTATAATAGGTTACGGAAGCATAGGTAAAAAAGTTGCCGAAATTGCAAGCGCCTTTGGTATGAGAGTTTTAGTTTATAATAGGTCAAAAAAGGATATGCCCTATACGCAAGTGGATAAAGAAACGGTTTTTAAAGAAAGCGATTTTTTAACGCTTCACTGTCCGTTAAACGAAGAAACTAGCCGTTTGGTAAACAAAAACACAATTTCGTTAATGAAAAAGTCCGCCGTGTTAATTAACACCGCAAGGGGTGGCGTTGTTGACGAAATACATTTAGCAAACGCTTTAAATAACGAAGATATTGCCCACGCGTATATAGACGTTTTAACGGTAGAGCCAATGCAACAAAATTGCCCTTTAAAAGACGCAAAAAACGTAACGTTTACACCACATATTGCTTGGGCACCGCAAGAAGCGCGCCAAAGATTAATTACGTTAGTAGCACAAAACGTAGAATGCTATTTAAATAATAAACCGATAAACGTAGTAAATAAATAAGGAAATATGAAACAAATATTAAAAATGCCGTTTAAAAATACGAGCAACAAACGTTAGACGCGTTAAATTATATAAACGCTAACCCAGAAACGGGCTATAAAGAATTTAAAACTTCTAAATATTTGGCATACGAGTTCCAAAAACTAGGCTATAACCTTGTTTTGCCGATAATATCACTGGGTTTTACACTGTTTTAGACACGAATAAACCAGGACCAGAAGTGTTGATTTTTGGCTAACTTGATTCGGTTATATACCCAACTCACCCAAAAGCCGATAAGACTACCGGCGCGGTTCATTCTTGTGGACACAGTGCGCAAAGCGCCACTATGTTAGGCGTTGCAAGTGCGCTAAAAGAACCTAAAATTTTAAAACGAACTTTGTGGTAAAGTTAAAATTTGCCTAGTTCCCGCAGAGAACTTTTGGAACTTGAATATCGCGCAAAACTAAAAAAGAAAGCGTAATTAAATTCTTTGGCTGTAAGCAAGAGTTTTTACATCGCGGTTATTTTGACACGACTGACCCTTGCTTTATTATTCACACCAATTCAGGGCTTAGACCAAGCGTAAACAAAGTTTTTAACGGTTGTAGTAGCGTTAGTTGTATAACTAAAAATATAACTTATAAAGGCGTTGCCAAACATAATGGCAACGCCTAATTTTTTTTAGTTTTGACGGGTTTTTACAGGGATTTTTAAGGTTTATAAAAATTTTGTTAAGCAACCTTATTGTTCGCCTTTATATAACCCTATTTCTTCAAGTTCGTTTTTAACGTGATAAATCGTTTTTTTGTTTATTGTAACTAAACTAGACTTTCCGCAATTATCTTTATCAAAAATATCCCACGCCGTAACTAGTTTTTCAACTTTTTTAATTCCCATTTGCTCTAAAAATTTTTCTACGGCGTATAAATCTTCGCTAACAATAGTTACAACGTTGTATTTATCTACGCTTATTTGCTCGTAAGAATTATGCGATCCAAAACCAAAAGCAATTAAGCCGTCTTCTAAAAGAACGTTTTTATACCTATTAAAAATTTCTTGCATTTCTAGTTTAGAAAGCCCGTCTAAATAATAAACTTCCCTTTCATACAAAGCGCCGTTAACTTGTTGCGCTTCATCTAAATTCGGCATTTCTAAAAACAAAAAACCTTCGCTAACGTTTTTTATAAAATTATAAATTAACTTTTCTGTATTTGGGTTTTCTACGTTGGCGTAAATACCGCCGTCTTTAATCTCGTAAGATTCTATTATTTTTTCGGGGTTTAAAACCACACAACCTTTTTTAAATTTCATTTTTTCACCTTTTACCATTATACCACGTTTTTAAAATATTTCAATTTATTTAAACGTTTTACTTTTTATTTTAGGAATATTTTTATATTAACGGCATTTATTAATACAGCGTAAATTATTGCAAAAGTTTTTTATTTTTGATATAATTACGTGGCAACGCATTTTAACTTGCAATAAATTTTAGAGTTTATGATTTTAATTTTTTACTCAAAACACGTTGCTTATTAAATTTGTAAATATAATAGGAGAAAACATGAATATTTTTTTAGCAATAATTTGCCTGCTTTTTGGATTTGTATTTTTAGTAAAAGGCGCAGACTGGTTTGTAGACGGAGCTTCTGGTATAGCAAAAAAATTACGCGTTCCAACGATAGTTATAGGTTTAACGGTAGTTTCGTTTGGTACTAGCGCGCCTGAACTTGCAACGTCTGTTATTTCGGCATCGCAAAACAGCGCTAACCTTGCGGTAGGAAACGTTGTTGGTAGTAACATAACTAATATTTTACTTATATTAGGCTTGGCTGCTATTATTTGCCCGTTAGTAGTACAAAAAAGTACGCTTCGCATTGACTTTTTCGTTTTACTTGGCTCGTCCGTTTTACTATTGCTTTTTGGTTCGTTTGACAACGTTATTGGAAGAATAGAAGGTGCTATAATGTTTGTTTTGTCGCTTGCGTATATGGTATTTTTGGTTTGGTACGCCGTGCGTGAAAGCAAAAAAGAAAGCGCCAACGTTTTAAACGACTGCAACGTCGCTACCCAGCAAGATAAAACCGCAACTTCTCGCCTTGAATGTTGGCGACAAAAAATGAACGAAAAAACTTGGTTTTTAGTAGTTACTATGCTGGTGGGGTTGGCACTTGTAGTTGTTGGCGCAATGTACGGGGTAATTCCCGGCGCGGAATATATTGCGTTAAGAATTGGCATTTCCGATAAAATTATAGGGCTTACCGTTGTTGCGATAGGCACTTCTTTACCCGAACTTGTAACTTGCGTAATTGCCGCAAAAAAAGGGGAAACGGATATTGCAGTTGGCGATATTGTTGGTAGTAATATTTTTAATATTATAAGAACTTTGGGGCTAGCGTCAATAATAATTCCTTTACCTTTTGAAAGTTCGTTTATTATTGACGGAAGCATTGCCCTTGCCGCTGCGCTATTATTAGTTATTTTAGGATTTCTTAAAGGCAACAAAATTCGCCGTTGGGGTGGCGTTATAATGCTTGCGGGCTTTATGCTATATTACGTTTACCTTTTTGCTTTTGCTTAAAAGTTTTATTCTTTTTAGCACGTTAATCTTAACGATATTTATTTTTAAGTTTTATTTTAAATCTTTGTAAAAATTGCTTGACCTAGTTATCGTAGCCGATGGCGCTGGGTCAAGTTTTTTATTTGCAATTCCTAAAACGTTTTCTGGACGAATCCAAGGGCGATTTTGTAACGCGCTTGTTTCTTCGTGTGTAAAATATCCTTTAAAATGCCGTTTTTTATGTAATTCTCCTTACGTTATTGTTAATAAATAAATAAGTAAACACTACAATTAAGCCGTAAAATTAAAAGAGTTGTGAAATTTTTTAAATGGTTTTTAAAAAAATGCAAAACGCACTGCCCGTACGCCGTTAAATTAAACGCTAAAATTTTATTTAAATATAAAACTAGCCCGCTACTTTAAATTGCAACGGGCTATTGTTTTTATAAACATATTGATTTGATGTTTTTTTTGTTTTGGTAAAACTTTAATATAACTTTACAAACTAAACGATTGCAAATTATTTTTAAAATTGCCTATAATTTAGCATTGCTTTAAATTATTTTAGGTCTTTTTTTCTAAACGATAATAAGCCTAAAACTACGGCTAGCGCCGTTATACAAGCGTTAGGTAAAACTAAATAAAGAATTTCTTTTAATTGATAAGTTGTTCCGCTACCTATTTTAAGCGTTGTAAAAACGTTAGCGGTGTTAAAAAATTCTAAAATTTTATATAAGGCGGTAGTTGGGTCGGCAAGCATAACGCCCACTTGCGTAATGCCACCTACAATCATCATTAAAAAAGCAATGGCAAAAAACGTTACTATTGTTAACCCCGCTTTTTTCATAAACACTATAAAAAAGGTTAAAAGCGCGCAAACTAAAAGATAAACTAATATTTCTAGCCCTATTGAAGCCATTAAATATCCAAAATCACTTGCGGTAAACGCAGTTGATTGGTAATCAAAAAATATTAATGAAATAAATAGAGTTAAAAGTGCGTGTGCCAAAATAAAAGAGCAAATTAAAATTACGCAAGTAATAAGAAGCGAAAAGTAAATGCTAGTGCGTGATTTTCCGCAAATTATTTTATTTCTAATAGTGCCGTGACTAAAATCTTTACAAAGAATTATTGCAACCAAAATGGGTAAAATTAACCCAAAATTATTTGAAAGAGAAAACGCGCTAAAAAACACCGATTTTGCACTTGCAAATCCTATACCCAACACTTCAAATTCTTGCATCGCTTCTTCGTCAATCCCTAAAAGAACAAATATAAGTTTATAAAGAATTGGCGTAATAACGGCAAAAGCGCCACCTATAATGCAAAGCACTATAAACATCTTGTCTTTTACCGCGCGTTTTAAGTCGGTTTTTAATAAATCAATCATTGTGCGCACCCCCTATTAAAGAAAGATAATAATCTTCTATGCTAGATTTTTCGCAAACTACGTTATTGATATTTACGCCGGCGTCAATAACTTGTTTTAAAAGTTCGTTTAAATTGAATTCGCCGTAAATGCGCACGCCAATTCCCGTAAAAGCACGGTCGTTTGAAGGAAATTTTTCGGCAAAAAGTGAAAAGAGTTTTTCTTTATCGTTAGTACCGATATGAATTGACGGCCTACAGTCGTGCGCCAATTGTTCAGCGGTAATTTCTTTAACGAGTTTGCCTTTAGAAATAATTCCGTACTTTGTTGCCACTAACGCAAGTTCAGACAAAATGTGTGAAGAAATTAAAAAAGTTATTTGCTTTTCTCTATTGAGTTTTAAAATTAATTCGCGAATTTCTACTATGCCCGACGGGTCAAGTCCGTTCATAGGCTCGTCAAGAATAATAAATTCAGGCTCGCCTAAAAGCGCCATACCAATACCTAGCCTTTGGCGCATACCTAGTGAGAAGTTAGAAGCGCATTTTTTACTTTCGTACTGCTCTAAAAGTCCAACTTCCGCAAGCACGGTTTTTACTTTTTCTTCTACGTTTTGCTTTATGCCGAGTATAGAGCATTGTAAACGTAGATTTTCCGAAGCCGACATATTCATATAAATAGACGGCGACTCTACTATTGCGCCCACTTTTTTGCGTTCTTGTAAAATGGCGGGGCTACTACTAGATACGCCAAAAAGATTAACGCTTCCTTCGGTTGCAAAAATTAAGCCCGTTATTAAACGGATAACGGTTGTTTTACCCGACCCGTTTTCGCCCACGAACCCATAAATATCGCCTTTTGAAACGTGCATATTTACGTTTTTAAGCGCCCATTGGTTTTTATAACGTTTAGAAAGGTTAAACGTTTCTAAAACATAACTCATAAAAAACTCCTTTACCTAATTTTTTGTTTCTATATTATACATAATTACGTGTTAAAAGTCAATTCTAACGTATAACTACCCCTACAAAACGCATATTTTGAACTGCAAAAAAACAAAAAATATTGTCAAATAGCAAAAATAACGGCTATTTAAACAACTTTTTAAACACGACGTTTAATATTAAAAATCAAAAAATTGTACGCCGTTTTTAATTTTTGTTTGTTTATATATAAAGTAAAGCGTTGACAAAAATTTAGCGTAGGTTTAAAATAAAGTCGTTAAATTTATAAAATTATTTTTATTGCACAACATATTTAAAAGGGATAATTTATGGCTAAAAAAGTTTGTTTTTTTGATATGGACGGCACGCTTGTAGACTCAATGACGCGTTCGTGGGACGAAGTTATTTTAAAGTTTTTAGACGATAGGGGCATTTCATATCCTAACGATATTATATCTAATTTGGTAACCAAAGGGTTTATGGGAATTGCAAAACACTACGTTGAACATTTTAAAATTGATATGACGCCCGAAGCGCTTTACGATTGGTTTATGACTAAACTTGAATATATGTATCAACATACTTTTCCGTTAAAAGAAGGCGCAAAGGAATTAGTAATTTTATTAAAAGAACAAGGCTACAAAGTAGTGGTAATTAGCGGTAGCCCTTTAAGATTTGTTTTGCCTTGTTTAAAAAGACTTGGAATTTACGATATTGCAGACGACGTTTTATCTATTGAAGAATTTAAACTTACAAAATGCGATAAAGAATTGTTTATTACGCTTGCTAAAAAGGAGTGCGCTAACGTAGAAGACTGCACCGTGTTTGAAGACAGTATTGACGCAATAAAAACGGCAAAAAGCGTAGGTTTTAAAACGGTGGGCATTTACGAAGAAAGCGTCAAAAACACTTGGGGCGAAATGCAAAAAGTTGCAGATAAAACTATAAAAAGTTTTAAAGAATTATTGTAATATTACAATTAATATTAAAGGTAGGTCAGCGATGCGAATCCAAAAGTTTAATCACTTTAAGGAGGGGCATTTCACAAAAGACCTACCTTTATAATTTTTTATAAACAAAAGCACGCGTTTAAGTGTTTTTTGAGTGAGATAATAGATGCGTGGAACGAATAATTTTATGTTCTTTTTTATAAAATTTTTATTCTTCAATAAATACTATTTCCTAATATTTATTTTAGACCTTTGAACCTCAATATCCTTTTTTAAGTAATGAGATAATAAAACTTTGACGCTATTAACTGAGCAATCGCTTGTATTATATGGACTTAAGATAATATCTTCTATGATTTCTTCTACTGGAAAATTTTTTAGTTCTAATTGTGGTTTGAAATAATCATCTTTAATTAAAAAAGTTTTCTCCATAAAAACATTATTTTCAATGTCTTCATCGGCAATTGGTATAGATATTCTATATTCGCACTCACCGTTAAAATCCTTCTTTTTATGGAAACACGCCAGAGAATACAAAATATCATAAGCATAAAAATATATTTCCCGTTGTGTGTTTTTAACTATTTCTTCGAAAGCACTCTTGCATTTTTCTATAGTTATCGAAGCGTAATTAATGTCACCAACAAAAATTTTATTTTTTTCTCGTTCGTATTCCACAAAATAAGTATGACTTTTAGGTAAAGGTAAATTTTCAAACGATTGAACAAATTCTAATAATTTAGCTTTATTAAACTTAATGCAACACCCCTCTTTGCCATACATTGACCACATTAACATATTGTCAGCACAATGAGTTAACGATAATATATAATGATTAACATCATCTTGCTCGCAATCCACCCATCCTTTTTCTTCACCATCAATAAAATTTGTTCTGTATACGCGCTTTCTGTCACCGATGCGCATTAATGTTTCAAAAACGCTTTCAAGTTTTTTATTAAGAACTTCTGAACCCTCTTTTGTTCTCAGTATTTTTTGTATGGATTTTATATTATCTACAATTTCGTTTCTATCATTTAAAAATCTAAAATCAGTTAATCTTATCGTTTTATTTTTTACAATATTAAGAAGCGTTTCTAATGTTGTGTAATGATAAATATCATTAACATTATCCCCCTCAATGTTTTTTTCTTCATCTAAAATTATTTTATCCATCGTTTATCCCCTTTTTTAATACTGCATTTATCCAACCATTATTTCTTTTAAGTAAATCTCCCGAGTTGTAAATTTCTACAATAGAAAGATTTGAATTTTCACAAAGGCTCTTTAATTTTTGCTCGTCAACATATTGATAAAATCTTCCGTTCTCTATATTTGAATCCTTGCCATATTTCATAGACAAATAAATATAGCCACCAACCTTTAACGCTTTGTAAAGATTATTAAATGCAAGTGATAAATCGTTAGAGTGCAAGAGAGAGGCACAAGCCCAAATGCCGTCAAACGATTCAAAGTAAGGAAGATTATGAAAATCACATAATTCTACGTTTAACCCATTTGCTTTTGCATTATCTATAAATTCACCTACATTATCAACACCAAAAACGTTGAATCCTTTACTTGCAAAATAAAGCATATCACGACCACTACCAAAGCCAATATCTAATATTTTTGACCCTTGAGAAAGGTATGGTAAAAATCGGTTGTAATGCTCGGTCATATCTACATTTTGAGTGGAGGAAATATATTCTTTATAATTATTAGAATAATATTGCTTTGTTTTACAATTTACACTCATAATAGAACCTATCCAAATAATTGTTTTTAATAGAGATTTCCAAATCGGATTTCAAACTACCACTTAAAATATTAACTAATTTTAAGTTTCTTTCTTTTAGTCTTTCAATAGTTTTTTCGTCAGGGATAGAGTTGCTTTTGGAAGAATTTCGCGACCTTGAAGTTATAACTAAATTCCAAATATCGTCTGAGTACATAAAACTCCAAGGAATAACGTGGTCTATACTAATATCGTCATCATTTAATTCTTCGCCTGTATAAAAATCTATTGCTTTACCCGAATATTCTAAAAGTAAAGCGTCTTTATATTTTTTCAAACTATTCCTACGTAATTTTGTTTCACTTATACCATTTACTTTACTTGCAATTTTAGGGGAATAGTTAAATTTTTCTAATAATTGAGTCCATTTATAATTCAACAACTTTGAAATGATTATAGAGTATTCCACAAGTAATTGTGCGTTTTCTTTGCTAAATATTATCTTTGAGATTTTAGGCGTATATTCGTAAATATCAATTTCGGAATCGTTTGCAATCTTAAAACGCCAACAAACGTTCTCGTGTAAAGTTTTTGTAATATGTTTAATTATTTTTTGGTATGTATCAGGGGCTGTTCTTTTTATTTCTATAATTGCCTCATCATACCATTTAGGGATAGCCGAATTTGTTATATTTTTATATAAATCAATTAAAACTTTTGTATCTTTACAAATAACAGGCTCTTTATTAGCGTAAGGAGCTTGTTTTAAGTTGAAATAAAAAATTTGATTCCAATAGTATTTCAACATACATTTAGAAATATCGTCAAAATCTATAACGACATTATCTTCTATAATTTCATATTGAGAAAAAGCGATGTTTTCTATTAAAGCACGACCAAACGCCAATTTATAAGTATTGTCGTTGTGCATTTCATCTAATATTTTTAACCATTGATTTATATAATTTGGAATCATAGAAATTTTCCTTTTTGCAAAAATCTTATAAATATTATAACATATATTGACAATTTTTTCAATTCCTTTAGTATGCCAAGCCAAATTAAAATTTTCAAAAATATTACACTTTTGTTTCCCTAAAGTTTCTCTAAACTTTGGTAAGTGACAGCAGGGCGTATGCTTGTGTTGATTTAAAATGGCCGAACTACGTTCTCGCCTCGGCGTAAAATAGCACGAAAAAAGCACTAACCTAAGTTAGTGCTTTAAGCATCGTTATTTAGGTTTTTAGTTAAAACCAACGTATCATCTAAATCTACAACGTAAACCAACTACAACACCTCAATTTCTTTTAATGAAACGATATTTTCGCCTTGCGCAACGTAGTCTTTATTTAAGCCAAACGTTAAGTCGTTAGAGTCGCTTTCTCTATACATAACTAGCCTTTTTTTGCCGTATTGTTTTGCCTTTTCAAAAGCGTGGCGAGAGCCACTATCACCTTCTCCTTTGCGATAACTTGCAATTAAAATTACTGCTTTAGAATAAAGCGCTTGTAATCTATCCCTTTCTATAAACCGTTTAACGTTTTCGTATTTATTTTTAGGCTCGCTAATGTATTCGCTTATAATAAGCCCACCATTTTCAACAATTTCATTTGCTAAATTGATATTTTCTTTTGGATAAAATTTTTCTAATGTTGATGGAAGAAAAGCAATCGTTTTTGCATTATTTTTAACGCTTTGACTATGCGCAACAGTATCACAACCTTTCGCAAGTCCACTTACTATATTAAAACCCTTTTCAATTAAACAACTTACAACTTTTTGCTCTCTTTCTATTATCTCTTTGGTTGGAATTAAAACGCCTATAACTGCAACGTTTTTATTTGTGTTATTAAGCAACGTTATATCGCCTTTATAAGCGAAGAAAAACGGCTTTTCACTATTTTTTAGTTTGACGTTTAATTTAGGAAAGTTATCATCAAATACACTTATAACGTTTATTCTTTTTTCTTCAAGTTCTTGTTTTATTGCTTGTAAATCGCAAGGAAAAGTATTTATAACGTTTTCATTATAAAACGAATTCCAAAAGTGAGCGTTAGATTTTATAACGCCCATTTTAATTAAATTGTAAAGTTTCAATGATATGTTTGAGTTCATAATAATTATTTTATCATTTTTATGGCATAAAATCAATTTCATCTATATATAAACTAAAATAAACACTTTCAAACGAAGAAAGTGCCTATTTTAATTGATTTTATCTACTTTTTTATCCTAAAAACAAAGGCGAGCCTACCGAGGTACAGCCATACCCTATAAATAGGGGACTCTGGCTGACCTTCGCCCGTCAAAGTAAGCCCATCATATGACGGCCGAACTACGTTCTCACCTCGGCGTAAAATAGCACGAAAAAACACTAACCGAAGTTAGTGCTTTTTTGTGGTGACCCTACCGAGGTTCGAACTCGGGTTACCGCCGTGAAAGGGCGATGTCTTAGACCGCTTGACCATAGGGCCGATATATTAATTTTTTTGTTGTTGTGTTTGGTAGCGGCGGTCAGATTCGAACCAACGACCTGCCGGGTATGAACCGGCCGCTCTAACCAACTAAGCTACGCCGCCATAAGTCTACCTTGGGGTAGAAAATTGGTTGCGGAGGTGGGATTTGAACCTCACGACCTTCGGGTTATGAGCCCGACGAGCTACCAAGCTGCTCCACTCCGCGACGATTAATGCTTGATTATAATACCTAAATTATTTTATTTTGTCAACTGTTTTTTACGGAATTTATAAAATTTGTTTTTTTATTATATAAAACGCCTTGTTTTTTAACTCTATAAATAGTTTATACAACTAAAAACCTTGCCTTTATTGCAATTTAGTTTTAACCCAAACCACCTTTTAATTGCATTAACGCTTATACTACTTTGTATTTGCTACGTTTATAACGCCCACCCCTTTAATTGCGCCTTGTTTTATTTTTCTTGTTTATTCTTTTCTACCTTTATTTTTGGCAATTCCCATTGAAATTTTGTTGCAAGCATTCTTATAGTTATTATTACTACTATGCCAGAAAACGTTGCAATAACGGGCAAATTTAAAAATTTATAAATTAAGTAAAACACAACGCAACCCGTTAGCGAGGCTATTGCGTAAACGTGCTTGTTTAAAACGTAGGGTGGCTTTAACACTAAAACGTCTCTATAAATTCCTCCGCCAACTCCCGTAATCATACCCATAATTACAGCCAATATAAAATTGCCTCCAAAACCATGGTCTATTGCAACTTGAACGCCGGATATAGAAAACACGGCTAAACCTATTGCGTCAAAAACGTTGTTTATATGCTCTATTTTTTGACTCATTTTATAAAAACTTTTTCGGTTTACGTACGAAATTATAAACACTATAAGCGAAGTGCATACTGCAACCGTTAAATCAAAAACGTTTGAAAACGCCTTTGGTGGAGTTGCGCCGATTAACACGTCCCTTGTAATACCGCCACCAACGGCGGTTACTACGCCTATAAATAGCACTCCAAAAAGGTCAAGCCCACAACTTATTGCTATTAACGCACCGGAAATAGCAAAAGCAATAACGCCCATTAAATTAGTTGCATCTAAAAAAATTCTATCATAATATTTTTTAATTGCAAAGATTTTTAATTGCGTCTAAATAAATTTCGTAGCACTCTTTATAATCGCTTAAAGACATATATTCGTTTGGCTTGTGGCAACACGATTCTCCGTTTTTAGTAGGGCCAAACGCAACGCCCTTTTCAAGCACCCTAGCATAAGTTCCGCCACCCATAGCAATAGGCTCTTTATTAGAATTTGTGTGCTTATTATAAATAGTTAACAAAGTTTTTATAAGTTTGCTATTTTTATCTACAAAAAGCGGTTTTTGATGATGTAATATTTTATAATTGCCGTACTTTTTTAACTCTTTTTCTACGTCGCTATAATTTGCCGTTGACGGATACCTTACGTCTACTTTTACAAAAATTTTATTATTGCTTGTGCTTATTACGTTTGGAGAAAACGTTAAAATACCCGTTTCGTCTTTTAACTTTAAAAAATCGGCTTCGTTATAAAAAAGATTGAGATACGCTTGCTTATTAAAAAGATTGTTTTCACTTAAAAATGCAAGCGCTTTTTTTATTGCGTTATCGCCCTTTTCCGGCGTTGAGCCGTGAGCCGTTGTTCCTTTAAAATAATAAGCCTTGTTATTCTCTATTCCGCCGTAAAAAGTGGCACTTTTTTCTAGACTTTTACTATAATTTTTTAAAGAGACTACGGCGTTATCGCAAACCATATTAACCCTGTCTCCACCAAAAATACTTGAAATTTCGGCGGGCTTATCAAACTCGTATTCTAGGTGTAAAATGCCTTTTTCGGCATAGATAACGGGAAAGTCTCCGTCCGGCGAAAACCCTTCGCTAGGCATTGTGGCAACTTTATTATAATGCTCTATACAGCCCCAACCGCTTTCTTCGTCGCACCCAAAAATAAGTTTGATTTTTCGCGACGGAATAAAACCTTCGTCTTTTAACTGTTTTAACGCATATAAGCATAAAACGGCACAGCCCTTGTCGTCTACAACGCCCCTACCGTACATTATATTATCTTTAACGGTTAAGTCAAACGGCGCGTAATTCCATTTAGAAATATCGCCCGCGGGAACGACGTCTAAATGGCATAAAATAGCAAGCCCGTCTTTATCGCTACCGTTACCAAAAACAACTTCGCCAATAAAACCGCTATAATTTTTAACTTCAAAGCCTAAATTTTTAGCGTCGTTAAGGGCGGTTTCTAGCATTGTTTTAACGCCTGGCCCAAAGGGCGCGTCTTTTTGTGGTTGAGATTTTGTACTATTTATACTTATCCACTTTTTTAGAGTTTTTAACGAGTCGTTTAAATAATTGTTTTCAAAAATTTCCATAGCCGTTTTTATTATACACTATTTTTATTAAAACTTCTATATAAATAATAGATTTTTTAAAAAAATATGCTATAATATTAACTATGAAAGATATAAACGAAAGCAAAAATATTCACGAGGGGCATAGACTTCGTTTACGCCAAAAGTTTATAGAAGGTAAAACGGCTTTTAAAGAGCACGAAATTTTAGAACTACTGCTTGGCTATTCAATTTCTAGAAAAGACACTAACGAACTCTCGCACAACTTGATAAAGCGTTTTGGCTCGCTTGAAGGCGTTTTAAACGCAGACAATTCTATGCTTTTAACCGTAGACGGAATAGGCGAAAGAACTGCTTGCTTTTTATCTTTGATAGGTTACGTTTCGCATATAACTAACCAAAAGAAATTAGAAAATAAGCCCGTTTTAAATATAGACGAGGCAAAAGGACAAATAGCAAAACTTTTTGAAGGCTACGACCACGAAGTTTTTTATATGTTTTACTTAAACTCTAAAAACAAAATTACGGGTTATTCTAAACTTGACAGCAATAAGGAAACTAGCGTTAGTTTAGATTTTAACGAGTTGACCAAAGGTTTAATAATAAACAAACCCGTTGCGGTTATTATTGCACACAATCATTTAACGGACTTTCCGTCTCCATCTTCGGCGGACGACGATGCAACCGCAAAAATTTACACGTTATTAAAACTACACAAAGTTAGTTTTTACGACCATTTAATAGTTGGCAAAAAGGAAGTTTACAGTTATTTTTACGATAATAGGCTTCAAAAAATAAAAGGCGAAATTAACGATAAGTTATCTTTTTAGTAAGGAGATTTTTATGTCAAAAGTTAGAACTAGATTTGCACCTAGCCCAACGGGATTTATGCACCTTGGCGGTTTAAGAACGGCGCTATACGCATATTTATACGCCAAACACAACGACGGCGACTTTATTCTTCGCATTGAAGATACCGATAAAGAACGTTTTGTTGAAGGCGCGTTAGAAGTTATATACTCTTCTCTTAACGAGTCGGGGTTAAAATATGACGAAGGTCCAGACGTTGGCGGTAACTACGGCCCTTACGTTCAAAGCGAAAGAAAAGAAATTTATTTAAAATACGCCGAAAAGTTAGTGGAATTAGGCGGTGCTTATTATTGTTTTTGCTCAAAGGAAAGGCTAGAAAGTTTAACCGACGAAAACGGCAACAGAAAGTACGATAAACACTGTTTAAAACTATCCAAAGAAGAAGTTGAAAAACGAATTAATAGTGGCGAAAGTTACGTTATTAGGCAAAACATACCAACCGACGGCACAAGTTCTTACGAAGATTTAATTTACGGAACTATAAGCGTTGATTACAGCGATTTAGAAGACAATATTTTAATTAAGTCCGACGGTATGCCTACTTATAACTTTGCAAACGTTATAGACGACCACTTAATGGGTATAACCCACGTTATAAGGGGTACGGAATACCTTTCTTCTACGCCAAAATACAATCTTATGTACGACGCTTTTGGTTGGCAAAGACCAATATATATACATTTGCCTACTATAATGAAAGACGCAACGCGCAAACTTTCTAAACGCTACGGCGACGCTAATTTTGACGATTTTATAAACAAAGGCTATTTAGAAGAAGCAATAATAAACTACGTTGCTCTTTTAGGTTGGTGCCCTAAAAACAATGCGGAAAAAATGACGCTTCCTGAAATGATTGAACTTTTTGACCTTTCGGGAATTTCTAAATCTCCTTCTATTTTTGACGACGTTAAACTTCGCTGGCTTAACGGCGAGTATTTAAAGGCAATGACCGACGAAGAATTTTTACAAAGAGCCGAGCCTTTCTTTAAAAAGACGGAACTTTACGGAAAATTTGATTTGTTAAAAATTTCTAAACTTATCCGCACTAGAATAGAAATATTAAGCGATATTAGCGAAAAAACAAAATTCTTAACGGAATATAATAGTTTTGACACCGCTTTATACGAAAACCCAAAACAAAAATCGTCGTTAGAAGTTGCTAAAAAACTAATTCCTTTAATTATAAAAGGCGTTGAAAGTGTAAGCGAATTTAATAACGATAATTTATTTAGCGCGTTATCTAATATTGCGCAAGAATTAGAAATAAAAAGCAAAACGCTATTCTACGTTATGCGAATTGCTTTAACGGGGCTTGAAGTTACGCCTGGTGGCGCTACTGAAATTGCCGAAATTTTAGGTAAAGAAGAATGTGTTAGCCGTTTAACAAAGGCTTTAAATAATTTATAAACAAAGGAGTTTTATTATGAGTTTTTTTTCTAATCTTTTTAACAAAGTAAACACAGAAGACGTTTACAATAAGGTAAAAACAAAAATGCTTTGGTGGAATACCAAAGGTATACCCGAAAAATCTTTAAGAACAAGCGACAACTACGTTGTTAGCCCGTACAACTACTGCGAAAAAGAAAAATGCGGTTTTGCAATTAAAACAAAAAAAGACGGGTTAAAATTAGAATTTAACTTTACTTACAATAAAAAAGAAAAACAATGTATGTTTAGAATATTCGTTTACGATTTAGATTTATCTTTTTCTAAAGACGGAATGGAAATGATTAGAAAAAAATATAGTAACTTTAATTTTACTTTTATGGGTTTAACACTTATCGTTTTCCCTGCTAGAACGTGTAATACCGTTATGGACTGTTTTAACTATCTTCAAGACGGTATGGCGGCTTGGAACACAAGCGAACTTTATTCACTTTTAGTTGATTTAAATAAAAATTTAAAAAAATAAAAAACGTTTAGTCGCTCTTCCCGTAGGGATTTTTTAGACATTATAAAAGGATAGCAAAATTTTGCTATCCTTTACTTTTTGCTTTGCAAAAACACACGACTTAACAGGGTTAAGTATAGTGTGCTACACTTTTGGTAATTTAAATTTTTAATTTAAAAGCATAATGATTGATTTTTTTTATCTTATATGCTATAATTAAACAAAATTTGCGGCGTGCCGCAAATGCAATCTTGAAACGGAGTTTTAATGAAATGAACTTGAAATGTGCTTCATTTTTTGCAGGAGTTGGCGGTATAGACAAAGGATTTGAATTAGCAGGATTTGAAACAATTTTTGCTAATGAATTTGACTTAAATGCTTCTGTTACCTATAAAGCAAATTTTCCAAACGTTCAATTTTCTTTAAGTGATATTCGTGATTTAGACGAAAAAAAGGACATGCCCGATTTTGATATTATGCTTGCAGGATTTCCTTGTCAAGCCTTTTCCGTTGCAGGATATAGACAAGGTTTTAATGACGAGAAAGGTCGAGGCAATTTGTTTTTTGAACTTGCTCGTATAATTGAAGAGAAAAAGCCACAAGTTGTTTTTCTTGAAAACGTTAAAAACCTCGTTTCACACGATAATGGCAACACTTTTGCTGTAATTAGTGATACATTAGAAAAATTAGGCTATTATATAAAACCTTTTGTTTTAAATGCTTGCAATTATGGTAATATACCCCAAACACGAGAAAGAATTTATATCGTTTGCTTTAGAAACAAAGAACATTATAAAAATTTTGAACACTTAAAGCCTATAAAATTAGAAAAAACACTTGCTGACTTGATAGACTTTGAAAACAAGCAAGACGTTAGATACTACTATACTGAAAAATGTGATTTCTATGATAAACTTGTAGCAGGTATTAGAAAGTCAGACACTTGCTATCAATGGCGTAGGGTTTACGTAAGAGAAAATAAAAGTAAAATGTGCCCCACCTTAACCGCAAATATGGGAACTGGCGGACACAATGTTCCTTTAATTAGGATGTATAATGGCGAAATTAGAAAATTAACACCAAGAGAGTGTTTTAACTTGCAAGGCTTTCCAAGTGATTTTATTTTGCCCGACAATCTTTGTAATGGTGCATTATACAAACAAGCAGGAAATTCCGTTGTGGTAAGCGTTATTCAAAGAATAGCCGAAGAAATAAAAAATGCAATAAAATAAAGTTAAAGGTGCATCAATTTGATGCACCTTTATTGTTATTCTTCATCCGCTGTTTCGTTTTTAGTAAATTTTTCATAAGTTCCTAACTCGGCAAAATCTACCGAATATCTTAAATCATCAAGTTTTGTAAACACAACACAATCTATGCCAAATATTTCAAGCATTTCATAAGTTAAAAGTGTTTTTTCGGGCAATTCAAATACTTTGCGTAATAACCACTCGCCTAAAACTTTGTTTGGATTACTCATTATGGCTTTGTTATCTTGTTGACATACCTTTGCGGAAATTAAAGTGCCGTCAGGTAGTAATAATTCAAAAGGTTGGTCACGGTTAGGGAAAAAGCCCGCATATCTTTCTCTATCTTCAGCAGGGAACGGAATATATATTTCATTCATATCTCTCTTTCTACCGCCAGCGTTCCATTGATTTAAGCCACTTTTTTGTGCAACAAACTTTGTGCCATTAGATTTTGTGGAATATAAACGTAAACAAGCCTTGTTTGTTGTATCAAATTCAACTGCTGCTGTTGTAATACCTTGAGGTATATTATCCGCCAAACCCATTAAATAAGTATAAGGGTCGTCAAGAACATCTACCGTAAAAGAGTCTAACAAAATCATATCATCAAAAATCATATAAAGGGTGTTTTTTGACATACTGAAATGGTAAACGTGCTTTCCGTCGGTAAAATATGTATTATTTACATTGCCACGTTCGGGAAGTAAAGATATATTTTCAATATCAATGGACTCAAATACGTGTTCATGAATTTGCATTGTGTTAGGGATACGTTTAACTATATGATATATAAGTTCATCTATGCCGTGTAAATTCTTTGTAATACGGATACGCTCATTTCTAAATTCCGAAACTTTTTTTGCTAATTCTAACCCTGATAACGGACTTAATTTTTCTCTTAAACTATCAAACTCTGCTACTTTTTGGTCGTTATTTCCCATCCAAGTTTTTAAGCCAACACCAATTCTACCTTTTTTAGCGTCAGCGGAACAATCGCTACGAGATAAATTATCAGCGTTAAAATACTTGCAAAACACATTTTCTTGAACTCTATATGGCAAATAAGGACACGCATTATCCGAGAATAAACGTGTTAATTTACCTATTATCCCAAGCATTTGTTTATACTGTTGTTTTTGTTCTTCGGGTTGTAAATTGTAAAACATACTATTTCCTAAAAAAATTTTTATTTATTATAACATAGTTTTATGTTTTTTTCAATTAGTTTTACGTGTATAAAAGAAAACTCGACTTTTCACAAGTCGATTTTTGTAATGATTCAATTAAATCCCTTACAGGGAATCCGTAACGTGTTAACTTTTTAGTTTATTATAAAAATATAACCCACTATGCTTTGCTTTTGCAAAACGTAGCGGGGTTTTTTGTGAAAATTTTATCAGTTCCACATATAAATCTAAAAACATAAATCTAACTATTTCTTGCGTTGGGAATAAATATCTTAACAACTTTTGTTTTCTTGTTTTATCCATATTACACTTAAATATGAGCAAATAATACTCTTTTAATTAATATAATACGAGCATTTTTTTCCATTATCAAATATTTTGTGGAATATATTGCTACAATCTTATTAAAAAGGGGAATATTATGCAACTTTTAACTTTAAGAACAGAAAAAGGCGTAACGCAAAAAACTGTCGCTACTAAAATAGGTGTTGAAAGATATACTTACGCTAAATGGGAGCAAGGTAGAGCCGAGCCGTGTATTGACGATATTATTAAATTGTGTAATTACTTTAATTGTTCTTTTGAATATCTTGTGGGTATTAACAACAACTATTCAATGGTAACTAGCCGTAGTAATCTAACGAGTAAAGAACTTGAATTTTTATCAACTTTTAATCTTCTTTCAGAAGACGACCAAAATAAAGTTTTAGGTTATATAAAAGCACTAGAAAAATAAAAAACACTTTTAGGGAATTTTTGATAGTTTTTTATTCAACAAAAATTATAACCCACTATACTTTGCTTTTGCAAAATATAGTGGGTTTTTTATATTTTTTAATTAAGTTTGTTTTTTTATACGTAAATTATATTTATATTTTTCTTTTTTGCGTAGTTTTCCGTGTAATACGTTCCACCTTTATCAACATATTTATAAACAATTAACGTTGATGAATTGTCAACCATAAATCTATTTCTTTGTTGCATACAACCGTTTTTATAAAGTTTAGAAATATATATTTTTTTGTCAACTTGTTTAAGTAACGCGTTATATTCTTCTTTATCTTTTTCGTTTAGTTTTTCGCTTTGGTTTTCACACGGAATACAAGCAATTATTTCTAAATTATTAGTTTTTCTTAACTCAATTAGAATTTTTAAACACTCTAAATCATAACCTTTTGCCATGCCTATTAAAAAAGTTACGTAGCCTTTGTTTAATAATTTTTTTATTTCTTCTTCCGTTTGAATTATAGAAAAATCTTTTTTTAATATTCTATGCCCTGAAAAACAGCAAGTTGTATTTTCGTTAAAATAATTCATTATAATGGATTTTTCCTTTCTTTTCCGTTACCCCTTGGATATTTTAAAGGGGTATTTTTAATTTTTTTATAAACGTAAATATTCCTTGTTCCTTCGCCGTTTATAAGTTCGTATTTTTTTTGACTTTCTTTTTTACAACCTAATATAGTAACGGCGTTTTTTGCTTCTTCTTCTTCTAATATATCGCTTCCTTTATACGCTATAAACAAACCGTTTTCTTTTATAAAAGGAATACAGTATTCGCTTAACGTATTAAGCCTTGCTACCGCCCTTGCGGTTACTATATCAAAACTCTCTCTTAAATTATACTTATCAATATCTTCCGCCCTAATGTTAATAACTTTTGCATTTAAATTTAAAGTTTTAATAACTTCATTTAAAAACGTGCATTTTTTTGCTACCGATTCAATTAACGTAAATTTTAAATCTCTTTTTAATATCATAAGTGGTATTGACGGAAAGCCACCGCCACTTCCAATTTCAATTACGTTAGCATTTTTAAAAAAATACTCGTTTCCCATTAAACTATCGTAAAAATGCTTAATTTCTACTTCTTTTTCGTCTGTTATAGAAGTTAAATTAAACTTTTTATTCCACTCTGTTAAAAGGTTATAAAATACGTTAAAATCTTGTATTTGTTTTTCATTTAAATTAAAGTTAGTTTTTATAATATCAAACATAATAATTCCTTTTTATATTTTAACATAAAATAAAAACTTTTCAAACATAAATTATAGTTTTTTTTTAAATATTATTTTTGTTTTTTTATTGCTTTTTTATCTATTATTATATATAATATACTTATATATAAATAACGTTTTTTACTTTTGAACGTGTTTTTTATTTTATTAATTTTTTATCAATATTAAAATATTTATATTTTTTTAAATATTTACCTTATTTTTTTTAGTTATCAACAATATTAACGTTAATTACTATTATTACTATTTATAAAGGAGAATATATATGAAAGTTATAGTAAGTGGGGCTGACCTTTCTTCTGCGGTATTAAAAGTTGTTAAAGCAATTTCTTCTAAAACCACTAACCCAATATTAGAGGGTATTAAATTATCCGTTAAAGGCGATAATTTAACTTTATCTGCAACCGATACTGAAATTTCTATTGAAAAAACTATTAAAGCAACTACTTTTATAGAAGGCGAAACTGTTGTTCCTGGTAAAATTTTTGCGGAATTTACAAAAAGGCTTGAAAATGAAGATGAAATAGAACTTTTATTAGAAGAAAATCAATTAAAAATAAATTATTCTTCTTCCGAAGGGTTTATTCAAACTTTAAACGTAGAAGAATTCCCTATTATAAATAAAGAAATAAGAGAAAAATCTTTTACAATAAAACAAAAAGATTTTAAAGAACTTATTTTAAAAACTATATTTTCTTGCTCACAAGACGAAGCAAGGCCACTACTAAAAGGTTGTTTAATAGAAATTGAAGAAGATAAAATTTCTTCCGTTGCTCTTGACGGGTTTAGGCTTGCAATTTGTAAAAAGAAAATAGAAAATTGTACGGAAAATTTTAAAATTATAGTTTCTTCTAGAACGCTTAACGAAATTGTTAGACTTTTAGAAAGCGAAAACGATTTAGTAACTATAATTATTCAAAAAAATTTATTAATGGTAGAAATAGACAGTACAGTTTTAATTTCTAGACTTTTAGAAGGCGAATATATTGATTATAAAAATATTATTAAAGACGATTTTATAACCGTTGTTAGAGTTAATAAAAATCAATTAATTTCCGCAATAGATAGGGCTTCCGTTGTTACTACCGATATTAAAAAGATAGTAAAATTAGATATTAAAGAAAACTATTTAACGGTTTCGGCAAGCAGTGAAGTTGGAAAAATGAGTGAAAATATAGTAATAAATTTAGAAGGAAAAGATTTATCTATTGCATTTAACTCAAAATTCTTAACGGAGTGTATAAAAGTTATAGACGATGAATTTATAAACTTACACTTTAATACTAAAATAAATCCGTGCGTAATTAAACCTTATTATGGAGACGATTATTTATATCTGATTTTACCTTTAAGAATAAATGCTTAAAAAGTTGACAAATAATAAAATAAAAAGTATAATACATTAGCAAAAATAATAAACAGGAGTTTTTAATATTATGAAAAGAACATACCAACCTAAAAAAAGACAAAGAAGTAAAGTTCATGGTTTTAGAAAAAGAATGGCAACTAAAAACGGAAGAAACGTTCTTAAAAGAAGAAGACAAAAAGGCCGTCATAAACTTTCCTCATAAAATAATTTTGGATAATAGATTAAAAAAACAAAAAGATTTTAACCTTGTTTTTAGTAAAGGAAAGCGAATTTATACAAATTCGCTTACTTTAATTTATATAAAAAACGAATCGTTAAAAATTGGAATAAGTTTGAGTAAAAAACATGGAAAAGCCGTTGTAAGAAACAAAGTAAAAAGGCTTTTGCGCGCTGTTATTAGGGAAACTTTACCTAAAATTACGGAAAGTTATTATTTTATTGTTTTGCCAAAAATTTCTGATAATTATTTATACGAAGTTTTTAAAAAAGACTTATCTTTTGCTTTAAAAAAAGGAAATCTTATAAATGATAAATAATTTTTTTATAAAAATACTCTTTTTTTATAGAAGATACGTAACGTATATATTAAGGTCAAGTTGTATTTTTACCCCAACTTGTTCAGTTTATGCAATAGAAGCATTAAAAAAACGTAATTTTTTTATAGCCATAGGTTTAATAATTTGGCGTTTATTAAGATGTAATTCTATTAATAAAGGCGGTTTTGACCCCGTTCCAGATAGTCCATTTTTAAAAAAATGGCTTTTATAATAATAAGTAAAAGGTTAATTTAAAATGATAAATTTATTAATGCCAGCCACTTTATACGATTCAAATTTAAATAACGTAGAGTTAAGTGGCGTAACAAATTTAGTTAGCAAAGTAATAGACTTTTTTTCCTTTGGTGGTCTTATTGCCGTAGGTATTTTATTATTTACTTTAATTTTAAAAGTAATTCCATTACCACTTGACATCTATTCAAGGGTTGCAACCAAAAAAAATGCGTTAAAAATGGAAAAAATGCGCCCTGAACTAGAAAAACTTCAAAAACAATACGCAAATAATAAAGAATTATACAATCAAAAAATGATGGCTTTATACAAAAAGCAAGGATATTCTCAACTTGCCGCTTGTTTACCAACCATTTTTACACTTGTGTTTTTTATTATAGTTATAACAGCTTTCCAACAATATTCAACGTTTTGTAAAATTGATACCTTTAACCAAATGGCTATTTCTTATAGTAATAGCATAAGGTATAATGACGATATAACTTTAAAGTATTATAATGAAGACGGTGTAACTTTTGACGCAATTTTAACTACCGAAGACGAAAAAAGGGAGTTTTTATCTCGCGAAGATATTAACCCTTATTCCGATAGAATAATTTACGTTTACGACGGTAGCGAACAAGAATATAACGAAAATATTAAAAAACCGGCGCAAAAAGCGGCGGCTGAAACTTATAAAGAACTTTCTAAAAAATCAAGTTTTTTATGGGTTAAAAATATTTGGATAGAAGATTTACCTTGGAAAAAAGCCTTTATTGATAAAGAAGTTTATATGAACAACACGTTTTCTTATAGCCAAGGTTGTTCTCAAAAGAAATTTGAATCTTCAATACACGACGAAAACGCTTATAACGACATTTTTGGTGACGAGTATATCCAAAACGAAATGAAAAAACCAAACGGATATCTTATATTAGTAGTTATTTCAATCGGAACGATGCTCGTTTCACAACTTCTTATGACTAAAAGTCAAAAAACTCAAATGGAACTTCAATCGGTAGACGGTGCAAACGGACAAGCGGCTCAATCGGCTAAAATGATGAATTGGATGATGCCTGTAATGTTCGGTGTATTTTCGTTTATGTATACGGCGTCGTTCTCGCTATATCTTATAGTAAGTACGCTTTACAGTATGCTTTCTACGGTAATTATTAATAAAATTGTTGAAAAGAATTTCCAAAAAAACTTAAAAAAAGAAGAAGATGCTGAATATCAAAAAAGATACGGCTATCTTACTAAAAATAAAGAGGACAAATAATGAAAATTTATGAAGGTAAAACGGTAGACAGTGCCGTAGAAATAGCCTTAAACGACCTTAACGTAACAAAAGAAAACCTTATCGTTACCGTTATTGACGAAGGCGTTAAAGGAATTTTGGGTATAGGTGGTAGAAAAGCAAAAATCAGCGTAGAAGTAAAAGATGAAGACGCAAAGCGTTCCGCAGACTTTTTAGACGGATTGTTTGAATTATTAAAAATTCCCGCACAAACTGAATATTCTGAAACTGACGATAAAATTAATATAAACGTTATTACAACGGCTTCCGCCACGTTAATAGGATATAGGGGCGAAATGCTTGACGCTTTACAAACCCTTGCAGGCGCAGTTGCAAATATAGGTAACGAAGAATATAAAAGAGTTGTTGTAGACTGTGAAAATTATCGCCAAAAACGTGAAGAAACTTTAAAAGCGTTAGCAACGCGTTTAGCAAACAAGGCTATAAAAACGTGTAGAGTTGTTTCACTTGAACCTATGAACCCTTTTGAAAGAAGAATTATTCATTCTGCCCTAGTAGATATGGAAGGTGTTAAAACGGAATCGCAAGGCGTAGAACCTAATAGATACGTTGCAATAATTCCAGACAATATAAAGTCTTTTTCTGGCGACAAAAACGGCAATAAAAAAGGCGGTTTTAAAGGGCGCGACGGTAAACGCGGTGGCTCTAATTCGGGCTTTAAAAGCGAAATGATTAAGTCTACTAAAAAAACTAGCGGTTTTGGTACTTATTTAGGCAACAGTTTAAAAAACGATTAATAAATAAAGAAAAAACAAAATAAAAAAATAGCGTGCAACTATAACTAAAAAGGTTAACGTTGCACGTTTTTTATTTGCGTTTATTTGGCGGTTATCTATATTATAATATATAAAAAACCTTAAAAAGTTCCGTAAAAAGTTTGTCAAAATACAAAAAATACGCCTACCGTTTTAAAATTACGGCAGGCGCTAAACTTAACGTGTTTAATTATATTTTTGACGCTATTAAATCTTGAATAAACGGTTGCGAAGTAACCCAAGTTAAAGCCTCGTTAAAATAGCATTTTACAGGTTCTGGTTGTAAAAAAGCGTTAATTCCCGTAAACGGCGATATAATTACGCATATAAGCATTAATACAACAAGCGTTAACGCTACTGAAAACACAACGCCCAACAACTTATCTAAAAACCCTATAAACGCAATTCTTGTTAACCTACTAAACAACTTTCTTAGTATTGCAAAAAGTATTAGCGAAGCAATTATAATTACAACAAAAACTATTACGTAAATAAGCCATTTTGAAAAAACGCTTAATATTTGTAGTTCAAAGCCAGACGAAACTATTGCTTCTGCAATAACGTTGTGTAAAAACGCGGGAATTGACGAGCCTGCTAGCGCCGTAATTATTTGTTCTTTACTAGTAAACGTTCCCGTAAGAGTCTTAAACATTTGCGTATTGCCAAGCCAATTTTCTATTGCCGTTGGAAACGCGGGTATTTTTTCGCATAAAAACGCGGTGGCTTCATCGCAAAATAGAACTGCTAATAAAACAGCGGCTATAATGCCTAAATAGGCAAGTATTTGTTTAACAAAGCCACGAACTATGCCGACTATTGTTGCTATTAATAAACAAACTAGCACTATTATATCTACAAGCGCAACGTTTATACTACCAAGGGTAAAATAAGTAGGTATTGCAAGTAAATTTAACATAACTTCCTCCCTTAAAAAAATTAACGAACTAATTAATAAGTACAATAAAATTATAGCACATCTAAAAAAGTTAGTCAAGAAACAAAGACATTTTTATAATTATAAACTAATAATACACTTTATTAAAAAATAATATACCAAAAATTCGTATATAATAACGCGGTTTAGTTAATAATTTTAATATGCAACAATACGTTTTTAACAGCAGTGCTTCTAATAAGAGTTTTCAACTTAAAGACGCCGTAAAAAAAATATTAAACAACGAATATCCGGTAGTGGTGTGCATAGGCTCAGATTTAGCGCTAGGCGATAGTTTAGGACCTTTAACGGGAACAAAAATTAAAAGCGCTATTAACGGAAAGTGCTACGTTTACGGCACGCTTAATAGTACCGTTACCGCAAAAGAAAGCAACGTTTTGTGTAATAATATAAAAAAACTACACCCTAAATCTAAAATTTTGGTTATAGACGCCGCCGTGGGTAAAAAAGAAGACGTAGGTCTAATAAAAGTGCAAAATTACGGCATAAAACCAGGGCTTGGCGTAGGTAAAGACTTGTGCGAAATTGGCGACGTTTCAATAATTGCAATAATAGGCGAAAAAGAAGAAATGGCAAAAAATTTAACGAACGGAGTAAGACTGTCTTTTGTAAACGGTATTAGCGAAAAAATCGCTAGCGCAATAACAGATTTGGTTTGCTAAAATTAAGTGCATAACAAAATTGCACTCCAAAAAGCATATCCAAATAACCCTAAAATAAAGTGGCGCGAAACCAAAAATTTGTTCCACGTGAAACAGTAAAAATTGATAAAATTTTATAGGTCAAAAATTGAGTGGACAAAGCAATAATATTCAAAAATTATATATTCAATAAAGCCAAAATTAACGATTTTATCTACAATTTTGGCTTTTTTAATAACAAAATTGTTTCATATGAAACATTTTTTTAAAAAGTTGCAAATTGTGTCTTTTTATTTAAAAGCGTATAAAAGTGGCAGTTTTAAAAATTTTGGTTAAGAAATCTATTTTTGTGTGAAATTTAAAAGAAAATTATATAAAATTAATAAAATGCATATAATTAGTATTGTGTTTTTTTATTTATTATGATAAAATGTTTTTACAAACGTTGCAAAAGTAATATTTTGCATTTTTACTGTTTAAGGAGGCTTAATTATTATGAAAAAAGGTAACTCAAAAATTTGGGTTGCAATCATTGCGCTAGTTATAGCGGGTGCGGTTGCCGTGTTATACTTTTTACCGCGCCTTATGGTTAAAGACGTTTCAACCGACGAATTCTTTTTCCAAGCCGGCGTAATGTACGAACAACAAGGTAACGTAAAAATCCCTGTCGTTGATAGCGACGGTAAATTTCAATTTGTTGCCGAGGATTTTGAAAACAAAATTAAAAAAATAGTCGTTGACGGCTACAATTTAATAGGTTATAAGCAAAGTGCAAGCGGAAAATACGTAGAAGCTTATAAAACTAGTTACGCTAGGGGCGTAGAAAGTCAATTTTTTGGCGACGGCGTTATAGACTTTTTAATAGCAAACGGTGTTAAATACGACGTTACCGACCCTAACGCAGGCTCGTTTTGGTCTTCGCTTTTAATGCCGTTATTAATAGTTGGTTTGGGCGCTATCGTTATGATGATAATGTTCCGCCAAGTAAACGGCTCTAACAAGTCGGCGCTTGATTTTGGTAAAACCAAGGCGCGCGTTAGTCAAAACGTTAAAGTTAGATTTTCCGACGTTGCAGGTGCGGAAGAAGAAAAACAAGAATTGCAAGAAGTTGTTGAATTTTTAAAAAATCCAAAAAAATTCTCTGCGCTTGGTGCAAAAATTCCAAAAGGTGTGTTATTAGTAGGCCCTCCGGGAACGGGTAAAACTCTTTTTGCAAAAGCCGTTGCTGGCGAAGCAAACGTTCCGTTCTTTTCTATTTCTGGCTCGGACTTTGTAGAAATGTTCGTTGGCGTTGGTGCAAGTAGGGTTAGAGATTTATTTGCAATGGCAAAAAAGAGTATGCCTTGTATAGTATTTATAGATGAAATTGACGCGGTTGGTCGTCATAGGGGTGCCGGTCTTGGCGGTGGCAATGATGAAAGAGAGCAAACTCTTAACCAACTTTTAGTTCAAATGGACGGTTTTGACGCAAACGAAGGTATAATTATAATGGCGGCAACAAACCGCGCCGACATATTAGACCCCGCGCTTATGCGTCCAGGTAGGTTTGATAGGCAAATTTACGTTAATATACCCGACGTTAGAGGTAGAGAGGCTATATTAAAGGTACACGCGCGTAATAAACCGCTTGCACCCGACGTAAACTTTAAAGTTCTTTCTCGTATGACGGCTGGTTTTAGCGGTGCTGACCTTGCAAATTTATTAAACGAGGCGGCAATATTGGCGGCTCGTGCCGATAGAAGCGCTATAACTAACGTAGATTTATACGAGGCTATAAATAAAGTTATAATAGGTCCACAAAAAAGAAGTAGAGTCGTTACGGAAATTGACAAGCGAATTACGGCTTATCACGAATCGGGACACGCAATTCTTGCCAGATTGCTTGAAAATTGCGACCCCGTTCAAGAAGTTTCTATAATTCCGCGCGGTATGGCGGCAGGCTATACTATGACTAGGCCGGAAGACGATAGTAATCATATAGAAAAGAAAAAGTTGCTTGACGATATAGCCATGACTCTTGGCGGTAGAGTTGCCGAAGAATTAGTTATAAAAGATATTTCGGCAGGCGCTTCAAACGACATTAGCGTAGTTACCGAAAGGGCAAGAAAAATGGTTACCGAGTGGGGTATGTCTGAAAAAATAGGTCCTGTAAATTACGGTGGTGGCGACCAAGTATTTATTGGCAAGGATATGCAAACTAGGGCTACTTATTCAGAAGAACTTGCAAAAACCATAGATTTAGAAATTGAAAGTATAGTTAAAAATGCGCACAAACGAGCAACGGAATTGCTTTCTAAACACAGAAAAGAACTTGATAATATGGCAAGATTGCTTATAGAACGCGAAACGATTTATCAAGACGAAGTTGATATGATTATGGACGGCAAGGACGCTTCCGAAATTATAAAAATAATGGAAGAAAGAGACGGTATTGCCCAAACAAATCCTTTTGTAAGAGGCGAAAAGTATTACAAAAAGCAAGAAGGCGTTATTAAAGAACAAAACCAAACGGAAACCGATGCTAATAGCGTTGAAGCCGACGGCGAAATTATTGAAAATAAAAACGAAACCGTTGACGATAAAAACAAAGCCGTTGAAGACGCAAGCGCTAATAAACAAGACGCAAGCGCTAACGATAAAAACGACTAATAACCAAAGTGTAAACTTTTAAATTTTTAAAAGGACGGAAAATTTATGGGAAAAATAATTGCCTTTTCTAACCAAAAAGGTGGCGTTGGCAAAACGACTACTTGCGTAAATTTGTCGGCAAGCCTTGCGGTGCTTGGAAAAAAAGTTTTAATAATAGATATTGACCCACAAGGAAACGCAACTACGGGTTTGGGAATTAACAAGGGCGCGGTTAAAAACACTTTATATCAAGTTTTAACGGAAGACGTAGAAATGAAAGACGCCGTAGTTAAAACAGAAATTCCTAATTTAGATATCGTTCCGTCAACGATTGATTTGGCGGGTGCGGAAGTTGAACTTGTATATTTAAAAAATAGGGAAAAACGCTTGTGTTCGGCAGTAAAAAAGGTTGCTAAAAATTACGATTACGTGGCAATAGACTGTCCGCCGTCGCTAGGTCTTTTAACTATAAACGCCTTAACTTCGGCAGACTGCGTGGTAATTCCTATACAATGCGAGTATTTTGCGTTAGAGGGGTTGTCGCAATTAATGAACACTATAAAATTAGTTATTAAACACTTAAACCCCAAATTATATATTGAGGGAATATCGCTAACTATGTACGACGGTAGGGCGATAGTGTCAAGGCAAATTGCAAGCGAAATTCGCAAGTTTTTTGGCGAAAAAGTATACGATACCGTTATACCAAGAAACATTAGAGTTTCCGAAGCGCCAAGCCACGGCGTGCCGGTTTTAAAACACGATGCAAAATCATCGGGCGCAAAAGCCTATATGGAGTTTGCAAAAGAATTTTTGAAAAAAGAGGAAGAAAATAATGGCGGTAAATAAAGGATTAAAAAGAGGTCTTTCGGCATTGTTTCAAACCACGGAAGACGATTATAATAAAAATTTAGGCGTTACCAAAGAAGATATTAAAACGGGTGTTTTTGAACTTTCGCTTGACGAGGTTTACGCAAACCCCAACCAACCAAGAAAAATTTTTAACGAAAAAGCGCTTAACGAACTTGCCGCGTCAATTAAGGTTAACGGCGTTATTATGCCTATCGTTGTAAACAAGGGCGAAGACGGAAAATATATGATTATTGCCGGAGAAAGAAGATATAGGGCTTCAAAAATTGCCGGCAAAAAAGTTATTCCCGCAATAGTTAAAAAGTATGACGAAAGGCAAGTTAAAGAGATTTCGCTTATAGAAAACTTGCAACGTGAAGATTTAAATCCAATAGAGGCTGCAACCGCAATGAAGCAACTTATGGACGATTACGGGCTTACGCAAGAAGAACTTTCTGAAAGAATAGGCAAAAATCGTTCAACCGTTGCAAACACGTTAAGGTTGTTGAGTTTAGACGGCGAAGTTATAAAATTAGTTGCAAACGGAAAACTTTCGTCCGGACATGCCAGGGCGCTTGTAACTTTACCGGTAGATATGCAAAAAAAGATTGCTAATAACGCGGTTAAAAACGGGCTTTCGGTTAGAGACGTAGAAAAAGCAACCAAAGAATATTTTAATCCACCAAAAGAAGATAAAGAAGTAAAAAAGATTAAGCGCGCGCAAGAGATGAGTGTAGAGCTTAAAGATTTAATTTATCGTATGCAACAAACTTTTGGAACAAAAATTTCGGCAATAGGAAACGATAAAAAAGGTAGAATTTACATTGATTATTACACTACCGACGACCTTGATAGAATAAACGACATCGTAGTTATGCTAGAAGAAAAAAACGGGCAAAAATAATAAAAAAAAGGGAAGCGTGGCTTCCCTTTTAATTGAATAAATTTATGTTAAAATTTAAAATACTAGAAGATAAAGATATTAAAAAAATACAAAAATTTACGCAAAAAAGTAGGTTTTTACTCTGTGATATGTCGGCAGGGGTTTTGTATATGTGGAAGGCTCATTACAACCCAAGTTACGCCGTGTATAACGATACGTTAATTATAAAAACCGTAAACAAAAAAGGCGTGCAAAGGTTTTTTGTTCCAATTGGCAAAGACGAAAACGGCGCTTATTTACAAATAGAAAACTATTGCGTAAAAAACAATATTCCGCTTAATTTTATATGCGTGCAAGAAGAAGAAATGAAAAAGTTAAGCGAAAAATACAAAGGCGTTAAAGTTACTTTTAACCGTGATTTTAGCGACTATATTTATAGATATACGGATATAGAAACTTTTGTGGGCAAAAAGTTTAGCGGTCAAAGAAACCACATAAACGCTTTTAAAAAAACGTACCCAAACTATAAGTTTAACGTTTTAACAAGCAAAAACGTTTTAATGGTAGAAGACTTTTTAAAAGAATACAAAAAAGACCACAAAAACATGAAAAACATTGAGTTAAAAGAGTATAACAATACTATAAAACTCATTAAAAATTTTAACGTTGCAAAGTTTGTTGGCGGATTTTTAACGGTTGACGGAAAAATAGTTGCGTTTTCAGTAGGGGAATACGTAGGCAATGCGCTTATTATTCATATAGAAAAAGCGCTTTTAATATATAAGGGCGTATATCCAACTATGTTTAACGAATTTGTAAAGCACTTTAAAAAAGAAGGTATTGATTATATTAATAGAGAAGACGATTCTGGCGATTTAGGTTTAAGAACTTCTAAAACTCAATATCAACCCGTAATGATTGCAAATAAATACCACGTAGAAGTAGAAACTCCGTTTAACGTAAAAAAAATAGAAGCGTTAAAAGGTAAAGATATAATACTTAACGGTTTAAAAAAACAAGACGCAAAATTATACTTTAAACTTTATACGCAAGTAAAAAACAATCGCTATTGGGGATATAATTATAAAAAAGACGTAAAAGAAGTTACTCCAAACTGTTTTTACGAAATGGCTAAAAACGATTTTAAACAAAAGGCAAACGCCGTTTATGCAATAAGAAAAAAAGGTTTTAAAGATTTAATAGGCGAAGTTGTGCTATATAATTTTAGTTACGATAACACCGTAGAAATAGGCGTTAGACTTTTTAAAAACGAGCAAAAAAAGGGATATGCAAAACAATCTTTAAAATTAATAACGGAATACGTTACAAAAAAATTAAACAAAACGCCCGTTGCAAAATGTTATAGGCAAAACGAAGCGTCAAAACAACTGTTTATTTCTTGCGGTTATAAAATTGTAAAAGAAGATAAAAAGTTTTATTATTTTAATTTAATATAAATAAAACTATTAAACAATTGTAGCATTATAAACAACGTGCAAGAAAAATAAAAAATTTTAAAAAAACACGTTAAAACGCTTTACAAATAAAAAATAAAAGAGTATACTACAACCATTAAAAAAGTTCATCATTTTCCCCCTTATCATATATTTTTTCAGATGGCTGTTTACGTATAATCGCAAACAGTCATTTGAATTTATGGGGTTGAAGGTTTTCGGAAAACACTTCAAATAAAAAAACCGAGGTATATTATGATATATAATCAAAGCACCGTTTCAAAAAGATTGGCGGTTTCAGGGCTAATTGGCGCACTCTATTTCGTATTAACGGTTATATTGTATCCGCTATCTTACGGAGGCGTGCAAGTAAGGGTTTCAGAAGCGTTATCTGTTCTCCCGTTGTTTTATGGGTTTGACGCGGTTATAGGTTTAACCGTAGGGTGCTTAATAGCAAACGTTTTTGGAACAAACGGGCTTATAGACGTAATACTTGGCACTTTTGCCACGTTAATTGCTTCTTTACTAACGTATTATATTTCTAAAAAAACAAATTCAAACGCCAAATTTTTTGTAGGCGGAATACCGCCCGTTATAGTAAACGCATTAATCGTTCCTTTAACGTTTTTGGCGATTACCGAATTAAAAGAAGCGTATTTAATTAACGCGTTGCAGGTCTTAACGGGGCAAGCGCTTTCCGTTTATTTAATAGGCACTCCGCTTTATTTTGCGCTTAAAAAAAGACAAAATAAAAAAGGTCTAAAATAGACCTTTTAATTTTTAATGGCTTTAAATGGTTTAAAGGCAAATATAAAAAATATCATCCATAAACCCGCAAGCCCTACAAGTGAATAAACCGTGCGTGAAACAAAACTCATTTGCCCAAATATTAGCGCAACTATATCAAGACCAAACAAGCCTATTAGTAGCCAGTTTAACGCACCAACAATTACTAAAATAAATGCGATAATGCTTGTAACTTTCATAATTCCCCCTTTTTAATAATGTGGGTAAATTATTAAATATTATACGCTATCTGTCTATATTTTCAAGAAGAAGAAAGTCAAAGTTAATTTTATCTACAAAATCGGATTTAGAAAATTTAACAAAGTTAAATTCTTCATAACACTTTTTTGTGTACGGAATAACTATTGGTGTTGACACGTCAAGCCGATTGCAAATTTCTACAAGGTAAGAGTAAAAGTTTTGTGAGTCGTATTCGTTTACGTTTTGATACACTATATTTTTTACGTTTCTATGATTTTTAATTAAAGTAGCGCTTATTTTAACCATACTTTAATTGTAGCATATAAATAAAATTATTTCAAATATATTATAGGAATAAAATGGATAAACAAATTTCAGCAAACGTAGTTGCAAGGCTTCCAAAGTATTATAGGTACTTAAAAGAGTTGTGCGACGGAAACGTTTCACGCGTTTCATCTAAAACTATATCGGAGGCGTTAAACCTTACCGCATCGCAAGTAAGGCAAGACCTTTCGCTTTTCGGCGGTTTTGGGCAACAAGGTTACGGCTACGATACCGAGTATTTAAAAAATAGAATACGCGATATTTTAGGTTTAAACAAAAAACATAACGCAATAATTATAGGTGGCGGAAGAATAGGTCAAGCACTTGCAAACTATTCGGGATTTTATGAAGAAAACGTTTTTATAAAAGCCATTTTTGACGTGCAAACTTCACATATAAAATCAACTTACGGCGTAGAAATTTATAATATGAACGAGTTGCCTAAATATTTACAAAACAATAAGGTAGATATTGCAATAATTTGCGTTCAAAAAGAAAACTCCGAAGCCGTTGCAAAAATTGTAATAAAAAATGGAATAAAAGCAATTTGGAACTTTGCCCCCGTAGATTTAAATTTTCAAAAAGAAGCCGTATGCGAAAACATTAATATGTCTGAAAGTTTAATGAGGCTTATTTTTAACAGTAAAGATATTTTACAATAAACGCCCGCCCCTTTACGAATAAAGGGGCGTTAGTTTTTGGCAAAAAAAACTAATTAACTGATTTTTTGCAAGAAAAAATATTGTTTAAACTTTTTAAAAAGTAAAGCAAATTGGTAAAAAACTTTAAATATAATAAATTCAAAACTTGCCTTATTTTTCAAAATATAATAAAATATAATATAAGGGAAAAGGAAAAGTGTATGAAGGATAAAGTTTTAGACGATTTAGATAAGGAGATTTTAAAACTGTTGATAGAAAACGCAAAAATGCCGTCAAGTAAAATTGCGGAAAAGGTTTTTGTTTCAACGCCAACCATAAACGCGCGTATTTTAGAACTCACTAAAACGGGCGTTATAAAAGGATATCACGCAGAAGTTGACTCCGAAGTTTTAGTAGACACTATAAAGTGCTATATAAACGTAGAAGTAGAGCCAAGTTCAAGAGAAACGTTGTGCTCTATTTTAAAAGCGTCAAGTAGCGTAATTTCTTGCGATAGAGTAACGGGCGAGTATTCGCTTATGGTACAAGCCGTGTTTAAAAATATTCACGAAATGGACGTGTTTATTAGCGAAATTCAAAATTACGGAAAAACAAAAACGCAAATAGTTTTTTCTACTATTATTTCGCCACGAAGCATCGTGTTATAAAATGCGCATAATATTAAATAGGTAGCCGTTATGTTTTAGGGGTAAAATATAACGGCTTTTTGTTTTAATTATACTTTAAAAGCATTAAGTGTTTAAACTTTTTAGCCCCATTTAATTTAGTTATTATATTTTTACTTTTAGTAAAAATAAAGGACAAAAAACGGATAAAAATTTTAAAACTTTTAATATTGCTCGTAATTGTTTGACATTATTATAAAAAAAGTCTAAAATGCGTTGTGGATAAATGCCAAAGAAGGTGTATTATGAAAAATTTTAGTAACAAATGGACTCGTGCGGCCATCCCCGCACTATTATTGCATTGTAGTATTGGAACGGTATATTGTTGGAGTTATTTTAAAAGCGATATAGCGTCTTATATAGGAAGCGCCGAATCTAGCGTTGAATGGGCGTTTTCGCTTGCAATATTCTTTTTAGGTATGTCGGCTGCGTTTATGGGAAACGTGGTAGAAAAAAATATTCACAAGTCGTCGCTTATAGCAACCGTTTGCTTTGCGCTTGGTCTTGCCGGAACTGCGTTATTTATTTACCTTAAAAGTTTGCTAGGTATATTCGTGTGCTACGGTTGTATTATGGGAATTGGTTTGGGGCTTGGTTACTTATCTCCCGTAAAAACCTTAATGCTTTGGTTTAAAGATAATAAAGGTTTAGCAACGGGGCTTGCGGTGGCGGGCTTTGGCGCTGCAAAGGCTATTGCTACGCCTATTATGGAAGCGATGATGGAAAGCGGAATGCAACTTTACACGATGTTCTTTATTCTTGCAGGGGTATACTTTGTAATTATGTTTATAGGGCATTTACTTTTAAAAAAGCCTGAGGGCTGGCACGAAGAGCAAGAAGAAAAAAGCGAGCATCCTATAAAAGACTTTTTTGCAAAATTCAACGTTTTTAAAGATAAAACGTTTTTGGGAATTTGGATTGTATTCTATATAAACATAACTTGCGGATTAGCAATAATTTCTAACGAAAAGTTTTTAATTAAAAACGTAGGTTTATACTCGTTAGTAGGTTTATTAGGTGCGCTTTGCGCCGTGTTTAACGCTGGCGGTAGGCTTGGTTATTCTTCTATTGCAGATAAAATGAAAGACCGCAACACAATGTATAAAATTATATTGGTTAGCGAACTTGTAATAACTTTAATTGCGGTAATTCTTGCGTTTACTACCGGATTTAACTCGTCGGTAATATCTATAATAGTAGTTCTTGCACTTTTATTTATCGTAAACGCAGGCTACGGCGGTGGGTTTTCTAACTTGCCAACTTTATTGTCGGACCACTTTGGTATGAAAAGCATATCAACTATACACGGCGTTGCGTTATCGGCTTGGGCGTTTGCAGGTTTAACGGGAAATCAAATGGCTTCGTTAATTATGAGTTTAACAAACAACGCAGTACAATGGGTGTTCGTAGCAACGCTTGTACTTTACTTAATTGCAATAGTTGTAAACTTTTTGCTTATTAAACCTATAAAAGAAGAAAAGTAAAACAAAAAAGCGTTTTAACGCTAAACACTTATTTGTTTTAATTAAAAAAATAAAAAAGTTATAAAAAATTTAGTATTAATTTTAACTTTAAAGGAATTTCCACAAGTGAAAATTCCTTTTTTTTGTTTACAAAGTCGTAAAAAAAACGTTTAGGGATACCCTATAAGGGATTTTTAATTTAATACAAAAGTATAGCCCACTATACTTCGCTTTATAGCGAAATATGGTGGGCTTTTCTTATCCACAAAAGATTAAAATAATTTAGTTTTATTTTTAGCCTTGTGGCTAAAAGTGATATTGTTTGCTCTGCAAACAGTTTAGCCGAGCATCGCGAACGCCAACTGCGCAAGCAGTTTAGCCGAGCATCGCGAACGCCAACTGCGCAAGCAGTTATATTTTGGCTTTCGCCAAAGTTATATTAAATAAATCCACAACTTGCCAAAGGCAAATATCACTGCCGAAAGGCAATATCACTTGTCGTTAGACAAATCTCACAAATCCGTATGGATTTATTTAGTTGCCGAATCCCTTGTAGGGACTCGGCTTAGGGTGGCGCTTTTTTAGTTTTGCAAAAAATTAAGTGTTAGTAAAAGACTTTAATCACGTTTAAAAGGGTAAAACCGTTTTTTATTTTTTTGTATAAAAACTTTTTACTTGCCAATACTTTATTTACCCTTGCTTTATTTAATATAGCCTTTAAGCGTACATAGGAGGGCTTTATGGTAAGTAAAGTAGACATTTGCGGTTTAGATACTTCTTCTATTCCACGCATAACCAAAGAAAAAAGCGAAGAGTTGCTATATAGAATTAAGCAAGGCGATAAAGAGGCAAAAAACCAATTTGTAATAGCAAACGTTAGGCTTGTTTTGTCTATTATAAAAAGATTTCCAAACACAAAAGTTAGTTACGACGATATGTTTCAAGCCGGAATAATAGGGCTTATAAAAGCAACCGACAATTTTGATTTAAAATTTGGAGTTATGTTTTCAACGTATGCCGTTCCAATGATAATGGGCGAAATAAAAAGAGTTTTAAGAACAAGTAATAGTTTAAGAGTTTCGCGTTCTATTCGCGACACGGCATATCAAATACTAAAAACTCGCAGTGAAATAGAAAAAACGGAAGACGTTGCAACAATGACTAAAATTTCTAGCAAATTAGGGCTTGCTGAAAGCGAAGTTGTGTACGCATTAGATGCAATTTCTGACCCCGTTTCGTTATACGACCCCGTATATAATAAAGAAGGCGAAGAACTGTATTTAATGGACCAAATTAAAGACGAAAAGCAAAACGACGAAAATTGGGCGGAAAATATGTCGCTAAAAAACGCCGTTGCTCGCCTTAACGAAAGAGAAAAAAAGATTTTATATATGCGCTATTACGAAGGTAAAACTCAAACGGAAATATCTTCGTCGGTAGGGTTGTCGCAAGCGCAGGTAAGTAGACTAGAAAAAACCGCGCTAAAAACTTTAAAACTAAAAATGAACTAAAAAAACTCCGCCGTATTTTAAAATTAAATACGGCGGAGAGTATTTTTTTATATATTATTTATTAAAATTCGCTAAAAAACTAGGCAAAATTAAACCTTACCTAAAAATATTAGGCAAGGTTTTTTATTTTAAATTTAATTCTTTAAACAAAGCGGTTAACTCTTGTTTTTTTGTTTGGCTTATGCTAGTTGCTTTAATTTGGTTGTTTGCGCTTTCTAACTTTTGTTTAGAAAAAATAACTTTAAAACACCTTATTACAATAAAAACAGGGTACAAAACGCAAACTTTTTTTAATATAGGATAGTAGTTGCACAGCGTTTTGTACGGCAAAAACACCTTTTTTAACAGTCTACTTTTTTTATCGCCCAAATTTTTATTAGATTGATAGTAGTTTCCGTATTCACCGCCGTTAAAAACAAACTCTTGCATTTTTAACGTTAAATTAGTGTGCGGTTTATTGTAAAACCAAACGGATATAAGCGCTAAAACGCTTTCGTAAAAAACGTTAAGTTCGCCAAGTTTTAGCCTATTTATAATAACGGCGTCGTCAAATGGTATATTTTTTAGCAATAAATATAAATCTATAAAAGGTTTAATTCCCGTTCCGCCGTTATAAAAGTGGTACGCGGTATGCGTTATTAAATAACAAATTAAAAATTCGTTGTTAAAATTAAAGTTGTAGGGGGTGTTTCCGTTAACTAAATTATTTTTCCAATCGTTTGTAACTAAATCTAAATTTTTATTATTTTCGCTTAAAGAAAAGTGCAGTTCAATTATAACGCCTAAATCGGTTGTTAAAGTAACGTCGTGATAGTTTCTTTCTGATTTTACTATATTAAAGTTTTTGCGTAAAGCGTCGCACGCTTTTTTTAGATTGCTTTCTTCAACTAAAACGTCAATATCCGCGCTTGGTCTTAATAGCGTTTTTGGATAATATTTTTTTAACTCTTCGCCTTTTAAAATAACGTGCTTTATTTTGCTTTCCGTTAAAACTTGTATAATTTTTTTATTTATATGGCTAGCGTTTTCGGTTTTATATAAGCAAGTTAAATAATCTTTTTTAAAAATATCATTTATATCGTCGGAAATTTCTAAATTATTATCTTTAAAAAAGTTAAAAAACACGTGATTAAAGCCGTTAAATTTAAGCAACTTATACACGGCTTTTAAATTGCCTAAAAGTTGCATTTTAAATTCTTCACTTATAGGCTCATTATTTAGTGCGCTATTTAATACTTTTATAGCGCTATCAAAAATCACGAGTTTTTCCATATCTTTTTTAATATTTTATATTGCGGTTAAAATTTTCTCCAAACCATTTTGTCTACTACGCCCGTATAACTTTGAATAATTTTTACCACTTTTGTAGAAACGTTTTCGTCAACGTAGTCCGGAACGGGTATGCCGTTTTCGTTGTTGTAGTTAAGTTCTACCGCCGTAGCAACCGCTTGAAGCAAAGATTTTTCATCAATGCCTGCAAGTATAAAGCAAGCCTTATCAAGCGCTTCGGGGCGTTCTGTGGACGTTCTAATACATATCGCGGGGAAGGGTTTGTTTACGCTTTGAAAGAAACTAGATTCTTCCGGAAGCGTACCGCTATCCGAAATAACCGCGTAAGCGTTCATTTGTAAATTGTTGTAATCGTAAAAGCCTAACGGCTCGTGTTTTATAACCCGTTTATCAAGTTTAAAACCGCTTTCTTCCAAACGTTTTTTAGAACGTGGGTGGCACGAGTATAAAATTGGCATATCGTATTTTTCGGCAATTTTATTTATTGCTGAAAATAAAGATAAAAAGTTTGCTTCCGTGTCAATATTTTCTTCTCTATGCGCGGAAAGTAAAATGTATTTTTTAGGTTGTAAGTTAAGTTTAGTTAAAATGCTACTCGCTTCAATTTCGGCTAAATTTTTGTGTAAAACTTCCGCCATTGGCGAGCCCGTTACGTAAGTTCTTTCTTTTGGAAGTCCGGTATCGGCAAGGTATCTTCTTGCGTGCTCGCTGTACGCCAAATTAACGTCTGAAATTATGTCAACTATGCGCCTATTAGTTTCTTCCGGCAAGCACTCGTCTTTACAACGGTTGCCCGCTTCCATATGGAAGATTGGAATATGTAGTCTTTTTGCTGGTATTGCGGATAAACAAGAATTCGTGTCGCCTAAAATTAAAAGTGCGTCAGGTTTAATTTGCGTCATAAGTTTATAAGAACAATTTATAATGTTTCCAATGGTTGAGCCTAAATCGTCGCCAACCGCGTCCATATAAACTTCGGGTTCGCTTAGTTTTAAATCTTTAAAAAATACTCCGTTTAAATTATAATCGTAATTTTGCCCTGTGTGCGCTAAAATACAGTCAAAATAATTTCTACATTTGTTAATGACTGCTGAAAGCCTTATAATTTCGGGGCGAGTTCCAACTATTATTAAAAGTTTTAACTTGCCGTTGTCTTTAAATTTTACGTCACTGTAATCAAGTTTAATATTCATAATTTACTCCACAATTTCAAAAAAAGTGTCGGGCTTGTTGGGGTTAAACTGTTCGTTTGCCCACATAACCGTAACTAAATTTTCAGTTTTTGATAAATTTATTATATTGTGCGTATACCCAGGAAGCATATGTACCGCTTCTATTTTATCGCCGGAAACTTCAAAATTTAAAACTTCGTTAGTGCCAATTTTTCTTTGTTGAATAAGCCCTTTACCGCTAACCACAATAAAAAATTCCCATTTGGTGTTGTGGTAGTGCTGTCCTTTCGTTATTCCCGGTTTAGAAACGTTAACGGAAACTTGCCCCACGTTTAACGTTTTTATAAGTTCGGTAAAACTGCCCCTATCGTCAACGTTCATTTTAAGTGGAAAACTCACCTTTTCTTTTGGCAAATAAGATAAATACGTAGAGTATAATTTTTTTGCAAAAGAATTGTTTGGAATTTCCGGAATTATTAACGAAGACGGTTGATTTTTAAAACTTTCAAGCAAGTCTACAATTTCGCCAAGCGTAACCGAATAGGTTGTTGGAACGTAAGCGTATTTTCCGTTTTTATCGGCTACGGCTTTTATTCCGTCGTAAACGCAGTAACTTTCTTTGTTTTCTAGTGCGTTTAACATTTCGTCAACTAAATCGTCTATATATAATAGTTCTAGTTTAGCGTTTTTGTCGTTTACGGTAATGGGTAGGTCGCTAGCAATATTATTACAAAAAGTTGCAACGGCGGAATTGTAGTTTGGCTTGCACCATTTGCCAAAAAGGTTAGGGAAGCGGTAAACCAAAACTTTTGCGCCCGTTTCTTTGCCGTATTCAAACATAAGTTCTTCGCCGGCTTTTTTACTTTTACCGTAATCGCTATCGTATCTACCTATACACGTTGCTTGTACCGACGAAGAAATCATAACGGGGCATTTATTGCCGTGCTTTTTTAATAAATTTAATAGGTCGGAAGCAAAACCAAAGTTGCCTTGCATAAACTCTTCGTTATTTTTAGGGCGGTTAACGCCAGCTAAATTAAAAACGAAGTCGCACTCTTTTGTAAATTCGTTAAGTTCACAAAAAGTGTTTTCTATATCGTATTTAAAAACTTTTTGTATATTTAAATTAGGGCGGGTTTTATCTTTTCCGTTAATTATATTTTCTAACGCCAAACATAAATTTTTGCCTACAAATCCGTTTGCGCCCGTAACGAGTATTTTCATAAAATCTCCTATTTTAAAAGTTCTTCTTGTATATATTTAAGCGATGCTATTTTTTCTTTGGTTTCTTCTAACGATAAGAGTTTTGTGTTATTTGAATTAAATTCCGTTAAGGTGTTTCTAGTAGCGTCGCCTTTATTAAAATATTTATCGTAATTAAGTCCGCGCTTATCGCAAGGAACGCGATAAAAATTGCCCATATCAATGGCGTTATGGCACTCTTCGTTAGTAAGAAGCGTTTCATACATTTTTTCGCCGTGCCTAATACCTATAATTTGAATTCGGCTTTTATTTTGCTTATCAAAAAGTTCAAGTACGGCTTTTGCTTGCGTTTCAATCGTACAAGCAGGCGCTTTTTGAACTAAAATATCTCCGCTTTCGCCGTGTTCAAAAGCAAATAACACTAGGTCAACCGCTTCGTCAAGCGACATTATAAATCTAGTCATAGTAGGGTCGGTTATCGTTATAGGGTTGCCCTTTTTGATTTGTTCAATCCAAAGTGGGATAACAGAGCCCCTTGAACACATTACGTTTCCGTATCTTGAACAACAAATTTTAGTTTTATTAGGGTCTACCGTTCTAGATTTAGCAACCACTACTTTTTCCATCATTGCCTTGCTAGTTCCCATTGCGTTAACGGGGTACGCGGCTTTATCAGTAGAAAGGCAAACTATGTTTTTAACGCCTGCGTCTATTGCGGCGGTCAACACGTTTTCCGTACCTAAAACGTTTGTTTTTACCGCTTCAATAGGGAAAAACTCGCAAGAAGGAACTTGTTTTAAAGCGGCTGCGTGAAATACAAAATCAACGCCAACCATTGCCGTGCGAATACTGTTTATATCTCTTATATCGCCTATGTAAAACTTGATTTTTTCAGAATATTCGGGGTGCTTTGATTGATAGTCGTGGCGCATATCGTCTTGCTTTTTTTCATCGCGCGAAAATATCCTAATTTCTTTAATATCGCTTTTTAAAAATCTGTTTAACACGGCGTTTCCAAAACTGCCGGTTCCACCTGTAATTAAAAGTACTTTATCTTTAAATAAACTCATAATTTACTCCTTTTATTTTAGCCTTTTTCTTAACTGCGTACTAGTTGTTCCTTGCGTGTATGGGAAGTATACAATTTGCACGTCTTTATCTTTTATATATTCTTCGTATTTATTAAATCTTTCAGAACCCTTATAATCGCTTCCTACAAATATTTTATTTACTTTATAAATATCGTAAGCGTCGGTATCTTAAAAAACATAAAAAATTTACAAATTTTCTTTATACCACTCTATTGCTTCGGCTATGCCTTTTTTAAAGTCGTAATCGGGGTCGTAGCCTAAAAGTTCTTTTGCTTTTGTTATATCGGCGTTACTGTGTTTAATATCGCCTTTTCTATCTGGACCAAAGATTGGCTCTATATCTTTTTTTAACGCCTTTGTTAAGCCGTAATATATATCAATTAAGTATTCTCTACCGCCGTAAGCAACGTTAAACGCTTGTCCTGCAACTTCGTGGCTTGCTAAACACGCCTTTAAATTTGCTTCTATTACGTTTTCTATGTAGGTAAAGTCTCTTGATTGCTTGCCGTCTCCGTTAATAGTTGGGGTTTCGCCTTTCGTTAATTGCATTATAAACTTTGGAATAACCGCCGCGTACGCGCCGTTAGGGTCTTGCCTTCTACCAAACACGTTAAAATATCTTAAACCGTAAGTGTCTAATCCGTAATGCATAGTGTATTGTTTAGCCCACTCTTCGTCGCAACGTTTTGTTAAAGCGTAAGGGGAAAGTAAATTTCCTTCGCGCCCTTCTTTTTTAGGAAGGTTAGGCTCGTCGCCGTAAACGGAAGAAGACGACGCGTAAACGAATTTTTTAACGCCGTTTACCCTTGACGCTTCAAGCATATTTAAAGTGCCCGTTATATTATTTGCGCAATAAAACAACGGCATAACTATGCTTCTTGGAACGCTACCCCACGCGGCTTGGTTTAAAACGTAAGTTACGCCTTTGGTTGCCTCTAAACAAGTGTCGTAATCTTTAATATCGCCTTTTATAAAGGTGTAATTTGGATTATCTAAAAACATATCTACGTATTCTTGTTTGCCCGTAGATAAATCGTCTAAACACCTTACCTTGTAGCCTAAATTTAAAATTGCTTCGCATAGGTTAGACCCTATAAAGCCAGCGCCTCCCGTTACTAAAAATAGTGCGTCTTTTTCAAATTTAAGATTTTTATAACCCATAATTTTCTCCTATTTTAAATTATATTTTTCAACTAAAAATTTTTTCTTTTCTTCTGGCGAAAGCCCTCTCGTAGGGCAAAACTTATCTTTATTTTTGTTAAACCATTCTTCAACGGTGCATATAACTTTGGCGGGAACGCCTACCGCAACACTATTGTCGGGTATATCTTTTGTAACAATAGAGCCTGCGCCGATTATGCAGTTGTTGCCAATAGTAACGCCTGGCATTATGATAGACTTAATTCCAATAAAAACGTTGTCTTTTATTATAATTCTGCCAAACTTATCTATTTTATCCATAAGCCCCATATTTAACGCTACGCGACACCCACCGTCGTGCGTTAATAATTGACAGTCTGAGGTTATAGTAACTTTATTTCCTATTTCAATCAAATACGGCTCGGTAGAAAACGCGTTAGTTCTACAATAAAAAGTACACCCTTCGCCTATTTTCATTCCTTGCTCTTTTAAGTACTTAATTTTTGTTGCATTTTTTCTATTAATTAAAATACTTTTAATTCTATTCATATTTACCCCTTTAATAAACTACCTTTGAGCCGTTTGACGAAAGATAAACGTTTGCAGATTTAGCGTATCCAAACTTATCGTAATACTCTTTATTTATAATTTCTATTACGTCGTTTGCCTTTTCTTTTTCTACTAGCGCTAATACGCAACCACCAAGCCCAGCGCCCACGAGTTGACTGCCAAGCACGCCGTTACAACTATTAAGCAAATCGCACAAATAGTCTATTTTTTCAGTAGAACAAGCGTATGCGCCGTAAGTTAAAGCAACGTCTAAGTCGTTATTAATTAACTCGTCTAAATACTCGTCGGTAACTTTAAGCCCCGTAAGCCTATCGCCGTTGTGGCTAATTTTCATCATTTTGCCAATTTCAACGTACTTTGAATTTTCTAATAAATCTATAAACCTTTTAGCCCTTACGCATTCTGAAACTCCGTAAAGCGCAACCCCACGCAAATCGTAAACGCCAGGGTCTTTATGCGTTTCAAAAAGTTTTTTAATATTATCTTTATATTCGGGCAAATCTTTTAAAATTTCTTTTCGCGTTACGTTTTTCTTTAAAGACTTAATAAGTTGGTATATTTTTTTGTTGCAAGGTATTTTAGCAACGTCTCTAAATTCTACAAAATTATAAATAGAAAAGTTTCGTTTTAAATACATTAAAGCAATTTCAAACGACGTAATTTTTTCGTTAAAAACGTCTTTACAGCCTTCCGATTTTTTTGCTTTTTGGCAACTGTCGGCAACGATAATTGCGTAATCGTTAGAAAATTCAACCGATTTACCTATCGTAAAAGGTTTGAATTCAAGTTGAGTTACTATATCTTTTTTACTGCACTTCATAGCGGCGTGGTCGCCCGCGCCCCCGCGAGAGCCTACGAACCACTCGCCTTCACCACATAAATCAATAAACGCTTTTTTAGTTATATTTAAACTGTTAAGCGCAACGATTGCTTCCGCCGTTGCCACCACTATACTAGAAGAAGACGAAAGCCCCGCCGCCACCGGAATATTTCCGCTAGCCATAATATCCATACCTTTAAGCGGAAAAGCGCTTTCAAATTGAAACCTTAACACCGCCGATTTAAAGTAGTTAGCCCAGTTTCCTTTGTTGTGCTGTAAATCTTCACGGACTTCGTTAGAGTCAATGTAGTTAAGCCAATTTTTATTATTATTTATGTGTAAATATTCGCTTATACTAAAAGAGCAAGGGGAGTAGTTGGAGTCAACGTTTGCTATGTTTACGATATCGTCGTCTCTTGGAGAAACTACAAGCATAGTTTCTCTATTTATAGTTAAAACGTTAGTGTTTCCGCCACGGTGGTCTATATGCCTGCCCATTAAGTTTAATCTACCTGGCGCGCTTGTTAAAATAACCTTTTTATCACCGTAAACTTCAATAAATTTTTGTAAAAGAAGTTTTTCACTTTCGTCTTTTGCATTGCTTAAAAAATCGGAAGCATAATGTAAAAAATGTTCCGTAATTTTAGCAAGTTCGGGTTTTGTTGAGTACGTTAATAGCAGTTCTTTATCTTCAATTTTATAAAGTTTAGCATCGTTGTTTTTGGCAAAGTATTCTATTGCGTCGGTAATATAAATTTCGCCTTGCGCGTTTTTAGAGTTAAACGTAGAAATGGCGTCAATAATTTTATTAGCGTCAAAACAATAAAGCCCTGCGTTAGCGTATTTGCTGTTTAAAATTTGTTCGGCAGTAAAATCTTTATTGCAAAGGGTAATTTTATTGATAGGTTTTTCGCTTTTTGCTTTTTGTAAAACTTTTTGAGCCTTTTTTAAGTTAAGACCTATTTCTTTTAATTTTTGTTCCCACTTTTCTTCGGGAACGTCTGCAAGCAACGTATAGCAAGCGTCCGCAAATTCAACTATACCGTAAGGCTCGTCGTTAATTTCAACTATACGGCCACCGTTAAAATTGTCGTTTACTGGCTGAACGCCAAAAACCGCGCTTGCTTCTTGGGACTTTTCTAGCATCTTTTTAACAACTGTATGGTCTACTATTTTATCGCCCATAGAAACTATTACGGGCCCGTCGTAACCGATAGACTTTAAGGCTTTTATACCGCATAACACGGCATGTCCCGTTCCTTTTTGTTCTTTTTGGTAGGCGTAAACAACCCCTTCAACGTCGCTTAATGCAGACATTACGGATTCAGCCTTATGCCCAACCACAATAACAAAACGGTCTACACCGCCTTTTTTCATATTGTCTATAATTCTTGAAATTACAGGTACGCCCGCACAGTCAAAACAAACTTTGTTTTGACTGTCGTCGTTCATTCGTGTGCCTTTTCCGGCACATAAAATCACTGCCGCTGAGTTCATTGTTACTCCTTTTGTTTTAATTTATTATTTAAATAAGTAAGTGCTTTAAGCATTGTAGGAATTGTTAAAAGTAAAGCATAGCATATTGCTCCTACCCACGCAATAGCAATGGGGCCAAATTTTATGCCTAATAAATATTTTGCAGGCAAACTTATTACAGCGTATATTATGTAGTTTACTATTTGAAACTTTATAATTTTTGCGCTATTTAACACCATAAAAAACGGACTTGTTATCGCAACGAATATTTGCATTAAACACATAACTATTATCATTTGATAATCAATAGCAACTATATTATCAGTCAAAATAAACAACGCTGGTTTTATAAGTAAGCATATACAAGCAGTGCCAACAAATGCGATTAAAAATGCTAATAATACAACTTTAAAAGTGGCTTTTTTTACCCACTTATACTCACCGCGCGCCATTGCCTCGCCATTAGCAGTCCACATAGGTGTAGTTAGCATAGTTGCCACTGAACCAATAATTACTGCAATTTTATGGTAGATAGAGTAGGGCGTTACGTCTGATAAAGTGCCTATGTGCGCTACTATAAAATTATCAATAGATAAACTTAGCGAAGTAAATATTGAAAGTATAAAAAACAATAATCCGGTGTTTATTAGTTTTTTGCTAATGCCTTTATCAAAGTTTTTAGGGTTTGGCATCAAGTGTGGCTTACTAAATTTATAATATATAAAAGAGTTAATAAATTCTACAACTACGCTTATCATAGCGTAAGTCCAAATCATAGTCATTACACCTAAATTTAAATAGTATATAATAACTATTGAAATTAATACTGCAAAATAGCCAATGATATGAAATAAATTATATTTATAACCTTCTTGCATAGCAAATTCAGTACGTTGTATTAACGCAAATGGAATATGTAAAATTTTAGATATTACAATGGCAACTACAACGCTACCTGCTAAATTTTTGCCGATAACTGATTCTGCATTTACTACCGCGCCCCAATTAACAAAAGGGTAAACAATTAAAAACACAATCAATATCGTGCTTGCTATTAACGATAAAACCGTATAGCAAGAAGACACCAATCTATTTTCCGCCTCCTTATCGTTAAGGGCAGATTTTCTACTAAGTTCGGTTTGAAGTCCACTTCCTAGCCCTAAATCTGCAAAAGTAAACAAGGCAAAAAATGAAACTACCGCCGACCATAAGCCGTATATTTCTTCACCTAAATATTTTAAAGTAATTCTAGTGGTTATTAAAGGGACTACAAGAGCAAAGGCTTTTGCAATCATCGCGGTTATTGCGGTTATTGCAATTCTCCTAGCGCGTTCTTTTTCCCTACCTTCTATTGTAGACGTGTCAAACGGCTTATGAAAAACCATTAAAATCTTTTCTTTTAATTTCATAATTTACCTATTAGTTTTCTATAAGTTCTGTCCAACTGTTTTTAATTGATTCTATAGAAAACAATTCTTGCGCTTTTTTACAACTAATTTCGCCCATAGTTTTAAGTTCTTTTGTGGTTAATAAAAGTGCCTTTTCAAGCGCTTGTTTAATACTTTCGCTATTTGGGTTGCAAAGTATTCCGTTGTCGCTTACCAAAACGTTATAATCGGAAACTTCCGTCATAATAATAGGTTTACCTATCGTCATACCCTCGCAAATAGCGTTTGGCAAACCCTCTACGTTAGAAAATAGCCCTACCATATCGGCATTATTCATAAAGTTATAAATATCTTTTGTTTCGCCGTGTAAAGTTATATATTCGCTTAAATCATTTTCTTCAATTTCTTTAACGGCTTTATTATAAACTTCGGTATTGCCCGTTGTTACTTCTTTTCTACCATACCAGTCTATACGTAATAAATTTAACGTTTCTTTATCTAATAATTTTAAAGCGTCTATTACGCCAAGCGGGTTTTTTAAACCTTGATAACTTGCGGGAACTACTATATTTAACTTGCCGTTTTGTCTATATGTATGCTTTTTAACTTCGTATCCGTTTAGCATTACGGGGTTGTATATAACGCGTAGTTTATTTTTATATTTTGGATAATTTTTCACCCACAAATTTAAGGCGTTTTGAGAATTGCAAACTTTATAGTTAGAGTATTTTTCAAAATAATTATAAACTTTGTTTTTAAAGCCTATAAACGTAGAGGTTTTTGAACTTAATTCGTTGGTTATAAGTTTAAATTTGCCCTTGCTCATTTTTGCAAAACAACCTAAAAAATTAGGCGTTTCTAAAAAAGTAATAACAACGTTATAATTTCCGTTTCTTATAAATTTACGGCAAGATATTATTCTATCTAAATAGTTTTTAGAAGATATTTTATAAACGCCAATATCGTTATCGTCTAAAATATGCTTATAAAAATCATTGTTGCCGTATACTGCAAAGTCTATTAAATAACCGCTATTTTTTAAAATAATAGCAAGGTTTACAAGTTGGCGTTGCGCTCCGCCAGAGCCTAAATTGTCAATTAAACAAAGAATTTTTTTCATACCTTTCTCTTTTGAACGGCAATATCCATACAATCAAACCATTGCTTTATTACCTTGTTTTCACTAAAACCATATGCTATTTCTATTGATTTTTTAGAGAATTCTTTTAAAGTTTCTACGTTACTATTAGATATTTTTAAAATAGCGTCTATAAAACCCTGTTTGTCCCCTTCGGGTATTAAATATCCATTTATATCATTGTAAACTAGTTGACCTATACCGTCGTGACACTTAAAGGAGATAGCGGGAAGACCAACGGCAAGCCCTTCACTTAAAGCGTTTGGAAAACCCTCTTGATAAGACGTCATTAAATAACAATCGCACTTTATAATTTCATTATACACGTCGTTTGTATGCCCATGTAAAAATACTGCATTATTTAAAGAGTTTTCTTTTATATAATTTTCTAGTTTTTGCCTTTCTTTTCCGTCGCCGTAAATATGAAGTTCTATGTTATTATTTTGTTTATACGCCTCGTTAAAAAGTTCTAGCATTAAATCAAAGCGTTTAACAGGGTGAAATCTACTGCACGACACAAACATATATTTATCACAGTTAAAATTTTCTTTAATAACGGTGGGTTGTTTAATTATGTTATTGGTTGTAAAGCATTTATCTAAATATCTATTATTGTCAAAACTTTTAAAGCAATCAAATTGAACGGTAACAACGTCTGCACGTTTATACGCTATTCTTCTTAAATATTTCCATATGCCCTTTGGAAAAATTACAAGTGGGTTACTTCTTTCGCTAACGACAATAGGTAATTTAGTTTTTTTAAGTGCTAAACAAGTTGCTGTATTGTTGTTATCTAAAAATGAAATTGCTAATTCCATATTATTAACTATTGCAATTTCTTTAATTTTTTTTAAGACCTTAAAAGTTCTTATCAAAGCGTTTTTATGTAATTTACTCCAGTTAACGTCTACAACGTTAATACCGTTTAAATCATACCTTGGCGCGCTATGCAAATTAAGTAAAAGCATAGTAATATTATTACCTTGCTCTTTTAATTTTAAGGCAAGTAGTTGCGCTATATTGCCTGCACCGCCGTTAAAATCGTCTACAACAATTAAAATATTCATAAAAACCCTTATACTCCTTCTATAAATTTATGTAAATTGTCAACATAGTTATCTTTTAAAAATAAAACGTTTGCCTTATTATAAGCAGATTCTTTAATTGATATAATTTCCTCTTTAGATAAAGCATAAATTTCATTTAACTTTTTAAGAATTGTATCCTCGTTATAATCATCAATTAAAAATCCATCTACACCGTCTTCTATAATTAAATCTGTTCCGCCTACTTTATTAAATATTAATGGCAAACCTAAACTCATACATTCGGCGGTTTTAGTTGAAAACCCTGCTTTTGCGTAAATCTTATTATGCCTTAACAAAAAACTAAAATCACAATTCTTTATAATTCTAACTACGTCTTCATGAAGAAGTCTTCCGTACGCGTAAATCCCATCTTTTTCGCTACACGAAATATTTTTTAAAAGTAAATCGTTGTACGTTATGCCAACTAAATGAAGGTTAAATTTTATTTCACCTTCGTTTATTTTTTTAATAGCGTTTATAAAGGGAGTTAAAATATCTTTATTGCCAGGGCTACCAGCGTATACGAAACTTAACGGATTATTAACCGTAAAATTCTCTATTTTTTCTATATCCATTAGCGCGGGAATAAAAATGCTTTTAACCCCTAAATTTTTATAATAATTATCAAAAAACTTACTAATAGATATAGCGCCATCTATTTTTTTAGCCTCTTTAGTTATTCTTTTAATAACGCTTTTAAGGTATATTTTTTCAACTAATTTTTGATGCCCTTCTACGTCGTACCACTCTGTATCGTCTACAATAACTTTAATATTTAGTTTTTTGCAATATTTAGTTAATTTTTTTGTAATTTGATAATCTGCATTATATAAAATAATAAACTTAGGATTTTCTTTTTCTATGTAAAATTTAACTCTTTTATATAAATTGTTAGCAGTTATCAACTCTATTACGTTAAGTATATTATTTAGTTTAGAGTGTTTGGCGTTTTTTAAGTAAGAATAAACTTTGTTATTTATTTTAAAATGCAAATCGTTATAACTATTGTCGTAATTAGTAGCACTTTCTAAATAACTACAATTCTTAGGCACGCTTTTTATTTCTTTATTACAAATATAGTGAACGTTGTAGCCTAATGATTCTAACAAGTCGCCAATATTTTTAATTCTTATTCCCGTGGCGTCAATAGGGAAGCCCGCGTTTGCAACGTATAAAACATTATTCATATGTTTTACTTTCCTTATAAAATAAATGCTCAATATTTTTTCTAAAAATAAATATAAGAATTAAAACTATTGTTGCCATAAATTTTTCAAAAGATTGAAAAAGTTGATTGTTTAATGGAATAAAGATTATGCCTACCCATAACCAAGAAAACAAAGTATATGCGGTTAAAGAATTTTCATTAATGCAAGCATACCAAACTTTGGCAAAAAACCAACCAAATATAAACATTAAAATTGGTAGTCCCCAAAAAGTCCAGTCGGAAGCAAACCAGCCATAAGCATTAGTCCAAAACATGCCGTTGGGCCAGCCATAAGTATCTTCTACTCTTTGAGGATAAGTAATGCGTGAAACGTCAAAACCAAAGATGTTTTTCACTTGTCTTGCAAAGTCACGGGAAAAGCCTATGCCCCAAGTCCATTTTGCAGGCAATTCTAAAGCATAAGCCATTCCTACATAACCATTAGTAAAATAAAACGTTGCATTTTTTATTAAAGGACCTTCAGTCCAATCTTGATCTTCTTTAATAAATTCACTTAGTAGACCTTGATCATAATACATTTCATTGTTATTGGAATTAAATTCGTTTCTACTTATTTGGGCAAAGTTAAACAGCGTTAGAAAAGATACTATTAAAATTATTATGGATAGAAAAGTTTTTTTGCCTTCCATTTTCTTTGAATGCTTGCTTTTAAGTTTATAGTAAGATATGATGAGTAGAGGTATAGCCATCATAACATATAAACCAAAGCCTATCATATTGCCTTTTATATAAATTAACAATATGTCCGTTATTAGCGTAATAATAAACAATGACTTTAAATATCTTGGAAATCTTTTAAAATTAGTGATTCCTATGGGGTACCAAAATAAAGAAAAAACATTCAAGTAATTTAATAGTTGTATATACCAACGCCCCTCAACTTTATTGTGTAGGGTGTTGTAATAAAGTTCGCCCAAATTCATTAGAAACAATTTAGAAAAATCAAAATTTGAGTAATTGTGTAATATGTGAATACTATTTTTTAATATTACAAAACTGCAACTAATTATCATAATAGGTATCAACTTCACATATTCAAAACGGACGATATCATCAACAGCAAAATTAATAAATTTTGAAGTATTAAGCTTTTTTCTATTAATAGCCCATTTATATCCAAAATAAAATGAAAAAGCATATACTAAGCATGCCGTAACTAGTTTCAAAGGAGACGGGATCATCCACTTTATTGGGCCAACAAAAAAAATAACCAAAGTAAATAATAAGTATATTAATGTTAATTTGCCTGGTGCTTTTAAAAATTTATTTAACAATAGTTTTACTCCTAAAAATTTTGATAAAAATGTAAATTTTGATTTACCGTTATAATTTTTATTGTAAATCACAAGTTTGTTTTAAATAATTTAGGTAAAGCATAAACGTAAAAACGCTTTTAATTTGTATGCATCAACATTAATACTTTACTAAAATTTTCAATATTGCTTTCTTTCCAATTATTAAAATGAATACACACAGTGTATATTCCTTTCTCTTTATGTTTTATTCTGTCCCAGATTTGAGATGGAATCCATTTTATCCCTTTATAAATAAACGGGTACTCTAACAAACCATCACTTATTAGGTCAATATTATTATTTTTTAAAACCTTAATTGTAGTTCTATCAAAAGAATGAGAGGGTGCAATAAAAGCGTCTATCTTTATCCCGTTTTCATTAAAAATTTTAACCCCATTTTTTATTTTTTTATTTTGTTCATCAAAAGATAATCCTACAAATTCTGAATTTGCGCTTATTCCCATTATTCCAGATTTATGATTTGTATACACGTGGTTATAGCCATGGAGAGCTATCATATACCCTTCGCTTTGATATTTTTTTATTTGCGCCCAAAATTGGGTATCGTTTTCTTGGCAAATCAACTTTTTATCTTCATTATTAGGAACTACTGCTATTATAGGCTTTATGTTATTTTCTTTTAAAATTTGGTCTATCTTATTCCAATTTTGATAATTCATTGTAGGACATAAATCATCAAACCTTATTATATATTGAGCAAATTCGTTATTCATTTAATTCTACTGTTTCTCCATTTCTAATTTTTTTTATGCTCTATTATTTCTTCTTCAGTAAATCGCATTTTTATAACTTTTGCGTAAGGCAAAAAACTATATATCACTATTTATAACTCCCTTGTAAATACCAAATAAAGTATTCATAACTTTATCTATCGTATAATTTTCGTCAACTTTATTTTTATTAAAATTACAGCAATTTTGCCTAAAACCACTGTCTTTCATAACTTCTAAGGCTTTAATTAGGGCTGTACTGTCTTTTGCGGAAACTATAATTCCGCCTTTATCTTCAACCATATCTTTATTAGCGCCAACGTCCGTAGCAATAACGGGAAGCCCCGCGTACATTGCTTCTGCTAGTGCGTTAGAAAAGCCTTCTGTGTAGGTTGGAAACAAAAACAAGTCGTATTCGTGCAATTTTTGTAAAATAACGTTGTGCTCCGTTCTGCCAAGCAGTTTAACGTTGTTTGGAATTTCAACCTCGCTAACTTCGCTGTTTACAGGGCCGTAAACGTCAAAGACGACGTCCTTAAAAAATTTAGCCGTTTCTATAAGTTCAAAAATGCCTTTTGTTTTTTGTACGTGCCCAATAAATATAACTTTTAATAAATCTTTATTAACGGTTTCAATTTTAGGCTCGCTATTTTCTTTAATAAAATTTGGAACTGTTATAACTTTACCGTTTACAATGCTGTTTGCATAATTTAGCGAAGGAGTGTTTAAAGTTAAAATTTTATCCGCAAGTTTTGAAAGTTTATTAAAATACTTAACGGAAACAGTTTTACCTCCAAGTTGGTCTTCAATGTTGCACCTACAATGTAAAACTAACGGAATATTATTCTTTTTTATAATTTTTGCACATAAATAATCGCGGATAATACCTATTTTTGAGCAAGCCGTATTAAGATGCACAACGCTAGGTTTAAAAACTTTAATTTTATTTTTTAAATCTTTAATAATTTTTAAAGTGCGGTTTATTTCATCAAAAATATTTTTTTTATTGTTGATTTTTTTTGCCCTATTACCAACCAAGGCAGTGTTTACTATATCGCAATCAATTTTGTTGCTTTTGCAATATTCAATATAAAGTTTAGTCCACGTTGCAATACCGCCTTCTGGTGGCGGAAGTGGAGAAATTAATAAAATCTTCATTATTACTTGTTAAATAAATTTTCTAAACTTTCAATAAACTTCTTTTTATCAAAATTTTCTTTTGAGTAGTTAAAGGAATTTTTCCCTAATTCTACAATTTCTTGTTTGCTTAACTTGCTAAATTTATCAATAATATCCGTTAATGCACCGTCGTTTTCGGCTTCGCATACGTAACCAACGTTTGCCTCGCTTAAAATTTCACAACCTTCGCCGTCAATACTTGCAATTATTGGTTTTCCACTAGCCATATAACTTTGCACTTTGCCTGGTAGGGTTAATTTTGAAAACTCATCACTCGTTAAGGTGACGAGCATAGCGTCCGCCGATTTATATAAATTCGGCATTTCACTAACGGGCTTTCTTCCATAAAAAATTACGTTTTTTAAACCGTATTCGTTTGCCAAATTTTTGCAGTTTTCAAGCGAAACCCCGTCCCCCACGATATGAAAGCGAAGTTGTGTATTTTCTTTTAAAGCGTTTGCTGATTTTATTATGCTTTCAACGTTTTGTGCTTTACCTACGTTTCCCGCAAACATTAAATCTATAAATTCGTTCGGCTCTTTTTTACAATCTTCAACGTTAAATAAATTTTCCGAGTATTGAGGCATATATACCATTTTGCTTTCCTCAATACTAAAATTTTCTTTTAGGTAAGGAATAAAACTTTTAGACGTTACCGCTAAAACGTCTGCCGATTTATATATTTTAGCGGAAACTTTTTTATAGTACTTGTATATTACGGAACTTTCTTTAATTCCACCCGCCTTTAAACTTGCAGGCCATAAATCCATAACGTACATAATAAGTTTTTTATTATGCTTTTTCTTGTACGTCACCGCACCGTCAACCATCATTATAGGCGAAAGTTGGTTTGCAAAAACAACGTCGTAATCGCCTTTTAATTTTTTACAAAACCTTTTTGAAGATATCGCAAAGCTGTAATAGTTTAAAAATCTAAATAAAATTCCTTTTTTTCTTGGAATTTCATAACACCTAAAAATCTCTACACCGTTTAAAACTTCATATTTCTTTTTGCCGTTTTCGTAACCTTTATATGTAATTCCTTCGGGATAATTAGGAGTTCCCGTAACTACGGTTACTTGATGCCCACGCCTTACTAGCTCTTCACAAATATCGGTAATTCTAAAAGGCTCGGGATAATAATGTTGACATACCACTAAAATCTTCATAAATTTGCTTATTTTTAAATTTTGCAAAAAATCAAGTTGCTAAAAATAGAAAACGCCGTCAAAAAATTAGTATCATTAAAAAATGATAAATTTTTTGAAAAGCGCTTAATTTACGTTTTTATTATTAACACTACTTGGTTGATTTTTTGCATTTAAATATACCTTTCCTAAAAAAATTAGTACAACAACGAGGTCAATTAATGCCTAGATATTATAACATATATTAATATATATATCAATACTATTTTCAAAAATAATTGCCGTACGGCTTGTTTTATCCGTAATTTTTGCAAAAAAATAGAAGAAATTTTAAAAAAATTGTAAAAAAGCAATAAAAACTATATAAAAATTTATATTTTTAGTGGGGTTGGCAAAATTTTATATATAAGCGGTAATTTTTAAATTTAAAAATAAAAAAATGTTATACAAATTGCTTGCAAAGTAAAATTTTATTTGGTAACATATTTATGAAAAATTTTTAATTATTATAGTTAAGCGGTGCTTAAAAGTAAAATGCACAAAAACTTTATTAAAAATTAACTATTTTTAACTTTATAATCATAGGCTTTAAACACAACGCGTTTTAAGGTTGTTACGTCGGGATGTAGCGCAGTTTGGTAGCGCGCTTCGTTCGGGACGAAGAGGCCGCAGGTTCAACTCCTGTCATCCCGACCAAAAAATCGGCAAGTATCAACTTGCCGATTTTTTTATTCTAACCATAGGCTTAGCATATCATCGTGGCAAAATACGGCGTGCGTTATTAAGGGTGGATTTTACCTTTGTATACTATAACCGTATAACGTGCGTGCGTATCGTTAGCCGTGATATTTTTTAAAAGCGATATACGTTTACTCACGTATTTTTTGCAATAAAAAAAGAAGTTGGAAACAACTTCTTTTAATTTTATTTTGACTATGGTCTTAAACCCATACCGCCTTCAAGCGTTAACGTTTCGCCAGACAAATATTTAAAGTCTGGGCTAGCAAGTTGAACGCAAACTCTACCAATTTCAAGTTCAGGGTCGCCGTAATGTCCCATAGGTGGCATTTTAACGTTTGCCTTAAACGCTTCTGGGTAAGCCTTTTCAAAGTTTTCAAGTTGGCTTGTCCAAGCGATAGGGCAAATTACGTTTACGTTAATTCCGTCTTTACCCCACTCGGTTGCGGCAACGCGTGAAAGACCGCGAATACCTTCTTTTGCAGCGGCGTAAGCACATTGACCAAAGTTGCCGAAAAGCCCCGCACCACTTGCAAAGTTTATAACGCTACCTTTCGTTTCTTTTAAATAAGGGTAGCACGCTTGCATATAGTAAAACGTTGCGTAAAGACCGCTATATATAGCAAGGTCAAATTGTTCGGTAGTATGGTCGGCAATAGTTACGCCCGAAGCCGACGCTTGCGCGTTGTTAATTAAAACGTCAATTCTACCAAAAGCGTCAATAGTTTGTTTAATAACGTTATCTACTACGGCTTTATTGTCTGCCCCAGAGTTAACGTCGGCAGAAAACGTTAAAACTTTTATGCCAAATTGGCTTTCTAACGCCGATTTTGCATCTTCTAACTTCTTAACGTTTCTTCCCGTTATTACAAGGTTTGCACCTTCTTTTGCGTAAGCGGTTGCTATTCCGTAGCCTATTGAGCCACATTTTCCATTTGATAGTGTTGCAAATCCTGCGCCCGTAATAATGGCGGTTTTACCTGTTAAAAATCCCATAATTATCTCCTAATATTTTTAATTTATTATAAAATATTTTTTAAAATATGTCAATCCTTATTTTAACGCTTTAACTACGTTTCACGCCCGTAACTTTTAAGTTAATTAAAATCTTTAATAGAAATATCGGCGGAAACAAGTTCTAAAAGTTCTTCGCCCCTTTTAACTAAAAGTGCTCCGTTATTTAAAATATCTACGGCAAAAGCGGAATAACTTTCCGTTAAAGAAACTACAGCTATTTGCTTGTTTAAAACGTTTGAACGAGCCTTATATTCTTTTAGATAATCTTCGTTTAAAATTTGACTTTCTAAATCTTTAAAATTTTTTAAAATTTCAGCCACAAAAACGTTTCTGTCTATAATTTTACCACTTTCTTTTTCAATAGACGTTGCAATGCTTTCTATTTCTTTTGGAAACTCAGTTCCCGTAACGTTAACGCCAATTCCCACTACAACGTAGTCCATTTTATTATTCTTGTAATCAAAACAAGATTCCGTTAATATTCCGCACACCTTTTTTCCGTTTACGTAAAGGTCGTTAACCCATTTAATATCAACTTTAATTTGGGCAACTTTTTCTAGGGATTTTGCCACTATTACGCTTACAAGAGTGGTTAATTTATTGGCGTTTTTAACGTTAAAATTCGGGCGAAAACAAACACTCATATAAACCCCGTTGTGTTTAGGAGAGTAAAAACTTCTGTTAAGTCTACCTTTACCGCCCGTTTGACTTTCGCTTAAAACGACTGCGCTTTTTTCGCCGTTAAGCATAAGGTTTTTGGCGTACTCGTTAGTAGAAGTAGTTTCGTTTAGCACTATTACGTTATAATTGGTATTATAAATTGAATTTATACTTTTAGCGTCAAGCAATTTAATTTTGGCGTTTTTTACAGCCATACGCACCTCAAACAAAAAAGGCGGAAAAATCCGCCTTGATTTTAAAGTTTAATTTTTTCTTCAACGTACGAAACAAGTTCGGAAATAGGAAGCCTAATTTGCTTCATTGTATCTCTATCACGAAGGGTTACGGTGTCGTTTTCAAGAGTGTCAAAGTCAATGGTTACGCAGTAAGGCGTGCCAATTTCGTCTTGACGGCGATAGCGTTTGCCGATAGAGCCTGCTTCGTCGTAAGTGCACATAAAGTTTTTGGCAAGAGTTTTGTAAACTTCTTTTGCCTTTTCGCTTAAATTCTTTTGAAGTGGCAATACCGCAACTTTATAAGCGGCAATAGCAGGGTGGAAGTGCATAACTACGCGCGTTTCACCGCCTTCAAGAACTTCTTCGTCGTACGCTTCGGATAAAACTGCAAGCATAAGCCTATCCGCGCCGATAGAATACTCAATTACGTAAGGAATAAACTTTTCGTTTGTGAACGGGTCGGTATAAGTCATAAACTTGCCCGAATATTCTTGGTGGCGTGAAAGGTCGTAATTAGTACGGTTATGAATACCGTTGAGTTCCGACCAGCCGATTGGGAATAAATATTGAATATCGCAAGCGCTTTTAGCGTAGTGCGCGAGTTTGTCGTGGTCGTGATATCTTAAATGCTCTTCGTTAAAGCCGAGTGTAAGAAGGAAATCCCAAGCGGATTTTTTAAAGTAGTTATAGTATTCCATATCCGTACCTTCTTTACAGAACCATTGGTGTTCCATTTGTTCAAACTCAATAGTTCTAAAAATAAAGTTGCCGGGAGTAATTTCGTTTCTAAACGCTTTACCTATTTGACCAATGCCAAAAGGAACTTTTGCACGCGTAGTTCGTTGAACGTTTAAAAAGTTAACGAATTCGCCTTGTGCAGTTTCAGGGCGCAAGTAAATAGTGTTAGTGCTTTCGTCGGTTACCCCGCGTGAAGTTTGGAACATAAGGTTAAAGTTTCTAATAGGCGTCCAATTAAATTTACCGCAATTTGGGCAACAAACTTTATGTTCTTCAATATACGCTTGCATTTCTTCTTGCGAAAGTAGGTCTGGATTAACCTTGCCTTTTGAGTGGTTTTCAATTAAATTGTCTGCCCTTTGGCGAGTTTTACACTCTTTGCAGTCCATTTTAGGGTCTGAAAAAGAAGTAGTGTGGCCGGACGCATCCCATACGCGTGCGTTCATTAAAATTGCGGCGTCAACACCGTAACTGTTTTCGCTTTCTTGAACGAATTTTTTCCACCAAGCCCTTTTTATGTTGTTTTTTATTTCAACGCCGATAGGTCCGTAGTCCCAAGTGTTTCCCATACCGCCGTAAATTTCACTGCCTGGATAAATTATACCCCTTGTTTTGCAAAGATTAACTATTTTTTCCATAGTTACTGCTCTTTTTTCAGACATAGTACACCTCTTAAAAGTTTTATCCATATAATTTTAGACAAATATTACGATAATGTCAAGCAAAAGACTGCTACAAAACTTTATAATATCGTATATATAAATAAAAATAGATTGATTATTATAAAATAATGTGCTAAAATGGTATAAATAAAATTTAAACTAAACGCGCGTAGGCGCAATTATTAAACGGCAGTAAATTTATGGAAGCAAAGAATTTTATAGAAGAAATTATTAACGATGAACTAGATAGAGGCGTTGTTTCAAACGTCCACACCCGTTTTCCGCCCGAGCCAAACGGCTATCTTCATATTGGGCACGCAAAAAGTTTGTGCTTAAACTTTGGCACGGCAAAAAAATACGACGGCGTGTGCAACTTGTTTTTTGACGATACTAATCCGTCAAAAGAAAAAACCGAGTACGTTAACGCCATTAAAAAAGACATTGAGTGGCTTGGTTTTAATTGGTTTGAAATTCATTACGCGTCGGACTTTTTTGATAAAATTTTTGAACTTGCGGTTAAACTTATTAAAGACGGCAAGGCTTACGTAGACGATTTGTCTGCCGAAGAAATTAAACTTACGAGAGGCACTTTAACAGAGCTTGGTAAAGAAAGCCCGTATAGAAACCGTACGATAGACGAAAACTTGCAACTTTTTTACGATATGAAAAACGGCAAGTATAAAGACGGCGAAAAGGTTTTAAGGGCAAAAATTGATATGGCTTCGCCAAACATTAATATGCGCGACCCCGTAATTTATAGGGTATTAAGGGCAACTCATCACCGCACGGGCGACAAGTGGTGTATTTACCCTATGTACGACTTTGCTCACCCTATTTGCGACAGTATGCAAGGCGTAACCCACTCTATATGTACTCTTGAATTTGAAGACCATAGACCTTTATACAACTGGACTATTCAAAATACGGGCGTAGAGCATAAGCCACGCCAAATAGAGTTTGCAAGGCTTAACGTAACCAATATGGTTATGAGTAAAAGATATCTAAAAAAACTTGTTGACGACGGTGCAGTTGAAGGGTGGGACGACCCGCGTATGCCAACGTTAACGGGATTAAGAAATAGGGGTATTCCAGCAGAAGCGTTAAAAAACTTTTGCGAAGAAATAGGCGTTGCAAAGGCAAATAGCGAAATAGAAATATCTTATTTTGAGCATTTTACTAGGGATTATTTAAACCAAAACGCCGAAAGGGCAATGGCGGTAGAAAAACCCGTTAAAGTAACTATAACTAATTACGAAAAGGGCGCGGAAGAAGTTAATTTTGAAATTAACCCCAACGAAGAAACGGTAAGAACTCGCCCCGTAACGTTTTCTAAACACGTTTATATTGAAAGCGAAGATTTTTCTACAAATCCTCCTCCAAAATATTTTAGGCTTAAAAAAGACGGATACGTAAGGCTTAAAAACGCATACATTATTAAGTGTGACGACGTTGTTTTTGATGAAGACGGCAACGTTAAAGAACTTTTGTGTTCCTACGTTCCCGAAAGTCGTTCAGGTTCAGATACTAGCGGAATAAAATGTAAAGGAACTATTCATTGGGTTGACGCGGATAATTGCGTTGACGTTGAAATTAAAAAATACGACTATTTGCTTAAAGACGCAGAGTACGTTGGGCAAGACTTTCAAGAACGCATGAATTACGATAGCGTACACGTTTATAAAGGAAAAGCGGAAAAATATATAGAAAACTGTAAAGAAGAAACTAGTTTTCAACTTTTAAGAAAGGGCTATTATAAAAAACTTGTTAAAGACGGCAAAATAGTTCTTTCCGAAATAGTTTCTCTTAAAGACGGATTTAAAAAATAACCTAAGGGGGTTGTTATGTATATATTAATAGATATTTTAGTTATAGCGTTTATCGTAGGTTTTATAATATACGGGGCTAAATGCGGTTTTTTTGGCTCAACGATAGACGTGTTATTGATTATAATATGTATTGCAGGCGCAGGCTTTTTATCGTTATTAACGGTAACTAAATTGTTCGTAACGTGGGGCTGGCTAACGGAAGTAACGGAGTTTTTTGTAAACTTGTTAGGCTATTCAAAAATTGCGGGCGGTCAAGAAATTGTCGCTATGGTTTCCTTGTATATTGCCTACGGCGTTTTGTTTTTATTAACGTTTGTAGTGTACAGCGTAATTTTGCATTTATTAAGAAAGTTAAGTTTAAAAGGTTTTAAGAGTTTAAAAAGATGTAAACTTATAGGTTGGGTAGATAATTTTTTAGGCGGTTTTGTAAACGCAGTAGTTTCAATAGCATTGCTTTTAGCGGTTATGGCGTTTTTCCACGCGTTTTTAGGTTCAGAATTAACTATATTTTCAAACGTTAGCGAAGCCTTTTTAGCAACCGACGTTTTGTGTTTTGTTTACGACGTTAATCCTTTAAATACCGTTTTTGAAAATTTAGAACTTGCCAAAACGCTTGAAGAAGTTTTGCTTCCGTTTTTAGGGTAAAGTAAAAATAAAATAAAAGCCTTTTCTTGTAAAAAAGAAAAGGCTTTTTTTGTTTTAATTTAATACGCGTATCGCATAAATTCTTCTAAAACGCGCCGTAACCTAAAAGTATTAGTACTATCATTAAAAAGACCAATATTAAGGCTATTACAACGGAGCAAAAATACGACCTTGCAAAATTGCGCCTATTTATATTGTCGCTACTTAAAGCAAAAACAATTAAACATATTATTCCTATTAACGGTACCGAAAAAAGTATCGTGTACCCAAAATACTCCCAAGCGCCAAGCGGTTTGTATTTATCGGGTAAAGCCATTATTTCATCTTTTTCGTAAGACATAAAATTCTCCTTTTCGTTATTAAAACGAATATAAAATTAATCCCATTATTGCCGAAATTATTATTAACAATATGGGTGATAGTTTCTTTTTAAAAAACTTTTTATAAAGCATAGAAGCAAGGCAAACCACGGCAAAAATAATTAACGCTTTATAGTCAAAATTAACGGTACTAGAAATGTTTTTAAAGCCCAAAATGGCGGATATAGCCATAGTTATTCCGGTAGCGGTAATAAGCCCTGCAACAGCGGGTTTTACGCCCGATAAAAACGCTTTTACGCCACCGATTTTTAAAAGGTTTTTAGCAATAGTTGCAATTAGTAAAATTATTATAAACGACGGCAAAACTACGCCTAGCGACGCTAAAACCGCCCCTAAAAAACCGCCTTGCGACGACCCTATAAAAGTTGCCATGTTAATGGCGATAGGTCCTGGGGTAGACTCTGAAACGGCAATAAAATTTAAAAATTCTTCTTCCGTTAACCAGCCGTTTAAAAGCACTTCTTCTCTAACAAGGGATATCATACCGTATCCACCGCCAAAAGAAACCGCGCCTATTTTAAAAAACGTTAAAAACAGTAAAAGGTAAACGTTCATTATTTATCGTCCCCCTTTCCTTGTTTTTTTGAAAAATAGTTGATAGAGTAAACGGTTAAACTTACCGCACCGCCTATTAAAACGTAAAAGATTGACGAAAATTTAATAGAAAAAAGAGTTAACAGTAAAAGTGCGATTGTAGAAAGTGAAAGCAAAGTAACTTCTAAAACGCCTTTTTTTAGTTTTTTTATCATTTTAACGCCCGCTGATATTATTAAATATGCAACGCACGCTTGAACGCCTTTAAACGCGTACTGCACGTAGGTAAGCGATAAAAACGCGTCAAAAAACAAAGAGATTATAAATATAATTATAAACGACGGCAAAATTACGCCAAGCGTTGAAAATATAGAGCCTAAAACGCCACATTTTTTATAACCTAAAAAAGTGGACATATTAACGGCAACAGGCCCCGGCGTTGATTCTGCAATGGCAACTACGTCGTAAAACTCGTCGCTAGAAAGCCATTTGTTTTTTTCTATTATTTCGTTTTCTAAAAGGGCAATCATAGCGTAACCGCCACCAAAAGTAAATAGCCCTATTTTAAAAAAAGTTAAAAATAATTTAAGTGTCAATTTAAATTTTTGCATAATTCACCTAAACGTTAGAAGAAGTTGTGTCGCAAGGCGTTTCTTTATTAGTCGTTTGCGCCGTTTTTTGTTGCTTTTTTTTATAAAAATAGTATACAAAAAAGTAAAGGGCAACGCCTAAAACTACCATAAAAATACACCAAGATTGGCTAGGCGTTAAAGAGCCTAAAAACTTTCCTTCGTTATCTTTTCTTACAAACTCAATAATAAATCTAAAAACGCCGTACGAAATAAGATAGTGGCTCATTGCGTATTTGTCGTTATATTTCATATAGGTAAGCGAGAATATTGCAAAAAGTAAAAATAAGAATAACGATTCGTAAAGTTGTGTAGGCACAAAATAGCCCCAAGTGTAATACCCGTCAACTTTGCCGTGCATATAAATACCGCCAACAGTTGGCTCTTGCCCTAAATACGCCCCGTGACAGCACCCCGCAAAAAGACAGCCTAGCCTTCCAAAAGCGTGTGCAATTACAATGCAAATTGAAGCAAGTGGCAAAAGGTCAACTATACTTTGTTTAAGGCGTTTGCGGAAAATAAAATAACCGACAAGAAAGGAAATAACGCCACCAAGCAGACCGCCCAAGAAGGAAAAGCCCGTTGGATAATCCCACTCGCCCGTAGCCAAAAATATGTAAAAAGTGTGCATAACTTGCGCCGTAAAAAAGCCCACCGCTATTGCAACTATGGCGTTGTAAAAAACAAAGTCTATAAAACCACTGTCAAAATTCTTCTTTTTAGAATAAAGAAAAAACACTCCAAAACAACAAAGTATGCCAACCGCAATACTTACGCCGTATAAATTAGGACCGCCTTTAAATAATCTGTCTGGATACATAACTACTCCTTTAATTATTTATTATAATACAAAAGGCGAATAATGTAAAGAATTGCAACAAAAAAAACCAACTAATATCAAATCTAAAAGTTAGTTGGTTTTAATTTGAAAATATGCCTTCCGCAATTTTACTAGAAACTGTTTGTATTTCTTTTTCAAAAGGCACGTCGCCCGTAAAAGTTATTGCTTTAAGTTCGTTTATCGCGTTGTTTTTTTCGTCAATAATTAATGGTATAAACTTAACGTGTTTACCCGTTTTTTTAAAATACAGTTTTTCTATACACAAAAATCCACTGTATATTTCACTCTTTTCTTCGCGCGAGGTTTCAGTGTAGTCAACGTCTGGAAAAATTAACAAGTTTTTGCCGTCAAGTAAAGAATTTAAAGAAGTTTTTATAGTTTTAAAAGATTGCGCGTTGTTTCTATATACGGGTATCGTTTTTCCCGATTTACATAATAAAGGAACCCAAAAACTTGCTAAAAGCGACGGAAAAAACGCTTTAAATTTACTTTTGTTTATCTTTTTAGAAAAAGTGTAATTGTAAAACTGTTTAAAGCAACTTTTTGGTTTTGCAAAAACGTTTAAAACGTAAGTTTGAAAGTCAAAGTTAGAACTTTTATTTACCGCTATTGCGCCGTGCAAATTTAGGTGACGGCACAAATAAACGCAAGGCTCGGTAGGAGTTTTTACGTTAAAAGCGTATTTTTTAGAAAAATTTTTGCTTAAAAACTTGCAAAACCTAAAAAATATTCCGCAAAAATAAAGTTTTACTTCGCCGTCTTGTATTATTTTATTGTCTGTTAAAATATTTTTTGCCGTATAAGTTTTCATAATAAACGCCTAAACTAAATTTATTATATCGTTTAAAAAGTTTATTAATCGTAAATAACTTTAAAAATAATCAAGAATTTTATGTTTATTTTGTGAATTTTGACTAAACTATTTGTCTTTTTTTTAAATTGTGATAAAATTAAGTATATTGGTGTAAAGAGGTGGTAAAATGTTTAACGTTTTAATAGTTGAAGACGATTTAAATATTTGTAAACTAATGAAGATAAAATTAATGCAAGAAGGCTATAACTGCATTATTGCCGAAAACGGTTACGTTGCGCTTGAAAAATTAAGCGAAAACCACGTGGATATTGCAATAGTAGACGCTATGATGCCAAAAATGGACGGCTTTGAGTTTGTAAAAGAAATGCGCGCTTTAAATTACGCCACGCCCGTAATTATGGCTACGGCAAAATCGTCAATAGAAGATAAGTCAAAAGGCTTTTTATTGGGCGTAGACGATTATATGGTTAAACCAATAGATTTTAAAGAGTTGTTTTTGCGTATGAAAGCCGTTTTAAGAAGGGCTAACATAGTTAGCGAAAAGAAAATAGTAGTTGGGCAAACGGTGTTAGATTACAACACTTTAACGGTTAGTAAAGGCGATAAAAAAGAAAGTTTTACTAAAAAAGAATTTGGAATATTGTTTAAACTTTTATCGTATCCAGAGCAGTCTTTTTCAAAAAGTTCTTTACTCCAAGAGTTTTGGGATTTTGATAGCGAAACGGAAGAGGAAACGCTAAAAGTTTACGTTAATAAAATAAGAAACAAAATTGTTGATTTTGATGAAATTGGCATTGAAACTATACGCGGAATAGGTTACAAGGGTGTTAGAAATGAAAAAAATTAAAATTAAAAAACCACAGTATATACTTTCGCCGTGGCGTCTTACGATGGGCGTCTTAATAACGTGGGTGGCGGGAATAATTTTAGGCATAGAGATAAACTCAATTATAACCAAATATATAAAATACGCAACTAGCGTTCAATACGGATTTTTAATAGGCTCTTTTATTCTAGCAAGTTTTTTAATAGCGTTACCTATAACTTACCTAGTTACTTATAACGTTATGAAATTAATAAATACCATAAACAAAAAGATAAACCAAATAGCAGAAGGCGATTATACTACTAGGCTTGAACCTATAACAAAAAGCCCCCAAATAAATACGGTTGTAAATAACTTTAATAAAATGGTAGAGCAGTTAGATTCCGTTACCGTTTTAAAAAACGATTTTATTTCAGGGTTTTCGCACGAATTTAAAACGCCTATCGTTTTGTTAAAAGGCTACGCCGAACTTTTGCTTGAAAGCAAAAACTTGACCGAAGAAGAAAAAGAGTACGCAAGCATAATAGTTGCCGAAAGCGAAAGGCTTTCAAAATTATCGGAAAACACGCTTAAACTTGCTAAATTAGACAGTCAGTCCGTTATGTTAGACGTAAGCGAATTTTCACTTGACGGGCAAATAGAAGACTGTATACTACTTCTTGATAGCGCCTTAAAAGAAAAAAATATAGAAGTAATAGCAAAACTTGAAAAAGTAAAGTATAATAGCGAACAAAATTTAATTAAAGAAATTTGGATAAATTTACTTGCTAACGCAATAAAATACGGCAAGCAAAACGGCAAAATAGAAGTTACGTTAAAAAAAGAAGATAAAGAAATAGTAGTTACAGTTAAAGACGACGGAATAGGTATGACAAGCGAGCAAACCGCTCACGTTTTTGAAAAGTTTTATCAGGCAGATATATCCCATGCAAGCAAGGGTTTAGGTTTAGGGCTAACCATTGTAAAAAGAATTTTAGAAATAGCAAACGGCACTATTACGTGTGAAAGCGTAGAAAACGAATACACTATTATGACGGTAAAATTAAAAATTTAATCTTTTAAAAACTTGGGTTTTTAATTTTATAACTTTTAAAACCAACCAAAAATTTAATTTTAACATTTAAAAAGTGCGTCGTGCCTTGTTAGGCACGACGCGCTAGTTTTGTTTTGATATTTTTTAGTTTTAGCGTGGTTGCAGTTTATTTTTTTAACCAAGTAGTAGGTGATAACGCCAAAAGTAACGGATAAATTTCAAGCCTTCCTAAAAGCATTGCAATCATTAAAACTATTTTAGAAAGTGGCGAATAGCAAGCGTAATTTGACATTGGGCCTACCATATCAAACCCCGGTCCTATATTGTTTAAGCAAGATATCGTTGCGCTTAAATTGGTTTCTAAACTAAATCCGTCAATAGAAATAATAAAGCATATTACGATTATTAACACGATGTATAAACTAAAATAAGAAGTTATGCCGTTTGCGGTAGACTCGTCAATTTTTTTACCTTCGTATCTAATAGTAGTTACTCTGTTAGGATTAACTATTTTTCTTAATTCCGTGCCTATCTTTTTTAAAAGTAACATAACGCGTGAAACTTTTAGTCCGCCCGCGGTTGAGCCTGCACAGCCACCTATAAACATAAGCAACAACAACGTAGATTTTGCCATAGTGTTCCAAGTGTTGAAGTCCGTAGAAGAAAAACCGGTAGTAGTTAAAATAGACGACACTTGAAAAACGGAGTGCCTTATAGTTTCTTCTACCGTATTGTAAGTTCCAACTACGTTTAAGGCAACTATTACGCAAGCGGTTAAACATATGGTTAAATACGCTTTTAATTCCGAACTTTTTAAAGCGGATTTTAATTTTTTTGTGGCTATTAAAAAATAAACGTTAAAGTTTACGCCGTAAAGTATCATAAATATAGCAATAACCCATTGGCTGTAACTGCTGTAACTTGCCATGCCGTCGGGCATTATAGAAAATCCGCCCGTACCTGCCGTAGCAAAAGAAAAAACTACGCTATCGTATAAGGGCATACCGCCAGCCCAAAGCATAATCATCAATATTAACGTTAAAGCAATGTATATAAGGTACGGTATTTTTGCAGTATCTTTTGAACGCGGAACAATTTTATCTACGATAGGCCCCGGCATTTCCGCACGTAAAATATGTATAGACCTATCCGACGTTTTAGAAATAAACGCCACTACGAAAACTATTATTCCCATACCGCCAATCCAGTGAGTAAAACAGCGCCATAAATTCATGCCGTAACCTATTTTGGTTACGTCCGTTATTATTGAAGCACCCGTAGTTGTAAAACCGCTTACGGTTTCAAACAACGCGTCTATAAACGACGGGATTTGACCGCTTAAAATAAAGGGAAGCGAACCTATTACCGAAACCGAAACCCAAGTTAAAGCAACTATAATTAAACCTTCACGCGTGTAGATAACGGTATTTTGGGTTTTGGTAAAAAATGATAGCGCATACCCTAAACCTAGCGATAAAACGCAAGTTATTAAAAAACTTAACGCGGAAAGCGCTTCTGAATAAATTAAAGACGTTATAAGGGGTAATAATAGTAAAAAACCTTCTATTTTAACTACTTTACCAACCAAATTCCAAATCATTTTATTGTTCATAATCGCACCTATTTTAAAGAAACGACTTCTGCAAGGTCGTAAAGGCTTTGGCTTGCCGTAATTATAATTACGTTGTCGCCCGCCATTAAAACGTCTTCACCGCACGGTATAATACAAGACCTGTCGCGAATTATTCCCGCAACTAAAACCCCGTGTTTAAATTTTAAATTTTTTAAAGGCACGTTGGCGTACTTAAAGTCGTTTAAAACGGAAAACTCAACCGCCTCGGCTTTTCCGTCCATAAGGCTGTATAGCGTTTCAACTTTATTTCCTATACAATTAGATAGTGCGCGCGCGTAACTTACTAAAACGTTTGCCGCTATTTGCTTTGTAGAAATAGGGTTTTCTACGCGCAAGTTTTTAGAAATAGATAAAAGTTCGTTTTTATTTACTTTGGTTATAACTTTTTTTACGCCTTGGCTAGAAGCGTAAAAAGACATTAAAATGTTGCCTTCGTCTTGACCGGTTAGCGATATAAAAGCGTCGGCGTCGGCTATGCGGTTTTCAGAAAGTAATTCGTGCGACATACCGTCCCCACAAACTACGGTTGCCTCGTCTTCAAGTAAAAAAGAAACGTCAACACATTTTTGTCTATCTTTTTCAATAATTTTAACGGGGTTTTTACTCTTTAACAAAAGATTTGCTAGGTAGCAAGCAATTTTTCCTGCGCCAACTATTAGCACGTTTTTAATTTGTATTTTAGAAAATCCCATTAATTTTAAAAGTTTGTGGCTTTCGGTTATAGGGGATATAAGCCCTATTTTGTCGCCCGCTTTTAAAACGAACGAGCCGTTTGGAATAAAAACGTTATCGTCCCTTAATACCGAACATATTAAAAAATTAATAGGGAATTTTTTGCGCAATTCTATTAAAGAAGCGTTGGTAATCGGACTGTTTTCTTCAACGACCAACTCAACAACTTCAAAAGAATTCCTAGAAAAAGTCTCTACTTTCGTAGCGGAAGGAAGTTTTAAAAGGTTAAAGATATGTTGTGCCGTTAAAAGTTCGGGATTAATAGTCATATCAAGCGAAAGTTGGTCTTTAACAAAGTTAAAACTCTTTCTGTTGTACTCGTAATCACGCGTTCTGCAAACGGTGTGTTTCGCACCCATTTTTTTTGCGACGTAGCAGGCAAGCATATTAAGTTCGTCTAAATTAGTTACGGCAATAAATAAATCGGCGTTTTTTGCACCCGCTTCGTTTAAAGTTTCGTACGAAGTACAGTTGCCACAAATACCCATTATATCGTAAATATTCGTAACGGAAGATACAATCTCTCTATCAACGTCAATAGCGGTAACGTTGTGTTTTTCGTCAACCATTGATTTTATAATAGTTTTTCCTATTTTTCCACAACCCGCAACAATAATATTCATAGTTTTCCTAAATTTTAATAAATTTTATTTGCTAAACGCTAGCATAATATAATACTAATACAATAATTTTTTTTTGTCAAGTTGCTATAAAGTGGCGCAAAAAAAGTAGAAATTGCAGAAAAAAAGTCGTAAAATACAATCTTTAACGGCGTTTGCCTATAATTTATATATATAATTATGCGAATTTTTATTAAATTTTATAAAAACGGCAAAAATTCGTTGACAAAGCAAGTACGATAATGTAAAATAATAAAGCACTCCAAAAGGGGTGTTAATTTTTTAGGATGGAATTTTAAAATGGCAAAAGGAAATGCAGTAAGAATTACTCTTGCTTGTACTGAATGCAAGCAAAGAAATTACGATGTTTACAAAAACAAAAAGAACACACCAGATAGAATTGAATTAAGCAAATATTGTCCTTTTTGCAAAAAGCACACTGCTCATAAGGAAACTAAGTAATTTAGCGTAACAAAAAGCGGTATGCAAACGGCAAAAGTCGTTGAGGTGTAAAATGAAAGAAAAAACAAAAAAAGTTGAAACTAAAAAGGTTCAACAAAAAAACAAAAAACCTAATTTTTTTGTAAGAATAGGCAAAAAAATTAAGGAAGTGTTTTCTGAAATTAAAAAAGTTTCGTGGCCACCGTTTAACAAAGTCGTTAAACAAACGGGTGTGGTCATAGGCGTTGTTGCAATTTTTTTGGTAGTAATAACGTTGATGGACCTTGGGCTTGGTTTCTTGCTTAAACTTTTAACTAATATTTGAGGTGTAAATAATGGCTGAAACGGCAAAATGGTATGTTATTCATACTTATTCGGGATACGAGGCTATGGTTAAAGACACTCTTGAAAAAATGGTTGAAAACAGCAATCTTCAAGACCAAATCCTTGAAATCCAAATACCTATGGAGCAAACCATAGAAGAAAAAAACGGCAAAAAGAAAGTTGTGCTTCGCAAAATTCTTCCTTGCTATATATTTATAAAACTCGTTTACTCTAACGATTTATGGTTTATGATAACCAACACTCGTGGCGTTACGGGCTTTGTAGGTCCGCAAGGAAAGGCGTTACCTTTAAACGACGACGAGGTTAAGCGCATGCGTTTAGAAACGGTAAGCGACGTCGTTTATAAAAAAGGCGACAAAGTTACTATTGTTTCAGGTCCGCTTGACGCGTTTGAAGGCGTTATTATTGACCTTAACGACGCAACTCAAAAAGCAAAGGTTAAAGTTGCAATGTTTAGCACTGAAACCGAAGTTGAAGTTGATTACGTTCAACTTAAATTAAATAATTAAATACTATCAATTATATATTGATGGAATAAGTGGGAGAGGCGTTCAAATTTTTAAGTCGCCTTGCAAATACCACATTAGGAGGAATTTTTTATGGCTAAAAAAGTTACGGCTGTTGTTAAATTACAGTTACAAGCCGGAAAAGCAACCCCAGGACCACCAGTTGGTTCTACACTTGGACCTTACGGTATCAACTTGCCAGGTTTTACAAAAGAATTTAACGCTAAAACGCAAGATAAAGTTGGTTACGTAATTCCAGTAGTAATAACGATATATCAAGACCGTTCGTTCACGTTTATTCTTAAAACTCCACCAGCACCGGAACTTATTAAGAAAGCATGCGGTATTGAAACTGCAAGCGCTACACCTAATAAGAACAAAGTTGCAAAACTTACTAAGGCGCAAGTTGAGGAAATCGCAAAGATTAAAATGGTTGACACTAACGCCGCTTCACTTGAAGCCGTTATGAGTATGATTGCCGGTACTGCACGTAGTATGGGCGTAACCGTTGAAGAATAAATAGTGAGTGGGAGAGATTGTATCTCGTATGTACCACAAGGAGGATTTTTTTATAATGAAATATGGAAAGAAATATGCCGAAAGCATAAAGAGTTACGATAAAACTAAACTCTACGACGTAAACGAGGCTATGGACGTTGTTTTAAACACGGCTAAGGCTAAATTTGACGAGTCAATTGAGTTTCATACAAAACTTGGCGTAGACCCAAAGCAAGCAGACCAACAAGTTAGAGGCGTTATCGTTCTTCCTAACGGAACTGGTAAAACTGCAAGAGTTTTAGTTATTGCAAAAGGCGACAAGGCAGACGCTGCTTTGGCGGCAGGCGCAGATTACGTTGGCGCAGAAGACGTAGTTGCTAAAATTCAAAAAGACAACTGGTTTGAGTTTGACGTTGTTATCACTACTCCCGATATGATGGGCGTCGTTGGTAGAATAGGTAAAGTTTTAGGTCCAAAAGGACTTATGCCAAACCCAAAATCTGGCACCGTTACTATGGACGTAGAAAAAGCAATTAAAGACGTTAAAGCCGGTAAAGTTGAGTATAGACTTGATAAGACGGCAGTTATCCACTGCACGATTGGTAAAAAGAGTTTTGGTAAAGAAAAACTCATTGAAAACTACAATGCGTTACTTGAAGCAATTGTTAAGGCGAAACCAGCGTCTGCAAAAGGTCAATACATTAAGAGTATTGCACTTGCAAGCACTATGGGTCCAGGCGTTAAAGTTGTAAACAAAAACGTGTAATTTTATTTGACAAAACTTTTGCGGTGTGTTAAAATAACCGCGTAATAACAATACAACCGTAGAAAGCAGGTTTTTAAGTAACGCAAGTTACACCAGCCGAGGTCGTTAAATAGCGAACTTGTAGTCCGCCCTTTATCGTACTTTCGGTAATGGGCGGTTTTTTACGGAAAATTTTATGGGAGGTAAAAAACGTTGTCAGCAAATATTGAGGCTAAAAAGCAAGTTGTAGAAGAAATTAAGGCTAAAATAAGCGAAAGCAAATCAGTAGTGCTCGTAGACTACAAGGGTTTAACCGTTGCAGAAGACACTGCTTTAAGAAACGAGTTTAGAAAAGCCGGCGTTCAATACAAAGTGCTTAAAAATACGTTGGTAAGAAAGGCTTTTAACGATTTAGGCGTAACTGCGTTTGATAACGACCTTAACGGCACGACTTCCGTTGCCTTTGGTCAAGACGAAACTAGCGCGTCAAAAATCGTTGTAGACAATGCAAAGAAGTTTGAAAATAAACTTTTTGCAAAAAGCGCGTACGTAGACGGCGCGTATATTGACAAAAAGGGCGTAGAAGCACTTGCATCTATTCCGTCAAAAGAAGTTCTTTACGCACAAGTTGCAGGAACACTCAGCAACATTGTTCGTGGGCTTGCGGTTGCTCTTAACAGAGTTGCCGAAAAAATGGGTGAATAACCTAAAAATTAAAATATAAATTAAAGTGAGGATATAAAAATGGCTGATATAGCAAAAATTATTGAAGAAATTAAGGGTATGACTGTTCTTGAACTTAACAGTCTTGTTAAAGCAATTGAAGAAGAATTCGGCGTAAGCGCTGCTGCTCCTGTTGCGGTTGCTGGTGCTGGTGCTGTTGCAGATGCTCCTGCTGCAGAAGAAAAAACTGAATTCAACGTAGTATTAAAAGAAGTTGGCGCTAACAAAATTGCAGTTATCAAAGTTGTTAGAGAACTTACTGGTCTTGGCCTTGTTGAAGCTAAAAACATGGTTGAAAAACTTGGCACTATTAAAGAAGGTCTTCCAAAAGAAGAAGCAGACAAAATCGTTGAAAGCCTTAAAGGCGCAGGCGCTACTGCTGTTGCTGAATAAACATAAAAAAATAATTAACCGCTTGATATTTCAAGCGGTTTTTTGTTTGTTTTAAAACGCACAACAAAAATGCGTCAAAATTCGTGAAAAAATACAAAGTTTTCGTTTTATAAGTTAATAAAAAAGCATAGTGTGTTGCACATTTTTAATCTCTATGATAAAATAAAATTAAGTTAACGTATTTCTCAACAAGAAATACTGTTATACAATATATTGCAAGTGATAGGCGACTAAAGATTAAAAGAGAAAAAGTGTTTTTTCGTTTAAAAATAATTTTAAATAAAATGGAGGTTAATAAATGAATAAAAACTAAACAATAAAAATAAACATAAAATCTTATGTTAGAGGTGGTTTAATATGAATAGATTCATTAAAAATAAAAGAAGATTTCGATTATGGTTGAGCAGTGTATTCATCATGGTTTTTTTATTCAGTTTTATATTCACAATAACGGCTTGCACCAAAAGAGAAGAATATGTTGAAGGCACTTTTGTTGTAAGTATCAATCCTGAATATAAAAACGTTTTTTGTGAGAAAAGATTTACAATTGAAGACTTTAAAAACGAATATATTGAGTGTATTCGATATGATATATGGTATTCGAATGAACAGGAAGAAATTGGGTATATCTATGTGCAATTAAAAGAGCAATACGTAGAATGTATAAATGAAGTTATGAAATCTATAAACGAATTGGATTTTGTAAAAAATGTAGAAAGAGTTCCTACAATTCAAATACCGGAAATCTAGTTTCGTTATGAATATAATTATAATTAGGAGATAAAAATGAAAACTAACAGAAGTTTTAGATTGTTTAATTTAGTTATTTTTGTTGTGCTGATGTTGAGTGTTATTTCTTTTATATGCTTGGATTTCTCAGCTTTTCAAGCGATGGCAGAAGAACAACAACATTATAATACTATTAGTGATGCGCACTATGATTTATCTGATGATTTTTCAGAAGAAGAGCATATTCAAAGAATTAGTGAACGTATAAAAGTCCGAGATACAAATTGGGGTTATCCCGAAGGGGAAACTTATGAAGATTTTGAAGTATATCCATTATATGATGCAAACGAAGAGTTAAAATATTTTCTTGTCGAATTTGAACCTTATGGGTTTGTATTCGTTTATCTTACAGAGGAAAAACCTGGTATTTTATCTTGTTTGGGAGCAAGTACGAGTATGTATAAACTGTCGAATGTATATGGTATAAACTATACTTGGTCTCCTTACATAAAAGATGAAACAAATAGTCAACCTTCCCCGGATTCAGATAAATCTTGGATTCTTAACGAAAACGGAGAACGGATTTTTAACAGCAAAAGCCCATATTATATAACCGGCAATATAGAAGGAAAGAAGTATTTATTGGTTGGTAACAGCCATTCTGACTTTATATGTGCTATAAAAAAGGATGGTGAATTTATTAATTTAGTTAGTGGAAAAGTATTTGATAGTCAATCTTTGAATGAACAATCCACAATGTATATTGCATTTATTGCTAAAGCGAATTTTGACTTATGATAAAATAAGGAGGTATGATATAATTATTGGGGGGTATAGACCAATGGGTTATTGTACTTATTTCGTAAAATCTAATTTTGGAGTTGATTTATTATGAAAAGAATATTAAAAGCAATTATTTTAATTGTTTTGAGTGTCGTATGTTTCGTTTGTTTTTTGGGTTGCAATTCTCAAAAAAGTGAAGATGAAATTGCAAGGGATAGAATAATCAGTCTTACGAAGATCGAGGTCCCTGTTGACTCAAAAATAGTTTATCATTCTCGTGATTCGGGGAAATTTTTAACTGGAAGACGAGCAATGTATACAGTGTTTGAGTTTGAGAGAGAACCTACGGATTGGTTAAGTGAAAATTCGTTCAACAAAGAGAAGAATAGCGAATTTGAACAGTTTTTCCCAAGTGTATTTGACTTTTTACCAGTTAAAAGTGAAGAAATTCCACAAGAATTTTTACCAAACTTTGAAGAAAGTTATTATTATTTGAGCACGATAAACAACGTCTATTTCGTTTATAACCCAAAAAGATTTATGTTAATAGTTGGGATACCTGGACATTAATTTAATGTACCTAATTAAAGGAGTAAAATATGAAAATAAAAGTAAGAAACATAACTATAGCAATCACTTCATTTTTAGTGCTAATAACGAGTTTTTTTTGCCTTTTTGGGTGTGTACCGAAAAAGAGTGAAGACGAGATTGCCAGAAACTTAATAGAAATAAACTCAAAAGTAGAACTTCCTACGGATTCGACGATAATATATCATCTTCGCGATAAAGAAGAAAAATGGCAAGGTATCGGTTTTCAATATACGGTCTTTCAATTAGAAAACGAACCAACGAAGTGGTTAGATGAAAATTCTTTTGAATCTTCTCTCGATGAAGAGGCGAGCAAGCGATTTGAATGTTCATTTTCAAGTGCATTGATGTATATGCCTGATAGACTAGTAGAAATCCCACAAGAATTTTTGCCGAATTTTGATGAACAGTTTTTTTATTTGTTAACAGATAATGTTTATTTTGTATGTTTACCTCATGACTTATTATTGATTACTATAATTCCAAGCAATTAAAGGAGAAAAATATGAGAATAAAAGAAAGAAAAATAACTATAGTAATCACTTTATTTTTAGTGCTAATAATGTGTTTTTGTGGCTTTTTTGGGTGTTCAAAAACAGGACCTATTCCTAATGGACTTTATGGATGGCGTGGTGATAATAATATTTATGAGAGCATTTATAAGTTAACCGAAAACGATGTTCGCGATTCTTATGCAATAGAAGTAAAAGGCGACGAAATTCAACGATGGACGAGTGGATCTGTAGACTATAAGGCAAAAATTGTTGAAAAAGATGGCGAAACATATTTTGAAGGGTATAAATGGTGTGATATTTGGGATGTTCTTTTTCGCGGCGGAAAGAAAAGTGGTACTACAGATATTTATAGGGTTATATATGATGAAACTGAAAAAAGTATGACATTAATTCTTATAAGAAATGGATAAATTTTTACGAAAAAAGATTGTTAAAAAGGAGATTGGTATGGAGAATAAAAAATTTAAAATACATAAAATCAACATAATTGCAATTACAATGCTATTCTTGTGTTTGTGTATAAGTTTTATGGCGAGGATAAGTACAAATCAAAGTTTTGTTGAAGCAAAGAACATGGTTGAAAAACTTGGCACTATTAAAGAAGGTCTTCCAAAAGAAGAAGCAGACAAAATCGTTGAAAGCCTTAAAGGTGCAGGCGCTACTGCTGTTGCTGAATAATAAAACGAACAAATTAAACAATTTAACTTTATGCGTCAGTGATATATTATCGCTGGCGCATTAGTATTTTTTAGGGGTAATTATTTAAAAGATTGTTTTGGTTTAGAATTTATATTTTAGATAACGGCAATAATAAATGTTACAAAAAGTGCCTTTAAATACTATAAAATTAAAAATAATTGTTGTAAAAATAAAACGTTTATGTTATACTAACATAAGAATATAAACAACGGTAGCGCGTTTTTAAAGCGTAATATTGTTTAAAGGAGGATAAAATGGCATTATTTCGTTTAAATATAGAGTGGGCTGACGCAAGCAAAAATACGATAGTTTATAAATATCCCTTTAAAAAATCGGGGCGTGAAGTTAACAATAGGTCTACGCTTACTGTAAGAGAATCTCAATGCGCCGTATTCGTATATAAAGGTGAAATTGCCGATATATTCGGCCCAGGTTTATACGATTTAAAAACTCAAATCTTCCCAATTTTAACAAAACTAGTAGCGTGGAAATACGCCTTTGAAACGCCTATTACGGTAGACGTGTATTTTATTAACACCAAACAGTTTACGGACGTTAAGTGGGGCACTCAAAACCCAATTATTATGCGTGACCCTGAATTTGGCATGGTAAGAGTTCGCGGTTTTGGTGCGTTCTCGTTTAAAGTAGACGACCCAGCCGTATTTTTAAAAGAACTTTTTGGCACAAATTCTACTTATAATACGCAAGATATAACAAGTTATTTAAAAACTATGCTTGTTTCAACACTTACGGACGCTATCGGCGAAAGCAAAATTTCCGCGCTAGATTTAGCGGGTAATACGCTTGAATTTAACGAAATTGTAAAGCGCAAAGTTCAAGCAAGTTTTAACGGTATAGGCTTGCAACTTTGCTCCTTGCTTATAGAAAATATGTCCGTTCCGTCAGAAGTAGAAAAAGCCTTTGACGAAAGGACAAAATTAGGCATTTTAGGAGACAAGACGGACGTTTTAATGAAAGTTTCCGCTGCGCAAGCGATGAAAGACGCTGCTAAAAACACCGGCAACGGTATGGCAGGCGCAGGCGTAGGGCTTGGCGCTGGCATAGGCATTGGTCAAATGTTTCAAGAGGCTATGCGTTCAAGTAAAACCGAGCAACCTATTGAAAAAAGCGAGCCTAAAAAAACTTGCCCAAAATGCGGTGCAAGCGTTAGTAAAAAAGCAAAATTTTGCGAGGAGTGCGGTGAAAAACTAAACGCTAAAAGGTTTTGCGAAGAGTGTGGTGCGGAAGTAGGCGCAAACGCTAAATTTTGTCCACTATGCGGAACTAAATTAAATTAATACATAAAAGGGGTATAATTATGGCAGAAAAAAAGATTATTGACGAAAACACACTTATTATGGATGCAGTTGAGTTAAACCCAAACGCACCTGAAATTTTAATGGGATATGGTATGCATTGTTTAGGATGCGCCATCGCCCACGGTGAAACGATAGCGGAAGCGGCTGCGGTACACGGAATTGACGTTAATGAGTTGCTTGCTAAATTAAACAGTTAATTTACAATATGTTAGACACGTTAAAAAAAGATTTTAACGACGAAAATTCTAATGCTCAAACGGTTTATATTAAGTGCCAAAACTGTGGCTCTAATATGGTTTTTGACCCCGTTACGCAAAATCTTAAATGTTTGCATTGCGGTTCTTTAACGGATTTTGAAAAAAGTAGCAAAGTTACGGAACTTAATATTGAAGACGCGTTTAACAAACTAGAAAAATGGGACGACGAAGTAAACTGCTATCGCTGTGAAAATTGTGGTGCGCAAGTTGTTCTTTCTCGTTTAGAAACCGCTACGGTATGCCCGTATTGTGAAACTTCGCACATCGTAAAAAGCGAAGATTTAGTGGGATTAAAACCAAACGTGGTTTATCCGTTTACCATAACCAAAGAAGCCGCCGTAGAAACCGCAAAAAAATGGGCGAAAGGCAGGTTTTTTGCTCCGCGCAACTTTAAAAAGAACTTAAAGGCGGAAAACGTGCGCGCAATATACGAGCCTTGTTTTACTTTTGATAGTCAAACGGTCTCTTATTATAGGGGGCGTGTTGGAAATAGGCGTACTAGGGTTGTTGGCTCTGGCAAAAATAGGCGTACGGAAACTTACATAGTTTGGCGCTATATTTCGGGAACGTATAGTCATTTTTTTGACGACGTTATGATAAACGCAGGCACAAGTTATAGCCAAAACACGCTTGATAAATTAATGCCTTTTAATTATTCTACAATAAAAGTGTACGAAAAAAATTATTTAACGGGCTACACGGCGCGTCGGCACGACAAAAGCATTAAAGACGCTTGGGCGGACGCCAAAACGCTTATGGATAATAAGATTAAAAGGGCTATAATTGCAAACAGTTATTGCGACGTTGTTGATTATATAAACGTTTCTACAACGCATAATTCAGTTACGTATAAATACGCGCTTTTGCCTATATACCTACTGAATTACAAATATAAAAATAAAAATTATACGATTTGCGTAAACGGTAATACGGGAAAATGTACGGGCAAAACGCCTATTTCGCCTTGGCGCGTTATGGGAGTGGTTTTGCTAGGGCTAGTTGTCGTTGCTGGAATTTTATGCGTCGTTTACAATTCTCAATAAAGTACAATTTGGGTTTGGAGGCTTTTTATGAAAAAACTTTTAATAAAATTAGCAGTTGCGTGCCTTACGTTAGTAGCGGTATTTAATATGGGCGCTTGCACGTATAGGTCGGAAGGTAGCGTAATTCAAGACGTTAACTTTGAAGTTAGTTACAAAAACTCGTCAAATGAAGACGTTAATTTTGACGTAACTCTTTGCTTATACAAAACTTTTGCGCCAAAAACTTGCGAAAGAATTTTATCGCTTATAAAAAGCGATTTTTACGAGAACACTTCAATAGTGTTTAACAGAACGGGAAAGTACGCAGTATTAGGTGCGTACGAATTTAAAGACGGCGAATACTCTCCGTTATCTACCGAAAAAGACTCAATTAAAGGCGAATTTACAAAAAACGGATACGATAGCAAACTTTTGCCAACCGCAGGAACTTTGGTTATGCTTCGCGAGCCCGACACTGGTAAAGGTGGCAAAAAATACGATACCGCAAAAGTTAAATTTGCAATATTGCTTGAAGACGTTGGCGAATTTTCTGGCGAAGATTATTGCGTATTTGGAAAAATTAAATACAAAACGGAAGGCTTAAAAAATCTTGTCGCTATGAGAGATGAGTTAATTAAAGATGCCGAAGGTTTATACCACGTTAAATACGCGGGTTTAAGAAGCGATTACGACGTTATTGATTTTTCTAAAACGTTTGAATACGCTTACGACGATTCTTCAAAAGAAATGTTTGCTTATTTAGACGACGGAACTAAATCGTTAGAGCCTTTGCAAACGGAAGAAGGTCAAAAAGATTACGATTTATATACGCAATTAACAAATTCTAGCGAATACGACTTTTATGCTTTGCCAAACGCGTTAGTAACGGTTAAAAATTTTAAAAAAGTTTAATAAAATAAATAAAATGACAATGAAACTTTCGTTGTCATTTTTTTTAATAACGTAATCTATTAAAAACTAATAAAAACGTACTTTTTAAAGGGGTATAAGCGTTTTGTTGTTGACTTTAACACGATGTTTGTTGTATAATTTATTTATATATATAAATATTCAAACGAGGTATTATTAATGAAAAAAGAAACTTTGGATATGGTAAAACAAGCATATCAAATTGAAAGCGAGTGTATTAGTTCAATGCTTGAATATCTTAATGAAGACGAGTTTTCAAAAGCGGTTGAACTTTTAAAAAACGCGCCTCGCATTGGAACTTGCGGTTGTGGGCATTCTGGTATTATATGCCAACATTTAGCGCATCTTCTTTGCTGTATAGAGCAGCCGGCAAGGTTTATATCGCCAGCCGAAGCAGTTCACGGAGCAACGGGCTTTTTACAAGAAGGCGACGTTATGGTTTTTGCTTCACGCGGGGGTAAAACCAAAGAACTTCTTCCAATTTTAGATATATGCAAGGTAAAGGGCGTTAAAGTTATTACGGTTACCGAAAATTTAGAATCGCCTTTGGCTATCGGGGCGGACGTTGTAATTAAGCAATACGTAAACCGCGAAACCGATAGATATAACGCGCAAGGAACTACTTCTACTACCGCGCTTTGTATGATTTTTCACGCATTGCAAACGGCTTTAATTGAAGAAACGGGTTTTAAAAACGAGCAATTTGCGCTTATTCACCCAGGCGGAGCAGTGGGCGAAAGGCTTAATAAAAAATAATTAATTATATAGGAGAAGGCTATTATGGTAAAAAACTATAAAATAAGCGAGCCGTTTTTTGAATACGGTCCAAAATGCTATATGTATGGCGAAACGTTAGTTGAAATGGCAAAGGGTTTAGAAAAACTTGCAAAAAAATACGGCGTAAACGTCGTGTTAGATATTCCAGACACTGAAATTTACAACGTTGCTAAAAACGTTGATACAAATTACGTTCACGTTTACTCTCAACATATGGATAGTATTCCCGTTGGCAAGGGTATGGGTAGAACTTTGCCAGAAGCCGTTAAGGCTGCGGGCGCTGTGGGCGTTATGCTTAACCACGCCGAACACAAATTAACTATTGAAGAAATAGAAAAGGCAATTAAGCGTGCGGACGAACTCGGTCTTGCAACTATGGTTTGTGCAGACTCCGTTGAAGAAGTTAAAGCAATAGCAAAACTCGGCCCTAACATTTTAGTTGCAGAGCCAACCGAACTTATCGGAACGGGCAAGCCTGCCGATAAAGAATACGTTGACGAAGTTATTAGAGTAATTAAAGAAATTAACCCAGATATCAAACCTTTCCCTTCGGCAGGAATATCAAAAGGGGAAGATTGTTATAACATTATAAAAGCGGGCGCTTCGGCGTCGGGCTGTTCTTCTGCAATAGCAAAAGCAGAAAATCCTTTAAAACTTGCAGAAGAAATGATATCCGCAGTTCGCCGTGCTTACGACGAAACAAGAAAATAATCGGCAAAAAGCAAAATTGTAAAAGAATATTTAAGGAGAAGCGATATGGATAAAGTAAAAATAGGCTGGGCAGAGGTAGACATAACTCCAAAAAAAGGAACTAAAATTAATTTGGCTGGGCAATTTTACGAAAGGATAACGGATGAGGTAGAATCTCCGTTAAAAGTAGTGGCTATGGCAGTAGAAAGCGGTAACGAGCAAATGATTATTGCAGGCTGTGATTTGGCTGCTATTGGGGTAAATCTTAACGATGCCGTTAAAAAAACGTTGGAAAACAAGTTGCCTATACCTACAAGTAAAATTATAATTAGCGCAATTCATACCCACACTTCGTACGCGTATGGGCATACTAGTATTATTAGCAAAAAGGTTGGTATTGCTTTAAGTTCACTACAATATTTAAAAACTGTATTGCCAAAAGAAATGGAGTATCAACCGCTAGTAAGTGGAGAAAAATGTTTAAGTGAGGAAGAGTCTTTAAAATTTTTAACCGAAAAAATTTCCGAAGCAATTCTTCTTGCTTGGGAAAATAGAAAGCCTGCGTATTATCAAAACGCTTTTGGTAGAGCAGTTGTAGGTATGAACCGTAGAGCTTGCTATGATGATGGTTCGGCAAAGATGTGGGGAGATACGGGATTGGCAAATTTTGAAGCGTTAGAAGCAGGCAACGATTCTGGTATTGAACTCATTTACACTTTTGACGAAAATAAAGAACTTACAGGAGTGGTTGCAAACATTGCTTGTCCGTCGCAAGTTGTTGAGCATAGAAGTTTTATATCGTCTGACTATTGGGGCAAGGTAAGAGAAAATCTTGCTAAAAAATTTGGAAGAAATATAAGCGTTTTAGGTCTTTGTTCGGCAGCGGGGGACCAATGTCCAAGAGATATTATCCGTTGGGTAAATCCAGAAACTCCTATTGACGACCCACATATAAAAAGAAGCGGTTATGTAGAACGTAGAGCAGACCCTTCTATGTTTGACGTTTCGGGGTTAAAACTCGTAGGAAAAAGAATTTCTAACGAAATAATTAACGTTTACGAAGAATTAGGAGACGATTTTAAAGACGAAGGCATTTTAATTCACGAAACGGTTGAACTTTCATTGCCGTTACGTCGCGTAACTATAAAAGAATATAACGACGCGGTTGACGCAATAGATGCTTTTATTGAAAAGAATAAAGGAAGGCGTGTCACTTTTGAAGAAAATGCCGCAATGTACGTTTATGCGGGCACTATTGTTCGCTACAACGTTCAACAACAAGTAAACACTGTGGAAATGGAAGTTCACTATATCCGCTTTGGCGATATTGCAATAGCAACAAATCCGTTTGAACTGTTTTTAGATTACGGCAATCAAATAAGGGCAAGAAGCAAGGCAAAACAAACTTTTCTTATTCAACTTGCTTGTGGCTCGGCTGGATATTTGCCAACCAAAAAAGCGGAAGAAGGAAGCCATTATTCAGCGTACGTTAGCAGTGGCGTAACGGGGCACGAGGGTGGTAACATTTTAGTTAGAGAAACGTTAGAACACGTTAACAAAATGTTTAAAGAATAAAAAATCGGTTAAACCGTACAAAATAATAAATAAAATTTTAAGGAGAATAAAATTATGGAATTTAAAGTATTTCAAAAAGAAATTGAGTTACAATCAAAGGGTTGGAGACCAACCTTTCACGACGTTACTAGCGACGTTTTACATATCGTAGAAGAATCAGGTATTAAAAACGGCACTGTAACTATTGCTTCACACCACACCACTTGTTCGGTTATGGTTCAAGAATGCTCACACGATATGGATAAATACGATTTAGAATATCTTCAACACGATTTGTTAAAGATTATGCAAAAATTTATTCCAGACTATTCTGAAACTAACGAATATATGCACCCAGGTCCTATCCATGCGCAATTCGGCAGATACGTAAACGAGCCAGGAGACCGCACTTCTTTGAACACTGACGGACACCTTCGTTCAGTATTCTTTGGCAGAAGCGAAACTATGACTATTAAAGACGGCGTTTTAGACGGTGGTGAATTTGCTCACGTTTACTTTATTGACTGGGACCAAGTTCGTGCACGTCATCGTCAACTTAACGTAACCGTTATGGGTACTACGCAAGAAAAAATTAACGATAGAAAATATAACGACGGCAAGGTTGTTGATACTACCGTTCGTAAATATACTCCAGAAGAAAAGGGTTACGACGTTCACTACGATTTACAATGGAAAAGATAATTTTATAAATTTATTTTAAAACGAATAAATATTATAAATTTAACGTTAAATAAAAGGCGTTTGCCAAAAAAACTATTAATATTGGAGATTATTAAATGATAAAAATAGCATTTGCAGGATTTGGCGAGGTTAATACTCCCGTTGAATATATTGCCGATAGGTGCTCGGTTGCGGCGGAAAGTTTAAAAAAGGGCGGTGCCGAAGTTATTTCTTGCTTCCCTATTACAGACGATTACGAAGAAAAAGACGTAAACAACGCGATAAACTTTTTTGAAGGAAAAGATTTTGACGTACTCGTTCTTTGTATAGCCGGTTGGATTCCAACTCACGCCGTAATTAAAATTACGGAACGCTTCCGCAACAAACCAATGGTTTTATGGGGGCTTTGCGGTTGGATTGAAAGCGACGGCAGGCTTGTTACTACGGCGGACCAAGCAGGCACGTCGGCACTACGCAAGGTTATGAAAGATTTAGGCTACACGTTTAAATACGTGTATAATATTATAGGAAAACCGTCTAGGGTAGACGAAGTGCTTAGTTATTGTAAAGCAGCGTCTGCGTATAAAAAGATGCGTTCTTTAAAAATAGGGCATATGGGTTTTAGAGATATGCACCTTTACGGAACGCTTTTTGACGGCGTAAGTTTAAAGAAAACTATCGGCGCAGAAATAGAGTGCTTTGAAATGTTAGAAGTCGTTCAGCGTGCCGAAAAAGTTACCGATTCCGCTATTGACGAAGTAATAAACACAACGGTAAATAGTTGGAAATTTATGAAAAAGGCGGATATGAATATAGTTCGTCGCGGAGTTTCTTACTATCTTGCATTAAAAGATATCATTAAAGAAAGAAACTACGTTGCCGTTTCTTTAAAAGACGTTGACGGTATGAAAAAACTTTTAGGTTTTCCACCTGCAATGATATTTATGCTTCTTGCGGATAGAGACGGTATTTGCACTGTTCCCGAAAACGATTGTTTAGGCAACGTAACGCAAGCCATAATTAAAATGCTTACAGGTCAAATAGGCGCATACCTTGAATTTTACGAGTTTTTTGAAGACGGCGTTCTTGCCGGCGTTCCAGACTACGTTCCTGCGGAAATAGTTGACGGTGAAGTTACCGTTAGCCCAGAATCGTTTGGTCTTTTATCGCAAGGCGTGCTTAACGTTTCAAAAGTAAAAACGGGAACTATTACGATGTGTCGCCTTACTACCGAAAACGGAAAATACGTTCTTCATATGGTGGTTGGCGAGGGTGTAACACCGCCTAGATGGGAGGAGGCAGGTTGGGCACAACCAGCACCTCAACTTCCAGCCCTTAAAGTGCTTTTAAAAGACACCGAAGATTTTGCAAACAAAGTTATGTGCCAACACTATATTATCAGTTATGGCGATAATTCTAAACTCATTACGGAATTTTGTAAAATAGCAGGTATAGAAATAATCTAAAAAAATAAAAGGCACTTTAAATAGTGCCTTTTGCAACGTTTTAAATTTATGAAAAAAGAAATTTTTGGTCAAATAGACGGAAAGCCCGTTTACAAATACACTATAACCGACGGCAAAATTAGTGCTAGCGTGCTTAATTACGGCGCAATATGGCACTCTTTTTTAGCACCGAACGATAAAGGTGGCGTTATTGATTTAATTTTAGGCTATAAAAAGTTAGAAGATTACGCTACACGCCTCGGTTATATGGGAGCAATAGTAGGCCGAGTTGCTAATAGAATTGCAAACGCGCGCTTTACAATGAACGGCAAAACGTATAATCTTTCTAAAAACAACGGCGAACACTCGTTGCACGGCGGTATAAACGGATTTAATAGTAAAATATGGGAAGAAGTATTGTTAACGGACAATTCCGTAACGCTTTATTATTTTAGTAAAGACGGCGAAGAAGGTTACCCGTCTAACGTAAAAGTTTACGTTACGTACTCCGTTGTAGAAAACGGTGTTAAAATAGAATATAACGCTATACCAGACGGCGACACTCCAATAAGCCTTACTAGCCACGCCTATTTTAACCCTAACGGAGAAGACGGCGGAAATTGTTACGGCACAACCGTTCAAATTGACGCTGATTACGTTGTTCCCGTTAATTCCGAAAGGGTTGCAGACGGCACTTTAACGCACGTAAAAGGAACGGTTTTTGATTTTAAAAAGCCAAGAATAATTGGAAATTATTTAAACTCGTTAGACCCAACTTTAAAGGAATTTAAAGGATATGATATTTGCTATGCTTTAAACGGTAGCGGTTTTAGAAAAGTTGCAGAAGTTTTAGGCGATAAAAGCGGTATAAAAATAGAAGTTTATACCGATATGGATGGTTTACATTTATACGCAAGTAGAGCATTTACAGGGGTAGAGGGGAAAAGTTGCGTTTTAGTAGAAGGCAGTAGTATATGCTTAGAAACACAACGTTATCCTAATGCGGTAAATTGCGCGAATTTTCCTAGCCCTTTTATTAAAAAGGGACAAGCGTTTGTAAGTTCAACTTTTTATAAAATAGTATAGTTAAATAAATTTAGCGATTTTTTAAATTCAATTTAAATAGTAAAAAAACAAACTCTCGTTATCTATTAACGAGAGTTTAAGTTTTTTAATAAGTCTTTTTTAAAAAAGCAAAAAGCATTTTTTAATAATAAATTTTTTATTGTATCGTGTGGGCTATATACGTTAAATGGTCGCCAAGCCTTTCTAAGTTAGAAACCAAATTAATAAATACCGCGCTGTTTTCAGGTCTGCATTTACCCGAGTTAAGCCTATCAATATGCTCGTCTATAAGCGATTTTCTCATATCGTCAATAATAGATTCCGTGTCGTCAATTTTTTGTAAAATTTCAACTTTATGTTCTAAAATTGCCGTTTTAGTGTAATCGTAAAGGGTTTCAATATGCCCAACCATTTCGTCAACTTTATTTAATATATCGGGCGAGAACTCTAAATTATCGTCAACTTCGCGCGTGGTGTATTTGCCAAAGTTATCGGCAATTTCGGCAATTCTCATAATATCGCCCAAGTTATTGTATATATCCGAAATTCTTTTTTCTTCTTCGTTTTTAGAACAAGTTGCAGAAATTTTTACTAAGTAATTCGTAATAAACTTGTTTAATGCGTTTGCTTCTTCAATATCGGTTTGCGCGTTTTGGAAAAGAGATTTGCTTTTTTCTCTAAACGCTTTATAAGACGTTTTAAACGCGTTCATTGCAACGTCTGCTAATACAATAGACTCTTTTTCTATTTGCTCTATTGCAAGGGTGGGGGAAGCAAGCAAGCGGTCGTCAAGATTGGTTTTTCTAACTTGTTCTTTTTTATCTTTAATTAATAAAGTAGAAACTTTTACAAACACGTTAGTAAACGGCATAAACATAAGCGTACATGCAACGTTAAAGAACGTGTGGAACATTGCTATTTGAGTAGCGTAATTTCCAGCAAACCATTTGCCAAAAGTTGCGTCCATAAAAGTAGGAACAGCAAGGAATAATATAAAGAATATTATAGAGCCAAAAGTATTAAATAAAAAGTGTATTAAACTTGCTCTTTTAGCGTTTGCATTTGCTCCAAAGGAACTCATAATTGCAGTTACGCAAGAACCTATGTTAGTTCCTAAAATCATATATAAAACTGAATTTCCACCGTTGCCAAACACAAAACCGGGTACGGTTGCAAGTGTTATAATAACGGACGTGGTTGCCGAACTTGATTGCGCTAGCGCCGTTACTACTATTCCCACAAAAAACAACAAAAATGGATTGTCTATTGTCAAAAACAATGTTTCAAGTTGGCTTTGCATAGACTCCATAGAACTTTTCATAACTTCAAGCCCTATAAATACCATGCCTAGTCCAGCCAAAATGTAGCCGACTTTTTTGATGCTATCTTTTTTCCAAATCATAGTCATCATAATGCCGATAAACGCAAAAGCTTTTATGTATTGGGTAAAATCAAACTGTTGTAAAGATGCTAAATGCGCCGTAATCGTAGTGCCGATATTTGCGCCCATAATCATAGACGTGGCTTGATATAAAGTCATTATACCAACGTTTACAAAGCCGACTATTAAAACGGTAGTAACGCCTGAACTTTGAATAATTGCCGTAGTAGTTGCGCCTATTCCTATGTTTATTAATTTGTTGTTTGCCGTTCTTTTGAAAAGTTTTTTTATTCCGGTATTTGCAAGTTGCTCTATGTTAGAAGATAAAAGAGAAACTCCCACCAAAAAAACGCCGATGCCTGCAAGAAGTAAAATTATAATTGAAATTATTTCATTAGTAGTCATAATTCACCTTTAATTAAATTGTTTTGCTATCAAAGAAACTAATTTCATATCTACGTTACCTTGATAGTTGGTTTTAAAATGCTTCATTATTGAAGGCAAGGTTTTGTCTTCTAGTGTAGTTATAATATCTTTAATTTCTTGTTCGGAAAGCATTTTTGGCAAATATTTTTTAATTGCTTGTATTTGACCTTCAAGGCTTTTTACGTTTTCAAGCCTATTTGCCTTTTCAAAACCTTCTTTTTCTTCAATTAGTTCTTTTTCTACTTTTTGAATAATTGAATTGATATCGCCCTCGGTTAATTCTTGGTTGCTTGCACGTTTTTCAATAGTCATGTTCATTATTTTTGTAATTAGTACGTTAAGTGCGTTTACAGCGTCTTTATCGTGCTGTTTCATTGCTTCAATTTTCTCTTTCTTAAATTGTTCTAGCGTCATTATTTATCCTCCATTATTAATTTTATTGCATCGTCTAAAAGTTCAACCTTTAAACTTTCAACGTTTCCTTCGTCAATATTTTTTGCTACTTGTGGGTTAAGCGGAAGTTTTGCAAGTAAAGGAAGGTTAAATTTTTTAGCAACTTCTTCTACCTTTCCTTTGCCAAAAATATATTCCTTTTTACCGCAATCAGAGCACTCAAAATAAGCCATATTTTCAACTATTCCTAAAACGGGAACGTTCATCATATTAGCCATATTTATAGATTTTTCTACAATCATAGAAACTAAATCTTGCGGAGTTGCAACTATAATTATGCCGTCAATTTTAAAACTTTGAAATACCGTTAAAGGTACGTCGCCAGTTCCTGGGGGCATATCTATAAACATAATATCCTTTTCGTTCCATAAAACGTCCGTATAAAATTGTTGTACGACGGCGGAAATTACAGGTCCACGCCAAACCACAGGCTTGGTTGCTTCTTCAAGCAAAAGGTTTATAGACATAACGTCTACACCGCTTTTTGTCGTTACGGGAATAAGCCCTTTATCCGAGCCGATTGCCCTTTGCTCGCTTGTAACGCCAAAAATTTTTGGAATAGACGGACCAGTTATATCGGCGTCTAAAACCGCGGTTTTATAACCTTTTTTGCTAGCGTTTATTGCAAGCATTGAACAAACAAGCGATTTGCCAACACCGCCTTTTCCGCTAACTACGGCAATTATTTTGTTTATTTTACTATCTTTATTTAAATTAACTTGAAATTTATTTCTATCTTTGCAACTGCTTTCGTCACAAGAAGAACAATCGTGCGTGCATGTACTCATAAAAACCTCTAATAATTGTTTAATAATATTATACCCTAAAACCAAGTTTATGTAAACTTTATTTACCGCGTTGCTACAATTTTTAATATAAAATTCAAAGTGTTATATGTTTTTATAGCGTTAAAAAGCGGAGTGCTAGTAAAACGTGACAATTTATTACGATTAAATCAAAATCAAATTACTGCAAAAACGATATAAAAAAAGAAGTACAACGCTGTACTTCTTTTTGGTCTACCCGACTGGATTTGAACCAGTTACCTCAAGAGTCGGAGTCTTGCGCTCTATCCAACTGGGCTACGGGTAGAAATAGATAAACTATTCTTTTTTAAATTTACGTTTTAATATAAGGTCTATAATAATTAATATTGCAAAACCTAAAAGATATCCGCTAGCGTCAATTAAAATATCAACAAAACTTGCGCTTCTTCCCATAACGAATAACCCAAGTTGTAAAAATTCCGATATTGACGCCGTTAGTATTCCCGCCAAAACGGTAAACAGTATAGAAAACAGCAACGTGTTTTTATTAAATACGGTTTTTGCAAGCCTATAATAAACCGTTTTTGCAAAAAACGAGAGTATCGTAAACAGTAAAAAATGCCCAAAAATTTTTCTAATTGTAAAATCAAACGGCAAAACTACTTTGTACTCTTTTGAAATAACCAGTCCGTCAAAGTTTTTAGACGTTGCCGTTATAACTACCGTACCAAGTTTTTTGCCCGTAATTTTGCCGTCAACTACGGTTGCTATACTTTCGTCGCTAGACGTCCAAATAAAATCGCCGTTGCTTAACGCCTCGCCGTCGCCAACGACGCAAGTAGATATATTTTTACTGTATAATAAATTGTTATTGGTAGATTTTAACTCTATAACTTGCGGGCGTTTTAAAGAAGTTGTTATTTCAAGTTCGCTACACTTAATCTCGTTTTTGGTTGCATAATAAATTTTTAACGTGCTGGTACCAACTTTAAGCGGTTTAATATATACCGAGCCGTTATTTATAAAGTGGCTAACGGCTGTTTTATCGTAAGTAATAAAAGGTTGTTTTTGAGACGCTGTAAGTTCAACTTTTTCTTGGTCGTACCGCTTATTATCGTAACTTAATTTAGTTTCTTCGTTTTTAAAAACTGAAATTGACGGGTATAAAAAAGTAAAGTCTTTGGTGGGGGCGTTAAGAAAAAAGTTATCTACCGTAACTTCAACGCTTTTACTAATTTCTTGTAAAGTGCCGTCGTTTAGCGAGTTTACGTTAAAATATTTTCCTTTAATCAAAATATTAAACGTTCCCGTTTTTTTAGTTAAAAAAGCAACCAAACCTTCGCTAGTTAAAAATTCAAACGCCGTGTCGTCATTGCAAGAAACCGTAAGGTTTTCGGGCTTTATAGTAGTGTCTATATTAAAATAATAAAACGAGCCAACGGAATTAAGGGTTGAATAATAATACTTGCCGTTATCTTCCGTTGAAACTAAAATTATATCAAGCGTAGGCGTAAACTCGCCGTTTCCCACTATAACTTCTTGCGTGGCGTTTACGTTAGAAGTATCGTCTTTAACGCCAATAACGGTTTTTCCAACGTTTAAAACTCTAACTTCGCCCGTTTTTGAGTTAACGTCTAAAATAGAACCGTCGTCACAATAAAATTCGGGGTTTACGTAGGCGTATTTTTTATCGTCGGGATAACTGTAATTTACAAAAAAACTTTCACCCACCATCAAATCTCGTTTAGGCACGCCGTTTAAATTTATGTTAGAAGGAAAGTCTTTGCTTTTACCGTCTTCACTTAAATTAACGTTTCCTTTCGTTACAAATTCTAACGTGTTAGAAAAAAAGTTTGAAACAAAAGAACTTTGTTTTGCGCTTGAATCGGCTTCCGTTAAAGAAAAAGCAAAAATAATAAAGGTTAGTAATATATACGTTATAAAAAATGCAACGAATAGTTTTCCTTTAAAAAACTCTTTGATTTTCATAAAATACCCACCTTATTATATTTTATCACAATTATTATATTTAGTAAACACAAAAAACAGTTGTTACTTTTATTTTATTATGTTAAAATAATAAAAATTAATTTAGTGGTAAGCAAAATGGATAAAAAAACGGTAGTAGTTGGTATGAGTGGCGGTGTAGACAGTTCCGTTGCCGCACTTTTACTTAAACAACAAGGTTACAACGTAATAGGTCTTTTTATGAAGAATTGGGAAGAAACCGACGGGCAAGGCGCTTGCACCGCGGAAGAAGATTTTGCCGACGTGCGTAGGGTGTGCTCGTTAATAGATATCCCGTACTACACGGTTAACTTCTCAAAAGAATATATGGACAGGGTGTTTTCGTATTTTTTAAAAGAATACGAAATGGGTAGAACTCCTAATCCAGACGTTTTGTGTAATAGAGAAATTAAGTTTGGGCCTTTTAAAGAGTACGCTTTAAAACTCGGCGCGGACTATATCGCTACGGGGCATTATTGCGGTATTTTGCACGACGGCGACGTTCATTATCTTTTAAAAGCAAAAGACTCTAATAAAGACCAAACTTATTTTTTAAACCAAGTAAGCCAAAAGCAATTAGAAAACGTTTTATTTCCGCTTTCTAATCTTAATAAAAGCGAAGTTAGAAAAATTGCGGAAGAAAACGGGCTTATTACCGCAACTAAAAAAGACTCAACGGGTATATGTTTTATAGGCGAAAGAAACTTTAAACAGTTTTTAATGAATTATCTTCCGGCAAAGCAAGGCGAAATTAAAACTTACGACGGTAGAGTTTTAGGCAAGCATAGCGGTTTAATGTATTATACCATAGGGCAAAGGCGCGGGTTAGATATAGGTGGTCAAGCAGGGGACGACGGAAGGTGGTTCGTTATAGAAAAAGATTTAGTAAACAACGTGTTATACGTCGCGCACGGGGAAGAAGACAGGTTATATAGTAAAGGTTTATATATGAAGTCTTGCAACTTTATGCCAGCAACACCTAACAAAAAGCAATTTGAATGCACGGCAAAGTTTAGATATAGGCAAGAAGAACAGCCAGTTACGGTTTTTATTAAAGACGACGGTATTTACGTAGAGTTTAAACAAAAACAGCGTGCGATAACCGAAGGGCAATACGCCGTGTTTTATTTAAACGAATACTGCCTAGGTGGCGGAGTTATAGAAAAAGCCATATTTTAATATTGATATATATAATATATAACTATATCTATATATAATAAAATAAAAAATCTTCGTTAAGTTTTAACGTATTACAATTTTAATTCGTATAATAAAAAGCGCTAAAAAGCAAAAAGTTCTTTAATAAGAACGTGCTAACTATGGCGCTTATTTATTTTTTTTAAGTCGTTTATTTTTAAAATATGCGATAAAATGTAAGTATTTGGCGCATATAAAAAATAGGTCGTAGTGCAAAAGATTAAAATTTTGCAAAAAATACACAATATATAGTATATAAAAAATTTTTTAAAAAAAGTTTGAAAAAATGTTTGACAAAATTTAATAAATGTAGTTTAATATTGGAGCATCGCAAATGAGTGGCGCACTTTAATAAGGCGTTACGGTGCTAAAAAAGTCGTAAAAAATTTGTCTAAAAAAAATTTAAAAAATCTTTAAAAAAGGCGAAATTTTTGTTGACAAGCACAAAGTAATGTGATATTATATGTAGGCTGTCAATTGCGAACAGCACTCGAAGAACTGTCGTTCTTCTTACGTAGATTAAAAATTGAATAGAAGGAAATGAATTGAGTTACAAGACATTTTTTGTAATAAAGAATTTCTGTCAATTAAATTGAGTATATTAAATATGTACCAAAAACAGTCAGCAAAAAACGAACAATTTTAAATCGTTAGAGCAGTTGAACTTCGGTTCAGCTTTAAGAAATTAAACTTAAGGGTTTGATTCTGGCTCAGGACGAACGCTGGCGGCGTGCTTAACACATGCAAGTCGAACGAAGCGTAGCAATACGCTTAGTGGCGGACGGGTGAGTAACGCGTGAGCAATCTGCCCATATCTGGGGAATAACACAAAGAAATTTGTGCTAATACCGCATATTGTCATTTGAAGGCATCTTCTTATGATGAAAGATTTTATCGGATATGGATGAGCTCGCGTCCCATTAGATAGTTGGTGAGGTAACGGCCCACCAAGTCGACGATGGGTAGCCGACCTGAGAGGGTGATCGGCCACATTGGAACTGAGAAACGGTCCAGACTCCTACGGGAGGCAGCAGTGGGGAATATTGGGCAATGGAGGCAACTCTGACCCAGCAACGCCGCGTGAATGATGAAGGTCTTCGGATTGTAAAGTTCTGTGAAGAGGGAAGAAGAAAGTGACAGTACCCCAAAAGCAAGTCACGGCTAACTACGTGCCAGCAGCCGCGGTAATACGTAGGTGACAAGCGTTGTCCGGAATGACTGGGCGTAAAGGGTGCGTAGTCGGTTTGACAAGTTGGTAGTGAAATTCCAGGGCTTAACTCTGGCGCTATTACCAAAACTGTTAAACTTGAGTGTGAGAGAGGTAAGTGGAATTCCTAGTGTAGCGGTGGAATGCGTAGATATTAGGAGGAACACCAGTGGCGAAGGCGACTTACTGGCTCATAACTGACGATGAGGCACGAAAGCGTGGGGAGCAAACAGGATTAGATACCCTGGTAGTCCACGCCGTAAACGATGAATACTAAGTATGGGAGGTATCGACTCCTTCCGTGCTGTAGCTAACGCATTAAGTATTCCGCCTGGGGAGTACGGCCGCAAGGTTGAAACTCAAAGAAATTGACGGGGACCCGCACAAGCAGCGGAGCATGTGGTTTAATTCGACGCAACGCGAAAAACCTTACCAAATCTTGACATCCTTTGACCGCCTAAGAAATTAGGTCTTTCTAGCAATAGAACAGAGAGACAGGTGGTGCATGGTTGTCGTCAGCTCGTGTCGTGAGATGTTCGGTTAAGTCCGACAACGAGCGCAACCCTTGTATATAGTTGCCATTATCGCAAGATAGGAACTCTATATAAACTGCCGTGGCTAACACGGAGGAAGGTGGGGATGACGTCAAATCATCACGCCCCTTACGATTTGGGCCACACACGTGCTACAATGGCTATCACAAAGAGTCGCAAAACCGCAAGGTCGAGCCAATCTCAAAAAAATAGTCTCAGTTCAGATTGTGGGCTGCAACCCGCCCACATGAAGTCGGAGTTGCTAGTAATCCCAGATCAGCATGCTGGGGTGAATGCGTTCCCGGGTCTTGTACACACCGCCCGTCACGCCATGGGAGTTGGAAGTACCCAAAGTCAACGGCCTAACCCGCAAGGGAGGGAGTTGCCTAAGGTAATATCAATGACTGGGGTGAAGTCGTAACAAGGTAGCCGTATCGGAAGGTGCGGCTGGATCACCTCCTTTTAGGGAGAATCGTTTGCTAACAACGTTTGTAAACATTATTCCAAGTCGATACAGAAATTTTTCGTTTCCTTCTTATTCGTTTTTAATATAAGAGTGCTCCGTATGTTCGGAGCATTATTATTATTTCAGTAATTTGTTCGTATGAATAAATTATTGTATGGGGGTATAGCTCAGCTGGTAGAGCACCTGCCCTGCAAGCAGGGGGTCAGCGGTTCGATCCCGCTTACCTCCACCATTATGGGCTCATAGCTCAGCTGGTTAGAGCACACGCCTGATAAGCGTGAGGTCGATGGTCCGAGTCCATTTGAGCCCACCAAAAGGCTCATTAGAGCTTTTAACGCCAACTGTTGTTGGTAAAAGTAGATTGACAACTGCATAGGAGTTAATATATAGGAATATATATTGACGAGAACGAAAAATAAAGTACAGAAGGCAAAAGAAATAAACTAAGAATATTCTAAAAAAGAATGGTTAATACGAATAGTATAACAAAGTTTGTTTTGAATTTTTGTAAAAAATCTTAGAAGGTTAACTTAAAGAGAAGACGGACATTGTGAAAATGTCAAAAGAATAAGCTACAAAGAGCATACAGGAGGATGCC
>JAZRGU010000018.1:0-191824 GCA_045644385.1 Christensenellaceae bacterium
CTTTTTTCATAAATCCTCCGTTTGTTTTATTGGTTGCAACTGGCAGGTCGCAACTTTTATTATACACAAACGGAGGATTTTTCTCAACGGTAAACCTTTACTGGACCCCCAGACTATCTGGGGGTTTATTGTTTACACAAACAATGGCGAAGGACGTTAAGTCCTTCGCCATTTTAAATTGCTAGTTTTTATTAGTTAATATTAGATTGCTAATTTTAACGCTTAATTATTTTTATAATAATTCCTATAACTAAAAGTATAACGGAAAATATTAAACTTAAAGTTAAAATTGTAATTAAATACGCGCTAATAGTAGAAACGTAACTTAAAAACACAGTATAAATTTTAGATTTTAAAAGCAACGAAATACCCCAAATAACGCTGTTTATTATAAATAGTAGTATTACGAATAGAGGAATTGAACCGTAACTACCCTTTAAATCCGCGCCACTTAAATTCATATGTAATGCAATACACAAACAAATAATTAAAAATATTACCGTTTTAAAACCAAAATCTACCGTAAATATTGATTTTATTGCTAATAGGCATACCGAAAATAGATGAGAAATTATGCTTGAATCTATACCGTCTTTATGAAGGGCAACTAGTTTGCCTACTTCGTTATTTATATCTTCAAACGCACCTGGAATTAAGAGTTTTATCATAAAGTATAAAACTACTCCACCAACCATAATAGGAGCAACGCCTATAAAATAGTTGCCAAGCACTTGATATAAATTTTTTCTGTTATAAGAGTGGCTTACGTAGCCTAAAACACCGTTAGAATCGTCTATTTGATACAATTTAATATCTTCTATTTTATGAAAAAATAGCAAGCACGTAACGGCGTGTGAAAGTTCGTGTATAGGCGTGCCTATAAGGCCGGTGGCAAGGCATACCGCCCTACCACTGCCCGTTAGTCTATAAAACGCTTTATTTATTAACGATATTACAAAACCTAATACGTAAATAAACACTATAAAAACGCCTACTTGAAATAATACGTTGTTAAGAACTTCTGTATACATTATTTTTGCCTTATAAGTTTACCCACTCTTTTTCCGCGCTTTCACCGGTTATAATATTAGTTCCGTTACCAACCGCCGTTATTACGACTTTTAAAGTAGATATTTCACCGTAATATTCAGCAAGGCTAACGTCTGTTTCAGTAACGTTTTCTAATACTTTGCTAGGCTCGGAAGCGCCGTCTAAATAAATTTCTACTTTATATTTAATAGCGTTATCAACAGTCCTCCAAGTAAGGTTCCAATCGTTTTGGTTAAAGATAATTTGATCTTGGTTTACAGAAGAAAGTAACGTAATTCTTTTAATTCCCTTGCTTTGAGAATTTAAAGTGTAATTTCCGTCATCGTCAAACGTACCGCCAACCGCATAAACTTCAATTTCAAACGTTCCAGGCCCGTTAGGGTTAAGCCTATAAGTCGTACCTATATTTTCACTGTCTGGTTGAGTTTTACCGCCTACGGTATATTTATAACCTTTCGCAAATGGGCTTTCTTTTGTTACTGTTACGATAATTTCACCGTCAACCGCGTAAGCCGTCTTGCTGTATTCAACTTTAAATTCAGGTGTTTGAAGTTGCATTGTTGCTTGGTTAATTTGATATGGGAAAGAGTCTATCGTAGGGAAGTCGCCAACGGCGCTGTTGCCTACCGCAACAACTTCTACGTTATAGCCCTTTGTTTCGGACCTAAGTTCCGTAAGGAAAGCGTTAGGGTCAAACGAATAATCGCCAAGACCTGTGTGAGTTTGCCTATTAACTACTACGCCGTCAATAGTAACTGCGTAAGTAGAAGTGTTTGCAACGCCTTTCCAAGTGTATTTACCGTTAACCTTTTTAACGTCTGGCGTAGCCAGTTTAGTTACCGTTGCAGATTGAGAAATTTCACTGTTTACGTACGTTTCGCCGTCGCCGATTGCTTGAACGGTAAACGTATATGTACGTCCGCCCTCAAAATCTCTATTGGCACTCAAATCAAAGTTCTTTAAACTACCTTCTCTTGAAATTTGCGCGTCGTTTTTGTCGTTAAACACTCTATACGTAATTTTTCCAAGTTCGCTTTCGTTAATTCCCGTTAAATTCCACATTAAGTGCGTGTTGTTAAACGACAAGTTAGACGGTGCGTTAAGTTTAACAAATCTCTTTGACGTGCTTGGAAGAGAAGTCATATAGTAAACTCCGTCGTCGTAAGAGTTTGAAATTGCAACCAAAGAAACGTCCGTACCAGCCGTAGAAATAAGTTTATTCATATTAGAAATAACTATTACGTTAGATTGTTCAACTTTGTTGTTTAATAAAAGTTCATAACCGGAAGCGTTGCCGAGTTGTGGCGCTGTAAATTGAAGCTTACCACCGTCAACGTCCGTTAATATTTTAAGATTTGTAGGTGCATCTAAACGAACTACCCTTATAGGTGCGCTGTAATTTGATGCTAAAACGTCTCTACCATTACCTCTTGCGGCTACCATAACTTCATATCCGCCAACTTGCAAAGCGTTGCCTAAATCCATTGTTAAAGTGCCGTTTTTCATTGGGTTGCTGTTTGAACTTGTGCTAATAGCATAGCCGTTAGCATTAGGAACTTCGTCGTATTTTACGTTATAACCGTCCATAACAACGTTTTTAGGCGTAGATAATACGGTTATTGTAAACGATAAATTATCTTCTTCTTTTGAGTTTAAGAATACGTTAATATCGCTTCCGTTATAAGTAGCGCCTTTACCCATTTTCTTAATGGCAAAGTTAAGCGCAACGCCGTTATCACCGATATCTTCAAAGAATTCAGAATAATTTACCGTAATTTGCGGTTTATCGCTATCGTTAGTAAATTTAAGACCGTTCTTTAAAATTCTAAACGAATAACCGCTATCGTTTTGGCAAGTTACGGTAAATCCGTTTGAATTATCAGATTCTTGGCTTGTAATAAACTGACCGTTAGCAACTTTTTCAGCAGGACTTGGACGTTTAACTCTAATTACGTTAGACGGCATAGAAGAATAAACGTTGCTATTAGTTTGCTCGTTTGCTATTGCCGAAACGGTAACTAAATATTCGCCTACTTTTTCGTAATTGTTAGCGTAGTTTTGTTGGTTTTCGCCGTATTGATAAGATTGAGATACGCCGTCTGGGTCAACTACTTTAACCATATATCCAGTGGCACTACCTATCATGTTCCACTTAATACTGTTTTCGCCACCATCTAACGAAGTGTATCCGTCCCAAGTTATAACGGGCGCAGGTAAAATATAAACAGGTTTTGCGTCTGTAAATTTACTAAAATAAGTAACGTCGCTAGAAGCCGTTGCCCTTACGCTAATTTCAAGGCTGGTAGCCGTTGTTAAAGCAGTTTTGTTGTCAAAAAAAGGCTCTTTGATATTGTACGTTTGAGTGATATCGCCTTTTTTTACTTTAACTTCGTAACCGGTAGCACCTAAAACCTCATCCCAAGAAAGCGCCCCACCTTCAACTTTTAATCCCGTAACCATAGGTAAGAATTTAAATTTTTTAACTTCCGATTTTGCTCCGTCAAAAGAATCCGTGTGGTTACCTATTGCTTGAATTGCAACTTGGAAATCTTGATTGTCTGCATTATACAAATACTTTTTAGTGGTAATTTCGGCTTCTTCTTTACCGTCTATAAATATTTTGTATTTTTCAGCGCCGCTAATAGGCTCAAACATTATGTATTCTTCGCTATATAAAATGCTTTCAGCCGAAACTTTACCAAGTTGATTTACGTCTACCGCTTCTGACCAGTATGAATAATAAGAATTATCGTTTGGCATAACGGGGCGAACTTGATATCTATGCTCGCCAACCGAGTGAGTTTCTATTTTAGCAATGCCAATGCTGTTTGGAAGCACAACGCCGTTATCTTTAATTAAATATTGGCAACTTCCGTTAGCCGTCCAAGAAACAACGCCCGTTTCAGAAACTACTATATCTTCTATAGTTGGCAAAGGTCTAAACGTCATAGATATAGGTTCAGACTCAACCTTCTTTTTGCCCGTACCAGCCGTAGCCTTTACTTTAACTGTAAACTCTTGACCGTTTGCGCCGTAAGGAGCCATTGGTGAAAGGTACGTAAGTTCCGCACCGCTTTCGCCTACTTGTACGACGTAACCGGTTGCGTCTTCAACTGCGTCCCAAGTGATATATTCGCCGTCGTATTTGATATTTGTGGGAGTTTCAAGCGTTATTCCGCCACAAGCGGTAAGCCCCGAAACTGCAAAAATCATAGAAAAAACGGCTAAAATCATTAGAACTATTTTTCTTTTTGCGTTCATTTATTTATTCCTCCAAAATAAATTTTATTTATACTAAAAGTTTCCTTTTACTAACGAATTAATTTTTAACTTTGTTAAGCGTTTAAATATACGGCGTAATACGTGCTTCCTTGTACTGCGTTGTTATAAAAGTCGTTAAGCCTTGCCGTACTATCTATTGAAGTGCTAAAACCTAGCAAAGTTTTATCTTGCGGACTGTTTAACGATATGGTGTTATCGTTATAAACCCTTGCGTCTAACGCGCCGTTACCGTCTTTAAAATCAATTTTTATTTGTTTAAAATATTTATAACTAGCATAAAGGTTAACTGCACTATTTGATTGCGGTAATTCCTTTGGCTTTATTTGCTGTAACTGTTCGTCTAAATACCAACCAAAAAACTCTACGTTATCTTGGTTTATATCAAAATACTCGTTTAAGTCGCTGTTAAATGGTACTTCCACTTGTTTTGAACTAGCCAAACCGCCGTAGTTAAACTGAACGTTAACTTTATCCGCTATCCATTTTATATATACATTAACGGGATTAATGCTATTTCCCAAAAAATTGTCTCTATTAATATTTTTAATAAATTTATCGTATATAAACTCGGCAAACTCTAAATCAATAGGCTTATCAAAGTAGTTCCAAGAATACGTGTTAGTTCCGTCGCTATACTCAAAACCACCGTAAGTGTATCTTCCGTGCCTTTCTTGATAGTTTTCCATTTTATAGTGTTTAAAGTTTATATCGCTTTCTAAAACCGTTTCGCCTATTTGTCGTTCAATACGGCAAGTATACGTGGGCGAATTTTCTATTGTGGGGTCGTAAGCAATAAAGTCAAAGTGATAGTAGTATTCGCACCAATTTTCGTAAACCTCAACTACGGCGTCGTCTTTTACGGATAATATTACGTCTTCTTCAATGCCGTACCAACCGTCGTAAATAAACTGACGATTGCCTTTTTCATCAATAAAGTACAAGCCGTTAAAATAATAGCCTTTTCTTATAGGTTTTTCGTATTGCGGGGCACGGTTGCAATCGTAGTGATTTTCAAGTATTGTAAAAATATGGTCGTCGCTGTGCTTACTAGCGTGCCTTTCGCCCGTTAAGGTTAAAACGTTATCGTCGTGCGTTGTAATTACAAACGTAACTTTCCCGTAATATTTAGTCGTATTACCGCCACAACCGCTTGCAAGCGTAAACACGCAAACTATTAATAATAAAATTGAAATAAACTTTTTCATTTTACACTTATCCTAAACAGACAAATAAACTACGTAGTACGTTTTGCCTTCTTCCATCGTAGAATAGTAGTCGTTTATTCTACTAATCGTTTCCATAGATTCTGAAACACCGTAAATGTCCGTTGGTAAAGAAAGCGAAAGAGTATTATCTTCGTAAACCTTACAAGTTTTAACGCCGATATTCTTTTTAAAGTCAATTTTAACGGTTTTGTAGTATTTCCATTTAGCGTATAAGTTAAGTGTTTCGGTTTGGTATAAAGAGTCAAATTCGCCGTTAAACTTTTGCGTTCTAGCCTCGTCTAAATACCAACCTATAAACTCTACGCCTTCTTCCGTTTCCGAACTGCTTCTTTGCTTAAAGTAGCCCGACAAATTTTCGTCGTAATAAACTTTTTTAACTTCGGCAGGTTTAGACTCAAAATCGTAATGGAATTTTACGTTTACCTTTACGGACTCAAACACCGCCTCAACTTTAAGCAGTCCGTAATAATGCCCTTCGTAAAGCGCCTCTTTATTAGCGTCAAATAATCCCAAAGTCCACTCTTTTTCTTCGTAGCCGGAATTCCAATCGCTTCCAACAATTTTCCAACCCGCTAAAACTTCTTTTGGATTGTTTAAATTATTTATATATTCGGTTACTTCGCTTGGAATTTCTACCATATCTCCGTAAGAGTAGCCGTGAATGTCAAAATGCTTGCCTTTAACCCTATATTCTACTAAAAACTCGTTTTCTTTCCAATTTTCGTAAACGTCAATAACCGCCCCGTCTTTAATCTTGCGTAAATTTGAACGGTTTACGCTATATTGAGTTAAGTTATATTTTTCAAAAATATAACAGTATTCCGTACCTTTTACATAATACAAACCTTCAAAATAGTAGCCAGGTCTTGTAGACATAGAATAATTTTTAATAATTGACAAATATTTATCCGTTTCTTCTTGTGAAACGATATAACCTTCTACGTCTTCGTCTCTATGCCCTGTTACCGTAATTATTTGCCCGTCGTACGTATGAATTTTTAAAGTGATATCTCCATTGTATTTTGTTTCCGTATCTAAATCGCAACCACCGCTAGAACAACCCGTGGAACAACCGTTAGAACAGCCTAAATCACAGCCGGATGAACCTCCGCCACACATTGAATTACAAGTTCCAAACGTCAACAATATTGCACCTAATAAAACTACTATTGCAAAAAATTTTCTCATTGCTAATATCCTTAATTTTAATGTTTAACGTATTAAACGTAATGCTAAAAGTTAAAAATTTACTTGCGCCTATTAACCGCCACCGTTAATAACTAAATTATTAACTACTTAACCGCTTTTTGCGCTATATTTTGTATTGTACGGAATTTAACTAGGCAATATTAAGTTTGTAATACTGCCTATTAATTCACTTGCATTGCTTTCGCCTACCACTACTCCCGTTTGAGTAAACGTAAATAATTGAGACGCTCCGCTATCCGTATAGCAATAGCCTATTAATCCACCAACGTAATCGTTACCAGTTACGTTACCGCCGTTTACGGCGTTTTTGATATAAATAATTTGTTGCCCGTCCCAAGCGCTACTGTATTCGGTGTTGCGCGGTGCTTCAAAATTTAAATATCCAACCAAACCGCCAACGTAACTATTAGTTCCTACTATCGTTCCCGTATTAGTAAAGTCGTTTGCGTCAACTTTCCAAGTAGACGTGCTTTTAGTTTTGTGATAGTTGGTCCAATCGCCAAAAATACCCGCAACGTAACTTATACCCGTAACGTTGCCCGAGTTTTTAATAGATTCAATATTGTAATCTTGACTTCTTTCTAATTTACCCGAAATACCGCCTACGTAACTGCTGTTTGGCGCGTACACCGTAGCCTTATTTTCTACGTTTGTAAATATTCCTTGCGAATATCCCGTAATACCACCTACGTAGTTACCTATGCAAAGCACTTCGCTATAATCAATTTCTACTTCGTTTACTACGCCTATAATAGTAACGTTATACGCTTTACCTATGTAACCACCCAAGTATGCGTATTTGCTTGAACCGCTATCGTAAGTACCCGTTGCCGTTATTTGAGTATCTTTATTAGAAGTTGCAGTAAGTTTAACTAAATTTGCTTCGCCTATTAAACCGCCTACAACAGCAACGCCTTTAACGTTTGCCGTGCTTTGCGCTTCTATTAAATCACTAGTAGTCGTGTCTGTTGCAGCATAGCCGAATAAACCGCCAACGTAGTAACGACCTTCAACGTCGCCCGTGTTTTTAGAAGTTTTTAATACTAACGCAACGCTACCGTCCCAAGCGCTACTGTATTCGGTAGTACGCATTTGGTCAAATCTTAAATATCCTACCAATCCACCTGCATAGTCGCCAGAAGCAAGTATATTACCGCTATTGTTAAGGCTAACCGCGTTAACCTTTCTTTGATTGTTATCTTTGATATTATACGCGTTAGTCCAATTTCCAAAAATACCAGCAACGTAGGTTTTTGCAGTTATATCGCCCGTGTTTTTAAGATTTGTAATATCGTAACTATGAATTTTGTTTAAATGACCCGAAATACCGCCTACGTAATTGCTGTTTGGTGCGTAAACTTTTGCGTTGTTTTCTAAGTTGGTAAACGTGCCGGAAGAAATACCGGTAATTCCGCCTACAAAGTCGCCCACGCAAAGCACTCCCGAATAATCTATTTCAACTGTGTTTATAGCACCGTCAATCGCGGTGTTCGTAGCATAGCCAACGTAACCGCCTAAATATGCGTATTTACTTGAACCGCTATCGTACGTACCGGTTACTGTTAATTTAGAGCCTTCGTTAGTGGTTTTAACTAATTTGATAGTGCTAGTTTCGCCCGAAATACCGCCAACTATTGCCACGGCGTTTATTTGCGCCTTGCTAACGCCTTCTTCTATCATAGAAGTTCCGCTATCGGTTAACACTTTACCAAACAAACCGCCAACGTAATATTCGCCCGTAACGTTACCCGTATTTGTTGGCTTACGCATAACTAACGCAATAGTTCCGTCCCAAGCACTGCTGTATTCAGTCGTGCGCGGAGCATCAAAGTACGCGTTACCTACAAGACCTGCAACGTAACTACCTTTACCAATAATATTACCGCTATTAGTAAAACTAATGGCGTTAACTACTCTTGCATTATTGTCTTTAATATTGTAGTTATCCGTCCAATCGCCAAAAACACCGCCTACGTAAGAAACACCCGTTATTTCGCCCGTATTTTGAACGTTTTTAATATTATAATCGTACGCTTTGCTTACTCTACCCGAAATACCGCCTACGTAATTGCTGTTTGGCGCGTAAATTTTAGCCTCGTTTTTACAGTTTGTTAACGTGCCGGAAGTCCAACCCGTAATACCGCCAACGTAAGCGCCCTCACAAGAAGTTTTAGAATAATCAATATTGCTATTATTTATAGCGTCTGAAATATTAGAGCCTGACGCTTCGCCAACGTAACCGCCTAAATACGCAAGTTTACTGCTTCCCTCAATAGAAGTTTCAAGCGCCGTAACTACCGACCCTTGATTTGACGGAGAGTTAAGGGCAATATTGCCTAAATATCCTGCCAAACCGCCCACGCGTGAAGTTGCCGTTACTTTTGCACTGCTTACGCCACTTTCTATAACGGAAATTCCAGAGTCGGTTAACCCTTTACCGAATAAACCGCCTACGTATAATCCGCCTGTAACGTCGCCCGTGTTTTGAGAAGCCTTCATAACGATAGCAATAGTTCCGTTCCAAGAACTGCTATAATGCGTAGTATGCAACGCGTCAAAATACAACGAGCCTATTAAACCGCCAACGTAACTGCCGGTTGCTTCAATATTTCCGCTGTTAGTAATCGCGTTAACTATAACTTTTCTAGCATTATTATCTTGTTGATTGTAACAGTTTTCAAAATATCCAAAAATACCGCCTACGTAAGAAGCGCCCTTTATTGCGCCCTTATTTGAAAGGTCTGATATAGAATACTCGTAATCTCTATCTATCCTACCGATAATACCGCCTACAAAATCAAGGCTTCCTTCTACTAAACCGTAGTTTTTAAGGTAGTTAATAGTTAAGTTTGAACTACCGCCTTGCGTTCTACCTACAATACCGCCTACGAATTCAGCACCTACAACCGAGCCGTAGTTTTCGCAATTAGTTATACTACCTTCTTTTACAAAGCCAACTATACCGCCTATTGCGTAACTGTCGCTTTCGCTTGTAGTGTCAGTTTCTACGCTTGCCTTGTTTATGCAGTTTACGATAGTTCCGCTAGTCATTATAGAAGCAAAACCGCCCGCATAACCTACTTCGCCTTTAACGCTACCGGACTCTATTACGCAATTAGAAATAGTTCCGCCGTTAAGGTTGTAACATATAACCGAAGCACCGCTACCCGTATAATTAGTAGACTCTATATTTACCGATTTAAACGTAAGATTGCTTACCGTACCGGACAAGGTTTTAAACATAGCAACGTTTCCAACGTCCGTACTGATAGTAAAGTTAGTTATAGCGTAGCCGTTACCGTTTAATTTACCGCTAAAATCAAACGGCTCCCAATCGCGACCTGATAAATTAATATTTGTAACTAATTGATAAACTCCGTCGGGCTTGTTTTTAATGCTTAAAAACTCGCTTACGTTTTTAATAATTACGTCCGTATTATTAGGGTCTGATATAAAGAACGGTTCTAACGTTACGTCCGTAGTATATAAAAACGCCATAGTCGCTTCTCCGGAACTGTTGGTTACTATATCCGAAGTAGAGCCGTTATTGTATTCCCAACCAATGAATTTATGTTTTTCTTTATATGCAACGGGTAAAATATAGAACTCGCCGTAACTTACAACTTGTTCAGTTCTACTACAATAAACGTCGCTTCCCGCTAGTAAAGTTACTACGTAATCGTTAGGGTCGTAAACTACGTTTATATTAACGTTGCTTGCAGGCATAGTAAATTCGTAAACGTTACCGCTAGCAACCTTTGTGCCGTTAAGTTCAATACTTTCTACCGTGTATTGCGATGAAGGAACAACTTCTATTCTCACCTTTTCGCCTGCAACGTAATGCTCTTTAATTTCAACCGTGCCCGCTTCTAAACAAGAGTGCGTAACCGTTACGTAACGCTTTTCAAGGAATTTTGCGTAAACGTTAGTTTCTTCGTCGTAAGAAGTCCATTTTTTAGAAGAAATGCCGTAACCGTCGTAATCGGTGAGTTGCTCGGTAAGTTCTTCGTCTAAAAACCAACCGAAGAAACCATAACCGTCGCAAACGGGAACGTCAAGTTTATATTCAGCGTCGTATTCAACTAGTTTGTATTCTACGGCAACGTCGCCAACGCCTGCGTGATAAATAACCTTTCTATCGTCGCCTTGGAATTTTGCAATTAAGTTAAGGTCGCCGTAAGTTCCCGGTTTTATGCTTGTTATAGGAGTTTTTGTTTCATCGTCTCCCCTATACCAACCTTTAAACGTATACCTGTCTTTTACAAGTGTTTCTAAACTCTTTTCGCTTTCTACGGTATACTCAATATCTTCAAGCGAAGTTTTACCGCCGTCAAGAGTAGTTCCGCCGTTAAGGTCAAACGTTACTTTATACGTAATAATTTCCCACTTGCCGTATACCGACTTAATACCGTCGGAATACGAAAGAGTTTCAAGTTTGGCGGTATTGTAAAGTTTGTTTTTATACCAACCAAGCAACTCTTTACCAGGGTTTGAAATTTCCGGCCAAGAGAAGTTATCTATACCGTCTCTTTCCTTGTATACTTTTACTTTAATAGGCTCGGTACTATTTGCGTCTAAATAAAAATCTACCACTTTATACATATCCCAAAACGCATAAAGTTCAAGGTTTGATTTAACGTTTTTATAGTCCGAATAGTTATTATAATCAACGTACCTAGTTGGGCTTGTAGACCAACCTACGAATTCGCGCCCTGTTGAAGCATCGTCTTCAAGAATAGGTAAATCTTCAACCGCAGTATTGTATACCACCTTTCTTTCTTGCTTTTCGCCCGTGTTGTTGCTGTAAAGCGTTAACGTGTAACTGTGAATATTAGTTACGGCGTATAAAGGCTTGTCGTTAAGCCAAATGCTACTATTGCCGTTTTTGCCAACGCGGATATACTCACTTTTAACGGAAGTGCCGTCTGAAATTAAAGTTCCGTTTTCGTTTTCAAAAGCCCAACCTATAAAATCGTAACCCTCACTCATATTTGGCTCTGGCAAGGTATAAATTTCGTCGCCAATTTGGACTTCTTTTGAAACCATAGTAGAAACGTCTGCAATAGTAGAGTTTCCAGAAACAAAGGTTTTTTCAAAAACTAAAACTTGCCATTGCGCGTAAAGCGTTACGTTTGAAGTTAAATTAAATAATTGCTCGCCGTTGGAATTATATATTTGAACGCCGGCGGAAGGGTTATCGTAAAAACCTAAAAATTTATAGCCTTCCCTTGCCGTAGAAATATTTAATTGAGATAAAGAGTATTTAAGTTCTTTATTTAAACTTTTTGAAATCGTTCTGTTTCCGTCGTCGGGCATATACCCTATATCAAAACTTACGGAAACAGTAGAAGCCGTATCGTCATCACCGCCACCTTCGCTACAAGCGGTAAAGCCTATTACTGCAAAAATAGAAAGCGTAACGGATAGAATAAAGATTAATAATTTTTTTGCATTACTGTTCATAATCTATTGCCCCTTTATAATCAAACGGCATTATGCTTTATATTTATTTGCTTGCTTAACTTTACAAATAGAATAATGCCAAGTATTTGCGATTAAAACGCGTCGTATACGTATATAGCGCCTATGCGCGTGCATACGCTAGCACTCGTATACGCATGCTTACGCCTATACGCGCACGTTATATTATATATAAAATAAAAATATACATTTTTACTATATAACTTTTGTATTCACAATGTTTTTGATATAGGGAAAAATCCTATAATTTAAAGCGACGTTTTTGTGGTTATTTTTTTAATTAACTAGACGTTTATTTAAAAGATTGCGCCGTTAAAAAAAGTTATTGACATAGTTATTAACATTGTGGATAACTTTTTAAATTTTTTGCCGAAATTTGCAAATTTAGTAGTTTAACAAGCCGTAAAAAGTTGCTAAACGTTTTTTGGTGTGATATAATTAAAAATTGAAATCGTAAAAGGGTAAAATTATGGAATTAGAAAATTTTTACACCCGAACTGAAATGGCGTTTTCTAGCGCGGGGGTTGACAATTTAAAAAACGCGCACGTTGCGGTTTTTGGTCTTGGTGGCGTTGGAAGTTACGCCGTTGAAAGCCTTGTTAGAAGTGGCGTTGGAACTTTAACCATAATTGATTGCGACGTTTACGCCCCGTCTAATTTAAACCGCCAATTATACGCTACGCTTGATACTATTGGAACTAAAAAAGTTGACGCTTGTAAGCAAAGAATTTTAAAAATAAACGCTAATTTAAAAGTTTTTACCCATAACTTTTTTGTAAATATAGAAACTTTAAACGGCATTGATTTTAGCCGTTTTGACTACGTTATTGACGCCATAGACACGGTTTTAGGCAAAATTGAAATTATAAAAAAGGCAAAAAAAAGTGGAGTTAAAGTTATTAGCGCGATGAGTGCAGGCAACAAACTAGACGCAACGGCTTTTAAAGTTGCCGATATTAAAGACACTAAAATTTGCCCGCTTTGTAAAGTAGTTAGAAAACTTTTAAAAGACGAAGGGATAGACGGCGTTAAAGTAGTTTATTCAGAAGAGCAACCTTTTAAACCTAATACGACTAGCCAAGAAACAAAAAAGCAAATAGCAAGCGTTTCTTTCGTGCCGTCGGTTATGGGTTTAATACTTTCGGGCGAGGTTATAAAGGATATTGCGCTAGGTAGCAATTAACTAAAAAGCATAACTTTTTACGGAAATTTTACGTATAATTTATAAGAGGTATTTATGAAAAAATTTAGTCCTATACTTGTTTTATTGGCGGGAGTTTTTTGGGGAACGTCAGGCTTTTTTGTAAAGAATTTAGGGTTTTTGGGCTTTGACTCGTTTGAAATAGTATTTTTAAGAATGCTTTTTGCGTCAATTGCCATTGCAATTTTTTATCTTATTACCGATAGAAAAGCATTTAAAATAAGATTAAAAGATATTTGGGTATTTATAGGCTCTGGCATTTTAGGTATTTTTTGTTGCGGTTTGTTTTTGTTTATTGCGCAAGCGCGCGCGTCGCTTGCCACGGCTTGCATATTAAACTACACGATGCTTATCTTCGTGCCTATTTTTGCCGTTATTATATTTAAAGAAAAACTCACTCCTAAAAAGATAATAGGTTTAGTAGTTACTTTTGTCGGTTGCGTTTTGTGTTGCTATGAAAGTGGCGGAAAGCCGTTAGACTTTGTAACAATTTTAATAGGCACGCTTTCGGGTTTTAGTTACGCTTTATATAGCATATTCTCTAAAATTGCAATAAATAAAAAGTATTCGTCGGAAACGATACTCGTTTACTCTTTAATATTTGCCTGCATAGGCTCTTGTTTCGTAACTCCTTTTGACAAGTTGATTGTAAACGTTCAACAAACTTCGCCTTATATATGGTACGTTTTGGGCGTTGCGCTTGTTAGCACGGTTGCGCCTTACTGTTTGTTTACGGTAGGTTTAAAAAACGTAGAAAACAGCACCGCGTCAATACTTTGTAGCGTAGAAATCGTTATGTCGTTAATTTTAGGACTTATATTTTTTAGCGAAATACCGTCCGTATTAAAAATTGTTGGCATTATCTTGGTTATAGGCTCGGTTGTGTACGTAAATTTAGACACTTCTAAAATAAAACTATTAAACAAAAAGAAGGAAATAAACAATGACTAGAAAAGAAATTGCACAAAACTATTTTAAAAAAGGTTATAACTGCGCCCAATCCGTTGCCCTTGCCTTTTGCGACGTTGCGGGCATAGACGAAGAAAAAATATTAATGCTTTCTTCTCCGTTTGGCGGTGGATTTGGACGCTTGCGTGAAGTTTGCGGTGCGGTTTCTGGCATGGTTATAATTTTAGGTTGTTTAGAAGGCTATTCTTCCTACGACGACAACGATAAAAAAATAAAAACCTACGCAAAAACGCAAGAACTTATAGGCAAATTTAAAGAAAAAAACGGAACTTATATTTGCAAAGAACTTTTGGGGCTTCCCGAAAATAATTCTTCGCCAATACCAGAAAAACGCACCACGGAATACTACGTAAAACGCCCTTGCGTTGAACTTGTAGGTAGTGCAAGCGAAATTTTAGAAGAGTATTTAAAAGAAAACGGATATTTATAAAATAACGCTGTAAAAACAAACGATTATAAAACTTTAATTTACGTTATAAATTAAACGCGCCGTATTATGCTAAAAAGCACAATACGGCGTGTTTTTTATATTAATTCGTTATTAATTATTATATAAAAAATCGCAAAAATAACTATAAAAAGTTATTCGTTTTAAAAAAATAAAAGCGTTTAAATAATAAAATTAAACGCCTTTTTTATTTAAAATTTTTAGTTTTTTAACTCCTTTAACACAAGTGAATACGAGGCAATAAAACCTATAATAAAAAGTATTAATGCAAGCGTTAAGTCTAGTACCACAATGCCGTTTTTATTCCAATTTAAATAAACTTCAAAGGTGTCTGGATTAAAAAACATTGATATTATTGAGCCAATAGAAAGCCCCACTATAAACGTAAAAGCAGTGCCTTTACACCTATTAAACGCGCAAGATAACAGTTTAGAAAAAGTTGTTATTCCAAGCAAAAATCCAACTACTAACGCAACGTATATTAAAAAAACTTGCGGAGAGTTTTTCCAATACGAAATGCTAATACTATCAACTAGCAACTTAAAAATTCCAAGCATCATAAATAGCGCCGTTGCGCTTAACCCTGGAACTATTTGAGTTACGCCCACTAAATATCCTATTACAACGCATAAAACAATAAACCACCAAGCACAATTTATAAATGCGCTTGAAAGGTTAAACGTGGAGTTTCCGTTTGCCATCGTTACCGAAAACACTCCAAACGCAACGGGTATTATAGCGCCCAAAACGATAAAAATTATGCGTTTAACGTTAATTTTAACGTCTTTAATTTCGTTTATTACGGCTGGAAAAGCACCGCACATAAGCCCCGCAAATAAGCATATCATAGCAAAAGGCAAAACGTCTAACAAAGTTTTAACGGCTATAAACCCAACTAAAACGCCAACTAATAGTCCTAAAATTATTGGGTATAAAAACTGAATACACCTTTTAAAATCTTTAAAAATATTGCCAATGGCAAATAGCATTTGCGCGTATAGCCCAAATATTATTGCTATGGTTGAACCGCTAATTCCCGGCACTATAACGCCTATTCCTATTAAAAAACCTAAAAGCGCGCTTTTTAGCCAACTTTTTTTATCGTACTTTGTAAGTTCAATATTACAAGAACAATCTGACATTTTAACCTCAACTTTATCAATATAAAATAATATACAATTTTACAAAACAAGTTATACTTTTATTTTAAAATAACACACAATGCCGTTTTGTGTCAATGCTTTTTTTTATAACCTTTTGCAAAGATTTTAAAAATTATACACACATCAAACATTGACAATTTTGCTTTTAGGTTATATAATATTATCTAGTTTGTTATAATAGTATAACGAATAATATTTAAATAGAGGTAAATTAATGAAATTTTATTTACACGACACAAGCGAAGTTTTAACGGAAGTAAAATCTTCAATAGACGGCTTTTCAACGCAAGAGGCTGAAAAAAGACTTGAAGAAAACGGCAAAAACAAACTTGCAGAAGCGAAAAAAACAACCTTAATTAAAAGATTTTTATCGCAACTTGCAAACCCAATGATAATAGTTTTACTTATTGCGGCGGCAATAAATTTAATAACCGTTATTATTGAAAGAACAAGGGGCGGAAACGAATCTTTTGCGGAATTCTTTATAATAGTAGGCGTAGTTTTATTGAACGCAATACTCGGCGTAATTCAAGAAGGTAAAGCCGAGCAAGCCATTGAGGCTTTAAAAGAAATGACCGCTTCTACTTGTAAAGTTATTCGCGACGGGACTTTAAAAGCCATTAAAAACGAAGACGTAGTAGTTGGCGACATTGTAATTTTAGAAGCAGGCGACTCTGTTCCAGCAGATTTGCGCGTTTTAGAGTGCGCGTCTTTAAAATGTGAAGAAGCCGCACTTACGGGCGAAAGCGTGCCTGTAAATAAAACTGCCGAAACTCTTACTCTTGGCGACAATAAAGACATTACTTTGGGCGACAGAAAAAATATGCTTTACATGGGTAGTACGGTAGTTTACGGTAGAGCAAAAGCCGTTGTAGTTGCAACGGGTATGAATACCGAAATGGGCAAAATTGCCAACGTACTTAACCAAACTGAAAACGAAGTAACTCCACTTCAAAAGAAATTAAACTCTCTTTCTAAAATATTGAGTTTTTTAGTTCTTGGTATATGCGTATTTATATTTATATTCAAAATTTTAATGGATATGGATTTTGGATACGAAACTATCCTTGAAAGTTTTATTGCGGCAGTTTCGCTTGCGGTGGCTGCAATACCGGAAGGTCTTGCAACGGTTGTAACCATAGTGCTTTCTATGGGTATGACTAAAATGGCTAGAAATAAAGCCGTTGTTAAAAGGCTTACCGCCGTTGAAACGCTTGGTTGTACGCAAATTATATGCTCGGATAAAACGGGAACTTTAACTCAAAACAAAATGACCGTTGTAGAGCATTACGGCGAAGACAAAGAACGCTTAGCAACGGCAATGGCGCAATGTTGCGACGCGGTTTTAGATAAAGAAACTCTTTCGGCAAAAGGCGAGCCAACCGAATGCGCGCTTGTAAACTTTGCGTATAGCGTTGGCGTAAACAAAAACGATGCCGACAATAAATATCCTAGAGTTGCCGAAGCGCCGTTTGACAGTATGCGTAAAATGATGTCTACGCTTCATAACTACGACGGAAAAATCGTTCAGTTTACAAAAGGTGCGCCAGACGAAATTTTAAAATGCTGTACTCACTACTTAAAAGACGGTAAAGCCGTTAAATTAACCGACGAAGTTAGAAAAACTATATTAGACCAAAACAAACAAATGGCTGATAAAGCCTTGCGCGTTTTAGCGGCTAGTGAAAAAACTTATAGCGAAATTCCACAGTTTAACGAACCTAGCGATATTGAAAAAGACCTTGTATTTTTAGGTTTAACGGGCATGATTGACCCTGTAAGACCAGAAGTTAAAAACGCAATAGCACTTTGTAAAGAAGCGGGAATTCGCCCTATAATGATTACGGGCGACCATATAGACACCGCAGTTGCCATTGCAAAAGAGTTGGGAATTATCTCTGACGCTAGCGAAGCATTAATGGGCAGTGAAATTGACGAACTTTCGGACGAAGAATTTGAAAAGAAGTTAATGACTCTTTCAGTATTTGCCCGAGTTCAACCTGAACATAAAGTTAGAATTGTAACGACGTTTAAAAAACTCAATTATATTACGGCTATGACGGGTGACGGCGTAAACGACGCGCCAAGTATAAAATGTGCCGACATAGGCGTTGGCATGGGCATTACGGGTACGGACGTAACCAAAGGCGCTGCCGATATGGTGCTTCAAGACGATAACTTTGCAACCATAGTTGACGCCGTTGGCGAAGGAAGAAGAATTTATGAAAATATCCGCAAGGCTATTCAATTCTTACTTTCAAGTAACCTTGCCGAAGTTGTGGCAATGTTTATGGCAACTATGCTTGGTTTTACACTTTTAAAACCTATGCACTTGCTTTGGATAAACCTTATTACAGACACCTTCCCTGCACTTGCACTTGGTATGGAACAAGGCGAAAGCGATATTATGAAACGCAAACCGCGTAATCCTAACGAAAGTATATTCTCTGGCGGAATAGGCGTAAACGTAGTTGCACAAGGCATATTTATTGGTATTGTAACTTTATTATCGTTCTTAATAGGTCATTACATTGAAGGCGGTGTTTGGGAGTGGTCTTTCCACGACGTAAACGACCTTGCTAACGACGGTATGACGATGGCGTTTTTAACACTTTCGTTAACGGAGAGTTTCCACTCGCTTAACGCACGTTCAATAAACCACTCTATATTTACCGTTAAAAAGCAAAATATGTGGCTTTGGGGCGCGTTTGTGCTTTCGTTGTTACTTACGATATCCGTAATTTATATCCCTGGAATTAACTCTATATTTGAGTTTACGTCAATTAGTTTTGTAGAGTTCTTAATTGCTACGGGTCTTGCAATATTAATAATTCCATTTACGGAAACGTTAAAACTTATAAGAAACTTGATTGTTAAAAACAAATAAAAATAACAAAAATCTGTTTAAAAATTAATCACAATCAAAAAGGCGTATGCAAAATAGCATACACCTTTTTTGTTTGTTTTTGTTGATTATAAAAGTTATCTAACTTCTTCCTTTTTTACAACGGTTAATTTACCCTTTCTTTTTGCTTTTGCAAAAATTTTATCTCTAAATTTATAAACTACAAAACCGCCAACGCCTAAAAGTACAACCGCCACTATTAAAATAATAGCCCAAGTTGGAAAGGTTACGAATTTAACTCTATTCCACATTTCGTTAACTTTTGACAATTCTTCGTCGTTAAAGTTTTTCATAACGGTACATCTTTTTACGGTATTATAATCGGGATATTGAGTTGCAAGCCTACCCGTTTCGCTTGTAGTTTTTACGGTAAAATCATAACCGAAAAAGTAAGATAAATCTAGGGTGCAGGCGCCGTTATCATCGCTGTTTTCTAAAACGTAATCTTCTATGCCGTTAGAAATACAACTAGTATAGCCGATATATTCCATATTTCTAATTGCTATATCTTTGGTGCAAATAAAATCTAAAAACTTGGTTGCGTTTTCAACGTCGGCATTTTTTGGCATAACCCAACCGTCAAACCAAACGTTAGAGCCTTCTTCGGGAACGACGTATTCAAAAGTTAAGCCTTCTTCTTCGGCGGTATCTATTGCGTAAACGGCGTCTCCACTCCAAGCAAAGTTAACGTCAATTTTGCCACTTAACATATCGTTTTTACCGCTATCAACTTCAAAACCATAAAGTTTACCTTTTAAATTCTTTAAAAATTCTTCAACTTTTTTAATGGTTTCTTCATCGGTTCTATTAAAAATTTCGGCTATTTTATTTGAATAGTTAGCGTCGTTTTTATCAAGCGCTTTAAGTTCGTCTTCATACACTGCGCCTACGGCTAAAATATAAGTGTCTCTTATACTATCTTTTATAGTTACTTTTTTGTTGAACTTATCTTGTAAAATAGAGTCCCAATTCTTTAATTCTTGACTATTTGTAACGGCGGTGTTATAAATATAACCCATAGTTCCCCACATATAGCCCGTTGCGTAAGTTTCATCGCCACTAGTAAGACCAAGGTCTTTAAACACTTGTTTAATGTAAGGCGAGCCGTTTGCAGTCCAATTCGCAGGGGCTTCGTATGGCAAAAGCATACCTTCGTCTTTCATCTTTAATATCATATATTCAGAAGGACAAACAAGGTCAGCGCCGTCTGGATTGTTTTTGAGTTCGTTATACATTTCTTCGTTAGTTGCAAACGTAACGTAATTTACGGTTATTCCGCTTTCTTCTTCAAATTGCTCTATAACGCTTTTTTTGAGTTCGTCGTTACTAAAACGAGAAGTTAAAGAGTCTGAAAGACCGTCTTCAATGTCGCCGTCTTCATAACCTAAATCAATATAATCTTCCCAACTGTACACAGTTATTGTATTAGTTGCGTCGGCATACGCCTTGTTTGGCGCACCTTTATATAACGAAAGCGAAAACATCGCTATAAAAACAAAGCAAATTATTTTTTTAATCATATTTGTTCTCCTTATTTTTTATTTTTTTTAGCACCTTTAATATTCATAATTACTACCGCAAAAACCGTAATCATAAAAATAATAGTCGTAAGCGCCCTATAAGTTGCAACTTCTTTTACAGTTTGTGCGTTTGAGTGAACAAGCGATTTATACACGGCTGTACTTATAGTGTCAAAATTAAGTGGAGATAGCGTTGCGGTTATAATGTAATCGTCAAGCGACAAAGTTATAGCAAGCATAAATCCTGCAAAAATTCCCGGCAATATTTGTGGAATAACTATTTTCCATAACGCCTTTACGGGAGTGTCGCCAAGGTCTAACGCGGCTTCGTATAAACTGCCGTCCATTTGTTTTAATTTTGGCATAACCGACAAAACCACGAAAGGCGCGGTAAGTATTACGTGCCCTAAATAAAGCCCAACCACCGACCTGTTTTCGCCACCTAATAAAAGCAAAAACATTACGAGTGCGCAAGCAGTTACGACCTCTGAATTTACAACCGGAATTTGCGACGCCATATTGGAATATTTACCGAATTTATTTTTACTGTAAAATATGCCTATTGCACCCATCGTTCCTAAAATTGTAGATATAGTTGAAGATATAACGGCAAGTAAAACGGTGTTTAAAACAACGTCTTTAACAACGTATAACCTTTTATACCATTTAAAAGAAAAACCCTCCCAATATCCAAGCCTATCGCCACTGTTAAAACTGTAAACTACAAGTAAAAATATTGGTATATAGATAAATGCAAGAACTAAAAATATATAACCTTTTGAAAAAAACTTTTTAATCATAAGTTAGTACCCCTTGCATTTTCGGAATTTTTAAAGCCACCCGTCAATAACATAGTTATAACCATTATTATAAGCATAATAAGTGAAATTGCAGCGCCTTCGTTAATTTGAATTTGCGCGCCCGTTTCGCCCAAAAAGCACTGCGCTATTAACTTGCCTATTATTGAAAACCCTGCCGCACCACCGGCAGAAAAAGTATCCGTTACAACGTAGCAACTCATAACCGGTAAAAATACCATAGTTACGCCACTAATAATGCCTGGTTTAGAAAGCGGTAACGTTACGGACGTAAACACTTTTACACCGCTTGCACCAAGGTCAAAAGCGGCTTCTTCATAACTTTTATCTATTTTAATTAACGTTGAATATAGCGGTAAAATCATAAAGGGTAAAAAGTCGTACACAAGCCCTATAATTTCAGCACCGCTACCAAGTGGAATACCTATAAAAGACAATAGTTCTTTCATAGCCATAGCCCTTAAAACAAAGTTTAGCCAAGTTGGAAGAATAAACAAAAGTAGCAAAATAAAAGCGACTTTTTGCGGCATACGCGAAAGTATATAAGATGCGGGGTACGCTATTAAAAGACATAAAAACGTAACCAAAATACTTACAAATATACTTATTATTAAAGTGCTTAAATTGGTTGGGTTAGTAAAAAACGTTATAAAATTATTAAAAGTAAAAGAACCCGTTTTAGACGTAAAAGCATAGTAAACTATTAAAAGCAAAGGAAATACCACAAAAACGGATAAAAATACTCCGTACGGTATACATAATTGACTTCTAGAAAACCCTATGCCCCTTGATACTTTTTGCGATTTAAAAGGTTCTTTTTTTATTATAGTAGCACCTTTCATCGCTTTGCATCCACCTTTAATTTTAATTTGATTTTATCTTTTGGTATTTTTACGCTTACTCTATCGTTTTCGTTCCAAGTATATTCGGTATCACAAACGAAATCTTCTTCCTCTTCGTCGGTACGAATAATAACTTGATAGTGATCGCCTTTATATACTATTGAGATAATAGAGCCACAAGCGTTGCCGTCTTCGTCGTTATCTATAATTTCTATATCTTTTAAACCAACTTCTACTATAACGTCAACGTCGGTAAGGTCTAATTTTTCGCCTTTTTTAGTTATCAAATAGCCTTCTTCGTCTAAATGAGAGCCTTCGTAAAGTTGAGTTACGTCGCAAGCAAATTCGCCGTCGGCAAACTTTACGGTGTTGTTTTTAGTAATATAGCCGTCGTAAACGTTAGAAACGAATTCTTTATTCATAATATGAATATTAACGGGGTCAATTTTGATGCCTACTTTTTGACCTTTTTCGTAACATTTAGTTGACTGAATTTCCACTTCGGTTTTGCCTACCACAAGCGTCATTTGATAGTGCACGCCTTTAAAAATGCAACTTTCTATAACACCGCAAACAGTGCCTTCTTCTACAGAAACTATTTCTACGTCTTCGGGTCTAACTACAACGTCAACTTTTTCGTTTTTCTCAAAATCGTCAATGCAGTCAAAAACCTTATTCATAAAGCGAACTTTTCTTTCGCCAACCATAGTTCCGCTAAATATGTTGCTTTCGCCTATAAAGTCGGCAACAAAGGCGTTTTTAGGCTCGTTGTAAATGTCTTGCGGAGTGCCTATTTGTTGAATTTTACCGTCTTTCATTACTACTACGGTATCACTCATAGTTAACGCTTCTTCTTGGTCGTGCGTAACGTAAATAAAGGTAATGCCAAGTTTTCTGTGCATTTCTTTAAGTTCAATTTGCATTTCTTTACGCATTTTAAGGTCTAACGCGCCAAGTGGCTCGTCTAAAAGCAAAATTTCAGGCTCGTTTACGATAGCGCGCGCTATTGCTATACGTTGTTGTTGACCGCCCGATAGCGTTGTTACGCTACGCTTTTCAAAATCTTCAAGGTCAACCATTTTTAAGGCTTTTTTAACCTTTAAAGCAATTTCTTCTTTACTGTATTTTTCTATTTTTTCTATGGTGTTTCCCAAAGAATCTTCGTACGTAACTTTAACTTTTTTAAGTTTTAAACCGTATGCAATATTATCGTACACGTTAAGGTGTGGAAAAAGCGCGTACCTTTGAAAAACCGTATTTACAGGGCGTTTATATGGCGGAACGTTAGTTATGTCTTGCCCGTTTAAATACACTTTTCCCGACGTTGGTTTTTCAAAACCTGCAATCATACGCAACGTAGTTGTTTTTCCGCAACCGGAAGGCCCTAAAAACGTAATAAACTCACCCTTTCTTACGTATAGGTTAATATCGTTTACAGCGGGGGTATCGTCGTACTCTTTACTTACGTTTACGAGTTCAATAATTTTATTTTCTACTTCTTTTGCCATAAAACACCTTTAATTATCTTTTGAATTTATAATTTTTTTATAAGCCTTGTAATACATATTGCCTAACATGTTTTGCGATTCAGCGCAAAAATGTATATCGTCTTTATTATTAGTTGCTTGGTTATTGCTTTTTAACCCGTTTGTTGGAACAAAAATTCCGTTTAACTCTTGGCAAACTTCTTTAATTGCCTTTAAAACGGCGTCGCACGCGTCTTTGTTTTTTAAATACCACTCGTCGCAAAAACCACCTGCAATAAACGGAATATTTTTGCCATAAATACTATAAAAATCTTGCATCATTTCTAAAAGGTTTTGCCTATGTACGGTATAGCGTTTTTCTACGCCCCACTCGGCTCTTTCAAATGCGTCGTGCTCGCCTTGATGCCATAAAAATGCAACGACTCTATTTTCGCTATTTAATTGTAACACGTCGTTTATCATTTTTTTAAGCCTAGGATAAAGCGTGCTGTTTACGCCCCACTCGTTTCTAGAAAAACCAGTTCCACCAATAGCGGCGTTTAAAATTAAAACTTTTCTGCCCTCTTTTAAAACTTCGTTTTTATAATGAGTGGCAAAAGTATGCGCTAAACATACCCTTTTGCCAAGTTTATCTTCATCCACTTTGGCAATTTCTATATAAGAAGTTAAAGGCTCTTTTAAAACAAGTTTATAATTATCTCCGTCTTTTATAAAGTGAGAGTTATTATCGTCGTTCATATACAAAATTTTATCGCTAACTTCGTACTCTTTACTAACCTCTCCTCTACCTTGACCTTCGGCGTTAGATTGACCTGCTAAAACTATAATATCTAATTTTTCATCTTTAAACTCTTTAAACATAATTTCTCCTTTAAAACGTTGGAGGCGTAGAAATCCATAAAAATTTAGAAACGCTTTTACTTGTATTTATAACGTAATGACTTTTATCGGACGTAAAATAAAAACTTTCGCCTTTTTTACATTTATGCCTTTTTTTGCCTAAACAAACTACTATTTCACCCTCTAAAACGTAGCCGAATTCTTCGCCTTCGTGCGGAACGTCTTCTTCCGTTTTTGAGTTTGGGTTTAATTTTATAAGCATTGGCTCCATCATATTTTTTTGCGCGTTTGGTACGAGCCAATTAGCCAAACTTTGTTCCGTGCGCTTTTCTATAAAATCGTTTTCAGTAAAGACTATTTTTGCTTCTTCTTGCTCGGAAAAAAAATCTTTTAAAGTAGTTCCAAGCGCAAAAAGTATATCAATTAGCGTTGCTATTGACGGGCTTGTTAAATCGTTTTCTAGTTGCGAAATATAGCCCTTTGTTAGTTCGCACCTATTGGCTAGTTCTTCTTGCGTAAATCCGCACTGTAACCGCAATTCTTTAATTTTATCACCTATTACCATAAACACCTCAAAGATTAGAGACTGTAAACTTTTTGTTTAATAAAACTAAACAAAATAATTATATAAATACCTATTTATATTGTCAACTATTTTAACAAGGTTTTTTAATTTTTTTATATTTTTTAGGTGTTTTTGCTACCATTTTTTTACAACGATAAAACCGCTATAAAAAAAGTTGTTACAGCGGTTTTTTGTTAAATAAAAATATAACCCGCTACGCTTTAAAAAAATTAAACGTAGCGAGTTTTTTTAGTATAAATTTACGTTAAAATAAGTTCTTGTAACGCTTAAATTTCATACATGCAAATATTGTTAATTTTACAAAAATATTTTAACTCTTTGCTAAAATCACCGTATGCCACCATCCAGTGATGCCCTATGCCGTTTTGCATAATTTCTTTATTGATTTGCGATACGGGTTTATCAAACTTAATTTTAACTGGGTTTCCTGGGAATTCCATACCGCAAGGAACGGCGTCACCCACCATAAAGGAAAGGCGGAATTCTTCTCCGTGCCCGCAAATATTAACAGCCGTAACTTTACCTGGTTTAACCAAGAATTTAGTACATACGCCCGTTTCTGCAAGCCTTACTGGGCAAAGGTCAATTTCGCCCTCTGCAATAGAAAAGCCGGAAGAACCGCAATGTGCAAAAAGAATTGTGTTTGCGCTATCGTCTAAATACAATAAATCCGTATTATTAATAGGCTTGCCACTCAAATCGTACATAAGTTTCATTGTAAGGGCGTTAGTAACGTCGCCTTCGCAAGAGCCAACTACTCCTTCTTCGGCTAAAAGCGAATATCCAAGGCAAATTTTACCCATATACGTAGTGTAGCACTTTACGGAAAGCGCTTGGAGTTCGTATTCTTTTGCAAGTTCTTTAAGCGCGCTATAATACTTAATAGATTCAAGCATCGCTTCTTTTGAAGAAGAACATTTGCAAGGTTTTAAAATATCGCTTTTGCTATCTAAAAGTTTTTGCGCTTCTTCATCAGAAATAGCGTTGACTTTATTAGTCATTTCTTTTTCGTCAATATTTACTACTCTTGAACCGAGTTTTTGTTTAATAGAAAACTCGTCGTAGGCAATTTCCGTCATACCCTTAACGCGCCCGCCTATTGCACCAACTCTCGTTTTTGCCATAGAATTTTTAAGCGCATAAGCCGTAACGATAGTTTTAGTTTGCTCTACGCAATCAACGTCGTCGGCTTCGCCGTAAACGAACTCGCAAGTTTTACCAATATCTCTAAACACTGCGCCTATTTGATGCGCGCAACATAAAGAACCCGTATCAAACGCAGGGTATGCGCGAAGAATTAAAGGCATATCTACGTAAGAGAGTAAATCTAATAAGTGATGGTCTTCACTCCACGTTGCAATACATACCATTAAAACGTCTGCATTTGTACCTTTTAATTTTTCGGCGGCTTGTCTAACGGTATCAAGGTCGTGCATAACGACGCCGGTATTTTGACAGCAAACACCTTGTTTTTCAAGTGCTTTTGCCGTTTCGTTAAGTAATGGCATAGCCTCGTTATATCCAACTTCAAAAGGACACGCCAACGCAACTGTTGCTACATTTAATTCCATAATAATCTCCGTTTTTACCTAGTTTATAGGCAAAATTATTTTTATATTACACTTTTGTTAAAAGCCATTTTTCTATATGCTTTACGCTTTGATTTGGCTTTACCGTACGCAAATGCGATAAACTTTCAATTTCTACCATATAATCGCACATAAACGTTTCAAAAGAAACGTCTCCATCGGGGTACTTTTTATCTTCTTTTATATCGTAGATTTTTTCAAACACAACGCCTTTGTTAACGTATTTAACAGTCCCCGCGGGATGCCCTACGCCTATTTTATATTTTTTAGACGTTGGTTTGTGCGATAACGTTATCAATTCGCGTTCGTATTTAACCCTTTCGTCGCCCAAACTCGTATAATCCCACGTAGAAAATCTATGTAGTGGGTCGTAACCGTCGTCACGGTATTTTAGCGGTATGTATTCCACGCCACCGCCCGCCATAGAAGAAACGCCCCAAATTGAAAATTTGCGAGTTTTATCGCTTACGTTTTTAACAACGTTAGTTACTTTAACGCAGTTATCAGCAATAAACTCTATTTCAATTTTTTTATCTACTTCAAGCCAAGTATCAGTTTTTTGAGTTAAAACAACCTTTTTACCCGTAACCTTATAAGATATAGGCTGAGTTTCAGGCATATAGTTTTTAGGGCTTTCGGGGGCTAGCCAAAGCCTATGCCCACCGTATACGCGCCAACCGTTTTCGTCGCATAACTCGGTCATATTGCTAGGTTGAACGAAAAATAAATTTTCGCTTCCCTTATATGATAAATAAGAAATTCTAATTCCGTAATCAAGCGGTACTTTAAGCGATATATCTTGATTTTCTATGCAAAGGCATTTTCCAAAATCTTTATAGCTTTCAATATACGTTTTCATAACTTGTTTAAGGTAAAACTCTATAAGGAACGACTCTAAACGCGTCGTTTGCCATACGGAAGCCTTCGGCATATTCTACGCCACATTGAATACCTCTGTATTTGGCGATAGTCAACACGCCGTCAAATGGGTTTTTGCCACCGGCATAAACATCTTTATAGTTTGCTTGCATCCAATCAATTTGACTTTTATGCTCCGCGCACATAGCCACTTTAATGTCAATAGTGTCGGTAATATCAACGTATTCAGTTGGGATAAAACCGTGGCCGTTAACAGGTTCAAAATAAGCGATGATAGGAATTTTATCGTAAGCAGGCGATTTCGTTTTAATTTTTTCAATAGGAATCATAACCGCTATATCGTTTATTATTTTACTAGTAAGTTCGTGGTCAGGATTATAATCTTTTGGGTTGTGCGTAAGAATAACGTCTGCTTTGCAATATCTAACAAGATTTATAAAAGCCTCTCTTGCAGCCCTATCTTCAAAGAACATTTCGTCGTTATAATCAAGGCAAATATATTCAGCGCCTATAAGAGCCGCCGCACGACGTGCTTCTTCTTTTCTTATTTTTGCTATTTCTTCCATAGAAAGAGTTGCCGAGCCTATGTTGCCGTTAGTTGCCGTTGCCGTAAATACTTTGTGCCCTAATTTAGCGTATTTTGCAAGAGTTCCGCCACAAGATTCTTCAATATCGTCTGGATGAGCGCCGATTGCTAAAATATTCATATTTTACTCCATTTTTTAATACGAGCCATAGCAAAAATTTTAATATTCGCTACGGCTCATAAAAATTTATATTATTTTTTTATTAAATAACTTTTAAAGGTTATTAACCTTGTTTCCATCTTTGAATTACGCAAGTAGCACGTCCGCCTTCTTCGTTGATGATTTCGTAATCGCCAAAGCAAGCAGGAACAACTAACGTTTGGAACTTATCGCAAACTGCAAAGAGGTCTTTGTTTGTTTTAGAACGAACAGTAACCTTAGAGCCAACCGTTAAAGTTAACATGTTCATAAACTTACCTTCGGTAGAGAATTCGCCAACTTTTTCAAAGTGAATTCTTTCAACGTGGTATGGCATAACAGGAGTTGTTTTATAACGGTCAATGTAATAATCTTTTGTCCATTTAACAACTGCTGGAGTAGATAAAAGATTATCTTTAACCCAAGATGCTCTTCTTGTTTTTTCCATATTTCTACCATGTTCAAGGTGCATCTTTAATGGTTTACCAGTCATCGTCTTTTTATTATCGTCCCAAGATGGTCTAGCAAAGTCGTATTCAAAGAAAGAATATTCAGTACCGTTGATACTTGGGTTAGTATCCATTTCAAGTACCATTTGGTTACCGCCGTGACCGTGCATTGTCCCTGGAGGGATAAGGTAAAGGTCGCCTTCTTTGCTTGGCCAGTTAGCAATAAAGTCTTTCCAATTTTCAATAGGAGTGATGTTTTGTGATTTTTCACAAAGTCTTTCCCATTCTTCAATGTCTGCACCGTCGTGGAAGCCCATCCAAGTGTTAGCGCCTTCGTATGCTTCTGCTATGTAGTAAGTTTCATATCTTCCAAGAGGCTCGTCAAAGTGAGTTTGAACGTAGTGACTGCTTGGGTGAATATGCATAGGCATAGAAATTCTTTCTGCTGGTTGTGGAGTTGCGTGGTAACCGTCGTCAAGCCAAATATCTAATGGGAAAAGACCTGGATATTGCTTGTCAATAAGTTCACCAACAAGTTCTTTACCGTATTGCATTGCGTTAAGCATTGGCATAGAAATACTTCTTTCGCCACCAAAGTCAATTAAGATACGAAGTTCTGGACCAGCAATTTTGTTCCAAGCGTTGTTTGCAAGGCCTTCTACTTGATAATCCATATCTAAATATCTGTATGCGCCCCAAGGACCTGGGCTGAAAATTTTAACTTCGTGAATAGGATATTTAACGAGAGTTGACATAATTTCGTCATAAGCAACTCTTGGAACTAATACGAGGTCGTCTTCAAAGTAGTTTTCAATATAGAAATCCATAGCGCCGTACATATAATCTTTTTGGCGTTTTAACATATAATAGTCGGAATAGTTGTACTCTTTCCAGTTGTAACCTTTAGTAGGCTCTTTGCAACCAAACGTATTAAGCCTACCTTCCCACATATCCCATTGAACTTTTTGGTGAGTGTTATCAACGTAGCACTTAACTGCAAGAAGTTCAGCAAATTCTTTAATAGAAGCGCCTTCGCCGTAGATAATAACGACAGCGTCGTTAGAAGCCAATTTAGCCTTTGCGTTAGCAACTGCTTCGGCATTCATAATATCTTCAATAACGCCCGTTTTGTTTACTTTACCAAAACCAGGGTCTTCTGTTACGTATGGTGCGTTGTAAGCGATGATTTCATCTCTCGTTTTGTAAAGTTCGTTAGCAGGTAAAAGTTCAACTTTTAATCCCTTTGCGGAAATTTTAGCGCAAAGTGCTTTTGCAATCTTTTCAAAATTAATACCATACCAACCGTCTATGGCGATGTTTTTACTGGTTGAGTCTATTAAAGATGCTAATTTTTCAATAGTCTTATCCCAACCAAAAGTTACGGAATCTCTATTTTTAGTAGAAATTACGATTTTGTTGTCAGCATTTTTTATGGATTCATATACTGGCATACTTTATCCTCCTTGATTTTAATCAATTTTTTATTTTTTTATTTATACAATTCAGCCTAAGTTAATTAAAAAGCCGAATAATATTTTTGTTTAAATTTATAAGCAAATTATTTTAAAGATAACCTTTCCCAAGTATTTGCCATTTCTAAAATCTCTTTTTTATTCTTCATGCCGTCAATAGAATTTGCTTCAAACAAATTGCACGCCGCTGCCGCGGAAGAGAATTTTAAAATTTCTTCGTCCGTAAGACCATTATATAAGCCGTAAAGTGAGCCTGCGCAGAACGAGTCGCCCGCACCAACGCTACCTTTAATCATTTCTTTTGCGATTTTTAACGAAGGAACTTCCGTAAACTTTTTAGTTTTAACGTCAAGCGCAAAACCCATTTCTTTACAGTGAATAATAATTTTATCTTGAACGCCGCTTTCCATCATTTTGGTCATAGCAAGTTTAACGTTTTCTTTAATTAACTTGCCGTTATTATCGTATGGTTCAAGGTTAAATATATGGCAACACTCAATTTCGTTAATTATAACGTAGTTGCAGTATTTTAACGAAGATATAATTTTTTTGCCGTAGTCCGCACCGTTATCACTTACAACGTCAACGGAAGTTTTAATTCCCTTTTGTTGTACTTGGCTTAAAAAACGCGCCATTTTAGTGCCGTATTCAGCGTCTTCTTCATCAAATTTATCAAGCAATAAAATGTAACCTATATGGAATATGTCGCAATCTAAATCGTCAATGCAAACGTCGCTAGGCGAAAAAACTTCGTTAGTGCCTTTTTTAAAGAAAAACGTGCGTTCGCCACCGGCTAAACTCATAACGTCTGAAAAACCGGTTGGAATTGTTTTAGAAAGTTTAACCATATCCGTATTAATTCCGTGTTTTGAAAGTTGGTTTACTACGAATTTGCCGTTTTCATCGTCCCCAAGCATACCTACTGCGGAAACTTTAATAGAATTATCAATCTTTCTTAAATTTATTGCAACGTTAGGCACGCAACCGCCAACTGCAAGAGAAATATCAGTTATGTGTGAAAGCATACCGATTTTTGGATACGAATCTATATTCTTTACTATATCAACAAGTAAATTACCCGCTATAACTATGCCTTTTTTCTCGTTTGCCATAACTAAAATCCCCTTAAAATTTAACGAATTTTAACAAATATTATTACAAATGTAATTTTACCAAACCTTTTGTTATTTGTCAATACATTTTAAAATAATTATTAAGTTATATTTAGTTATATATATACTAATAAAAACGCGCTGTTTTCTATTGATTTTATTAAAATTTTTTGCAAAATTTTTAACGCCGTAAAAACCTTAATAAAACAACAAACCCAAAAGTTAATAAACTTTTGAGTTTGTATAAATTTAATATTTTTTATTTAGCGTTTAAAACGTATTTATAGTATAAATTATTTATTTCGTTTTTAAAATACTCGCAAATTTCTTCTTTATTTAAACCGCTGTTTTTTAATTGTTGCAAGTAACTTTTTTTGCCAACTATTATTTTTTTAGACTTGCGGTGATAATAAGCCGGAATTATTGGAAGGTCTTCTCCCGTTTTTTTGTAGTATTGTTCAGAAAGCGTAATAAATCCCGCAAAAACCTCTATAATTTCATCAAAATAGCCACTGTTAGAGTTTTCTGGAAAAATCATAACCGTCATATTATTATCTAAAACTACCATACTTTTTTTAATAGTTTTAGCAAGCCTACCATCGTGATAAGTTGGCAATATTTTCATACCCTTGTATATCATTTTAGAAAATATAGCCTCAAAAGCACTTTTTAAAGTGGCACTAATTTTGTTTGACTTACATTTTTGAATATAAAGCACGTTTCTTAAATAGTTATATCTAGACTTATAATTTCCAAGCATTTCGTGCGCGCCCCATTTATAACTATAATTAGGATAGTTTATCTCCATAGCCATAGGACCGCTTTTTGCGGAGTGATTAGATACTACTATTGCCTTTTTAGGCAAATCTTCTTCGCAAATAACTTGACTTTTATAAAACGGCTTAAAAATCGCCTTTACCCACTTAAATATAGGGTGTTTTTTTCCTTTTATTACAAATTCTTTTTCCATATACATCATTTACTAATTATACTACACATTATAACAATTTGTAAAGTATAAAAAGTTTAGAAACTATATTTTAAATTAAAAAAATGCCCCAAAATTACTTTTGAGGCATTTATTGTTTAATTATTTAGCAAGATTTTCTTCAAGTTCTTTTAATTTTTGGTTGAGTTCAGCAGGAAGCCTATCGCCAAATTGTTTATAGAATTCCTTAATTCCTTCAACTTCTTCAAGCCACGTTGCTTTATCTACGGATAAAAGGTCTTCAATAACAGACTCGTCAATATCAAGACCTTCAACGTTAATGTCTTTTGCGTAAGGGATATAGCCGATAGCAACGTCTCTTGCATCAACTTCGCCTTTGCATCTTTTTAAAATCCACTCTAATACGCGTAAGTTGTCGCCAAAGCCCGGCCAAATAAAGTTGCCTTCGTCGTCAGTTCTAAACCAGTTAACGTTAAAAATTCTTGGCTTGTTAGCAACCTTTTTACCCATATCAATCCAGTGAGCAAAATAATCTGCCATATTATATCCTACGAAAGGACGCATAGCCATTGGGTCTCTTCTAACAACGCCAACTGCACCCGTTGCAGCGGCAGTCGTTTCAGACGCCATAATAGAACCTACGAATACACCGCTATTCCAATCTCTTGCTTCGTAAACAAGTGGAGCAGTTTTAGCGCGTCTTCCACCAAATACCATAGCGGTAAGTGGAACGCCTTCTGGTGCTTCAAATTCACTTGAAATGCAAGGGCAGTTAATTGCAGGAGCAGTAAATCTACTGTTAGGATGAGCCGCTTTTACAGGCGCACCGTTTGCATCAACCGTTTCAGGAGTCCAAGGGTTGCCTTTCCAGTCTATAAGTTTTGCAGGTTTAACTTTGCCGGGAACGTCTTTTTCCATACCTTCCCACCAAACCGTGTTATCGGTTTCGTCAAGCGCTACGTTTGTAAAGATTGAGTTCTTTTTAGTTGATAATAAAGCGTTAGGGTTAGAGTGCATATTAGTTCCAGGAGCAACGCCAAAGAAGCCGTTTTCTGGGTTGATTGCCCAAAGTCTACCGTCTTTACCAACTCTAATCCAAGCGATATCGTCGCCTACGCACCAAACCTTATAGCCCTTTTGTCTATACAATTCAGGTGGAATAAGCATTGCAAGGTTAGTTTTACCGCAAGCAGATGGGAAAGCAGCTGAAATATAATTAATTTCACCCTTTGGATTTTGAACACCCAAAATAAGCATATGTTCAGCCATCCAACCTTCTTTTTTACCTTGATAAGAAGCAATACGAAGTGCAAAACACTTTTTGCCAAGAAGAACGTTTCCGCCGTAACCAGAGTTTACAGACCAAATAGTATTGTCTTCTGGGAAGTGAAGAATATATCTTTTTTCAGCGTCAAGTTCGGCTTTTGAGTGAAGACCGCGAACAAAGTCGTTACTGTCGCCTAAAACGTCTAAAACTTCTTTGCCTATTCTAGTCATAATTTTCATGCTAACTACAACGTATATAGAATCTGTAACTTCAATACCGATTTTACTAAACGTTGAGCCAACAGCACCCATAGAATAAGGAATAACGTACATGGTTTTTCCCTTCATGCTACCGTCAAATATAGCGCCTACTTTTTCGTACGCTTCTTGTGGGTCCATCCAGTTGTTAATTGGACCTGCATCTTCTTTATTTTTGCAACAAATAAAAGTTCTTCCTTCAACGCGAGCAACGTCGTTTACGTCTGAACGGTGAAGATAGCAACCTGGAAGTTTTTCTTCGTTGAGTTTGATAAGTTCACCCGTTGAAAGCGCTTCTTTTCTAAGCTCTTCAAGTTGAGCTTCTTCCCCAGTAATCCAAACCACCTTTTCAGGCTTGCAAAGATTAACGGCGTCGTTAACAAATTTTAAAACTTGTTGATTGTTTGTCATTTTTTTCCTCCTAGCAATTTTCTTTAATTAAAATGTATTTATAAGTATGTTTTTTTAATTTTAAATATTTTTTCTAAAATTTTTGCCGTTTATTAAAACGTAATTTTAAACATAAATTTAACGATTATTATTTTAACATATTATTATTAAATTGTAAATGGTTTTAATAATTATTTTTACTATTATTTTACTTAAATTTTATTATGTGTTTTGATAAAAAATGCCAAAGAATAACCAAAAAACATATTTTAATACAAATTACAATATATATAATTATCGTAACGGCTTTGTTGCGTTAAGGTAAATTATGGATTTTTTTAAACGCATTGTAATTTTAAAAAATTTTGGCAAAGACGAAAGAATTAAAGGCTCGGCAAAAATAACCGTAGATAACGGCGAAATAAAGGCAAATTTTGAACTTATTAACGCGTTAAATTTGCCGTTTAACAAAATGACGGCTATAATTTGTATAAACGACGACGTCTTTTATAAAACGGTTAATAACGCAACGCTATTTTCGGCTGAATTTTTATGTAGTTATAAAAGCGTAAACGGCGTTTCGGTTTTAGTTGTTAGCGAAGATGAATTTTTATTGTTATACGGCGAAAGCGGAAGCACCCTTAAAACTTTTAACGACTTGCTTTTTCTTTACAAAAACAAAGGCGAAACAAATAAAACTTGCGATATTTCATCGCAATACGACGATGAAAAAATCGCTACGGAAAATTATTATGAAGCAGAATTTTCAAACGGCTTATTTACTAAAAATGACGGCATTACAACGGACGCTTGCGGAGAAAAAACGACAAAAAAAATTGCAAATGAAATTTTGCAAAATGAAACGTGCGATTGCGAGTGCAAAATCGCGGAATTTTATATAAAAAATCAAACGGCAATTTTAAAGGTAATGTCTACGAATACGGCGTTTACTGGCTATAACGAAATTATTCCCGAAAGCCAATTCGTAAAAGTTGATTACGGCAATCAAAAACATTATATTTTTGGAATAATTAAAGAATTAAACAACCCAAAATACGTTTGCTACGGAGTGCCGGGCGTTTATAACGAACCGCCGTCTTCTTTTAAAGAAAACGGCAAATTTATTCCCCTTGAAACTAACGAACCTATTAAAAGCGGATATTATATAATTTTTCAAAGCGCTATTAACGGAAAAATTTTGTAGCGTTTTATACGGCGTTATTTACCGTTTTATATAGCCTTTTATAACGCAATATTTAAGTTTTTGCTTTGCCTTTATATAACGCTTTATTCTGCTTTTTATTTTTTTATTCTGCGCAAAGAATTTCGGATAAAAATTCTTCTACGCTATCTTTACTAGGCTGTGTTTTAGCGTGCAAAAAATAATCACTGCAACTAATATACACTTTTTCTTCTTTAACTTCTACCTTTTCAGTTTTTAAACACCAATTAACAATACTTTCTAAAAATTTCATAGTGGTTTCCTTATTACACCACTATTTTATGATATATAATATGACATAAGCCTGTCAAATTAAAAATAAAATTATAATATTTTGTAATATTTTGGCGTTGTAAATTTTAAACTGTACCGCTTTTAAAAAGCAAAAACGCTATACTATAAAGAATTATTTTTCTTTGTAATAGAGTTTGCAGTGGCAATAGCCTTCAAAATTAGGGTCGGCAACTTGCTCTCTAAACTCTTTACACATACAAACGTTATCTTCAATTTTTTGAATTCTACAAGGGCAATAACCGTCCTTTCTTTTTAAACCTTCTCTTATAGCGTTTACTATTTTTTTATCTTCGTTAAAATATATTTTCATAATTTTACCTCAACAAAATTCACTTCTTTATTGCAATGTATTGAAACCGCGTAATTTACGTCTTTAAATTTTAAAATTTTTGAAACGCCGTTAAAATCAATTTTTCGTTTAGTTAGCATTAAAAGGTCGTTTGCCTTTATATAAGCCTCTCTTTTAGTCCAATAAAGGTAATCTGTTTCTACGCTGTTAGACAAGCCGTTTAATAAATTTTTTAAATTTTTAGACAGTTCTTTTTTTATTTCTTGCACGTCAATTCCAACACCGCAATCAACGTTAGAAAAACATATTGCAACGACGTTGTTTGAGTGAGAAATTGAAACTACCGCGTCGTTTGAAATAGGCTTATTAGACGGCAAAAAAGTTACGTTTAACGGTTTATTAAAGACGCTAAAATAAGCGTCAAACAAAAGATTATAAGCAAATAAACTTATATTAGCGCCGTTTTCTCCATACTTATTTTTACAATGGTTTAAAACGTTAATTGGCAATTCGTATTCAGTTTTAGTATTGTCAAATTCTTTTAATAAATAATATACGTTTTGCATTTTTAAACAAATAAATTGATTATAATTCCGCCAGCAACGCTTATTGCGTATAAAGCAAGCGTTATTAAAATTGCGTTTTTTAAATTTGTTTTAGATTTATAAATTACTGCAAGCCCTACTCCCGCGTTACAGCAAAGCCCTGCGAACATACTTCCAAAGGTTATGCCGTTTTTAATATAAAGTTGAGTTATTAAAATAGACGACGCACAATTAGGAATTAAACCTACAAGGCTAGTAAACAACGGCTGTAAAAATTTACTTTTTGCCATAAAATTCATAATATTTTCTTCGCCGACTAGCGTTATAATAACGCCAAAAATTAAGTTTACAAAAAAGATAAACGCCAAAGTTTTTAGCGCGTGTAGTATAGGAAACCAAAAATAAGCCTCTAAATTATTTTTAGCGTTTTTAGAATTACCACATTGTGTACAATACTCTTCGTGAGTAAATTGAATTTTTCTATATTTAATTGCCATTGCGCTTTTTACAAAGGCGTTTACTAAATAGCCTACTACAACCGCAAGTAAAAACTTTAAAATTAAAAGAAAAATTAACGGCAAAAATTTTCCGTTTGTTATAAGGATAGCAAAAGCCTCGTCGCTGGTAGCAATAAAAACCGCCATAAGCGTGCCTACCTTTATAAGTTTATTTTCGTATAATTTTGCCGACATTACCGAAAATCCGCATTGCGGAAATACGCCAAGCGCCCCCGCTAATACGGGCGAGTGCGTTCCCCTTAAAAATTTACCGTTTCTAAAAAAACTTGCTTTTCTTTCTATTAATTCAATTAAAACGTAAGTTATTATTAAAAACGGAAACACTAAACCGCTATCTTTTAGCGCGTCTAATAATATATCTACAAATATTTTAAAAGTCATAAATATCCTATTTTACGTCAAACCCAAGTTCTTCAATTTTATTTTTTGCAACTTCTAAACTAACGCCTTCAAAATAAGCCTCGCCTTTTTCTAAATTAACGCTAATATTTTTTGCACCTATTTCTTTAAGCCCTAATTCTACCCTACTTTTACAATGAATACATTTCATACCTTCAATTATTACCGTCATAATTTACCTCTTTTTTAATCTTAACGCGTTTAAAACAACGAATAAACTACTTATGCTCATACACGCCGACGCTATCATAGGATTAAGCGTAATACCTAAAAAATAAAGCGCGCCACTTGCAATAGGAATTCCTAAAACGTTGTATATAAACGCCCAAAATAAATTTTGTTTTATAATTTTTAAAGTGCGTTTGCTTTGCTTAATAGTAAAGCCTACGTCCTCTAAATTATTTTTTAATAACACTACGTCCGCAAAAGAAATTGCTATATCTACACCGCTTGCAACGGCAAATCCAACGCTTGCGGTAGTTATTGCCAAACTGTCGTTAACGCCGTCGCCAACGAAAGCCGTGTCATTAAAACCTTGCCCGCTTTTAACGATTTCCGCCTTTTTTTCAGGCAAAACTTCGCCGTAGGCGTAGTCCGTATTAACAACGCTTTTACAAGCGTTTACGCTAGAAATATTATCGCCCGAAATAATAGCCGTTTTAACGCCTTGCTCTTTTATGCTTTTTATTGCCGTAACGCTGGAATTCTTAATTTCGTCTTCAACTACTATATAACCCTTTAAATTGCCGTCAATCTCAACAAAAACAACCGTTTTGCCCTGATTAATATATTCGCTTGCGCTTTCTAATATTTTACCGCTTTTAACGTTTAAATATCCCGCGTTTCCTATTTTATAGTTTTTGTTTTGTATAGTACCGCTAACGCCACCGCCTATTTTAGAATAAAAATTCGTAACGGGGCTATCGCTTGATTTAGCGTAACTTGTAATAGCCTTTGAAATTAAATGCGAACTATAACTTTCTATTTTTGAAACTTCACTTAAAGTAACGTCGTCTAAATTAAAAGTTTTACAAACTACTAAATTGCCTTTGGTTATAGTGCCCGTTTTGTCAAAATAAACGACTTTAATTTTTGCAAGGCTTTCTAGAACTTCGGCATTTTTTATAAGCACGCCGTTTTCGGCGCATCTACCCATAGCAACGGTTACGGCAACGGGCGTTGCTAAACCTAGCGCGCAAGGGCAAGATATAACTAAAACGGAAACGGCGTTAGATAACGCAAAGTCAAATTGATACCCTAAAATTAACCACACCGCAAGCGTTATTAAAGATATTGCCGTTACGATAGGCACGAACACTCCGCTTACTTTATCGGCAAGTTTTTGAATAGGCGCTTTTGAAGACTCCGCAGAAAGCACGTAATTTATTATTTTAGAAAACGCAGTTTCTCCCTCTACGGCTATAACTTTTGCTTTTGCATAACCGCTTACGGCGGTTGTTACGGCTTTTAAAACGCTACCTTCTTTTTTATAAACGGGCATACTTTCGCCGGTTAAGACCTTTTCGTCTACTTCTAATTCGCCTTCAATAATTACGCAGTCGGCAGAAATACTTTCGCCCTCTTTAACCGATAATATATCGCCCACTTTTAACTCTTTTATATCAATTACAACTTCTATGCCGTCAACTATAATAGTGGCGTTTTGCGGGGCCAATTTTTTTAATTTTTCTATTGCAGATTGAGTGCTTTTTTTAGATTTTTCTTCAAGCAACTTGCCTATGGTTACGAGAGTTAAAATCATAGCGGAAGACTCTATATACAAGTTGTTTACGTATTTGTTAACTACCGTTATATCGCCGTTTTTAGTGCCTATTATAACCATAATAAAGGCAAAAATACCAAACGCAAAAGAAGACGCCGAGCCTAGCGAAATTAAAGTGTCCATATTAGGCGATTTTTTAAGTGCGGACTTTACTCCGTTTATAAAAAATTTTCTATTTAAAATTAAAACGGGTATTGCAAGCGTTATTTGAACGGCTATAAAACTTATTGGGTTTTTGCTTTTAGATATAAAACTAGGAACGTTTAAGTTTAGCATATTGGGAATTGTTACCAGCATTAAAAAAAGCAAAAACACAACGGATAATATTAGCCTATTTTTTACGCTTTGGCTTTTATTTTTTTGGTTGACGTTATATACGGTGGCGCTAAACCCCGCTTTTTTTACGGCTTGTATAACGGCTTCGTCTACTATAACGTCTCCGCTTACTACTAGCAATTTTGCGGTTAAGTTTACGCTTGCCGTTTTTACGCCGTCTAATTTTTTTACGACTCTTTCTACCGAACTAGAACAAGCCGAACAACTCATACCTTCAACCGTGTACTTTTTTTCCATATTTACCTACTTTTTTTTACGCCCTAGCAAATATTTTTTACGACTTTTTATAATTTTATTATAAAAATAGCGGTAAAGTCAATGCTTTACCGCTAAAATTTATTTATTTTTTTCTTCTACATCGGTTTTTTGGCGCGCTTTTAATTTTTTTCGCCTATTTACGCACTCCGTTAGCAAATATTCTATTTGCCCGTTAAGCGACCTAAAATCGCTTTCAGCCCACGAATAAATTTCCGCATATAGCCTTTCCGATATACGAAGAGGCACTTGTTTTTTCTTTTCCGTTTCCATTAATAAATGCTTCCCGAATTTACTACGGGTTGCGCGTCGTGATTTCCGCAAAGAACGACTAATAAGTTAGAAACCATTTGCGCTTTTCTTTCTTCGTCAAGTTCTACGGTATTGTTTTGAGCAAGGCGTTCTAGTGCCATTTCCACCATACCAACTGCACCGTCTACTATCATTTTTCTTGCGTCAATTATAGCCGACGCTTGTTGCCTTTGTAACATTACCGCGGCAATTTCAGGCGCGTAAGCAAGGTACGTAATTCTTGCGTCAACAATCTCTATGCCCGCTTCTTTAACGCGTTCTTGTATTTCTTGACGTATTTTTTCGGCAACTACATCGCTAGAACCGCGCAAACTGCCTTCGTCGGCAACGCCGTCACCGGTAGTGTCTACGTTAGGAGCAACGTCGTAAGGGTAAGTTCTAACTACGTTTCTTAACGCGCTATCGCTTTGAAGTGAAAGGTATTCTTTGTAGTTATCTACGTTAAACACCGCTTTTGCCGTATCAACTACCTTCCACATAACCGCAATGCCTATTTCTACGGGGTTACCTAAACAGTCGTTAATTTTTTGCTTATTGTTATTTAACGTCATAATTTTAAGAGATATTTTTTTGTTTGCCATCTCTATATTTATAGCGCCTTGATTAGTTGGGTGAGAGCCTACGATAGAAGCAACGCTGTTAACGTCGCCACTTTGTTTAAGTTTTGTTTGTGCGGCGGGGTTAAACGCAACGCAAAAAGGGTTTACAAAATAAAAACCGTCGCCTTTTAAAGTGCCAACGTATTTGCCAAACAACGTTAAAACTAACGCTTCTTGCGGTTTTAAAACCTTTAAACCTAAAAACGGAATCCAACAAACGCACGATAATAGCATACCTACTAAAAATATTGTTGGATTATTCGTATTTTCTAAATAAATTGCACCGCCAACTAAAAGGGCTAGCGACGCCATTACTATAACGATAGTAACAAGTAGCATTAATAAGCCGTTTTTCTTGTTAGTTAAAATTTTTTCTTGCATAATGCCTCCTTATAAAATATAATACTTGGTATTAATTTGATATTAAAATGATATCATCTTCTTTTAAAAAAGTCAACTGTTTTTTAAAAAAATTTTGACAAATAAAAACTTGCCTATATAAATATAGTTATGCTATAATAAAGGTAATAAGGAAGTAAAAAAATGAATTGTATTTTAATTACGGGTTCTGCCGGATTTATAGGTAGCAACCTTGCAATAAAATTATTAAAAGAGTATAAAGACGCGTTTATACTAGGCGTAGATAACGTAAACGATTATTACGACGTATCTTTAAAAGAATATAGGTTAAAAGAAGTAGAAAAAACAAGCAAACTGTTTAAAAGCAATAAATACGAGTTTATTAAGGGCAACATTGCGGATAAAACTTTTGTTTTTAACCTTTTTAAAAAATACAAGCCGACGGTAGTAGTAAATTTAGCGGCGCAAGCGGGCGTTAGGTATTCAATAGTTAATCCGGACGCGTACGTTGAAAGCAATATAATAGGTTTTTATAATATTTTAGAAGCGTGCAGAAACTATCCCGTTAAGCATTTGGTGTACGCGTCGTCGTCTTCGGTATACGGGTCTAACAAAAAAATACCTTACTGTACTAGCGACAAAGTTGATAACCCCGTTTCACTTTACGCCGCAACCAAAAAGAGCAACGAACTTTTAGCGCACTCTTATTCTAAACTATATAATATTCCAACAACGGGTTTAAGGTTCTTTACCGTGTACGGCCCTGCCGGTAGACCCGATATGGCGTATTTTAGTTTTACAAACAAGTTGGTTAAAGGCGAGACTATTGAAATTTTTAACTACGGAAACTGCAAGCGCGATTTTACTTATATTGACGATATAGTAGAAGGCGTAAAAAGAGTTTTAGAAGTTTCACCCAAATCACAGCAAGATGAAGACGGATTGCCTACTGCGCCGTACGCCATATATAATATAGGAAACTCTAAACCAGAAAACTTGCTAGATTTTGTTAAAATTTTAAGTGAAGAATTAGTAAACGCAAAAGTTTTAGACGAAAATTACGATTTTGACAAGCACAAAAAATTAGTGCCTATGCAACCTGGCGACGTTGTTGTTACCTATGCCGACACTTCCGATTTAGAAAAAACTTTTAATTTTAAACCTAGCACTTCTATTAGAGAAGGTTTAAAAAACTTTGCAAAATGGTATAAAGAATTTTATAAATAAAATAAAGGTGTATAATTTATGGACTTCCTATAAGGGAATTTTAGTTTAACACAAAAGTATAGCCCACCATATTTCGCTTTTTGCGAAGTATGGTGGGCTTTTCTTATCCACAAAAAAATAAGTTAAATAAGTGTAACCAAGTGTAGCGAACTTCAACTGCACAAGCAGTTTAGCCAAGCGTAACAAGCGCCAACTGAACAATCAGTTATATTTTGGCTTTCGCCAAAGTGATATTAAATAAATCCTTAACCTTGCGTAGCAAGATATCACTGCGTTAGCAATATAACTTGCCGATAGGCAAATATCACAAATCCGTTTACGGATTTATTTAGTTGCCGAGTCCCTACAAGGGACTCGGCTTTACATACACCTTTTTTTATTTGTTATTTTATATACTGTTTAAAATATATTCGGCATAAAGTTTTGCTACGTTAACGCCCGTTACGCTTTCTATCCCGCCAAAAAAGGCGTTTGAGTTAACTTCGCAAATAAGTGGCGACGTTTCGCCCTTTAAAATATCTATTCCGCAATAATCAAGCCCTAAACAACGTGCCGTTTTTTCGGCAATTTCTTTATACTCTTTACTCAAAACGGTAGTTTCGCCACAACCGCCAAGTTCTATGTTTGACCTAAAATCGCCGTTAGAAATTCTATTCATTTGCGCCACTGCTTTTCCGCCTATAACTATTACGCGAGTATCTTTTCCTGCGCTTGTTTTTACAAACTTTTGAAATATATGCGGTTCGTTAATTACGCTATTTGCAATTTGTTTAAGTTCGCTTCTATCGTCCGCCTTATAAACACCGCTACCAAGCGAGCCAAAACTCTTTTTTACGATAACGGGATATCCTATTTGGCTTTCAATTTTATCTAGCGACGCATCGGAAATTTTACTGTCGTTAGTATAACAAAGCATACCCGAAAACGTGTCTACAATAGGGATATCGTTATTGGCAAGGGCTATATACGTTTCCATTTTATCGTCGCAAACGCGAATAGCGTTATGGCTATTAAAGAGTTTTAACCCCGCCTTTTCAAGCATACTAGATACGTATTTATCTTTATCTAAATACACGCAAAAGTCGTAATTTAAAGCGCTACAAGTTATTTTGGAGTTTTTAATACCACACATAAATTCGTTGTTGCGCTTAACGTCTATTTCAACGTTTAACTTTAAAAACTCCTCTTTTAACCTGCTTGATTGATTTAAACTACTTGTTAAGTTAGAGTACGCGTTAATTATTATTAAGCCTTTTTTGCCGTTCATAAATTTTTTATTCGCCTATAAGCCTTGTAGCCTCGCCACCTGCTATAAATATCATTTCAACTGCTTTTGGACTAATAGAGTTGCCTTCTACAATAAGTTTTTTAGAAAGGCTATTAGACTCTTTTACAGTTACGTAGTTGGCGTTAATTTTAATAAGTTCTTTTTGACGCATAGCCTCTAACGAAACGGTTGCGCCATTATCAAACGCACTTTCTAATTCGGCAAGGGTAACCTCGTCGTAAATATATCTTTCTGGATTAGAAATAACTTTGGTTTTAACGATTTTTTCAGCCCACTCGTCGTTGTATAAACAAACTTCTTCAAGAGTAACGGTATCTTTTACCATATAGTCGTAACCGAGTTTTTGCATATAGGTTAAGCCTTCGTCCGTATAAACCTCGCTATAATTTACAGGCTCAAATTTCTTTTTGAGTTTAAAGCCTTCGTTTTTAGCAAGTAAATCTATGAGTTCAAGCGCGCGCTTTAACGAAAGTTTTGAACGCACTTTAATATAAGTTGCTTGGTCTGGCATCTTATCTGAAACGTCTTTAAAACGGAAATACTTTGCGTCTAAATTAGTTGGGTCTAAATTAAGGTACAACTTTAAGAATTTACCCCTTACTAAAAGTTTTGCTTGCAATCTTAACGCTTTACCCTCTTTTACCTTTGACGTTGAAAGACCTTTTTTAGAGAAGTTTTCGCGCGATTTAGTCATACGTGCGTGCATTCCGTAAGAAAGCAACGCGTTTTTAATTTGAGAATAGTTTTCTTTAAGTTGCTCGTCACCCGTTCTAACGTAAATTTCAAACGCCTTTTTAACGTTTATACGCTTTAACTTTTTAACTTCGCTTGTTTCTTGTGCTTGCTCTTCAACTACTTGTTCTTCCGTAGCACAGCCGTTGTCAATTACAACTTCTTCCGTAACGGCGTTTTCTTCTATAACTGTTTGTTCTTGCGCCACTTTATTTTCTTGGCAAGTAACTTCTTCGGTTTTATTAGCAACTTCGCAAGCGCACTTAGTAGATACTTTATAACTTGATACTACCACGACTCTTACCGCAATATATACAAGCGACATTAAAAGCGATACTAATGGGAATAAGCCTTCGTAAATAAACTCTACGCCGAGTATTGCGTTTATAACTATAAGCATAAGCGCCGACGAAACGGCAATAGTAGCCAAGCATTTATCGGCAAAATTTATGGTGCTGTTTTTAACTTCGCAAAGTAAAAACGCAAACGTTAAAACCATAGCGATAATAATTAGTTCTATAATTAACGTAGCGTCAATGCCGTTAGCGTGCTTATTAAGTAACGAAGGTATTAACCCGGTAAATTCTAACACCATTACTAATGCAAGTAAAAACAATGCAACAGCCATACAGTAAATTAAATTACCTTGTTTAAATAAGCCTTTTACGTAGAACTTAAAGTCAAATTTTAAAGAAGTTTTAGCACTACTTTCGTCTTCGCAAACGCACGAATTTTTAATAAGTAAAAACGATAAAGCAAACGTAAGCGCAAAAATGACTGAAGATAAAGTAAACGCAAGTTCACGAGAATTTTTGTCTTGCAATAAAAACGCAATAATTAACATTGCAACCGAAATTGCAAATCCAATAATAGCCGTAATATCAATAAAGTTTATTTTCTTTTCTACCATACGCACTTGCATTAACGTTAAGTAAAAAGCACCGCATATTCCTAAACCAACGTAGATAATTGAAGATAAGTTTTTATTGTTTAATGTTTGCATTAAAATATTTTGTTTTTCTATGTAAACTACGGCAACTACCGATAATACTAAAAGAGCAACGGCAACAACCCAAAACTTTTTGAAAAGAGTTTTATAGTACGTTATTATAGTTGCATTGCCTTTTAGTTGCTCTGGTTGTTGATATCCTTTAAAAAATCTAACCCTTGCGTATAATAAAGCAAGCGCAGAAATTAACAAGCAAGATATAGCCGTTATTTTTAACTCTAAAAAACCCGCGGAATTTGACACAATGCAATAAATTACGCCAAACACGAACAATAGTAAAGCGGTAACAATCATATTGTCCGTAACGGAAATATTTTCATCTTTTACGTGCTTGATACACGTTGCTATAATTAGCCCCACGCCTATTACGGCAACAACCGCCGTTGCAACGGCTTGGAACACTTCCACGCCTTTTATGGCGGTTAATAAATTATAACCGTCAAAAAAGTAAACTACAAGTGCAACTATAACGCTGGTCATTATGCAAGCAAAAACGTTACAGCCTTTAATTACACCATCTAAATAATTTAAGTACTTGTTATTTTGCATAATTTTCTCCTATATTAAAATTCTATTTCTCCAAAAATTTCACCGCCAAGCGAAATTTCAGTTTCTGGATTTCCCGCTTTAACAACGTTTTTATTTAGGCTTATACAATCTGCAAAAGCCTTCATTTTAAATTCTACGTTATCGCTATTTACTATAAATTTAGTTAATCCCGTGCAATTTGCAAAGCAACCCTCCGGTATAACGGTTATTAAAGCCTTAACTTCAACTACCGTGAGTTTACTGCAACCGTAAAACGCATTGTTTCCAAGGTAATTTAAGGTTGATGGGAAAATAAAGGCTTTATCGCCAAACATACTGTCGTTAAGTTTAACGCAGTTATAAAAAGCGCCGTGTTCAATAGATTCAAGCACAGGTTCTTCGCCAAATTTAACGTCGTATAAACCGTTACACTCTGCAAAAGCGTATTGTCTAACGCTTTTTACGTTAGATAAGTCAATTTTGCGAAGTGAAGTGCAACCGTAAAACGCGTGAGAGCCGATTTCCGTAGCGTTTGGTAAAAGTACGTTAGAAACGGTTGTAACGCCGTAAAAAGCACAGTCGTTTATAGAAGTTGAATTTACGGTTACGTTGGTTAAAGACGTTGGTACTGTAAAAGTAACATCGTCTGCCGTTAATAAGTCGTTGCCAAACACGTCTTTATTAGCGTTTGGTTTAGCAGTGATTTGAGTGTTTCCATAGTCGGTAGAAGCCGAACCGAAAATAAACCCAAAGTGTTTTTCGCTATTTTTAGCGTCTTCCGACTTGCCCGTAAAAGGAAGCGTTATAGACGTTAAGTTTACGCAGTTAGTAAAAGCGCCCGAGCCTATTTTTTTAATGTTGCTTCCAACGGTTACGGACGTTAAAATTTTAAGCCCAGAAAACGCACCTGCCGAAATTTCTTCTACGGGATAATCTTTGTTTTCCGCACCTAATTCTTCCGCCGTTTGCGGAATAGTTATTTGCCTATATTTAGCGTCAATATTAGAATAGTCGTTTTCGGCAATGGCTTCTGCGTCGTCGTCGGAAACTTGATAGCCCGTAATAGCATAATACTTATAAGTTTCCGTTTCACCGGCTTCGCCACCTTCTTTTTGCCTTGTTCCGGTTAAAAGTTTGTATTCGTACTTACCCGTTACCCTTTCTTCGTTACCTTCGCCATCTTTACATCCTATAAAAGTTAGCGTAACGGTTATTAACAAAACGGCAACTATAATCTTTTTAAATAAGTTCTTCATTGAAAGCCTACTCCTTAAAAAGCGCATACTACGCTTATTTTAAATATTTTATTACTTATTTTAGCATTTTAGGGCATTGTTGTCAATAAATTTATTTATTTTATTATATATAATTTATCGCCGTTTTGGCATTTTTTATTTCACTTGGTTTATTTGAGTGTTTTTAGGCAAATTTTCGTAGCGTTGGGCTAATTCCGTCTATGTAATTTTTAAGCACCTTTTCCGAGCCTTTTTTAACACCTTTTGCAGTTTTTAGCAATTCGTTTTCGCCTATGTTTTTATACTTGTATTCGCTAATTAAAGCCTTTAAAAACTTGCTAAAACCTCTTGGTTTCATATACTCGTTAAGTTCGTAAAACATTATTTGCGAACGGTAATACGCTATTGAAACGTAGTCAATTTCGCTAGAAAATTGAGATAAATTTTTATTCATTTTCGCACTTTTTTTATTTTCTATTTCAAGCGAGTTTCTAATTTTATAATACGCGTTAGAAACCTCGCCTAAAAGTTGTTTTTTTGAAGCGCCGTATTCTTTATACTCGTCAAAAAACATAACCGTTGAATATTCAGTTAGCCCTTCGTCTATATAAGCGTTTTCGCTTTCGTTTACGCCTACTATACCATACCACCATTGATGCGCGGTTTCGTGCGCTATGGTGTAATCGCGGTAAAATGCGTCAAGGTCTTTATCTATAAGCGTTAAACAAGGGTATTCCATACCGCCGTAAATAAAGTCCGCTTCGCAAAAAACGTATTCTTTATAAGGATATTCCATAAATTTTTTAGAGTAAAAATCAAGCGAGTTTATTGCCGTTTGTATAGATTTTTCGGGCGTTTTATCTTTAAAATAATAGTAAAAAACGTTTACGTTATTTACTTCTTTTTTAATAACGTTAAACTTTTTTGACAACACAAACGCTATATCTCTAACGTTGTTTCTAGTATAGGCATACTCCGTTTTATTTCCGTTAATTTCCGTAAACGTTGGCGACATAGACGACGCCACCACGTAACCAGAAGGCACTTTTAATTTTACGTTATAATTAGCAACTTCCGTATAAAACGGGTCGCCTATCGGATAATATGCGCTTTCGTAAAATTCGCCGTTATAAAACGGGCACAAAACGGGATAAAAACCAGTTAAATTTACGGTGTTGTTTCCGTAACCATACCTAAAATTTGCGTTTGGAAGTTTTATAAAAAACTCTATAAAAAGTGTAACTTTTTCGCCTTTTTTTAATGGTTTTTTTAGGTGAACGGTAAGCGTGTTTTTATCAACGCCGTCAATGGTATTATTTAAACTTTTGCCGTCGCTTTTTACGCTAATAATATCTACGTTTCCATAACTTATTCCGTTTTCGTAAGCGCGTAAATAGTTTTCTACGTTTATCGGCTTAATTTTTGCTTGGCTAGAAAACGCGTTTGGATATAACGTAAATTTTAAACAGTTTAACATTGTGTTTTCGGCGTTAACGTAGTCTAATTGCATAGTGCAATTTGCGGACATATCGTCGTTAAAATCTATTTCAATATTATATAAATTAAGTTGTTTAACTTCTTTGTTGCAACCACTTGGAACAACTAAAAACAGCAAACAACAAAATGCGCAAAAAAATTTTTTCATAAATAAAAACTCCCAAATTATAATACTTGGAAGTTTTTTGATTTATTACGCTTTACGATATTTATTTACTTTTTTTAGCAAAAAGCATTATTTTTCTTCTGATAAAAGATATTTTTCGGGGTCAACTTTTTGCCCGTTTTCTAAAACTTCAAAGTGAAGGTGAGCGCCGTCTTTATACTCTTTTTTATTATTTGTTGAAACAGTTCCTAAAACGTCGCCTTTTAAAACGCTTTGCCCTTCTATTAATTCGGCATTAGCCTCAATGCTGTTATACACGCTTTTTAGACCGTTGCCGTGGTCTACTGTAATAGTAGTTCCGTCTAAATTGCTAACCGTTATAGACTCTATAACGCCGTTATAAACGCACTTAACGTTAGTTCCTTCTTCCGCGCCAAAGTCTATTGCCTTATGCCCAGTGTATAAGCCTAGCGTTTGGTTATACACCACGCTTGCGCCTACGTATTCTTTAATAATAGTTCCCGCAACCGGCATATCAAAAACTATTACGTTTACGGTTGGAGTGTCGGGAGTATCGGGAACGTCGGGACTGTCCGGCTTTTGTTGGTTATTACCACCGTTTTCGTTAGGCGTAGACGGTTGTTGCTGATGTATATTATCGTTGTTTAATTGATTTGAAGCGTTGCTAGACGAAACCACTAATGCAATAGTGATTATAGATAAAATAGCAAGGCTTAATATAAAAACAAAATAATACACGTTTTTCTTAATAAAATTTATTGCTTTGTTGTTATTTGACATATATACCTCCATTTATGTATTAATAACTTCCGTAAATTATAGGCGTGCCTATTTTTACGTTTTGACTGTTTATTGAAATTTGCAAATTTACTTTTTTGCCGTCAATCAGTTCAAATTTAGGCAAGTTTTTTGATAAATAATAATAATTTGTAACTCCGTTTAAATTTTCAACTTTTTGAAGAGTGCAATCTTTTAAATTTAACGCTTGTTTATAGTTGTAATCTAAATTAAAAGTAACGGCTATTCCGTCGTAAAAAATAGGAAAAGAAGTGTTTTTAATTACGCCGGAAGATTTTCCACCCACTGCAATTTCTACGGTTTTTAAAGGCATAAACGAAATTACGTATAATATTATTGACGCAAAAACTGAAATTAAACACACAACTTTTTTTAACATAAAAAAATTCCTACAAATTTTGTATCTGTAAGAATTTTTGACTTAATATTTAATTTTTATACTCGTTTTTTTAATTACGCGTCCAAACAGTTTAAAACGCCCATATCTCTAAACACTTTTAAAACGCTTTCTTTATCGCTTAAATACGTGCAAAGTTTTAGTGCTTTTTTTATTTCAGAGTACGGTGGAAGTTCAAACTCTTTTTCTTCTTTACTTAATATATAATAAATTCTTTTAACCGTATTTAATATAGATAATACGGACGACGTTTCTTTTTTAAACCCGTCTTTGGTCTTATTTATTATAGCGCTAGTCAACTTTAACCGCCTATTGCTAGGAATTTTAACGTTTTTTAAAAATATTCCGCTAAATTTACCCGTTATGCTTTCTAATTCGTAACAGTCTTTAACGTAATTTGGCATAGATATAATATCCGAAAAGTCGTTAGAAAAAAACATATGGTATAACGGCGATAATTTTAAAAACGCAGTCAACGTCCTTTCGCCCACGCTGTAAGGCAAAGTGGTAGTGCATAGCGTATCGGCAAAAAGTTCTAACGAAAAGTCGTTTAACACTTCGCTTTTAGCCCTTATTAGCGCAATTACCGCTTCTGCGTAAATTAACACTTCTTTTGGATTTTTATACGTTGAAATATTAGCCACCAACGAAATTGCTTCTTTTGCAAGGTTATAGTTTTCTTTATCCAAAGATTTTCCGTTTAAAAGCAAATACATTTTATAGTCAATTAACGCTAAAAGTTTACTTATAACTAATATATACGCCGCTGCAAAACAAGAATTTGACGCTTTTTTAATAACGTTTACGTCATACGTAACGCTTTTAAAAGGCGTTGTTTCTACCTTTAAAGGAATTGCGCCCGCTTCAATTTTAACGCTTTTTGTAAAGACGTACTCGCACGAAGGCTCGGTTAATACGGCGTGGCAATCTACTTTACGCTTGCCAGCATAATATAACGCTAGCGAAATCAACTGTTCACAACCTACGGCAATTACGTAATCTTCGTTGAAATTAAAAGAGTTGCTTTTTTTAACGTTGTTATAATCAACGTCTTCAATTAGTAAAACGGAATAGTTTACGCCTACGTCTTTTAACGCTTTAAAAATATTCGAGCCTATTAAAGAAAAGTCTTTTTCGCGACACAAAATTTGCGCCTTTTGACTTTTATTATACTTTAAGGCAATAGAATAAACGGCGTCGTAAACGTTGCCGACGCAAATTTCGGTATTATTTAAAAAGAATTCGTTTGAACGTAAATTTTGAAATTTTTTATTCGTTTCAAACACCGTTTTTTCTAACATTTAATTAATATCCTCTTTTTCCTACGTTTGTAAAAAGTTCTAATCTTGTTTCAAAATCTTCGCATTTTTTTACGGTATTTTTTCCGTAAAACCCGTCGTCTACGCTATAAGAAACCGAAATGGCGTTTCCTATTAAACTCATAGCAAATTTATATAAAATTGGGTTTTCTTCCCTTATTTTTACGACTTCGCCGGGAATTCCAAGCCTTGTTAGGTCAAACGCTAACATTTGCCTTTTTATAAGACTATTTAAAATAAAATTTAGCCTATCTTTTTCTAACGTTTCGCATTTAAAAGAAATGCCGTTAAAACCGTACCTTTTTAAAAGGTCTAAGGCTTTTAAAAGTTCGCTATCGCTATAATTATTAACGTCAATTCTATACGACGAAATTATTCCGTAACTTGCATTTAATTTTAAATAGGTAGAATAGTCAACTAAAAACTTTTTAGTCTTTTTTACGCAATATTCGTTATACAAAAGTTTTGTAAGATATTCAACTTGATAATCGTTAGATTTATTGCCTATAAACAACTCGTCGTTTTCGCTTAATCTTATTAATAAAACGCTTTTAACAAAATTTACTACGCCGTTTTTCTTATTGAATTTATCAAGTATATTTTCCGCAAGCACTTTTGCAACGTGCTTTTCAGTAACCGTACCGCCCTTTTTATATTTAGAAATCTTTAAAACGTCCTTTAAACGAATTTCTATATCGTAGCAACTTAATTCTTCGTTAATAATATTAATTAAGGCTGTTACGGTCTTTAACTTTTCTTCGCGCAGGGGCTTTAACTCGCAGTCTATTTCTTTGCAGTATTTATGCGGTATACCGTAAGCGTATAGCACGGTTTTTTCTTCTTTTAGTAACGGCGTGCATTCTATATGATAACCCATAACGTAAGGCATTTTTAAAACGTCGCACGCTTCTTTAAATTCGGCGCAAAAATTTAGGGTTGCATAGTCGTTTATTCCAACGGCGTAACTACCGCATCTATACGCGTCGTACGCACAAAGATACGGCGAATATAAAGAATAGTAGTACGTAGAAAAATAGTGCAACGGCACTACGTTTTTTGTGCTTGGAATTAATTCCGGATGATGCTTTTGCGCTTTTAACAGCCCTTTTAAAGACAAGCGCTTTGCTAAACCTACCCTACTGTTTAATTGTTTTATTAACCGTTCTTTATAAAACATACGATAGTCCCCTATTATATTTATTTTAATATTAAAAGCATATTTTGTCAATATTTATAAGTAAACGCGTAAAAAAACAATAAATTATAAAAAAGGTATTGAAATTTATATAAATTGTGGTATAATGTATATAAATAGATGCATTTTTGCATATTTTAGGGGGTTTTTATGAACAAAAGCGAATTTACAAAAGTTTATGCTGATAGACTCGGTGTAACAATCAAAGAAGCGGAGGAGAATCTTTCTACGTTTATTAACACCGTTACGGAGTGTTTAAAAAACGGAGAATATATTCACATATCTGGCTTTGCTACCTTTGATTTAAAAGACAAAAACACTAGAAACGGCATCAACCCATTAAACGGCGAAAAATTAGTTATTCCTGCTTGTAAGTCGCCAACCGCTAAATTTTCAAAATCTTACAAGGCTCTTTTTAACGACTAATCTTTAAAAATTAAAAAAGAGTGGCAGTGCCACTCTTTTTTAATTGTCTTTATTTTTTAATAAGTTTTTTTGGTTTTCTTATTCTGTTTAACTGTTTGTTCATTTTTAAAAGTTCTTCTTTTGTAAACGTTAAATCCATCATTCCTGCCAAAGACGTAAGCCTTAACACCGTAAATCCACCAAGCATACCCATAACGTCTTTAATATTTACGTCAAAGCCTGCGGGTTTTGATTTGCCCTTTTCTTTTTTTCCGCCACCCATAGCCTTTTTCATTTTTAAGCCAAACCCTATAAACCAAAGTTTTCCAAAAAACGACTCCATAATGTCGGATATCTTATCGTTAAGCGAATATCTTCCTTCTGGGGCGTCAACGTCAAACCAGTTAAGCACTGCGCCTTTTTCTTTAAGGATATAATCTTGATTTGCCGTTTCAACTTTTCTAATAACGCCTTGGTCGGTAAATTCGCCTGCTTTTACAAGTATTTTAGATTCGCCTTGGTTTTTAACGTTAAAGTAGAAGAAATGATTGTCGCTAGTTTGCTTTTCTACACTTTCTCCGTTAATAAAAAGTTCAACTTCTTTTAAATTAGAGTAAACGGTTATTTTGGTTACGTCTTCAACTCTATCAACGTACCTTTTTCCGCAAAGATGAACGAAAGGCTCGTTTGAAAGCCACGCCTTATAAGCGTAGAAAGCATCTTTTTTATACTTTCTATCCATAGTTACAAGACCTTTGTGGTTTTGACCGTTTTCGCCACCTTCCGCCCTTGCGTCCGCGCCAAAGTCAAACATATTCCAAACGTGAGTTGCCCAAAGATATTTTCTTGTAAACAACTGTTTGATTAATTCTTCGTGATAATACGCTTGATATTCTTCGGTATAATCGCCTTGCGTTGGGTTAGAAGTGTGCCAATTAAGCGCTTCGCAACCGTATTCTGATACGCCGATTGGAATAGTTGGATTTGTAGCGTGGAATTTATCAAACCACGGCCCGTTCATACTAGTATCTCCGCCGTACCAACCAAAATAGTGGTTATACGAAACTACGTCTGGAATTTTAACGTATTCCGCGTCCATAGGGCACATAGAAACGCAAGCAATGGTAGTTAAGCGAGTAGAGTCCATACTATGAACTAAATCGTTTAATATTTTATGATTTTCTATTAAGTCGGGATTGTTTGCTCCGCCCATAGTAATTTCGTTTGAAAGCCCCCAAACGACTATTGACGGGTGATTGTAGTTTTGAACTATAAGTTCCGTCATTTGACTAATAGTGTTTTCTCTACCGTTTTCTAGGTGCCTAGAAATATACGGAATTTCCGCCCAAATAACCAAACCCTTTTCATCGCAAAGGTCGTAAAAATATTGGTCGTGTTGATAGTGTGCAAGCCTTATGGTTGTTGCGCCCACTTCTAAAATGAGTTCTATATCTTCTTCGTGATGTTCTTTTAAAAGCGCGTTGCCAAAGCCTAATCTATCTTGATGGCGAGAAACGCCCCTTAACGCGTATTCGTTTCCGTTTAATATAAATCCGCGTTCAGCGTCAATTTCATAGAAACGACAGCCAAATTTTGCCTCTACGTTGTCAATTTGCTCTCCGCCTCTTACAATAACCGCTACCGCCTTATATAAATACGGGTCAATTCTTCCGTTCCACAATTTGCAATCTTTAATAACTGCAAAAACTTTTGTTTCTTTCGTGGTGGTTTCGTAAACGGAATTACCGTCTTTATCTAAAATAACGTAGCGAATTTGGTCGCCGTCTTGTAAATTTTTAATAAAAGTTTCAATTTCTACGTTTGCATCTTTACCGTCTACGATAGGCGTAATTTTAATGCCAGGCGCTCCGTGATACTCTAAATCAAAATGAGTATTGTTAGTGCAAATTACGTTTACGCTTCTATATAATCCGCCGTAAAAAGTAAAGTCTGCCATTTGCGGATAAACTCTATCGTTAGCGGAGTTGTCTACAAAAACGTTTAACGTAAACTTGTCTTTAACGTAACTAGTTATATCTACCCTAAACGTAGAATATCCGCCGTCGTGATGGCAAACGCGAGTTTCATCAACGTATACGTCGCAAGATGAGTTTGCGCCTAAAAATTCAACGAAATATTTATCCGCTTCTTTTAAAGTAGATTTTTCTATTTCTTTTTTGTAAAGGCACGTTCCTCTAAAATAATCGTTACCGCCGTCCGTTCCGTCAACGGCGTTCCAAGTATGCGGTAAATTGATAGTTTCAAATTCTCTTGCGTCGCCTATTTGTTTACAGTCTTTTAAAAATTTCCAACCTTCATTAATATTTATAATTTGCCTCATAAGCCCTCTAAATAACAATTATACTTCTTTTACTTCTAACACGTCGCTAATAACTTCGGCAGTTTTAGCGGAGTTTCTTCTTCCTTCAAGTTCAACGGTCATTTGTTCAAGCGTCTTTTTATCAAGGTTGTAAATAAACGCTATTGAAACGAACATTAACACTGCGCTAAACAAATATAAGCCTGCAACTAGCCAACACATATTGTACGCCGTTGTTAACGATTGACCTTCCGTACCTAAATCAGAAACGTAACCAAGCGCGCCCATAAGTACTAACACCAATGCTGGTCCAACACCTTGCGCTAACTTTCTAAAGAAAGAGTGAAGTGAGTAAACAGTACCTTCTTCTCTTGCGCCGAATTTCCATTCGTTGTAGTCAATAGCGTCCGCCATAAACGCCCAAGAAACGCAAGTGTAAACGCCCAAGCCCAAACCAAAGATAGAAAGCGCGATTATATATAACACTAACGCTACTATTTTATTAGGAATAATTGGGAAAACAAACATCAACACACCGCCGAATACCGATGCAAGCGCACCGCCGGCAGCCGCTTCCTTTTTACCGAATTTATCAACGATTTTTTTGATAAACGGCATAAAGAACAACATAGGAACAAAGCCGATTGCCATTGCAATACCCGAAAGTTCAGGAACGCCAAAGAAAGTTGCAAACATTATAGTAGTTGCAGTCGTAGCGGAGTTCATACCCAAGAACATTGCCATAGCCGCAACCGTAGCGCCAACGGCAGGTCTATTCTTTATAAAGTTGCCAAACGCCTTTATTACGTTAAACTTTTGCGTTTCGTTAGTTTTAACGGAGTTTTCGTTAGCGCGGATAGTTATTTTTTTAATCATAAATAAGAAAGCAACGAAACCCAACGCGCCCATTATAAGAGCCGCTAAGAATACTCTATTACCTAAAAGAGTTGAAACTTGAGTGCCCGCAGAGTTTAAAAGTGGCGTGCCGTCTGCATTGAATTCTTTTTTCCAAATAATCATAGGTAAAATGATTTGTGGTAAAAGGTTACCAAACATAGAACCTATTGAACGCCAAGTTGAAAGTTGCGCGCGTTCGCCCGCGTCTTCGGTGATTAGCGAAAGCATAGAGCCGTAAGGCACGTTTGCAACCGTATAGCACGCGTCCCAAATCAAATAGCCGGCTATAAACAACGTGCATTTAAGCCAAAGGTCGGCGTTAGGAACAGGTATAAATACCAACGCGCCAGCAACTAATAAGCCTATCGCGCCTATAAGAATATAGGTTTTGAATTTACCCATTTTGTATTTTCTTCTATCGTTGTCTATAAGCGCGCCAATAAGCGGGTCGTTAATAGCGTCCCAAATTTGCACTATTATAACTAATAGTGATAAAAGACCCGTTTCAAGAGCCATAAACACTAACCAGAAAGTTTGAACCGTGCCTTTTAACGAAAAGCTCATGTTACAGCCAAAGTCGCCGGCAGCATATGCAAGTTTATCTAAAATGCCAAACTTGCGTTTACCGTTTTCATCATAACGTACTTCTTTTTTCATAAATTACCCCATAAAAATATTTTATATATTAATTATACCAAACTTTTATATTGTTTACAATAACCCAATTTTAACCTTTTGAGACACTTTTTTTATAATTTTATATATTTTTAACAAAAAAAGCGTTGCTACCCGTTTAAAATTTTGTATTGACTAATAAAAATTTGTGTTATATAATAAATATATTATTTATTATTTTTTTAAAATCATACGTTTTTAGCAGTACTTAATTATAAAATTTTACGTTTAAAGGTAGTGTTTTTATGTTTAAAACTTGTAAAACAACAAAGTCTTTAAATAGGCAAAAAGCAATAGAAACGGCTTTTTTATCTCTTTTAAAAAGAAAGCGTTTTGAAGATATTTCGGTAAGCCAAATTTGTGAAGAAATTGATATTCCACGCAAGGCGTTTTATAGGTATTTTAACGGAAAAGAAGGGCTTTTACAAGCACTTATTACACACACTCTTGAAGGATATCAAGAATATTATACGTCTTTAAAACAAGAAAGGCGCACTATTAAAGGCGAACTTGAATGCTATTTTAACTTTTGGATTACCGAGCCCAGAAAAACTTTACTTACGGTACTTATAAATAGCGGGCTTTTAGAACAATTATTTACAAATTCAAGAAAACTGCCTACGAATAATTTTATAGACCCATCTAGATTTTTACCCAACGAAACACCGTATTTAAGAAGGCAAATTTTTAATTTTGCAATATCGGGGCTACTTTCTATTATGCTAGACTGGTTTAACGGCGGTTGCAAAGAATCGCCCAAAGAAATGGCAAAAGTATCTTGCCGATTGCTTGAAAGCCCCCTATTTGACAATTTAGAAAATATAGGAATTTATAAAGAATAATTTTATAATAACTTTTTGTAACAAAACTATAATAGTGGCTATAAAAAACAATTAACCAATAAACGTTTTTTGCCACTAAAAATAAAATTAAATAGGCTTTATTTGCAAGCGTCAACCAAACTGCTAACAAAACGCAATGCTTTTGTATTGATTTTTGGGGTTGTGGGGTTTGATGGGTTTTTATTTGCAAACGTCAACCAAACTGCTAACAAAACACAATGCTTTTGTGCTAGTTTTTAAAATTGCTAATAAAGTTTTAGTAAAAATAGTAACGGTCAAATGTCCACGTTTAGGTACATTTGACCGTTTTTTGAATTTTAGTTTATATAAGATATGGCACTTTTTTGTTTTTATTGCCATTTGGACACCTTTTAAATTAAGTTTATAATTTTTTATTATCGGAAGTTATACAGTAAAACTATTTCAATTCTACCACACTAAATATTACAACTTCTATCATATTTATAAAAGTTCTTAAATTTTTTCTACTTTAACGTAATACGTTGCACGGCTTGCGCCTTTCTTTTCTATAAAGCCTTCTTTGGCAAGTTTTTTAAGTGAACTTTCTACCGAACTATTGCTAAGCGACGGACACATTGCTACGATATCCATTTTGGTAAACTTGCCGATTTTATTCGCTACGGCTTTTTTAACCATATCAAGCGCCGACTCACTTTCGCTTACAATTTCCATTCTATCTTCAAAATCTCTATACGCCGAGATAATAGTGCCAAGTAAATACTTGATAAACGGAACGGGGTCTTCTTTTCCTTCATCCCAACCTGCTTGCGCCTTTTCTAACGCATCGTAATATGCGTTTTTATTCTTAGCGATTTTAGATTCCAAAGAAATATACTTACCCACCATATAACCGTTTCTATATAAGAGTAGCGTAGTGAGAAGTCTACTCATTCTACCATTGCCGTCTGAAAACGGATGTATACACAAGAAATCGTGAATAAAAATCGGTATCAAGATAAGCGGGTCTACTTCGCACTTTGAAACTGCTATATTAAACTCGTTGCAAATCTTCTCTATTGCATCAGGTGTTTCGTACGGCGCAGGCGGAGTAAACAAAATACTTTCCTTGCCGTTTTCGGTTAAAGTAATATAGTTTTGAACGTTTTTGAACTTACCGCCGATACTCTTGCTCGAATGACTATACAAAATCTTATGAAGTTGCAAAATATAGTTTGAAGTCTTAGGGATATACTCAAAACTTTCGTGAATAACGTTAAGCACGTCTCTATACCCTGCGATTTCTTCTTCGTCACGGTTTTTAGGCGTAGTTTTATCCGTCAAAAGTTGTTTTAATCTCGTATTCGTCGTTCTTATGCCTTCAATATCGTTGGACGATTCCGTACTTTGAACTTTTGCTATTTCCACGAGTTTATTAAGTTTTTCGGGCTGTTGCTTTAAGTAAAGTTCTTGTTTGCCCTTTGCTTCGTGAATAGCCGTTAAATAACTAACGATTTCGGAATCCCATTTTAGGTCTTTTAGTAAAGAGTAATTAAAATCTCTCATAAAATACACCTCTTCATAATACTTTCTCCTAAATTATAAAACTTTTTACGAGAAAAGTCAATAGGTTTTCTCTTAAAATGAAAAAGTTTCTCGTAAATATTATTGGTTTTTACGAGAAACTTATTTTTTATAGGCTTTTATTCTTCATCGCTATCCAAAATTTTATCTTATTTTAATTTTAAGGCGGTTAATAAGAAAAGTCGATAGCAATAGCCACCGACCTATTTTCTAAAAATTATAATAATTAAAAACCTTATCAACGATTAATCTTCTATTTCATCAAATAACGTATCGTCAAAAAATTCTTTGAGCGATATACCCAAAGTTGCAGCAATTTGATAGATTGTATCAAGTTTTACTGTTTTATATTTACCGTCAACAGTAACTGAAATTGTAGAACGAGGAATACCACCATTTTTGTATAACTGATATTGAGTCATATTGCGTTCTGCGAGTAAATTTTCCACCCTCTTACCTACTGCTTCAGATAATTTCATAATAGTCTCCTTACGTTTACCACAATAAACGTTCATTGCAATAATTATAGTTTGTGCAATTAAATTTTTAGTTTATTGTACTGAACGCTTTTAAAATATAGTTTATTGTGATAAACTATTATGTGAGGGTTATTATTATGATTATTACTTTTTGTGGACATTCGCAAGTATTTTTTACAAATGAAGAAAAATCATTATTACGAAATATTTTTGTTGATGAGATAATAAAAAATCCCACCTGTAAATTTTACTTAGGTTGGTATGGTGATTTTGACGGATTGTGCCTGAGAACTTTAAGGGAATTAAAGCATGATTTCCCTACTGTTGAAATTCTTTTTATAACTCCTTATCTTGATAAAAATTATAGCAAATTAGAACTTGCAAAATACTATTATGACGACATTATCTTCCCTCCTCTTGAAAGCGTTCCACGCAAGTTCGCAATCTTAAAAAGAAATGAGTGGATGGTTGAACAAGCTGACCTTGTTATTGCCTACGTTAAATATTCTTGGGGTGGAGCTGCTAAAGCTTTAGAATATGCCAAACGGAAAAAGAAACGTATTATAAACATTGCAAAATAAACATATAAAAAGCCGTTTTGAATTTTTGTTTTAAAACGGCTTTTATTATACAGAAAGTTTCTCGTAAATATTATTGGTTTTTACGAGAAACTAATTTTTATAGGCTTTTACTCTTCGTCTTTATCCAAGATTTTATCTTATTTTAATTTTAATGCGATTAATATAAAAGTAGCCACCCTATAAAAGAGTGGCTACTTAAATTTTGTTTAATTTTAACCGTAGTTAAAACTTTATTTAGCCTAGTTATCTAGGATTTTTGATATTAGCCTGTGCTGCTGCAAGGCGTGCGATAGGAACGCGGAACGGCGAGCATGAAACGTAATCAAGACCTATTTCGTGGCAGAATTCAACAGAAGTTGGGTCGCCACCGTGTTCGCCACAAATACCTACGTGAAGGTTCTTGTTTTCTGGCTTGCCAAGGCTGATTGCCATTTTCATAAGTTTGCCAACGCCAACTTGGTCAAGTTTAGCAAATGGGTCGTTTTCAAAAATCTTTGTATCGTAGTAAGCATCAAGGAACTTACCTGCATCGTCACGGCTGAAACCGTAAGTCATTTGAGTTAAGTCGTTTGTGCCGAAGCAGAAGAAGTCCGCATTTTGAGCAATTTCGTCTGCCGTAAGACATGCTCTTGGAATTTCTATCATTGTACCTACTTCGTATTCAAGGTTAACGCCAGCGGCAGCGATTTCTGCATTTGCAGTTTCAACTACTACTGATTTAACGAATTTAAGTTCTTTAACGTCGCCAACAAGTGGAATCATAATTTCTGGTTTAACTTTCCAATCAGCGTGTGCTTTTTGAACGTTGATAGCAGCGCGAATAACTGCCGAAGTTTGCATTTTGGCAATTTCTGGATAAGTAACTGCAAGACGGCAACCACGGTGACCCATCATTGGGTTGAATTCGTGTAATGAAGAAATTATAGCCTTAATTGCTTCAACAGTTTTGCCTTGTGCTTTTGCTAAAATAGCAATATCTTCTTCAGCCGTAGGTACGAATTCGTGAAGTGGTGGGTCAAGGAAACGAATACATACAGGCGTGCCTTCAAGCGCTTCAAATAAACCTTCAAAGTCCGCTTGTTGCATAGGAAGAATTTTTGCAAGCGCAACTTCTCTTTCTTCAACCGTTTCCGAACAAATCATTTCGCGGAAAGCGTCAATTCTACCTTCGCCAAAGAACATGTGTTCCGTACGGCAAAGACCGATGCCTTCTGCGCCGAGTTCTCTTGCCTTTTTAGCATCGGCAGGAGTATCTGCGTTTGTTCTAACTTTTAAACTTCTATACTTATCAGCCCAACCCATAATAATTCCAAAGTTGCCTGAAATTTCAGCGTCAACAGTAGGAATAACGCCTTCATAGATAGCACCCGTTGAACCGTCAATAGAAATGTAATCGCCTTCGTTAAATACTTTGCCAGCCAAAGTAAATTTCTTGTTTGCTTCGTCCATCTTAATGTCGCCACAACCTGAAACGCAACATTTACCCATACCACGAGCAACAACGGCTGCGTGTGAAGTCATACCGCCACGAACGGTTAAAATGCCTTGTGCGGCTTTCATACCCGAAATATCTTCTGGGGAAGTTTCAAGTCTTACTAATACGACTTTTTTGCCCTTTTCGTTCCAAATTTCAGCGTCTTCTGCCGTGAATACGACTTGTCCGCAAGCAGCGCCTGGAGATGCGCCAAGACCACGACCTAACGGCTTAACTGCCTTTATAGCTTTAACGTCAAATTGTGGGTGTAATAAAGTGTCAAGGTTTCTTGGGTCTATCATTTGGATTGCTTCTTGTTCCGTTTTGTGACCTTCTTTTACAAGGTCAACCGCAATTTGAAGAGCCGCTTGTGCAGTTCTTTTACCGTTACGAGTTTGAAGCATATATAACTTGCCGTTTTCAACGGTAAATTCCATATCTTGCATATCGTGATAGTGATTTTCAAGAATTTTGCAAACGTTTTCAAATTGAGCAAACGCTTCTGGGAATTTTTCTGCCATTTGAGCAATAGGCATTGGCGTACGAACACCGGCAACAACGTCTTCACCTTGAGCATTTGTTAAGAATTCGCCCATAAGTTTCTTTTCGCCCGTTGCAGGGTCACGCGTGAAAGCAACACCCGTACCGCAATCGTCACCCATATTACCGAAAGCCATTGCTTGAACGTTAACCGCAGTACCCCAAGAATATGGAATATCGTTATCACGACGATATACGTTAGCACGTGGGTTGTCCCAACTGCGGAATACGGCTTTGATAGCGCCCATAAGTTGTTCTTTTGGGTCTGATGGGAAATCTTCGCCGATTTTGTTTTTATATTCTTCTTTAAATTGATTTGCCAAAGTCTTTAAGTCGTCAGCCGTTAATTCAACGTCTTGCGTAACGCCTTTTTCTTCTTTCATTTTGTCAATAAGTTCTTCAAAGTACTTTTTGCCAACTTCCATAACAACGTCTGAATACATTTGGATAAAACGACGATAGCAGTCGTAAGCCCAACGTGGGTTGTTTGACTTTTTAGCAAGAATTTCAACAACTTCTTCATTTAAACCAAGGTTTAAGATAGTATCCATCATGCCTGGCATTGATGCCCTTGCACCTGAACGAACCGAAACTAAAAGTGGATTGTTTTTATCGCCAAACTTCTTGCCCGTAATGGCTTCCATTTTGTCAACGTATTCCATAATTTGTGCTTGGATTTCGTCGTTAATTTTTTTACCGTCTTCATAATATTGCGTACAAGCTTCCGTAGTAATTGTGAAGCCTTGTGGAACGGGAAGACCGATGTTTGTCATTTCCGCAAGATTTGCGCCCTTACCACCAAGCAATTCACGCATTTGAGCATTGCCTTCGCTAAACAAATAAACGTATTTCATAAATATCTCCTTACCTGCGATTAACGCATTATTTTATTCTAGTTTAATATTATACACTATAAGTGTATATTTTTCAAGTATATTTTACAAGGCCTAAAACCTTGTTTAATGATTTAAAAAAAACGGGCTATTTTTTTGTTATTTTTTAAATTTTAAACGCTATTTTTATTCAAAAATAAAATTAAAGACTCTCCGCTTTTAATTTTAGTGTCCGTTTTATAATTAAGATAGTAAAGCATAAATTTAACTAAAAGCACTTCTTCTTCGCTATTTAAAGCCAACTCTTTTTGACTTTCTACCGCCGTTTGAAGTTTATTAAATGCTAAATAAGTTTTTTCTTTTATTTCGTTAAAGCCTTCTTCTAAACAGTTTTGGCAACTAAATCTAGAATCTTTAAACCTATAAAAAACACGCCCTTTTATGCGTTGATTACAATAAAAACAAGTGCTTTGACCGTAGCCGTAACCTAACGAATTAGTTATTTTATACAAGAATTTTAAAAGCGACAAAACTTCGCTATCGTTATAGCAAATTTCCTTTACGGCGTTTATAGAAATTTTAAACACGTCAACGCTGGGAACTTCCGGCTCTAAAAACGCGTTTAATATTTCGGCTATAACGGAACTTGTATAATACTTTTTTATATCAAGGCGTAGTTTATAAAAACTATCTATGTAACTAGCGTTAATAACGGTGTTTCTACCGCTTTTTTGCGCTAAAATATATTCGGAAAAACAAAAAGGCTCGGAAGCAAATTTTAGTTTTGCTCCCGCCCTTTTTACACCTTTAATATTTGCGGTTATTTTACCGCTTTCTAGCGAATATAAAGTAAGTAACTTGTCGTTATCCTTATAATCAATTGATTTAATTACAAGCGCGTTGACTTTTACTTCCATAAATACCGCCTTATTTATCTTTTTGCTTTAATTTATTTTGTAAAATATAGTAGTTTACGTTACCCGTTTTAACAAACAAGTCCCATACTAAATCACTTACGTCTTTATTTTTGCGCATATACTCCCCCTAATAAAAGGGTGTGCAAAAATAATATAAATTATTTATCTTTGAACTCTTCCGGAAGCGTCGCCTTCGGCAAGTTTTTTAACTTCGTCTACGCTTACCATATTAAAGTCGCCTTCAATAGAGTGCTTTAAGCAAGATGCAGCAACGGCAAATTCAATAGCGCTTTGACTATCGTAATTATTTAAAAGAGAATATATTAAACCTGCGCCAAAACTATCGCCACCGCCAACTCTATCTACTATGTGCATAGCGTATTTTTTAGAGAAATATGCTTCTCCGTCCGTGTAAAGCATAGCGGACCAGTTGTTGTCGTTAGCGGAAAGGCTTTCGCGAAGCGTAATTGCAACGCCTTTAAATCCAAATCTTTCAGTAAGTTTTTTAGCAACGGAAATATAACCGTTTCTATCAAGTTTACCGCTGTAAATATCGGTGTTGTCCGCCTCAATGCCGAATACGTCTTTTGCGTCTTCTTCGTTTGCTATGCAATAGTCAAGGTATTTACAAATTTCACCCATAACTTCGCCCGCTTTTTGTTTAGACCAAAGTTTTTTGCGGAAGTTAAGGTCGCAAGAAATTTTAACGCCTCTCTTTTTAGCTTCTTTACAAGCGGTAATGGTAATTTTAGCCATACTGTCAGAAAGAGCCGGCGTAATACCCGTAAAGTGGAACCAATCTACGCCTTTAAAGATTTTTGCCCAGTTAAAATCGCTGGCTTTTGCAAGCGCTATTGCGGAATACGCCCTGTCGTATACGACTTTTGAAGGTCTTTGAGAAGCGCCTTTTTCGCAATAATAAATACCAACTCTATCACCACCGCGAACTACTAACGAAGTGTCAACTCCAAATTCTCTTAAACTGTTTATCGCCATTTGACCTATTTCGTGTGAAGGAAGTTTAGAAACGAAAGACGCGTCCACACCGTAATTAGCAAGTGAAACCGCTACGTTTGCCTCTGCACCACCAAACGTTGATTGGAATTTTTTAGATTGCACGAAACGAAGATATCCCTCTGGTGCAAGTCTTAACATAAGTTCGCCAAATGTAATAACTTTCATAAATTTCTCCTTTATTTAATGTATTTTTAATTAATTTTTTAATTTAATAAATTTATCTTAATTTAACAAATAGTAGCGCCGTCTACGTGAAGCGTTACGCCCGTAATATAAGACGCCAAATCGCTTGCCAAGAATAAAAATGCGTTTGCAACTTCTTCCGGCTCGCCCACTCTACCAAGCGGAATATTTTTAGATATAGCCTCTACCATTTGCGCTGGAAGCGCGGCAACCATATCCGTTCTAGTTACGCCTGGCGCAACCGCGTTGACTCTAATATTATCGCGACCAAGTTCCCTTGCCAAACTCTTAGTCATACCGTTAACGGCAAATTTTGACGCGGGATACGCTACGCCTGCCGGCTGACCGTAAAAACCAACCATAGAACTAGTGTTTAAAATTACGCCACCACCTTGCTCTTTCATTATCAAAGCAACGGCACGAGTAGGATAAAACACTCCGTTTACGTTTAAATCAATGGTTTTATCAAAATCTTCGGGATTGTAATTATAAATACTATCTCTTGCGGAAACGCCTGCATTGTTTACTAAAATATCAATTTTTCCGTATGCGTTTTTTACGGCGTTTATAGCGTCTTCAACTTCTTTATAGTTTGTAAGAGACGGATATAAACCCATAACTTCCCAATCGGCGTTAATTTCTTTAAGGCTAGCAATCGCCTTGTCAACCGTTTCTTTACGAGAGCCAAAAAGAGCAACTTTTGCGCCGTTTTCAAGATACGTTTTAACTATTGAATAACCAATTCCCCTAGTACCGCCCGTAACTACGGCAACCTTTCCTTCTAATAAATTTAATTTCATAAAACCTCTATTTAATCACAATAAATTTTAGCAAGTCCACCCTCGGAAGTTTTTCTATATTTTGAACATAAGTCTTTTCCTGTTTCGTACATAGTTTTAACTATGTTATCAAACAACACTTGTAGCCATTGAACAAGCCGTTCCTACTTCCGCTTGACAACCACATTCCGCACCGCTAACTGACCGAGACCGCTTTTATATAGCCCCCTTAACGGTTGTATATTATCCCTTTATAATTTCGTTAATTTTTTTGCAGTTTTGAACGATGTCGCCTTTCATCATCCAACTTCCACCAACGGCAAAAACTTTGTCGCAATCTAAAAATTCTTTTAAATTTTCTTCGTTTGCGCCACCCGTTGGCAAGAATTTAATTTGAGTAAAAGGCGCTGCAAGAGCCTTTATTGCTTTAAGACCGCCGTAAACGTTTGCAGGGAAGAATTTTACTACGTTTATGCCAAGTTCAATAGCCTTCATAATTTCCGTTGGAGTTACGCAACCAGGGTAGTAAGGTATACCCTTTTCTTTACAAAAAAGCGCAACTTCTTCCGATAAACCTGGCGAAACTATAAATTTAGCGCCTGCGTTGTATGCTTTAACGGCTTGCTCTTTGTTTATAACCGTACCTGCGCCAATATACATATTTGGGAATTTTTGAACGCCTAATTTTATTGCTTCTTCTGCACAAGCAGTTCTAAAAGTTATTTCCGCAACGGGAAGGTCTCCGTCACAAAGTGCTTGTAAAGTAGGAATAGCGTCCTCTATTTTATTTATAACCACAACGGGTACAACTTTAATGTTTTCCATAAAAACAACTCCTTAATTTAATTGATTAGATATATTATAACAGTAAAATTTTTATTTGTATAGTATAAAACTATTTTTTTTATTATTTTTTTTATTTTTTAAATATTTTAAATTTGAATAAAAATTTTGTTATAAATATTTTAATTTTATTCAATAATTTAGGTGGAGGAAACTATATGAACCCATTTTTGCAAAATACTAAAAACAATAAAATATCTTATTATTCACTAAAAAATTTAGCGCTAAAACCTTACGATAAATACGAACTTTTACCATACTCTAAAACTAGAATTATTTTAATGAACGGCACTGAATTTGAATCCGTTGGCTTTTACCATCAATTTGCAAGGCATTGTTCTAACAACGATATAAGGCGAGAAATTAGCGAAATTAGACGACAAGAACAGCAACAACAAAAGCGCATTTCTTCTTTAAAGCCAATAAACGAAACTATTTTAGAAACCACTTTAAGTTACGAGCAACTTGCCGTTGATTTAACCGCAATTATGGCTCAAAAAGAAAGCGACGTAACCGTTAAAAACCAACTTGATTTTGCTTTGCTTGAAGACTTTGACCACCTTTACCGCTTTACTAATTTACTTGAAATGGACGAAAAGCAAAACTATAAAAAACTTATAGGCAGTTATACTGAAATTATGCCTGGTCGCCCAACGATAGCCGAACATCGCCACCCTTTTGACGATATAAGAAAGCCCGTAAACTTTACTTTGGCAAATCCGTTAACAAAATTAAACGTTTCTATTATAACCGCGGCGGAACAACAAACTATGAACTACTATATGAACGTTGGCGCGTTTTATCACAGCGATTACGGTAGAAAATTGTATAGCGAAATTGCTATGATTGAAGAACAACACGTATCCGGTTATGAGAGTTTAAAATGCGTAAAACCAACTTGGCTTGAATGTGCGTTAATGCACGAATATACGGAGTGTTATTTGTATTATTCTTGCTATAAAGACGAAACCGACGAGTATTTAAAATCCGTTTGGGAAGCACATTTTGAAAACGAAATTACGCACCTTTTAAAAATTGCAAACTTGCTTTACAAATACGAAGGCAAGCATTATTTAGAAGTTATTTTAACGCCCGAATTTCCATCTCTTTTAAGTTTTAGAGAAAACAAAAAATATATCCGCGAAGTGTTAAAAAGCATTAGGTTGACAAGCCAAAAAGAAGACTATATAGCCGTTGACAAATTGCCCGCAAAAAACACTTTTGAAGCATATCAACAAAGCGTAATTAAAAGCGAAAAAACCGTTCCTAGCCACGTTGTAATGGATAAATATATTTCTAAAAAAGGCGAAGATTTACGCTACGAAGAAAGCCCGCACCCTATTAAAGAATTGCAAAACAGAAAGGTTGACAACACTACCGTTGGCAGAAAATAAAGCAATATATATCGTTAATTTTACAAAGCAAAATAATTAGGCAAATTTAACGCCCGCCAAAACTTATTTGGCGGGCGTTAAGTTTAAATTTTTAATTTATCTTTTAAAAAAGTAATATTAAAAGTTGCGACGCTAAAACTATTAAAACAAGCGCGATAGGATAAGTTGACGCGTACGACGAAGCAACGTCGTCAGTTTTAGCCGTTTTAATAAGTGCGCCAAGTGCCGGAGTAGAAGTCATACCACCCGTAATTGAGCCAAGGTTGTTTAAAAGTGGCAATTTTAAAAGGTATTTTGCAATTACAAAACCTACAATCATAGGTGCAACGGTCATAACCATACCGCCAAACAATCCCCAAAGTACCATTCCAACGCCGTTTCCAGGTTGAGATATTTGCTCTACTAACGAAACACCACCGTCAACGCCAGCGCCAAGCAAGAATAAGGCTAAACCTAATTCTTTTATAACTTTTAACGTGTTTTCCTGAACTTTAAGCGATAATTTGCCTATTTTTCCAAAATGACCGAAAATTAAGCACATAATTAATACGCCACCCGTCGTTCCAAGCGCAAAGCAAGGTCCGTCGTAACCACTAGCGGAAAGCGGAATATTTATAGAGCCTAATAACAAACCGCAAATTATAGCAATACCAAAATTTGCAAAGCCAAACGGCTCAATTTCAAATAATTTTTTACCACTTGCCTTTTCTTCGTTATTAAGGTTAGTTACTAAAAATCCCCTTTCTTTATTCATATCTGCCTTTACGATTTTAGGAAGAATTTGAACGAATAATACTACGCCTATAACGCCGAAAGGATACGCAATAGCGTGCCCTAGCGTTATTTGTTTATAGTAAGGGCTTGCAACGCCTGCCGCGTCTTGTGCGGCGGAGAAGCCCGGTGTAGAAGTTAACGCGCCTGATAATACGCCCGACCAATATTCCGGACTATACCCCGATAATAAAATGCACGCTACGGCAACCAACGTTCCTATTAAAATAATTATAAAACCAAGTAAAATATAGGTTTTAAAATTTCTAACTAAATCTTTAAAGAAGTTAGGTCCTGCAATAAAGCCAACCGCGCCTACGAAAAATATTAAACCGATATTTTGTATAGGTCCGTTTAAAAATTTAACGACGGTGTGGCTTTCGTTTAAATGAAATTTTCCAAGTAACGCCATATCCGAAGGAATAAGCGTACAAAGCCAACCCACTAAAATTGCAACCAAAAATACGCCGGCAGTGCCAAGTGAAACGTCTTTTATAGTTATAGAGCCAAGCAAATAACCTATTGCAAGAACTCCAAACGCTATTACGAATAAAACGAACGTATTAGAGAATTTTAAAACGTTTTCCGGACCTTTCGTAGCAACGCCACTGTCGTTAACGTTAGGATTATTAATAGCGTTTAATACGCACCAAACCGCAACGCCAACGACTACTAAACAAGCGATGCTTATCCACAACCATTTAAGGTTTTTTTTGTTAGTTTTTTGCATAATTACATATCCTTTCTAGCATAGTCTGGCAATAATTTTGGAGAAACAACGCCCGTATCAACGCCTGCGTCTTTAAGTTCTTGTTCAAACTTATTAACGTGTTCAAGCGTTAATTTGCCAACTTTAACGTCTTTAATTTTTTTGCTTGCAAACTTACCTGCGTTTCTACCAAATACGATAATATCTAAAAGGGAGTTGCCCATAAGTCTGTTTTTGCCGTGAATACCGCCAACTGCTTCGCCCGCAACGAAAAGGTTGCCAACGTCTTCGCTTTCGCCGTTTGCGGCAATATCTATACCACCGTTTTGATAGTGAAGCGTAGGATATACTAAAATAGGCTCTTTTCTTATATCAATGCCGTATTTTATAAACATACGAAGCATTGCTGGAATTCTCTTTTCAATAGTGCCTTCGCCGTTGATTTGGTCAATCATAGGAGTGTCAAGCCAAACGCCCTCGCCGTCGGTAGTTTTAATGCTGTTATTTCTACCTTTGCACTCTCTTATAATAGTAGAAGCGGTTACGTCTCTCGTTTCCAAAGAATAAACGAAAGGCTCGCCGTTTTTATTTACGAGTTGTGCGCCAAGCGAACGTACTTTTTCAGTAACGAGTGCGCCGAAAATTTGAGTAGGCTCTGCAACGCCCGTTGGGTGATATTGTAAAGTTTCTGGATACATAAGTTTAGCGCCCGCACGGTATGCAAGAACTAAACCGTCTGCCGTTGCGCCGTAGTGGTTTGAAGTTGGAAATCCTTGATAGTGAAGTCTGCCTGCGCCACCCGTTGCTATAACAACCGCTTTTGCCTTTGCAACCATAACTTCGTTAGTTTCCATATTTAATAATACTGCGCCTGCCGCGTTGCCGTTATCGTCTTTAATAATTTCAATAGCCGCGGTAAAGTCTACAACGGGAATACCCCTATTTATAACTTCGTCACGCAAGGTTCTCATTATTTCCGCACCCGAATAGTCTTTACAAGCGTGCATTCTCTTTCTAGAAGTTCCGCCACCGTGAGTCGTAATCATAGTGCCGTCTTCGGCTTTATCAAACATAACGCCAAGGTCGTTAAGCCAACGAATAGCGTCTGGCGCTTCACATACGAGTTTTTCTAAAAGAGAAGGTTTAGCCGCAAAGTGACCGCCACCAAAAGCGTCTAAATAGTGAATAGCAGGGCTATCGTTTGGCTTATCAGCCGCTTGAATACCGCCTTCCGCCATCATAGTGTTAGCGTCGCCTATACGAAGTTTAGTTACTATCATAACGTTACAGCCGTTATCGTGCGCCGTAATAGCGGCGGAAGAACCCGCACCGCCACCACCGATAACTAAAACGTCTACGTCGTAAGTAGGGTTTTCTAAATCTATTTTATAGTCGTGAATTCTTGACTTGCCTTGAAGTAAATTAGCAAGTTCGTGTAATACCTTACCACCTTTGTTTTTGCCTACTTTTAAAGTTTCGTAAGCAGTTTCAATATAGTCTGGGTGATATTCTTGTAAAACGGCTGTTTTTTCTTCCGCCGTCATACGTCTAAAAAGGTTAGCAGTTCTTTCGGCTCTTGTAGCCTCAACTTTTTTCATTGACTCTAATTGTTCATTAGTGTATTGATACATATTTCACCCCTCCTTATTTCTCTATTTCACGCGTGTTGTAAAGCGCTTGTTGTTCTTGTAAAGGCTTGTTCATAATGTCAACCATATCGGCACTGCACTTGCCTTCGTTAATTTCGGCAACTCTATCTAAAACGTGCTTGCTTTCAGGTGCAATGTATTTACCGTAAAGACGACGTGCCAAAATAGCAACTTGTGGATGAGAAATTCCCGCAGGGCAACGTGAAGAACAAATTCCGCACATTACGCAGTCAAAAGACTCCTCCGCGCATTTTTCGTATTCGCCCCTTTGAGCATACGCTATGTATTGCATTACTTTAAGGCTTTGTGGGCAAGCCTTTGTACAAGCGTTACAACCAATACAACTATAAATTTCTGGATAAAGTTGCATCATTATTTGCTCGGTTGGTTTAATTTTTTGTATGTCGTAAACTTGTTTTACAAGTGGGAAGAAAGGAAGCGTTGCAACGTACATACCTTCTTCTACTTGTTGTTGACAAGCAAGGCAAGTTTTTAACGCCGTTTGCCCTTTAATTCTATATATCGTAGCACAAGCACCGCAAAAACCGTTACGGCAACCGCATCCACGAATTAACTTATATCCTGCATATTCCATAGCCTTCATTATAGTAAGGCTTTTTGGAACTTGATACTTTTTACCAAAAAGATAAACATTTACCATATTTTCCATTTTCTTTTCTCCTTAATATTCCGATGGAAGTTCTTGTAATTGGTCCATTCTAAATACGGGGCCGTCTTTACAAATATATTTATCGCCTACGTTACATCTACCGCATTTGCCTACGCCACATTTCATTCTAAATTCAAGCGTAGTGTAAACTTGCTTTTTATCAAAGCCGAGTTCTAAAAGTGCTTGAAGCGTAAACTTAATCATTATAGGCGGTCCGCACAAAACGGCAGTTCTGTCAGTTGGCACGTTAACTTCTTTAACGTACGACGGAACGAAACCTACGTGCCCGTTCCAGCCTTCTTGCTCTCTATCTATCGTAAGATATACGTTAAAGTCTTTTTCGTTTTTCCACTCTTCTTCAATTTCTTTAAAGTCTACTAAATCGTCCATTGAACGAGAACCGTAAACTATATCAATAGTGCCGTAATCTGCTCTGTTGTCTCTTATATAATTAATAACTGAACGCAAAGGAGCAAGTCCTATACCGCCGGCAATAAACAACATATTTTTGCCTTTAAATTCGGTTGTTACGGGGAAGCCGTTTCCGTATGGTCCTCTAACCGTAATTTGTTGACCTTCCTTCATAGCGTGCAACCACGACGTTAAACAACCGCATTTTTTTATAGAAAACTCCATAAATTCCGTGTTCGTTGGAGAAGAAGTTATAGAAAACATAGCCTCTCCTACACCTGGAACTGAAAGCATAGCGCATTGACCAGGCATATGCTCAAAAAGTTTTTTGCCGTCAAGCCCAACTACTCTAAACGTCTTAACGTCAGGGGTGTCTTTTCTAACGTTGGTTATAACGCCTACGTGTGGAATTAAAATTTCATTAGTCATTTTCTTTTCCCCCTAATTTTTTAATTACTTTTACGATATTTAATGATTGCGGACATTTTTTAACGCATCTGCCACAACCAACGCAACTGTATTCGCCGTTGTTATTAGATGGGAAATATACTAACTTGTGCATAAACCTTTGCCTAAATCTTTGCATTTGATTTTTTCTTGGGTTTTCCGCAGCCATTTTAGTAAATTCGGAATACATACAAGAATCCCAACACCTAAAACGCTTTACTCCGCTGTTCGTTTTAAAATCTCTAATATCAAAGCATTGGCAAGTAGGGCAAACGAAAGTACAAGTTCCGCAACCTAAACACGCCTTTGAAAGTTCTTCCCACTCTTTTCTATCAAAAAGTTGCATTAAGTTTTCGCCTTTAAAATTAGATAAATCTAAATTTGAAAATGGAAGGTTTTCAATTTTTTGTTTAATTTCTTCTTTATTTTTATTTACCGCAGTAACGTCGCTAGCGTCTTCAAGGCACGTTAATTTATTTAATAAATCTTCGCCTTTTTGAGTTTTAGCGTCAAAATACATATATCCGTTTACTAAGTGGCACTCTACGTCGCCTTTTGGATTAGACGCGTCTATATCAAAGACCTTGCAAAAGCACGATTGTTGCGGATTGTTACAAGAAAGCGTAAATATTACGGCGTTTTCACGCTTGTTTTTATACATACTGTCAACGGGTTCTTGTAAAAATACTTTATCTAAAACTTCAAAACTCTTATAGTCGCAAGCGCGCACGCCGAATATTGCGTAAGCACTTCTTTTTTCGCGAGAGTCTATAACTTCAATTTTAGTGCCGTCCGTTTTAAAATCTACGATATCCTCCGTTTGAGGAAAGAATAAATCTTTTGCCGATTTTACCGTTTGTAAAGACTCAACGTCTACGTCCTCGCCTTCTATATATTTGCCAAAATTTAAAGCGCCAGCCTTTTTAATTGGCAAATAAAGGTCTAAAATTTTAGACATTTCATTATATAATACCTTAATGTTTTCGTAAGCAATTTTTTTCATTATTTATTACCTCCGAAAGAATCGTTAGGCTCGCTATCTTGCGTGCTGTAACTTGTTAAAGGACCTTTTGAAGAATCGTCTTTACCCGCTTCGTATTCGCCGTAAAGCCTATCTATATCGCTTATAAACTTTCTATTTAAAAGATGAAGCGGTATGTGTTGAGGGCATACCCTTGAACACTCGCCACAATCGGTACAACGACCTGCCACATGGAAAGCCCTTATAATGTGGAACATCTTTTCTTCAAAAGAGTCCGCATTTGCCTTTGATGAAATTTGAGAATCGTCGTTATCAAAAACACACTTCGTGCAGTTGCACGCTGGGCATACGTTTCTACAAGCGTTACATCTTATACATTTTGAAAGTTCTTGCTTCCAAAAAGCAAATCTTTCTTCGCTTGTCATAGCCTCTATTTTTTTAACCGTTTCAAATCTATCGTTAGTAGCGTCAATTTTTTCGTTAAACTCAATAATTTCGTCGTAAACGGCGTGGTGTTTTTTGCAAACTAAACACCTTTCAAGTTTAACGGCGTTTCTATCTAACGTAATTTCTCCGTTAACTTTTACGTTATCTATCGTTTCTTCAACGTCCCCGATAAACTCTATTCCGCTTGCGTGGAATTTTTCTACCGAGAATTTACCTTGGCACTCTACCGCAACTACGTAAACGTTTTGCCTGTTTACTCTATGCTCCTTTATTAATTGGTTGAAACTATAAGTGTCGCAAGGTTTTAAAAAGACTGCAATTTTACCTTCTTTTTTACTTTCTTCTATTAAATATTTTGATAAGTTTGCACCGCAAAAGCCGTTGTATACAAAGTTTTTTAACTCGCCTTCGTTATAAAATACGGCAGGAGAAACGTCGTATATAAACTCGCCCTTTTCATAGCCAAGAACGCGATTGCAAGTTCCGTTAGAAAGAAGTTCTATTGCCTTTTGTTTGCAAGCGTTTTCTAATCTTTGCATCGTAAATCCTCCAATCTCTTGTTTTCGCCAAGTTCAGTTATCGTCTTGACAAAATCGTTCATTACCGTAGAGAACTTTGCGCCTTCCGCCGCCGAAACCCACTCAACGCGCGTTCTTTGGCGTTCAATTCCCAAATACTCTAACATATTAAATAAAAGCGACATTCTTCTTCTTGCATAATAGTTGCCCGTAGTGTAGTGGCAATCGCCTGGGTGGCAACCGCACAAAATTACACCGTCCGCACCGCGTTGAAACGCTTTTAAAATGAACGTTGGGTTAACTCTACACGAACAAGGAACTCTAATAATTTTTACGTTTGCTGGATAAGATAATCTACTTGAACCGGCAAGGTCTGCGCCCGCGTAACTACACCAGTTACAACAAAATGCAACTATCGTAGGTTTAAATTCTTTATTTACTTCTTGCATACCGCATCTACCTCCGCCATAATTTGTTTAGTTGAAAATCCTTTAAGGTCCATAGCGCCCGATGGACAAGTTACCGTACAAGCACCGCAACCTTGACATACCGCTGGGTTTACCGAAGCCACTCTTCTAACTTCCGTTCTACCACCGCCAAGCCTAAACTCTTTGTCTACGTAAGTTATTGCGCCGTAAGGACAAACGTTTTCGCAAACTGAACAGCCTGTACAAATCATTTCGTCCGCACCGGCAACCGACGCGTTACATTTAAGTTTATCTTTTGCAAGCAATCCTATTACTTTTGCCGCACAAGCGCTTGCTTGTGAAACGGTTTCTGGAATATCTTTTGGCCCTTGGCATACTCCCGATAAGAATATTCCTGCCGTTGGGCTTTCAACGGGTTTAAGTTTTGCGTGCGCTTCCGTTAAGAAGTTGTTTGTATCTATACTAGTTGTAAGCATAGTCGCTATTTTTCTAACCGATGGGTTAGGCTCAATAGCCGCCGCTAAAACTACCATATCGCTAGGAATAACTACTTGTTCGCCGTTTATAAGGTCAGAGCCTTGAACCATTAATTTATCGCCGTCCTTATAAACTTTTCCAACCATACCTTTAATATAGTCAACGCCGTATTGCTCAACTGCACGACGGAAGAACTCGTCGTAATTTTTGCCAGGCGTTCTAACGTCTATATAAAATACGTGAACTTCTGTATCGGGATATTTTTCACGGAGTAACATAGCGTGTTTAGCCGTGTACATACAACAAATTTTGCTACAATAAGGTTTTCCGCAACCCGAAGTATCTCTTGAACCAACGCATTGAATAAACGTTATAACTTTTGGTTGCTTGTGGTCCGACGGACGTTCTAAATGCCCGTTAGTTGGACCTGCGGCGTTCATTATTCTTTCAAATTCAAGTGAAGTTACAACGTCTTTATAAGTACTGTAACCGTACTCGTTAAAGTTTTCAAGAGAAATAGGTTTATAACCCGTTGCAACTACTATTGCGCCGTATTCTCTTTCAACAATCTCGTCTTGCATAGTGTAATCTATCGCCTTTGTAGGACATTGCATAGCGCAAAGACCACACTTGCCGTTTTTAATTTTTAAACATTGTTCAGGGTCAATTATAGCAACGTTTGGTATTGCTTGCGCAAACGGAATATAAATTGCAGGGCGAGTGTTTAAACCCATATTAAAGTCGTTTAAACCTTTTTTAGACGGACATTTTTGAGTACAAACTCCACAACCCGTACAAGTTTTTTCGTTTACAAACCTTGCTTTTTTTCTAATTTGAACTTTAAAGTTTCCAACAAAGCCCTTAACCGCTTCTATTTCGCTAAACGTTAAAATGTCAATTTTTTCGTTTTGCGCGCAATCTACCATTTTTGGAGTTAAAATACAAGCGGCACAGTCAAGCGTTGGGAAAGTTTTATCAAGTTTAGCCATATTGCCACCGATAGTTGGGGCTTGCTCTACTATATCAACTTCGTATCCAGCCTCGGCAATATCAAGCGCCGATTGAATACCCGCAATACCACCGCCTATTACAAGCGCACGCTTAACAACGGGGCTTTCGCCTGCCGTTAAAGGAGTGTTTAAACGAAGTTTTGCAATAGCGCTTCTTCCTAAAATAACTGCCTTTTCGGTGGCTTCTTCTATATCTTTATGTATCCAAGAACATTGCTCGCGAATATTTGCAACTTCAAGCATATATGGGTTAAGCCCAGCGCTTTCGCAAGCCTTTCTAAAAGTTACTTCGTGCATTCTTGGAGAACAAGAACATACTACTACTCCCGTTAAGTTGTGCTCTTTAATGGCATTTTTTATTAAAGTTTGACCGTTTTCTGAACACATATATTGATAGTTTTTAGAAACTACAACGTTTGGTTCAAGTGCTAAAACTTCGGCAACTTTTACTACATCTACCGTAGCGGAAATATTACTTCCGCACCAACATACAAATACGCCTATTCTTTGCATAACATTACTTCCTATTACTTATTAAATTTCCTAAACATACTAACTAAAAGTTGTTGAGGAATTTTTTCATCTACGATTTGTGGGATATCTTCCGAGGCGATTGCGTTTTTGTTTTGCTCTCTTATAACCTCTTGCCTAACCGCTTCAATAATAGCGGCAGGAGCAACGTTTCTAGGGCATCTTTCAACGCAAGCAAAACAAGTTAAACAGTTGTATATCGCCTTGCAATTTAAAAGTTTTTCTATTTCGCCTTTTTCAACGTAAGACACGAATTGATGTGGTTTAATATCCATTTCGTTATACGCAGGACATCTTCCCGAACACTTTCCGCATTTCATACATCTGCTAGCGTCCGTTCCACTTCTTTCCTTTATAATTTTTGTTAATTCTTTTTTATCCATATCAGTCTTTTACCCCCAAAGCAGTTGCTAAAAGTTCAGTAAAATACTTAACCTCTATTCCGTTCTTGCCGTTTTCACGCAAATTGTACATACAAAGCGGACAAGCCGTTACGAGCATTTCTGCGCCTTCGTCTTTTGCCGATTTTATAACTGCCGAACTCTTCTTTTCCGCAAGCGCTTTATTAGTAGTTGAAACGTACGCGCCACAGCACTCGTTTCTAAAAGCGTAAACGACGGGCGTTGCGCCTATTGCCTTAATAAAATCTTCTATAATTGACGGGTTTTCTGGATTATCAAACGCCAAAACGTTGTTTGGGCGCAACAACAAGCAACCGTAATACGCGCCTATTTTTACGTTTTTAAGCGGATTTACGACCTTTTCTTTAATCTTGTCAAACCCAACGAAATCACGCAATAATTCTAAATAGTGAATAACTTCCGTTTCTCCGCAATAAGGAGTTTCAAGTTCTAAATAATTGTTGGCTTTTAAACGCATATTTTCATCGGATTTCATATCTTCGTTTACGCGCTTAATTACGTTGTGGCACGCAGAACATAAGGTTAACAATTTACCGTCTTGTTGCTTTGCGCTATCAAGCGTTCTAACTGCCGAAAGTTTTGTGGCAACCTCGTCTTTTGCAACGGGATAAACGGCACCGCAACATTGCCACTCTTTAACTTCTTCAAAGTCAACGCCAAGAGCTTTAAGACTTAACCTTCCGTATTTATCAAGTTCTTTTGCCTTTGTTTTTAGGGTACACCCTGGGTAATAACTAAATATCATACTGCCTCCCTTTATTTCATTTGTTTGGGGTAGAATTCACTGCAAAATTCGCCTTTAAAGTTTTATAATTCATAGCCTTTTTTAGACTTACTTTTTGCTCAGTTTCTTTTGCAGTTTTGTTGCGTTTTATAGCGTTATACGGTTAAAACGCACCAATTCGCCTTTTGAAGTTAACGCGCTAAACTTTTATAGATTTAAAAATTTTAACCAATTTTTAATTGAGTTTTTAAAACCCTTTAACGCGTTAAACCCCCGTTTATATTAATCAAAATTTATTTCGCTAATAACCTTTTTCATTGCGTTTGCGCTTGCTTGTAATTTTTCAACTTCTTCACTAGTTAAAGTTGGTGTTAAAGTTGATTTAATACCCTTACGGCTAATAATAGTAGGAATACTAATACATACGTCTTCTATTCCGTATTCACCCGTTAATAACGAAGAAACGCACATAACGCTTGCAACACCGCCATAAATACATTTGCAAATGTAAGAAACGGCAGATGCTACGCCGTAATACGTTGCACCCTTTCTTTTAATAATTTCTCCGCCAGACTTTCTAACGTAATCTTCAATAGCCTCTTTATCAAAATTAACACTGCTACTAGATTTAGTCATAGCGCTTGCATATTCTTCAACCGAAACGCCTTCAATTCTACCAAGCGACCATGGAATAAACAAAGAATCGCCGTGTTCGCCAAATACGCTACACTCAATTTGAATAGGGCTAATGCGAAGAGAATCGGAAAGTTTAGTTCTTAATCTTGCAGTGTCTAAACTAGTTCCAGAACCTATAACTCTTTGAGGTGGCAAACCCGTCATTTTAATGAAAGCGTACGTTAAAACGTCTACCGGATTAGATACGATTACGTAAATTGCATTAGGGCAAACAGTCGTAATTTGAGGAGCAATGCTCTTTAAAATATTTACGTTTGTTTGAGCAAGTTCTAAACGCGATTGACCAGGCTTTCTTGCAATACCCGACGTTATAATTACGATATCTGAATTTTCAGCGTCTTGATACTCGCCTGCGCGAACGACTACCGGCGATAAAAACGGAGTTGCTTGAAGAATATCCGTTGCTTCGCCCATTGCCTTTTCTTTATTGATATCAATAAGCAAAATTTCCGTTGCTATTGACTTTGCAATTAAAGTATAAGCAATTGTTGAACCTACTGAACCTGCACCAATAATAGTTATTTTTCTTTTCATTTATTACCTCCTAAAAGTAAAATAAAAATTTAATATCTCGTTGTTCGTTTTTTTGATTGTTAAATTTTTAACAAAGTTGCCTAAAAAAAACGGATAGCTAAAAGCCGTTAAAATTTTGGCTTTTCGCTATTTACAGCATAATTATACCACAATTTTTTTTATATGCAAAGCAAAATTAGCCGTTATTTAAAAAAATATTATATAATTTATACATTAAATAAGGTATAAAATGGTAAAGGGTATAAGTAGTTTTTTACTCGGCAATTTATTGACTTAAAACTGTTTTTATTATATAATTTTGTTGTCGTTTATTATCAAACGATAAAATTTTATAAACGTTTGGAAATATTACGAATATTAACGACGGAGGAAGCAAAATTGACTGGCAAAATTTTTGAAAACTACGGCGCGTTTTACAATATGGTTCTTTCAACCACGATAATGTCTAACTCGCCCACCAAGGAGTATGAAAAAGACGCTAAAAAAATAATAGATTTTATAGGTAAAGCCTATAAATTAAACGGCGAGTTTATAGAGTACTGCACTTCGCTTATATTAAACGAACTGTCTTCGCTTGCTTTAACTACCGACCAAGAAGCCGTATACAGCAGTAGAAAATACGGCGACGTTTACGGGGAAAAAGACGTACTTTTTGATATTAAAGGAGACGTTTTATCTAAATTGCAAAATATTGGCGAGCAAAAAAACCCCGAAATCAACGCTAGTTGGTTTGACTATTCGCATTATAAAACGTATCAAGCAAACGTCAGGTTTTCTAAAATTAAAAGCGCAAGTGCTTCCGGAAACATTATAGCCACAAGACAAGTGGGCATTTTAAAAATACTTGGAATAGGCTGTAAAAAAGATAGCGTTGAAGCAATAAGAAGTTTTAAAAACTGCGCTTTTTGGGGAAATATTCCCGCCATGTTTTATTTGGCGTACACCTACGATAAAATAGGCGACAAAAAGCAATCAAAAATATTTTACGAACTTGCCGACTTGTGTAGAAAATATTTAAAAGCGGGCTACACCGTTCTTCCTAGCGACGCTAAGCAAAAATACAGCGAAGAAGCGCGCACTTATTACGTTTACATATCCACTATTAAGCAAGACGTAGTTTACGCATACAACAAGCCCAACATTGACCTTTCTTTTATAGAGGCTATAACTTCTAGCTCGTTAGACTATTTTGCAAGAATGAATTACATTAACAACTACGATAGAAAAGAGTGGAAAAACGTTACTAATTCTTCGGAAAAACCGTCTAGGGAATTAGGATTTAAGTGAGGTAAAATATGATGAAACGTTCTTTTACGGAAAACATTAGAAAAAAATATATTAAACAGTATTTAGAAAGCGCGCAAAAAATTAACTATACCGACCTTACTGAAAACGACGGTTTAATTAAAGTTTTTTACGACGATTTGCCAAAAACGGCTATTGACGGATACCCCGTTGCTAGCGATTACGTTGCTCTTGACGGCACGGCTTACGGCGTTGACGAGTTTAACGCGCTATCCGAAAAAAGAAAAAGCGAGTGTAAACTTCGCTATTACTACCTTCCCTACACTCACGAACTATACATAGGAACTACGGGTAGCGGAAAAACGACGGGGTGCGTTGAACCGCAACTACGCGCAATATCTTCACAAAAAAATAAACCCAACTTATTTTTAACAGACCCAAAAGGCGAACTTTTTGACAGAAACGCCAAACATTTAAAAGACAACGGCTACGAAACCATCGTGCTTAATTTTAAAGACCTTACGCACTCGGATAAATGGAATCCCCTTTTAGAACTTTACCAAACTAAAATGAAGTTAAAACAAATAGGAACTTCTAAAAAAGAAAAGCGCGGTAAAATTAAAAAATCGTTAAAATTGATGGGAAAACCCGAGCAATTTTTATTTGACTCTTATATAGAATACGAGGGTATGGCGTTTTTTGACTACGCTTCGTACGAAAACTACGTGGCGTTTGAAAAAGATTATTTAGAAGCCGAAATAGACTCTCTTTTAAACCAACTTTCCAATATGATTATTAAGGTTCAAAGCACCGTAGATAAATCGTGGGAATACGGCGCGCAAGACCTTTTAAAAGGCGTGTTACAGTGTATGCTTGAAGAAGCCGTTTTAGACGGCTCTGGCTTTACCGCCGATATGATGAATTTTAGAAATTTACAACAGTATTACCTATCTTTAAAAACACCTATTTTAAATAAAGACAGCACGGGCATTACGCTAGAAAACCACCCGCTTTTAAAAAACAAAACCAAAAAACCAAAAACGCTTATGGCAACGGCGCTTGCAAACGCCCCTAATACTATGAGAAGTTATTGCGGTGTTTTTGATAACTGTATAAAAGATTGGTTTCAAGGGCATATTTTTGCTTTAACTTCTGGAAACACCGTAAATTTAAACGATATTAACAAGCCTTTTGCAATATTTTTAATCACGCGCGACTATGAAAAAAGCGACTTTTTAATTGCGGGGTTATTTATAGATTGGGTTTATAGGCAAATGGTTAAAAAGGCGGAAAACGTTGAAAATCCGCGCGCTTTACACTTTTTGTTAGACGAGTTTGGAAATATACCCGAAATTAAAGATTTAGAAAACAAAATAGCAACGGCTCGTTCAAGGAATATTTGGTTTCATCTAGTAGTTCAATCTTATATGCAACTTGACCATATTTACGACGCCAAGCGTTCCGTTATTATAAGAGATAACTGCAACAGTCAAATATTTTTAGGCTCGCAAAACATGGATACTAAACAAATATTTTCAAAAGAGTGCGGAAAACACAATATTCCAACTCTTGAATCTACACTAGTTTCCGCAAACAATCAAATAAGCGAAGTTCCGTTAATTCCCGTAAGTATGCTAGACCATATTACTGCGGGTAAAATGTACGTAAAAAGGCTTGCTATGCCCGTTATAACTTCGCAGTATATACGCAGTTACGTTTGCGCAAACAACGGCTCGTTTAAAGACTTTAACGACGCAAAAGGGCTTGAAACTTTAACTCCTATTTGCGTAGAGCCGTTTACTTCTAAAAAATACAGTTTTGCTAAAATTTTTAGCGACTATAATTCAAAACTAAAATTTGATTAAAATAATTAATTTGCTTTAATATATTATGAGAAGACTAATTGCCCTTGGTGGCGGAGATATGAAGGAAAAAACAACCATAGAAATTGACGAGTACGTAGCAAATTTAGCAAAGCAAAAAGCAGGCGAAAAACGAGCCTATGGATTGTTTATAGGCACGGCGTCGCACGATTTTATGCCCGCTTTTAACACGTTTAGAAAAACTTACACGTCGGTTTTTAACATAAAAGCAGATTGCCTACTTACTGTTAACGTAGACACCCCAGAAGAAAGAATTGACGAAAAAATTTTAAAGGCAGACTTTATTTACGTTGGCGGTGGTGACACTCTTTTTATGCTTGAAAAATGGAAAGAAAAGGGGTTAATTAAAAAACTTATAGACGCGTACAACCGCGGTGTTATTATAGTTGGGCGTTCAGCCGGCGCGGTATGTTGGTTTAAAACTATGTATACCGATAGCGAAATTTTAAACGGCAAAGATTCCGACTATAAACTTTACGACGGCTTAGGAATTATTGACGGCACTTTTTGCCCTCACTACAACCATAGAAAAGCCGATTTTGACGGCGCAGTTATAAAAAATAATATTTTAAACGCATACGCCGTTGAAGACGATTGCGCTTTGGAATTTATAGACGAAACTTTTACTAAAAGCATAGGCACGAAAGGCAACGCCTACAATATAAATTGCAATGACGGAAAATTACAATTTAAAAAATTATAATTTCACAAAATTTTCACACAATTGTTTTATTGCGTATAAAAACTTTATGTAAAATATACTTGATAAGCATAAAAAGGGGAAACGATAGGCAAAAGATTTTAATTGTAAACTGCAAGCCAAAAATAAGGCTTTAAAAATTATGCTAAATTTAAGGGGTATACGGAAAACAACTTTTGTTTTGCCGTATACCCCTTGCTTTGTTGCTATTTGCAATAAATTTAACGGAAAGTTTATATTAATCTTTTAAATTTTGCGGATTTAAACACTCTAATTCTTTTAAGGTAAAAAGCCCGTCTTTTCTAATTAAAACGTCGTCAAAATAAATTTCACCGCCACCGTATTTTTTAGTCATAATTAAAACTAAATCCCAATGTAGCGCAGACTCGTTTCCATTGTCGCACTCCTCGTAGCAAGAGCCTGGCGTAAAGTGAATAGAGCCTGAAATTTTTTCGTCAAACAATATATCGCCTATCGGCTCGTCTATATAAGGGTTTACGCCAAAAGAAAATTCGCCAACGTACCTTGCACCTTCGTCTATATCAAAAACTTGATTGATTTTTTCCGTGTAATTAGACGTTGCTTTTACTATTTTTCCGTCTTTAAATTCTAACCTTACGTTTTCAAATTTTAAACTGTCGTGAATAGAAGGCGCGTTGTAAGTTATAACGCCGTTTACGCTATTTTTAATAGGTGCGGTAAAAATTTCACCGTCGGGAATATTGCGCTTGCCCGAACACTTTATAGCAGGCATACCTTTAATAGAAAACGTTAAGTCGGTATCCTTTGCAACAAGCCTAACTTTATCGGTTTTTTCCATTAACACCTTTAACGAATCCATCGCTTTATCCATTTTAGAGTAATCTAACGTGCAAACGTTAAAATAATAATCTTCAAACGCTTCCGTGCTTTTTCCCGCAAGTTGCGCCATTGACGGATTTGGATATCTTAAAACGACCCACTTTGTTTGATTAACGCGTATTTCGTGATGAACGGGTTTGCTATACAAATTTTGATATAACTCGTTTTTTGCTCCGTCTACGTCGCATAATTCATAACAGTTATCGCCACCGCGAATGCCAATGTACGCGTCCATATCCTTCATAATAAACCCGTCGTAACAAGCCATAAGTTCAATAGACTCTTTGGTTGCTCCGTTAATAATTGCGCGCGTTATAGCGCTATCTCTTATTTGAACAAACGGATATCCGCCCGCCTTATAAACTTCGTCAACCAACGCTTTTATAAGGGCGTTATCAATGCCAAAGGCTTCTATTAAACACTTTTCGCCTTTTTTTAATTCTACCGAATAATTTACAAGACCTTTTGCAAGTTTGTTAATTCTTAAATCTATCATAAAACCGCCTCGCTTTTATTTATATTTTTATTTTACCACTATTTTAACATTTTTACAACTTTATTTGTAATATTTCTATTTTTAATTATTGTGCATTTGCACAATTTAAATTTTGTTTTTTTACTATATTGAATAGTTTTTTAAAATAACATATACTTTACTATATTAGGAGGCGTAATAACTTATGAAAATGTTTAAAGGCAAAACGCCAAAACACTACGATTTTAAAGTTAAACCTATAAAACCTTTTCCGCTAATATACTTGGTACATTTTTTAAGTTGGATTATGCGTATTGGTAGAAAATGCACGGTAAGATACCACGGCAAAAAGCCTACCGCGCCGTTTTTACTTTTAGGCAATCACGGCTCTTTTAACGATTTTTATATGCTTTTTAAAGCGGTAAGAGAGCCCAATATAAACTACGTTGTTGCCATTGACGCTTTTAACGATATGAGCACTTGGCTTATGCGTTCAATAGGTGCGATAGCAAAGCGAAAATTTATATCCGACCTTTCGCTTATGAAAAATTTAAAATACAGCGTAAACGAACTTAAAAACGGCGTTGTTATTTACCCAGAGGCAAGATACACTCTTGACGGAACTACAAGTTACCTTCCAGACTCTCTTGGAAAACTCGTTAAATTTTTAAACGTTCCCGTGTACACCATTATTTTAAAAGGAAATCACGTAAGCGACCCTCAATGGCACAAATATAAACAAAACAAAATTCCGTTAGAAGCCGACGTTACCGAACTTATAACGCTAGAAGAAATTAAAACGCTTTCGGTTGAAGAAATAAACGACAAAATTAAAAAAGAATTTGTTTACGACGATTGGAAATGGCTTAAAGAAAGCGGAAACAAAATTACCTATAAAAACCGCGCACAACACTTAAATAAAATTTTATATCAATGCCCTAATTGTAAAACTGAACATCAAATGCAAGGCAATGGAACGGTTTTAACGTGTAACGGCTGTAATAAGGCGTGGGAAATGCTTGAAGACGGCTCTTTAAAATCTTTAAGCGGAGAAACTGAATTTGACCATATTCCAAACTGGTTTAAATGGCAAAAACAAAACGTTCACGAACAAGTATTTTCGGGCAATTACAAACTTGAAACGGAGTGCGACGTGTTCACTTTACCAAGTTCGCAAGGCTTTGTTTATCAAGGAAAAGGCAAGTTATATCAAGACAGTTACGTAACGCGTTTAACGGTTAACCTATACGGCGAAGACAAGGTTATTGAATATACGGGCACTCAACTAGAAAGCGTTCACGTTGAATATAACTATAAAGTTAAAGACGGCGATTTTTTAGATTTTTCTATCCAAGGCGACAGTATTTGGATGCGCCCTATTAACGATAAAGACGTTATTACAAAAATTTCTATTGCAACGGAAGAAATTCGCGATTTTGCTAAATCAAAATTATAAAAATTTATATTGTAATAATAAAAATTTGCAATATTTATAAATCAAATTATAAAAATTACGCTAATTGCTATATGCAGTTAGCGTTTTTATATGATAAATTGGCTTTACAAACGCAAACAAAAGTTATATAATGTTCGTATGAATATAATTTTGGCTAGTTCTTCGCCTAGGCGCAAGCAACTTTTAGAGCAAGCAGGGCTAAAAATTTTAGTTGTTCCATCTAACGTAAACGAAGACGTTTTAAATGGCGTAACCCCTCAAAAATACTGTAAAAACCTTGCCGTTTTAAAAGCAACAAGCGTGTATAAAGGCGACAATAGCATCGTTATAGGGGCGGACACCGTAGTTTGTTTAGACGGCAAAATTATTAAAAAGCCAAATAGTATAAGCGAGGCTTATAGTATATTAAAAAATCTTTCTAACAAAACGCACACCGTTATAACGGGATATTGCGTTATTAAAAACGGAAAAGTATATTCTAATTATTTAGAAACGTTAGTTACTTTTAATAATTTAAGCGACGGCGTAATTTGCGACTACGTTTCAAGCGGTCTTCCGTTTGACAAGGCAGGCGGTTACGGCATACAAGACGGATATCCTTTGGTTAAAAACATAGTTGGCGATTTTAACAACGTGGTAGGATTACCCGTAAATAAAATTTTAGAAATTTTAAACGAGGAATAATGATAACGCAAATTGCAATAGAAGTAGGCACTTCTTATACAAAAATCTACAAACTGGGCTGTGACGTGGTTTTATACGAACCAACCGTAATAGCCATAAAAAATAATAATTATAAAAAGCCTTACGCCGTTGGAGAAGAAGCGGAAAAACTAATAGGCAAAACGGCAGAAGAAATAGAAATTATTTACCCCGTAAACGCAACGGAAATAACTAATTTTAACGCACTTTCTTCGCTAATTTCGGCTTTTGTTTCAAAAATAAAAGGGCGTTTTGAAATTATTAGCAATATACTGTTAAGCGTTCAATGCGGTTCGGACGGCGAAATTATTAAAAGATTTGAAAACGCTTTGCAAAGCGCAGGGCTATATAACGTAGTTTGCGTTGAAACTCCCGTTCTATCAATTATAGGAACTGAAACTGCTTTAACCCCGTCTTCTTGCAACGCCATAATTGATTTTGGCGGTGGGCAAACTACTATTTGCGTTCTTAATTTAAACGGCGTTATATCAGGCGTTTCGGCAACTTTTGGCGGAAACAACCTTAACAAACTAATAATTAAACAACTTGAACGCGACGTAAACGTTACGATAACCAACAACCAAGCGGAAATTTTAAAAAAAGCGGTGTCTAGTTTGGTTATAGACGACGACACTAAAACCGTAGTAAGCGGAAAAGAAACTTCGTCTGGCAAAACTAAAACTATGCTTGTTTCGGCGTCAATGATTAACGAATCCGTAATAAATTATACGGATAAAATTATAGAAATTGCATCAATGATATTAAACAAACTTCCAAACGAAAGTTTAGACGAAATTAGTAGAAACGGCATTTTACTTACCGGAGGCGGAAGTAAACTATACGGTTTGTGCGATTATATAAGCGCAAAATTAGGATACAAAACTATTATGTCAAGCGAGCCAAGCCTATCTTCAATAATAGGCGGAGGCACTTTGCTATCTAATAAAGAATTATTATTAAAACTAAAATTAAAATCATAAAGGAAATTACTATGAACATTTGGAAAGACATTAACCCCGAAAGAATTAAGCCTGACGATTTTATCGCCTACATAGAAATTGAACAAGGTTCTAAAAACAAATACGAACTTGATAAAGAAACAGGTTTTATTATACTTGACCGCGTACTTTACACAAGCACCCACTACCCTATGAACTACGGATTTATTCCACGCACATTATCAGGCGATAACGACCCGCTTGACGTATTCGTTTTATGCAGTCAACCAATAGAAAAAATGAGTTTGGTTAGGTGCTACCCTATCGGCGTTGTATTTATGAAAGACGGCGACGAGGAAGACGAAAAAATTATAGCCATACCGTTTGGCGACCCACAATATAACGAATACCGCGATATAAGCGAACTTCCAACGCATATAATTGACGAGTTGCGCCACTTTTTAAACGTTTATAAACAATTAGAAAACAAGCAAGTTTCCGTTTTAAAAGTAGGTTCTAGCGAAATTGCAAAAGAAACTATTATTAAAAACATTAACACTTATAACGAAACGTTTGTTAAATAAACTAAAAAGCGTTTGCCTAAAAGTGCTATTCCCGTAGGGAACTAGCGACAACTAAATAAATGCTTACGGATTTGTGATATTGCTTCGCAGTGTATCCGAGCAAGACTTCCAAGCAAGCGCCAACTGCCTATGCAGTTATATTCGCCTTACGGCGAGTTGTGGATTTATTTAATATAACTTTGGCGAAAGCCAAAATACCACGCAAGATTTATCTTACATATCACTTTTTGCCACAGGCTAAAAATATAACTAATTATAACTTAATTTTGTGAACAAGAAAAGCCCACTATATTTCGCTTTTTGCGAAGTATAGCGGGCTACACTTTTAATCACTTAAAAAATACCTAAGGGAAACGCCACTTAAAACAACAGAATTTTTAATTATTTCTCATTATGCTTGTTTTACGCCCATTACGTAAACGCCTTGAATATTTATATCGTCGTCAAAAACAATAATATCGGCGTCTTTGCCAGTTTCAATTTTACCTTTGTTTACTCCTAAAATTTTAGCAGGAATTTCCGTCATCATTTTTACGGCAAACGGAATATCGTAACCGCACTCTTTGGTCATAACCCTAATTAAAACGTCGGCAGTGGAAACGCTACCTGCAAAAGCAGTTCTGTCTTTTAGTTTGCAAACGCCGTCTTCAACGATAAATTCGGTACCACTCATAACGCCTTCTTTTATATCAGTGCCTGCAATTTCTAAACTGTCGGTTATTAAAGCAACTTTGTCTTGCCCTTTTAATTTAATAATTAAATTTACAAGTTCGGGTGGCAAATGCTTGCCGTCGGCAATAATTTCAACGTACATACCGTCTTCTAAATAAGCAGTTTCTATAACGCCAAGGCTTCTAAAACCGTGGTCCCTTGTTATAGTAGAAGTGCAAGAATATAGGTGAGTTATAAGATTACAACCGTTTTTAATAGCCAACTTCATATCCTTATACTTTGCGTCAGTATGTCCTGCGGACGCTATAACGCCGTTTTCGTTAAGAAATTTACAAAACTCGCCGTTTTCGTCGTTTTCCGGAGCATAAGTCCACCTTGTAACAGAGTCTTTATACTCTTTTATAAGATTTTTATAGTCTTCTTTTTGCGGTGGCGTAATAAACGTTGGGCATTGTGCGCCCGCTTGATTTTTAGATAAATACGGACCTTCTAAATGCGCGCCCAAAACGTTACTTTTTAAAGATTTTTCTTTTTTAGCCTTATCTATATTGATTACGGCTTTTTTCATAGTTTCAAATTCGCCGGCAGAAATAGTAGGAACGATAGTAGTAGTGCCGTGCGCCAAATGGAAATTACAGCCATTAACAACGTCGTCTACCGTTGAATTCATAAAGGCGTAACCGCCCGCACCGTGAGTGTGCATATCAATAAATCCAGCGGAAACGTATTTTCCAGTATAATCAACGCACTCGCTACAATCAAGTTCTTTGTCGGTTACGTCAACTATTTTTCCGTTTTCAACGTAGATATTGCCGTTATATAAGGAATTGCCTATTATAATTTTATCACTTTTAATTTTTAACATATTATTCTCTTTGTAAAATACGGCGATAACTTCGCCGTATTTTTTTTATTATTATTTTATTAATGCCGAACTTGCTCCGTCAAGATACAATATTGAATCTTTATGCAATCTTAACGCAGTAGCAGGGCAAACTTCACCGATAGGTCCTTCAAGCGTTGCCTTAACCGCTTTTGCCTTGGTTGGTGCTGGAACTATGCAGAATAAGTACGGTGCAGACATAAGCGTAGGCACTGTTAATGTAAGGGCGTGCGTTGGAACTTCGTCTATTGATTTAAAGCAACCGTCGTTTACTTGTTGGTTACGGCAAATTTCGTCAAGTTTAACGGGTTTAACAACTTTTTTGTCGTTAAAATCGGCAACGGGTGGGTCGTTAAACGCAATATGACCGTTTTCGCCTATACCCATAATTACGACGTCGGTTGGATTTTCAAGTAAAACTTTTGAATATCTTTCCGCTTCTTTTTCAGGGTCGCTTGCGGTACAGTCAATATAATTTACCGATTTAAAAGGCGCTAAACCAAAAATATGGTCTTTTAAGAAATTTCCAAAACCTTGTGGAGCGTCTTTTGATAAACCGATATATTCGTCCATATGGTAAGCGTTTATTCTGTTCCACTCAATTTCTTTATCTTCTGCAAGTGATTTTAAAACGTCGTTTTGAGATGGGGCAGCGGCAAAAATAACGTTAATTTCTTTTTTATTTTGTAAAAGTTCTTTAAACTTTGCCTTAATATCTTGTGCGGCAACCGCACCCATTTCTTGACGAGTTTCAAATATTTTAACTAATAATTCATCTTTTTTAAAAGTCTTCATTTTAATACCTATTATAATTTAAATCTGTTAACTTTTTCTTCTTTACCGCTTTCAAACGAACGCATTGCCGCTTCCATAACGAATACCGGCGAAATAAAATCTTCGTAACTTTCTTTTTGTTCGCCACCCATTAAAAGTTCGTAAAATTCTTCCCACTCGGCAAGGAAAATAGGAGTGTCAATTAAAATATCGTAACCTTCAATTTTAGTGTCGGTCATACGGCCTATATAATAATGGTTACCTTGTTCGCCGATTGTAGCGGTTACGGCAAAATCGTCGTATTTAATAACTACGGTTGCAGAATCGCCAATTTCCCACTCTTTATTAGGCTTATACGCTATAACGGAATTTGGATATCTACCAAAAGCAACGGTTGCAACGTCTACAAAGTGTTGTGCGTAAAAATAATATCCACCGTATGGACTTAAAAATTCAATAGAACTTCTAACTATACCGCCGTTTGTTTTACCGTCTATATTTTCTGCAACTTTTTTTACAATAGTTTTAACGCCTTCGTCGTGTTTAAGCGAAGAACCACCCGTTACCTTTACGCCGTATTTTATGGCTTCGCGCATAAATTCAAGCGCTTCTTCTTCGCCAATACATACGGGCTTATCTAAAAACATAGGAACGCCTGAACTTAAATACGGCTTAACGTATTTATAACGGTTTGCACCGTGCCTTGCAGTGTTTACAACGCCGTCTACTTGACCAACGAACTCGTCGTAACTTTTCATTACGTATACGCCGTATAATTTATTCAATCTTTCAGCGGCGCCTTCTTCGTCACTATAAACGCCCAAAACTTCAACGTTACTGTATTTAGGATTGTTCTTAATGAATCTTAAAAACAAAGACGCGTGTGAGTTTTCGCAACCTAATATTACTATTTTTTTGTTCATAAATTACTCCTTTATATAGCACTAATCAACCGTTTAGAAAAACGGTTGATTATATAATTTTTTATTTTAGAATTTATATGGAAGTGGGTTTTGTGCATGAGCAGTTTCAATAATTGAAATTGACCATTTTGCATCGTCTGCCGAAATCATCATTTCTTTACCTTCTTTTAAATAGTGGTAAAGCGCTTCGTAAATAGTAGCCGTGCCGTATTCAAATGGTTCGCCTTCAAATTTGCCGGTTACTTCGTGCTTAATGAGTTCTTCTTTACAATAACAAGGCACCCTATTTTCGTTTTCAATAAACGTTTCAATAGGTTGACGTTCAACGTTTTCGCCTGGAACTATATAAGTGTACTTATAATCAAAGTGACCGCAAGCATACGTACCTAACGAACCTTGTGCTTTTAAAACGTAACCGTCTTCATAAGCGTCGGTAGAGTTGATTTCAATATCAATAAGCGGTTTGCCTGGTGCAGTTACTAAAATTTTAGCATAGTCGTCAGCATCGCCTGCCGTTAACGGAGTAGACGCAAGTTTAGAATATACAACCTTAATATCGTCGCTAAAATCTAAAAATCCGGCAGCCATACCTATTGGGTGTGGACCTGTATTATACGCATTACCTGCAACTCTTTTTTGTAAAGTTTGCCAGTCCCAACGACGACATAAATCGTTATAGCGCATAGAAATTTGTTGAACTTCGCCAATCACACCACTGTTTATTATTTCTTTTGTTAAGAAATAGATAGGCGAATAAAAAGTTTGCATAAACGGAATTATTTTTACACCCTTTTCTTTTGCAGTTTTAATTAAAATTTCGCACTCTAAACGAGTTGCTGCAAGTGGCTTATCGTTCATTACGTTAAAGCCGTGAAGCAATAAGTCTTTTGCAATTGCAAAGTGTTGGTCTGAATAACTTGCGTTAACTACGATGTCAACGTCCTTTTTATCAAAAAGTTGTGTGTAGTTTTCTAAAACTTCACAACCCGGATACCTTTCTTTTGCAGCCTCACGACGGTATTCGTTTTCTTCAACAACGTATTTTACGTTAAAGTAAACGTTCCTTTCAGACCTGTAATAGTAACCGTGAATATTTCTACCACTTCTGCCTTGACCTATAATAGCAAGATTTAATTTTTCCATATTAATTCTCCTAAAATTTACATACTAACTCTATGAGTTAATTAAATTATACACCAAAATTTTACTTTTGCAATTTCAAAAACTATACAACAACATTGCATTTTATAAACTATTTTAAATAAATTTATTTTTTTAAACTGTTTTTTTATTATAAAATTATAGATAAATTACACGAATTGCGCTATTTTAAGGCTATTTGCATAAAATATTATAAAAATTGTTTTTTTAACGTATAATTGTTGCTAATAATTTTGATGTATTATATAATAAACAAAAAGGTACATTATGATTAAAGAAAAAGTACACGCCTCAGTTGATACGGACAATATAATATTTAATTATTACAAAACTAAAAGCGCAAACGAAAACCCGTCGCGCATATATCACACTCATAAGTATTTTGAACTAATTTTGTTTTTGGACGGAGATTTTACTTATAACACTGAAAACTCGTCTATAAAATTAAAGAAAAACGACCTTATTTTAACGCCTCCAAACGTTTTGCATTGTTTAAAAAATACTTCGCCAACGATTTACGAAAGATATAACATTACTTTTTTTCCTTCGGACTTTGGCGAACTTAACGTTATGGAACTTTGCAAAAATTTAGACGTTATAAACGTTGGCCACAACGAAATTATTCTTAATATTTTTAAAAAGTTAGACTATTACTGCTCCCACTTAACCATAAACGATTTTATAAGCGTTAGCCATTGTTTATTAAAGGAATTGTTTATAAATTTAAAACTAGTTAAATTAGGATTACCTGAAACTTCTAACGAACTAACGGAACTACTACAAAATGCAATAAGCCATATAAACAACAACCTTTTTACGATAGATAACGTAAACGAAATTAGTGAAAAACTTTTTGTTTCTTCGGCATATCTATATAGAATATTTAAAAAAGAACTTGGCATTACTCCAAGAAAATACATAAACGAAAAGCGTTTACTTGCCGCACAAAACATGTTGCTTTTAGGCAAAAAGCCAACCGACGTTTACTTGTATTGCGGATTTAACGAATACACTTCTTTTTATAGAAACTACGTGGAATATTTTGGATATCCACCGTCGGAAGAAACGGTTAAAATTGATAAAGATTAAATATAAAATAAAATTTTACGCGTAAAAAAGCATAACAAAGCCCACTACACTTCGCTAAAAAGCGAAACGGTGGGCTTTTTAATATTTAATTTTAATTTATATATTTTGAAGCGTTGTTTTAATTTAACGTAACTAAACAATCTTCTTCATTTGGCGTTGGAATTTCGGTTATCTCTACCGCTTGAAATACAAGTTGCTCTTCTTTTGAGCCCCTAAACTTCATATAATGAACGATTGCTTTAAGGTGAATCCAACTTTTATTTTTAAGATTAACGTCTTTTGTGTAAGCGCACAAATGCCCTATTAACTGAATATCGTTTTCGCAACAAGTCATAGCAAGCCTACCCGCAACGAAAGACTTTGGCGGTAACTTTCTATCAAACACAGCCATACAGTCAAACTCAATCATCTTTCCGTCGTACCTAGATTTATTTTCAAACGAATCAATGTAAAAAGCGCCAAAATCATCTAATTTTAAAGATATAGGCTCTGTTTTTAAACTGTATGGTAAATCTGTTTCTAATTTTAATTCTTGCCCGTTTTCGTCTAACGCAATTACCGCACAATTAGAGTTTATTAACTTTAAACTGCGCTTTAAATTAGACGTTTCTTCCGTTGGCTTGCACCTATTTACTATTACTATTTCGCTAGCCCTTACCATATTTACAAAGTTTTGACGCATATTGTTAAAATACGCACTAAATGTTGAGCCGTCAATAATAGTCATAACTTGTTGGATATCTAAATAACTTGGCAATTTAATTTGGTCAAAATCCCACATTTCGTTTACTTCTATAAACACTACTTGCGGTTTGTGTTGCCTAATAGTTTCGTTTAAAAACTTATCGTTCCAATTTCCTTTATCGTCTATTACTACGCTTGTTGCCTTGCACTTTTTAAGGTCTATTTCGCTAAACTCAAACTCTCCTTCTTCTTGTAAAATTATAAGAGTTCTTCCTAAATCGCCAAAATCGCCGTTTATTAAAGAATCTCTAATAAACGTAGATTTGCCAGCCTCTAACATTCCCCTAATAATTACCGTGGGTATTCCCATTTTTTAACCTCTAATTTTTATTGCCAAATAACAATTCTATTTTTTCTTTGTTTAACTTGCTACCTATAACGCAAAGTTTGCCTATAACGTCGGGCGCACCGCTACGCACTTCGTAATCGCCTGCAACAAAGTCAAAATAATGCCAATAATCCGCCTCTTTTGCCTTTACAACGCCTTTGGCACGCAATACGATACCACAACATTGACACTTTAATTCTTCTAAAATTGACTCAATTTCGTGTTTAGAATACGACTTTGGAGTTTGAACGCCCCAACTTTCAAACACTTCGTCTGCATGATGACCGTGGTGGCCGTGGCAACAACACTCTTCGCCGTGCTCGTGGTGATGTTCATGCTCGTGGCAACAGCACTCTTCGCCGTGGTCGTGGTGGTGTTCATGCTCGTGGCAACAGCACTCATCGTCGTGCTCGTGATGGTGTTCATGCTCGTGGCAACAGCACTCTTCGTCGTGGTCGTGGTGGTGTTCGTGCTCGTGGCAATGGCACTCTTCGTCGTGCTCGTGATGGTGGTGATGATGACCGCCTTCTTGCCTTTTTAATTGCTCTATTAACGCTTCGGTTAAAGATATTCCGTCTTCTAAATTTTCAAGCAACAACTTGCCGTCTAATAAATCAATAGGCGTTGTAATTAAAGTTGCCGTTGGATTATACGTTTTTATAAACTCGCAAGTTTCAATAATTTTATCTTCTAAAAGTTTATTGGTTTTAGAAATTACTATAATTCCCGCTTCTTTAATTTGGTCTAAATAAAACTCGCCAAAATTTTTATAGTACATCTTGCATTTTCCGCCGTCAACAACCGTGCAAACGACGTTTAATTTTATTTGACTACTAGCGCCGTTTATAGCGCCGATAACGTCTGAAAGTTTACCCACGCCAGACGGCTCAATAATAATTCTATCCGGTGAATATTTAGATATTAATTCTTGTAAAGATTCGGCAAAATTGCCTACCAAAGAGCAACAAATACAGCCCGAATTAATCTCTTTTATTTGTATGCCCGAGTTTTTTAAAAATGCGCCGTCTATACCGATTTCTCCAAACTCGTTTTCTATAATAGCAACTTTTTCTTTGCCGTTTATTCCTTCTAAAAGTTTTTTGATAAGCGTAGTTTTACCTGCGCCTAAAAATCCGGAAATTACGTCAACTTTAACCATAAAGCCCTCCATATTTAGTAAAATTTTATTTTAATTTTATTTGTTTTATAAAATTAACGATATTTTTATAGTCTATTAATAAGTAAATTAGAATAACCGCTAAATAAATAAGCGCGCCGTTTAATAAAGAAAAATTAAGAGAAATTACGATAAACAAAACGCTAATAATCGCTTCTATAACAAAGTGAAAAATATAACTTTTAGCACTTTCTTTATTAATTTTTATAACTACTATTTCAGATGCTATTGCATTAAGCGCAACTACCGCTACTACGCTATATAAAACGAAATTCAAGTCGCCCAAAACGAAAGCTGAAACAATAAACGCTATAAGCCCTATAAGTACCGACGCTAAATTAATAAAAAGCATTAACCTTTCTTTTCTATACGCTTTTAAATAGTTGTTAGTTAGTAGCGATACTTTTGACGAATACATAACGATAGGCAATATTATTGCTAGCGCCGTTAAACTTTGGCTATATTTTGGAAGCCACAAATTTACTACGTAAGCGCCTATAAAATAAAACAGCAAAACTACCACTAATAACGGCGAAAGTAAATTTCTTATTTTTTTATAAAGAGTTTCAAGTAGCGTTTCGTCTAGTCTTTTTAGCGACGGAAACAACACTATGCTTATTGCCGAAATAAAGGTTAAAAACATATTTGTTAAAGCAAAAGCAAACGCAACTTTTCCGTATACCAACTCTTTAAAACGCCAGCCTATTATAAGTTTTGCTCCGCCCACTATAAGCATAGCCGTTAAATTAGAAACCATAAGCATTACGCCCGAAAAAACGTTTAACTTGGTTTCGTTTAACACTTCCGTTATAGGTATTATTTTACCAAAATACATACCTTTATTCATAAAAAAGCCCGCTATAAACGCAACGCCCGTTGCTGAAATATCCGCTAAGCACAACAACCTAAAATCAGATTTGTTCATTAATACTATAAGCATCATAAACAAACAATAAGAGCATCGTTCAAAAATTACACACACCGCGTATTTGTTTATTCTATTAGTCATTTGAAAAGAATAAGAAGTATACGCAAAGGCGTTTTTAATAAGCACCGCCACCCCTACTAAAAAGAATATAGTTTTATACTCTCCCCTAGCAAAAATAAACGAGACTACGCATATAATTATTGCCACAACGCCCGTTATTAAAAGCAAAACGTTAAATTGTGAACGCATTTTTTTCTTGTCTAACTCGTCGTAGTCAAATTGAGAGTAGCGTAGTAACAACCCGTCTAACAATCCAAAATGCAACACTCCTACGAAAGAAGCGTACAGCAAAAAGGTTTGCCATAAAGCATAGTCGTATTCCAAAATAAATTTAGGAACTACTAAATTTACGACAAAACTCATCGCTAGCGATATTATTTGGGCTATGATTGATAAATTAATATTTTTAATTACTGCGTTTGCCGTAATGCTTTTACTCATTTTTTTATCCTTTTTTATTTTTGCGCGTAATTTTTAGCAATAACGAAGCGTGTAAACGCGCCGATTTTTAAACTTTTACTATTTACTAACCATTATTTTATAACAATAATACGCAGACTTTTTATATTGCTTACAATGCCTTATAGCGTCTTGCAAGCACAAAAACTTCCAAAATCTTTTGCTTATTCTTTTGTATAAAACCCCTTGGTCTTTTAAATATTTATCGGTATAACCTACTTCCCACGTAGAAGGTCTTTCATCGGTTAATTTTGCAATAAATATAGGCGAAGTGTATATTTTTAATTTGTTTTTTAAACAAGACGCTAAAAATATGCTGTCTTCTCCGTGGCTGTATTCCGTTCCGCCACCAAAACACTCGTTAAAATAAATACCTTCTAACTTAACGCTTTTTAGTCTTATTGCTATACGCGCCGTTCCATACCTTAAAAAGTTAAACCAATTTACCTTTTTTACCTTTGTGTTTATATGGCGTTTTTTATCACTTTCTATTAAATTAAAAATTAAAACGTCGGCTTTTTTGTTTTGTAAAAACGCTTGTTTAACGAGAGTTTCGTAGCCGTCAACGTATTCCATATCGTCGTCGCTAAAAAGGCAAATATCACCGCTTGCGCGCATTAAGGCGTTGTTTCTATTAAGCCCTACGCCTTTTTCGTTAAAAGACAGCCATTTGATTTTATTACCCTTATAAATGAACTCTTTTACGCTGTTTTCTTGGCATTGATTTGCCACTATGGCGTCTGTACACACTTTCATTTTATCAAGTAGCGAATAATCTTTTTGATTTGTAGTTGCTATTAATAATTGAACTTTCACGGTTATCACCTAAATTTTATTACTTTATTTTTAACACTTTAATAACGCACCACCAAAAAACGTGAAACGCCGACCTAAACACGTTTAATTTTTCAATTTCTCTATATAAAATCCAATGGTATTTTATAACCTTAAATTTGTTGTTTGATATAGAGCCTTTTCTTATTCTATACTGCATTAAAACTTCGTTAAGCCCGTAAATATACTTTTCTTTTTTTAACATTTGTAGCCACAAGGCGTCGTCGTTGCGCTTTCTTATGTTAGGAACTTTAAATTTGCCCATTTTTTCTACGTTATACATTACGGTAGAATTTCCAACCGGGCAATCAAGTAAAAGCCTATTATAGTCCGTTTTTTTAATACATTTTACGGTTTTGTTTAATTTGTTGCCGTCTTCGTCAATTTTTTCGTAGGAGGTACAAGTAAAAGCGTAATCATTTTGCTTCATAAACCCAATTTGCTTTTCAAGTTTAAACTCGTCCCACAAATCGTCTGAATCTAAAAACGCCATATACTTTCCGCTTGCCATTTCCATAGCAACCGTTCTTGCTACGGCAGCGCCTGAATTTTCTTTTAAACAAACGTATTTTATATTTCTATAACTTTTTGCGTATTCTTCTACGACCTCACGCGTGTTGTCGGTAGACATATCGTCTACGATAATCATTTCCCAATTTTTATAAGTTTGATTAATAACGCTATCTATCGTTTTAGAAATAAACTTTCCACAATTATACGTGGGCGTTATAATTGACACTAAATCGCTTTGCATAATCACCTATTTTATAACTTCTATTACCGTTTTAAACATAATTTTTATATCGTTTAAAAGGCTAAATTCTTCTATACTTTTTAAATTGTATTCCATTTTTTTAGGCAATATTTCGTTTAAATACGTACTTTCTACGTCGCTTGCAGTTTTTAAAAGTTCGCTTTCGTCTTTATACTTAATGCTAGCACAAGAAGTTACGCCCGCAGGAAGCAACAAAGTTGCGTTCATTTTTGGCGTATACTTTTTAACGTATTTAACAACTTCCGGCCTTGTTCCAACAAACGTCATATTTCCAACGAAAATATCAAGGAGTTGCGGAAGTTCGTCTATTCTAAACTTTCTTAAAAATTTGCCTATTTTAGTTATTCTAACGTCGTTTGAAGACGTTATTAAGTCGCCTATTTTATCGGCGTCTTTTACCATAGTTCTAAACTTATGAATTTTAAATACTTTTCCGTAAGTAGTAACGCGTTCTTGTCTATAAAAAACACCGCCTTTTGAGTCTATTACAATAATAATTGCTATAATTAACGTAAACGGAAATAGCAAAACGATTAAAAAAGAACTCAATAACACGTCCATTACGCGTTTTATAAATAACGACAATTTCTTTTTGCGTAATATTTGATAATAATGCCACACCTCGTCGTTTTGCATAAATACGGGCAAGTCGTTCCACTTTTTTAACATTTTTCACCTAAAACATTTGCTTGTATACTTTGTTTACCACTTTTATTACGTATTCAACTTGCTCGTCGGTTAAGCACGTGTGAAGCGGTAAAGTAACTTGGTTTTGATATTGATTGTAAGCGCTTTGATAATCTTTTATATTAAAGCCTAAATTCTTATAAGCGGTAAGTAACGGCAAAGGCTTATAGTGAACGTTTGCGCTTACGCCGTAACTAGCAAGTTCTTTTATAAAAGCGTTTCTTTCTATAACGGATATGGCTTCGTTATTTTTATTAAAAATTCTAGTAACGTATAAATGCCCCGAACTAGCGTATTCTTCGGTATAATGATTAACGGGTTTTATATTTATATTTTTTAAGCCTTCGTTATACTCTTGTATAATTTGCTTGCGCCTATCTAGCATTTTTTGATATCGCCTTATTTGAGCAAGCCCAATGCTTGCGTGAACGTCCGTCATATTGCATTTATATAACGGCGCTACGATATCGTATTCCCACGCGCCTAGTTCGGTTTTAGAAAACGCGTCTTTGGTTTGACCGTGCAAAGAATATAACATATATTGATTATAAATATCTTGGTCGCTAACGCCGTCTATACTTTTCCAAGTTACCGCGCCACCTTCTGCCGTAGTTAAATTTTTAACGGCGTGAAAACTGTAATTTATAAAATCAACGTAACTTGCAACGGGTTTGCCTTTATACGTTGCGCCCAAAGAGTGCGCCCCGTCTACCATAACCACTATTTTATTAAGGGCGTTTAAAATTTTATTTTTTGATTTTTTAAAAAGACCTTTTTTTCTTTCTATTATAGCGTTAATTTTATCGTAATCGCAAGGAATACCAAAAATATCAACGGGAATAATTACTTTTGTGTTTTCGTTAATTGCGTTTTCTAGTTTATTTAGGTCCATAGTAAACCCGTCTTTTACCAAATCAACCATAACCAATTTAGCGCCTACGTGACAAACGACGGACGCAGTTGCCGTGTAAGTATAGGCGGGAACGATAACTTCGTCTCCTTTACCAATACCTAAAAGGCGCAACGTCATTTCCGCGCACGCAGTGTTAGAATTTAAGCAAACGGCAGTATTAGTTCCACTTAAACTTGCAACTTCTTTTTCAAGTTGTTTAGTTCTTGGCCCCGTTGTAATCCACCCCGATTTTAACGCGCAAATAACTTCTTGTATTTCCGCGTCGGTAACGTCCGGCGGACTGAACGGAACTATAATGCTGTTTGATTTTTTTATCGTATCCATATTACACCCGTAAAAACATATACTTTAAAGCGTTATTAGTTTATTATATCACATAAAATACATATTATCAAATACTTAATTAATAAAAGGCTATTTAATAATTACAAAAAATAAAAACGCGCCGTAATAAATTATTACGGCACGTTATTAAATTTTTAATTTTTGATTAAAAAAACATATCTACAACAAAAATTTCTATTCCAATTAAAATTAGTATTATTCCGCCAAAAATTACCGACACTTTGCCCAATTTGTTTTTAAAAATTTTGCCCACGTATATTGCTATTAAACACAATATAAAGGTGATAGCGCTAATTATTAAAACGGCAGTTAGCGCTTCTACTACGCTATATGCGCTAAACGTTAAACCTACGCTTAAAGCGTCTATTGAAGTTGCCAAAGCCTGCATTAATAAATTTTTTAAAGTTAAAGATTTTTCTTCTTGAACTTCTTTATTTTTAATGCCGTCTACAAGCATTTTTATTCCTAAATATAAAAGTAACACTAGCGCAAACCAAGGAATAAACTTTTCTATGTAATCAATAAAAGCGTGCCCTGCAAAATAGCCTATTAAAGGCATTAACCCTTGAAAAAACGCAAACAAAAAGGCAATAAAAGCACACTTTGGCGCTTTCATTTTAGAGTCGTTTAAACCGTTGGTCATAGAAACGGCGCAAGCGTCCATAGCAAGCCCAACGCCTAGCATAGCGTTTTGAATATAAAATAACATAATTAACCCCTTTCTAACGTTCGCTTATAATAAAACGCGTATTGTTGAATATACCCCGATAAATTTCCGTAAGTTTCTACGAGTTCTTTTGAAATTTTGCTTCGGTCTTTTAATTTTCCGTTTAAATTTTCTATATATAGTTTTTCAATCCAAGTGTCAACGGGAAAACTGTCACTTCGTTGAAAGCCAAAAAACGTAATGCAATCGGCAACTTTTTTACCTATACCGCGAATTTTTAAAAGTTCAGCGGTTAAAGACGGAGTGTCTAACCCGTTTAAACTTTCAAAGTTATAACCCGAATAAAGTTTATTTGCAAAATCTATTACGTAACCGTCCCTATAACCAAGCCCAACTTCTTTATATACATCTTTACTTGCCGTTACAAACTCTTTGACGGTTGGAAACGAATAGTAAGTTTTTTTATTAAAATTAAACGGAGTGCCAAGCCTATAACAAAGTGCTTCTATTGAATTTTGAATTCTTTTTATGTTGTTGTTTTGCGAAATAATAAACGAAAACGCAGTTTCAACGGCGTCTTGCTTTAAAATGCGCACGCCTTTTGCCCTGCTTGCAATTTCCGTTAAGAAATTATTGTTTAACAACAAAATGGAGTCGTAAATTTTTTTATAATCGGCGTTTAAATCAAAATAGTTTGTAAAATACTCTACGTCGTCCGTTTCAATATACGTATAATCGCCAATAGTATATAAGTTACAACACTTGTTTTTAGATATTAAAGTATACGCCCCGTCGTTAAAAGTATACCTAAAAACTTGCCCGCATTCAAGAGTGTCTTTTGCGTTAAAAAACTCGCTACTAAATTTTATAATTTCCATATTTACTAAATTAGCACACCTACAAGTTAGTAAGTGTGCTATAAAATTTAATTATTACCGTCGTTAAAATATAATATGCCAAGCGTGTTAGGACCGCAGTGGCAAGAAACTATACAGCCTGCCGTTGTTTCGCAAACGTTTTTAAAGCCTAACTCGTCAACCGCGTCGTGCGCCGCCTTAATCATTTCTGGCGTTGCGGAACTGTACGTAATAAACACCATAGATTTATCTATATTGTTAAACTCTTCAAGCGTTGCCTTGCAGTATTTAGCTACTACTGACGGCATAGAGCCGTTAAATTTTTTATGGCTACTCATTTTACCGTCTTTAACGATTATTTGCGGTCTAATTTTTAAAATGTTTGCTCCCAATAACGCAAGCGAAGAACATCTTCCGCCTTTATGTAAAAAGTCTAGCCTTTCAATTACGAAACTTGCTTGAACGCTACTAACTCTACTTCTAACTTTTTCTGCAATAACTTTTATATCGCTTTCAGTTTTAGTTAAGTTTCTTGCGTATATTGCTAAAAGCGCTATACCCGTTGAAAGATTTTTAGAGTCTATCACTTCAACCTTACCGTCAAACTCTTTTGAAGCGTTTACACAGTTTTGATAAGTAACACTCATGCTAGACGAAATGCTAAAATGAATAATAGCGTCGTAACTTTGTAATTGAGTTTTAAAAAACTCGTTGCACGCTTGCTCGTTAGCCGCACTTGTTTTTGGCAAAACGCCGTTTTTATTTACGTAATCAAAAATGTATTGATTAGTAACTTCGCCGTCGTAATAAATTTCGTCCCCTAAAATTAATTGAAGCGGTAAAACTTTAATATCGTATTGTTCTAAAAGTTCTTTGGATAAGTCAATAGTGCTATCCGAAGTTATTGCAATTTTCATAAATTCCCCTCACACGTTAGAGTTATTAGAATAACATTTTACAATTATATTAAAATTTTGTCAAGTTGTATGAACAATTTTGTTGGCAACGGTAAATTTTTATGTTAAAATATAAATAATTTGATGAAAAAAATTTAGCGAGGAAGCAAATGTTTAAAGTATTAAAAAAGGTTTCATTAAACCCAACCGTAACGCTTATGGAAATTGAAGCGCCACTCGTAGCGCGCAAAGCAGAGCCTGGTCAATTTATTATTTTAAGAGTTGACGAAGACGGCGAGCGCATACCTTTAACTATTGCAAATTATGATAGAATTAAAGGAAGTATTACGATTATTTTTCAAATTGTTGGCGCAACTACGGCACTTTTAAATAACAAAAACGAAGGCGAGTATATTCAAGACTTTGTTGGTCCGTTAGGAAAACCTACTAATTTAGACGGGTTAAAAAGCGTATGTATAGTTGGCGGTGGCGTTGGCTGTGCAATCGCCCTTCCCATTGCTAAAAAATTAAGCGAACAAGGCGTAGAAGTAACTAGCATAATTGGGTTTAGAACCAAAGATTTAGTTATTTTAGAAGATGAATTTAAGGCGTACTCTAAAAAACTTTTCGTTTATACAGACGACGGTTCTTACGGCACGCAAGGCAACGTTTGCGTTCCTTTAAACCAAATGTTTAGCGAAGGCAAAAAGTTTGATAAAGTTATAGCAATAGGTCCTATTATAATGATGAAATTCGTTTCGTTAGCAGTTAAACCAACGGGTATTCCTTGCGAAGTTTCTATGAATCCTATTATGGTAGACGGCACTGGTATGTGTGGCGGATGTAGGCTTACTCTTATTAAAGACGGCAAGCGCGTTACTAAATTCGCTTGTGTTGACGGACCTGACTTTGACGCTTACGAAGTTGATTTTGACGAGGCGTTATCAAGGGGCGCTACGTATAAAGATTTTGAACGCCACGCCTATGAAGAAACTTGCAATTTAATTAAAAAGGGAGAAAACTTCAATGGCTAAATTTAATATGAGTTTACAAAAAGTAGAAATGCCGATGCAAGACGCGAAAGCACGTGCTAAAAATTTTAGCGAAGTAGCAACCGGCTACACTTATGAAATGGCAAAAGAAGAAGCAAACAGATGTCTTGGATGTAAAAATCCCGTTTGCGTTTCGGGTTGCCCAGTTGCAGTAAATATTCCAGAATTTATTAACTGTATTAAAAACGACGATATAAACGGCGCTTATAAAGTTATTAGCAAAACTTCTAACTTGCCTGCAATTTGCGGTAGAGTTTGCCCACAAGAAAGCCAATGCGAAGCAAAATGCTTGCGTGGCGTTAAAGGCGAGCCCGTTGCAATAGGTAGGCTTGAAAGATTCGTTGCCGACAATGCAGACGACGTAAAAGTTGAAATTGAGGCTAAAAACGGACACAAAGTTGCAGTTATAGGCTCTGGCCCTGCCGGTCTTACTTGCGCCGGCGACCTTGCAAAACTCGGCTACGAAGTAACTGTTTTTGAAGCGTTACACACCGAGGGTGGCGTTTTAGTTTACGGTATTCCTGAATTTAGGCTTCCTAAATCTATCGTTAAAAAAGAAGTTGAAAAACTTGAAAGTTACGGCGTTACGTTTATGAACAACATAGTTATAGGCAAAACGCTTAATATAGAAGAACTTTTTGAAGACGGATACGAAGCCGTTTTCGTAGGCTCGGGCGCGGGGCTTCCAAACTTTATGAATATTCCCGGCGAAGCGTACAAAGGCGTTTATTCGGCTAACGAGTTCTTAACGCGTAGCAACTTAATGAAGGCTTATAAAAACAGCGCAACGCCTATTTTAAAAGGCAAAACGGTTGCAGTTGTTGGTGGCGGTAACGTTGCTATGGACGCGGCTCGTACGGCATTAAGGCTTGGTGCAGACAACGTTAAGGTTATTTATAGGCGTTCTATGAACGAACTTCCCGCAAGGCACGAAGAGATTGAAAACGCCATTGAAGAAGGCATTGAATTTAACGTTTTAACAAACCCGGTTGAAATTAAAGCGCACTTTAACAGCGAAGATAAATTTGATAAATTAAACGGCTTTGTAAAAAGCATAGTTTGTATTAAAATGGAACTTGGCGAGCCTGACGAAGAAGGACGTAGACGTCCTATTGCCGTTGAAAACAGCGAATTTGAAATTCCGGTTGACGTTGTAATTATGTCAATAGGAACTTCACCTAACCCGCTTATTAAAGACACTACCGGCGGTTTAACCGTAAATAAACGCGGTGGAATAGTAGTTAACGAAAACGGCGCAACGTCGCTTTTAGGCGTATATGCAGGCGGAGACGCCGTAACGGGCGCTTCTACCGTAATTTCCGCAATGGGCGCTGGTAAAATTGCCGCAAAATCTATTGACGAATACATTAAAAATAAATAAAATAAAAAATAAAATAAGGTGGTTAGTATTAGCGATATGCTCGCTAATAACTAACCGCCTTTTTTTATAAAATTAAAAAAGTTCGGCACTTAACCAAACTTTGTTTATTATGCTTAAATTTACCTTAAACTATCGTGCTAGCGCAATTTAAAGCCTAACCTTAATTTATAATTTTATATATATTGTTAATTTTAACAATCTTCTTCAACGCCTAAAAGCTCGGCAATTGAACAAGCGTAAATCTTTGATAATTGGATAAGTTTTTCGTATTCAGGCCTAGACACATCGTTTTCCCAATCGCTTACGTTTGATTGATATATGCCAAGTTTTTGAGCTACTTCTTTTTGAGACAATTTTGCATCTTGCCTCAATTTTCTAAAATTCTCTCCAAACCCCATAGAACAAGTTTAACACAAACACAATCATTTTTTTAGTTTATGTGTAATACACATACATTGTACAAAAAATACAATTTTTATACAACAAAAAAGTGATTTTATTAAAATATCGTTTAAATTTATAGAAAAATTAAACGTATCTTTTTAAAAAATCTAATACTAAACACCAATCGTCAATTTTATCTAATTCAACGTTTTTGGCGTTTGCTAGTTTTAAGGCGTTAGTGTAATCGGTAAAAGTTGCACCGTTTACTTTTTTAAAATGCGAAATTGCTAAATCTTCGTTTCCAACAAGTTGAGTTCTAGAAATATGAATAACTGAGTGGCAAAGATGACAAACGCAAATAACGTCTACTAGCGTTTGGGTATGATTTTTAGCGTCAAACTCCCATTTTTCGTGCGCTTCTAAACGAGTATCTTTTGCGTTGCAAATGGCGCATTTATGCCCGAAGCGAGCATACGCGTCTTTTCTTATAAAATCCCACGCGTTTTTTGAAAGAGTTGTTCGCAAATTGTAATTAAACGCGCCTGACGGCAAAATTTCAAAGTTTAATTTATATTTTTTATTCATAAAATAATTATATAATAAATTAATAAAAATGTAAACTGCGTGTTTTAAACGCAACAAAATAGTTAATAATTTTAATATGAAAAATAAATTAAAAATAGCAATAATAGGCGGTGGGGTAAGCGGTCTTACAGCGGGAATTTACGCTTTAAAAAACGGATATGAAGCAACTATTTACGAAAAAGCGTCTACGCTTGGCGGTAACCTAACCGCTTGGCAAAGAGGCGGTTACGAAATAGACAACTGTATTCATTGGCTAACCGGCACTAACAAAAACAGTAAAAATTATAAGGTTTGGAAAGAAATTGGCGCAATAAAAAACGAAAATATTTATCAAGCGCAAAACTTTTTTACCGCAAGGCTTAACGGAAAAGAAATTGGGCTTAACGTAGACCTATTTAAAACGCAAAGCGATATGTTAAAACTAAGCCCTAGCGACAAAAAAGAAATTGTTTCGTTTATAAACGCCGTTAAATGCGTTAATAAAATTAGCGATTTAGACGGCGAAAATCACGATAAAAAAACTTCTATTTTTACTAAAATTTTATGCGCTTTAAAACTTATTCGTTACGCAAAAATGAGTGCAAGCGATATGCAAAAACTATTTAAACACCCCTTATTAAAAATGGTTTTTGGCGGATATATTCAAGGCGATTTTAGCGCGTTGGGGCTAATTGCATCGTACTCAACTTTTGCAACTAAAAACGGCGGAATTTTAGAGGGTGGCTCTATGCAAATGGCAAATAATTTAAAGCAAACGTTTTTAAGTTTAGGCGGTGAAATTAGCACGGCTTCAACGGTAGTTAACGCGCAAATTTTAAACGGACAAATAAATAAAATTTCAATTGTAAATAAATTAGACGCATACGCCGACTACTACGTTTTTTGTTGCGACGTTTTTTCTACCTATAAAATTTTAAACCTGCCATTGCCAAACAAGTTTAAAAGTATTAAAAACCAAACTTTTTCTAGTTTTCAAACTGCACTTTTAGTAGACTGTAACACGTTGCCGTTTAACGACGAAACTCTTTTAAAAGTAAAAGACGGATACCGTAATTTTATAGGAAACACAATTACGGTAAGAAATTTTCCGTACGTAAAAAACGCTAACAAAAACGGTAAAATTTTAATAGAAACGATGTTTATTTGCTCAAATGCTTGTAGTTTAAAATGGATACGATTAAGAAACACAAACAAGCAAAAATATATAAAAAACAAAATGGCAATATCTAAACTTTGCATTAAAATTTTAGAAGAAGAATTCCCCGAACTAGCAGGCAAAATAACACTTTTAGACGCGTGGACGCCCGCCACCTATAACCGATATTTTGGGCAAGAGAGTGGCGCGTATATGTCTAACCTATTAAAAAAATACAAATTGCCTATAAATAGTAGCCAAAAAATAAAAGGCGTAAATAACGCAATTTTGGCTTCGCAATGGCTAAAATCCCCAGGCGGTTTGCCTATTGCGTCAGAGCAAGGAAGTTTAGCAATTTTAAACGTTAATAAACTCGTAAAAAAATCGTACCGTAAAACTAATTATAAAATATCTACGCAAACTGCAAAATAACTTACACCTTTAACACGTTATACTCTTAATTTTGTAAATAAAATTATATAATATTGTTGACAAATTATATAACGTGGTATACAATATAGTAAATAAGAGGTAAAAAAAGTTATGTCTAAATCACTATACAGTTTAATTTTAAACGACGAAGTCGTAGCCCAAATAGATAAAATGTGCAGAATTAACGGAATAAGCCGTTCTAGTATGATAGAAAAAATACTAGCAAACGCCGTAAACTACGAAACGCCCGAAATGCGTGCGGGCAACGTTTTTGACGAGATTGAAAGACTGCTTTCTACAAGCAACACGATGCGCTATTTAGCAAACCAATCGCAGTATATGGCGTCAATAATGAGTGCGCTAGATTATAGATACAACCCTGCAATAAAATATAGCGTAGAACTTTTTAAAGGCTCCGACCATTTAGGGCAATTAAAAGTCAATTTACGCACTCAAAATAGCATTTTGCTTGAACTTTTAAGTGATTTTTTTCAAATTTACAGTTATATTGAAAAACAGCACTACAACAAAAACGCCACGTTTTTTATAGAAAGGGGCAGACTAACAAGGCTATTTAACTATCCAAGCGTTAACGTAACGGCAAAAGAACTTGCTCAAAATTTAACCGTTTACGTTAAAGATTTTGACGAACTTTTAAACCTATACTTTAACAATTTAGATTCTAATAACTTGCTTTTGCTTATGGAAACAAAGTATATAAATCTAAAACAAAACAAAATTGTAATTTAGAGGTATAGTTATGAATATGCAAAAATTAACACAAAAATCAATAGAAGCAATAAACGGCGCTAGCAAAATTTCGCGCCAAAATAAAAACGGTCAAATTGACTGCTTGCACCTTTTAAACGCTTTAATTAATGAAGACGGCGGTGTAATAAATAGTATTTTAAACGCGCTTAACGTTAATTTAAGCGACTTTAAACAAAGCGTTATAAACGCCGTAAACAAATTGCCAAAAGTTAGCGGAAACGCTGGGGAATATCTTTCTTCTTCGCTATCTTCCGCCCTTGAAATTGCCGAAAATAAGGCGGAAGAAATGAAAGACGAGTTTGTATCCGTAGAGCATCTTTTTTACGGCTTATTAGAAGCAAAAAACGCTGAAATTGACGGCATTTTTAAAAAGTTCAACGTAAACACGCAAAACTTTTTAAGCGCGCTATTAAAAATTCGCGGAAACACAAGGGTTACAAGCGATAATCCAGAGTCTACTTACGACGTTTTAACAAAATACGGGCAAGACCTTGTTGAAAAGGCACGCCAACAAAAAATAGACCCCGTTATTGGTAGAGACGAAGAAATTCGTAGCGTTATTCGTATATTGTCGCGAAAAACCAAAAACAACCCCGTGCTTATTGGCGAGGCGGGCGTTGGTAAAACGGCGATAGCCGAAGGGCTTGCAATTCGCATTATGAAAGGCGACGTTCCCGAACAATTAAAGCAAAGAAAGTTATTTTCGCTTGATATAGGCGCGTTAATTGCAGGCGCAAAATACCGTGGCGAGTTTGAAGAAAGATTAAAAGCGGTGCTTAACGAAGTTAAAAAAAGCGACGGTAAAATTATACTTTTTATTGACGAATTGCACACTATCGTAGGCGCGGGCAAAACTGACGGCGCTATGGACGCAGGCAACCTTTTAAAGCCTATGCTTGCGCGTGGCGAACTACACTGTATAGGTGCAACCACGCTTGACGAATATAGAAAATATATAGAAAAAGACCCCGCCCTTGAAAGAAGGTTTCAACCCGTAACCATAAACGAGCCTTCGGTTTTAGACACTATTTCTATTTTGCGCGGTTTAAAAGAAAGATACGAAGTTTATCACGGCGTAAAAATTCAAGACTCGGCTTTAATTTCCGCTTCTACCCTTTCAAATAGATATATAACGGATAGGTTTTTACCCGATAAAGCCATTGACCTTGTTGACGAAGCGTGTGCAATTATTAAAACGGAAATGAACTCTATGCCAAGCGAAATGGACGCCGTTTCTAGAAAAATTATTCAACTAGAAATAGAGCAAACGGCGTTAAAAAAAGAGTCCGACGCACTTTCAAAAGAAAGGCTTAACTCAATTAATACCGAACTTGAACAATTAAAGAAAACTTATGCCGAGCAAAAAGCCGTTTGGGAGGCTGAAAAGAAAGGCATTAACGCCGTTCAAGATTTACGCAAACAAATAGAAGAAGTTAACAATCAAATAGATAAGGCTGAAAGAGAGTACGATTTAAATAAGGCGTCTGAATTAAAATACGGCAAATTGCCCGCCCTAAAAAAACAATTAGAAGACGCAGAAAAACAAAGCGAAACCGTAAAAGAAAACACTTTGCTTCGCGATAAAGTTACAAGCGAAGAAATAGAAAAGGTAGTTTCTAGGTGGACGGGAATACCTGTTTCTAGATTAAAAAGCACGGAAAAAGATAAACTTTTAAGTTTAGAAGAAACTTTGCACTCACGCGTTATTGGGCAAAACGAAGCGGTAAATAAAGTGGCAAACGCTATTTTAAGGTCGCGCGCGGGCATACAAGACCCTGATAGGCCTATCGGCTCGTTTTTGTTTTTAGGACCAACGGGAGTTGGCAAAACGGAACTTGCAAAAACTCTTGCTTCTACCCTTTTTGACGACGAAAAAAACTTAATAAGAATTGATATGACGGAGTATATGGAAAAATTTAGCGTTTCTAGGCTTATTGGCGCTCCCCCAGGATACGTTGGGTTTGAAGACGGCGGTCAACTTACCGAAGCCGTTAGAAGAAAGCCTTATTCCGTAGTTTTGTTTGACGAAATTGAAAAAGCGCACCCAGACGTGTTTAATATTCTTTTACAAGTTTTAGACGACGGTAGAATTACCGACTCGCAAGGGCGCACAGTTGATTTTAAAAACACCGTTATAATTTTAACGTCTAATATAGGCTCGCCTTATATTTTGGACGGGATTAATGCCGACGGCGAAATTACAAGCCAAGCAAAAAATCAAGTTGAAGCACTTTTAAAGCAAAATTTTAGACCTGAATTTTTAAATAGGTTAGACGATATTGTATTTTATAAACCGCTTACAAAATCAGAAATTTCAGATATCGTTAAACTTTTACTTAATTCTTTAAAAAATCGTCTACAAGAAAAGCAGTTGTTTTTAGAAATTACGCAACCTGCAATAAATTATATTATTGATAACGGCTATGACGCAACTTACGGCGCACGCCCACTAAAAAGGTTTATACAAAATAAGATAGAAACAATGGTTGCAAAACGTATAATTTCTAGCAACTTAAAACCAAACGACGTTTTAGTTGTTGACGAAATTAACGGTGAATTAACTTTAAGCGTTAAATAGAAACTTTGCGAAGCAAACAATATGTTTGCTTCGCAATTTTATTTTTTTTAAATATAAAGTTAAGGTTTACTTTTAGTGCGATATTTTAATAACGCAAAGCAATATTTGCCTTTTGGCAAGTTACGGATACGTTTTATATGCTTCCACTTTTTGTAGTAAGGGGAAGTGGCGCAACCGCGCCGATAGGGTTTAGTTGCTTGTTTTATTGCGGTAGTTATTTAACAATGGTAAAGTATAAACTACAAACTATTTACTTATGCTAAACGCGTGCATTACTCAAACACTGTTTGATATTATACTTGTTATATATAGTATAAGCCACAAACCCTTTCGGCAACTAATGTTGCCACCTTCCCTTTCAGTTAAAGGGAAGGCTTTTTTGTTTGCGTTGATAATTTATTTAAATTTGCTTCCACTTGATGTAGCAAGGGGAAGTGGCGCTAATATGCGCCGATAGGGTTTAGTTGCTTGTTTTATTGCGGTAGTTATTTAACAATGGTAAAGAAATAAAGCACAAACACCGCCCTAATATTATTTTTTTATATAAAGTATAAGCCACAAACCCTTTCGGCAACTAATGTTGCCACCTTCCCTTTCAGTTAAAGGGAAGGCTTTTATTTTATTAAGCAAAGCGTAAAATATAAACAACAAAGCCTACATTAATATTACACATTTGTATAAAACATAAACCACCTTCCCTTTTGGTTAAAGGGACGGCTTTTTTATAAGCATAAATAAAAAAACCACCGCTTTACTTTTAGCAAAGTTGGTGGTTTTGTAGTTTTTAAAATAAAAACCGCAATAAAAAAACTATATACAAAATTTATCTATTACGTGTTTTATAGCGTCGCTATTATTATCGGGAGCAACGTAATCAACCATTTTTTTAACGCTTTCCGTCGCATTGCCAACCGCCACGGAAAATCCCGCAACTTTTAACATTTCTTCATCGTTTCCAGCGTCGCCAACGGCAATAACGTCGCTTACGGTTTTACCGTAATAACTTGCAATATCTTTTAGTATTTCGCCTTTTGAAACGCCTTTGTTGTTTACGTCTATTTGCAAATCGTTACTACGCACAATCTCTAAATCTTTAAATTCGTTTTTTAGCGGAGTAAAAATAACGTCTAACAACTCGCTTTTATCAAACAACAAAATCTTTGGGCTTTCACACCCCGTTTTTACTAAATATTCGTATATAGACGGATATACTTCTAGTTTAGCGCCCGTAACCCTTTTGTAAAAATCAGTATACTCGTTTTGGCTTTCCGCAATAAAAATATCGTTTGGATAATACTGCAAATTTACGCCGTATTTTTTTAAAAATTGATATATTAAAATGCAGGTTTTGTTATCTATAGCCTTACTTTTTAAAATTTTACGAGTTTTTAACTCGCTAAAAATTGCGCCGTTAAACGTTGATAATAAAATGTTAAAATCAATGCCCTGTTTTATTAAAATATGGTCAATTCCCGAAGTCATACGCCCCGTGGAAACAACGAATTTTCCACCGCGATTAACAAAACCACGTATAGCCTCTAAGTTGTTTTTAGACAAATTTTTATTATCGTCTACCAAAGTTCCGTCGTAATCAACAACTAGTATATCGTACTTTTTCATTTTAATTTTCCTAATAGAGTAAGGTCAAATTCAACAGCCTCGCCAGCCTTATGTTTTTTAGAAAAACAACACACTTCTACAAGCGCTTTTTTTGAAACGAAATTAGTTTCCCTTTCTTTTAAACCAAACGAAATCATTTTTAAAATTTTGCCGTGCTGACTTTTGTCTTTCGTAATAATTATTTTACTTGCATTGCACGTTTCTAAATCAAAATCGTCGCCAATGCGCCTTATTAACACGTCAACTTTAAAGCCGTAAAGCCTAGAAAGTTGATTTTCGTAAACTTCGGTGTAATTAGTTTCTATGCCCAAAAATATAAGGTCTTCTACCGTTTTAAACAGCGTTTTTACAACTTTTTTTAAATTAGAAATTTCAACTTTTAAACGCGCCCTTTCTTCGTTTAAACTTTTAAGTTCGGCTTTATTTTCTGAGTTTAAATTTTTTCTTAATAAAGCGCATTTTGCAATAACTTCTTCTAGGCGGTTTTTACTTATTTGAAGTTTACGCGCACCGTCTTTATATTGCTTTAATTGTTGCTCTATATAATCATAATTATTAGTTTGCATTAACTTTTACCGTTTCCGCCCTTATTTTTTTTATAATCTTTTGGGTCGCCAAGTTGACTTTCTAAATTAGCCCTTATAGCGTCAAGATAAGCGCGCCTTAATTTTTGTTGCTCTAACTTTTCTTCTTCCGTTAAGCCTTCTTCTTTTGCCTTTTTTGCTAAATAATTTATTCTTTTAACGTCTACCATAAACGAGCAACCCCCTTAATATTCAACTTAACTTTATTATATAATTAAACGCGTTTTTTTTCAACACATTTTTAATAAAATTGCAAATAATTATTTTTTAATAATTAAAGTTGACTTTTTACGGCTATTGCTTTATTATTATTAATTATAAAATATAAAAGGCAAAATTATGTTTAGTTTACACAATCACTCCATTTATTCGCACGACGGGCACTCCACTGTATTTGAAATGGCACAAAGCGCCATAAAACTTAATATGAAAGGCTTTGCTGTAACCGACCATATTGACCTACTTCTTTACGAGCAAAGAAGCATTTACGACGCTACAAAAAACTGCTATAACGACGTGATAAAGGCAAAACAAACGTTTGGCGACAAAATTAAGATTTTAATGGGCGCTGAAATTGGCGAAGAAATTTTTAATCCCCAAAAAGCAAAGGAAATCAGAGATATTGGCGAGTACGACGTGTTTTTGGCGTCTTGCCACTTTATACCTACGCTATCAAGCGAATACAACGTTGCTTACGCCGATATTCCAATATGGTCAAACACTAAAATTAAAAAGATGTTAGACGATTATTTTGACATTTTGTTACAAACCGTTAAAACAACCGATTTTGACGTGCTTGCTCATTTAGACTATCCTATAAGATACGTAAACAGCATTTACAAAAAAAATTACGACGTAACCGCGCACGACGGCGTTATAAAAGAAATTTTTAAAATCGTAATTAAAAAAGATAAGGCAATAGAAGTAAACACTTCTAACGCGGTAGAGCATAACGCCTTTTTACCAAACGAATACCACGTTAAAATGTTTAAACAGTTAGGCGGAAAATACGTTACTCTTGGTAGCGACGCGCACTTTTGTGCTAAACTTTGTAGCGGTATTTTAGAAGGCAAAAAACTTTTAAAAAAATGTGGATTTGACGACTATTATTACTTTGAAAATCACACACCGCACCCCGTTTCTAAACTGTAATTTGAATTTAATTTATAGTTAACGCATTAAACATAAAAAAATAAAGCAAACGCTAAAACTTTATAAAATTACAACACGCTGTATTTTGTTTTTAAAATACAGCGTGTTTTTTAGGTATAAAAATTAAATTAAGTTTTCCGCAATATATCTTGCAACGTAAACGCCACTAGCAGAAGCGTGTGAAAGCGAGTGAGTAACACCGCTACCGTCGCCTATAACGAATAAGCCTTTGTGCTTCGTCATAAGATTATTGTCAATTTCAACTTGCATATTATAGAATTTTACTTCTACACCGTAAAGCAAAGTATCGTCGTTTGCAGTACCGGGGGCAATTTTATCTAATGCGTAAATCATTTCAATAATTCCGTCAAGTATACGCTTTGGTATAACCAAACTTAAATCGCCGGGCGTTGCGTTTAACGTTGGAGTTACGAAACTTTCGTCTATTCTAGATTGCGTACTGCGCTTGCCCCTAACTAAATCGCCAAACCTTTGAACTATAACGCCACCGCCAAGCATATTTGAAAGGCGCGCTATGCTTTCGCCGTAGCCGTTACTGTCTTTAAACGGCTCTGAAAAATGTTTGCTTACTAAAAGCGCAAAATTGGTGTTAGACGTGTGTTTTTCGGGGTCTTCGTAACTGTGGCCGTTAACAGTAACTATACCGTTAGTATTCTCGGTTACAACCGCGCCGTAAGGATTCATACAAAACGTTCTAACCATATCTTGGAACTTTTGCGTGCGGTACATTATTTTGCTTTCGTAAAGTTCGTCGGTTAAATGAGCAAAAATTTCCGCTGGAAGTTCAACCCTAACGCCAATATCAACTCTGTTTGAAGTGGAAGGAATTTCAAGGTCTAAGCAAACCTTTTCCATCCATTTGCTTCCGCTTCTACCTACGGAAACTATTACGTTACTTGCTTCAAACTCGCCTTTTTTAGTTACTACGGTATATCCGCCGTCCACTTTTTTAACGCTTTGAACGGGAGTTTCAAAAAATATATCTACCCTTTCTTTTAAAATATTATAAAGATTTTGTAAAACAACGTAGTTTATATCCGTACCTAAATGGCGAACGGACGCGTCAAGCAAGTGAAGGTCGTGCTCTAAACACATAGTTTTAATTTTTGTGTTTTCCGTTGAATAAAGTTTAGTGCCTTCGCCACCGTTTTTAACGTTAATTTCGTCAACGTATTTCATAAGGTTTAACGCCTTGTTTTTGCCTACGTAGTTGCAAAGCGTTCCGCCAAACATATTGGTTATGTTATATTTGCCGTCAGAAAACGCACCCGCGCCACCAAAACCGTTCATTATTGCGCAAGTGTTACAGTTAATACAACTTTTTACTTTTTCGCCATCAATAGGACATTTGCGCTTTTCTAAACTTTTACCAGTTTCAAAAATTGCAATTTTTACGCTACTATTTAACTTTAACAACTCGTAAGCAGAATAAATTCCGCCAGGGCCAGCACCTATAATTATTACGTCGTACTTCATTTTAACCACCTATCGTTTAAAACTCAACTTAATTATAATATCACAAAACGCCAGATTTGTCTATATTTTTTTTAATTTGTAAAATTATAATAAAAAATATGGAATTGCCAAGACTTAATTACACGTTTTTTTGAAAAAAGTAAAAAAATAAAATTTATTTTAAATAAGTGTTTGACAAATTCTAAATTTAGTAGTATTATATACGAGTAAAAATGAGTATTCATTTGCCGCTGTGGCGGAATAGGCAGACGCAAGGGACTTAAAATCCCTCGGTGTAACAGCCGTGCCGGTTCGACTCCGGCCAGCGGCACCAAAAAAGAGAGATAGTTTTGGCTATCTCTTTTTTTTGTTATACTGATGGTCGGAGGCGAAACGGAGGGGCGTGGTTTTTGCCGAGGGGCTCCCCTTTAGGGGTTTCGGCAAACTCCGGCCAGCGGCACCAAAAAAGAGAGATAGTTTTATCGCTCTTCCCATAGGGATTTTAATTGAATAACTTAAAAAACTCGACTTTTCATAGGTCGAGTTTTCTTTTATCCATGCAAAACTACTTGATAAAATTCCTTATTAGTGCTATAATAATTATGCCAAATCAATTTCATAACAAGCAAAAGTAGGGATATTTTCTTTTTTTAAGGATATATTTATACTTATTTTAAGCATACTAAAAATTAATGAATTTGATAAAATGCAAATTCCATCAGGTTTTTAGTATGGTTATCCTTACTTGCTTGAAATTGGTTTGGCGACTATCGGAGTTTGCGTTTTTGTGCGTCGACTTCGGTTGGCGCACTTTTTTATTTTAGGAGGAAATTCTATGTTTTGGAAAATATTTTCCACAAAATCAAAAAAACAAAAATTTGAAATGTTTGTTGCTCAAGAGATTGAACTCTTTTATAATAATGAAATATCTAAAATCTTAAACAAAATCAAGACAAATCTGGAAAATTTTACCGAGGTCAAGATAGACTTAAATAAGCTAAAATATTTGCATAATTCAAAGGTCTCAAATATTTTACCTTTGAAGCTTTTTATAAAACAGAAACAAGAAATCATATCTTTGGAAAAAATTAACTTTGATAAAGTTATGCAACGTTCAATTTTGATGGATAGAGATGAACTATTATCTTATCAAATTATAGGAAACTATAGAGATTCAAAATTATTTAAATTTATCTGTTCTCTTATAGATATACAAGGTTGCTTGCATTTAGCAGGGACGAAACTAGATGACATTGAACTTGTTTCAAAATATTTTATTGAGCTTACAAAAGAGCCTGTTCTAGATGAAAAAAGTGCAACTAGTTTTGTTTGGCAAAAAATAATATATAATAACAAAATAAAATCTAAAAACAAAAATATTGAAAAAGTACAAGATTTAACAAACAATATTTTAAAATACAAAACACAAGAACTAAAAAACAATTTATTTGCGTTATTAAACGATAATAAAGATAAAATAAAAATATTTTTTGACGAATATAATATGTTTTTAGAATTAACTAAAGAATATGAGGAACTAACTAGAAAAGCACGAGAAATTCTTTCCATAGTTCCTGAAGAAATGCAATGTTATGATTATCATAGAATTTTAGAAGAATTACAATATGAAACCAGTTTTGCTGGAGCAGTAGGAAGGTGGCATCATTTTCACAAGCTGGATATGGCAAAACAGGATATAGAACTTAATATTAAGCAAAAACAAGAACAACAAAGGCGAGATTTTTTAGCTGCCCTTGATAAAATTGTTAAAGAGCAAACTAGAAGTAATGAATTAAAAGAGAATATAATTAACGAAAGTAGAGAACAACGAACCCTAATAGAAGAACAACAACAGATAGTCAATGATTTAAAAAGTAAACTATAGTTTACACTATCAAACAAGCAGAATATGTAAAAATAGATTTGCTTATAATCTTTAAAAGTATAGCACACTATACTTTTAAAATGAAAGTTGTGTGTTTTTGCAAGACAAAAAAGAAAGACTAACGAAAATTTTCGTTAGTCTTTTATACTGTATAAAAAATCCCTAAGGGGCACGCCCTTTGGCTATCTCTTTTTTTGTTATACTGATGGTCGGAGGCGAAACGGAGGGGCGTGGTTTTTGCCGAGGGGCTCCCCTTTAGGGGTTTCGGCAAACTCCGGCCAGCGGCACCACGAAATCGTTAGGTTTTACCTAGCGATTTTATTTTTACCGATAAATACTTTTAGTTTTTTTAGTCTTTTGTTTTTAGCAATTTCTAAATATCATTGACATTTTGTTATATAAAAATCATATTATGTAATGAATTAACATATAAAAGAGGTTTTTATGAATAGAGAAAATTATTGTGATAATTGCTGTAATTCTTGCAATAATAGAAGTCAATTTGACTGTTGTAATAATCATTCTTGTTTTAAGTGCCCTTGCACGAATTGCTCGCCTAGAATACAATGCCGTCAAGGTCCACGTGGTCCTATCGGTCCGCAAGGTATACAAGGTGAAGTAGGTCCCGTTGGCCCCGCTGGCCCGCAAGGTATACAAGGCGAAGTGGGTCCTATCGGTCCCGTTGGTCCGCAAGGTATACAAGGTGAAGTAGGTCCCGTTGGCCCCGTTGGTCCACAAGGTATACAAGGCGAAGTAGGTCCCGTTGGCCCTGCTGGTCCGCAAGGTATACAAGGCGAAGTGGGTCCTATTGGCCCCGCTGGCCCGCAAGGTATTCAAGGTGAAGTAGGTCCCGTTGGTCCTGCTGGTCCACAAGGTATCCAGGGTGAAACTGGTCCCGTCGGTCCTGCTGGTCCGCAAGGTATACAAGGCGAAGTAGGTCCTATTGGTCCCGCTGGTCCGCAAGGTATACAAGGCGAAGTAGGTCCTATTGGTCCTACTGGCCCACAAGGTATTCAAGGTGAAGTAGGTCCCGTTGGTCCCGCTGGCCCGCAAGGTATACAAGGCGAAGTAGGTCCTATTGGCCCCGCTGGCCCGCAAGGTATTCAAGGTGAAGTAGGTCCTATTGGCCCCGCTGGCCCGCAAGGTATTCAAGGTGAAGTAGGTCCTATTGGCCCCGCTGGCCCGCAAGGTATACAAGGTGAAGTAGGTCCTATTGGCCCCGCTGGCCCGCAAGGTATTCAAGGTGAAGTAGGTCCCGTTGGCCCCGTTGGTCCACAAGGCCCTGCCGGTGGCGTTTTGAGTTATGCAGATTTTTATGCTTTGATGCCACCAGATAATGCTGCAACCGTTGCACCTGGAGCAGACGTTATTTTTCCGCAAAACGGACCTAATAGTGCCTCTAATATTACAAGAATTGGCGTAGATTCGTTTGAGTTGGGACCTATCGGCACTTATCAAGTTTTATTTGAAGTGAGTGTTACCGAACCTGGTCAACTAACTTTAACTTTAAATGGCACAGATTTGGATAACACTGTTGCTGGCCGTGCAACAGGCACGTCGCAAATAGTTGGCATGGCATTAGTACAAACAACAACTGAAAATTCGGTATTAACCGTTCGCAACCCCGCTGGTAGTGCTACCGCACTTACCATTACCCCGTTTGCTGGTGGCGCACGTTCGGTTTCTGCCCATTTGATAATAATACAAATTCAATAATTAACTACAAATAAATCCGAACAAAATTGTTCGGATTTACTTTTTCTATTTTGGTTACTTAATCCACAGACATTTGAGTTCTACAACATAAGTATATAACATATATTTTTGTAATTTTTATATTTATTTAACTAATTTAAAAAATAAATATCTAATGCCATAAAATGCCATTAAATCACTTCAATTTGGACGGCTTTCATTGCGTTTAAGGCTGTGTTATGGCTCTCTACACTAACACCGGCACAGCAGTTTCCATTAACTTTTATTTTGACTTCCGGAAAAGACGCTTTTAATATCATTGCGTTAGAAATAACACAAATATCCGTGCAAAGTCCGCAAAGTTCTATCTCTTCAATTTGTTCGCCATAGGCTTTAATAAGGTCGGGCAAATCTACGCTTCCAAAGGTTATTTTATCAACCACTTTATTAACAAACGGCTTTAATTCGTTACAAATCTCCCAACCAGCCGTATCTTTAATGCAATGCTGAACGGGAAGTTTACGCCCCTCTTGCGTGCTTAAATAATCGGCAAAATGAGTATCACGAGTAAAAATAACCGTTCCGTTAAAATTTTTAACCTTTTCTACAACGTTAGGAACTATTGCCTCGGCAAGTTTACTGCCAAGACTACCCGTAATAAAATCTACTTGCATATCTACAACAATTAAAAATTTCATATAGATTTCTCCTAAAAATTTATTTTAATTTCAAACCGTCCAAAAACGCTTGACCTACTTTTTCGCCAAGGGTATAGTAACCGTGCCCGTCACAATCATAACAAATAGGCTTGAATTTAGTTAAATCAATTTTGCCTTTTGCATCTAAAATGCTATCGTCTACCGAAACGTTTACAACCTCGCCTATGCAAACTTCACTTTCAGTATCGTAACTAACAAGTTTACACTCTAATACAAGCGAAAGTTCTTCAATTATTGGCGCGTTTACAAACTCGCTTTTAATGGTGTGCCAACCTAAGTTTTTTATTTTATCAGCAACGTTGTTACCCGAAACCACACCAACGTAATCGGCAGGAATAACGTTTTTACTATCGGCAATAGCAACTGTAAACGCCTTTGTTTTCAAAAGGTTTTTAACGGTTTTATGCGTGGCAGAAAGACAGATTGAAACTTGCGCGGTATCGCAAACAGTTCCCCATGCAGCGTTCATTGCGTTTGGCGTTCCGTTCTCGTCATAAGTGCCAACGATTAACACGGGTAACGGATAAATATATGCTTTTGGTTTTAGATTTTTTCTCATAATTTTTCTCCTAATTTTCTAATTATTTATCTACAAATTAAAGTTTGTTTATTGTATGTTTTTTATCTTTGACTCTATTTCTTTAATAACAGCAACGAACTCTGTGTCGCTTTTTCCCGTAGGGTCGGGCAAGCCCCAATCGTCATCAAAGGCTTTACCGATGAACGGGCATCCAACGTCGCACCCCATTGAGATTGCAACGTCGGGTAATGGTATTATATCAATGGTTTTACTATACTGTGTTTGCTCCATATCAATTCCATAAAGTTCTTTCATCAGCCTAACGGCATCTTGATTTATTTTTGGTTTGGTTTCCGTTCCTGCCGAGTAAAAGTCAAACTCATCGCCACGCAGATATTTTCCAAGTGCTTCTGCAATTTGGCTACGGCAAGAATTATGAACACAAATAAACGCTATCTTTTTTTTCATTTAAAAGCACACCTCACGCCAATACATTGATTGTTTTGAGCCGAATGAACACATTTAATTTCGCCAAGTTCCATTTCAACACCCAAGAATTCCTTGGCAAATTCAACGGCTTTTATAATGGAAATATAAGAATCACGTTTACAGCAACGTGGACCACCGACTTCGCCTATCGCACCAAGTGCATAGGCGGTCATCTTATTTGATAAACCCCACGCTTCGTTTGCTAAAGGCGTAGCCCCTGTCACGATAGATACGAACATTCCTGCACTCACTCCTGCCCCGCATGCACCCCAAAATCCGCAAGCACCACCTGGAACTTTCTTTCCACGTGATTGCATTTCAAATAGTGCTTTTACAAGGTCAATATTACCACCTGCGTTTTTATATGCAGTAAGGAGTGCTGAACCAACCATAACGTGATGTTCAGGGCCGTGCATATGGCAAAATGGCAACGCCATCATCTTTTGAATAATTTCAATCGGATTTTTAGAAGTCTCTTTTTGACACAAACCAATAATGCTATCCATTCCTTGCGTATGGCAGTCATTACATACGTAATGTCCGTTTTCACAAGCGGTTTTGCTGTTTTCTTTTTTGTGACAAACAGCACATTCCATCATCTCGTCGTTTTCTAAATATTTAAGCGGTGCACCACAAATCAAGCATTCGTCTTTCATAACGACCTCTTCTAATTATTATTTATCGGTTAGTATTTTATAGTTGAGCCACAACAATTTTGTTATAGCATTGTTGATTATTTATATTATACCTTTTTTTGCCACTTTTTTCAATAGTTTTTGTATTCCCTTTAAAAAAAGCACGGCAAAGTTTATTAAATAACAAACTTTGCCGTGTTAATTTTTTTATTGACTTGTTTAAACTATTCTTCTATATTTTGGTCTAATTCTTCTTCTAAAACTTGAACTTTAATTTCTATAACCTTTTTTCTAGTTGCCTTTACAACGGTTATTTTTAAGTTTTTATAATTAAACGTTCTACCTTGAACGGGAAGTTCTCCTAATTTTTCCGTTACCCAACCGCCAACGGTGTTAGCGTCAAACTCGTCTTCTTCTACGATTTCAAAATGCTCTAAAAAATTATCTAGCGCCATATTGCAGTTTATAGTAGTAGTACCGTCTTGATTTTCTATAATTTCTTCATCAAATTCGTCGTACTCGTCGTAAATTTCGCCTACTAATTCTTCAATAATATCTTCAACCGTAACAATTCCCAAAGTTCCGCCGTACTCGTCTAAAACGATTGCCATATGCATCTTTTTTAATTGCAATTTTCTTAATAACGCTGAAATTTTAGTGTGCTCTACAACGTATACTACTTCTTGCATTATGTCTTTTAAGTTAAAGTCTTTTTTAGAATAGTTTTTATAAAAATCTTTTTGGTGAATTATACCCACAACGCTATCAATGTTTCCGTCGTAAACGGGAAGGCGTGAATACCTTTCAGTTTCAAAAAGTTTCTTTAAATCGCTTTTTTCAATGTCAAGCGGAATAGAAAGAACGTTAATTCTAGGAATTAAAATGTCTTTAACTTCTAAATCGTCAAACTCAATGGCACTTCGTATAAGGTTACTTTCTTCTTCTTTTAAAGTACCGTCTTCCGTTGCTTCGTTTACTATCGTAATAAGTTCGTCGTCAGTTATAGCGTCGTCATTTTTAACTTTAAATATTTTTCCAAGTAACGCGTTTAATCCTCTAAAAACTAAAACTATTGGGAAAAGCACGTAATAAAACACCATTATAGGAAAATATGCAAATTTTGCAAATTTTTCTGGTTGTGCTTTTGCTAACATTTTTGGCGTAATTTCACCAAAAATTAATACTGCAATGGTAATTACAATTGTAGATATTAGTGAATAGTTTACGCTTTCATTTAACACTTTTGCAAAAAACAGCATTGATAAAGATGACGCAGATAAATTAACTATGTTGTTTCCCACTAATATTGTAGAAAGAAGCATATCGTATTTATCGTAAAGATTTAATACCTTTTCGTACTTTTTGTCTTTTAACGCTAAACTTTTTACTTTTATTACGTTAATGCTTGTGTAGGCTGTTTCCGTTGAAGAGAAAAAGCCCGATAAAATTACTAAAATGACAATTGCAATCAGCTGCGGTGTGCCGTCAGACATTGTAGTTTTAATTAACTCCTTCTAATTCCGTTTAGATTTTTTAATATCGGAATTCAATTTTTTTATATTCAGCGTACTGTTCGTACGCCTTTTTAGCAAAATAATAACCACCTTGCTTTACAAGGCGCAAACCCTTTTTATCAAGATACGCTTCAAATTCCGTTTGCGTTACACCTTTTTTAGATAAAAACTCAAAAAGTAAGTTTTCGGCATTTTTTTGAAACGTTTGATAATCGGAAGAATTGTCTTTATTAATGTTTGCGTTAAAAGAATTTATAAATGCGTTTCTTTCTTTTTCGGAAGCAAAACGCTGAATAAAATCTTGCGTGTAAAGGTTTATAGTTTCTTTTATTACTTTTTTAAGTTGATTAAGGTTATATCCAAAAGGTCTGCGAATATTTGAATACTTACCGTCTTTAATTACGGCGTAATAACCGTTTTCGTCTTTAAACAAAGCGTTGTACGGGTTTGTAAAAAACTCCTCTAAATTATCGCTAAAACAAAGTAACGAAAACTCGCTTTCCAAAGTTTTTAAAAGTTCAATATAATCTTCGCTATTTTTTGCCCTTGTCTCAATTTGGCTTATAAATTCCGTAACTTTGCTATCCGCCTCGTTAAAACATAAGAACTTTTTAAATATAAAAAGTATAAAATTAATAGCCTTTTCGTTTGACAAATACTTCTTTTCGTAAGTTTCGTCAATTATAATATTAGATAAATAATCAACGTTTAATAAAGAATTATCTTGTAAATTTTCTTCAAAAGAAAAAGAATTCTTTATTTGTTTAATAGGGGTTTGCATTTGCGCCTTTTCTTGCGCTTCCCTTTTTAATATTTCATCTATTTCTTTGTACATTTTTTCAAGGCAATTCATATTTTTTACGCACTCTTACACAAAATTATATACATTATACTATATATTTTTTAAATATGCAAATTTTTTTGCGTATTTGCTATTTTTTGCTACTTTTTAATATATTATAAAAAAAACGGTTATAATATTTTAAAATTTTTAAGCATAAAAACTAAATATGAACGTTATTTTAGTAATATTTTTATCGTGTTGGGTGGGGTTTTCGCTACAATACTTAATAAAACAGCGAAAAAACGGCAAATGTTTAAATTGCTATAATTGTAAAAAATTTTGCAAAAATCAAAAATCTTATAAAAATAAAACGCCCCAAAAGTTTAAATAAACTTTTGGGGGCTATAAAACAAATTTATCGTTTAGAAAATTGACAGCCACAATAATTTTGCCTATATAAATTATACGTTTTAGAAAGTTCTATACTTTTTAAATACCCGCCGTCTTTTTTAAAATCTGCAAACAGGCATTTTACGTTAAATTTTATTGAATACTCTTTTAAAAGTTCGTTTATCCACTGCTCGTTTTTGTGCGGACTTACCGATAGCGTAGTTGAAAAATAGTCAAAGCCGTTGTCTTTTGCAAATTTAGCCGTTTCTTCTATTCGTAAAGAATAGCAAATTTTACAGCGATTGCCACGTTCTAAATCATCTTCTAGCCCCTTTACCGCTTGCAAAAATTTATTAGGCTCGTAATTAGCGCTAATAACGCTAACGGCGTTTTGGTAGGCTTTTTTACAAAACTCAACTTGCTCGTTTAACCTTTTTAAATACTCTTGTTCAATTGTTATGTTTGGGTTGTAATAAAAAACCGTTACGTTAAAATACGGCGTTACCCTTTCTAAACAAAGCGAAGAACAAGGCGCGCAACAACTGTGAAGTAGTAGCGTTGGCTTTTGCTTGTTGTTTTTAATTTCTTCTATTTGACTTTTAAAAATTAAATCGTAGTTAACTTTATTTGTCATTTAAAATTTTTTTGTAACCTTTTCCGTATTTTACGCATTTAGAAACTCTTGAAAGCGTTGCCGAAGAAATATCGGTAGTTTTAATAATTTCGTCGTACGTCTTATTTTCTAAAAGCAATTTTGCGGCTTCTAACCTTTGAGCCATTTGCTCAATTTCTTTAAAAGTGCATAAATCGTTTAAAAACTCTTTTACAGTTTCTACGTCGTTTATATTTGCTAATACTTTATAAAGTTCGTCAATATAAATACCTTCTAAACTCATAATATACCTTAATTATTATAACCTTTTAAAAAATGTACGGTTAATTCGTTTTGCGGATTTTCAAACACTTGGCTAGGCGTTCCAAATTCGCCCACCGTACCGTCTACCATAAACAATACTTTATCGCTTATATTTTTAGCAAATTCCATTTCGTGCGTAACGATTATCATTGTTATATTTGATTTTACTTTAAGTTCGTTAATAACTTTTAAAACTTCGCCCGTAAGTTCTGGGTCTAATGCGGAAGTTGGCTCGTCAAAACACAAAACTGTGGGTTCAAGTGCCATTGCCCTTGCTATTGCCACCCTTTGACATTGCCCACCCGAAAGTTGACAAGGATAATAGTTTGCCTTTTCTAATAATCCAACGCTTTCTAATAACTCTAATCCTTTTTTGGCGTTTTCTTCTTTAATTTTTTTAAGTTCTTGCCTTTTTTTAAAGAATCCAAGTTTTTGCTTTTTTAATTTAATTTCCGCTCTAGAATTCATGGCAAGCGTAACGTTTTGCAACGCCGTATATTGCGGAAATAAGTTAAAAGATTGAAAAACTAAACCAAAGGTAAGTAAATCGCCGTCTTCACTGTTACCTTTTGTTTTTGGATAAACAGTTTTGCCGTCAACTATAATTTCACCGCCGTTAGGCGTTTCTAAATTGTTTAAACACCTTAAAAACGTAGTTTTGCCATTGCCCGAAGAACCTATTACAGATAAAACTTCACCCTTTTCAAGCGAAAAAGTTATACCTTTTAAAACTTCTAACTCGCCAAAATTTTTGGTTAAATTTTTTACTTCTAAAAATGCCATAATTACGTCCTAAAAAATCCTAATTTTTTTTCTAATTTTCCAAAAATTACAGTTAAAACACCAACGTAAATCAAATAGAACGCGCCCGCGTAGAAGAACGGCCAAATAAGCCCTTCTGCCATAAACGTTTTTGATTGGAATATAATTTCGTATATACCTATGGTGTTTGCAAGCGAAGTGTCTTTAATTAAAGTTATAATTTCGTTTGACATTGGCGCTAAAATACGCTTAATAACTTGCAATAAAATAACTTTAAAAAAGATTTGACCGTTAGTCATACCAAGAACTTGACCTGCCTCAAATTGCCCTTTTGATATATTTTCAATTCCACCGCGAAAAATTTCCGAAAAATATGCCGCGTAGTTAATACCAAATGCTACTAGCGCCGCTATAAACCTTGTTGAAAACGTTCTATCAAACCAAGCCCAACCCGTGTTCATTGACGGCCATTGAAAAATATGAAGCAACCCCGGTCCGTAAAATATTACGAAAAGTTGAAGCATTAAAGGCGTTCCACGCAATACCCATACTATTACCTTAAATAAAATGCGCAAAGGAGCAAACTTACTCATTGTGCAAAACGAGATAAGTAGCCCCAGTGGTAACGCAATTATTAAAGTTAATACAAACAGAATACACGATAGTGAAAAACCTTTTAATAGAATTGTTGAAACTTCTAAAAAGATTTCCATTATTTATTTTTCTCCGTATTATGCGCTTAACGCATCAGTGTTTATACCAACGTTATATTTTTCTGCTAAACTAGTGATAGTTCCGTCAGCGTATTTTGCTTTTAAGAAAGCGCTTAATTTTTCAGTTAAATCACTGTTTTTTCTTAAACCAACTGCAAATATTTCATCGCCGTAAGAAACGTTTGAAACCATTTTTAAATCAGCAAATTCGCCTTTTCCAACAACGCTTTGAGCCATTGTTAAGTCAATAATAGCAACTTCAGAAGTTCCTGCTACTACTTCAAGTAAAGCTTGTCTTTGATTGCCTGGTGCAACAACGTTAGTAAAGCCTTCGTCTTCTGCAACGCTAGCGCCTGCCGAACCGCTTTCTACAACTACTTTTGCATTTTTAATTTGGTCTTTACTTGCAATAGAAGAAGTGTTTTTAACAACTGCTACTTGTGCGTTTTTAGCGTAAGAAACAGAAAAGTCAATTTGTTCGCCAAGTTCGCTAGATGCAGTCATACCGTTCCAAATAACGTCAATAGAGTTAGAGTTAATTTCCGCAACTTTGTTGTTCCAGTCAACGATTTCGTAGAATTCACAGGTTACGCCAAGTTCTCCTGCAAACATTTCAGCAAGTTCAGCGTCAAAACCAATCCATTTGCCGTTACCGTCTTTATAATCCATTGGTTCGTAATCGGTAATGCCTACTATAATTTTGCCGGCATCTTTAATTTTCTTTTGGTCAGCCACTTTGTTAGAACAAGCCGTAAAAGTGAATAACGTTGCTATTGCAAGAATTGTTGCAACTATTGTAGTTAATAATTTTTTCATAATTTTTATCTCCTAAAAATTTATTTTTCTTTTTTATTTGCTTTAACGCTTTAATGCGGTAAAGTATTTATGCTCCTATTATACTTTATTACGATAAAGTTGTAAAGCGTTTTTAACCACTTTTTTAAAATTTTTTTTAAATTTTTTTTGAAAGTTTTAAAATCGCAGATAAAATAAGGGATTTTGGCTAAAAAAAATTTTGTTTTTTATTTATTTTTGTGTAATTTTTTTTAATTTTTACGGTCTTTTTTTCTTTTTATACGCTTTTTTTTGAATTATTTATAAAACTTATCATACGTTTTTATTACTTTACTAGAACGCAAATTTACAAACGTTATATAGACTACGCCCAAAAAACTACGCATAATACTTCCTATGCCCAAAAAACCACGTACTTACACTTCCTACGCACGCGTATAAAATATATAGGCGCACGCACGCTATACAATTATAAACGCACGCACTATTTATTTAGGCACGCTAAACGCATACAAATTTTACTTTTATACACTGCACCACTTAATTATAGGTACACGCACGCATACGCACGCGTATAAAATATATAGGCGCACGTACGCATACGCACGCGCGTACGTTAATAGATATAAAAAAGCCACTTTTAGTCAAAGTGGCTTTAAAATAATTTTAATTTTTTATTTAGAAATAATATCAAAAATACTATCTACCATTTCGGTTACGTTTTCTACTTCAAGCCCTGCCATAAGTAGCGCTTGCGAATAAATAACCGTGCAAAGTTGCTCAAATTCTTTGCTAGTAAAGTCAACGCTTTTTAATTTAGCAAAAATAGGGTGTAAAACGTTAATTTGCAACACTTTATTTGCCTTAACTTTATTTTCTACGTTATTGTTTGCGCTTAAAACTTTTTCCATTTCAAGCGAAATTTCGCCTTCGCTTGACATACAAACGGCGTGATTGTTAAGTTTTGTTGAGCCTACGACCTTTGTTACCTTATCTTTTAAAATTGTTTCTATTGATTTTAAAAGTTCTTTATCTTCTTCGCTAACTGCTTCGTCTACACTCGTTTCAAATTGGCTTGTAACGTTTTTAAACTGCTTTTTGTCGTACTCGCCTATAAACTTAACGGCAAATTCGTCAACGTCGTCAGACATAAGCAACACGTCGCTACCGCTATTAAGCGCCGTTTCAACTTGTGGCAACGTTTTTACGGCGGACGCTGTTTTTCCGCTTACGTAATAAATATTACCGTCGCTAGTGCTATCGCAATACTCTTTTAAAGTTACTAATTTTTCTTGCTTTAAAGAATAAAACATTAAAAGGTCTTGCAAAACTTCTTTATTTATTCCCCAACTTTGATATATAGTAAACTTTAATTGCAAGCCAAACGCCTTATAAAACTCTTCGTAACTACTTCTATCGTTCTTTAATAAATCTAAAAGTTCGCTTTTAATCTTTTTTTCTATACTGCTTGCTATCGCCTTAATTTGACGGGTTTGTTGCACCGTTTCACGAGAGATGTTTAACGTTACTTCGCTATCAACAAGCCCTTTAACAAAACTAAAATAATCTGGTAAAAGATCGGCGCACTTTTCCATTATCATAACGCCGTTAGTGTAAAGTTTTAAACCCTTTTCATAATTTTTTGAATAGTAGTTGTACGGCGCTGTTTTTGGTATATAAAGTAGCGCCTTAAAATCAACAGCCCCCTCTACCGACATTGAAATAGTTTTTATAGGGTCGTTTGAATCGTAAAAGTTTTCTTTATAAAAATTATCGTACTCTTCTTTTTTAACTTCGCTTTTTGATTTTTTCCAAATAGGCGTCATAGAGTTAAGAGTTTCAACTTCCGTATAACTTTCTTGCTCTTTTCCGTCTTCCGCTTGCTTGTATTTTGTTACCAAAGACTTAATAGGATACCTTATATAATCGGAATATTTTTTAACCAAATTTTTAATGGTATATTCTTCTAAAAAGGCGTCAAAATTATCGTTTTCAGTATTTTCCTTTATATATAAAGTAATTTCCGTACCGTTACCGTCTTTACTTGCGCTTTCAATATCGTAACCGCTAGCGCCGTTAGAAGTCCATAAAAACGCCTCGTTACTGCCGTAGGCTTTGGATAACACTTCAACCTTTTTAGCAACCATAAACGCCGAGTAAAATCCTACGCCAAATTGCCCTATAATGTTTATATCTTGCTCTTTTAACCCCTCGTCGCTTTTAAAATCTAACGAGCCTGATTTGGCAATAGTACCAAGATTAGTTTCTAACTCTTTATCGGTCATACCAATGCCGTTGTCAATAATTTTTATAGTGCGCGCACTTTTATCTACTTTAATTTCTATATAAAAATCGTTTCTAGTAAGCCCTGAAATATTATCGGTTAAAGACTTATAGTAAAGTTTGTCAATAGCGTCAGAACAGTTAGATAAAAGTTCCCTTAAAAAAATTTCTTTGTTAGTGTAGATTGAATTTATCATTAAATCAAGCACTTTTTGTGATTCCGTTTTAAACTTTTTCATAACAACATCCTTTTAAATTATTTAAAAATTAGCACTCTTAATGTTGGAGTGCTAATTTATTATATATCTATAAATTACAAAAAGCAAGAGTTTTTGAATAAATATTTGTAAAATTTTTGTAAAAAAATAAAAGTTGCATTGGCAAGTGTCGTTATAAACGAAAACACTTAACAAAATTGCAACCGTTATTTAATAATTTATATGACCTTTATAAAATAATTTTAGCGAAGCAATAATGCTTCGCTATAAAAATTAGTCTTTATTTTCAGTAGTTTCAATAACTTGTTTACCATCATAGTAACCGCATTTAGCGCAAACTCTATGAGATTGCTTTTGTGCGTGGCACTGTGGGCATTCAACAAGGGTAGGAACTTTTGCCTTATAGTTACTTGCAAATCTTTTAGCACCTCTTGCTTTGGAAACTTTACTCTTTGGAACTGCCATTTTTAAACACCTCTCTTTTTTACTTACAATCGCAATCCGTTTCGTTTAGATTGCATCCGCATTTAGGGCATAACCCTTTACAATCTTGTTTACAATATATTACAGACGGTGCGTTCGTAATAATGCACTCGTTAACGGCTTCCGTTAAATCAACAACTCCCCTTTTATAAAGAAAGTCGCCTTCTTCGGCATTATTTAGCACGTATTTAGCGCTAAACTCTTCGCTAAATAAGTATTTGCTTTTTTCTAAACACCTTGCACATCTACCAACAATTGTGCAGTTGACTTCGCAGTCTACGTAAACGTCACTGCTGTGAAGTTCCACAGTTCCATTTACGTTTATACCGCCGTCAATAACGTAATCAAAAGGCACTAGCAAATCGCTTTGCGCCTCTCCACAAAAAGCAAATTGTGATATAAGCTTACCGCTATATTTTAGTTTGTTTACGTCTATAATCATTATATTGCTTTAAAATTATATAATATTTAACTACGCTTGTCAACTTTAATTAAGTATAAAAAGTTAATTTATTTAGCCTTTTTAACTTTTATTTACCAAATGCAACTGAAAGCGTATCTCTTGCAATAACGAGTTCTTCGTTAGTAGGAATAACCAAAACTTTAACTTTGCTGTTTTGAGTGCTAATTTCGTTAATACCACTCTTTCTTTCAGCGTTTTTGCTTTCGTCAATTTCAACGCCTAAATAACCTAAACCGTCGCAAACTGACTTTCTAACGAAACTGTCGTTTTCGCCAACGCCGGCAGTAAATACTAAGCAGTCAATACCGCCCATAACGGCAGAGTATGCGCCAACGTATTTTTTGGTGCTGTAAATAAAGATATCAAGCGCTAATTCAGCCCTTTCGTTGCCTTCGCTTTTAGCAGAAGATAAATCTCTAAAATCAGAAGATACTCCGCTTATACCAAGTACGCCCGATTTTTTATTGCAGTAATTAATTGCAGTTGCAATATCGCAATTTAATTTTTTCATTAAGAACTCAATAATAGCAGGGTCTATATCGCCACAACGAGTTCCCATAGGAATACCGCCAAGCGGTGTAAAACTCATTGTAGTATCCATACACTTACCGTCTTTAACCGCGCTAATTGAAGAGCCGTTTCCAAGGTGGCAAGTTACTATTTTACTATTTTTGCCTTCTAAACCAAGGTATTTTATAGCCTCGCTAGAAACAAATCTGTGGCTTGTTCCGTGGAAGCCGTATCTTCTAATTTTGTAATTTTCGTACGCTTCGTAAGGCAAGCCGAAAATGTAGGCTTGTTTAGGCATAGTGTTGTGGAAAGTAGTGTCAAAAACGCCGACCATTGGAGTGTTTGGCATAACTTGTTTGCACGCTTTAACGCCCGCAATGTTGGCAGGTTGGTGAAGCGGAGCAAATTCGGTAAGAGATAAACATTTTTCTATGTTTTCTTCCGTCATTAAAATAGGTCCGTCAAAAACTTCTCCACTGTGAACTATTCTGTGGCCTACGGCACTAATTTCGTCCATTGATTTTAAAACGCCGTATTCTTCGTTTACAAGCGCGTCTAAAACGAGTTTGATAGCCTCTTGATGAGTTGGCATATCTTGATTAATAACTGTTTCAATGCCGTTTGCTTTATGTTTTAAAACCGATTTGTCTATACCAATTCTTTCGCAAAGACCTTTTGCAATAACGCCTTCGGTTTCCATATCAATAAGTTGATATTTGAGTGATGAACTACCCGCATTAATTACTAAAACTTTCATAACTTCTCCTTAAATTTGAGTTTGTAAAGCAGTTATTGCAACTGCCGCAACGATATCTTCTACACCGCAACCGCGCGATAAGTCGTTTATAGGTTTAGCAAGACCTTGGCAAAGTGGTCCAACCGCTTGGAATCCGCCAAGCCTTTCAGTATTTTTATAGTTGCTGTTGCCTGCGTCAAGGTCAGGGAAAATCATAACGTTTGCGTGGCCTGCAACCGTTGAGCCTGGGGCTTTTGATTTAGCAACGTCTGGAACGATAGCAGCGTCAAATTGCAATTCGCCGTCCGCATTATATTCAGGTGCAATTTCTTTAAAGATTTTAACGGCGTCAGTAACCTTGTTTACGTCAGCGTGTTTTGCACTGCCTTTCGTTGAGTGAGAAATAAACGCAATTCTTGGCTCAACGTTAGCGATATTTTTAGCGCTTTTTGCAGAAGAGAGTGCAATGTAAGCAAGTTCTTCGCTAGTTGGGTTTTGGTTAAGACCGCTATCTGCGTAAATATAGCAACCGTCTTCACAATATTTATTGCCACAAGGTGGAGCAATCATTAAAAAGTAAGCCGAAACCATTTTTTCGCCCGGTGCGGTTTTAATAACTTGTAAACCTGGGCGAAGCGTGTTTGCAGTTGAGTGGCAAGCGCCGGAAACCATACCGTCAACGTCGTCAAGTTTAAGCATTAACGCGCCGTACATAGTATAGTCTTTTAAAATATAGGCTTTTGCGTCTTCTACCGTAGGATATTCGTCAAGCCCCGTTTTTTTGTTGATTTTGCCCTTTCTTAACTCAAAAAGCGTTTGTGCGTAAGTTTGAGTTTTTTCATAAGTTTCGGGGTTGATAATAGTAACACCCGAAAGGTCAACGCCTTCGTTGTTGGCAAGAATTGTTTGCTCGTTACCTAATAAAACTATTTTTGCAACGTTTTCCTTTACGGTTTTAACGGCTGCTTCTACAACGCGCTTATCTTCGCTTTCTGGTAAAACGATAGTTTTGCAAAGTTTTGATGCTCTACTTTTAATGTCTTGTAAAATATCTTTCATAAAACTCTCCTCTTAATGCTTTATTATTTTTTAATTTTAGTGTATGATATATTCGTAATGCAAATATCTCATCTATTATATACCAATATTTACTAAAAGTAAATAAATAAAACGGGTATAAAGGGGGTAATTTTGAAAATTTGTTTTGTAATTTGCGAGTATAACCCTTTTCATAACGGGCATTTACTGCATTTAAACCACGTGCGCGACAATTTAAAACCCGACGCAACAGTTTGTTTAATGAGTGGAAATTTTACGCAACGTGGCGATATTGCCGTTTTAGACAAGTTTACAAGGGCTACCCACGCCGTGCGCGCAGGCGCAGATATGGTTTTAGAATTGCCAACGGTTTTTGCAACGGCAAACGCCGAAATTTTTGCAAAGGGCGCAATTAAAATTATTTCTTCTATATGTGCAAACAAAACTCTTTGCTTTGGTGCGGAAACGGATAATTTAAACGATATTTATTTGGCGCTAGACACTACTCTTTATGAAAGTGACGATTTTAAAAAAGAATTAAAGCAACAATTAAAAAGCGGTGTTTCTTTTGCAAAGGCGCGTTCTACGGCTATACTATCTGTTTCTAAAATAGACAAAGATATTTTAACAAAACCCAACAATATTTTAGGGCTTGAATACGTTAAAGCAATTAAAAAACGTGGCGACGATATCGTGGTTGACGTCTTTAAAAGGCAAGGCGCAAATTATAACGACTGCACGCTAAACGGCGATATATCTTCGGCTATGTCTATAAGAAACGCCATAAAAAGCGGAAAGGTGGACGACTGCCTTAAAGCCGTTCCAACCTTTTGCCAAAAAGACTTACCCAACGGTTTAGTTAATATAGACGGTTTAATTGCCTACTCTATATTAAACTCTAAAACCGATTTTATATCTAGCGTTCAAGATTGTAGCGAAGGGCTAGAAAACGCAATTAAAAAGGCGTTGCAAGCCAACTTTACCTTTAACGATATAGTAACCACCGTAAAAAGCAAGCGCTATACTGAAACTAGAATAAAAAGAATTTTAATTTCTACCCTATTAAAAATTGACAAAAACTTTATTAAAGATTGTTTAACTAGCGATTTATATTACAAGGTTTTAGCAATAAAAAAAGATAGATTAGACCTTTTAAACGTTTTATCTAAAAGCAAATACCCGTTAATTACGCGCAAAGGAGACGAGCAAAAACTTTCGCCCGTTGCAAAACTCTGCTTTTTAAAAGACTGTTTTGCAAGTAGCGTATACCAAATAGCAACCAATAAAAAACTAAACGATTACGAAATGAAAAAAGTTGATTAATTTAGTTGTTAAAAATAATCATTTATTTTATAATTTATATATGAAAACACTTGTAGTAGCCTCTGCAAACAAGGGCAAATTAAAAGAAATAGAGCAAATTTTTGGAAAGTTTTACAACGTTATTCCAATGGCGGAACTCGGTTTTAATAAAGAGATAGAAGAAAACGGCAAAACGTTTTTTGAAAACGCCTTAATAAAGGCAAAAACCGTTTGTGAAGCGCTTAACGTGGACGCGCTTGCCGACGATAGCGGTTTAGCCGTTGACGCGTTAAACGGCGCACCCGGAATTTACAGCGCAAGATTTTCAGGCACTCACGGAAACGATTATTCTAATAGGCAACTTTTGCTTAAAAAGTTGGACGGAATAACGAATAGAAATGCAAAGTTTATATCTTCCGTAGTCCTTTATAAAACTGACGGAACTTACATTGAAGGTTACGGCGAAACTAACGGAACTATTTTATTTAAAGAAGACGGCGAAAACGGTTTTGGTTACGACAGTTTGTTTTTAAGCGACGATTTAAAAAAATCTTTTGGCGTTGCTACGGCGGAAGAAAAAAATTCCGTAAGCCACAGATACCGCGCGCTTATTGACCTTTACTCAAAAATAAAATGAAAAGTAATTTGACGGTGTTTTCAGATAGCCACAACGACCTATTTGCCGTTAAGCGTTTGACGGGCGATTTTTTATCTAGCAACTATATATTTTATTTAGGCGATGGAATTTACGATATAAAAGATTGTTATTTTGAATACCCTAACAAGTTTTTTGCCGTTGAAGGAAATTGCGACGGGTTTAGTTTAGGCACGTCTGAAATTATAACGGAAATTGACGGTGTTAAAATTCTAGCCGTTCACGGTCATAAGTTTTTAGTAAAATCGGGGCTAGACCGATTAGTTAATTACGCCAAACAAAAAAATTGCCGTTTGGTTCTTTACGGGCATACGCATAGACCTATGGTTAGCGAGATAGACGGAATTACCCTTGTAAACCCAGGAACGATATCTTTGCACGGAAATAGCCGAACTTTTTGCCGTATAACCTTAAACGATAAAACCATTACGGCTAAAATTATACCCTTAAAATTTTAAATTAAAAAATTTTGCAAAACAAGGCTAAATTTGATTGACAATACTATGTTGTTTTGCTATAATCATTTGGCATTGTGAACGAAGTGCGGGTGTAGTTCAATGGTAGAACACCAGCCTTCCAAGCTGGTTGCGTGGGTCCGATTCCCATCACCCGCTCCAATCACGGCCGAAAGCAGTCGCCTAGAAACGCCACTCGACACAACTTGCGCCAGTAGCTCAGCTGGATAGAGCACCGCCCTTCTAAGGCGGGTGTCAGGGGTTCGAGTCCCTTCTGGCGCGCCAATATATGGCGAGAGTAGCTCAATCGGTGGAGCGCCAGATTGTGGTCCTGGAGGTCGTGGGTTCGATTCCCATCTCTCGCCCCATAAATATAAAGCGTTGGGGTGTCGCCAAGCGGTAAGGCACCGGATTTTGATTCCGGTATTCGTAGGTTCAAATCCTGCCACCCCAGCCAAAAAAAATTTAATACGGTCCACTAGCTCAGGCGGTAGAGCACTTGACTTTTAATCAAGTTGTCCGGGGTTCGAGTCCCCGGTGGATCACCATTTTTACGGGGTTATACGACCCCGTAAAAATATATGCGCCTTTAGCTCAGTTGGTAGAGCAACTGACTCTTAATCAGTGGGTCCGGAGTTCGAGTCTCCGAAGGCGCACCAAGAAGCAAACCAAACGGTTTGCTTTTTTATTTTTCGTTAGAGACTCGAACTACGTTCGGCCCCTAGCGTGGCGCAATCCCCTTCCCTATAAAAGCCGTCCCTTTAACTGAAAGGGAAGGTGGCAACGTTAGTTGACGGAAGGGTTTGTGGCATATACACGCGTTTAGCATAATTAAATAATTTGTAATTTATACTTTACCATTGTTTATATAACCACCGCTATAAAACAAGCAACGAAACCCTATCGCCAAAATATATCTAACTATAATTTTGCCACTTCCCCTTGCACTTCAAGGGGAAGCACTTTTTATAATTTGCTTTTATAAAAAATTAGCAATTAAACGCTATCGCACCTACGCAACATTTTTTATTGCACAACAAAAAGTAAACTCAACAAGCCAACTAAAAAAGCAAACCAAACGGTTTGCTTTTTTATTTTAAATTTATTAAAACTTTTTTCTTTTTTACTGCATACTTATACGCTTTATATGCACCAAAATTTTATATGATTGCATATACAATTACAATACTTTTATATGGCTGTGCGCAACCATACATAAAATTTTTCTTTTAGTAAAATATAGTTATATACAACTATAAGGGAATATTTATGAATAATAACGTTAACAGAGCCGTTGCTTTGCGAATTAGTCAACTACTAAAAGAAAAGAACATTACTCAATATAGATTGGCAATGAATAGTGGCATCACTCATTCAACTTTAAAAAATATAATACACGAAACAGTAAAAGATAATTTGCTATCTACTGTAATTTTAATTGCTTCTGGCTTTGATATGACTGTAAGTGAATTTTTAGATAGCCCGTTGTTTTTAGAAGAAAATCTTAATATATAAATACAAACCTTTAAACCACCATTATGCGAGTTCCTATTAGGGATTTTTAGTTTATAACAAAAGTGTAGCCCACTATACTTCGCAAAAAGCGAAATATGGTGGGCTTTTCTTATCCACAAAAGATTAAGATAATTTAGTTATATTTTTAGCCTTGTGGCTAAAAGTTATATTGCTTGTTTTACAAGCAGTTATATTTTGGCTAATGCCAAAGTTATATTAAATAAATCCACAACTTGCCGTAGGCAAATATCACTGCCGATAGGCAATATCACTTTGGAGAATATCTTGCTTCGCAAGGCAATTCTCCAAATTATCACAAATCCGTTTAGGATTTATTTAGTTGCCGAATCCCTTGCAGGAATTCGGCTAACTTGGTGGTTTTTGTTTGTCTTACACGCCTTAAACTTTTCTTGCTATCTCGCCTTTTAGTTAAAGAAATGGCTTTTTATAGCGACGTTGCTTTTATCTATACAAAATTATTGACAAAAATAAGCGTCGCTAGTATAATTAGTATGAAAAGTATAACTAGTTATACTAATTAAAAATGAAAAATATATTTATATAAGGTAATACTATGAAAGATAAATTTATAGGAATTTGTAAAGTTGGCGAAAAGGGGCAAATTGTTATACCGAAAGAAGCGCGCGAAATGTTTGACATTAAAAGTGGCGATTCCGTAGTTGTTTTGTGCGATAAAATCAAAGGTATGGCAATAGTAAAATCTAGCGTTTTAGAAGATATAACGAACGATTTAATATAGGTAAATATGGAAGCAATTATAGTTAAAAACGTTAATAAAAATTACAAAAACGTAAAAGCGCTAGACGACGTTTCGCTTAACATAAACGAAGGCGAGTTATTTGGTTTACTTGGCGTAAACGGTGCGGGAAAAACAACTTTAACCAACGTATTATGCGGTCTAACCCAAAAAACTAGCGGTAAAGCCTACGTTTTAGACTACGATTTAGACGAAAATTTAAACGAAATAAAAAAAATATTAGACGTTTCTCCACAAGAAACTTCTATCGCTTTAAATCTAACGGTGCAAGAAAATTTAGAGTTTTTTGCAAACGTTTACGGCACGAATTGCAAAACTTATATAGACGAACTATTACAAATTTTTAAATTAGACGACGTAAAAAACTTTAAATCTAAAAACCTTTCGGGCGGATATAAAAGGCGTCTTTCCGTTGCAATCGCTTTAATTTCAAAACCTAAAATTTTGTTTTTAGACGAGCCAACGTTAGGTTTAGACGTTATTGCAAGGCGTGAACTTTGGAAAATTATTAATCAATTAAAAGGCAAAATTACAATAATTTTAACTTCGCATTATTTAGAAGAAATAGAGGCTCTTTGCGATAGAGTTGCCATTATGCGTAAAGGCAAAATTTTAGAAATTGGCACTAGTGAAGAATTAAAGCAAAAAACTAACTCGTCAACTTTTGAAGACGCTTTCGTTAAATTAGTGGAGGAGGCACAATATGAATAAAACGATTAATTTTGCTAAAAGAAATTTTAAAGAAATGCTACGCGACCCCGTAATTTACGTTTTTTGTTTAGTTTTTCCACTTGTAATGCTGGCGTTATTTCAAATAATAAACAGGTACACAAACGGAAATACTCCTATGTTTTCTATAACGGCTATATTTCCCTCAATTATGATGTTTTCTTTTAGTTTTGTTACTTTACTTATGGCGCTACTCGTTTCAAAAGATAAGCAAACTTCATTTTTAAAAAGGCTTTTTACGTCCCCTATGAAATCTTACGAGTTCGTTTTAGGATACGCTATTACGGGAATTGTAATAGGAATATTACAAAGCGTTATAACTACCATTGTAAGTTTTATTATTTCATTAATAACCAAAGTTGAATTTACTAGTTTTTTAGGTTGCTTGCTAGTAATATTAAGTCAAATGCCCGTATTATTTATAAGCGTGTTTTTAGGCATTTTGTTCGGCGTTTTATTTAACGATAAAAGCGCGCCTGGAATATGCTCTATACTAATTTCCGCATCGGGCGTTTTAGGTGGCTGTTGGATGCCGATAGAAACTATGCAAGGCTTTGAAACTTTTTGTAGGTTTTTACCCTTTTATCCGTCCGTTTATTTAGGAAAGATTTTTTCGGGGGCAACAAACTTTTTTGGCGACGGCTACGCTTTTAATCAAACGGCACTTTTAGGCTTACTTATAATAGCAATATATTCAATTTTAAGCGTTTTACTATGCTTTATATCGTTTTGTAAAAAAACAAAAGACAATTAAAAAAATGGCAAATTAAATTTGCCATTTTTTTTATTTAATTTTTAAAATTTCTTGCTCTACGTCGTAAAAAAGGTTTTGTATTTTTTGATAAATATAAACTTCCATTGCTTCGTCAAAATAAATATTTTGGTTAAGCACGTCTTCTATGGTTTTGGCGTTTGCTTCAAAAGTATCACTCCACTTTTTCATATCTTCTTTTTGCTCTAAAACGCTTTGAGTTGATATATACAACCTGTCCACTTGATTTTTTAAAGTTTCAACTTTAACAAGCCTATGTTTATCGTTATCTTGAACTACTTCTTTTTCTAATTCGGCAATGTTTTTTATAAGCAATTTTATTTCTTTTTCGCCTAAATCTTTATTAATTTTTAATTGAAAATATTGAAGCAAGTATTGATTGTATTTTATACCAAAAACCATTTTGTCGTATTTGATTTTATCGTTTTTATAATAATACTCTTTTACTTCTTTAATTTCGCAAAGGTCTAGGGCTTGTTTAAGCGCTTTTTCAACAAAATCGTCGTTACGATACTTAAAAGTGTAATAAGTTGTTCCCATATGCCTTAAAGCCCTTGCTTTTAATAAAACGTATTTACAGTAACCTTCGTTATTACCACTTTGCTTGCACTCGTCAATTTTATAATTGATAAGTTCAAGCCCTTTTTCTATGTACATAAAGCCCTTTTTATTGTCGCCAAGCAAAATGTTTGTCCAACCTAAATAGTCAACGTACGCGTCTATTGCTTGGTCAATATTATTGGTGCAATTTACTATGTATTTACCAAGGTTTATTCTTAAAGAGTGCTGTTCAAGTTGAAGCAAAATTCTTTGAAACGAAGATATATTTTTATATATTACGTCGTATACCGCTTGCGCTTTTTCGGCGTTACTTCTATTTATTTTAGCAACCACTTCTTTGCAAGGTTTTTCTAACGCTTTTTTTGAATAATAATTATCTATTAAAACCTTGTTTTCATCTCTTAAAATTTTAACCGTTTGCTTTTCTTCGTTTTCTTTAATATTGCCGTTTGCATAAATAAGTTTAATAATTTTATTATTGTTTTTATCTATCTTTTTAAAATCGGAAATATTAACTTCTTTTAACATTTGCTTTTGATTAGCCTTAACTATACTCCACAAATATTTAGTGTATTTTTTACTTTTATCAATTACGGCGGTGTTAGACAAGTTTTTATTTGCCTTTGTTTGCGTAATTATTATATTAATAACTAAAACCACTAAAACTACGCCTATAATTGGGAATATTACCATAGCGTTGGCTTCGTTTTTAAATATGCTTAATAAAACGGTTATTGCCAAAGATATTATGCTTATCCAATTTATTTCAGTTTTTTTCATTTGCTAAACTCCTTACTCGTACTTTTTAATCAAGTTTACTATATCAATTTCTCTATTTTTTATAAGTTCTTTAAAACCGTAATCTTTTAATTCTTTATTTGAAGTTGAAACTATAAACGGCAGTCCAACGTAATTTAGCATTTGAAAATCGTTCATACTGTCGCCAACGCCTATCGTACAACGATAATACCTGTTTAGCATTTTAGATATTAATTTTACGGTGTTGCCTTTATGTTGTTCACGCTTTAAAATTTCGTAACTGTGCGGACCTGTGCGAAGTGCGTTAATGCCGTTAATTCCTTTTATTATTTTTTGAACTTGCAATTCTTTTTCGGGCTCGTCTTCATAAATAAAAACTAAAATTTTTATAATTGAATTACAATCAACGCCGTTTGGCAAAATTTCGTACCACTCGTTATACCTACGCAAATAACTTTCGTTTTTAGCGTTTAACTTCTTTTTGCTAATAATTTGACTGCTATTATATAATACGAATTCTAAATTCGTTTTTTCAAGTTCTTCTATTAGTTTATTGCTTATATCCCCAAGTTTACAAATATCTTTAATTGAAGCGCCGTCAAATATAGCCGAGCCGTTTAAAAACGACGAATAGTTATTATTTATTTCACACGCGTCAATTACGTCCATAATAGCGTTTTTTAACTTGCCCGTACTCAAAATAATTCTGTCTTTATGCTTCCAATTTTTTATAAATTCTTGCTTTTGGGGGCTTAAAACTCCATTGTCGGTTAAAGTATTGTCTACGTCAAAAAAATATAAAGGCGAATTGTTTTTAAATAAGTTTTTAATAAACGCGTTATTAACCCTTTTATAAAAATTAGCATTAACTGCATTGTTGTTTTTTAAAAAAACTTCTAGCGAAATAGCATTTCCGTTTTCGTCTATATGGCTATTAAAATAATGATATATGGTTTTTGCCCACTTATTTTTAATATTGCTTAAAGATAAAGAAAGCAAATCGCTTTTATCTTGACTAGATAAAGCGTCGTCGTAATTTAAATATTCAATTATTTCATTTTTTAATGCACTTAATTTTACGTCGTTCATAATACACCTTAGTTTATATTATACTAAAAACATTAACTATTTTCAACATTATTTACAAATAATTATACTCTTTTTAACTTTGCGTAAAAAAAGATTGACAAAAAGCCGTTTGTCAATCTTTTAGCATTTTATATTTTACATAGATTTTGCTTGTTCAAACTCGTCTAAAACTTCTTTGCTAGGTTCTTTTGTTAAAAGAGAAACCACAACTATTGCTATTGCCGATAATATAAACGCAGGCAATAATTCGTAAATTGCAAATACGGGAACGTATTTAGAAAGCAAGTTGTTAAGCACTAATTTCCAAATAAATACCATAGCACCGCCCGTTATCATACCTGCAATTGCGCCTTCTTTGGTAGTTCTTTTCCAGAATAAAGAGAACAACATTAAAGGTCCAAACGTAGCGCCAAAGCCCGACCAAGCAAAAGATACTATTTCAAAAATTACGCTGTTTTCGTCCCACGCGATAACTAAACCTATTAAAGCAATAACTATAAGTACGATTCGTGAAACCCACATAACCGTTTTATCTTTAACTTCTTTGCCGTTTTTAATAAAGCCCTTATAAATGTTTACCGATACCGCAGACGACGCTATTAATAAGTAAGAGTCGGAAGAAGAAATAGTAGCCGCTAAAATTCCAGCCATTATTAAACCTGCAACTATAAGCGGTAAATATTCGGTAGACATAACTATTAAAATATTTTCCGCGCCCGTTTTAGAAGATAAAATAGGGTTGTCTGCCAAAATAGTTTTACCTATTACGCCTATACAAACCGCTGCAATAAGAGAAATAACGCACCAACTAGTTGCAATTATTCTAGAACGCTTAATATCTTTTGGTTGCTTTATAGCCATAAAGCGAAGTAAAACTTGTGGCATACCAAAATATCCAAGCCCCCACGCAAGCATAGAAAACATATTTAAAACGCCGTAAGGGGTTGCTTCTTTAAAGATAACTTTGCCGTTTTCTACAACGGGATTTGCCATATTAGTTAAAGAAAAATACCCTTCCATGCTCTTTGCGTTTTCTATGACGTTAGAAATACCACCTGCGCTAATCGTTCCAACTATAATCATAATAATAAGCGCGGTTATCATAACTATTGCTTGCATAAAATCTGAAACGCTTTCGGCTAAAAAACCGCCTATTAACGTGTATAAAACTACGAAAACTGCGCCCACTATAAGCATTATATGGTAAGAATTAGAACTATCCCAACCAAATAACGTGGTAAACAATTTTCCGCACGTAACAAAGCAACTAGCGGCGTAAACGGTAAAGAAAACTAATATAAAAAGCGATGCTATAAGCATTATTAACTTATTTTTTTCTTTAAACCTATTGCTAAAAAAGTCGGGTACGGTTATTGCGTTTCCCGCAATTTGAGAATAATTCCTTAACCTTTTTGCAACTATAAGCCAGTTTACGTAAGTTCCTATTGCAAGACCAAGCGCCGTCCAAAAAGCGTCCGCTAAACCTAGCCAGTAAGCAACGCCCGGCAAGCCCATTAAAAGCCAGCCACTCATATCGCTTGCTTCGGCACTCATAGCCGCAACCCAAGGTCCAAGCGACCTACCGCCTAAAAAGTAGTTTTCCGAACTCTTTTGAGAACGCTTGTAAAAGTAAATTCCTATACCTATAATAACTGCCATATACGCAATCATCACTATAAAAATTTCAGTATTCTTCATATTATTTTTTCCTAATTTTTAATTTAAAATATTATACTACAAAAGTTTAAAGATTGTACACCTTTTTTGCGTTTTGACTAAAAATTTTATGATAATCTTGCTCGCTTAAATTTAAAGAAAGCAAAGTTTCTATTTCATTTTTAGCGTTCCACATAGGATAATCCGAGCCAAAAAGAACTTTGTCCGTACCGTATCTATAAATTATCTCTTTTGCAACGTCTTTTGACAAGTAGTTAAAACTTGAAGAACAGTCTACGTAAAAATTTTCTATTCCGCAATACTGTTTAGACGCTTCTTCCCAAATAGAATAACCGCCAAAATGCGCACCTATAACCGTTAGGTTTTTAAACTCTTTTAATATAGGTAAAAGCCTATTAGGGTTAGATAAATCGTATCTATTGTCGCCCGTGTGCATTAAAATAGGCAAATTTAATTTAGAACAAATTTCATACGCCTTAATAAAGCCCTTATCATCAACGGCAATTCCTTGAATATCGGGGTGAATTTTTATACCCTTTAAACCTAAACTATATAGGTGTTGAATATCGCCGAGCATATCTTGACTTTTTGGATGAATAGTTCCAAGCCCTATTAACTTATCGCTATTATTTTCTACTTCTTTTGCAATAAACTCGTTTATCCTTTGAACTTGCCTTTCAGTCGTAGCCACAGACTGCACTAAAAATTTATCAACGCCTGAACTTTTTGAACTTTCTATTAAATGCTCAGTTATGCCCTTTTCGCTAGATTTTTCACCGTAAAACTCGTCCGTATGATGAATTGCTAATAAGGCAATTTTAGGCGGATATATATGGCAATGTGCGTCTATAACGTAATATTTATTGTTAACCATTATGCCGTTACCACACTTGACGCCTTTTCAAGCCCGTATTTTTTAATTGCTTCTTCGCGCATTTTATATTTTAAAATTTTGCCCGCAACGTTCATAGGAAATTCCGTTACAAAATCAATGTATTTTGGTACTTTGTGCCTTGCCATATGTGCGTTAATGTAATCTTTCATTTCCTTTTCAGTCATAGTTTCGCCCTCTTTTAATATAATGCACGCCATAATTTCTTCGCCGTACTGAACGTCGGGAACGCCTATAACTTGAACGTCTTTAACCTTACTGTGAGTGTAAATAAACTCTTCTATTTCTTTGGGGTATATGTTTTCGCCACCCCTAATTATCATATCTTTTAATCTGCCCGTTATTTTATAGTTACCGTCTTTTGTCCTACACGCCAAATCGCCCGTATGAAGCCAACCGTCTTTATCTATTGCGCTAGCCGTTGCCTTTGGCATTTTATAGTAACCTTTCATAATATTGTAGCCACGCGCAACGAACTCGCCGGTAACTTCGTCTTCACAATCTTCGCCCGTTTCGGGGTTGATTATTTTGCACTCCACTTCGGGAAGTGCCCTACCTACCGTGCTAACGCGAACTTCTATTGAATCGTCCGTAGAACTCATAGTGCAACCAGGCGATGATTCCGTTTGACCAAAAACGATTGTAATTTCACGCATGTTCATTTTTTCTACAACGTCATTCATAACGGAAATTGGGCAAGGGCTACCCGCCATAATACCCGTTCTCATATACGAAAAATCGGTTTTGGCAAAATCTTCGTGCTCTAATAAACCTATAAACATCGTTGGAACGCCATGGAACGCCGTTATTTTTTCAGAATTTATGCAAGCGAGCGCCGGCTTTGGAGCATAGTACGGCAACGGGCACAAAGTTGTGCCGTGCGTCATACTTGCAGTCATGGCAAGAACCATGCCAAAACAGTGGAACATAGGAACTTGAATCATCATTCTATCCGCAGTTGAAAGGTCCATTCTGTCGCCTATACACTTGCCGTTGTTTACAACGTTATAATGCGTTAACATTACGCCTTTTGGAAATCCCGTAGTGCCAGACGTATATTGCATATTGCAAACGTCGTCTTTATCAACCAAACTTGCCCTTCTATAAACTTCGTCAATAGAAACCATATCCGCCCTTAAAAGCGCGTCTTCCCAAGTTAAACAGCCGTTTAATTCAAAACCAACTGTTATTACGTTTCTTAAAAACGGCAACCTTTTTGCGTGTAATGGTTGACCTTTTTTTGTAGTTTCAAGTTCTGGGCAAAGCGTTTTTATGGTTTCGGCGTAATTAGAATCTCTAAACCCGTCAACCATAATAATGGTGTGAGTGTCCGATTGTTTTAACAAATATTCGGCTTCGTGAATTTTATACGCGGTGTTCATAGACACTAATACCGCGCCGATTTTTGTAACCGCCCAAAACGCGATATACCACTCGGGAACGTTAGTTGCCCATACTGCAACGTGATGCCCTGCTTTTACACCCATAGAAATAAGCGCGCGTGCAAAAGCGTCAACGTCGTCTCTAAACTCGCTATAAGTTCTTGTGTAGTTTAAAGTTGTGTATTTAAAAGCGATTTGGTCGGGAAATTCCTCTACCATTTTATCTAAAACTTGCGAGAACGTACAGTCTATTAAAAGGTCTTTTTTCCATACGAATTTGCCCGTATGAGCCTTGTTGTAATAAAGTGAATTGTCCGCCTTTGAAGTATCGCTAAACTGACTCATATAGTTTTCAAATTGAGATAAAATTATTTCTATATCGTCAAGTTCTTCAAACCACTCCGGCGCCCATTCAAGCGAAACGAACCCGTCGTAATTTACTGAACGCAACGCTAAAACCATTTCGTTAATAGGCATTTCGCCCTCGCCCATTAAACAGTATTTTATTTCGTTATCTACTTTAACCGCGTCTTTAACGTGAACGTGTTTTACGTACGCACCTAAATTTTTAATAGTTTCTTCGGGGCTTTCGTTTGCGATAAAATACGTTGAATACATATCCCACAAACTTGCTAGATAGTCGCTTGCGTAATGCTCTAAAATTTGACGCAAATCGGCACTGTTTTTAAACAAACCGCTTGTTTCAAGTAGTAAAGTAACGTCGTTTTCTTCGGCTATCGGTAAAATTTCGTCTAAAAAATTTTCAACTAATTTAACGGAGTTTTTATCAGTGCTTTTAGCGCGTATTCTAATATTTTTAACGTGCAAATTATGCGCAATAGAAATACACTGTAAAATCTCTTGTTTAAAGGCCATAGCCTCACTTTTACAAGACGGGTCTGCTATGCAATCTATACAAGGCAAAGAAATTTTTAGTTCGTAAAGTTTACGCAACGTGCTTGCCGTTTTATAATCTTTTAAAGCACTTTGCTCTCCGCTAAACAAACTGTTGTTTATATTATGAATTTCTACGCCTGAAAATTTTAAATCTTTGGCAATAGTTAAAAACTCTTCAAAAGTTTTATTATGCCAACCCTTTGTTGAAAAAGAAAGTTTCATTTTTATACCTCTCCGTAAACAATCTTGTTTACAGCGTTTATGTATGCGCTAATAGACGAGCCTATTATATCCGTAGATATTCCGTTTCCCGAATATACTTTGCCGTTATAACGCAATTTTACAAGTGCAAAGCCCATTGCCTCGCGCCCTTCGGTAACCGATTGAATTTGGAAATCGTCTAACTCGTAGTGCGTACCTATAATTTGCTCTAACGCCTTAAACGCAGCGTCAACGGGACCGTCTCCAATGCAAACGCCAAAATATTCTTTGCCGTTTTTAATTAAAGTAATTTGCGCAGAAGAAGAAATTACGTTGCCGTTGTTTATTACGAAACTTTTTAACGAGTAAGTAGGTGGAACTTGAAGTGCAACGCCCGCTACGATTGCGTCTAATTCCTTAATTCCAACGGTTTTTCTACTAGCAACTTTTTTAAATTCTTCGTAAACCTTTAAAGCATCGTCTTCCGATAAATCGTAACCGAGTTTTTTAACGGCTACTAATAAGGTTTCTTTCGTGTCGCTACTGTCAAATACGGTGTTTTCGTTATCTTCTACTTTTATAAAGTTGGTTGCACTGCTTTTCTTTTCGCCTTTAAACGCGCCTAGCACCCACTCAATTTGATTAATAATTCTGTGAAGTTCGTGCATATTTAAATTGATGTTTGCGTTTAACTTATTAAAAGTATTAGAAATTACGCTTGCAAGTAAATCGGTTTTAGTATACGCTTCTACTCCAACGCAAGTTTTAACTTCGTCTACCCCCGCTTTTATCGCCATAAGCGAATTTGCCATAGCAAGCCCGTTAGTGTTTTTACATAAAATGCCTATTTTAGCCTTGTTTATAGCGTCTATTTCTTTTTTAACGTTAGAAATAAAGCAAGCAAACTCGTCGGAAAGCATAACGCCTTCGTCGTCGCATAACGTTACCGTTTTAACGCCGTAAGAAACAGCCGTTTCTATAACGTCTTTTAAAAACTTAGCGTCTGCACGAGTAGCGTCTATTAAAAAGATTTCAACGTCGTTACAAAGTTCGGTTGCCTTTTTTATAACTTCGCCACAAAGTTCTAAAACCTTGTTCGGCTTTTTGTGGCACGTATACTCCATTAATACCGTAGAAACGGGAATAGAAATTTTTAACCTACCTTTTTTAGCCTTTGATATTGCGTTATACGCCGTTTCTACACTATTTTCGCAAAGTGGAACTTCAACGGAAAGCACGCTGTTTTTAACAAAAGCAGATATGGTTTTTATAAGCAACGAATCCGCAGTTACGTTTTTGATTTGAGGCATATCTATAACGTCTACTTTTAAATTGTCTAAATGCCTAGCAATTTCAATTTTTTCTTTAAACGATAGTTGGTTAACGCACGTTGAAAGCGTCATGTCAGATACGATAATTTGTTTCATAATTATTATTCCTTTATTTTAAATAAAAATCCCCGAAGTCTTACGACTTCAGGGACGAAAATTTCCGCGGTACCACCCTAATACTGTAAAAATACAGCACCTTTGTAGGCTCAAACAAGCCTTTTGCCTTGATAACGGAGCAATAACCGTAACTTCTTACTGTAATTTGGGAAGTTCTGCTCGGGAGTGAGGCTTTATTTATCTTACGTGTCGGCTTACACCAAACGCCGACTCTCTAAAACGCAAGGTGATAAATAAATAATTCCGTCTTTGCATTTAATAGTTTAACATTTTTTAGTATATTAACATTATATTTAAATTTTGTCAAATATTTTTGCAAAGTTTTTAAAGTTTTACTATCCAATTATTCTTATCTTCTATTTTGCCCCATTGAATACCCGTTAAAGTATCGTAAAGGCGTTGAGTTAACTCGCCGATTTTACCGTTGTTGATAACGTATTTAACGTCTTTATGGCAAAGTTCGCCTATTGGCGAAACAACCGCCGCCGTTCCGCAACCCCAAGCCTCTTCAAGTTTGCCGTTTTCAAGGGCTAAAATGAGTTCGTCTACGCTTATTAACCTTTCTTCTACTTCGTAGCCTTCGCCTTTTAACAATTCAATAATAGATTTTCTTGTAATGCCTGGTAAAATAGAGCCTGCTAGTTTAGGCGTAACTACTTTGCCGTCAATTTTAAACATAACGTTCATTGCGCCAACTTCTTCTATGTACTTTCTTTCAACGCCGTCAAGCCACAAAACTTGTGAGTAGCCTTTTTCTTCCGCACGTTGACCGGCACGGTTACTTGCAGCGTAGTTACCACCGCATTTTGCTTCGCCCGTACCACCGCGAACGGCGCGCACGTCTTCCGACTCTATCATAATTTTAACTGGGTTAATACCCTCTTTATAATAACTTCCAACAGGCGAAGTTATAATTATAAACGTTGCGTTTTTTACGGAGTGAACGCCTAACGTTTCGTCGTTACCAAACATAAAAGGTCTTATGTATAAAGACGTACCCTCTTTTTTAGGAACCCAGTCTTTTTCCACGTTTATAAACGTTTTTAACGCTTGCAAAGCGTCTTCTTCGTCAAGGGTTGGAAGACACATACGCTTAGCTGAACGGTTAAGCCTTTTAATGTTTTCCATAGGTCTAAAAAGTTGAATATTTCCTTCGCTAGTTCTATAAGCCTTTAAACCTTCAAAAATTTCAGAGCCGTAGTGAAGCACCGTTGACGCAGGATGTAACGAAATATTTTGAAACGGAACTATTCTAGCGTCGTGCCAACCTTTGCCTTCGGAATAATCCATAATAAACATATGGTCCGTAAATACTTTTCCAAAACCGAGATTAGACTCGTCTAAAAGTTTTCCTAAAACTTCTTTTTTAGTTATTTTAATTTCCATAACAACACCCCTTTTAATAATCTTTACCTAATTTTAAAGCGTTAAGATTAACTTGCAACATATCTTCGTGCTTTGCCGAAACGACCTTTTTAAGCGCGTTATACACGGCGTTTTCATCTTTAAAACCACCAGTTTTTTCTAAAACTTTTCCCATAATAATCATATTGGCAAGTTTTGGAATTTTGTGTTCGGAAGCAAGCGCCGTACACGGTACGTAATAAACTTCTACGTCCGTTCTATTAACTTTGCGTTCAACCAAAGTAGAATCTACGAATATTTTTCCACCGCTTTTTACACTGTTTTCATAAGCGTCAAGCGAAGGTAAATTCATAGCAATTAAAACGTCTGGATTAGAAACTATTGGAGAGCCGATAGCCTCGTCGCTTATAATTACGCTACAATTAGCGGTACCGCCACGCATTTCAGGTCCGTAAGATGGCAACCAACTTACGTTTTTACCGTCAGTTAAACCCTTGTATGCAAGCACTTTTCCAGAAAAAAGTATTCCTTGTCCGCCAAAACCGGCAAATAAATAATTAGTCGTACCCATTTACTTATTCCCCCTCTTTAACCGACCTATCTTTGTATACGCCTAACGGATAGTACGGTATCATTTTTTCGTCAACCCATTGAAGCGCTTTTTCTGGGGTCAAACCCCAGTTTGTTGGACACGTAGACAAAATTTCTACTAATGAAAATCCCTTGTTGTTTATTTGGTTTTCAAACGCCTTTTTAATTGCCTTTTTAGCGTTCTTTACGTTTTTTACGCTATTTACGGCAACTCTTGCTATATATTCAGGTCCGTCAAGTTGCGATAACATTTCGCACACTTTTACAGGGAAACCGCAATCTTCTACCTTTCTTCCGTATGGTGAAGTTTGCGTAATTTGACCTGGAAGTGACGTTGGCGCCATTTGACCACCCGTCATACCGTAAATTGCATTGTTGATAAATATTATAGTTATATTTTCGTTTCTTGCCGCAGAGTGCACCGTTTCAGCCATACCGATAGACGCTAAGTCTCCGTCGCCTTGATAAGTGAAAACTACGTTTTGTGGTAACGAACGCTTTACGCCCGTTGCAACGGCAGGCGCTCTTCCGTGAGCAGCCTCTATCATATCACAGTTATAATAATCGTACGCCATAACCGCACAACCAACGGGTGCAACGCCTATGGTTTTACCTTGAATATCTAGTTCGTCTATTACTTCGGCAACTAACCTATGTACTATTCCGTGCGTACAACCAGGACAGTAGTGAAGCGGAACGTCTGCAAGTGCTTTTGGTTTATCAAAAACTACCATTATTTATTACCCCCTTTATTAGCGTTTATTATGCTTTGTAATACTTGTTCGGGCGATGGAATCATACCGCCACTACGGTTGCAAAGAGTAACCGGAACTTTGCCCTCTACCGCCAAGCGAACGTCTTCTATCATTTGACCCATTGAAAGTTCAACTGAAATAATTTGCTTAACTTTATCCGCAACTTTTTTATACGCGTCTTGTGGGAAAGGCCAAAGAGTTATAGGTCTAATAAGTCCGACCTTTATACCCATTTCCCTTGCGGTGTTAACGGCGTTTTTAGCAACTCTTGAAGCAATTCCAAAAGCGGTTACTAAAATTTCAGCGTCCTCAACCAAATATTCTTCGTGCATAGTTTCAGTTTGCTGAATTTTATTATATCTTTCAAATCTTTCAATATTAGTTTGTTCAAGTTTATCGGGTTTAAGGTATAAAGAGTTTACTACGTTATGCTCTCTTTTTAACTCAGTTCCCGTCGTTGCCCAAGGCTTTTCAATAGGTGCGCCTATTTCGTATTCAAGACTAACGGGCTCCATCATTTGACCAAGCGTACCGTCGGCTAAAATCATAGAAGTCATACGGTATTTATCTGCTAGTTCAAAACCTTTAACAGTTAAATCCGCCATTTCTTGAACGGAAGCAGGTGCAAAAACAAGCATATGGAAATCGCCGTGCGCACCGCCCTTTGTCGCTTGAAAATAGTCGGATTGAGAAGGTTGAATTCCGCCAAGGCCAGGTCCACCGCGTTGAACGTTTACTACGAGTGCAGGTAAATCAGCACCCGCCAAATAAGAAAGCCCCTCGCCTTTAAGTGAAATTCCTGGGCTTGAAGAAGACGTCATACAACGCTTGCCCGTTGCCGAAACTCCGTAAACCATATTAATTGCCGCAATTTCGCTTTCCGCTTGTAAAAACACACCGCCTATTTTTGGCATTCTTTTAGCCATATACGCCGCTATTTCAGTTTGTGGCGTTATAGGATAGCCAAAATAGTGTTTGCAACCTGCAATAATTGCAGCTTCTGCAATTGCTTCGTTTCCCTTCATTAATACTTTATCTTTCATATCGTCACCTTTCAACCTTTATTATGCAGTCTGGACACATCGTAGCGCAAAACGCACACGCTATGCAAGACTCTGGTTTAACCGCCTCAACGGGATGATGTCCTTTACTGTTAATTTTATCTTGCGAAAGTGCAAGTACGCCTTTTGGGCACACTCCAATACACAATCCGCAACCTTTACATTTTTCACTTTTAAAAGTCAATGTAGCCATTAGGTTTCTCCTTATAGTTTTTTTTGCAAATTGATAGAATATAAATTTTTTACTTTATCTTTTAATTCGTTATACAAATTTTCGTTTACGGTAGTCATAACTACTGGTAAATTAGTTAATTTTGAAATTTCGTTTGCATAATTTTGGCAATTTAAAACGTCGCTTGCGGTAGTTTCTAGCCCTAAATTAGAATTGTTAATTATTCCCGTAAACTTAATTTTACAAGCAAATTCAATTTCTTCTTTTACGGCTATTGCGCTTTCAGCGTCGCTAGTTAACGGCCTAAACTTGTTTACTACGTAAAACATATCGTAATCGCCCTCGTCTACGATTTTTTTAGAAAGCCTACCAAGTGCAAGAGCCCCGCGGTCGTCTCCACCCACGTCTAATATAAAAGAAGTTGTTTTATCGTCAATTATCCCGTAAATTTCTTGTGGCAAAGCCGGTATATCTACGTTTGAATTGGCGTACTTTGAACATATAAGTTTTATGCCGTTGCTATTAAAAAGTTCTTCGCTATCTTTCGTTCTAAAATAGGGGTTTACTATATCTAAATCGGCAATAGCAACCTTTTCTTTGTTTTTTTTAAGTTCTAGCGCTAAATTGACGGCAATATTAGTTTTACCACTGCCAAAATGCCCTGAAATTATCGTTATTCTTTTAAAATTCATTTTAAAGCCTGCTTCTTTGAATTTTTCCGCTTATAGTTTTAGGAAGTTCCTTTTTAAATTCAATTATACGCGGATATTTATAAGGCGCGGTACGTTTTTTAACGTAGTTTTGAATTTCAAGTTTTAATTCTTCGCTAGGCTCTTTGCCCTTAACTAAAACTATACTTGCTTTAACTACTTGCCCCCTTACTTCGTCGGGATACGGCGAAACGCCACACTCTAATACGTACGGAAGTTCCATTATTACGCTTTCTATTTCAAAAGGCCCTATTCTATAACCCGACGACTTAATAACGTCGTCCGCCCTACCTACGTACCAGAAAAATCCGTCTTCATCTCGCCACGCCAAATCGCCCGTATGATAATATCCGTCGTGCCATACTTCGTTAGTTTTTTGCTCGTCTTTATAATACCCTTTAAACAATCCGCAAGGCACTTTTTTGCTAGTTTTAATACAAATTTCGCCCGTTTCACCGGTTTTTACAACGTTTCCGTCAACGTCAAGCAAAGTAACGTCGTAAATAGGCGTAGGCTTACCCATTGAGCCAGGCTTTGTTTCAGCCCCTCTTAAATTTCCTATTACAAGAGTAGTTTCGGTTTGACCAAAGCCTTCGCTTATGCTTAAACCTGTTGCTTCTTTAAATTGTTTATAAACTTCTAAATTAAGCGCCTCGCCCGCCGTAGTTATGTGGCTTATAGAAGACAAATCGTATTGAGAAATATCTTCTTTAACAAGCATACGGAGCATAGTTGGTGGAGCGCAAAACGTAGTTATGTTATATTTTTTGAACAACGGCAAAATTTCAGACGCGTTAAAGCGAGTAAAGTCGTACGTGAAAACTGCGCCTTCTGAAAGCCATTGACCGTAAAGTTTACCCCACAACGCCTTTGCCCAACCGGTATCGGAAATTGTAAAATGTAACCCGTCCGGATTAACTTTGTGCCAATATTTAGCAGTGTGGAAATGCCCTAAAACGTATTTGTAACTATGCTCGGCAATTTTTGGATAACCCGTAGTTCCCGACGTAAAGAACATAAGCATAGTGTCGTTACCGCAAGGAGACGTTTCGCTTCTTTCAAAATGGGTGCTAAAAAGCGTGCTTTCTTCGTCAAAATCATGCCACCCGTCTCTACTACCGCCCGTAATAATTTTATGCTTTAACGTTTGACAATTAGCGCTTGCTATATCAACTTGCTCGCAAGCAGTTCCCTTTGAAGTACAAATAACCGCGCTTATACCCGCTTGATTAAACCTGTATTCAAAGTCTTTTGCCAAAAGTTGATTCATTGCGGGAATAACTATTGCGCCAAGTTTATGTAATCCTAATATAGCGTACCAAAATTGATAATCTCTACCTAAAACAAGCATAACCCTATCGCCCTTTTTAATGCCAAGCGATTTAAAGTAGTTTGCAGAACGGTTAGAGTATTTTTTAATATCTTTAAAAGTAAATTTTCTTTCAATTCCGTTGCCGTCTAAATGCAAAAGAGCAAGTTTATTAGGCTCTTTATTTGCAATTTCGTCAACTATATCAAAGGCAAAGTTAAAAGTGTCTTCGTTTTTAAATTCAATATTTATAGGCGTTCCGTTTTCGTTAACTTCCGCATTTATGAACTTTTTGTAAACGCGTTGTTTTTCATCTTTAACGTAAACTTGCTTGTCCGCTATTATTTTGGCGTGCAAATTTTCGCTGTCAATAGGGTTTTCGCCCGTTGGATTTAAAACTATGGCGTAAAATACGCAATCGCTACCGCCTACGGCAATCATACCGTGCGGTGTTGAACTGTCGTAATAAATACTGTCGCCCGCGTATAAAATTTCTTCGTGGTCGCCTATTTTTATTTTTAAACTACCTTGTAAAACGATGTCGCACTCTTGACCGGCATGGGTAGTTAATTCAATAGGTTTTTCTTCCGCTTCTTTACTGTAAGCGCTTACTACGTATAAAGGCTCGGCAATACGGCTTCTAAAAGCGGACGCAAGGTTATAATACGTCATACCGTGTGCTTGCTCTATTTTTTGACCGTTTCCGCTTCTTGTAAGAGTATACGACTTTAATTTTGGACTTCTACCTTCAATAATATCGGTTACGTCTACGTTAAAAGCCAACGCGCATCTGTAAATAAAGGCAAAGTTAAGGTCGGAAAGACCGTTTTCGCAAAGTTCGTATTGCTCAACCGTAACGTCCGTCTTTTTAGCCATTTCTTCAACGGTTAAGTTTTCAATTTGCCTTAATTCGCGAATTCTTCGCGCCATTTCTTTAATTTTTAAATCTAATCCGTTAATGTTTTCCATAAATTTACTCCGTTTTTTGAAACGAAAAAAGCCCGTTTCAAAGAATAAACTTTGAGACGAGCTTGTATAAACAAAATCCCGCGGTACCACTCAAATTGTAGCATACGCTACCACTCAGGGTCTAACAACCCGTATGCACTAACGCGGCAATCACGGAAAGGGTCTACTTAATTCTTCCTTTCGGCTCTAAAGTTACAGCGTTTGAAAGCCCTTTGACGAATTTCACCAAACTTCGCCTCTCTACAAAAGTCCTTTTCAAAGCCCTCTTTGTCATCGCCTTTATTAACGACATTTTATCACAAGACGCCTCAATATGTCAAACAGTTTTTGCTATTAAAATTAATTTTTATAATTTGTTTATTTATTTTATCCACTTATCGTTTTAAAAAGTTTATTTAAATTCTATTATGCGCGGATATTTATAAGGCACGGTGTGTTTTTAACGTCAAAAGACCAAATTTTGTAACCGAAAAACTTAATAACGCCTTCTTTTTTACTTACGTGCAAAAAAATACGTATTCGTTACAACTTTTATTGTTAAAATTATAGCACTTTAAAAAAAATTATCAAGTGTTTAAAAGGTTTTTTTATATTTTTTAACGAATTGTTACCGCTTATTAAACGATTAAAGTGCAAATTCATATATAACCCATAAATTTTTTATTAGCCTACGTTGATGAACCTTTATAAAAGCAAGTTGGCACGCAAGTTTTATAATCTAATTTTTTGCTTGATTATTTTTACTATATATTATAAAATATAGTTATGAAAAACAAAGTGATTACAATTATATATATAGCGTTAATTTCCGTTTTAATTTTAACGGTTTGCATAAGCGTGCCTATATATTTTAGGCCTTTTTACTACGCGCAAATTAAGCCTTTAAAACTTGAATTTTTAACAGGGTTTTCATACGCGCAAATAAAAAAGGCATACGATAGCGTTTTAACATATTTAACCGTACCGTTTACGGAGTTTTCCGTTGGAGACCTAACCTATTCCGAAAGTGGAAAAGCGCATTTTGTAGATTGCAAATTTTTGTTTATGCTAAACTTTTGGGGGTTAATAGTTTCGCTAACAAGCGTTATTGTAATAAAAATTTTAAATAAAAAAGGCGTTGTTAAATTGGTAGATTTTTACGGTTATAAGCCATATTTTTATTCGGCTATATTATCACTTTTAATTCCGCTAATTTTAGGAAGCATTGCCGTTATTGATTTTAACGTTGCCTTTACGCTGTTTCACGCAATATTATTCCCCGGAAAATCTAATTGGCTGTTTTCTTCTAGTAAAGACCCTATTATTTTGATACTTCCCGAAGAATTTTTTATGAGTTGCGGAATATTAATTGCAGTACTTATCCTTGCTATATGCGGGTTTTTAATAACTTTAAGCATAATAAAAAAACGCAAAGCAAAGAGTATTAAAACTTAAAACTAATAGCGCCAATTTTAACGGCGCTATTATCTTTTAAAATATAACGCATAAAAGCCCTAAAAGTTTAATAAATTTTAAGTATTAAGTATTGACATTGAGTTTTTGCAATGCTATAATAATGCATTATATTTTTAAAGGCGGGTTTACGTTTAATATATGGAAACTTTTTTATCTCAATTATATATGCTTCCCGATTTAATTTTATCGGTAGTTTTAGGCTTTGCAATAGGTCTAGAAAGAAAACTCCGTTTAAAAGAAGCAGGAATTAAAACTCACACGATAGTTTGCTTGGGCGCGTCGCTTATGATGGTTATATCAAAATACGCGTTTGATAGCGATGCAGACACAGCCCGCGTTGCCGCGCAAATAGTTGCCGGCGTAGGCTTTTTAGGTGCGGGCATGATAGTGTATAAGCAAAATAAAGTTCACGGTTTAACTACTGCGGCAGGCGTTTGGGCAACGGCTGGCGTCGGTATGGCGTGCGGTGCTAAACTTTATTATTTAGCGTTAGGCGCAACGCTTATTTTAATTATATCTCAATGGATTTTCCACTCAAATATTAAATTTTTTCGTTCAAAAAAGGTTTATAACGTTAAAATTGAATTTAAGTACACGGGGCACGAAAATTTAAAAATCAAAAAGATTTTTGGCACGGATAGGTTTAACCACCTTATAATTAAACGCAGAAACGACGGTGTGTATTATAGCGCAACCATAACGACTAGTCGTGAATATTCTTCGCAATTTTTAAACGATATATTAATTGAAAACGAATTTATTTCGTTTGTTGAACGTTGCGAAAACGACTAATTGTTTATAACCTTTGCACATCTAAAATCTTTATAAGAATAATAATATAACGGCATATTAACGGCGTTCGTATCGTGCGCGGTAACGTATATGCCGTTTTGTATTTTGGTTACTATAAGCGTGTGGTAGTAATTTGTTCCGTTATAAAGTTGAATAACGTCCGCAAGTTCAAGTTCATTTAACAAGCATTGTTTTAATTTTATACCAAAGTTAGACTCGTTATTAATTCCAAAATTCCAAAATTCGTCAACGCCCGTCCAACTTGGCGCACGCTTGTTTAAACTTACGTAATACCAACCGTAAATATCGTAGTTCATAGGAATATTTCCGTAACGTAAACATTGCGAAACAAAGTTGGTACAGTCTCCGCCAAGTAACGTAAAATCATAATAATTTGGGTTTCTGCTATTTGCCCATTTAAGCGCGTATTCAACGCTTTTTTCTCTATTATACATACTATATTATACGCTTAAAATAATTCTATGACACAATATAAGGTTGATTTAAACGGGTAAATCAAACGCCAAAAAAAACGAGGCAAATGCCCGCAGATAAGAGTTTACATCTTTTCAAGGGCATAAGCGAAGTATTATGCCGTGTTTCATTTTCACGTTATCAACCGTTTGTTGTAAAAAAGCCTAAAATAAAAAAGTGTAATATAAAATCCCAAACCAACTTTAAAAGTTAACGTTTGGGATTATTTTTATGCTTCTACTCTTTTAAATTTAACTTTAATTTCGTGGAATTCTTTGCTGAGTTCTATGTCGTTAAAATGTGCAAGCCCGTCTTCGTTGCCGAGTTTACAAAAACGAGTGTCGTTAATAAGTACGTTTTCTGGGTGTTCGCAAATGCCTGACACAACTTCTACTTCGCTTGCGTAATAGAGTTTGTCGTTTACAAAATATTTAAAGTGCGTTGGGAAGTACGCGCCTTCGCCGTATATTGCAAACTTAATATATTCAAGTTCTCTATTTTGTATTTTAAATCTAAACGCGTGGCAACCGCCTACGTCGTAGCCCGAAACGGTAGGCTTAATTCCGCCTTTATGTAAAAGCGTTTCTTCGCTATCGCCTTTATATTTTACAATAATGCGACCTTTTGCCGTAAGCCAAAATTCAGGCAACATAAACTCTACCGTTAAAACGCCTACGTTTTGGTCAACGGTTTTAACGTCGTTTTCTATTCTGTCAAGCCATTTACCTATTCTTTCTAACCTTTTATTGAAACTGTCTTTACAACTTTTTATATCAGGTCTATTCTTTTGCCATAACCTTTTATCAATAGATATAATTAAGTCGTATTTTTGTCTAATTTCTTTTAATTCGTCTAAAAGATAAGAAACGTCTTTTTTATTTTGGTAACTGTCAAAAACAACTTCCGTAAAGTAAGAAAGCTTTAAGTTGTTATAACTAGTCAAGGTGCGCGCATAAATATCATCGGCGATATCTCTTGCTTCACCAGGTTCAATATTTTTTAACTCTTCTTCCATCAAAGTTACTACCGAGTGTTGACGCTTTCTTTCAATATACTTTAATATACTGTCGTTTTCGCACATAGTTGTAGTACTAGTGTAGCCACCGCCGTTGCTAACGTTGTCGTAAACGATATTTGCAAACTTTCTTGAAGATAAAAGTTCGGTGTAAATATCAATAACGTCTTCTCTGTTTTTAACTTCGCCGTTCCAAAGTTTTCCGCCGTACGCAACGAAAGGCATTGCGCCTTCGTAGAAACTGTCGTTTCTGCACCAAGCGGTCATAATTGCGCCTATTGGAGAGTATTTTTCAGCGTATTTTGTAAAAGTTTCTAAATTGTACGTTGCAGAAATTCTATTTGAATAAACGCAGAACATATAGTCAAAACCCAACTCGTCGTAATACTTAAACCAGTCGCGTTTTCTACGGTTAGTCCAATGCCCGTTTGGTTCTTGCCCTATAAACGAATAATTCCAGTTACACATTATAATATCGCGTGGTAAATCTTTTGAAACATCTGCATATTCAAAAAAGTCGTCCCACATCATCATGCGCTTTCCAAGTTTTTTAGCAAGTTCGTAAGTGTGAAGAACGTGCTTTTTGAAAAGGTCGTTTTTAGTTTCGCCGTTTTTAATTCTCTCTTGACATTTTTTGCAAATTCCAAAATCCCAAGGCTCGTCAAGTCCCATATGAATATACGGGCTAGAAAACAAAGAAGCAACGTCGCTTATGTATTTATCCATAAGTTCGTATAACCTTGGGTTAGATACGCAACCGTCCGCACCGCGTGGATTAGAATAAAAAGCCCTGCCTTCTTTTGTGATATCCGTAATTTCTGAAATTTCGTGGAATTGCTCGTAATCAAAGAATTTTTCTAAATGACCTAAATTTTCAAACGCGGGAATAATTTCTATACCCACGCTATGAGCATAGTCAATCATTTCGCGCATTTCGCTAATAGAATAAGTTTCGTCTTTATTAAAAAACGAAGTGTCTTCCGTTCTAACTGCGTTTTCTAAATAAAACAAAACGTAGTTATAGCCCCATTTTTTAGCAACGTCTATATATTTTTTAACGTACGGAATATTCTCTTTTTGCCTTGCAAGGTCAATTTGCAATACTCTTAAATCTAATTTCATAACAAGCCCCCATTTTGAGTGTCGCTAATATTATATCATACTAAATAAATTATTCAACATATTTTTGTAATATTTTTTTAATATTTTATAACATTTTTTTCCTTGCGTTTTTTACTGCAAAATGTTACTATATTATAAAACAATATTTTAGAGGTTATTATGAAAGCAATACTTACCGTTTTAGGAAAAGATAAGTCTGGAATTATAGCAAAGGTTTCTACTTTGCTTGCAGAAAACAACATAAACATTGAAGACATTAGCCAAACTATTATGCAAGGCTTTTTTACAATGATTATGCTTGTAAATTTAGAAAATTCAAAAATTTCTTTTTCAAAATTAGTTTCTCTTGCAGATGAAGCAGGCGAAGAAATTGGCGTAAAAATTATTTTACAACACGAAGAAATTTTTAACGCTATGCACAGAGTATAAGAGGATAAAAATGATTAACAATAACGAAATTATAGAAACTATAAATATGGTTCAAAACGAACACTTTGACGTGCGAACTATTACTATGGGAATTTCTTTATTAGGCTGTATAGGGGCTAGTGCTGAAAAGACGGCTCAAAACTGTTACGACCTTATTACAAAACGCGCGGAAAATATAGTTAAAGTTGCAAATAAACTTTCTATGAGATACGGCGTGCCTATCGTAAACAAAAGAATTTCCGTAACGCCTGCGTCCTTAATTACGGCTGGTTTTAAAGGTCAAGAGCATATAATTGCAAAAGCGCTTGACGATGCCGGCAAAACCGTTGGCGTTGACTTTATAGGCGGGTATTCCGCGTTAGTTCACAAAGGCACTGCGTCTTACGAACACTCTTTTATAGAAAGTATTCCCGAAGTTTTAGCAACTACGGATATTTTATGTTCGTCAGTAAATATAGGCACTACGCGTTCGGGAATTAATCTTGACGCAATCTCTCAACTAGGCAAAGTTATTAAAAAAACCGCAAGTTTAACTGCGGATAAAGACGGGTTTGGTTGCGCTAAATTAGTCGTATTTTGTAACGCCGTTGAAGATAATCCGTTTATGGCTGGCGCTTTCCACGGAGTTGGCGAAGGCGAGTGTGTTATAAACGTTGGCGTTTCTGGTCCAGGCGTTGTGTATAGAGCAGTAAAAAACGCACCCGATTGCAATATTACCGAAATTGCCGAAATTATTAAAAAGACGGCGTTTAAAATTACTAGGGTTGGTCAACTTATTGCAACGGAAGCGTCAAAAATGCTTAATGCTGAAAGCGGTATAGTAGATTTATCGCTTGCCCCTACCCCCGCTATTGGCGACAGTGTTGGTAGAATTTTAGAAGAAATGGGTCTTTCAACGGTTGGCGGACACGGTACTACCGCTTGCCTTGCTATTTTAAACGACGCCGTTAAAAAAGGCGGTGTAATGGCAAGTTCAAAAGTCGGTGGTCTTTCGGGTGCGTTTATCCCCGTTAGTGAAGACGAAGGTATGATTAGCGCCGCTGAAAAAGGCGTTTTAACACTTAACAAGTTAGAGGCTATGACTGCCGTTTGTAGCGTTGGCATTGATATGGTTGCAATCCCAGGCGACACGCCAGAGTCAACTATTTCCGCAATTATTGCGGACGAAGCCGCAATAGGTATGGTAAACAACAAAACTACCGCGGTTAGAATTATTCCCGTTCCAAACAAAACCGTTGGCGACAGCGTAGAGTTTGGCGGACTACTTGGCAGAGCGCCCATTATGGCGGTAAATAACGCTTCGGCGGAAAAATTTATTAGTCGCGGTGGAATTATTCCCGCGCCAATTCACGGAAACAAAAACTAATATAATAATTTTTAAACGCGTGCTTGTTTGCACGCGTTTTTTTACGCAAAAAATAAATTTTTAAATAACTTTTAGCAAAAATAGTGCGCTTACAGTTGACATTTTTTAGAGTTTACAGTATTATAATAATAGTTGAATAGTTATTCAACCGTTTGTTGTAAGGTAAAGGGGTTACTATGAAAGATTTATGTTGTAAAAAGGAATTAATTCACGAAAGTAACGTTGTACAAGTTAAAAGTAAAATTCCTAGCGACACTATAATTTACGATTTAGCCGAACTTTTTAAAGTTTTTGGCGACTCTACTCGCACAAAAATATTGGCGTGTTTAGAAATTAGCGAACTTTGCGTTTGCGATATTTGTAACTGTTTAAATATGACGAAGTCCGCCGTTTCGCACCAACTTCGCATATTAAGGCAAGCAAAACTGGTCAAGGCTAAAAAAATAGGCAAAGAAGTTTTTTATTCGTTAGACGACGACCACGTTTCTAAAATTTTAAAATGCGGTTTATCGCACGTTACGGAGGAATAATTATGAAAAAATCGTTAAATATTGAAATAGACTGTGCCATTTGTGCAAATAAATGTCAAGAAAAAATAAGTAAAATAGAAGGCGTAATTAGTTGCAACGTTAATTTTATAATGCAAAAAATGACCGTTGAGTATAACGACGATTTAGATTTTGCCAATCTTTTAAAACAAATAATTAAAGTTGGCAAAAGCGTTGACAGCGATTTTGAGGTTTTAAACTAATGACAAAAAAACAAACAAAAAGATTAAAAAAAATAATAATATCGTCTATTCTTTTTTGTTTAACAATTATAGTTAATTTAACGCTAACCTACGGCTTTAAAAACAAGTTTCCGCTTGGGCTTTCTTCTATAATAGGCGGTAAATTCGGGTTTATTTTGCCGTTTATAATATACTTTTTTATTTACGTTTTTATAGCAAGCAACGTTTTAAAAAAATGTTTTAACAACGTAAAAAACGGGCAAGTGTTTGACGAAAATTTTTTAATGGTTATAGCCACCTTTGGCGCGTTTTTACTAGGAATAATTAACGGCTTAAACAATACTAATAGCGACGGTTTTGCAGAAGCCGTTGCCGTAATTCTTTTTTTTGAAGTTGGCGAATTTTTGCAAAATTACGCCGTTTATTCTTCTAAAAAATCTATATCTTCTCTACTAAATATGCGCCCCGATTTTGCAAGGGTTTTAATAGGCGAAACGGAAACTATAACAAGCCCAGAAAACGTAAAAGTCGGCGACGTTATAGTAGTTTATTCGGGAGAAAAAATCGCGCTTGACGGCGTTGTAATTAAAGGAAATTCGCTTGTAGACGAAAAGGCTATAACTGGCGAATTTTGCCCAAAAGCAGTTACTGAAAACACCGCCGTTGTTTCTGGAACGGTAAACTTAACTTCTAAATTAAGTATAAAAGTCAATAAAGAATATTGCGACTCAACTATTTCTAAAATTATAGAACTTGTTGAACAGTCTTCTATAAAAAAGAGTAAAGCTGAAAATTTTATAACTACTTTTTGCCGTTATTACACTCCTATCGTAGTGTTTTTGGCAATATTTATGGCGATTGTGCCGTCTATTATAACCAAAAATTATGCGGAATACATTTATAGGGCGCTTAACTTTTTAGTAGTTTCTTGCCCGTGTGCGCTTGTTATTTCCGTACCGCTAACGTATTTTACAAGCATAGGCTACGCTTCTAAAAACGGCGTTTTAATTAAAGGCTCTAATTATTTAGAAATATTAAACAAGGCAAACGTTTTTGCTTTTGATAAAACGGGAACTATAACAAAAGGCAGTTTTAAAGTAACTAAATATTATCCAAGCAACAAAAAAGAAGAACTTTTGCGCCTTGCCTGTATTTGCGAAAATGGATTTTCTCACCCTATTGCCATTTCTATTTTAAAAGAACGTAATTTTAAAATTGAAGACGGCTACGTAGTAGAAAGCGTTTTTGGTAAGGGAAACGTTGCAAAAAAACAAAATGAAATTATAATTTGCGGAAACGCTTCTTTATTAAGCGACTATGGTTTTAACGTTAAAGAATACAGCGACAAAACCGTAGTTCACGTAGCAAAAAATAATAAATACGTTGGATATATTTTAATTGAAGACGAAATTAAAAACGACTCTATAACCGCGATTTCCTACTTAAACGGCGTGGGCGCAAAAACAATTATGCTTACGGGCGACAAGGAGTTGTCTGCTAAAAAAGTTGCCAATTTAACAAACGTTAGCAATTATAAATACGGGCTTTTACCCGAGCAAAAAGTTGAAGAAATTGAACTTTTAATTAAAAACAATAAAAAAGGCGGTAAGGTTTGCTTTATTGGAGACGGCATTAACGACGCACCCGTTTTAATGCGTGCCGACGTTGGTATTAGTATGGGCGGTATAGGAAGCGACGCTAGTTTAGAAGCGTCTGACGTAGTTATTATGAAAGACAAGTTAAGCGACGTAATTTTTTTAAAAAAACTTGCAAAAAAAACTTGTAAAATAGTTAGACAAAACGTAATTTTTATAATAGCCGTTAAGGTTTTAATTTTAACGCTTTCGGCGCTAGGATACTCTAATATGCTTGTTTCTATATTTGGCGACGTTGGCGTTTCGCTAATTGCAATATTAAACGCATTAAGGGCTAAAACTAAAATATAAACTTGACATTTACGCTACAAAAGTATATAATTTTTATATTACTTACAAAAGAGGTTTACTTATGAAATATTGTTCAAAGTGCGGTAAAGAGATTAACGAAGACGCAGTTTTTTGCGAATATTGCGGTTATAAATTAAACGAAGTAAAAGAAGACGACGAAAACGAAATTGACCCAAACGACGCGCCAAGCACGGGTTTAGCAATTTTATGTTTTTTATATCCAATAATTGGATTAATTTTATATTTAATTTGGAACGAATCTAGCCCGTTAAAAGCAAAAAGTTGTGGCAAAGGCGCACTTATAGGCGTTATTGTTTCGGCAGTTGTTTCCGTTCTTTCTACTATTATTTACTTTATTGCTATAATGGCTTTATCTTCATACGGATATTAAAATTAAAAAATAAATATCCACGGTTTAACGCAATAATTATAGGCTTAAAAAAATATAAAGCGATAAACCCTACCACTACGCAAACGTAATTCCGTGATTTTTATAAACAATAAAAAATAAAATGCTGGCGATAATAATTATCGCCAGCATTATTTTTAACTTATCTTATCCAAGTTCCTAAATCTTCGCCTTGAACTACTCTTACAATAGAGTTTTCTTCGTTTAGTCCAAACGCTAAAATAGGAGTTTTATTTTCCATGCAAATTGCTACGGCTGCGGTGTCCATTGCTTTTAGTTCTTGTGAAATAAAATCAATGTACTTTATTTCTTTGTACTTTTTAGCGTTTTTATTAGTTTTAGGGTCGCTATCGTAAATTCCGTCTACGTTTTTAGCAAGAAGTATTACGTCCGCACCTATTTCAGCGGCGCGAAGCGCAACCGCCGTATCGGTAGAAAAGAAAGGGTTGCCCGTTCCACAAGCAAAAATTACAACTCTACCCTTTTTTAAATGAGAAACGGCTTTTCTTTGTGCATAAGGCTCGGCAACGCGCAAAATATCCCAAGCAGTTTGAACTCTAACGTCAACGCCTTTTCTTTCAATAGCGTCTTGCAAGCAAAGTGCGTTTATTACGGTTGCTATCATACCCATATGGTCGGCAGTTGCCCTATCCATATCCGTTCCTTGCCTACCGCGCCAAAAATTGCCCGCGCCTACGACTATGCCGACTTGAACGCCAAGTTTATGGATGCCTATAATTTGTTTTACAACTTTATCTACGACTTCCATATCAAAGCCCATACCCTTTTCGCCAGCCAAAGCCTCTCCGCTTATTTTAATTATCACTCTATTATACTTAACGTTTGACATTTTAAACCTCTTATTTTAATTTTTAAAAAAAAGGAACGCAAAGTTCCTTTTTTATAATTATTTCTTCATTTTTGCAATTTGTTCTTCAACGGCATCAGCAAGATTTTCAGTTCTCTTTTCAATACCTTCGCCCATTTCAAAACGAACAAATCTTCTAATAGAAATTTTTTCGCCAATAGTAGCGGTTGCTTCTACAACGAGTTGTTCAACAGTTTTAGAAGGGTCTTTAACGAATTTTTGGCATACTAAACAGTTTTCGTCATAGTAAGTTTTAATTCTGCCTTCAACCATTTTATCAACAATATTTGCTGGTTTGCCTTCTTCTAACGCTTGCGCGCGTAAAATTTCTTTTTCGTGCTCAATAACGTCACTAGGAACGTCTTCCTTAGTTAAATAAAGTGGGTTAGACGCAGCAATTTGAAGCGCTATATCGTGTACTAATTCTTTAAATTGGTCGCCACGAGCAACGAAGTCAGTTTCGCAGTTTACTTCAAGTAAAACGCCAACTCTTCCGCCCATGTGAATATAACTGTCAACAATACCTTCCGCAGCAATTCTAGTTGCTTTTTTAGCGGCTTTTGCAATGCCCTTTTCTCTTAAATAATCAGCTGCTTTGTCAAGGTCGCCGTTAGTTTCAACAAGTGCCTTTTTGCAATCCATCATACCTGCGCCCGTTTTTTCGCGAAGCGTCTTTACGTCATTTGCTGTAAAACTCATAAATAATCTCCTTTATAAATTATTCCGCTTTTGCCTCGTCAGCCTTTGCTTCTACTGCTTCTTCCATAGATACAACTTCTTCGTCAACGTCGTGCTTAACAGCATCTGCACCTTGGTTAGCTTCTATAACGGCGTCTGCAATTATTGATGCTATAAGTTTAACCGCACGAATTGCATCGTCGTTACCAGGAATTACGTAATCAATATTGTCTGGGTCACAGTTAGTATCCGTAATAGCAACAACAGGAATACCTAATTTTTTAGCTTCTTTAATAGCAATTTCTTCACAATGTGGGTCAACTACGAAAAGCGCGCCTGGAAGAGTATGCATATCTCTAATACCGCCAAGAACGGTTTGGAGTTTGTCTCTTTCTAATTTTAATTCAATAACTTCTTTCTTTGGTAAAAGGTCAAACTCGCCCATCTTTTCCATATTGTCAAGTTTGTTAAGCCTTTCAACTCTTGAACGAATTGTTTTAAAGTTTGTAAGCGTACCGCCAAGCCATCTAGCGTTGATGTAGTATTGACCACATCTTTCTGCTTCTTGTTGAACGGCTTCTTGCGCTTGTTTTTTAGTGCCTACGAATAAAAGAGACTTGCCTTCTTTTGCAAGGTCTACTACGAATTTGTAAGCCTTTTCAATTTCGTCTACGGTGATTTGTAAGTCAACAATGTGAATATTGTTGCGCGCACCATAGATGTACTTTTTCATTTTTGGGTTCCATCTGCTTGTTTGGTGACCAAAGTGAACACCTGCTTCAAGCAATTGCTTCATTGAACATACTGCCATAATTTTATACCTCCGTTATTCCTCCCAACCATACGATTATGCCCGTATAACCTAGCCGATAATTTTTTTTGCTAGGACAGTGTACGGCGATTTAGTTGGTGTGAATTTTATCTTTGATATATTAGCATATTTTTAACCTTTTGTAAACTTAATTTACAGCATTTTATAAAAAACTAACGTATATTTAATTAAAATGACGCTAAAATTAACAAAAACACCGCTTACGCCGTAATAAATTTATAAATTAAAAGTAATAATTGCACGCTTTTTGTATATAATTTTAATTGATTTTTAAAAGTATAACGTATTGACAAACCTTTTAGCGTATGATAAAATTTTTTATATCAAATTACAATTTTAAGGAGAAATACTATGGAAAATATAACTATTTGTAATTGCAAGCAAGTATCCGTTGCAGATATTGAAAAAGCGCTTTCTACTATGGAAAAATTTAGCGACGTAGAAAAGCAATTTGAAGAAGTTCAAAAAATAACTCACTGCTCTACGGGCTGTGGCGGTTGTCACGATAAAATCGTAGATATGATTTCACAACTTTTAAACGCGTAAACTAAAAGGCTTGCAAGATTAACTTGCAAGTTTTTTTATTATTTAAATGCAACCCTTATTTAGAAAAAAGTGCGTAAATTGGTTTATTTTAAAGCACGTAAAATAGTTTGATTGCCAAAAAAAACTAATAAAAATTTAATTTTAAAAAATTGTAAAAATATTTTGACTTTATAATTATAATGTGTTATTATGTTAAGGCTAACCAATATTTTTTTATTGAATTATAAAAAAAGTGCCAAAGTGGCTTAATTTTATTATGGGCTGACTTTAAAAATATAAAAACAGTTATTGAGTTATGGAAAAGTACCCAAGTGGCTCAAGGGGCTCCCCTGCTAAGGGAGTAGTGTGAGATAATCGCAGCGCGGGTTCAAATCCCGCCTTTTCCGCCAAGAGCAACTCGTTTGAACTTTTTACGTTCAGACGAGTTTTCTTTTATTTCTTCTAGGTTTTTACCACTTTCAATTTCCTTTAATTGCTTTTTGTTAAGACGTTTAGTTTCTCTATCATTTGAGTTGTAAAGAATAATAACCTTGTCATCATATAAAATAACACGGTTTATGAACGAGTTGAAGAACTCGTTTTTTTCTTCGCCTTTTTCGTATTTCATATAGGCAAAGTAGGTTAAAAACTTCTTAACTTCATTAGGTTGTAAAGGTTTAACTTGTCTTGCTTCTTCAACGGCTATCTTGTTTTCAAGGTCGGATTGACTTGCTTCAAGGTTTAGTAAGCGGTCTTTTGTCGTCTTTGTAAAGATGCCGTTTTCTATTGCCGTCATAATACTGTTTATTGACTTATTTACTTCTTTAAGTTCCTTTTGTAGCGATAATAAAACGGTTGGCATAGATAATTCTGCATTAAACTTATCTGCAACTAGTTTTGCGATTTTATCTATAACCTTTGGGCGTAGCACGTATTTTATAGTCGCTTCAAATACAAGCGTTTCAATAAAATCTTGGCTAACGTTTTTCTTGTGGCAGTCATTTGGGTTAAGTTTCTTGCCGTAGCACTTGTAGTAATGATAAACACGTCCCGTTTTACTCGTGCCTGTTTCTGCGGTAATTGCAGACTCGCAATCCCCACAAAAGAGTTTCCCACTTAAAATGTAAGGTTGTTCGTCATAGTTCTTTCTTTGTTTATGCTTATGTGAATCCATAATTAAATTACACTCCCTAAATAAATTTTCGTCCACGATAGGTGGAATTACGTTCTTATAGACTTTTCCGTCCACGTTTACAATGCCCATATACTTTTCGTTTCGTATTATACGGGCAAGTTGGCTCATAGAAAACTTTTTGCCTGACTTGGTTTTAATACCCGATGCGTTAAGGCGGGCTATAATATCTTTAGCTTTTTCTCCGTTTCGATAACGGGTAAAAATATCTCTAACTACTGTTGCTTCAAGTGGGTTAATAGTCCATTTTTTGTCAACTGTATCGTAGCCTAAAAGTCCGTGACCGCCTATAAAATTACCTTTTATAAGGCTTTCTTTAATGCCACGCTTAACTTTTTGAGAAAGTTCGGCGGAGTAATACTCCGCCATACTCTCAAGCATACCTTCTACAAGTATTCCGCTTGCATCGTCGGTAATATTTTCTTTTGCAGACAAAACCCTCACGCCATTTTTCTTTAACTTTGCTTTGTAGTTAGCACTGTCGTAACGATTACGGGCAAAACGGTCTAATTGGTAAACTAAAACGTACTCAAAGCTCTTTTTCTTGCTATCTTCAATCATTTTAAGAAACTGTGGACGTTTATCTGACGTTCCCGTTAAAGCTCTATCTATGTACTCGCCAACGATTGTAATGTCGCTTCGCTTTGCAAAATCGTAACACTCTCTAAGTTGACCTTCAATAGATTGCTCGGTTTGACTGTGCGAACTAAATCTAGCATAAATCACTGCTTTCTTCATTGTTTGTTCTCCTTTCTAAAAACGTTCATAGGTGTTAGATTTTCATACGAGTTGTTATCTCGAACAAAATCCAACAACATATTCGCAAGCACTGATGCACTTACGGTTAGTGTTTCATCGTCTAATTCAAGTGGCGAAGTTGCCACTTCGTTGGTGGAAAGGTCAATTTCCACCTTGTTAAATTCTTCTAAATAATGTCTTTTCAAATCTCCTTAATTTTTTATTTGTGCGGATACAATGTCCTCTTTCCTGATGGATACTATGTTCTCTCTCCATAAACCACAATTTTCCTCCTTAATTTTTTTGGTTATATACTGATAAAATAAATAGACACTTGGCATCAGTTAAATCCAAATGTCCGAAGTTATAGGCATAACGTCATAGTCATCGCCTTCTTTACGATTAAAGCGTTTAATCTGTTCTTTAGACGTGTACTTTAATCTTGACAAGCTTTCGCCACGTTCAGCTCCGTACCTATAAGATATTTCGTTGTAAAATCTTTCTTGTAGGTCGGAATAAGACGTATAACCGCCACGTTGCTTCCAAAATTCCGAGTGGCAAATCAATGGCTTTACGTCGCTATGTATTGTGCGATAAACGGGCTCGCCGTCATCATTTCGCAATTGCAATCTACTTCCACATTGAGAAAATTCGTTTCCGCAAACCTTTCGTTGCCAACTGTTCGTTAGTGGCAAGTAATACACGAAAAGGTTTCTTCGATTTGGCTCGGTAACGATAATAGCGCAAATGATGTTCGTATCAGTTTGCTTGTAGCCGATAGTTTCGATTGCAAAAGCGTAGCATCTTTTGAAATACGCTAATATTTCGTATTCATCGGGAAAATCGTCCCAAAATTCGTGGTTGCCACCAAACTGCAAACATTCCATCACGACGTTCTTACCGCGATTGTAAAATCTTGCGTTGTGTTCGGTTTTAATGCGCTTCCATTCTTGTTCAAAATTAGACGGCATAGGCTTTAACCACTTGATTTCATAAGTTTGTTCAACTTCTTTAAGATAATCTTCTTGTTCAGACAACTCATTTTTCTTAAACGTTAAAACGGAAATAGTAGCGTGCTTGTCCCTTATAGGGTTTTCATAATATTCGTAATTCCAATTAGTCATTTTTCACCTCCTTTTTGTTTTTTAAGGGATAAAAAAGAACGACAACCTGTTCATTAGGTCATCGTTCTAAATAAGCCCCTCCACTTATAAGCCACGAGAAGAATGAAAATATTAGTAAAATTGAAAACTTTTTAAAAATAATTTAATTTTTTTAGTGTCTTGCCCGTATAGAAACGGTAAAACTGCTTTATTCGTCTAGTACGAATATTAACTATAATAGGATAAATACGCTTTTCGTAATATTCTTCGGGAGATATGTTTACACGCTTTGCAAGTTTCTCGACAGCGGTATATAAACCGTCTGCCGCTTTGTTGTTGCCTTGTAAACCTCGCTCTCTACGACATTCAACTTCAGTAATTAGACGGATATATACGATTTGTACCAAAGGTACTGCATTGGCATAGTTTTGTAAATACCAAGCAAGCTCTTGGTCGCTTGCCTTTGATAAATACTCTGACTTTTCTTTTTCAAGTGCTTCCTCGTTATATAGATAGTATCTAATAGAAAAACGGACAAATTCGCCCAAACTATAATACCAATAAAGAAAGTGAGCTATATCGTTAGGATGGAGATGCCTTAATACATATTCCATTTCTACGTCTAAAAACATCGGCATTTCTAACTTTTTAGTAAACAAGTTCCAACACTTCCAAAGGTATTCGGGACAATTAGTTTTTATAGCAGTAGTTTGCTCTGCGTAATCGTAATTATATTGAGCCCGCGCTTTAATCACTGAAACGTAGCCTTGAGTAACGTTTAACGCTTTAGCTATATTTTTTTGAGTAGCACCGTTCTCAAGCATTTTAAGAACTTTTTCTTCATCTTCAGTAAGTTGGTTATATAGGTCTTTTTTGTAGTGATAGTTTGCCACCTTTGTATCAATAGGAGTATCTTTAACGTGGAAGTTTTCTAGTTGCTTTGCGGTTAAAGTTTCATCTTCCTCATCGAGAAGCTCAGTAGTATGGCGTACGTATTTATGTTCGTTGTTGTATTCAATCCTATCTAGTTCAATCAAGGCTTCCCATTCTTTTTCGGTTACTTCAATCGTGACAAAGCCACGCCCACCCATCTGCACGGTAGCGCTTTCAATATCATCGCAAGGATAATAGTATAGATATTTACCCTCAGTTTTAGCGGGCAATTTTTTCTTATTATAATGATATGCTAATTTATCCATAGTCCTATTATACCAAAGTAAAGATGACAAGATGTGTCATATTTATAAACTTTTTTTGAAGATTTTTAGTAGTGTGTTTTTTCCTAAAAAATGGTGCGGATTTCAACGCCTAAGCAGGTTAAGGAAATTGCACCAAATTGCAATTTCGACTTCTAAACAAGTGGGAAACCCACTTTAGCTTGTTGTCTTAGAAGTAATTATATTTTAATACATTAACGAATTTAAATCAAGTGATAATTTGACATTTCGTAAAAATAACATACAAGTTATCGTGTAAGTTATCATGCAAGTTATTGACTTTTAGTTGCTATCGTGTTAAAATATAGATAATTGATTTTGGAGGTAAATATGGATAAATATATTCCACCTTATGATATAACCGAAGAGATGCTTGAATTAACGTCTGAAATAATGGAACTTTTGGGCGAATTAAAAAATGTTAACGACCTTGAAAAACTACCAAGACTTCGTCGTGTTAGTAGAATTAAATCAATTCACTCTTCGCTCGCTATTGAGAATAATACTCTTACATTAAAACAAGTTACTGACGTTATTGAAGGTAAACGAGTTTTAGGTCCTGAGGATGATATTATTGCAGTTAAAAATGCTTTTGAAGTATATAAAACTTTAGAAGAAATTAATCCGTTTTCGATTGCTGATTTAACAAACGCTCACGGCGTAATGATGAAGGGGCTTGTTGAAGAAGCGGGACAAATTAGAACTTCACCTGTTGGCGTTATTAATCAAAATGGCGAAGTAATACACGTTGCTCCTCCATCAAGTATGGTAAACAACTTAGTAAATCAACTTTTTGATTGGGTAAACAATAGTAAAACTCAAATGCTTATAAAGTCTAGCGTATTCCATTACGAATTTGAATTTATTCACCCTTTCCGAGATGGAAACGGAAGAATGGGAAGATTATGGCAAACGGCATTACTTGCAAGTTGGAAACCTATTTTTAGATGGATTCCTATTGAAAGCATAATCAAAGATAATCAAGAAGATTATTATAAAGCGATAACACTTTCAACGTCTGAAGGAAAGTCTAATAGATTTATTGTGTTTATGCTTGGCGTTATCAAGTCTGCGCTAAACGATATTATTAAAGACACGAGAAACCATTATAATCACATCAATAATCAAATAACAGCGCTTATGGCAGTTATAGAAATTTATCCAATGTCGCTCACCGAACTTATGGAAAAAGTTGGTTTAAAATCAAGAGATACTTTCCGTAAGAATTATATAAATCCCGCATTAGAAGCAGGTCTAATCGGTATGACTGAGCCAGACAAACCAAACAGCAGAAATCAAAGATATTTTAAGATTTAGGAGATGTTTTTACTTATGAAAAAAGGCAAGAATAACTCACCATCAGAAAAACATTTTTATCTAAAGTGGTGGTTTTGGGCAATAATTATCGTGTTATTTGCTATTACTTGGATTTTTCTTCTAATTCCAGATATAGATTTAAGAACTAGCATTATTGGAATATGTGGAATCTGGGGAAGCACAATAGCCACAATATTTATAGGTATTATAAGTGCAAACCAAAATAAACATTATGAGTTTATAACCAAAAAGAACGAAATAATTAATTCCATACGAGTGGAAGAAAGACTGTTTTTAGAGGATTTTTCGTTAATTGGTGATTTAGAGATTTATACAGACTATGTGTTGTTTCTTGTTTATAATACAGAACACGAAGACCCAAGAAAAAGAATAGAAATTGTTACAAAACATCGAAATTTAGTAAACAAAATAACAAATTTTATGGACAAAATCTTAATATATGAATATGGTCAGTTTAGAGCGGATGAGCTAATGAAAAATGCTCAAAAAATGTACAAATATTTATTTAATCAGTTAAATCCATCAAAAGTGCCTAATATTTTAAGTGAGGAATTCAAAGAGAAATATGCCAATAGTGCTAAATTTTTGTCAAAGTGGATTGCTGATATGACTCAACTAAAAAATGAATCAGTGTATGGATATCAACTTTTTATTAATGCTATAGATAAATGTACAAATTTAAATGCATTAGAGAATCAACATTCAAAAATATTAAACGGCACAAAAAATATGAGAGAAAAGATTAAGCAATCCCTTTTTAAGAAGAAAAGCAAGCAGTCAAAATGATTATTAAACAGTTTTAAGTTTTAATAAAAGATTACAGCTAAACAACAAAATCAAAAAGCAGTTCAAAATTTTGAACTGCTTTTTCTTTTACAATAAATCAATTAACGCTTTTTGCTTTTTAGGGGGTAGTTTTCTAAAACTCTCTAAAAGGCTTTTTTCTTGTTCGCTTAAAACCTCTATTTGTTCATCCTCTAAAAAGAACTGTGCAAGCGTTATTCCAAATGCGTTGCAAATCGCTTGCAACGTTTCTAATTTTGGTGGCGAATTTCTTGCTTTCATAGAAGCGATTGTTGACTGTGTTACCATAGCTTGCTGTGCAAGTTCATAATCCGTCCAACCACGTTCACTCTTTAATTTTTCAATCTTTGCGATAATATCCATAAAAGTTTCCCTTTTATTTTATTATACTACGCATTTGCGTTTAATATACTACGCAATCACATTGACAAAATAACGCATTTGCGATATAATTAAAACGCATTTACGATTCTAAAAGGATGAGTTGATTATGGTAAAAAGCCAAACAAAATCAAAAGAGCGCGTTCGTGAACACGGCGAAGTGTTTACCGCCGAGCGCGAAGTTAAGGCTATGTGCGACCTTGTTAAAGATGAAACTGAGCGCATAGACAGTAGGTTTTTAGAGCCTGCGTGTGGCGACGGTAATTTTTTGGCGGAAATTCTTACCCGTAAACTTGAAGTCGTTAAGCGCAAATATAAAAAATCTACGCTTGACTATGAAAAAAACGCCGTACTAGCTATAAGCAGTGTTTACGGCGTGGATATTATGCAAGACAACGTGCTTGCTTGCCGTGATAGGCTTTTCAAAATTTGGGATAAAGAGTATAAAGCCGTTTGTAAAAAAGATTGTAATGACCAAACGCGCGAAGCCGTTAAGTTTATTCTATCTAAAAATATCGTATGTGGTAACGCGTTAACGCTCAAATGCGTAGATGAAAACGGCAACGAAACTGACGAGCCGATTGTCTTTTCAGAGTGGGCATTTATAACAGGAGTTCAAATGCAACGACAAGATTATACCTTTGCTCACCTGCTTGAAATGAATAACGAAGAAAAGCAAACCAAAAAACAACAATCAATGTTTGACGAAAAACAAGACGAAGGCAAGTTTTTGCGCCGATACGTAACGCATTATAGGAGAGTGCAAGAAAATGAGTGATAATTTATTTAATAAAGTTTATAACCCCGACGTTTTAAGTTGTCTTGCAAACCTATCAAACGACGAAGTGTTTACACCGCCCGAAATCGTAAACCAAATGCTTGATATGTTACCTCAGGAATTATTTAGAAATCCCGATACAACGTTTTTAGACCCTGCGTGTAAAACGGGCGTGTTTTTAAGAGAGATTGCAAAACACCTTATTAAAGGTTTAGAACCACAGTTCCCTGATTTGCAAGAACGTATCGACCATATTTTCCATAAGCAACTTTTCGGCATAGCGATAACCGAACTTACGAGTTTATTATCCCGCCGTGGAATCTATTGTAGCAAATACCCGAATAGCGATTTTTCAGTCACCAAGTTTGATACAGCGCAAGGAAATATCCGTTTTAAGCGAATAGACCACACTTGGGTAAACGGACGCTGTAAATATTGTGGAACAAATAAAACTTATGACCGTGGCGAAGAATTAGAAACTCACGCTTACGAGTTTATACACACCGATAATTTGGAGAAGTTATTTAATATGAAATTTGACGTTATTATAGGAAATCCACCATATCAATTAAGCTTTGGGATAGAAGGAACAAATAGCGCAAACGCAAAATCAATTTATAATCAATTTATTTCTCAAGCAACTAAACTTAATCCCAAATATTTAGTTATGATTACGCCGAGCAGATGGATGACAAAAACTGCACAAGGCATACCTGAAGAATGGGTTGATGCAATGATTACTTGTAATAAATTTGAAGTTTTACACGATTTCCCTAACGCAAATGATTGTTTTCCTGGCGTGGAAATTAAAGGTGGTGTTAGTTACTTCTTGTGGAATAGGGATTATAATGGAAAATGTCGTTATTATTATCACAATCCTGATAGTAATATAGTGCAAGAAAGATTTGATTATCTTGATTCTGCAAATGCGGGAGTGGTTATTAGAGAGCCTCAATCGTATTCTATTATCGAAAAAATTGCTCATATCGAAGGTAATTATTACATAAATAGCGATGATAATTTTTCGGGATTAGTTAGTCCAAAACACTTTTTTGATAATAGCGAATTATTAACATCCAATTGGCGTGGATACAAAAAAACAAAAGACGGTTTATATAACATTAAGTACTACGTAAGTAAATCCTTTAATGATATTCCTTTTGGTTGGATAAAGTTATCTGATTTACCCAAAAATCAAAAAACAAAAGACTTAAACAAAGTATATATCCCAGCGGCAGGTGGTAGCGGAACAGATACTCAAATATTAGGTTTTCCTTTTTATGGAGAGCCAAATAGCGTATGTTCACAAACCTATCTTGTTATTGGTTACGACCCTGATAAACATAATTTTACAAAACAAGAGTGTGAAAATATTGTTACATACATTAAAACAAGATTTTTCCGTTATTTAGTAAGCATAAAGAAGAAAACCCAAAACGGTCCACGTGGCGTTTATCAATTTGTTCCTTTACAGGATTTTTCAAAACCTTGGACTGATGAAGAATTATACGCAAAGTACGGCTTAACACAAGAAGAAATAGACTTTATCGAGTCTATGATTCGCCCTATGGAGTAAACTAAAATGACACAAGAATTTTTTATTCAAAGACCTGCGGTTACTCCTACAATTTACGCTTATGAACTTATTGGGGTAAATTCGCATAAAGGTTATATAAAAGTTGGCTATACTGACCGTGACGTTGAAACGCGCGTGAAAGAGCAATTACATACAAGCGGTATTGAATATAAAATACTGCTTAAAGAATCTGCTATGCGTTCTGACGGTACGTGTTTTACCGACCACGAAATACATACGGCGTTAAAACGCAAAGGCTTTTTACAATTAAATCAAGGGCTTGATAAAAACGAGTGGTTTAATTGCACGATAAAAGACGTTATTAGCGCAATTAACTACGTACGTGACGGAATAAGCACGGAAGAAAATCGTACGCTTACCTTTAAGATGCGCCCTGAACAAACGCGCGCCGTTCAAAAGACGATTGAGTTTTTTGATAAAGCAAAAGCAGACGAGCCAGAAAAATCGCCTAAATTTTTATGGAACGCAAAAATGCGTTTTGGTAAAACTTTTGCATCTTATCAACTTGCTAAAAAGTTAAACTTTAAGCGCGTTTTAGTTCTTACATTTAAGCCTGCCGTAGAATCGGCTTGGCGAGAAGACCTTGTATCTCACGTGGATTTTGAAGGTTGGCAGTTTGTTTCTAACAAAGACGCGCACGACAACAAAATAAATATTGACGTGCAATTTGCAAGCGCAGATAAATCCCGTCCTATTGTAGTTTTCGGTTCGTTCCAAGACTTGCTTGGTACTAATGAAAATGGCGGTATTAAAGCCAAAAACGAGTTTATCCACACAACGCAATGGGATTTAGTTATATTTGACGAATATCATTTCGGCGCGTGGCGCGAAAATGCTAAAAAGTTGTTTGAAAACCCCGACGAAGAAGAAAATGCCGACTTCGATATGGAATACTATAAGCAAACGGAAGCGGACAACGCTTATAACGAAACGTTTTTGCCTATTACCACTTCTTATTATTTGTTTTTATCGGGTACGCCGTTTAGGGCTATCAATAGTGGCGAGTTTATTGAAGACCAGATATTTAATTGGACGTATAGTGACGAGCAAAACGCAAAAGAATCTTGGCTTGGCACAAACAATCCGTATTTATCGCTTCCGCGTATGGTTATGCTTACTTATCGCATACCTGAATCAATACGTCAAATTGCTTTACAAGGCGAATACGACGAATTTGACCTTAACGTATTCTTCTCTGCAAAAGGCAAAGGTGACGACGCTAAATTTACTTATGAGAACGAAGTTCAAAAGTGGCTTGACCTTATTCGTGGCTCATACTTGCCATCGAGTGTTGACGACTTAAAACTTGGGCAAGATAAACGTCCGCCTATGCCGTTTTCGGATACGCGCTTATTAAACGTTTTATCGCATACGTTATGGTTTTTGCCGAATGTTGCAAGTTGCTTTGCAATGGCAAACTTACTTAAACAAAAGCAAAACGCATTTTATCACGATTATAAAATAAATATTTGCGCAGGCACAGGCGCAGGTATTGGTTTAGATGCACTTTATCCCGTGCAAAGTTCTATGGGGAATCCGCTTGAAACTAAAACGATAACCCTTTCTTGCGGTAAACTTACTACGGGTGTAACCGTTCGTCCGTGGACGGGTGTGTTTATGCTTCGTAACCTTAAATCGCCTGAAACGTATTTCCAAACGGCGTTCCGTGTGCAATCGCCTTGGGAAATTACCGACAACTTGGGCAATAAGCAAATTATGAAGCAAGAGTGTTACGTTTTCGACTTTTCGCTTGACCGCGCGCTCCGTCAAATTTCCGACTATTCTTGCCGTCTTAACGTAGAAGAATCTAATCCTGAAAAGAAAGTAGCCGACTTTATCCATTTCTTGCCCGTTTTAGCGTATGACGGTAGCACGATGAAGCAAATCAACGCGCAAGATATTTTGGATATCGCTATGGCAGGTACGAGCGCAACGCTTCTTGCTAAGCGTTGGGAATCGGCTTTACTTGTTAACGTTGATAACGATACTTTGGGAAGACTCCTTGCAAATAAAGACGCGCTTGACGCACTTATGCGCATTGAAGGATTCCGTTCATTAAATCAAGATATTACGGCAATTATAAATAAGTCGGAAGCCGTTAAAAAGGCTAAAAAAGAAAAGGAAACTAAACTTACCGATAAAGAAAAGAAAGAGCTTACGCAAGAAGAAAAAGAATACAAGTCTATGCGTAAGCAGATTCAAGAAAAACTTATTAAGTTTGCTACGCGTGTTCCTATCTTTATGTATCTTACCGATTACCGTGAACGTTCGCTTAAAGACGTTATTACACGGTTAGAGCCAGGGCTTTTTAAAAAGGTTACGGGTTTAGACGTTAACGACTTTAACTTATTGTGTTCTATCGGTGTGTTTAACGCAAGCCTTATGAACGATGCTATTTTTAAGTTTAAGCGTTATGAAGATTCGTCACTTTCATACACGGGTATTGAAAAATCGGTTAAAGACGAAGTTGGTGGTTGGGATACTGTTATCCGCCGTGAAGAATACGAAAAGTTATTCTTTAACCAACAAGCAACAATGCAAGCGACTATATCGGAAGCAATTGTTGAAGAAATTGCCGTTACGGAAGATAAGCCGAAGGTTACACCAAAGGTTAATCCTTACGTGGTTACCACCACTCAAAAACAAGAAGTTAAGGAAGAAAAACCTTCCTTCGATTACTCAAAGATTGTTGTTGGCTTAGTTGTTACGCACGCAAAGTTTGGCGACGGAACGATTATCAATATCGACAAAGCGCAAAAGTATATCAAAATTAAGTTCGCAGTTGGCGAAAAAATGTTCATCTTCGACGCCTTTGAGAAAGGCTTCTTGAAAATTAAATAACAAAACAGGTCTACTTATCATCGAGTAGACCTGTTTCTCTATCTTTTTGAAGCTGATTTTCTATTCTTTCTACAATCTATAAGAATAATTGAATCTTTATACTTTTTGAAATTCTCATCTTTTTTGAACAAAGTATCTATTTTTAATTTCTCCTCATTATTAAAATAGAAAATCACATAAAGAGAATTCTTGCATTTGTTTGCTTTTTCATAAGTCTTTGTTTGTTCAAATATGTGACTTAATCCTGAATTGCTAGCCAACTTTAATTCTGCTATACATTTGTCTGAGCTTCCGTTGGATGCTTTTATATCATATTCACCATTGCCGTTATTAGCATCAAAATTAAAATCAAACGGTGTGCCGTCTAAAGTAAATCTAAAAAGCCTTTCTAAATTATCTTCATTTGTAATACAGACATCCTTATGATAAAGCAACTTATAGCCTTCATTGTTTTCTATAGTATCTTTAAGAAATAATATTTTGTGCAATAACTCTTCTCTTGCCGTATTGGATGTCGCGATATAATTTTTAGAATTTGAAAGTAATAAAGACTTTAATTCTTCAGATGTTTTGTAGAATCTTTCTATTTGGTCAACGCACTCTTGCATTGCTTGCTCGTTAATTTCAGTACCACTTTCTTCTATTATCTTAATAAAATAATCATATAACCATGCAAATTCTTTTTCTTTGAGAGCTTGAAAAAAAGCTTTTCGCTCAATTGATTCTAATGCAGCATCAGTTATTTTTTTCTTTTTTCTACGTTGTGTAAGTTTATATTTTTTTACAGCAATACTAATATAGTTGTTTAATTGAGCGCGGTGTGCTTCATTACTTATTCCATTTCTAACTCTACTATATAAATGTCTTAAATTGCTTTTACTAATAGCAGGGTCATCTTCCCTCAAAATATCATAAGGAGTTAAAAGCACGTATTCTTTTTCGCCTTTTTTGTTGATAATATAAGGAAGTTCATATTCTATGCTTTCAAAACTTTGTGTTTTAAAATTAAATTTAGAATCTAAATAAAAATAATCAATATATTTTGGATCAATATATTGTTTCGCAAATTTTTGGGTATAAGTAGCTAAATAGTCTAAAATTAAATTTACCGTTAAATCACTAATTTTATCTTTTCCGTTGCCGTCATAAATTAAAAGTGCTTTCTCAACGTGCTTAGATTTAGATATTCCATTATCAGCCATAATAAACTTTAGATTTTTGGATAAAAAGTGTGCAAACGCTGTGCCTAATCCACGTCCTTCGTTGCCAACTTTTGAATATCCTAACCAAATGTTTTTAATTTCAGGAAACAAAAAATAAGCCATAATGTCATCTATCTTTACTTCGCTTTCTGATTTATCTGTTAAGAAAGCAAAAAACTTTATTAAATAATCGTGTAACTTTTTATATTCTTTCTTTTTGCTATTAAATATTAACATTGGGTCAATAAACAAAGGTAAATCGCAGACTAAAGAAATATTTATCGCTCCATATTTTTCTATTAAACTTTTTTCAATTCCGAATTTTTCTGAAAAGTACATAACAAACTCCTTTTTATTATTTTAGCATAATATAGCAGAAAAATCAATAAATGATCATAATACGTTTCATTTAGATCTAACCGTTATTTGACATCGTGCGCAAAAAATACTATACTATAAATACAAAATTGTGATAGTTGAAAATTTCACTTATTGTATAGAGGCACTTATGAAAATTGAGTTTATTATTGAAGGAAATGGATATAAAAAACTATTAGAAGGGAAAATCCCTAAAAGTATTAATAATATAAAAATCAAAAAGAATGGAAGTAAACTAAAAGGTAAAAACAATCATTTGTTTACTTTGGAAGCGTTAGGTTCACCGATTGCTAGTGCGAAAGAATTATCCCAATTAACTCAGAAAATAAAAAACATTTTTGACTCGAATAACGTAAAGTATTACATATTAATTGATGAAGCTTCTTCTACTTTTGCATTAAGGTTATATCCTTTGACGTGTGAATTTGAAACCAAATTAAGAAAATTCATATACTTAGCATTATTTGATATAGAAGATTCTGCAAGAGAATATACTATAAATAAAATAAAAACAACTAATAAAGAACTGTCGAAACTAAAAGATATACCGCAAAATAATTTTTTAGAAGAATTGACCTTAGGTGATTTGTTTACATTTCTTTTTGATAATGGTGAGTTTATTAATGAGGCAAAAAACAAAACATCATCCATAACTAATACGATAGGTCGAACTGCTTCAAAAAAAGAGATTATTATGCTATTAGAAGAAATAGAAGAAAAAACCGTGTGGAATACTTTATTTAGTGAGTCATTTCCTGATTGTAAACTGCCAAAGTTGTATACAAAAATCTTCCCCATTAGAAATAGCGTAATGCATTTTAAGTTTATTACTTATCAAGAATATAAAAAAGGGTTATCGATTTTCAATACAATTAATTTAGACCTCGATAATCAGCTCAAAAAAGGAATAGTATTGGAAAATTCTACGAAGAATATTCAAGCTGTTTCTCAGAACTATCAATATATTTCTTCTACATTAAAATCACTTTCATTAGCCTTAAATACTATAAGCCATATAAATTTGTCTACATTGTCTGAGTTGTCTGAGACACTTTCGCCTATTGTTAATTACTATAAAACTCTTCGTTTTGACGCTTTAGACAACATTACAGGGGCTTTAAGAAATATTTCACCAGAAACAATAAAGTTGTGGGATTCTTTGAATTATACATTACCATTACTTAAATACGTTAAAGATGATATAAATTTAGAAAAAGACAATAATGAGGGAGAAAACAACTCAAATAATAATGATAGTGAAGATAATCAAAAGGATTAATACTTAGTCAAAATTTTGCACACTTTTTGTTGTTAGTCATAGCAAATTGACAAAATGTTATTTAAAGGTTATAATATAAAAAAGTTTAACAAAGGAAGACAATATGGCAAACTTTACGAATATTGAGTTTCAATTTAACAATCAGTGCAATAATCTAATTAATAGTTTTCTAACTCAAAATCAAAATTCTGACCCAAACTTTATAAATCAAGAAATTAATAAAATTAGAACTAATGTTATTAATCAACTAAGAATCCAATATGTTTCTAGTTTATCTGCGTATACGGGAAGAAATGTTATTGTTTATTATTCAACCTTTCTCCAAGGTAGTATAATGTCAAACAACCCAGAATTAATGATAAATGATAACGACATGAATGGGCTAATGAATGCCGTTAGTGGGCTAGATAAGACTAAAGGATTAGATTTAGTATTGCATACTCCTGGTGGTGTAACAACAGCAACAGAAGCAATCGTAAAATATTTAAGAAAGTGTTTTAATAAAGATATTCGAGTTATTGTTCCTCATATGGCAATGTCAGCAGGAACAATGATTGCTTGCTCCGCAAAAGAAATAATTATGGGAAAAGAATCTAGTCTTGGACCAATAGACCCTCAATATAGAAATGTTCCAGCAGAAGGCGTTATTGACGAGTTCAACAGAGCGGTAAAAGAAATTCAAGCCAACCCTCAAAATGCTCTTGTGTGGAAGGAGATTATTTCTCAATATAGACCAACGTTTTTAGGTGAGTGCAAATATGCTATAGACCTTTCTAGAAATTTGGTTACAGAGTGGTTGTCGTCTTGCATGTTTAAAAACAGCAAGAATAAGCAAACTAAAGTTGATAACATAGTGAACGGTTTAGCGTCACATGCTTTCTCAAAACTGCATGACAAACATTATGATTATGAGGATTGCAAGAAGATAGGTCTAAAAGTTGTCGCATTAGAGAAAGATTCAAATTTACAAGACTTAGTTCTTTCAATACATCACTCATATGTTTTAAGTTCTTATATTTTACCTGGTTCATTAAAATATATAGAAAATAACAATGGTCAAACATTTGTTATCTCTGGAAAGAAATAGGTGGTTCAATATGGATAATTTAGAAAAGAATATTGAAATAGCAATTAAAAACGATTTGTTTTCCAAAACGGAAAACAACAATGAAAATAAAATCTTTGACACATATGGAAATTATTATTTCCCAACTGATTTCTCCAATACAGAGGAAAATTCTATTCTTTCCATATCGCAAGTGAAAATCCCTGTTTTATCAAAGTAAAACAACTAAAACTCAATTACGAGTTCAATGAGTGAAGCACACACTCCGCCATTAAAAGCCCTATTTGAACCCACGCGGTTCAAGTAGGGCTTTTAACATGTTGTAGGTTGGGGATTTGAACGGGTAGGAATTGGCAACTTAAAAAGTTTAAGTTTTAGTTATTAGTTGCCAACAAATAGTGGACACCCACTATTTGCTACCCCGGCGTGATAGCAACCCCAACGGGGCGCAAGTTTTGCTATGCAAAATTGCGGAGCAAATCCCGCCTTTTTTATTTATTGCGCAAAATGAGCCACTTTTACTCAAAAAAAAAGGTCCAACCGTACTACGTTTGGACCTTTTTTATTACTCTTTTTTTGTATTTTCTTTAATTTCTTTTAAGCATTCTATTTGTACTATCATAGGAGAAAGAATTAAATTTAATACGATATAATTAATAGTAGCAGTTACCCATCCAATTAGTTGCCAAATAAGCCAAGCAGCAAAACCTGATTTTAACCTCATTACTCCATAATAATCATGATAACGATAGCTATATTGAAAAACAACAGGGTCAAGTATGCCCCAAATAAAGAATGCTATCACAGTTATTATAAAAATAATCTTAGGCAATTTGGGATAAAACCCATACCACTCATTCGCATTTTCTAAAACGCTTTCTACTTTTGCCTGTTTCTTTTGTTCTTCCATTTTATTTCCTCCATATACTTTTTCTTTATTATACTCTTACTATTGTAAGATGTCAAATATTTTTCTTACTGTTGTGAGATAATATTCATATGATAACATTTGGTGAAAGATTAAAAGAGTTAAGAGTTGAAAAAAATATTGGACAAGTTGAATTAGCAAAAAACTTGAATTTAAGCAAAGGAATTATTAGTTTGTGGGAAAACAATTTAAGAGAGCCAAAACTTTCAAACTTAATTATTCTTGCTCAATATTTTAATGTTACCATTGATTTTCTTGCTGGTATTGAAAATTAAACAAAATTCACAACAAGATATTTATATGTCCCAAGTAGTTTTACGTTTCACACACTCCGCCAAAAATGCTATTTAAACCATTGCGGTTTAAATAGCATTTTATTTTGTAGGTTAAGGGATTTGAACGGGCAAGTCCCACAAGCATCAAGTTTAATTTTTATTTATTTGCTTGTGGGTAAACAGTGGACACCCACTGTTTATTGCCCCGGCGTGATAGCAAGCGCAAACGTGCCGGTAAAAAATTTGGTTGTTGACGGCTGTACGTTTATGCAAAGTGACTCAGATAAAACCACTGCCATAAAATTATACAGATACGAAAACTTAACCGTTAAAAACTGCAATTTTGAAACGGTGTTATATAACGCATTACAAGTTGGTAATAGCGAAGCAAAAGGTGAAGTAAGCGTGTATAATAACGTTTTTGATAATATTGGTAGTAGAGTTTTATATTTTGTTTATTTAGACCAACTAACTTCGTGTAATATTTACGGAAACACTTTTTACGATAATTCAGATGCAATTTTATACGAAGGCGAAGTTGACGATGGAATTAAAAAAGAAGACGGCGTATACGTACACACGAAAAGTACTGCCGGCAATTTGGTAATAGGCGTTAATACTTGGCAAATTGTTCCAGAACTTGAAGCAATATATTTGCCAACCTTTGCTAGTTATGACGCAAGCAAGCAAATAACAATGCCGTAAAAAAACTTGCAAACTTTAATAACAAGTTTAATTATACCCCCCTATAATTATTTTGGCTAGTAAACTTATAGATAAAATTTTTATACCTACGCCTAGATTTAAAAAAACTAAAAACTTTAATATGTAAAGCAACTAAAATCAAAACGTTTTAGTGAAAAAAGAAATAATATGTTAAAACTCAATTAAAAGTTAAATGAGTGTGGGCATAGTTTTTCGCCAAGCATAACCTAATTTAAACTTTGGTTTTAGATTAGGTTGTTTTTTATTTAAAATTTATTTTGCAAGTTTTTTTATTAATCAAAATACGTTATACTTATAAAAACTGTTAAAATTAATCGTTGACTTTTTATTAAATATATTTTATTATAAGTTTATTGTTTTACTATTTGATAGGCTTATTTGCAACCAGCAAATATGAAAATTGTTATGAAAAAATTAGAAAAAACATCTGAATTACTATGGGTTTTTGGAATTATATTCGTTGCATTAGGCGTTGCAATTTGTAGCAAGGCTAACCTTGGCGTTTCAATGATTGCCGCGCCCGCGTTTATCGTTTACGAAGCAGTTTCTTTTTTATGGCACGGGTTTAGCGTGGGCATGGTTGAATATATGCTTCAAGGCGTTATGCTTATTTTGCTTTGCGTTATTATTCGCAAGTTTAATTGGAAATATCTTTTAGCCTTTTTAGTTGCTTTTATTTACGGCTACGTTTTAGACTTTTTTCTTTGGGTATTAAGCCCTTTATCGTTTGAAACGGCGTTTATTAAGTGGGCAATGCTTATAGTTGGCGATATTGTAACGGCGTTTGGAGTTGCTTGCTTTTTTAGAACGTATATGCCACTACAAGTTTACGAATTATTCGTAGCGTTAATTTCTAAAACTTTTAACATTAAAATAAGCAAGGTAAAAACTGTTTTTGACTATTCTTTACTTACCATTTCTATAATACTTGCTTGCACGCTATTTGGAGATTTATTAACGTTTAACTTTACTTCTATTTTAACAACAAGTTATCATAGCGTTGGTTTAGGAACGCTTGTAACCACTTTAATTAACTCCCCTATAATTTCTTTGGCTGGTAAACTTTTAGATAAAATTTTTATACCTACCCCTAAATTTGAAAAACTAAAAACTTTAATATGCCAAAGCGACTAAAACGTAATAACAATATAAATTCCCTAATAACATTATTAGGGAATTTTTTATTTAAAAACACTGTAATATATACGGCGGATAAAAAAATATATTATCAAAAAACATAAAACAAACATATTATAATAATAGCCTTACGGCTAATAAATTATAAGGAATTTTAAACTTATGTGTTTTAATTTATGTTGCAATAACCAAAACAACAACTGCCCTAACAGAAGGCAAGTTATTGTTAGTACGATAGGTCCAAGAGGTCCCGTTGGACCTACCGGTCCAGTTGGTCCTGTTGGACCGCAAGGACCACAAGGTGAACAAGGCCCTATTGGTGCTACCGGCCCAGTTGGTCCAGTTGGTCCGCAAGGTCCTATCGGTTTAACCGGTCCGCAAGGTCCTATTGGTTTAACTGGTCCGCAAGGTCCCGTTGGTCCACAAGGTCCAGAAGGATTATCAAACGCCATTTACGCTTTGGCAACGGCTGGTACGGTTGCAAGCGGTGCGCAAATTCCGCTAGTGGCTTCTATTTTCACTCCTAATAATACTACCACTATCGTAGACGGAACGGCAAATTTAACACCTGGTTATTATCTAGTAACCTATCAAATTACGGCAAGTTCGCCAAACACAAGTTTATCGCTTAATCAAAACGGAACTACTATATCAACGATAACTAGCGGAACTACCACTGGTGATACACTTTCTAAAACCTTGCTTGTTTTTGCGTCTACGTCGCCAACTACTTTATCTCTTGTAAACACGGGCGCGAATACTATAACCTATCAAGACGTTGGCTTAACCGTTGTTAAACTTGCGTAAAAATTTATTTATGCGTTAAAATATACTAATTTTGCTTAATCAAAAATTAAGTTAAAATTATATATAAAACCCACAAAACTTTACTAAACGTGAATTTTGTGGGTTATTTTTTACGCATTTTATTATAAATATTTGCACATAAACAATATTAAATTTTAATTGCTTGCATTTTTACCGTGGAGTTATATAACGTAAATTTTTATTTTTTTGCTTCTTCTTCGCTAATTTGAACAAAGGCTATTTTAGGAAACTTTGAACGCAATTCGTCAACAAAATCGTTAAAACTATTATTTTGTATTACTACTATAAAGTAAGACTCGTCTTTAAAAATTAATTCCAACCTATTTTTTGTGGTTATTAACTTAATTTCTACTATATCGCTTGCTAAAATAGTAGTTTTAATTAATCCCCATTTTAAAATTACCGCCTTATCCGTTATTTGATAGTGCGAATTTAAAAGCGCCCAAATTGCGCAAACGATAAATGCAACAGATAACGCTATTACTAGTATTAAAGACAAATAATCGTATAATAAAAGTTCGTTATTTTGTTTTACGTTGCTAATAAATCTATACGCGTTAAGGGTTAAAGCCCCTACCGCCAACACGCAACCTAGTATTAACACAACTATAATTAAGTTAGAAAATTTATATTTATACTTTTTCATAAACACCTTAATATTAAAAATTATTGTTTTTTTATTATACCACACTTTAAAACTAAACACAATCAACTTGACTAATTATTGCAAATCTTATATCATATATTGTAAGCATTTTGCCATATTTTATTTTTTTATACGGAATTTATTATGAGTATTTTAGAAATTCGCAACTTAACACACCGCTTTGACGATAGGTATTTATTTAACAACGCTTCGCTTTCAATTAACAACGGCGAGCATTTAGGCATAGTTGGTTTAAACGGCGCTGGAAAAACCACGTTTATCAACATAATTGCGGGAAAACTTACGCAAGACGACGGCGAAGTTTTGCGCCAATCTAACGTAAGGTGGGGTTATTTAGACCAACACGCAGAAATTGACAAATCTTTAACCGTTATTGAATATTTGCGTTCTGCTTTTAACTATTTGTATGAAATAGATAATAAACTACAAAAAGTATACGAAGATATGGCAACGGTTTCTAGCGACGATGAAATGGACAAGTTAATTAGAAAATCTTCTTATATGCAAGAAATTTTAGATAACCAAGGTTTTTACGATTTAGATTCTAAAATTAAAAGAGTTGCGGGCGGACTAGGTGCGTTAAACTTTGGGCTTGACACTTTAATTTCTAGGCTTTCAGGTGGCGAAAGGGCTAAACTTATGCTTTCTAAACTTTTGCTTGAAGAAGTTGACGTTATGCTACTTGACGAGCCTACCAACTTTTTAGACATAGAGCATATTGCTTGGCTAGAAAAATATTTAAACGGCTATAAAAAAACTTTTATGGTTATTTCGCACGACACTTCTTTTTTAGATAACGTTTGCAAATTCGTTATAAATATTGAAAACGGAAGCATTAAAAAATATTCGGGAAACTATTCTTCTTTTATAGTTCAACGCGAAATGAACGCCAAGCAATACGAAGAAGAATATAATCGCCAACAACTTGAAATTAAGCGCATGAAGGAGTACATAGATAAAAATAAGGCTCGCGCGGCAACGGCGGGTATGGCAAATTCTAGAAAAAAAATGCTTGATAGAATTGAAGTTATGCAAAAACCCCTAACCGTTTACGAAGCCGTTTTTAATTTTCCGTCAATACCGCTTAACAGTAAAGATTTTTTAATTATTAAAGATTTAGAAGTAGGATACACAAAAACGCTAATACCACCTATTAATATTCACTTATCTAGCCAAGATAAACTTTGGATACGCGGAACTAACGGCGTTGGTAAAACCACCTTTATAAAGACCATTACGGGAAAAATCCCTGCGCTTAAAGGCAGTTTTAACTTTCATTTGGCAACAAAAAAAGCAGTTTTAAACCAAGAGTTAGATTTTGACAACCCTAATATGAACGCAATGCAATACTTTAACGAAGTTTTTCCTAGGGCAAACATTAAGCAACAACGCGAAGAACTTGCAAAAGTGGGGCTAAAAGGCGAACTTTCTACTAAACCGATAAAAGATATGAGTGGTGGCGAGCAAGTAAGGGCAAAACTTTCTATATTAAACAACACGCCGTCTAACGTACTTATTTTAGACGAGCCTACCAACCACCTAGACGTTAAAGCAAAAGAAGCCTTAAAAAAGGCGCTTATAAAGTACGACGGCGCAATAATTTTAGTTAGCCACGAACAAGAATTTGCCAGCGAAATTTGCAACGTTATATTTGACGCAAAAGGTAAAATTTAAAATCTTTTTACAAAACGTTTATAAAAATAAATAGAGCAAGAATAAAAGATAAGTTCTTTGTTTTTCTTCCCGTAGCCAACTAGCGACAACTATATAAATCTTTGCGGATTTGTGATAATTTAGAGAATTGACTTGGAAAGCAAGATATTTTCAAAAATGATATTGCCTTTCGGTAGTTTTATTCGCATTACAGAAAATTGCAACTATATTTTATATGCTTCCACTTGATGTAGCAAGGGGAAGTGGCGCAAATATGCGCCGATAAGGTTTAGTTGCTTTTTTATTGCGATAGTTGTTTAAACAGTGGTAAAAGTATAAGCCACAAACTATTTAATTATGCTAATCGCGTATATACACCACAAACCCTTTCGGCAACAAAAGTTGCCACCTTCCCTTTCAGTTAAAGGGAAGGCTTTTATTTTATTAAGCAAAGCGTAAAATATAAAGAACAAACCCTGCCTTAATATTATACATTTGTATAAAGCATAAACCACAAACCCTTTCGGCAACAAAGTTGCCACCTTCCCTTTCAGTTAAAGGGAAGGCTTTAAAAAATAATAATATTAACTTAAAGGGACGGCTTTATTAAATTAAGATTTTTTACAAACAATAAATATCCACCAGCCTAGCTGGTGGTTTTTCATTTTCAGGCAATTAGCCCTAAACTATTCTGGCTTACGCACAAGTGCGTATTTAAACGACCTGCCAGTCTTGCACCTTTTACTCGCTACCCGTAAACGGGTCTTTGG